>NZ_CP111079.1:312500-1512500 GCF_026278245.1 Pontibacter kalidii | reverse complement strand
GCTGCGTTATTTCCTTTCGGATAACTCGGCTGGGGTAAACCTGGTGATGGCCATGCAGCACTGGGTATCGGCCTATGCTTCCGGCATCATTGAAAACCTTAAGATAGAGCGCTACGCCCGCGTAGTACCGCCCGATGCCTTCCAGGAGGTCGTATCCTATAAGATGTACGAATGCATCAACCAGCTAAAACAGAACCAGCTGGAGTTTCGGGTGTTTTATAGCAAAGACGAAGCCTATAAATGGTTGTTGAACGGAGCGCAGCAGCGCGCTTAAATAATGGAAACGACGTATGGCCCTCAATCCAAAGCTGGAGAAGATCTTAGAGAAAGTATATGAGCCAAGGCAGCGCTACGACCAGCACTATGCAGGAAAGGATATCACTTACATCACCAATGAGCTGGGGGAGCCGGTCACGCTGTTTATCGGCAGGCGCAATGAGGACGGAAGTATAGCCGGGGAGCGCTACGTGCGCAGGATTGTGCGGCAGCCGCAGGGCAACATCATCCTGAAAAGCCACTGGGAGAAGAAAGGGAGCGTAAGCCGCAGCTGAGGGCTACAGCTCCTCCAGGTCAAAGTCCCTGCCCTTGCCATACTTGAGCAGGTCGTTGAGCAGGTATTTCTCCAGGGTCAGCAGGTCTTTTACACGGTACTCGTTCTCCTCCGGCATGTCCACCACCTGGAACTCAAAAGTTTCCCCGTAGTTCGTTAGCCTGTACTTCTTGCCCCTGCGGAGATTGTCTATGGAAATGGCCATGTGCTGCTGTTTCTGCGGATAGTAATGTCGGCAAAGATACGAGCCGCGCCAGCAAATCCCTTACCGGCACCAAAATAAACGGCTCCCGCTGCCACTTTATACTTTAACGTATAGCCGAAGCCGCCCTACAGCCGCCATAACGTATGGTTTGCCTATCTTTGCAGAAAACAAGGATACTGTGTTAGAGATAATTTATGAGGATGCGCATTATGTGGCTATTAACAAGCCGAATGGTTTGCTGGTGCACCGCACGCGCATAGCCGAAGAACAGAAGGCGTTTGCCCTGCAGCTGCTGCGCGACCAACTAGGCTATCACCTGTACCCGGTGCACCGCCTCGACCGAGGGACCTCCGGCGTGTTGCTCTTTGCCAAAGCACCGGAGGCGGCAACGCCGGTGGTGCAGGCCTTTGAGGCCCGCGAGCCCGATAAGACCTACTTTGCCATCGTGCGCGGCTACACACCCGAGGCCGCCACCATCGACAACCCCATCCGCCCCGATAAAGACCATAAGCACAAAGCGCCGCAGGATGCCGTGACGCATTACGAGCGACTGGCTACCGTAGAGTTGCCGATACCGGTTGGCCGCTACCAGACCTCTCGTTATAGTTTGGTAAGAATAAAGCCTGAAACTGGCCGTATGCACCAGATTCGCAAGCATTTTGCGCACATCCGGCACTACATTGTGGGCGATAAGCGCCATGGCGACTGGCGGCATAACAAAATGTTTTTGGAGGAGTTACAAAGCCCGTACATGCTGCTGCACGCCGCAGAGCTATACTTTAAGCACCCCTTCACGGGCGAGGCGGTAAGTATAAAAGCGCAGCTGCCGCACAACACGCTACGCCTCTGCCAGCAGTTTGGCTGGAGCCAGGTGCTGGCAGCGCAGCAAGCACTGCCGCAGCCGCTGCCACAGTTTACGGAGTGTTAAGAAAGCGGCGCACCATCTCTATCTGCGTACGGGCCACCAGGTCGCTTTTGGAATCAGCATTCAGCACCGTCAGCATGTAGGCCATCGGCGAGAGGCGCCAGTCCTGCACCACCTCCCCATTTTGGGAGCGATACACCGGCTTGAAATTCTCGTTGAGGGGCAAATGCATGCTGGTACATACTTCCGTGGCGCGCCTTACGGCATGGCTCAGTTCATCCATACTTCCGCAACCGTGCTGCTGCAACAGGTCTGTGGCATAGCAGGTCAGTTCCTTATCGGCAAGGCTATCCAGGAAATTCTCCAGCGGCGTGTAGGTCCGGGTTTGTTCAATGGTCACTAACATAGCTAAGTATGGCTATAAGATGGTACGCAACAACACTACGCTGCCTTGGCTTTCCGCAGGTCGCGGAGGCGCTCCAGCAGGTCGCGCTCCTCGGCGCTCAGGCTGGTAGGCAGCGTTACCTCTATTCTTACGTAAAGATCCCCGTGTTGGCTGGCGTGCCCGTAGCGCGGCATGCCCTTGCCCCGCAGCCGCAGCGTTTTGCTGCTTTGGGTCCCCGCCGGGATCTTCAGCTTCAGGGTACCGCTCATGGTGTTTACCTGGGCCTCGCCGCCAAGTATAGCGGTATACATATCCACGGGTAGCGATACGGTTAGGTCATCCCCGTTACGCTCAAAGCGGCGGTCAGGCAGCACATGTACGTTAATATATAAATCGCCGGGATCTCCTCCTGCCGGGCCGGGCGCCCCTTTCCCCTTGATGCGCAGCACCTGCCCATCGGCCACGCCGGGCTTGGTAGTTATCCGGAGCTGCTGCTCGTTCACATTCAGGAGGCGGCTGGTGCCGGTAAAGGCCTCCTGCAGCGTAATTTCCATGTCGGCCTGGTAATCCTGGCCTTTCCGGGCTCGCTGGCCGCCACCAAAGCCGCCGCGCGCACCGCCGCCGAAAAACTGCTCAAAGAAGTCCGAGAAGCCACCTCCTCCTCCACCGCCTCCGAACATATCGCTGAAGTCACCGCCCCGGAAGCCGCCACCAGGCCGTCCGCCATAGGGCTGCCCGGCGGGCCCACCCTGCTGGAACTGCCGCCAGTTGGCGCCCAGCTGGTCGTACTGCTTCCGCTTCTCCTCGTCGCCCAGCACTTCATACGCCTCACTAATGTCTTTGAACCGCTCCTCAGCCTGCGGATTGTCCTTGTTCTTGTCAGGGTGATACTTCTTGGCCAGCGCACGATAGGCCTTCTTTATATCTGCCTGCGGTGCATTTTTCTGTACGCCCAGAATCTTATAGTAGTCCTTGTATTCCATTTTACTCAACGGTTTCTATATCATACGTCATCTGTGCTGCAGGTAGTTCTTCCTGTGCCAATGGGAGGAAGTATAAACCTGCGTAGCTCACTGCAGTTGTATGTTCATGGGTATCAACACAGGTGATGTGGCACCCATCCCTTACGATTGATACATAAAACGTTATACCTCTAAACCTAGTAAAGAGGTGCAAACGCAATCTATCATGATCGACAAGATTCAAGGTGAAATATTTGAAAAGCTGATCTCCCAGACAAACAGAGTCGTTTTTTCTTATGATGTGGAGGCGGGTGCCATTACGTACCTGAACAAGGCATTCAGCTACGTTTGGCGGCGCACCCCGGAAAGCGTGTACAGCAACCCGGGTATTGTCTTCAACCTCGTTCATCCGGAGGACAGGGAATTCCTGGTGCAGGAATACCACGAACTGCTGCAGGGAATCATCAAGAATAACCTGGAGTTCAGAATCATACTTCCCGATAAATCCATAAAATGGCTACAGTTGTTCCCTGAGCTGCTGGTTTTAGCGGATGGCAAAAAGTATGTAGCCGGTTTTCTGGATGATGTTACGGTAGCCCGGGATAACATAGGTACCCTGGAGAAGTTTGGGGCCAAGAAAAATTCAATCCTGGAGATCCTGTCCCACGACCTGGCGGGTCCGCTGGCCAATATCCAGGCCCTGTCAGACGTGCTTGCGCAAAGTACAGGACAGTATCAGAATGCGGAGGTGAGCAAGGTGATCCGCATCATCCGGGAAAGCAGCGAGCGAAGCGTGCGCCTGATCCGTGACTTTGTGCAGCAGGAATTCCTGGAGTCCTCCCATTCCGGACTGCTCAAGAAAAGGATAAACCTCGTTTCCAAAGTAGACAACATCATCGAGCAGTACAAGGAAGGTGAGAAGCACATTCAGAAGGACATCCGGTTCACCTACTCGGGCACCAGGTTTTATGCCTTGATAGATGAAAACAAGTTTATGCAGGTCATCAACAACCTCTTCTCCAACGCCATTAAGTTTACCCCCGACAACGGCGTCATCTCCATCGACCTGAGCGAGAAAGAAGCCACTATACTGATAACGGTAAAGGATACCGGCATTGGCATCCCCGAACGCTACCATGGGGAGTTGTTCGATAAATTTACCAAGGCCAGGCGGGAAGGGCTACGGGGAGAACCATCCACAGGGCTGGGAATGTCTATCATCAAAACCATTGTGGGGTGGCACAACGGCCGCATCTGGTTTGAGAGCAAGGAAAATGTGGGAACTACCTTCTACATAGAACTACCGAAGGACTAAGCCGAAGGCTTCAGAGGCGTCCAATCCATGGATTTCCTGCCAGAGCTCCTGCATGCAGCTTTCGTTTGAAGGCCTGGTGCAGCTGCTCTCGAAGTCATTCACCATGCTGAAAACCTGCATGCAGCTTTCGTTTGAAGGCCTGGTGCAGCAGTATAAGCAAAAAAAAGAAGCACCACTTGCATGGTGCTTCTCCTGTTTAGGTATTGCTTGTACGTTAGATCGTGTCTGTTACCACTAGCAGGGCGTGAATGATACCCGGGAGCACGAACAGCAGCGTCAGGATAATGTTGATCCAGAACGAAGTGCCGATACCGTCGTGCAGGAACACAGCCAGCGGCGGAAGTATGATGGCAAGTATAATCTCCACTACCGAGGTGCGCGACCCGCCTTGGCGCATCATTTCCTTCACCTCCTTCTTCAGTTCCTTTTTCTCCGCTTTGGTCATGTCGGCCAGGCGCTCTTTGGCCATGGCCAGCGCCTCGGCTTCTGCTACGGTCATCTCGCGCTCTTCCAGTTTTACCTCTTCTTTGGCGGCAGGGGTCTCTACCACAGCTGCAGATTTGCGTGGGGCAACCGCAGGAGCTGGCTTGGTGGTGGCCTCCAGCACTGGCTCAGCGGCGGCGGCCTCTTTCTCCTCGGCAGCGGCAAGGGCAATCTCAGCAACAGACGGGGCCACGGGCTCCACCTCGGCAACCTCCGGAGCCGGGGCCGGCTTCTCTTTTACCGTGCTATAGGCCTCCGGCTTACCCGGTGAAAACTTATAGTATTCTGCTGAGCTACAGGAAAAGAGGAATTGCCCTAATGCCAGTACCACAACCAAATGGAGTAAATTCTTAATTCTCATAGTCTTTCTTTCAAGTTAAACATTTACGAAATGTGTATAATAGCCTCTTGTGCAGGAGCATGGAAGGTTGATCATACTTTAAATACTACAAATGAAGATATTTTGTTTTCCTTATACTGGATTTTCATCCTCCCTCCTCAGCTTTATACGCTGAGATTATACTTTTCAGGCTGCGCAGGATCGTTTGCTGCACCTGCTCCCACTGCCTGCCGCCCCTTTCCGGGAACTTCTGGTTTACCTCCAGCTCCACGCCCGCGTACTGCTCCTCCGTGAACCTGCGGCGCAGGTAAGTCGGGAAGCCATCGGCAATGCCAAGGTACGGATAGTTGAAACGCACCACAAGCTCCGGTCCCTGCTCCTTCAGCGCTTTTTTCCAGGAGCGGCAAAAATCGCGTTCGCGCCTGCGCCTCGGGTCGTAGAGCAAGCCGATGTCTGCCTGCCGCTCCTCCCCGTCCAGCACCGGGGTAAAGCTGTGCACCGAAATATGCAGCACCTGGTGCCCTACCATCGTCAGGTCTTCTATCAATTCCTCCACCCGCTCGCGGTAGGGTTGGTAGTGCTCCTTCAGAATCTGCTCCTTCTCTCGCTGAGGAAGGCCCCGGCTGATAGCTGAGAAGAGGCTTTTGTGGTGCGGGGAGCGGTTCAGTTCCACCAGCAGCCGCGAGGTGGTGGAGTGAAACGTTTTATCGGCTACTACTTTCAAGGTTTCCAGGAGTTGCAGCGCGCCCTTATCATATCCTCTGTGCGACTGCAGTAGCTCCTGCTCTGCGGTAAAAAGTCCTGCATAAGCCGGCGGGATATCGTTGCCGCCGTGCTCGCAGGTAATTAAAACTTTTAGCATGGTGTATCAGGTAAGAAAACGCTCCCTTTCTGCAGGCACTCCGCCAGCTGACGGTACACCTCCCGGATCTTTTCTTCTGAAGGCGCATCGCCTACAGCGTCCAGTATCCGCTTGGAAAGGTTGCCACGGGAAACAATAACATGTAAGGCATTGGCCACCTCCGGCTGGTCCTCCAACACCAGGACCTCCTGCACCAGGTGCTTCCAGAGCTCCCCAACAGTGCAGCTCTCCTGACATTCGAGGCCAAACAGGCGGATGTAACCCGGATCAGTCAGTATGGCTTCCTGGCCTTTGGCAATCACTTCTAAAAATATAGCGGAGAGCCGGTCCTCGTGCCAGGCTTTCAGGTCGTGCAGCGGCACCCAGCGTTCGGCTATGAGCGTCTGCAGCACCGTCACCACAGCCTGCAGCACCGCCATGTCCGCCACCGGGCACTCCTGTATATCCAGCAGGCGGATCTCAATCGTGTTGCGCCCGAAGCGGGCGATGGCGCCCCGCGAGTTGAGGAACTCCTCCTGCAACGTGCCCTCCGGGTCGTGCGGGGCCACCTCGCGGTACATGGGCTGCAGCACCTGCTCCTCGTAGTCAGCTTTCGTGAAGACAGCCTCCGGGATCACTTTGCCTGTGATGCGGGGCAACTTCCGCTGGTTCTGTCGGTATACTTCCAGCCGTGCGTCGGCCAGCCCTGTCACTGCGGCATCCAGGATAGGCGTGGAGGCGCTGAGCGCCGGCATGATAGGCAGCAGCACCCGGATAGCGGCATGCAGTTTTTCAAACTCGGCATCATCGTAAAAAGGCAGGTTCAGGTGCGTGCTTTGCAGGTTGGCCCAGCCATGGCCCCGACAGTCGAAGATACGGTTATAGGCTTCGTACACGGCATTGTGCTCGTGCGGCCACAGCTTGGTGTCGGTGTAGGGGTTCATGAGCGGGTGCGCACCGGTGGGCAGCAGCATAGCGTCATACTTCTCCAGCATCCGGTTTATCTTGTGCACGTGCGCCTGAAACTTCTCCTGCAGCCGCGCCAGGCTTTGCACGGGGCCCTGCGTCTTCAGTTCCACCACGTGCAGCACCAGCTCGTTGCTCCAGGCAATATCGCCGAATTCCACGTCCGATAGGTATTCGCCCACCTCGTCGTAAATCAGCTTATCCGTAATGGGCAGCACCTGCAGGCTGCCCTGCTGCACGATCATGTACTCCAGTTCCACCCCGAATCCCTCGAAGAGGTGCAGTGTCTTTTTGGTGCTATCCTTCGGTTCTGCCGTTTCCATTCTTGTGGTTGTCTATGCGTTGCTTTATTGATTTGATGATGGCGGTATAAAGCTCCTTTTTCAGGATCTTATCCTCTACCCCGGCATCTATACTAGGGTTGTCGTTCACCTCAATTACGTAGGCCTTGCCGTCTATCTCTTTCACATCCACACCGTAAAGCCCGTTCCCGATCAGGTTGGCCGCTTTCAGGGCCGTGTGCAGCACATGAAACGGCACCTGCTCAAAGGGGATCACCTCGCCGTCGCCCTCCTCGTCCTGCTTCTTGCCATTCCAGTTGTAGATCTGCCAGTGCCCTTTGGCCATGTAGTACTTGCAGGCATAAAGCGGCTGCTTGTCCAGCACCCCGATGCGCCAGTCGAAGTCGGTGGGCGTGTACTCCTGCCCTATGATCAACTCCGAGGTCTCCAGCATCTTGTTCAGTTCCTCCTTCAGCTCCTCTTTATTCTTGGCCTTCACCACGCCCTGCGAGAAGGAGCTGTCGGGCAGTTTGAGCACGCAGGGCAGCCCCAGCTCATCCTCTACCTGCTTGCGGTTATCCTTGTGGATGATCATGGTTTTTGGAATAGGAACTTTTGCCTTCGCCAGCAACTCGGCCAGGTATACCTTGTTGGTGCACCGCAGGATGGATACCGGGTCATCGATCACCACCAGCCCGTCGGCGAAGGCTTTTCGGGCAAAGCGATAGGTATGGTGGTTCACAGCCGTCGTCTCCCGGATAAAGAGCGCGTCGAACTCCGGCAGGCGGCGGTAATCGTCCTTGGTGATCAGCTCGGTGTAAAAGCCCATGCTATCGGCGGCGTCCACGAAGTGCTGAATGGCCCGCTCGTTCGATGGCGGCGCTTTTTCCTGTGGATCTATTAGTATAGCCAGATCATAGGCTTTGCGGTTGATGCGGGCACCGGAGAAACGCTGGCGCGCAAAGTAAGCCTTGGCGTAGCTCTTCAGGTATTTGCGGTGCTCCTCCTGCACCTCGTTGATCGGCACCTGCGAGATGCTCTGCAGCACCCAGTTATCCTTGTAGACAAACTGCGCCCGCAGCAGCGGCGCCTGGAAGTGGTCGTGTAGGGCCTTGCACAGCTTCTCATACTTCTGGGCCAGGTTCTGACCGAAGTAGATGCTCAGCGTAAAGCTATCGGAGCGCAGCCCGGAGAGGCTCTTTTGGATCAGGTCCTCCATCTCCACGGTAATGGCGCGCACAATGGTGGGGCTTTTCAGGTCCTGCATAGTGGTAACACTGGGGATGGGCTTGTGGCCCCGCGCCTCGGCCAGCAGCGACACGTAATACCCGGCGCTCTGGTAGCGGTGCGAGCGGCACAGGTTAAAGATGCGCGCGCTGCGAATATCGGTGTAAGTAGAACTGGTAAGGTAGGTCTGGGCATCGACTACCTCGGTATCTTCTATCGCCTCCTCCCAGTCCTTGGGATAGTCGACTATAATTATTTTTCGCATGATTTAATCTTCGAGGGGTTCATAGTGCGCGGGAAGTATAGCCAGCAGGTTAGCATCGTAGGTGGCCATACCCAGCATAATGGAGTTGACAAGGTGCGTACCCTTCACTTCGTAGTAGTTGTCTCCAAAGTAGGGGTTCTCCCGGTAAGGGTCTGCCACTACAATGCTTTTCTGGTCCTCCCCAAAGCCGCACAGCACCACAAAATGCCCCATCGGGTAACCCTGCACATCATCGTAAATAGAGTTTCCCTGTTCATCGGCGAACTCGCGGGCGCTTTGGTAGAGGTAAGTGGCGCTTAGTCCTGTGAGGAGCGGGATGTTTGCGTCGAAGTATCTTTTTAGCAACTGCTTGTTCAAGTCGCGGCAGCGCAGCTCGCCGCCCAGCCGCAGAAACTCGATGTAAGCCTGCGTGGCGCGGTGCAGCTTCGGGCTCTTTTTATACTTTAGCTGCTCCTCCAGTTTAAGTATGATTTCCTCGTTGCTCAGCCCGATCCAGGAGGGATCGAACACGAACATGTTGTAAGTATAAATGCGGACGCGGTATCCCCGCTTAAGCGCGTGGCAAGCCAGCAAAACTTCGAGCGTGCCCCCCTCGTCCAGCGAGGGCACCTCCTTTATGACATCGGCCAGTGAGATCGGATCTTTAAAGTAACGGTACACGGCGTGCAGGCTTGTGGGGCCGCAGGTGGAGTCGTCGGGTTGGGTGTGGATTTTTATCGGGATCACTTAAAAACTTCTGGCTTAAAAATGGCACAACAATGTGTCTTTTATACGCTGCAGCAACCATAAGTTTTTGAATATATTAAAGATAATACGTGTTAAAGCAAAGGTGCCCTGCTACAAAGACGCGGCCGAAAATTGGCATTCCCCGATAGATAGTTTATATTAAGGTGAAAATGCGTCTGATACTATGAGTTGGAGCTTCAGAATAGGCAACCGTAACCGTATTGCCCTTGCCTTGGGGATTGTATTCCTGATCATTTTACTGGCCAATTGGTTTGTGAGCTACAGCATGACCAAAGTGAGCGGGCAGTTTAAGTCCGTTTATGCCGACAGGCTGGTGCCGGCGCTGGATATCTCGGCGATGCAGGAGCGCTATTACCAGAACCGGCTGCTGCTGGAGGAGCACCTGCTGGCCACCTCGCCGGAGGAGGAGCAGCGCATTATGGCGGAAATAGAACGACACGAGGCCGAGCTGGACTCCCTGCTGCGCAAGTTCCAGGCCACCTACCTCACCACGCAGGAGAGCCAGGACCTGCAGGCTTACCTGGAGGCGGATAGAAACTATGCGAAGACCCAGCAAACCATTCTTGTAAAAAGCCACACCGGCGATAAAGCAGCGGCCATGGCCCTGTTTCGGCACGAGGGAATGGCGGCGTTCCAGAAGCTGCTGCAGCCCCTGCATGCACTCAGCCAGCTGCAGGAGCAGGTGGGCCAGGAGCTGTATGAAGACGCCGAACGCCAGATGAAAACGCTAAAGGTGCTCTCCTACCTTGTGATTGCACTGGCCGTTATACTTGCCTTACTGGTGGGCACACTGCTGCAGTCCTCCCGCAAACTCAACAACATAAAACCGCAGAAATACCACCTGAACTAAAAAGCAAGTGGCTGAGGGAATCTGTTAGGATTTCCTCAGCCACCGGCTTTACTCGTTTGGCATACTGCGCTAAAAGCCAGTATCCTATTCCTCAGTGAGCTTCTCGTAGGCCTGCTGCACGCGCGCAAAATTGAAGGCCTCTACCAGTTGCTGCATCTGCCCGGCTATCTGGTCGTTACACAAGTTGCCGATGCTGCCTTCGTGGGTATGGGTGGCCTCCGCCGGAGCCTCAAAAGTGCCGGCCTCGATCTGCTCGCCCACCGCTTTATAGGCATCCCGGAAAGGCATTCCCTGCAGCACCAGTTCGTTCACGGCATCCACGCTGAAGAGGTATTTATACTTCTCGTCCTGCAGGATATTGTCCCGCACCTGCAGCTGCTCGGCCATGTAGGCCATCATCTGCAGACAGCTCCTGAGCTCCTGGAAAGCCGGGAACAGGCTCTCCTTCAGCAGCTGCATCTCGCGGTGGTAGCCTGAGGGCAGGTTGATGAGCAACATGCTGATGTCGGTGGGCAGGGCCTGCAGCTTGTTGCATTTGCCGCGCAGCAGCTCGAACACGTCCGGGTTCTTTTTGTGCGGCATGATGCTGGAGCCGGTGGTCAGGTGGTCAGGGAGCGTAACAAAGCTGAAGTTCTGGCTCATGTACAGGCACAGGTCCATGCTCATGCGGGCCAGAGTGGCGGCCACGGCTGCCAGGGCTACCGCCACCGTGCGTTCGGTTTTGCCACGGCCCATCTGCGCGTACACCACGTTATAGTTCATACTTTCAAAGCCCAGCAGATCGGTGGTCAGTTGGCGGTTGAGCGGGAAGGAGGAGCCGTAGCCAGCCGCAGAGCCCAGCGGGTTTTTGTCGGCTATCTTATAAGCGGCCAGCAGCAGCTGCATGTCGTCCACCAAGCTCTCGGCATAGGCGCCAAACCACAGGCCAAAGGACGAGGGCATCGCCACCTGCAGGTGGGTGTAGCCCGGCAACAGCACGTGTTTATACTTCTCGCTCTGGGCCTGCAGCACCTCAAACAAAGCCTGTACCTCCTGCACCACCTCCTGTAGCTGGTGGCGGAAGTACAGCTTAAGGTCTACCAGCACCTGGTCGTTGCGTGAGCGGCCGCTGTGGATCTTTTTGCCCGCCTCACCCACTCTTCTGGTCAACTCCAGCTCTACCTGCGAGTGAATGTCCTCCACGCCGGTCTCAATGGCAAACTCACCTGCTTCTATACTTTTGTAAATGTTCTTCAGCTCTGCCTGCAGCACCTGTAGCTCCTCTGCCGTGAGCAGGCCGATACGTTGCAGCATCTGCGTGTGCGCCAGCGAGCCCAGCACATCGAAGCGCGCCAGCTCCATGTCCAGCTCCGCATCGCGGCCAACGGTAAATTTCTCTATCTCAGCGGCTACCGCCGTGTTTTTCTGCCAAAGCTTCATACTTTTCAATTTTGAATGCGTGATTGAGTGGATGAGTGAATTAATAAGTATTGGATGAATGATGAAAGAATAAAAGCTTTAAGTATGGCTTATTCAGATTATCTGCATCAATAATTATTCATTAATCACTCGTCATTAAGAAATTACTTTCTCCAGCAACTCGATGTAAAGATTTATACCTTCCTCTATCTCCTGAAGGTAAATAAATTCATCGGCCATGTGGGAACGGCCGGAGAAGCCCGGACCCATTTTGAGCGATGGAATCGGCAGCAGGGCCTGATCGGAGGTGGTGGGTGAGCCGTAGGTTTTGCGGCCCAATTGTATACCCGTTTGCACCAGTGGGTGCTCCATCGGAATGCTGGAAGGCTTGAGGCGCATGGAGCGCGGCTTTACCTCCGCTTTTACATTTTGCTGTATCGTTTCAAGCACTTCCTCCAGGGTGTAAGCGTCCGTCAGGCGCACGTCCACGGTAAAGGAGCAGGTGTCGGGCACCACGTTATGCTGCGTACCGGCCTGTACTACCGTTACGCTCATCTTTACCGGACCCAGGTGCTCCGATACCTCCGGGAACGTATAGCTCTGAAACCACTGAATATCCGGAAGCGCTGCGTAAATGGCGTTGATACCTTCCTCACGGGCGGCGTGCCCGGCTTTGCCCTGGGCAATGCAATCAAGTACCATCAGTCCTTTCTCGGCGACGGCCAGGTGCATTTCGGTGGGCTCTCCTACAATAGCTGCCTCCAGGGGACCAAGTTGCGCAAGTATGCTTTCGATGCCGTTTCGCCCGCTGATCTCCTCTTCTGCCGTGGCCGCCAGCGCTAGGTTATACGTTAAATCCTTACGGTTGTAGAAGTATAAAAACGCAGCTACTAGCGACACCAGACAGCCTCCGGCATCGTTACTGCCCAGGCCATAAAGCTTTCCATTCTCTATACTTGCCTCAAATGGATAGCGCGTGTAGCCGGCATTGGGCTTTACCGTATCGTGGTGCGAGTTGAGGAGCAGCGTGGGCAGCTCTGGGTTATAATATCGGTTAAAGGCCCAGACGTTGTTCTGCTCGCGGTGTACGTTCGCTACCCCATGCCTTTTCAGAAACTGCTCAATCAGAGCAGCCGTCTTGTCTTCTTCCCGGCTAAGAGAAGGGGTTTGAATCAATGATTTAAGAAGTTCTACAGCCTCGTTGTAGAGGTTTCCGTCAGTCATGCTTTGGTGTTGTAATTATTCGTTTTTATAAAGCTGCTCGGCTTTATGAGAGGATGTTTTAATGCCCTTGATCATGGCAGAGCTAAAGCCGTGGTGCTCCATTTCGTTGAGTCCGGCAATGGTGCATCCCTTCGGAGAAGTAACCTTGTCGATCTCGTTTTCGGGATGGCTCTGGAAATGAAGCAGCAAGGATGCTGCACCTTTTGCCGTTTGTGCTGCCATGCGCAGCGCATCCCCGGCATGGAAGCCGATTTCGGTGCCCCCCTGCGTTGCCGCGCGTATGGAGCGGAGGAAGAAAGCAATGCCGCAGGCACAAAGCGCGGTGGCAGAAGTCATCAGCTCCTCCTCTATCTCCACCGTCTCCCCAACGGCCTGGAAGATTTGCCGCACCAGCGCCTGATTCTCCTCTGTCGCCTGACTTCCGGCAATACAGGTCATCGACTCACGGATGGCAATGGCCGTGTTGGGCATGGCTCGGATCACCTGTACCTCTTTACCCACACGCTGCACAATATCGGCCACCTTCACCCCGGTCACAATGGAAACGAACAGGTGGCGCTGCGGATCAACTACAGCGGCAATAGCATCGAGCACACCGTTGAGCTGTTGCGGCAGGATGCTCAGTATGATGATATCGGCTGCCGCCACTGCCGCCTCGTTATGGCTGGTTACCTGGTAACCTTCCTGCGCCAGGCTTTCGAGTGAGCGAAGGTTGCGGCGGGTAAGAGTGATGTCGCTTGCCTGGTGCAGACCAGAGGCAACGATTCCCTTAGCCAGGGCCACACCCATGTTGCCGCCGCCTATGATGGCTATTTTCTTGCTTTCTGTCGATTTACTTGTCATTGCTGCTGTTTTAGAAAAGGGCACTTTGCCATAATAGCAATATAAGCAATTTTAGCATGCCATGTAGCAACCCGGCGTGACACAGCTAATTGAGCTACAGCGTAATCAATGTTCCTGCCTGTCCTCCTCCGGCTGCCATCTGCGCGATAGCTGCAGCGTCGCCAATCTGTACCGCGTGTACTCCCTGTGCCAGCGCGGCAAAGGCATTATCGAGTTTTGGTACCATACCGGCACTTACCACACCCTCTTCTTTCAGCGTTTTATACTTTTCAGCAGTGATGTGCGGAATAACAGACTCCTCATCCTCGGCATTCTGCAGCACGCCTTTTTTCTCGAAGCAGTACATCAGTTGTACTTTATACTTCGTCGCCAGTGCCGTAGCCAGCACAGAGGCAATGGTATCGGCGTTCGTGTTGAGCATATTGCCCTGGGTATCATGGGTGAGTGGGGCAAAGACAGGTGTAAGCCCTGCCTCTATCATGGCCTCCAGCGCGGGCACGTTTATACTTTCCGGGCCAGACACATCGCCTACAAAACCATAATCAATTGTTTTAACAGGCCGCTTTTGTGCCGGAATAATGTTGCCGTCAGCGCCGGTAAGGCCAATGGCGTTGCAGCCAAGTGCCTGCAGCTTGGCCACCACCTGCTTGTTCACCAAGCCGCCATACACCATCGTTACCAGCTCCAGCGTTTCGGCATCCGTAATGCGGCGTCCTTCCACCATTTTAGGCGTAATGCCCAGTCGCTGGCCAAAGGCAGAAGCAATTTTGCCACCGCCATGTACCAGCAGTTTTGGACCCGGCAAAGCGGCGAAGTCCGCCAGAAACAACTGCAGCCGCTCCGGGCTGTCCAGGATGTTGCCGCCTATCTTTACTATGATCATTATTATTGACAAAAGACTGTTTGACAAAGGACAAAGATGATAAAAGAAATTATGACAAAGGACAGCCATATAGGATTGACTGGTCTTTTGTCACAAACTCCTTTGTCTATTGTCTCTTATAAAGCTTCCAGCATGCGCTTGAGCACGGCCTGGGCCGCGAAGGTGCGGTTATTGGCCTGCTCGAGTACCAGCGAGTTTGGCCCGTCCAGAATCTCATCGCTCAGCTCCACGTTGCGGCGCACCGGCAGGCAGTGCATCACTTTGGCATTGTTGGTTGCCTGCAGCTTCTCGTTCGTCAGCATCCAGCCTTCGCCGTCCGTGAGCACCTGCCCATACTCAGAATAGCTCGACCAGTTCTTTACGTACACGAAATCGGCATCCTGCAGCGCCTCCTGTTGGTTGGTCGTCACAGTGGCGTTTTGGGTGAACTCCTCAGCCAGCTCATAGCCTTCCGGGTGCGTGATCACCAGGTCTACGTCGGCCTGCCCCATCCACTCGGCAAATGAGTTGGCCACGCACTGCGGGATTGGCTTGATATGCGGTGCCCAGCTCAGCACTACTTTCGGGCGCTTGCCGGCAGCGGCATTTTCTTTGATGGTCAGCAGGTCGGCCAGGCTTTGCAGTGGGTGGCGGGTGGCAGATTCTAAACTCACGATAGGCTTTTGGCTATACTTAATGAACTGCTGCAGTAGCTCTTCGTTATAGTCCTCATCGCGGTTCTGCAGTTTCGGGAAAGAGCGGATACCGATGATGTCGCAATACGCACCCATCACGGCGGCGGCTTCTTTGATGTGCTCCACCGTGGTGCCGTTCATCACGGCTCCCTCCCGCGTCTCCAGCGCCCAACCTTCCTTGTCCAGGTTCATCACGATCACATTCATGCCCAGGTTCTGGCCGGCTTTCTGCGTGCTCAGGCGCGTGCGCAGGCTTGGGTTCAGGAAAATAAGGCCCAGCGTCTTGTTCTCGCCGAGGACTTTATACTTGTAGGGGTTTTCTTTCAGGTGCTGCGCTTCCTCCACCAGCTGGTTCAGGTCGGCCACATCGTGCACAGAAGTATACTTTCTCATTAGATGGATTGTGGTTCGGTTTGATAAAGGATAGCCTCGAAAGCCTCCAGGAATTTCTCTACTTCGCGCAGGCCAATGCCCAGCGGAGGCAACAGGCGCAGCGTATTCTTATCAGACGAGGAGCCAGTGAAGATCTGGTATTCCTCCAGCAGCTGCTTGCGGATAGGGGCGCATGGCTTGTCGAGTTCCACACCGATCATAAGTCCCTGGCCGCGCACGTCTTTAACACCTGAAAACTGGCGCAGCTCGTTCATCAGGCGCTGCCCAATGTGTTGCGCGTTTTCCATCAGGTTCTCCTCCTTTATCACTTCCACTACGGCCAGGGCTGCGGCACAGGCCAGGTAATTGCCGCCAAACGTAGTGCCCAGCATCCCATGCTTGGCCTCAATTTCCGGGTGAATCAACACACCGGCCACCGGGAAGCCATTGCCCATTCCTTTGGCCATCGTGATCAGGTGCGGCTTGATATCCGCGTGTTGGTGGGCAAAGAACTTGCCCGAGCGTCCGTAGCCCGATTGCACCTCGTCCAGGATCAGCAGCGCGCCCACTTTCTCACAACCTGCCGCAAGCGCTTTGAGGAAGGCCGGCTCCGGCAGTTGCACGCCACCCACACCCTGTATACCCTCCACAATCACGGCGGCCAGTTCGGGGCCATGTTCCTGCAGAGCCGAACAGAAGGCCGAAATATCGTTCAGGGGTAGAAAAATGATGTTATCCGTCTTGTTGATCGGCGCCTGAATCTTGGCGTCGTCGGTGGCGGCCACGGCGGCAGAGGTACGGCCATGGAAAGCGCCTTTAAAAGAAATGACTTTTTTACGACCTGTCTGGAATGAGGCCAGCTTCAGGGCGTTCTCATTGGCCTCGGCACCTGAGTTGCACAGGAAAAGGCTGTAATCTTCGTAGCCGCTGAGTTGGCCCAGTTTCTCAGCCAACTCCTGTTGCATCGGTATCTGCACCGAGTTAGAATAAAAACCAATATCGTAGAGTTGGCGCGCGATGCGCTTTACATAGTGCGGATGGCTGTGACCGATGGAGATAACGGCATGACCGCCGTATAGGTCGAGGTAACGCGTGCCTTTGTCGTCCCAGACGTAGGCGCCTTGTGCCCGAACGGGCGTGATATCGAAGAGCGGATAAACATCAAATACGTTCATGCTGTGAAGTATGATTTAGAGGTAAGAGGTTAAACAATAAAGGAAATACTCGACGTACATATATTTAATTGTTGATGGTTGTATTGTTAAACTGTTGTTCAGGTCTATAAGCTGAATCGAATAACTAATAACGAGCAACGCATAACGATCTTAAAAGGCCGATGCCTTCAGCCTTAGCCCCGCCTGCTCGTTTAGCCCGAACAGCAGGTTCATGTTCTGCACGGCCTGGCCGGAGGCTCCTTTCAGCAGGTTATCGATCAGGCTGGTGATGACCAGGTAATCGCCTTCCTTCTGCAGGTGCAGCAGGCATTTGTTTGTGTTCACTACCTGCTTCAGGTCCGGGGTGCTTTGGCTGATGCTCACGAACGGATGGGTACTGTAAAAGCTAAGGTAAAGTTGTTCTGCCTCTTCCTGGCTTAGCCCGCAGCGGGTATAACTGGTGCAAAGTATGCCACGGGTAAAAGGGCCACGGTACGGCACAAAGTTTATACCTGGCAATGCATTGGTTTGCATCCCCTGCAGGGTACGGCGGATCTCGTGCAGGTGCTGGTGGTTGAGGACTTTATAGTTGGAGATGTTGCCGCTGCGCCAGCTGTAGTGCGAGGTGGCACTCAGGCTCTGGCCAGCACCGGTACTACCCGTGATGCCACTTACGTGCACTTCCTCGGTCAGCAGGTTTTGCTGCGCCAGCGGCAGCAGCGCCAGTTGAATAGCGGTGGCAAAGCAGCCGGGGTTGGCGATGCTGTGCGCCTGCTTTATACTTTCGCGCTGCAGTTCCGGCAGCCCATATACAAAATCTCTCTCACAGCCACTTACTACCGCTTCCTTCAAGCTTTCATTCCAGCGGAAGTCCTGGCTCAGGTCGATGATTTTTACACTTGCTGGCAATTGCGCAGCCTCTAAAAACTGCTTTGCCGCCCCATGCCCTACACACAAAAACAGCACATCCACGCCCTGCTGCAACTCGTCAGTAAAGTATAAGTCTGTATCCCCGAACAGGTCTTGGTGCGTATCATATACCGGCTTGCCGGCCTGGCTGTTGCTGTGCACAAAGGCAATTTCTACATTGGGGTGGTGGAGGAGCAGGCGCAGCAGTTCGCCGCCGGTATAGCCTGCGCCGCCTACAATGCCTGCTTTTATACTTAATCCGCCCATTCCGCTGTGTTGTTTACTGTGTGGTACATTTTGGTTTGGTTGCCGAAGATCTTGGCAAAGCCTTTCACGTCGTCGGAGGTCCAGGCGCGGTTCATCTCGCCGTAGCTGCCAAACTTATCGCTCATCAGGTCGTGTGCGCTCTCAATGCCCTGCACCTGGAAGTGGTAAGGCGCTAGCTGCACAAACACTTTTCCTGTTACGTTTTGCTGGGTGCTCTCCAGGAAAGCCTCGATGTCGCGCATGGTCGGGTCGAGCAGCTGCCCCTCGTGTAGCCAGTTGCCGTACCAGGCCGACAGCTGGTCTTTCCAGTAGAGCTGCCACTTGGTAAGCACATGCTTCTCCAGCAAGTGGTGCGCCTTGATGATGACCATCGGGGCGGCCGCCTCAAAGCCCACACGGCCTTTAATGCCGATGATGGTATCGCCTACGTGCATGTCGCGGCCAATGGCAAAGGGCGCGGCCAGCTCCTGCAGGTACTGGATGGCCTGTACCGGGTGCTCAAACGATTTATCATTAACGCCTTTCAGTTCGCCCTTCTCAAAGTGTAAGGTCACGCGCTCCGGCTCGGTTTTGCTCAGTTGTGTAGGATAGGCCTCCTCCGGCAGCGGCAGGTGCGAGGTCAGGGTTTCCTTGCCTCCCACGGATGTTCCCCAGATGCCCTTGTTGATCGAATACTGCGCCTTCTGGAAGTCCATCTCCACGCCATGCTCTTTCAGGTAGGTGATCTCCTCTTCGCGCGAGAGTCGCTTATCGCGGATCGGGGTGATGATCTCCACCTCAGGAATCAGCGCTTGGAATACCATGTCGAAGCGCACCTGGTCGTTGCCGGCACCGGTACTGCCGTGAGCCACATAGTCGGCTCCTATACTTTTCGCATGGTTGGCAATGGCGATGGCCTGTGTTACGCGCTCGGCGCTCACGCTCAAGGGGTAGGTGTTGTTCTTGAGGATGTTGCCGTACACCAGGAAGCGGATGCAGCTGTTATAAAAGTGCTCTGTCTCGTTGAGGTGGGTGTGCTGTTTTACGCCCATCGCGTAGGCCCTGCGCTCAATTTCTTTCAGCTCCTCTTCCGAGAAACCGCCGGTGTCTACAATGGCTGAGTATACTTCCAGGCCGAGCTCCTGTGCCAGGTAAATGGCGCAGTAGGAGGTGTCGAGGCCGCCGCTAAAGGCTAAAACTACTTTCTTCATTTCTATGTTTATACTTGCTGATGATGCGAATTTATACTTTTAGAGTGCTCATTTCAGGGTTATGAAGACCCGACTGCTGCTGTCCTGGCTTCTGGCGGTGGCGCAACCAGCGCTCGTTCACACTACTTTGCTTGGGCGCGGGCTTTTTCTCCACCACCGGCAGGGCCATAAAATCCTTCTCTTTGGTCGGATCATAGAGCATGGCGGTGCAGAGGCAGTTTGTGCGGTTCTTGCTCTGCAGGATCTCGAAGTTTACGCAGCTGCGGCAGCCCTTCCAGAACTCCTCATCGTCGGTCAGCTCGGAATACGTAACAGGCGTGTAGCCGAGGCTGGAGTTGATGCGCATCACGGCCAGGGCCGTGGTCAGGCCGAAGATCTTGGCATCGGGATACTTGGTGCGCGACAGCTCGAATATCTTCTTCTTGATCTGGCGCGCCAGCCCGCTCTTGCGCAGCTCCGGCGACACGATCAGGCCCGAGTTGGCCACATACTTGCCGTGGCCCCAGGTTTCGATGTAGCAGAAACCGGCCCAGCTGCCATCGGGGTGCAGCGCGATCACGGCTTTTCCTTCCAGCATTTTCTGGGCAATGTAATCCGGGGAGCGCTTGGCAATGCCGGTGCCGCGCGCCTTAGCCGAAGACTCCATCTCGGTGCAGATTTGCAGCGCATGGATAATATGTTGCCCTTGGGCAACCGTCACGATGAATGCAGGTTGATCCATTCTTATCTAAACTATAGCCATGCTGCCAGGGAGCACAGCTCATTCAGCTTTAAAAAATTAAACCGGAATTAAATAAATGCATCGGCAAAACGGGCAAAAGCCGGAAAGCCATAAAACGTGATGCAGGAAAATTGTGGATGGATGACTACCGCATAGGCAGTCGGGAAAAACGCAGGCTACCGCCTGTAGCGGACCGCAGGATTGATAGCCCTCAAAACTACCCTTTCGGAAAAGGCAGAAAAAGTCGCACCCACCGTGTCTGGAGAGTGTTTTATCATGTCAGATGATAAAAGCGCCTTTTTTTTCATTTCGTTTCTAGAGAATAGTGGGTCGTTGTTATACCCTAATTAGCAATGCAAATGTTTCGTAATAGAAATGGCAATTGCAACTAACGGCGTAAGATTGTTTAAAAATTTATACTTCAGCAGACATTAACAACAATCCTATACTTTAAAAGCTGCTCCCTCTATACATTCGGAACGCTATTAAAGTTCGGGCGCCATACTTCTAAGGCAAAAAATGTAAATTGCGGCCGCAATAGCCCCTGCGGGTTAGACGCACTTAAACGTTGCTGGCATGAAAAACCTCTCTATCAGAGTTATCATTGGTATCCTCTTCTCGGCCATCGGCCTGGTGTCGCTGTTCTTTACCCGGGATGCGCTGATGGCGGCTATCTGGTTGAGCTTTGGCAACGGGCTTATACTTTCGGACCTCCGGTTTACCGGTGTGGATGAGCGGGGGAACGAATATGTGAAGCCAATCCCCAGGGTGCGCACCTATGCCGCCATCCTGCTCATCGTATTTGCCGTGCTGCTGCTTATCTTCCAGATCTTCCTGGACCTCCAGCAGCCGGGAGCGGCCGCAGCGCTATAAACTCAGATGCGGCTCTGCAGGACAAAGTCCACATTTATGATCTGCTGCTCCCGCTTTAGCCGAAGCTTAAGCTTACGCCCGGGCTTGCTGTCGAGCATGTTCAGCAGCTCCTGCAGCTGCAGTTCCTGACAGTCTCTGCCGTTTATGAGTAGGATCTGGTCGCCCGGCTGCATGCCCACCATCTTAGCCGGTGAGTCCTCCACCACATTGGAAACCACGTAAAAATTGGCCCCTGGCAGCGGCGTGCTGATCTCAAACCCTGCCATGTTATAGTTGAAGGGCTCCTTAAACCTGCGGTTAGGGAGGAGTGTGATGCGCTGGTGCGGGTAATCGAAGATGACCGTGAAGCGTTTGAGGATGGCGGACCCCAGGTTTCCGTTACGGCCGGCAATGTTGAGTGCCAGCTTCACCGCCTCCTCGTCAGGGTAAGAGGCGGTCAGGTTCTCCAGTTTATACTTGCCCAGGCTGAAGCCCTCCAGTCTCCCTATTTTACCATTTATATCCCCCCCCAGGCCCCTGCCCAGGTAGGCCTGCATCACCTTTGGGGGTAGCGTCAGTCGCTCGTTGGTGGGCAGGTAAAGCGAGAGGCTGTGGCTGGCGCCAGTATCCACGATCAGCTTCACGTCCAGCGAATCGCCATTGTGCTGCCTCACCGAGCCATACAGGTAGGGTTTAGAATCCTCGATGTGCAGGGGGTATTCCTCCGCCCTTCGTTTCTTCTTTAACTTAACATCAGGCCTGTAGAGGGTTATGGTCTCGCTGCTATAGTTTATCTTCACGATAAAGTTCTTGAAGATATCGTAGCCGATGATGCCGTGCACGGGCATCCCCATCCGCATGGAAAGGTCAAAGACATCCTCCAGCAGCACATACACCGTATGGTTATCGCCCCTCACCCCGGGCATGTACATGTTGTTGCCGGTACTGTGCAGCGCCTCCACGGTGTAGCCCTCCCCCAAGCCCCTGATCTTGATCCGGTTGAACTCGTTCAGGTCAAGGGAGTCAGAAAAATACAACTGCGTGATCAGTGTGTTGCGCACCCCGGAATCCAGGATGAAGTTGAGGGGCCGGGAGTTGTTGATCCGCACCGGAAGCACGATGAGGTTGTGCACCAATTTGAAGGGCAACACAATCTTGCTACGGTTCGAGGTAAAGTAAACCGTATCGGGCTGCTCCGGTTGCTGCGCCTGTACCTTGGTAGCGGGCATCAAGAGAAACAGGCAGGTTAGGAAAATCGCAAAGAAACCGGCTTTTCTCATAGGCTGGAGATTGGTTTGTAAAACCTTCCGTTCATTTCCTTATTATACGGTTAAGTCCGCAAAGCGGGGATGGCTTTACTCCCTGAAGTATAAGATGTTACGACTTTATTTCCTAAGGCGCAGGCGAAGGTACAACGGTAGGTGAGATGGGCTCCCTCCCCGCCAGCTAATTCCAGGCTTGCAGGCTCAGAAAGACTTCCATCCCCTGCTTCCCGCAGAATTGAACTCAGCTAATAAAGTATAGCTTACCGGCTATACCTGCATCCTTTCCTCCCACGGCCCTGCATCAACTGATTTGCATAAATCCCATCCCAAAAAACTATAGGCAAGGCTTACCTCAGGCGCTTTTAGCCATTTTCACGTGAATTTGGCTCAAAAAAATAGTACCTTAAGGTATCACCTCATCTGACACTATAGCATAAACTTATACTTTTCTAATACATGCACTACATCGACCTTTCTATTTTCGTGCTATACATGGTAGCCATGCTGGGGGTGGGTTTCTACTTCCTGCGGAAAAACAAAGGGGCCGAGGATTATTATGTGGGTGGGCGGAGCATGAGCAGCAGCCACATCGGCCTGTCGGTGGTAGCCACAGACGTGGGCGGCGGCTTCTCCATCGGACTGGGCGGTCTTGGCTTTGCCATGGGCCTCTCGGGCTCCTGGATGCTGTTCACGGGTTTGCTGGGGGCCTGGCTGGCGGCGGTTTTCCTAATCCCGAAAGTAAAGAGCAACCCGGCTTTTGCCAATTTCTTCACCTTCCCGCAGATCTTCGGCTATTACTTTAACGCGCGGGTGGCGCTGCTGGCGGGCATTATCTCGGCCATTGGCTACACCGGCTTCACCAGCTCCCAAATCCTGGCGGGCGCCAAACTGGCCAGCGGCACCTTCATCAACCTCGACCTGAACACAGCCCTGCTGATCATGGGCATCATAGCCGTGGTGTATACTGTGATGGGTGGCATGAAGGCTGTTATTTACACCGATACCATCCAGTGGATCATCCTGATGGGCGGGCTCATCTTTATCGGCATACCGGTGTCTTTCCTGGCTGTGGGAGGTATAGAAACACTTGACTTCTCCCGTCTCCTTAGCCCCACTTACCTGGCCGAGCAGGGAGGCAGAAGTATGGCGGCTATTCGGGCCACCCTCCCGCCTGAGTTTCTGAGCCTGACCAGCATCACCTGGCAGCAGATCGTAAACTGGGGCATCACCATCATCCCGATCTGGTTTGTGGGCATGACGCTATACCAGCGCATATATGCCTGCCGGGATGAGAAAACGGCCAGGCGCGCCTGGTTCATCGCCGGGCTTTTCGAATGGCCTATTATGGCGTTCATGGGCGTTGGGCTGGGCATGCTCTCGAGGGTGGCCGCCGAGCAGGGGATGTTCGATGCCCTGGGCGCCGGTGCCGTGCTGGACCCTGAGTCCGGACTGCCGATGCTGCTGCGCACAGTGCTGCCGGTGGGTTTGATGGGCCTGATGCTGTCGGCCTACTTCTCTGCCATCCTTTCCACCGCCGACAGCTGCCTGATGGCTTCGTCGGGAAACATTGTGACGGATGTGCTGAGCCACTTCTTCAAGATCGACCCGGACTCCCCCAAAACATTGCGGCTCTCGCAGTTGGTGACGCTGCTGGTGGGCTGCTTTGCGCTATGGCTGGCCACGATGATGACCAATGTGCTTGACCTGATGCTCTACTCCTACGCCTTTATGGTGTCGGGGCTGTTTGTGCCGGTGCTGGGGGCGCTGTTCTGGAAAAGGCGCAGCAGCGTGGCTGCGTTCTGGGCTATGCTGATCGGCGGCGTGGTAACGGTCACGCTCCAGGTAAGCACCCTGGCCTCTCCCGCCCCGGATGCCGACCTCACCGGCCTGGCCCATACCTTACACCCCTACTTTCCGTCTGAGGTGAGCCAGAGCTGGCTGAGCTTAAGCGGGTTTGAGCTGCGCGAGTTGGTGCAGCGAACACTTTCTGCCCACAGCATCGTACATATCTCGTGGCTGGGCCTCACATTTGCCCTGCCCTTTCACCTCGACCCGAACCTGTTTGGCCTGACGGCCTCGCTTATAGTTTACATCACACTAACATTTTTGTATCCTGACAAAAAGAACAACACACCATGGCAAACAACAACGGCATCAGCTACCAATACTATACTCCGGCAAACCACGCAGCCCTGAACCAGGACGAAGTGCTCGATTTCCTTTTTGAGCACCTGGATGAGTATGGCGACAAGCGGGAGGATATTGCCAAATGTATGGAATATGCCCTTTCGGAAGCGGAAGGCAAAGGCGGATCGGTGTTGGTAGCCCGTGAGAACGACCACGTAGTGGGCGCCCTGATCCTGAACAACACCGGCATGAGCGGCTATATACCCGAAAACATATTGGTGTACGTGGCGGTGCACGGCAGCACGCGCGGAAAAGGCGTGGGCAAAGGACTGGTGCAACTGGCTATAGACAACACCCAGGGCAGCATTGCGCTACACGTGGAGCCGCAGAACCCGGCACGTCACCTGTACGAGAAGCTTGGTTTCTCAAATAAGTATTTGGAGTATAGACTAACGAGATAATATGGCAGTTCTGAAGCTGTACCACAACAAACTACAACACAACTACAACCACCTCGATGAGGTTTTCCGGGAGCACGGCATCGACTGGGGCATTGTCACCAAACTGCTGTGTGGCCACGAGAAATTCCTAAAAGAGGTGCTGGCCCTGGGCGTGAAAGAGGTGCACGACTCGCGGGTGACAAACCTTAAAGTAATCAAACGGATGGACCCCAGTGTACAGACCGTGTACATCAAGCCGGCCCCCAAGCAAAGTATACCGGACATCATCCAATACGCCGACGTGAGCTTTCAGACGGAGCTGGAGATTATCCGGCTGCTCTCGGAGGAGGCGGTGCGGCAGCAAAAGCTGCACAAGATCATCATCATGATCGAGATGGGCGACCTGCGGGAGGGCGTGATGGGCGAAGAACTGGTAGATTTTTACGAGAGTGTGTTTGAGCTGCCCGGCATCTCGGTGATCGGGCTGGGCGCCAATTTTAACTGCCTGCACGGCGTTATGCCCACGCAGGACAAGCTCATACAGCTGTGCCTGTACAAGCAGATCATCGAGGCCAAGTTTAACCGCGAGATCCAGTGGGTGTCGGGAGGCACCTCGGTTACCATTCCCTTGCTCTTCAACCACCTGCTGCCAAAGGGCGTGAACCACTTCCGCATTGGCGAGGCGCTGTTCTTTGGCCTGAACCTGTTTACCAACGAGACCTTTGAAGGGATGCACGACGACGTGTTTGAGCTGGTGACAGAGATTATTGAGCTCACCGAGAAACCGATGATCCCGAGCGGGGTACTGGCCGAGAACCCCAGCGGCGAGAGCTTTGAGGTGGATGAGAGCCTCTACGGCAAAACCTCGCACCGCGCCATACTCGATGTGGGCCTGCTCGACATCAACCCCAAGTTCCTGATTCCGAAGGAAGAGAACATCAGCGTGATCGGGGCCAGCTCAGACATGCTGATCGTAGAGCTGGGCGAGAATGCGCAGAACTTTAAGGTAGGCGATGTGCTGCGCTTTAACCTGCGCTACATGGGTGCCCTGAGCGTGCTCAATTCGCGCTACATCGAGAAGGAAGTCGTACGATAGATTGCGTCGCTTTCACTCTTGCCGGAGGCCGCTGCTCCTACTTTAAGCAGTGGCTTCCGGCATTTTATACATTTGGCCAATCCGATCAGCGCCATGCCCCACAGCCCCCGACAAGGCATCACACAACATTTATATTGCCTGTAACGTCTTAATCAACAAGTATAACTAACGCCTCCCTGCTTTGAACGAGACCGCTACCACCAAACCGAAGCTATACCACCGCATCATTTACCCGCTCCTGGATTTTATCCGGGCGGAGTCCTTCAGCGGCATACTTTTGCTGTTCGTCACCCTTGTGGCCCTTGCCTGGGCCAATTCCCCCTGGGCGGAAACTTATGAGCAAGTATGGAATACACCTTTCACTATTGCTTTAGGAGATTATGGTTTAACCAAAGCTGCCATCCTTTGGATAAACGACGGCCTGATGGCCATTTTCTTCTTCGTGGTGGGGCTGGAGATAAAGCGTGAAGTGATGGTGGGCGAGCTCTCCTCTTTCCGAACGGCCGCTTTTCCGGTGATGGCGGCGCTAGGCGGTATGCTGGTTCCGGCAGGCTTTTTCGTGCTCCTGAACCTGGGCGGAGAGGGCATTTCCGGCTGGGGCATCCCCATGGCCACCGATATCGCCTTTGCTTTGGGCATACTGACACTGCTGGGCCGGCACGCGCCGCTATCGCTCAAGCTTTTCCTCATCGCCTACGCCATCGTGGATGACATCGGAGCTGTGCTGGTGATTGCGCTGTTTTATACTGCTGAAGTTAATTTCCTGAGCCTCTGGGTCGGTTTCCTGTTGTTCGGGCTGCTGCTGGTGGGCAATGCCCTTAAAATGCGCAACATCTGGATCTATTCGCTAGCAGGCGTGGTGATGTGGGTGGCCTTCCTGCTGTCCGGGGTGCATGCTACCATTGCCGGTATACTGCTAGCCATCACCATTCCGGGCCGCTCTAAAATCACGGAGCAGGAGTTTATAACGAGTACCGGCGAGATCGTGGAGGACCTTCATACCTCGCACCTGGCTGAAACAAGTGACCCGGACCAAAGGCCAAGTCGCGAAGCCTACCAGGGCGCTGTCTACACCATCGAGGCCAACTGCGAGGAAGCGCTCTCGCCGATGCATCGCCTGGAGCACTCGCTCCACCCCTTCGTCGCTTTCCTGATCATGCCCATTTTTGCGCTGGCGAACGCGGGCATTTTTATCAACGCCGATCTGGTGAACAGCTTAACTGCTTCCGTTCCGCTGGGCATCATACTTGGCCTGGTGCTGGGTAAGCCGCTCGGGATTCTTTTCTTTGCCTGGTTGGCCTCCGCCACGGGTATAGCCGCCAAACCAAAGGCTTTTAGCTGGATGCAGTTGTTTGGCGTAGGCCTGTTGGGTGGCGTGGGCTTTACCATGTCTATCTTTATCGCCAATCTGGCCTTCGCCGGGTCAACCATACTGCCACTGGCGAAGCTGGCCATACTTTGCGCTTCTGTGGTGGCGGGTGTAGTGGCCTACCTGCTACTTCGTTTTTCTGGCAGGAAGGCAATGATGGATGATGTGAATGTATAACTTCTGTTGCTGGATGATCTGGGTGAACAGAAGGGAGGGAGTCTGTTCTGTATTCACGTCTCCCCCCTGCTGTACCTTCCCCTTTATGCGGTTGCGAGGCCTGAAAAATAAATTAGTTTAACACCATAGGTGCCTAAAACGAATAATCAGCAGCCCGCAAGTATAGCCGGAAAGCAGCAGCAAGTATATTCGTGACTAAACCAAACAGCCTGCCTTGGATTCAAGACAGGCTGTTTGGACATATTCCTTATAAGTTGGAGATTAAGGGGACAGCAAAGCATCCAGAAAGCCCATGTCTTCATCCTTCTTCTTAAATACCAGCAACGGTATATCCAGGTCATGGCGCAGGATCTTCTCAGTTACGCTGCCCAGCACAAAAAGCGCCGCCGCCGACATACCCTTTGCCCCGATCACGAGCAGGTCGGCACGGTTACGTTTAGCCTCCACCACCACCAGCTCCCCGATATCGTCTTCGTCCTCCTGGCGCACCAGCGCAAGCTCCGTCCTGCCGCCCATTTGCGGGAAGCGCTGGGTCAGCTTTTCATACTTCCCCTGGGCAAAACCACGCATGCGCTCATCAAAAGATTCGTAACTCATGCCCAGGGTGCGGTAACCGGTAGGCACCTGGTATGCGTGCAGCAGCACCACCCGGATGTCCGTCTTCTCGTTGGCCACCTGCAACACGCGCTCCACGGCCATTACACTGTAGTCCGAGAAGTCGGTGCTCACCACCACGTTACGTAGCCTCGGCTCAGTGTTCTCCGGCACAAACAGCACGCTTATCCTGCCGGTGCGCAGCACTTTCTGGGCCAGCACGCCTGTGCCACGCAGGCGCAGCTTCCGGCCCATCAGCAGCAGGTCTATCTCTTTTACCTTGGCCCAGTGCAACAGCTCCTTTAAAGGTGTCCCCTCCTCCACCAGCACCTCTACATGCACCTGCGGCAGCTGCTGGAAGGCAGGCCCTACCTTTGTCATGATCATCTCCCGGATGCCCTCATCGGCCGGCAGCCCCGAGCGCTCCAGGCCATGCAGCAGTTCACTTGGCACCTCCAGGCTTTTCTCCACATGGATGAAGTATACGGTTCCTATATGCAGTTCCCGGCTAATAAAGGCTGCGTAGTGCACCATGGAGTCGTCCATGGCAGTGAGGTCGAGCCCCACCATCAGTCGGTTGATTCTATTCATAGTAGTAATCGTTGTTGGTTGTAGTTCGCAAAAAGCATACAATACCAGCCTGAGCCAGCCCTTATCTGTAACATTATAGGCGCTTCCTGGTAAGTATGCTTATACTTCATACGTCAACAGACACAAAACATATTCAAAAACCCGAATCTCATGCTGTACGCCATCCTTTTGGGTCTCTTCATGGCTGCCGTCGCCCCCCTGCTGCACCGGCTTCTGGGGCGTTGGGTGGCAGTACCGATGGTGTTGGTGCCGCTGCTGCTTCTCGGTTTGTACCTCTCCTTGATGCCAGAGGTGCTGCAGGGGCAGGCGGTGGTGCAGCAGTACGCCTGGGTGCCTGAGCTTGGCGTTAACCTGCAGTTCCGGCTCGATGGGCTGAGCCTGCTGTTCGCGCTGCTCATTTCCTTCTTCGGGGCGCTGGTGATGTTCTACGCCAGCGGCTACCTGGAGGGGGACCCGCTGCTGGGCCGCTTCTACCTTTACCTCACCCTGTTCATGACAGCCATGCTGGGGCTGGTAACCTCGGATAACATCTTCGGGCTATTTCTATTCTGGGAACTTACCAGCATCAGCTCTTACCTGCTTATCGGGTATAAGCAAGCCGAGAAAGAGGCGCGGGTGGCGGCGTGGCAGGCGTTGCTGGTAACCGGCCTTGGTGGCCTGGCCCTGATGGCCGGCCTGATACTGATCAGCCTGGCGGCGGGCAGCTATACGTTCAGCGGGTTGCTCGAGCAGCGGCCCGAGGTGCTGGGGCACCCGTTCTACCTGCCAGCAGTCATCCTCATCCTTATTGGATGCTTCACCAAGTCGGCGCAGTTCCCCTTCCATTTCTGGTTGCCCAACGCCATGGCGGCCCCTACCCCAGTGAGTGCGTACCTGCACTCGGCCACCATGGTGAAGGCCGGAATTTTCCTGCTGGCCAGGCTCTCCCCGGTTCTTTCGGGCCCGGATGTATGGCAATTCTCACTGATGGCGGCAGGCGGCATTACGGCCCTGCTGGGGGCTATACTGGCGCTGCAGCACACAGATCTGAAAGCTATACTTGCCTACACAACCATCAGTGCGCTGGGGCTGCTGGTAACCATGCTGGGCATCGGCACGGATGAGGCCATCAAGGGGATGCTGGTTTTTTTGCTGGCACATGCCCTCTACAAAGGCACGCTATTCCTGGTAGCCGGCGGCGTCGACCACAGTACCGGCACCCGCGACCTGAACAAGCTCCACAGCCTGGGCAAACAGATGAGGTACACCGGCACGGCGGCATCGCTGGCAGGGCTCTCCATGGCCGGCGTTATACCGTTCCTGGGCTTTGTGGGCAAGGAGCTGCTTTATGAGGCCTCCCTGGAGAATTACCTCATGCTGGGGATAAGTTTGGTAACAGGTGTGGCCTTTGTAGCTGTGGCCATTCTCATGGGCTACCGGATCTTCTGGCGCAAAGGGGAGAAAAAAAACCAGGTGCCCCCCCATGCCAGCTTCCGGTTATACTTCCCGCCGCTGGTTTTGGCCACTGGAGGACTGCTGCTGGGGCTGCTGGTTAGCTCGGTACCGCTGACGCTGCTGCAGCAGGGCGTGCGGGCGATCTCCGCTGACCCTACGCTGGAACTCAAACTGAGCCTGTGGCATGGCTTCACGCCGGTGCTGGGGCTGAGCATCCTCACGCTGCTGCTTGGCTTGGCCCTGTACCTGTACTTGCCCAGGCTGCGGTACCGCGCCACGGCGCTGCAGCCCCTGTACCGTTTTGGCCCCAACGCTATCTACCACAGGCTTTTCGAGCAATTCCTGCACGGCTCAAAGTCTTTCATACTCTGGCTTCAGGACGGGCGCCTGCGCAGTTACGTGATGTATATCATGTTCTTTTTCTGTGGTCTGCTGCTCTACGTACTCTGGCGCGACACCCCGGGGATTGATTTCAGAGAAAGGGTCTACCAGCTGCACGAGGTACGGCTGTATGAGCTGGTGGTGCTGTTCCTGGTCATCTCGGCGCTGGTGTACCTGCTGGGCACCCGGTCAAGGCTCACCTCCATTGTGGTGATGGGTTTGATCGGGTACTCTGCCGCCCTGTTCTACATCCTTTTCGGAGCGCCTGATGTGGCTGCCACACAGTTCCTCATCGAAACGCTGACGGTGGTGATCTTTGTACTGCTGCTGCACAAGCTGCCGGCCTTCATCTACCTCTCGCACCAGTTCATGAAGTATAAGTTCATTGCCATCTCCGTTGTTTTCGGGGCACTGATGACCTACGTAATGCTGCTGGTGCAGCAGCAGGCCGTCGACTCAGAGCTAAAGGAATACTATGGCAAGGCCAGTTACCTGGAGGCACACGGCCGCAACATTGTCAACGTGATCTTAGTAGACTTCAGGGGGCTGGACACGCTGGGGGAGATCACGGTGCTGGCTGTGGCGGCGCTCGGCATCTTCTCGCTGCTGCGCCTTAACCCGGAGAAAGGAGGCAAACCATGAGAACCATCATCTTCGCCACGGCCATACGCTACCTCACGCCGCTCTTCCTGCTCTTCTCGGTCTACATCCTGTTCCGGGGGCACAACCATCCGGGCGGCGGGTTTATTGGTGGTCTGATCGGCTCGATCGCCTTCGTGTTCCACGCATTGGCGCATGGCTCCGACCGCACCGTGAACACTTACTTCCGGATGAGAGTCTACAGCCAGGGCAAGCAGCCGGAGCATGACACGCCCCAGTATATGTGGGATCTGGTGCGCGCCAATACCTGGAGGAGGTCTGAGGAAGTAACCCCTTCCAATTGGCGCTACTACATCATCCGGGTAAGGCCGGCGTACATGATGGCCCTGGGCTTGTTCATGGCAGCCACCAGTGGGGTGCTGGGGCTCCTGCAGGGAAAGCCTTATATGTCCGCCATTTGGTTGGAGGGGAAGCTCCCGATTATCGGGACGCTGGGCACCCCGACCCTGTTCGATGCCGGGGTGTACCTGCTGGTGCTCGGCATGGTCCTGAAAATGGTTTTTACAATGTCTAAAGAATAGAGAAGAATGGAAACGCTGCTTCCGTTGATGGTAGGAACGCTCTTTGCCGTGGGTTTATACTTTATCCTGCACCGGCACCTGTTCAAGGTGATACTGGGCCTCATCCTTTTCGGGCTGGCCACCAACCTGTTCCTGTTCGTGATCGGGGGGCTTAGCCGGGGCGGCAGCGCCATCATTAACGAGGAGCACACCATTGCTACCGAGCCCTACGCCGACCCGGTGCCGCAGGCGCTCCTGCTCACCGCCATCGTGATCGGCTTCGGGATACAGGCTTTCTCCATCGTGCTCATCCGCCGGGTATACATGACCTTTAAATCTAACAACCTCGACGAGCTTCAGAAAGAGAATGAGGCGCAGTAGGCAGTGCCGCCGCCTTTATCCGGAAGGCATCCTTCCGAAACGCCCCTGCGTTTACGCAACAGAATTATTACGCTAACCACACTTTATGCCATCAGACTTATTGCTCGTATTGCCTTTGCTGATTCCGCTTTATGGTGCCCTGCTTTGCCTGGCATTCTGGCAGCGGGAGCAGTGGATGGCTGTAATGGCTGGGTTGGCGCAGATGGTGTGGCTGCTATCTACGGTGTTTCTGATGCAGCGGGTGCTGGCGCAGGAAGTGATCGCTACCCAGGTGGGTAACTGGCCCGCCCCCTACGGCATCACCCTGGCAGCAGATGTTTTCAGCGCGCTGATGCTGGTAGCTGCCGCCGTGATCGGCCTGTCGGTGTACCTCTTCTCCCTGCAGGGGCTGGATGTAACGCGCAGGCGCTTTGGCTATTACCCGTTGCTGCTGCTGCTACAGATGGGCGTGAGCGGCGTTTGCCTTACCGGTGACCTGTTCAACCTGTACGTGTGGTTCGAGGTGCTGCTGATCTGCTGTTTTGCGCTGCTGAGCCTGGGCGGCAGTAAAGGGCAACTGGAGGGGGCCATCAAGTATGTGACGATCAATTTCCTGGCATCGGGGCTGCTGCTCTCAGGGGTGGGCATCACCTACAGCCTCTTCGGCTCGCTGAACCTGGCAGAACTGGCCCTGCTGGTGCGGCAGCCGGAGCACCCCAACCTGCCTCTGCTAAGTATGGCCAGCGTCTTTTTCCTGGTTGGCTTCGGCGTGAAAGCCGCTATTTTCCCGCTTTTTTTCTGGCTGCCTGCCTCCTACCACACGCCGCCGATCGCTATCTCCTCATTTATTGCCGGGCTTATCACCAAGGTAGGCATGTATACGCTGATCAGGCTGTTCACGCTCCTCTTCATCAGCGACCTGGGGTTTGTGCTCCCGCTGCTGGCCCTGCTTGCCGGCTTCACTATGCTGATCGGGGTTATTGGCGCGGCGGCCCAGACCGATTTTAAGAAGATTCTCTCCTTCCACATCATCAGCCAGATTGGGTACATGCTGATGGGGCTTGCCATTTACACGCCGTTGGCTATTGCCGGAAGCATCTTCTTCATCATCCATAACATCTTCGTAAAGACCAACCTGTTCCTGATCAGCGGGGTGGTGGCGCAGCGTTACCGCACTTTCTCACTCAAAAAACTGGGGGGCGTGTACCTGCTGCAGCCGGTGCTGTCGGTCCTGTTCCTGCTCTCGGCCCTTAGCCTGGCGGGCACGCCGCCGCTCTCCGGCTTTTGGGGCAAGCTGATGCTGGCCCGGGCTGGCCTGGAAGCTGGTAACTATACCTTGGTGGGTGTTTCGCTCTGCGTCAGCCTCATCACCCTCTTCTCCATGACCAAGATCTGGAACGAGGTTTTCTGGAAACCCAGGCCGTTGGCCGTCAAAAAAGACACTATTATGGCGCCTGTTAACCCGATCCGGCTCTGGCAGCTGTACCTGCCCATTGTGCTGCTGCTGGCTTTTATACTTTTTATAGGTCTGTATGCACGGCCGCTGGTGCGGCTCTCGGAGCGGGCGGCAGACGGGCTGCTGCACATCGATACGTATACAAATACAGTACTCTCTAATAACAAAGTAAAATGATTGCTCAGTCATGAAGCTACTTCTCCTACATATTGTGCTGGCGGCCATGGTGGTGTACGTTTACTTTCAGTACCCCGACCCGCAGGTGCCCTACACCGCCCTGAGCACGACCCTGCTGTTCATGGTGCTGTTCCTCTTGCTCTGGCTGAGCTCGTACTTTTACCGCCGCTCCTACTTCCGGAAAGTACCGAAGCTGGTATACTTTATCCTGTTCTTCTTAAAGGAGCTTCTCATAGCCAACCTGAGAATCGCTTATGACATCATGACGCCGAACTACCGCTTGCAGCCAACGGTGATGGCGTTTCCCCTCAAAGCCCAAACCGATCTGGAGATTTCCATTCTGGCAAACATCATCGGGCTGACGCCCGGCACGATCAGTCTGGACGTGAGCGAAGACCGCAAAACGTTGTATGTGCATACGTTATACCTGAAGCATGGCGACGTAGAGCAGCTGAAACTGCATATTAAGAATGGTTTCGAACGAATGATCTTAGAACTGACCGCATGAGCTTTTTCCATATAACGCTAATTATTGCCATGATCATGCTGAGCGTCTGCCTGCTGCTCACTGCCATCCGTTTTGCCATTGGCCCCACCCTGCCCGACCGTGTAACGGCCTTCGACCTGTTTGTGGCCAACGTGATCGGCATCATTGTGATCTACACGGAGCTTACCCGCAACGAGGATTTTATAGACGTGGCCATGATCCTGTCGCTGTTCGGGTTCCTGGGATCCATCTCGTTTGCGTATTACATCATGAGGATAACAAAATAAACGATGGAAGAAAGTATAGACTGGGTACTGGTAAAGGAGATTATAAGCTGCGTGTTTATACTTGTGGGCGTGGGATTCATGCTCATCGCCTCCATAGGGCTGCTGCGCTTCCCCGACTTTTACATCCGCATGTCCGCTATTACCAAGGGCTCCACGTTGGGTGTAGGCCTGATCATGATGGGCATGGCGATTTACTTTAACCAGCCCGGCGTGCTGCTGAAAGTGCTGGCCATCATCGTGTTCACTTCCATAACGGCACCTGTGGCAGCCCACGTAATAGGGCGCACCGCCGTGCAGAACAGGATTCCGTTCTGGGAGAAGACCAACCTGGAGGAGTTTAAGGCATACCTGGTAAAAGCGCACCTGGAGCAGCTGGTTAGCCACGATAAGTATCTGGAGGAGAAGGCTAAGATGGAGAAGGAGATGGGTGATGCTGCTGGTGATAACGTATAAACGGCCTGACAGACTCGGCATACGTATGGTGCGACTCCACGGAGGTAAGGATATGGTCGGGATAAGTTAGCGCCGTCAGCCGCCCCCCGAACACGCAACCGGTATCAATGTTAATGGTATTGTTGCGCCAGCTTGGCTCGTGCACCGGTGTATGGCCGTATACCACGATCGCTTTCCCGCAATATTCAGCGGCCCAGTCCAGGCGGATAGGCAGCCCTTTGTCGTCAGTTTCGCCGGTGGTGGGGCCGTAGAGGCAGAGCTCCCGTACGCCTTTGGTGTTGCGTCCGTGAAGGCGCTCCTCCAGCCCGGCATGCGCGACAACCAGCCGCCCCTCGTCCAGTATCACATGGTGCGGCAAAGTGCTCAAGAAATGCTTTACCCGCTCCCGGAACACCGCGTCGTACGACTCCAGCTGCGCCTTTGTCAGCTCCAGCCCGTGCCTTACCTGCACGTTGCGGCCCAGCAGCAGGCGCAGCAGCTTGTCATCATGGTTCCCGCTTACGCAGTAGGCGATCCCCTGCTCCGCCATGTCCATCACCAGGCGCAATACCTCTGGCGAGTTAGGTCCGCGGTCTACCAGGTCGCCTACAAAAACAGCTTTGGCTCCCATGGGTGGCACCACCTCATACTTGGACTCCACCTTATCAAAATGCACCTGGTAGCCCAATTGCCGTAGTAGCTCCATCAGCTCGTTAAAGCAGCCATGCACATCCCCTATCACATGGAAAGGCCCATGCTCCTCCGTAAGTTCTAGATTAAAAAAAGGATGATCCACCCCTTTGCCCATACACACTTTGTTACGTTAAACATACGCGCTGTAAGCAGCGCCTCTATATTAACAGCGAAAGCCCGCCTGAGGTTAGCCCCGGGCAAACATTTTTCAAAAAAGGCCTGATTAAAAGAGTGCAAAAATAAATTGGCCTTCGCTACGGGTCTTCCTACTTTTGCAGGGATATAGACCAAACACTTTCAGGTAGTTCCGCACATAATGCCCTCTTCCTACAAAAAATCTAAAATACCGCTGCTGTGGCTGCGCCGCCATACCTCCGACCGCGAGTTCATGCTTATCTCGAGCGTACTGGTGGGCCTGACGGCCGGCGTGGCTGCGGTCATCCTGAAGTCGCTGGTGCACTATATACAGCTGTTGCTGGCCTACGGCAACCGCCTGCTCGACCAACCTTACTGGCTTGTGGTGTTCCCATTCATAGGCATCCTGCTCACCGTGCTTATCGTCAGGGTATTCTTTAAGGGTAGCATCGGGCGCGGCACGGCAAATATTCTGTTCAATATCTCACAGAAATCAAGCCTGGTGGAGCGGCACAAAATGTTCTCGCATGTGTTGACCAGCGCCGTTACGGCCGGCTTTGGCGGATCGGCTGGCCTGGAGTCGCCCATCGTGGTCACGGGCTCCGCCATTGGCTCCAACTATGGCCGCGAGTACCACCTCAACTACCGCGACCGCACCCTGCTGCTGGCCTCAGGAGCCGCTGCCGGTATCGCCGCCGTGTTCAACGCGCCCATTGCCGGTGTGCTGTTCGCCATTGAGGTGCTGCTGACCGACATCAGCATCTCCGCCTTTATCCCGTTAATCATCGCGGCGGTGGTAGGTGCCCTCAGCTCCAAAATCATCCTGGAGGAAGACATCCTCTTCAACATCAGCAAAACCGAATTTTTTGCCGCAGAGCATGTGCCGTTTTATGTGCTGCTGGGCATACTTTGCGGAATGGTCTCGGTGTACTACACCCGGATGGCGTTGCGTGTGGAGGAAATTTTCGAAGATTACCGGGCCTCCGCCTTTAAACGCGCCATCATCGGAGGAGCTTTGCTGGGCCTGCTCATCATGCTGTTCCCGCCACTCTTCGGGGAGGGGTACGACAGCATCCGGCTGCTGGAGCGCGGGCAGGCGCAACTGCTGCTGCAGGACAGTTGGCTGGCTTTTTTCGGCACCAACGAGTGGCTTTTACTAAGCTTTGTGGGGGCGCTGGCGCTGGTAAAAGTCTTTGCCACCACCATCACCATCGCCTCGGGCGGTAACGGCGGCAACTTTGCCCCGTCGATGTTTGTGGGGGCCAGTACGGGTTATTTTTTCTCGCGCATCATCAACATGCTCCACATCAGCAACCTGCCCACCAGTAGCTTCTCGATGGTGGGCATGGCCGGCATACTGAGCGGGGTGATGCACGCCCCGCTTACCGCCGTCTTCCTGATCGCGGAGATAACGGGAGGCTATACCTTGATGATCCCGCTGATGATAGTGGCGGCCAGCTCGTTTGCCTTGGTAAAGTATTTTGAGCCTTATTCCCTCGATACGAAGAAACTGGCGCAGAAAGGCCAACTGCTCACCCACAACAAGGACCGCACAATCCTGCGCATCATGAAGATACAGCACCTCATCGAGACGGACTTTCAACCGATTTCGCCCGAGGCCACACTAGGCGAGTTCGTGGAGGTGATCGCCCATTCGCGCCGTAACCTCTTCCCGGTGGTAACAGCAGACGGCAGACTGGACGGCGTGATCCTGCTGGAGAACGTGCGCGAGATCATGTTCAAGACGGAGAAGTATGACACGGTGAAGGTAAAGGAGCTGATGATCAAGCCGCCCGCCATTGTGCAGTACGATGATAGCATGGCCGACGTGATGAAGAAATTCGATGAGTCCGGCGCCTGGAACCTGCCCGTGCTACAGGGTGGCATTTATCTTGGCTTTGTCTCCAAATCCAGCATCTTCACCAAATATAGAAAGCTGCTGATCAAGACGACGAATGTGAATTAATTTTGAAGGAGCGGATGAGCGAATGACTTTAGATAGATACTATTCACTCCTAAACTCCTTCTCTCATTGAGATTTCCCTTTCCGCCACAGCTCCCCATGCCTGATCTGCAGCGGTGAGGGGATGTTGTTGTGGTAGAGTTGCCCGGTTCCCAGCCCCTGGGGTAGGGTGATGCCATACTGCGCCGTGAACTGGGCAATCGCGTTGAGGCCGATGTTGGATTCAAGCGCGGAGGTCATCCACCAGCCGATCCCAAGCTCCCCGGCCATGCGTATCCACTCGGCGCTGGCGGCCAGGCCTCCCACCAAAGTTGGCTTCAGGATAATGTACTGCGGCTTTATACGTTCCAGCAAGGCCGCTTTTGCCTGCGGCTCCTGCACCCCGATCAACTCCTCGTCCAGGGCGATGGGCAGGGGCGTGTAGGCGCAGAGCTGCGCCATCTCCTGCAGCTGGCCCTGCTTTATAGGTTGCTCGATAGAATGTAGTTCATACTTTGCCAGGCGCTCCAGCTTTTTAAATGCCTCCTGTGGCGAGAAGGCGCCGTTGGCATCCACGCGCACCGTCAGGCGGTCCGCCCCTGCTACCTCTCTTATACTTTGCAAAATCTCCAGCTCTGTGGTAAAGTCCAGGCTGCCGATCTTCAGCTTCAGGCATGTATACCCCGACTCCAGCTTCTGCGCTATCTGCTGCTGCATAAAGCTCCGGTCGCCCATCCACACCAGTCCGTTTATCGGGATGCCCTCCTCACCACGGCTGAAGGCATTGTCGTAGAGCAGGCCCTTGCCGCCGTTTCCCAGATCCAACAGCGCAGTTTCCAGCGCGAAGCGCAGCGCGGGCCACTCCTGCAGCCCCAATTCCTGCGGCAATTCTGCCTCCATACCAAACTCCACCTGCCGGTTATTCACCAGCTCGGCTACCTGCTGGAGCTTGTGTGCTATCTCGGGTCGGAAATCTATACTTAGCCCTGCCAGGGGAGCGCACTCGCCGGTGCCATGTACTTCTGACGTTTGTGCGTCCCACACCTTGACAAAGTATACTTTGTGCTCCGATATGGCGCCGCGGCTGGTGCGGGCATCGAACTTAAACTGTAGCGTATGCGGGGAAAAGCTTAGTTGCAGGTTCATGTTATGGTGCTGTTTAAGGGGGTAAGATAAACCATAATCACGGGATTTACCGTAAATGAACAACAAAGAACCACTATGAAAGATTTGGCCTGCAGCTGTTGTACTGACGCAAACATATGAAGGACGACCTTCTTAGCAGCCTAATCCATTTATGCCCACACATCATTCCGCATCAAAAACCAGCACCATGAGCATACTAGCCGCCTCCGCCACGCAAGAAGTGCTACGCGCGCGTTTCAATAAAATCCGGCAGCGCACCGAGTTAATCTGCAGCCCCCTGGAGCCGGAGGACACGGTGGTGCAGCCCATTGTGGACGTGAGTCCGCCCAAGTGGCACATAGCCCATACCAGCTGGTTTTTCGAGACGCTCATACTTCAGGAGCACCTGCCAACGTATAAAATCTTCCACCCCCAGTACGCCTTCCTGTTCAACTCGTATTACAACAGCCTCGGCAGCCGCGTGCTGCGGCACCAGCGCAGCACCATTACCCGCCCGCCCCTGCGCGATGTGCTGGCCTACCGCTCATACGTGAATGAGCACATGAACGAGCTACTGCAGGAGCTGCCGGAGGAGAAGATCATAAAGCTCCTGCCGCTACTGGAGCTGGGCCTGCAGCACGAGCAGCAGCACCAGGAGCTGCTCATGACCGACATCAAGTATATCCTGGGCACAAACCCCATGCTGCCCGCCTACCTGCCGCCGCCAGAGCCCCAGGAGCAAAGCATAAAAACCGAGGCCAGGTTTCTGGAAGTGCCGGGCGGGAAGTATAAAATAGGCTACCAGGGCGACGGCTTTTGCTTCGACAACGAGCTGGGCGTGCACGAGGTGCAGGTAGAGGATTTTGAGATCATGAACCGGCTGGTCACCAACGGCGAATACCTGGCGTTTATGCAGGACGGCGGCTACGGCGATTTCAGGCACTGGCTGGATGAAGGCTTCGCCATGGTGAAGGAGCAGCAGCTGGAGGCCCCACTGTATTGGGTAAAGCAGGGGGATGCATGGCACCGCTTCACGCTGCATGGCCTGCAGCCAGTAGACTTGAACGAGCCGGTATGCCACCTGAGCTTCTACGAGGCCAACGCCTTTGCCAACTGGGCGGGCAGGCGCCTTTTAACGGAGTTTGAATGGGAGGCCGCCACCCAAGTATACCCGCCGCAAAACGGCAACTTTGTGGAGAGCGGGCTGCTGGAGCCTGCTGCGGCAGACCCGGCGGCAGATGGCGTGCAGCAGCTCTACGGCGATTTGTGGGAATGGACCTACAGCGCCTACCACCCGTACCCCGGCTTCTCCAAAGCTCCCGGGGCCGTGGGCGAGTACAACGGCAAGTTCATGATCAACCAGATGGTGCTGCGCGGCGGCTCCTGCGCCACCCCCGAGAGCCACATCCGGACCAGCTACCGTAATTTTTTTCACCCCGACAAGCGCTGGCAGTACAACGGCATCAGGCTGGCCGGCAAAAAATAAACACATGTATATCACCACAACCTCTTCCCCGATGGTAGAACTCAGCCGCCAGCAGGATGGCTCCCACGACTTAACCGCCTTTGCCCGCGATGTGGCCGAAGGTTTACGCCAGCCACGAAAGACGCTTCCCTCCCGCTATTTTTACGATGGCACTGGCAGCAGGCTTTTCCAGCAGATCATGGAGCTGCCCGAATACTACCTAACCCGCAGCGAGCTGGAGGTGCTCACGCAGAACAAGTATGAGATGGCACAGCAATTCTCCCGGCAGGGTTTTTTTCACCTCATCGACCTGGGCGCCGGCGATGCTCTCAAGACCAAAATCCTGTTAAAGGAGCTCTCCAACCAGCAAAGCGAATTTGATTATGTGCCGGTGGATATTTCCGGGGACGCCATGCGGCAGCTTTCGGGGAGCCTGCGCCAGGAGCTGCCTCAGCTGCGAGTAGAAGCCGTGGTGGGCGAGTACTTCCAGGCGCTGGAGTGGCTCCAGGAGCACAAGTCGGAGCGCAAGGTGGTGCTGTTCCTGGGCTCCAACATCGGCAACTTCAGGCCGCGGGAAAGTATAAATTTCCTGTCCAGCATCCGAAGCTACCTTCGCCCCGGCGACCAGTTGCTGATGGGCGTGGACCTGCGCAAAAATCCTGAAGTGATATTAAAAGCCTACAGCGATGCCAGCGGCGTGACCGCGGCCTTCAACCTGAACCTGCTGCACCGCATCAACCGGGAGCTGGGAGCTGATTTCAACGTGGATCAGTTCTGCCACCACGCCCTGTATGACCCGCAGGAAGGCGTGATGCGCAGCTTCCTGGTCAGCAAAACCAATCAGGAGGTGCATATACAAAAGGCTGGTGTAACCGTGCATTTTGATGCCTGGGAGGCCATTCATACCGAGAATTCCTGCAAGTACACCATCCCGCAGGTAGAGGAACTGGGGCGGCAGTGCGGCTTTAAACCAGCATCCGTTTTCTACGACAGCCGGAAAGGCTTTGCAGATGTGCTCTTCAGCATAGACTAAAAAAGCTATACTTTTAGAGACACAAAGTATGTGGCTTTAAACTCCCAAAATCTCTAATTTCTAAATTCTCTAACTTAAACCATGGAGGTCATTTCGCTAGCTGCCGGCAGCAGTTACTTCAGGAGCCCGGAGGCGGCCACTGAGGCAGCCATTGCGGCGCTGCAGAACGGTAAAACATCTTATGGCCCCACTGCGGGCACGCCGTCTCTGCGCAAAACCATCAGCCAAAAGTATAAAGCCGATGGAATAGTGGTGCACCCGGAACAGGTGCTGGTAACGCCCGGGGCGAAACAGGCTCTTTACAACCTATTCACGGTGCTGCTGAAAGAAGGTGATGAGGTAGTGGTACCCACGCCGGCCTGGTTCGGCTTTCAGGAATTGCTCAGGTATAGCCCCGCTACTGGTATAGCTTTGCCAACCAGTATCTCCGAAGGATATAAACTGACCCCTGACATGCTACGCAGCACGCTCACGCACCGCACCCGCATCCTGCTGCTCACCAACCCCGGCAACCCAACCGGACGTATGTATACAAAGCCGGAGCTCGAAGCGCTGCTGGAGGTGGTAAATGAATTCCCGAACCTATACCTTATTTCCGATGAAATATATGACCTTGTTACTTACGGCAGGCCTTTTACTTCTATCCTTTCCTGCCAGGGGGCAAAAGCGGCAAGAACCATCGTCGTAAATGGTTTCTCTAAGTCTTTTGCCATGTCGGGCTGGCGGCTCGGTTTTATACTTGGCCCGGAAAGCGTGCTAAGGAGATGCATTGATTTCCAGCAGGCCACCCTCTCTGGGGTAAGCGTTTTTGTACAGGATGCTGCCGAGGCAGCCCTTAAGGCACGTGCGCGAGAGCTGCCGCCAATGCAGGAGGTGCTGGCAAAGAACCGCGAGATCATGCAGAAAGGCCTGGATGCGATTCCGCACGTGAGCTACTACCTCCCCGACGGCGCCTACTACTTCTTTCCGGACCTCAGCTACTACCTTAACTACACCAGCATCACCGGCGAAGTGCTTAAAACCACGCCTGACCTCTGCCGCTACCTCCGTGGCTGCTATAACCTCGAGCTTGCCCCCGGCGACAACTTCGGGGCTCCCGGCCACGTGCGCATGTCCTTTGCCATTGAGCCAAACCGCCTGCAGGAAGCCATGCAGCGCCTCCGGCAGGGACTGGCTCTTCTGATTTCGGATGACAAGGAACGGTAATGCGTGGTTTACTACACGGGATAGATCCTTACATGGCGGTGTCAGCAATAAGTGGCCACCTGGAAGAGTGCTAAAGTATAAAATGAGAGTGCATTTAGGCCGATTCTGAGGCTCAAACAACCTTCATGATCGGTGAAATCCTACGTGAGCAAGCGCTAAAGTCGGTTATTTACACTAATTTTGCGGCCTTATTCGTAACCTCATTGCCGCATGGATATTCCTGAATACAAGCAACACTTCTCTAAAAACTTTACCCTCGCCTACCCGGTGGTGCTGAGCCAGTTGGGCCATATTATGGTGAGCGTTATCGATAGTTTGATGGTGGGCCAGACAGGAACAATGCCGCTGGCGGCTGCCTCGCTGGGCAACAGCATTTTTACCATCACCATGGTTTTTGGCCTAGGGGTGTCCTACAGCATCACACCGCTCATTGCCGCCGCCGACGGCCGCCGCAACTATACCCGTATCTCGCTGCTACTGCTCAACGGGCTTATATCCAACGTGCTGCTGGGCATCCTGCTTTTTATTGCCGGCTATTTCCTCTCGCCGCACATTACCATACTTGGCCAACCGCCGCAAGTAGTGGAGCTGGCTATTCCCTACATCAACGTGCTGTTCCTCTCCATGGTGCCGCTCATGGTGTTTCAGGCCTTCCGGCAGTTTGCAGAGGGGCTCTCGCTTACGAAGCAGGCCATGTATATCTCCATCCTTGCCAACGGCCTCAATGTTATCCTGAACTACATCCTAATTTTCGGCAAGCTGGGTTTTGAGCCGATGGGCCTTTTAGGCGCAGGCTGGGCAACGCTTATCTCGCGCGTCGTAATGGCCTTTGCCATGGCCGGCTGGGTTATGTATGCCAAACGGTTCGAGGTGTTCCGGCACTTCCTGCGGCTGCGCCACCTGTCCTTGATCCACATGTACCGCATCTTTAGGCTGGGCCTGCCTATCTCAGGCCAGATGATCTTCGAGATGGGCGCCTTCAGTTTCTCTGCGATCATGATCGGGTGGCTGGGAGCCAATGAGCTGGCCGCGCACCAGATCGCCATTAACGTAGCCGCCGTTACCTACATGATGGCCAGTGGCATAGCCGCCGCGGCCACCATACGCGTGGGCAACCAGAAAGGACTCGGAAACTTCAGCGCCATGCGTATGGCCGGCTACAGTAACCTGATGATGGGCGTGGTCTTTATGATCGGCAGCGGCCTGCTGATGGTTCTCTTCAATGAGCTTATCCCCATGCTGTACATTGATGACCCGGAGGTGATTCAGCTGGCCTCTGGCCTGCTGGTCATCGCGGCGCTGTTCCAGATCTCGGACGGCGTGCAGGTGGTGGGGCTCGGCGCGCTCCGCGGGCTGGAGGATGTACGAATCCCGAGCCTCATCTCGTTACTAGCTTACTGGGTGGTAGGGCTGCCCGTGGGCTACTACCTGTGCTTTAAGGCCGGCTTTGGTGCCGAAGGGGTTTGGATGGGGCTGCTGTCCGGGCTATCGGTAGCCGCTGTACTGCTCACGTTGCGGTTTAGGAAATTAAGTAACCACCTGACACTCAGCTAAAGTACAAATTTCGGGCACTTTTTGCCTTTGACGGCTGTTGCCGTTCCAGAAACAGTATCAACTTTTAGCCAAAGTCCTACATGTTTACCTTTACCCTGTTCCTGTCATTCTGGGCAAGAATACTGCTGCTACTGCTTTCCCCGGGAGCATCTGCAGCAGCGCCGCCAGCTACAAGTATAGCTGCAACTCCTCCTATAGAAAGTGCTACAAGCGAGCATGTTGTGTGGTCTACCGGTCGCCGATTGAACTGGGAGGATTTTAAGGGCCAGCCCGATGACTCTAACCCTCATCATGCGCTCACGGCAGCCAACCTGGCCGTGAGCGCCAGCTGCAAAAACAACCAGTATACCTACACGGTTAAATGCGTTTTCCTGCCACAGCAATCCTGGTCCAAGAAAAAAAACTCCGAGAAGCTGCTGGCACACGAGCAGCTACACTTCGACCTGACAGAGGTGCATGCCCGCCAACTGCGCCACGACCTGCAGCAGATCAGCTGCGCCAACCTCAAGACAAAGTTGAGCCTGGTGGTGAACGAGGCCTTTAAAAGGTGGAAAGCAGAGCAGGATCTGTTTGATGAGGCATCCCGCCACGGGCTGGACAAGGAGGAGCAGCGGGTATGGGCTGCCAGGATCGAGACCCGCCTGAAAAAACTGGAGGCTTACCAATAGTATCACCGGTAAGCCTCCAAAGTATAAACGTATAGAATCAGCTCTTGGTAATTAACTGGCCGGACCTAGGTTCGCGCTGGCAGGACCTGTTATTACGTTGCCGAACGGATCGAAGCGCGAGCCGTGGCAGGGGCAGTCCCAGGAGCTTTCCACGCTGTTCCAGCTGACCACGCAGCCCATGTGCGGGCACACGGCCGAGCATTGGTGCCGTACGCCCTCCTGGTCGCAGTACACGGCTACCTTTTGCGCCCCCTTGCGCATAATGCGGCCCGTACCGGGCAGCACGTCCATCTGGTCCTCCACCTCACCGGGCGTAACGTAGTCTTTATACTGCGCTGCCACGTTAATATTCTCCTTTAGGAACTCTCCCGCTGATTTAAGGCTCGTGCGAGCCGGATCGTATAGTTTGGCCCATGGGTTTGGCCGTTCCATGATCAGGTCAGTGAGGAGCATGCCGGCAATAGTTCCGTGCGTCATGCCGTGGCCGGAGTCGCCGGTGGCAATATACACATTGTCCTCATCGCCGGGGTTGCGGCCAATAAAGGCCAGGCCATCCACCGGTTCGTACACCTGCCCCGACCACACGTATTTTACTTGCTCGGCCATCGGAAACTTCAGTCGCGTCCAGTCCTCCAGTCTTCTGAAGCACGCTGCCGGATCGTGGTTCTGGCCCGTCTTATGGTCCTCGCCTCCTACTATCAGAATATCAGAACCTGCATCACCCACCGAATCTTTTTGTAGACGAATGTAGTGATAGGGGTCTTTCATGTCCCAGTACAGGGCGTCCGGAACAGAGTCTTTCGGCACCTGCACCCCAATGGCATACGTGCGGTAGGGCGCCTGTTTGGTATGGATAGTCAGCTTGTCGTTCACCGGCGTATTGGTGGCCACCACCAGATGGTTGGCCGAAACAGCATAATCGCTGACAGTGACCGCCATGGCCACGGGTCCGGACCTGAACTCCTTTACATGAGAGTTTGTGAAGATCATCCCGCCATTGTCAATGATCGCGTTGGCAAGGCCGTTGAGGTACTTCATGATGTGGAAACGCCCCTGGTTCGGATAGTGCAGGCAGGGGAAGGTGGTTAAGGTATCCACGGGGCAGTGCTTGCGCAGCACCACATCATGCCAGCCGATCTGCTGCAAAGCCTCCAGCTCCTGCATTAGTTGCTGCTCTTCCTCCTTTGTGGTGGCAAACAGAAAGCCGTCTACCCTGGTAAAATCGCAGTCAATCTTCTCATTACTGGAAATTTCTTCAATCTTATCGATTGCCTGTCCGTGGCTCTGCGCGGCAAGGCGGGCGCCCTCTTTCCCGAAAAGCTTGATGAGGTTATAGAACTGCTCGTCCAGCGCGTTGGAGAGGTGCGCCGTGGTACGGCTCGTCTCCCCGCTCCCGATATCCTTCGACTCGAGCACCACTACCTTTTTCCCTTCCTTGGCTAGCAGGTAGGCCGTGGTGAGCCCGGCAATGCCCGCACCCACCACGCACACATCGCACGTTACATTCTCGGCCAGCACCTGCGTGGCTGGCAGTTGCACCTGGTTCATCCAAACGGACATAGTGGCTCCGGATTCCTTTTTCATAGTTCTTATTTTGTACGAATGGCAGTTTTAACAGGCCTTGCCAAAGAGGAAAGGCCGGTTGCATAGGAGTACGAAGCAGGTCCGCTTATGTTGCTAACATGCGTTTACAGGCCGCTATTGCATGCAATTTGCAACGGCAAGCGTACTTTAAGGCTGGTATAACTGGACAGGTTCGTAACTTATCCTTATCTTGAGCAGCATCAACTAAAAAGAAGAATACATGCACGCACCCGCACAAACGATGGAGCAGATAAGCTGGCAGGAATTCGAGAAAACAGATATTCGCGTAGGCACGATCGTGGCGGCGGAGGAATTTCCGGAGGCACGTAAACCCGCCTATAAGGTACAGGTAGACCTGGGGCCGCTGGGTGTTAAGAAATCAAGTGCGCAGATAACCAAGCTGTATAAGCCGGAGGAACTGATAGGCATGCAGGTGCTGTGCGTCACCAATTTGGGCAAAAAGCAGATCGGGAGCTTTATGTCGGAGGTGCTGGTAACGGGTTTTGCTGATGAGAACGGCGATATTGTGCTGGCACGGCCGGCTGGCAAAGTGCCGAACGGCAGTAAACTGATGTAGCCTACTGCGCCTGTAGCTGCTCCCTATCCTTCTCCGGTATATTGCGCCCTGGTTTGCCTTTGACGGCCTGTGCCTTCGACTCACGCATACTCAGGGTATCCACCACAATTTCGTAGAGCACGTCCATCTCGCGTAGGTTCCGGAGGTAGTAGTTATAGGTATCCTTAAACTGCTCCTGCGTAACATTGTACTGCTCAAGTATTTTCTCCTGCTCCTGGTTATACGTCATCAGGGCCGTATCAGGGTATATTACGCTAGACTCGATGAGCGCTTCCGCTGTGTGGATATCGGCCAGGATACGCACCAGCTTCTCCTGAGGGATCATGTCCTTCGGTTTCTGGTTGTCCTGGGGCTGGCAGCCGAGCAGGCTGAGGCAAAAAAGTATAGAGAAAAGTCTTTTCACGGATGCATATTACGAGTTTATCGCTTAATTTTAAAATCAGACTGCAGCTTACCTTCTCATGAGAGAGCTTGTAAAGAAGCTACGAAAGTACGAGATCCGCATCCGCAAAGCGATTACCACGCAAATGCAGGGCGATTTCCAATCTGTGTTTAAAGGCACGGGGCTGGAGTTTGACGACGTGCGCGCCTACCAGTACGGCGACGATGTGCGCTCCATCGACTGGAACGTATCGGCCAAGGGGCACGGCACTTTCGTGAAAACCTACCGGGAAGAGAAAGAGCAATCAGTTTTTCTGATGCTGGACGTGAGCGCTTCGCAGCGGATCGGCACCGGCCTGCAACAGAAGCTGGACGTGGGCAAGGAGATCTGCGGCGTGCTAGCCTTATCAGCAGCGCGGCAGCAGAGCCAGATCGGCATTATCTGCATCTCCGACAGGAAAGAGAAGTACCTGAAGCCCGCCAAAGGCATAGAGCAAGCCTACTCCATCATAAAAGCTCTGGACGAGCTGGTGCCCAAATCGGCCAAGACAAACCTGGCCGCAGGTATAAAACTGACGCTAGACATCATCAAGCGCCGCAGCATCATCCTGCTTCTCTCCGACTTTATCGACATCAACTATGAAAAAGAGCTGAGCATGCTGGCCCGCCGCCACGACCTGATTGTGCTCCACCTGCGCGATGTGCGGGAGCAGCAACTGCCGGCCATGGGCATCGTGCCGATACTGGATAAAGAAACCGGCCGCACGCTGTGGCTCAACACCTCGGGCAAGGAGTTTCAGGAGCGTTACCTGGCACAGTATCAGGAAAACCAGGAGCAGCTCATGCGCCTCTGCCAGAAATACCAGGCCAATTACCTGGCCATCAACACCAACGATGATTACGTGCCACAACTGGTAAACCTGTTCAGGCTCCGGAATAAGTCTACAAAGAAAAGTGCGTAAACTGATCCTCCTTCTGCTCCTGCCCCTCTGGCAGCTGGCCGCGCAGGCACAACAGCCGCTTACCCCCGAAGGCCGCTTCAACCGCGACACCATCCGCCTGGGTGAGCTGGTGCAGTATACGCTGGTACTCCGCCATCCCGACACGCTGGAGGTTATACTTCCGGCCGCCAACTACGACTTCGCCCCTTTTGAGCTGGTAAGCAATACCTATTACCCGACCACCACCCGCGCCGGCATCAGCACCGACAGCGCCGTTTATACGCTGAGAACCTTTGAAACGGATACAATACAGCAGCTGGCGCTGCCGGTTTACATGCTGCGCCAGCAGGACACCCTGGAGCTTTTCTCGCCTGCCAACGCCGTGTACCTGCATCAGTTGGTGCAAACGGTGCAAGAGCCGCTGCAGGTAAAGACCGACACGGAGCTGGCCCCGGTGCAAGAGCGCTTTAACTGGCCGGTGATGGTGCTCTGGGTGACGACAGTTATCGCGTTCGTGGCGCTCATCTGGCTTATCTTCGGACAGTCCATCAAGAAAAGGTACAAACTCTACCGCCTCCGTAAAGACCACGCATACTATACCTCCCGCTTCAACTCGCACAAAGACCGCTTTCAAAAGTCCGGGGTGCAGTCGAGCCTGGAGAAGGCGGTGACGCTCTGGAAGAACTATCTCACTAAGCTGGAACGCAGCGGTATCAACTCGTTTACCACCAAGGAGATTGTGGAGTTCTACGGGAACGATGAGGAGATAAACACGGCCCTGCGCATCTGTGACAAAGCTATTTACGGGCACCTGCAAACGGAGTCGGAAGGAGAGACGAATTTGGCTCTGGGCATGTTGCGCCGCTTCTCGAAAGAGCGCTATAAACTACACCGCGAACTGATCAGAAATGCTAGAAGTAACTAAGGACCTGTGGGACTGGCTGAGCCTGGAGTGGTTTACCTTTAGCACCCTCCGCTCCTTTGAATGGGTGTACCCGATGGTGCTGTACGCCCTGCCGGTTGTTCCGTTGCTGTTCCTGCTGAAGTCTGTGCTGCGGCGCAACACCCGCCTGAAGCTCGACATGGCCCTGTTTGAGGGGCGCGTGGGCTGGCAGTGGAGCAGCCTGCTGCGCTTTTTGCCAAGGCTGGTGTTTATGCTCTTCACCATGCTGGTTGTGGTGGCGCTGGCACGACCGCAGAAGGTTAATGAGCAGTTGGAGCTCACCTCCGAGGGCATCGACATCGTGCTGGTGCTGGATGTGTCGGGATCTATGGAGCTGCAGGACATTAAACCCAACCGCCTGGAGGCCGCCAAGGACATGGCACTGAGTTTTATTAACGGCCGCGTCCAGGACCGCATCGGCATGGTCGTATTCGCTGGGGATGCCTATTCCCTCGCCCCTCTCACCACCGACTACGACCTGCTGCGCGAAAGTATAAACTCCATTGGGTTTAAGATGATACAGAACGACGGCACGGCCATCGGCAGTGCGCTGGCCGTGGCCATTAACCGCATGCGCGACTCCAACGCCAAGAGCAAGGTGATCATACTTATAAGCGATGGCGAGAACACCGCCGGTAGCCTGGACCCGGAGCTGGCAGCGCAACTGGCCTATGGCTATGGCATAAAACTTTATACCATCGGGATTGGTAAAGATGGGCAGGTGCCTTACGATGTGGATGGCTCTGGGCAGATGCTGTACGTGGAAACGCAGATGGATGAGAGCAACCTGCGCCAGATCGCGCAGATTGGGGAGGGACAGTTCTTCCGGGCTGACTCGAGAAACACATTGCAGCAGGTCTTCCGGCAGATTAATCAGATGGAGAAAACCGAGGTAACCGAAAAGCGCTTCCGCGACACCCAGGACTACTACCAGGTATACCTGAAATGGGCGCTGCTGCTGCTGCTGGTCTGGATGCTGCTGAAAAACACCTTTATCGCCAACGTGCTGGAAGACTGAGGGAAGTTAGAAAGTTAGAGAGTTAGAAAGGTAACAGATACTTATTCACGCATCCACTCAATCACTCATTCAGAATTATACTATAGAACTATGAGCATAAAAGAGAACATTTTATACTTTGATGAACAGCTGCGTCCTACACCCTGCCGGCTGGTGGCTGTATCTAAAACGCACCCGGTGGAGGTGATAAAGGAAGCCTATGACGCAGGTCACCGCCTGTTCGGGGAGAACAAGGTGCAGGAGCTGGTAGATAAGTATGCGCTGCTGCCCCACGACATTGCCTGGCACCTGATCGGGCACCTGCAGACAAACAAAGTAAAGTATATCGCTGAGTTTATCGATACCATACAGTCGGTCGACAGCCTGAAGCTGCTGGTGGAGATAAACAAGCGCGCCGAGATGTATGGCCGCACCCTGCCCATCAACTGCATGCTACAAATCGCCATTGCCGATGAGGAGACAAAATATGGCATGACTAGCGAGGAGGCAGAGGCGCTGTTGCAAACAGAGGAGTACCGCCAGATGAAGTATATCCGAATTACGGGCGTGATGGGCATTGCCACCAACACCGACGATGAACAGAAGCTGCGCCAGGAGTTCAGCCACCTGCGCCACTGCTTTAACCGCCTGAAGGAAACCTTCTTTACGGGCAACGATGACTTCAAGGAAATCTCTATGGGTATGACCTCCGACTGGAGAATCGCGCTGGAGGAAGGCAGCACCATGATCCGCGTGGGAAGCGGCATCTTCGGGGCTAGGGATTACGCTAAAAAGTAGCGGTTCCGGCAGGCAGCAAAGTATAAACAGGGCAGGTAACGATGAATTCTCCCGCTTTAGCTACCTGTTAAGTATAGCAAGGTAGATTATTAGGCTGCCGCAGTACCCCCTTTTAGCGCGCCACGTTAACTAAGAAAGATGAAAATCATACTTTATACTTTACTTGCGGCCTCTATACTCTTAACCGCCTGTACTTCCGGAAACATGACGCATACGCCACCTCCCGCTTCATCTCCCCCGCTACCTTCGTTCGACCTGGAGGGGCATCGGGGCGCTCGTGGCCTGCTGCCCGAAAACACTGTTCCGGCAATGCTGAAGGCGCTGGAACTGGGGGTGACCACGCTGGAGATGGACGCGCACATCAGCCAGGACGGTGAGGTGCTCCTTTCTCACGACCCGTTCATAAACCATGAGCATGAACTGCTGCCGGACGGTGAGGAAATACCCAAGGAGGACGCTCGAAAATATGTGCTTTACCAGATGCCTTACAGCCAGATTCGCCAATTCGATGTAGGCTCTAAGTTCTACGGCAAGTTCCCGGATCAGCAACTCATGAAAGCATACAAGCCGCTACTCTCGGAGGTGATTGACTCGGCGCAGGCTTACCTTAAAATGCACGGGCTGCCGCAGGTGTTCTATAACATCGAGACCAAGTCCAAGCCCAGCGGAGACGGCAAGTACCACCCGGCTCCGGAGGAATTTGTGGACCGGCTGGTAGCAGTGATCAACGCGAAAAACATCCGCCCGTATGCTATCATCCAGTCGTTCGACCCGCGCACGCTGCAGGTGCTGCACCGTAAGCACCCCGACATCAAAACGTCGCTGCTGGTGGAAAACACGAAGGGGCTGGAGAAGAACCTCGACCTGCTTGGCTTTACGCCCCACATTTACAGTCCCTACTACAAACTCGTTTCGCCCGCTCTCGTAGAGGCAACACATGGGCATGGCATGAAACTGGTGCCCTGGACGGTGAACAGCCTGGAGGAGATGCAAAGGCTAAAAAAGCTCGGCGTAGATGGCCTGATCTCGGACTACCCCAACCTGTATAAAGAGCTATCGCTTTAAGCCCTGGCAGAAGTAAACAGATTTTTTGTATTTTGCTCTGGAAATCAATTCTAAACCTAAATAACACGACGTATGACACAGCATGCCATCAACATCGAGCACACGTATCAGGACTTCATCAAGCATGTTGTGCAGACGGAAGAAGTCTGGGGCCTGACCAAAGATGAGACCTGGGCTACCTCCAGCTCTTCGGAGTATGAGGAGACCGAGGTGATTCTGTTCTGGTCGAAAAAAGAAGGCGCTGCGGCCTGCACCGAGGACGAGTGGTCGGATTACACGCCGGAGCCTATCTCGCTGGTGGAGTTCCTGGAGAACTGGTGCGTGGGCATGTACGGCGACGAGTTGCTGGTAGGTGCCGACTGGAACAGCGACCTGGTAGGGAAAGAGGCTGAGCCGCTGGTGATAGCCCTGGATGTGGTAACGCAGCTGAAAGCCGTGGGCAAAACGCTGGACTTTACGCAATACGACAGCCAGGAAGAGTTTGAGGAACAGCTGATCGAGGCACTGGAGTCTGAGTAAGGTAGAGCAGGAGCTGCTTTTTATACTTTGCTGTCGTACCTTTGCGGCATACCTGCCTCTGCCAGCAGGCTCACTCTAACTTTAAATCCGTGACGCAGAAAATTATACTCCTGATTGCCAGTGCACTAGGCGCTTTAACCGTGGCCATTGGCGCCTTTGGGGCGCATGCCCTGGCCCCCATGCTGCAGGCTACCAACCGGGTAGATACCTTTGAGACGGCCGTGAAATACCAGATGTACCATACCTTGGCGCTGCTGGCTGTGGGCTTGCTCCTGTTCCAGGTGCAGCAGCCGGCACTGCAAGTGGCTGCCTGGTGCTTTTTCCTGGGCATCCTGATTTTCTCCGGCTCGCTCTATGTACTGATTTTAACAGGCGTAACCTGGCTTGGGGCCATCACTCCTATCGGCGGCACACTTTTAATCGTAGGTTGGGGCGCCCTTTTCTATGCCGTGATGAAGGCGCTGTAGATTGAATCCTATCATAGTCGTAAGCAAGGCAAAGTATGGGGCACCTATACTTTGCCTTGCTTTTTCATGCTGCAGAGCTTTTTCTTTCTTAAAGTTCCAGCTTTACCCTTCCGGTTTAACTCTAGGATTTCGTATATGTAGTGAGCGAGGCGCAGCTAAGCTTTATTCATTTTCCGTGTAGTAAGCAGTCCTCATATTTTCTTTAGTAATTAAAGATAGTAATTTACATAAGTAGGCGTTTTCACTTTCAAAATCCTTCCTCATATTCCATTCTTGTAAAATAACAGCAACAACCTTTTGCTCGGGCACTATAAGAATGTGTTGCCCGCCTTTGCCTCTTGCCGTGTAAATCAGGTTACCATTGTGCTTTAACAGCCACCATGAGAAACCATAGCCTACTTCCTCATAGCAGCCTAAGGTGCGGAAAGCTTTACTTTCACTGGTGTAGTTTGTGAAACTCTTTTCCACCCAAGAGGAATCCAGGAGCTGTACCCCATTGATCTTTCCTCTGTTAAGGTACAATTCTCCAAATCTGGCAAGATCCCTGGCTGTGAAATAAGTCTCATCTCCACCAGCATAGTAGCCATCCACTTTCCGCCAGAAGCCACACTGAATTCCAAGTGGTTTGAATAATTTCTCTTGAGCAAATTCTTTTGTTGAAGTTTTAGTAGCTTTTGTGATCATAGCAGAAAGAACCATCTGTGAGCCTGTGAAATATTTAAACTCCTGCCCCAGTTTACTCTCAGATACTTCTTCGTTCAACATTACTTGTTCCACATTCTGTGGCCCGTCCCATCCGGTAAATCCTCCCCTCATCGACAACAAATGAGCTACTGTTAATTTTCCCTTGGAAGGATTCAGCGCACGATCCTGGTACTCTGAGAAGTAGGGTAAAATAAATTCGTTTTCGGATCTTAAATAGCTTTCCTGAACGGTTAAGCCAGTCAAGGCGGATAAGATACTTTTCGTAACAGAATGGACGTTAAAGGCACTGTATTTGGTGGCACCTTTCTGGTACTTCTCCACCACTAACTTACCGTCTTTAATTATTACCAGACCTCTTAGTCGTTCCCAGTCATCAATTTCTTCCAGGTATTGCTCTATATCTTGCTGATTATAACCAGCACTTACCGGCGAGGCAGTTTGCCATGTGTACGGCTCGTGTCCGACTTCAAAAGATTGTGACTCTGTAAAGGGCAGCGACAGGTTAAGCGGGTGCCATTCAAAGATGTAGTTCATACAATTGACCACTAATAACAAGCTGGCTGTTGAGGCCAAGCCAAGAGCCACTTTCTTTTGCCGATGCTTTTTCCAAACTAGAAGTACAGTGGTAAACAGCATGAGAAGGAAAGCTAACACATATTCAATGGCATTAGGGTAAGGTAGGTAAAAGTAATCGTCCTTTATTTTGTACGAGATGGCAATGAAGAGTCCGGTAAGTAGTGAATATGTGATGTAAAACTTTCTCATTTGTTTTGGGGATCACTTATAACGGATTGGTAGAGCAGTTTGCGGGGCGTTAGCAAGTCTTACTGCCATACTTGGTTAGGCGCTGATTTATTTAGTTCTGTTATTGGCAACCGCTTCTTCTATCTCCTTTACTGCTTTCCTTGTCATTTCAACAAGTGTCTTGGCCTTAGTACTTTGATTTTGCTTGTAGTAGATGTTTGGCTTTCCATCATCGAAGGTCTCAAGATACAATGCATAACTGCTTATTACTTTCTCCGCCGAGCTGTCTTGACTGAGAAAACTAAATTTATGGAAATAAGAGTGACTTACCTTATATGATAATTCTTCAGTTCTACTTCCTTTAGCTTTGATTAACTTAGTTGGAGCTTCTATTTTCTCCTTCTCTATTCTTAATCTGTTAGAAGCATAGAAATTAAGAGGACTGACACCAGTTAGCTCTACGGGCTCATGACTACTGCACTTGTCAAACTTCTTGACAAACGCCTGTTTAGCTGAACCCCAAAACAAGTACTGGCTTTCTTCTGAATCGCAGGGATTGATAGCTGGCGGTCTTCCAGAACTATAATAGGTATAGATCAGAAAAGTCTCAATACCGTTGGCTTTCAGACTGTCAACATAGCTTTTTAGCTTCCCTTCCACCACTTGTCCAATTGAGGGTGTGGTTAGCAAAGCAAAGAGCATGACTATAAATGCAACACGTATCATTTCTTTTCTACTTTCTTACCTTTTTCATAATTACAATTGCCGCCTAACGGTCTGGGCTTTGCGGTGGCGTAGCTACCGTAAAGGTGTGGTTATGCAGCGTTATTCTTTCCTACTCTACCATTCTTCAAATTCATGATACTTTATCTCTTTCCCTTTTAGAGACTGCTCATATGCTCTGATTTCCTTGTATGTCTCCTCAACGATACCTTTAGTTTCATACCAGATATCATCTGCTGGATAGTAACAAATTCCATTTGTTAATTCAGTTAAAATCGCGCTGGTTAGTGAAGCGAACCTTAACTCAAAGCTATCACCTGCGTGCCAAACGAAGGTAATAACCTTATCATAATTTTTGAGTCTATCTTCAATTTCAGGGCTTGCAAATGGAATTTCTATAGTTTTTTTACCTTTTAATTTGTCAATAAAGCTAAGCTTTGGTTTTAGCTTTTCCTTCTCCTCTTGCAGATTAAAGTCGTCAATATAGAGTTCAAACCCACTTATTAATGCCTTGTCATTGAGAACATCAAGGGGAGGATTTGTTAATCGGAATTTGAATGGAAGAAACCCTGTCTGGTCATCAAAGGAAAAGTCGGGATGTACTTCAACAACCATTTCATAGTCATTTAGCCTTTTGACAATTTGAGGTATTATGTTGTCCGATAAGTTTTTTGTGTAGACGTTTATATCTAAACTCATATTTTATTTCTTATCATAAATGCTGCATAACTGCCTGCTAAACGGAAGTCTATTCGGCTTATCTGCATTATGTGTGGAGTAGCTTTTTTATCTAGCACAGCAGAGGCTACTCCCATTATATTTTATACTTCTAATATACTATGCTTTTATAAACTATAAAGTATAATTTATCAGGCAGTTGCGCAAATTGTCTCAAGTATAAGGGCTTACAAGCGTTTACACCTCTCTTGTCTCTTACTGCTCCGGCAACGCACAGTGGGTGTATGTGTCTTAAATCCACCATTTGCCTCATACTTGCTGGCTTCGATTTACGCGAGATTTGAGCTTGGAGTATAAAAAAAGAGCCATCCTGAAAAGGATGGCTCTTTATACTTTAAAAAAGCAACAGCTTAGTTCTTGGCAGAAGTCTTGGCTGCGCTAGCGTTGGTTTTTTCCTTGATGTTCGCTACGATATAGATATATTTGGCACCGTCGGCGGCGTTAGAGTGCACCACAATTGCTTTCTTCTGCTGGCCCAGTCTTCCGGCGCTGTTATACTTGGCGGTGATAAAACCAGTCTTGCCAGGCATTACCGGCTCTTTTGTCCAGGCTGGGGTCGTGCAACCGCAGGTAACGTCTACGCGCTCCAGTACCAGGGGCTGCGTGCCGGTGTTCTTAAACTCGAAGGTGTGCTCCACCACATCACCTTGCGTGATCTCGCCAAAATTATGCTCTGTCTCCGTGAAAGCTAGTGCAGGGCCGTTGGTTGCTTGCTCCTGCGGGGCAGTAGCCTTTGGTTTCTCCTGAGCCACAGCGCCACCCACAAACAGTGCGGCAAACGCAAAAGAAAGGATTACTTTTTTCATCTTATGTAGAGGGTTAAAGTGTATGCGATAAGCTATATACTTGTTCAGCATCAAAAACGATGCAAAATAAGATTTTCTTTTGTTAGTCAACTAATAATTGCTCGTTAAAGTTCAGCAAATAAAGCTCTTCAGAGGAGCGGGTAAGCGCGGTATAGAGCCAGCGGGCAAACTCCTCGTTCACCATATCCTCCTTCAGAAAGCCCTGGTCCACGAAAACGGCCTGCCACTGCCCCCCCTGCGCCTTGTGGCAGGTAAGCGCATAAGCAAACTTCACCTGCAGCGCGTTCAGGTAGGAGTTTTTCTTCAGCTCCTTGTAGCGTTCCTTTTTAGTGGGGATGTCCATGTAATCCTGCAGTACCTCCTCGTAGAGCTTCTTGTTCTGGTCGGATGGTAGTGCCGGAGTATCGGTATAAAGTGTGTCCAGCATGATCTTCACCTCCTCCTCCTGCGCATTGGGATAATCCACGAAGCGGATGCGGATGTCGGCGAAGCGGAAGCCGTACATGTCCTCATAGCGGATGATCTTGGTGACCTCCACAAAGTCGCCGTTGGCCATGAAACCGATATCGGAGTCCTTTTCGAGCCAGAAGTAGTTGTTGCGCACGATCATCAGGTAATCTCCCACACCGAGCTCGTCTTCGGCAAAGAAAATGCGGCGCCGGATGTGTTGATTATACAGGTTCGCGTTCTTGTTGGATCGGCAGATGACGATGGTGTTCTCAATCCCGAACTTATCATAGGCATAGCGCAACCCATCCTCCAGCTTCTCGCCCGTCATGCGGTAAATATCGCGCCAGCCCTTGGTAAAGAGCTTAATGTCCAGTTTCTCCTGCTTCATGCGGTCGCGCAGCTGCGTGGCGTTCATGAGAATGCCCGATGCCTCGGCCTGGCGCATAACCTGGCGCAGCTCCAGTTGCTGCACCTGGCACCGGAAGTTCTGCTTCATGTACTCGGCATCCAGAGATGGACTCAGGGTCTGCCCCACCGGCGGGAGCTGGGCCGTGTCGCCGATCAGCAGCAGCTTGTTATTCTTTTTATCGAACACGTACTGCAGCAGGTCCTGCAGCAGGCCATTCTCACCAAAGCCACTCTCATCCGAGATCATCGAGGCCTCGTCCACAATGTACACGGTGTTGTCTGCTTTGTTAGGTTGGCGGGTGAAGGATAGCCCTTCGGAGAACGGGTTGGCGGTTTGGCGGTAGATCTTCTTATGGATGGTAAAGGCAGGCCGGCCGCTGTAGCTCGACATTACCTTGGCGGCCCGGCCTGTGGGGGCGAGCAGTACATACTTGTACCCGAAGGAGTTCAGGATCTTCACCAGGGAAGTAACCACCGTGGTTTTACCGGTACCCGCGTAGCCTTTCAGTAGGAACACCTGCCGCTCACCGGCTTTATCAAGTATAAACTCATCGAGTTTGGCAAAGAGCTTCGCCTGGTCCTCTGTCGGTTCAAACGGGAAACTGTTTCGTAAGGCTTCTACCGGGCGCATGGTATGAGTTAGAAAGTTAAAGAGTTAGAGAGTTTAGGAGTTAGAGAGTTTGGGAGTCAGGGAATAGAAGTATAAAGCTGCTACGTCTGGCGCCGGTATCTAACCGATGCCGCCTGGTGCGTGCGAGTCTCCGGACTCGCTTTTATACTTTGTTGCTGTTATCATCCTCCATCAGTTTTACTTTGGCTAGAAAGTATGAATACTTTATAAGAAGTATGAAAGCATAACAAAAGAGAGGATTAAAAGAGTCAGAAGAAGTATACTTTATACTTTCCGGAAAGTATAAAACTCTAACTCCTAAACTCTTTAATTCTCTAACTCTCTAACTCTCAAAATGTCCTCCGGCGAGATATTAGCCATACTTGCACTGGCTTTGGCGATGAGCAGCGGCGGCTCCTCTCCTTTCACGGCGTATACTTCCGCCTCACAGAAGTTAAGCTTGCGCCCCTGCTTCAGCACATACCCTTTGGCCAGCAGCTTATCCCCCAAGCCGGGATGAAAGTAGGACACTTTGATTTCAGCTGTCACTACATGATGGTCTTTGGGCACCAGGCTCACGGCGGCAAAGCCGGCCACGATATCGGCCAGCGTGGCGATAACGCCGCCGTGGGCAAAGCCTTTGTGCTGCCGGTGCTTTTGCTCCAGGTTTAATTCGCCTTCTACCCTGCCTTCTTCTATCTTTGTAACCGTAAAGCCCATGAGCTTCATAAATTCCTGTCGCTCGAGCTTTTCGCGTATGTCTTGTTCGTAATCGGGATTATGCGTTTTAATCATATTGTAAATTTACGACCAAATCACCCGTAAACCAACCATGCCTGACCTAAACCCCGCCGCCGCTACCTACGCCGACAAACTGCGCGTACGCGTATGCGGCATCTGTATCCAAGATGATAAATTGCTCTTAGTACGCCACGGCAAAACCATTGGCAACAGCGCCTTCTGGGCCCCGCCTGGCGGCGGCCTGCAGTACGGCGAAAGTATGCAGGAGTGCCTGAAACGCGAGTTTGAGGAGGAAACCGGCCTGCAGGTGAAAGTAAAGCGGTTCCTGTTCGTGAACGAGTTTCTGCAGGTGCCGCTGCACGCCGTGGAGTTCTACTTTGAGGTAATTATAACTGGAGGAAGTATAAATACCGGCTCAGATCCGGAGGCTGACGCTGACAACCAATTAATCGAGCACCTGCAGTGGCTGACGGTAAAGGAGATACAGGGAATACCTTTGGCGGACAAACATCGTTCGCTGCAGCTGTTGCTCTCCCTGGACGACTTGCTGGGCCTGCCGCATAATTTTATACCGTAGCCCTGGTGTCGCTGCCATTTGCCATAATTTTTTTATACTTGCAGTAGGGCGGCTTTACCCGCTACAGCTTACACCGGACGACAGTATACTTTGAACACCATCAACACACACTACAGGCTTTCTCACCGCATTCAGGATGAGGCTTTTTCGCTGGAGCAGGCGGGGCAGTGCAATTTATACATCGCACTTAGTCAAAAGGCCATCCGCCTGGCGGTAGCAAACGCGGAACGCAACAAGTTTGTGGTGCTGGAGGATTATGAGCTGATCACCGTTTTCTCGCCGGTACAGGTAGCCGAGCAACTGCGCCTGATAGGGCAGGAAAACGAGCTGCTGCAGGAACAGAATTGGAACCTGGTGCGCGTATCGGTAAGTAATCCGCACTTTACCCTGGTGCCCGAAACGCTTTACGACCCGGCTTATCAGCAGGAATACCTTAAACTACACTCCGATTTTAACCCCGCGCAGGACAAAGTGCTGAGCTACCGCCACAGTGGGCTGGAAGCCATGAATATCTTTGCCATGGATGGCGCTTTGTACCAGGCGCTGAAAGCCCTTTACCCTGAGCGGCCAACGCAGGTGGTGCACCTCACCAGTACCCTGATCCGCAGCATGCTGCACCAGACGCCTCGAACCAACCTGCGCAGCATGTATGCCTTTATAGAGCGCAACTATGTTACGCTGCTGGTAATTGGGCCTGGCGGGCTGGAGTTCTGCAACATCTTCCACTATGTAAGCCCGGAGGATTTTATCTACTACATCATCTTTATCATGCAGGAGCAGAAGATGAACCCGGAGCAGGAAACCATTACCGTTTGGGGAGATATCACGCATGATTCATCCCTGTTCCACATTCTGCAAAAGTATATTCGCCAGATCAGACTAGGGAAGAAGCCTGCAGACACAGAGTACAGCTACAAGTTCCACGACATGTTCGAACACCGGTATTTTGAGCTCTACAGCCTGCACCTGTGTGAATAGGCTACTTTTAGGCCAAAATCAAGTATAAAGAATAGATTACGCGTTCACCCACTCATTCAAAATTGACATGAAGCGAATTGCCCTGTTCCCCGGCTCTTTTGACCCTTTTACCAACGGCCATTATGATGTGGTGATGCGGGGGGCAAAACTGTTTGATGAAGTGGTAGTGGCCATCGGGAACAACAGCAGCAAGCAGCGCTACATCCCCGTGGATAGGATGTTTGAGGTGATGACGCGGCTGTTCGCCGACCACGCTAATATTAAGGTAACGACGTTTAAGGGATTGACAGCCGAGTATGCGCGCGAGATTGGTGCCCAATTCCTGCTGCGCGGGCTACGCAACACCACAGACTTTGAGTACGAAAACACCATTGCTCAAGCCAACCGCCACGTAAACCACGACCTGGAAAGCGTCTTCCTAATCACCTCACCGCACCTTGCCGCCATCAGCTCCTCCATCATCCGAGAGATTCACCGGTTTGGCGGCAACGTGGATGAGTTTATACCTTTCCGGTTTTCAGAGATTGCAGATAGTGTCGGATAACGAAAGCGATCGAGGTATAAGCCTTTGGCAGCACCTCCTCCACTTCTTCCGGCGTCATCCAGCGCACTTCTTCAATAAACTCCTCGGCCTGTGGCTTCATCAGGTTGTCGTCGGTGCAGTCCATGAGGAACCAGCTGGTCTTCTTTAGGATCTTTTTGCCCTTGAAGGCATATGAGTGCCAGGTTTTCGGCAGCTTCTCCACCACCTCCACTTTTATATTGCACTCCTCCTCTACCTCGCGCATGGCACCCTCGCGCACCTTCTCTTTCTTCTCCAGTTTTCCTTTGGGCAGATCCCACACCCCGAGGCGGTAGATCATCAGGATTTTGCCATCCTTCAGCACCAAGCCTCCGGCTGCCTTCACGATCTTGAACTGATCCTTCAGGTGCTCGATCAGCTTTTTCTTTTTATCGGCCACCAGCGTCAGCGAGTTCAGCTTCTTTAGCCTCTTCACCTCCATCAGGCGCACCAGGCGGTCTATCAGTTGTGGGTCTGCCTCCTTTATCAGCACATCCCCCACCAGATCTTTGGATGTAAAGTGGTCCGAGGCTTTCAGAATGAGGTCATACTCATGCTTATACACCTTATCGGTGGCTTTTTTAAGGATAAGCGGGATGTCGTTAATAAAAACGTTCATGCAGTTTGGGTGCTCCAGTGGAAGCGTAATTTACACAAAACAAAAAATAAATCGGCGCAATCAAAATACACAGCCTTAAAAAGGAAGATTATTTCTGTAATTTCGGGTCATGGATTCTACGACAACAGCACATCAGGTGGCCTCGTTCCTGCTCGAGACAGAGGCCGTGAAGTTAAGACCGGAGCAGCCATTTAAGTGGAGCAGCGGCTGGAACTCCCCTATCTATTGCGATAACCGCGTCACGCTCTCTTTCCCCTATATCCGCAGCTACATCAAGCAGCAACTGGCGGAGCTGGTGAAGCAGCACTACCCCGAGGCCGAGGCCATTGCGGGCGTAGCCACGGCAGGCATAGCCCAGGGTGCCCTGGTGGCGGAACTGCTGGAGATGCCTTTTTTGTACGTGCGCCCCGAGCCCAAGAAGCACGGCATGGGCAACCAGATTGAAGGACGCCTGCTGGAGGGACAGAAAGTGGTGCTGATAGAAGACCTGATCTCTACGGGCGGGAGCTCGCTGAAAGCAGCAGAGGCCGTGAAAGCAGCCGGCGCCGAGGTAATGGGGATGGCCGCCATTTTTACCTATGGCTTTGCCGTGGCTGAGGAGAACTTTAAGAAAGCCGGGATACCGCTGCACTGCCTTAGCAACTACAACGCGCTGGTAGAGGCTGCCGCTGAACAAGGCTACATACAGGAGTCTGCTATGGAAACGCTGGCCGAGTGGCGCCAGTCGCCGCAGACGTGGGGCGTTTAAACGTTAAGGTGACGATAAAAGGAAAGGGAGGCAAAATTTATACTTTGCCTCCCTTTATACTTTCATACTCTACAGCACGCGCATCTCGATGCGCCGGTTCAGTTGGCGGTTTTCTTCTGAAGTGTTCGGCTTAACAGGCTTTGTTTCGCCATAGCCCTTGTAGCGGATGCGGTCTTTGCTGATACCGTTGCTGGCCAGGTAATCTACCACCGACTTGGCGCGTCGCTCTGATAGCACCTGATTAGCCTTGTCCGAGCCCACATCATCCGTGTGGCCTGAGATCTCTATTCTTACCTGCGGGTTCTGCTGCATGAAGCTAATCAGCTTGTCGAGCTCCGTTTTCGATTTTTTCTCCAGGTGATACTTGCCGGTGTCGAAGAACAGGTTGCTGAGCACCATCGCGGCTCCTGACTTGATCGGGTCGAGGTGCACATCCAACGCCACCGGCGAATGCGCCTTAGAGGAAGTATAATCGAAGCTGCGGCTGTTCATCAGGTACTTCGGCGCGGAAACGTAAAGCGCATACTGCTTGCCCTGCGTCAGCACCACCGTATACTCACCCGAAACTCTGTCGGAGGCTACTTGCTGCACCAGCGAGTCGGCCTCCAGATCGTAGAGCTGCACCTGCGCAGCGAGCGGCTTTTTGGTGTCAGCATCAAACACGCGGCCCTGGGCATAGGTGCTCGTCACGCGGCTACGCCACTCGGCAGGGACATCAAAACGGTACAGCTGTATGCCCGGCAAACCGGCATCCGTGCTCACCTGGCGGGAGTAATAGCCAATCTCACTATCAGGCGTGATGAAAAGCGACCCCTCATCAGCAAAAGTGTTCAGTGGGTAGCCCAGGTTCTGCGGCGCAGACCACTTGCCGTTCTCGCTCTTATCCGATTTGAAAACATCCAACCCACCCATGCCGATGTGGCCATCGCTCACAAAGTATAAAGTGGAGCCGCTCATGTGTATGGAGGGCGCCATGTCGCGGCCCGTGGAGTTGATCTCTTTCCCAAGATTAACAGGCTTTACCCAGGAGCCATCATCGTTGCGGTACGTTACCCAGATATCCTCCTTGCCAACGCCGCCCCCGCGCGTGGAGGTAAAGTATAAGGTGCGTCCGTCGGCCGAGAGGCTCGGCTGCGAGTCCCAGGCTTTGGAATTGACGGTGTTACCCATATTTTGCGGCTTACTCCACTCACTGCCGGTACGGAAGGAAATATACAGATCGCAGTCGCCCTGGGTGTCGGGCCGGTTACAGGAGGTAAAAACGAGCGTCTTGCCATCACCTGAAATCGTAGCGGCACCCTCGTTAGCCGGTGTGTTGATGTTCTCGGAGATGGATACCGGCGCCTGCCATTGCCCGTTCTTAAACTGGCTCACGTAGATGTTCTCGTCGTGGTCCGGGCGGCCGCTCTCGCGTGCCGTGTAGATGAAATAGCGCTGATCGGCAGTGGTGTAGGGGAAGTACTGCAGCCCGAACCGGTTGAGCGAGCCGGGCAGCTGCTCCGGGTTAAACGGCACCGGCTTTTGCATAGCCTCCTGTGCAAAAGCAGCCGTCTTCAGCTGCCGCCGCGCCCACTCCACCTGCCTGGCGTTGTTGGCGCCTGTTTTCAGGTAGGTCTCATACCACTCACTTGCCGACTTGTAATCGCCTTTATCAAAGTATAACTCAGCCAGTTCGAAGTAGTTGTTGGCCTGCCCTTTGGTGAAAGGCAACAGCTTCAGGCCTTTTTCCATGTACTCGAAGGCCTTGGCCTTGTTGCCCATCATTTTGTGCAGGCTGGCGGCGCGCAGGTAAGCATCGGCAAAATTCGGATCTTTCTCAATGGCCTCGTCCAACGCCTGCAGGGCCCGGCTGAAGTCGCGCGCCCGTGCGTAGCTGTCGGCTTTTTCGTATAAACGCTCCGCTTTGGCCGAGTTGGTACTGAGTTTATGGTTTTGCGCCATGGAGGCCGAGGCAGAACCCAGTACCAAAAGGGCGGCGATCAGCAGCTGTTTATACTTCATAAGGGGTTAGGGAATGTCCATGTACTTATGCGTCTGCAACGACACACGCCATTTCGGGTTGTTTTTGACGTACTCAACGATAAGCGGTGTCATTTCACTGGCCTTACTCCACTCCGGCTGCAAGTATAATTTGCAGTGCTCCCCAACTTTTGCCGCGTGCTCTTCGGCCCACTTAAAGTCACTCTTGTTAAAGATAATCACTTTTAACTCATGCGCAAAAGGGTAAACGGAGGCTTCGGGCTGTTTAAACTTTTTAGGGGACAGGCAGATCCAGTCCCACTTGCCGCTCACCGGGTATGCGCCGGAGGTTTCGATGTAGGTTTTGATGCCGCGCGCCTGTAGCTGCTCGGTGAGCGGCTGCAGGTTGTAGAGCAGCGGTTCGCCGCCCGTGATCACCACGGCCTTGCCCGGATAGGCGGCGGCCGTCTCCACGATATCCTCCACCGCAGTCAGCGGGTGTGCCTCAGCATCCCAGCTTTCCTTCACGTCGCACCAGTGGCAACCCACATCGCAGCCGCCTAAACGGATAAAGTATGCCGCCGTGCCGGTGTTGCCGCCTTCGCCCTGTATCGTATAAAAAGCCTCCATCAACGGTAGTCTGCTGCCGTCTTTCGGCACCTGGTGTATGGAGGCTGTCTTGTATGCTTTTACTTCTTCCAATGCTATTTCTCCTCAGGCCATACGTAGGCACAGCCATTTATACTTGCGTTACTGCCTGGCAGGAGTATATAATATACTTCTGCCAGAACTTGCAATTTAGTTAAAATTGCAACAACGACAGCAGGGCAACTGTTCCGGGCACCACCTTATGCATCCGCTTATACTTTTAATAAAGCTCCCGCTTCGGCTCAAACGTATAAAACCTCACAGTATCCTGTATAGGACAACATGAGGTTTTATACTTGAGGCAGCAGTTATACTTAGCCGTATACTTCTTTTTTGGCTGCCCGCAGCGTATTCGTCATTAGCATGGCAATGGTGAGCGGGCCTACGCCACCCGGAACCGGCGTAATGAAGCTGCACTTCTCTGCCACGCTGTCAAAATCAACGTCCCCGCATAACCTGAAACCCGACTTGCGGCTAGCATCCGGCACGCGCGTCGTTCCAACGTCTATCACCACGGCACCTTCTTTCACCATGTCCGCTGTGATCAGGCCTGGTTGCCCCACGGCCACAATGATGATATCGGCCTGGCGGGTATGGTAAGCCAGGTCGGCAGTATGGCGGTGGCAAAGCGTAACGGTGCAGTTGCCCGGGTAAGCCGATTTAGACATCAGGATGCTCATGGGCGTTCCTACAATATTACTGCGGCCAATCACGACACAATGCTTGCCTTTTGTCTCAATCTCATAGCGCATGAGCAGTTGCAGGATACCGGCGGGCGTGGCGGGCAGGTACGCAGGCAAACCGGCTACCATGCGGCCCACATTTGTCGGGTGGAAACCGTCCACGTCCTTCTTCGGATCGATTGCCTCGATCACCTTCTCCGTATCTATATGCCTGGGTAAAGGCAACTGCACAATAAACCCGTCTACTTCCTCATCCTCATTCAGCTCTTTAATCTTGTTGAGCAGTTCTTCTTCGGTAACGGTGTCTTCGTAACGGATAAGCGAGGAGCCAAAGCCGATGCGCTCACAGGTAGCCACTTTATTCGTAACATAAGTAATAGAGCCGCCATCGTTTCCGACAAGTACAGCAGCCAGGTGCGGCACCTTGCCACCTTTGGCTTTAATGGCAGCTACTTCAGCAGCTATCTCGTTCTGAATGGCTTCGGATGTTTTTTTTCCGTCGAGCAGGGTCATGTTATTAATGTATGAGTTAGGAGATACTTGGAATGTGTGACAAAAGACTGGTTGACAAAGGACAAAAGAAACGTTGATTTTGGAGAAGCCTTCTGTCCATCACCCTTATACTTTAAGCAAAGCTTTTTACAGGTTTAAAAGCGAAAAACCCCGACGCGCAGGGGCACGTCGGGGCTCGTTTATACTTTAGTCAAGTTTGAGCACGGCTAAGAAGGCTTCTTGCGGAATTTCCACGTTGCCTACCTGGCGCATGCGTTTCTTGCCTTTCTTCTGTTTCTCGAGGAGCTTGCGCTTACGCGATATGTCACCGCCGTAGCACTTGGCCAGTACGTTCTTGCGCATAGCCTTCACGGTTTCGCGGGAGATGATCTTCTGCCCGATGGCCGCTTGTATGGCGATCTCGAACATCTGGCGTGGCAACAGCTCGCGGAGCTTCTCGCAGAGGCGCTTACCCCAGTCGTAGGCTTTGTCGCGGTGCACGATGGCGCTCAGCGCGTCCACCTTCTCTCCGTTCAGCATAATGTCCAGCTTCACCATGTTGGATGGGCGGAACCCGATCAGTTCGTAATCCAGGGAGGCATAGCCCCGGGAAATGGTCTTCAGCTTATCGAAGAAGTCGAACACAATCTCAGCCAACGGCATCTCAAAGGTCATCTCCACGCGGTCACTGGTCAAGTAGGTCTGGTTCTTCAGGATACCGCGCTTGTCCATACACAGCGTGATGATGGGGCCCACGTAATCGGACTTGGAAATGATTTGCGCCTTAATGAACGGCTCCTCGATGTGGTCGATATAGTTCGGATCCGGCATCTCGGAAGGGGCATTTACCTTCACCATTTTGTCTTTGGTTGTATAGGCATGGAACTGCACCGACGGCACTGTGGTAATCACCGTCATGTCGAACTCCCGCTCCAGGCGCTCCTGCACGATCTCCATGTGCAGCATCCCCAGGAAGCCGCAACGGAAACCAAAACCAAGGGCGGCGGAAGTCTCCGGCTCCCACACCAGCGAGGCGTCGTTGAGCTGCAACTTCTCCATGGAAGCGCGCAGTTCCTCGTATTCGCTCGTCTCTACCGGGTAAATGCCGGCAAAAACCATCGGCTTCACATCCTCAAAGCCCTGGATTCCCTGGGCCGGACGCTCCACATGCGTAATGGTATCGCCCACTTTTACCTCTTTGGCATTCTTGATACCCGAGATCAGGTAGCCCACGTTGCCGGCAGCCATTTCCTGGCGCGGCTCCTGGTTCAGTTTCAGCACACCAATCTCGTCGGCCTCGTAAGTTTTACCGGTGTTGATGAATTTCACCTTCTCCCCTTTCCTGAGGGTACCGTTGAAGATACGGAAGTATACTTCGATGCCGCGGTAGGAGTTAAAAACCGAGTCGAATATCAATGCCTGCAGTGGGGCGGCCGGATCACCCTTCGGGGCCGGAATTCGATCGCAAATAGCATTCAGTATCTCTTCGATTCCGATACCGGCTTTACCGGAGGCATGTATGATGTCTTCCCGTTCGCAGCCGATGAGCTCGATGATCTGGTCCGACACCTCCTCTGGCATGGCATGCGGCAGGTCGATCTTGTTCAGCACCGGGATGATCTCCAAATCGTTGCCGATCGCTAAGTATAAGTTAGAGATGGTCTGGGCTTCTATGCCCTGCGAAGAGTCCACGATCAGTAGTGCGCCCTCGCAGGCGGCAATGGAGCGGGACACCTCGTAGGAAAAGTCTACGTGACCAGGCGTATCAATCAGGTTGAGCACGTAATCCTCGCCCTTATACTGGTAGTTCATCTGGATGGCGTGGCTCTTAATCGTAATGCCGCGCTCACGCTCCAGGTCCATGTTATCGAGCAGCTGGTTTTGCATCTCGCGCTCCGCAACAGTAGAGGTAAACTCCAGCAGGCGGTCAGCCAGGGTACTCTTACCGTGGTCGATGTGGGCGATGATGCAGAAATTGCGAATGTTCTTCATAAATATCTATACGAAAAACAAAGTTAAGAAGAATGTGCGTTTGTTGCTGCCTTACGGCTAAGATTTATATAAGGGGACAAGTATAGATTGTTGTGTTGCCTGAGGCACGACGAAAGACATCTGCTATCCACCGGGCAAATCCTGCCATTGCGGCAATCCTATAAATCTTAGCCTAAAAATGCCTATATTCGCATCAAATCTGGAAAAAAACTTGTTTATCTAAGTATGCAACTTACTACAGTAGAACCATATAAGCCGGTCAACCATATCCGTATCGTGACAGCGGCTTCCTTGTTCGACGGCCACGACGCAGCGATCAACATCATGCGGCGCATCATCCAGGCTTCGGGCGCCGAAGTGATACACCTGGGCCACAACCGTTCGGTACAGGAAATTGTGGATTGCGCTATACAGGAAGACGCACAGGCCATTGCCATCACTTCTTACCAGGGCGGCCACCTGGAGTACTTCAAGTACATGTACGACCTGCTCAACGAGCGCGGCTGCGGCCACATCCGCGTATTCGGTGGTGGCGGCGGTGTTATACTTCCTTCTGAGATCGAAGAACTGCACGGCTACGGCATCGCCCGCATTTACTCCCCTGACGACGGACGCGCCATGGGTTTACAGGGCATGATCAACGACATGCTGCAAAAGTGCGACTTTCCGACAGGCCAGAACCTGAACGGCGAACTAAAGCACCTGCGCGATAAAGACCCGAAAGCCATTGCCCGCCTGATATCTGCTGCCGAGAATTTCCCGGAAGAAGCCAGAGCCATACTGGATGAAGTAAAAGAGCAGGCGAAAGAAGTAAAGACGCCGGTGTTGGGTATCACGGGTACAGGTGGTGCAGGTAAGTCATCGCTGGTAGACGAGCTGGTACGCCGCTTCCTGCTGGACTTCCCGGAGAAGAAAATTGCCATCATTTCGGTAGACCCTTCGAAACGCAAAACCGGTGGCGCCTTATTGGGTGACCGCATCCGTATGAACTCGATCTCGAACGAGCGCGTGTACATGCGTTCGTTGGCTACCCGCCAAAGCAACCTGGCCCTGAGCAAGTACGTGCAGGACGCTGTGGACATCGTGAAAGCTGCTGATTTCGACCTGATCATCCTCGAAACATCCGGTATTGGACAATCTGACACCGAGATCATCGAGCACTCAGACATGAGCCTGTATGTGATGACGCCGGAGTACGGTGCCGCCACCCAGCTCGAAAAGATCGACATGCTCGACTTTGCCGACGTGATCGCCCTGAATAAATTCGACAAACGCGGTGCCCTCGATGCCATCCGTGATGTGAAGAAACAATACAAGCGCAACCACCAGCTGTGGGACACGAGCGACGAGGAAATTCCGGTTTTCGGTACCATTGCTTCTCAATTCAACGACCCGGGCATGAACCGCCTCTACCGTGCCATAATGTCCAGGATCACGGAGAAGACAGGTGTGGAATTCGACTCTAACCTGCATACTTCGCAGGAAATGTCGGAGAAAGTGTACATCATCCCCCCTGCCCGTACGCGCTACCTGTCTGAAATCTCCGAAACCATCCGCAGCTACGACAAGTGGAGCAAAGACCAGGCGGAAGTAGCGCAGAAACTATACGGCATCAAGAAGTCTATCGAAGCAGTTCAAAGTATAGAAATTGGCGATAAAGACCGCTTGGTGAAGCAACTGGAAGAAGCTTACGCTGAAGTAGAACTGAGCCTGGACGGACAGAACAAGAAGATCCTGGAAAACTGGAAAGACAAAGTTCAGGCCTACAAAAACGAGTTCTACGTGTTCAAGGTGCGTGACAAAGAGCTGAAGATAAAGACGCACACCGAGTCACTTTCTCACCTGCAAATTCCGAAAGTTTCTACGCCGCGCTACGAGGCCTGGGGTGATTTGCTCAAGTGGAACCTGCAGGAGAACGTGCCGGGCGAATTCCCCTACACAGCGGGTGTGTTCCCGTTCAAGCGCGAAGGCGAAGACCCAACCCGTATGTTTGCCGGCGAAGGCGGACCGGAGCGTACGAACCGACGCTTCCACTACGTGAGCCTGGGGATGCCGGCCAAGCGCCTTTCTACGGCCTTTGACTCTGTAACCCTGTACGGCGAAGATCCTGATTTCAGACCCGACATTTACGGCAAGATCGGTAATTCGGGCGTAAGCATTTGCTGCCTGGACGACGCCAAAAAACTGTACTCCGGCTTTAACCTGGCCGATCCGATGACGTCGGTTTCCATGACCATCAACGGCCCGGCGGCCATCCTGACCGGCTTCTTTATGAACGCCGCCATAGACCAGCAATGCGAGCTCTACATCAAAGAGCATGGCCTCGAAGAGGAAGTAAACCGAAAGATCGAAGCCATTTATAAAGAGAAAGGCACGGAGCGCCCAAGTTACCAGGGCGAGCTGCCCAAAGGGAACGATGGCCTGGGTCTGATGCTGCTGGGCGTTACCGGCGATCAGGTACTGCCGGCTGAAGTATACGAGCCGATCAAAACCCGTACCCTGGCGGCCGTACGCGGCACCGTACAGGCCGATATCCTGAAAGAAGACCAGGCACAGAATACTTGCATCTTCTCCACGGAGTTCTCGCTACGTTTGATGGGTGATGTACAAGCCTACTTCATTGACAAGAATGTGCGTAACTTCTACTCGGTGTCTATCTCCGGTTACCACATTGCCGAAGCGGGTGCCAACCCGATTTCGCAGCTGGCCTTCACGCTGGCAAACGGCTTTACGTTTGTGGAGTACTATGTGAGCCGCGGCATGGACATCAACAAGTTTGCGCCGAACTTGAGTTTCTTCTTCTCCAACGGCATCGATCCGGAGTACGCGGTCATTGGCCGTGTGGCCAGAAGAATCTGGGCGAAGGCGATGAAACACAAGTATGGCGCGGATGCCCGTTCGCAGATGCTCAAGTACCACATCCAGACGTCCGGCCGTTCGCTGCACGCGCAGGAAATCGATTTCAACGACATCCGCACCACGCTGCAGGCGCTGTACGCCATCTACGACAACTGTAACTCGCTGCATACCAATGCATACGACGAGGCCATTACCACACCCACCGAGGCTTCGGTACGCCGCGCGATGGCCATTCAGCTGATCATCAACCGAGAGCTGGGACTGGCCAAGAACGAGAACCCGCTGCAGGGCTCGTTCATCATCGAAGAACTGACCGACCTGGTAGAAGAGGCTGTACTGACAGAGTTCGACCGCATCACAGAGCGTGGCGGTGTGCTGGGCGCCATGGAAACCATGTACCAGCGCGGTAAAATTCAGGAGGAGAGTTTGTACTACGAAACCCTCAAGCATACCGGCGAATACCCGATCATCGGCGTAAACACCTTCCTTTCTTCTACAGGCTCTCCTACCGTGCTGCCGACCGAAGTAATCCGTGCCACGGAGGAGGAAAAGCAGTACCAGATAGCCATGCTGCAGTCGCTGCAAAAAGGTAACGAAGATAGATCTGGCGAAATGCTCAAGCGTATTCAGCAGGTAGCCATTAACAACGGTAACATCTTCGAGGAGATGATGGAGACGGTGAAGTTCTGCTCGCTGGGGCAGATCACCAACGCGTTGTTTGAGGTGGGTGGTCAGTACCGCAGAAACATGTAAATCATACTTTCAAAGTATAAAGTATAAAGCCGGGCCCCATGGTCCGGCTTTTCTTTTTAGGTGTGCGTTGCGTGAAATTAACGGCTCCGTAACATCCGCATCGGCTGTCTTCCGTAGATATAAGCTTAAAACCTCATGCTTATACTTATGAATAAACCTGATACTGCTCCGCTGATGCTTTTACTGGGTACCGTACTTCTGATCGGTGCAGCAGCCTACCTGCTGGTAAATAACAGCTTCGATGAGAAGGACTTTGAGTTTGATACCTACGACGAAGACAGCGAAGATTACCTCTAAGCGCTTTTCCTAGACTTTATACTTTACTTTAACATGAAAGAGCCCGCTGCACTCCAGGTACAGCGGGCTCTTTGCGTAAAGAGATAAAGGGTTTACAAATTATAGTTGCCGGAAGCTTCCGGCTGATAGGTAACCTTCTCAATTTTATAGTTGATGGTGCCCGATGGAACCGGCCACTCCACCACGTCTCCTTCCTTACAGCCTAGAATAGCCGTGCCCACCGGGGCGAAAATGGATATCTTGCGGGCATTGATATCGGCATCCTTCGGGTACACCAGCGTTATTTCCAGCTCTTTGCCGCCCTGCAGGTCCTTCAGCAGCACACGGGAGTTCATCGTGATGACATTCGCCGGGATTTCCTCGGAAGGTACACGCTTGGCGCGCTTCAGTTCCTCCCCCAATTTGCCAATGTTTGCAGCAGGTGCATTACCCTGCCGATGCGCCTGAATCAGGTCTATAAGACGCTTATAATCAAGCTCCGTTAGATAAATTATGTTTTCCATATCAGTTTAATACATAGTTTCTAGTGATGTTGCTGGCCGCCTGGCTCTTTGGAAAGTATAACTCTTTAAAGCTCATGTTTCTGCCCTGCTCCACGCGCCGGAAGATTTTGTCTGGCGTAATGCTGTTGATACTATTAAAACCGCAGGCCTCCATTACCTCTATCGTAGACTTGATAGTGTTGCCATGGAAGTTGGCCACGCGCACGCGCTTATCCGCCACATCCAGTCCCTGGTATAGGTTCTTGTCCTGCGTGGCGATACCCACCGGGCAGCGGCCAGAGTCGCACTGCAGCGCCTGGATGCAGCCTAAGGCGAACATCATCCCCCTTGCGCTGTAGCAGATATCTGCCCCCAGCGACACAGCTTTGATGATATCCACGCCTGTAATGATCTTTCCGGCAGCGACCAGCTTGATCTCCTCACGCAGGCCATACTTGCGGAGCGTGCTCTGGGCAAAGGCCAAGGCATCGTAGAGCGGCATGCCCAGGCTATCGGTAAACTCCAGCGGTGCGGCTCCCGTGCCCCCTTCCGCCCCATCGATGGTGATGAAGTCCGGGTAGATGCGGTTGTGCATCATCTCCTGGCACAGGCGCTCAAACTCCTGCTTATTACCAATACATAGTTTTATTCCGATAGGTTTTCCCTCCGAGAGCACGCGCAGTTTCTCGATGTAAAGTAACAAAGTAAATTGATCTTTGAAAGCGGAATGCGAAGGAGGCGAGGCGACCGTTGTATACGGCTCCACTTTCCGGATGGCCGCTATCTCAGGCGTGTTCTTGGCGGCTGGCAGTATACCGCCGTGCCCCGGCTTGGCGCCCTGCGACAGCTTTATCTCCACCATCTTTATATGCGGATGCGCCACCTGCTCCCGGAACAAGTCCTCCGAGAAATTGCCGTTTTTGTCGCGGCAGCCGAAGTAGCCCGTGCCAATCTGCCAGATCAGGTCGCCGCCCCCTTCTATGTGGAACGGGCTAACGCCGCCCTCGCCGGTGTTGTGGGCAAAGCCGCCCAGTTTGGCGCCTGCGCTTAGGGCCGTCACGGCGGTCTTGCTCAGGGAGCCGTAGCTCATGGCCGAAATGTTATAGATGCTGGCGCTGTAGGGTTGCTTACAGCGACTGCTGCCCACGGTTACACGCAGGTCCTCCACCTTTACGTGCACCGGGAACATGGTATGGGCAATCCATTCGTAGCCTACCTCCAGGCTGTTGCTGTGCATTCCGAACGGCACCGTCTGCCGCTGGTTCTTGGCGCGCTGGTACACGATGGACCGCTGGCGCCGGCTAAAAGGCTTGCCGTCGGTGTCGGACTCAAAAAAATACTGCCGGAACTCCGGCCGAATACTTTCGAAGAAGTAGCGCAGGTACCCCACCAGCGGGTAGTTGCGCAGCAGAGTGTGCTTTGCCTGCCGGATGTTATACAGGTACACCAGGTGCAGCGGCCCCAGTAACAGCAGCAGCCAGAGCATTTGCCTATCGAAAATGGATAAAAAAAGCGTAACTAAGTAAGCACTTACTAACACGTATGAAAACGTGCGCCTGACGCTAATAGTCGTTGCCATAAAATATAAGGAATAGGATACTGATGTTAGAACTATTGGGAGAAGACTAAGGCATGGGGTCCAGCGTTACAGGGAAAAAGGCAAGGCGGCAACGCTGGGCAGATCAGCTAAAGTCTTTGGGGGTTGTGTAAAAATGCAGACAGTAACCGTTGAGTTTATCGCACAGCGAGAGATGGTGCGAAGCCGACACCATACCGGCACGCAAAGCGCAGGTACTAAAAGGGCGAATATGTAGTCGCAGTGGATGCATTTTGTGTTTCAGGTTGCAAAGTTATGCGAATCTTTTCAATAAAAGCCAGCTAATGCTGCACAGATATTTCTGGGCAAGCTCTCCCCGACGCATGCGGAAAGAAATAATTTATATTTTACCAAGGCCACCTGGTATACTTCTATTTCAAATTAAGATCCTTTTTCCTGCCAAAAATCGTGTTAACAGAAGCATAACAAACTACTAATGTATAAGTTATCCAGCAGGGTAACCTTAACGGCAGAAACGCGTTTCTAGAAGCAAGTCTAACCCTTTACCTCCTTACTATTATGAGACAGTTCGCATCCATTTCGTCGGTGCTTCTGCTGAGCACCTCGGTAGCGCTAGTTCTGAGAAACTGGCTTACTTCGGCAGACATTCGTCTTGATATGAAAGACGAAGATTATCATATGTACTTGTAACCATATCATATGTACCTGTAACCACTTGTAATAAAACAACAGGGCTACTTCCTAATAAGAGGTAGCCCTGTTCGTCTATAAGCGTGGCCGGGTAAGCTAACCGCCGCTGCTTTTGGCATCGGGCCGAAAAACAGTAGCTTTGTACCACAAGCCCGGAAGGGCTAAACTTTCATACTAAACCGCACCAGTGGGTGCAAAACCGCATACTATGGATTTAAAAGAAAAAATCAGCTACATCATTGGCCGCGACATGGCTACCAACCTGAAGAAACAAGGCATTGAGGTGGAGGCCGAGTCGTTTATGAAAGGGCTGAAAGATGTGCAGGCTGGCACCCCTTCCGCGCTGTCGCAGCAGGAGGTACAGGAGGCTATGATGGCGCTGCAGCAGGAAATGTCGCAGAAGCAGAACGCATCGGGCACTGCCAACAAGCAGGCCGGCGAACAGTTTCTGGCTGATAACAAGAACAAGGAAGGTGTACAGACGCTGCCAAGCGGCCTGCAATACATGGTGCTGAAGGAAGGAACGGGCAAATCTCCGTCGGCCTCCGATACAGTTACCACCCATTACCATGGCACTTTGATCGACGGCACCACCTTCGACTCGTCTTATGAGCGCGGGCAGCCGGCCACTTTCCCGGTAAACGGCGTGATAGCGGGCTGGACAGAGGCGCTGCAGAAAATGAAGGAAGGCGCCAAGTGGAGACTCTTTATACCGGCAGAGCTGGCATACGGAGCGCAAGGCGCCGGCGACGTAATCGGGCCAAACTCTACGCTGATCTTCGACGTGGAGCTACTGCAGGTGAAATAACCTCGGCAAGCCCTAAAGTATAAAGGCCCGTGCTGTAGCTACAGCACGGGCCTTTATACTTTAGGGCTGATTTTATACGTTAGAACCGGTCTTGATCTGGTACATTTCGTTTAGCCAGCGTTGGGCCTGTTCGGGGTACATAAAGTGCTGCATGATCAGGAAGTTCCCCTCCTGCATCAGCTCATCGCCGTTCAACTCGCTCACCAGGTCGTGCATCAGGAACACGGGCAGCACCACGGCCACAAAAACATCGTCGTTAACAATAGCCAACACTTCCGGGAATACATGCTCAAAGATCCAACGCTGGTCCTCGCGCTTTATCGTACCGCGTTTCTGCAGGTCCAACTGCCACTTTACAGGTTTCAGCCTTCGTACCAGCTCAATTATTTGGTTATACCCCTCCCTCAGCTCCTGCGAGCTTACATCCCCCTGCCAGGTGATTCGTAGCGTCTGCTCCTGCCTCTCATAAGTCACACGTAATTTCTCCGTCTGCGGCAGGGGCATGTTCAATGCATGTTTCTTTGCCAAAGTATCCACTCCGTTAATTCTATCTATAAGTATAAGTCCAGGTACTAAGGGAAACTAAAGAGAAAGCAGCAGGTGCATCCCTGGCGTGGTTACGCATCAGGTTCAGTGGCTGCTATTGTAATGATAGCGATGTAAATTTGATCATTTTAAAGTTTACAAACAAGTATATAAAATTTATTTAATATATAATATAACGTTTTATAACAACCTGACTTTTCTAACTTATTCTATACCAAGCGCAATACCTTCCCCGGAAATACCCGAAAAAGCGTCTCAGAGAACAAATACTTTCCTGCCACGTTCTTAAATCAGCAAATCATCATCCCATAAAAGAACACTTGTATGGCAAATTCACCTAACGAAGGCAAAAAATTCTTAGACAGTGTCCATCAATATTTCGACCACGCTGCCAGCTACTCCCGGCTCAGCCCCGGCATCCTGGCGCAGATCAAAGCGACGAACAGCGTGTACAAAGTATCGTTCCCGGTTGAGATAGACGGCCATATTGAGGTAATTGAAGGAATTCGGGTACAGCACAGCCACCATAAGCTCCCGTCTAAAGGCGGCATCCGTTTTAGCATGCAGGTAGACGAGGACGAGGTAAAGGCGCTGGCCACCCTGATGACGTTTAAATGCGCCGTGGTGGACGTGCCCTTTGGCGGTGCCAAAGGAGGTGTGAAGATCAACCCCAGAACCAGCTCGGTTAAGACGCTGGAGAGGGTAACCCGCCGCTACGCTGCCGAGCTGATCAAGAAAAACCTGATAGGCCCGGGTATGGATGTGCCTGCTCCCGACTACGGCACCGGCAGCCGCGAGATGGCCTGGATTGCCGACACCTACCAGGCGCTGAAGTATGGCGAGACCAATGCGCTGGGTTGCGTTACGGGCAAGCCCGTGGGTCAGGGAGGCATCAGGGGCCGCGCGGAGGCTACTGGCCTGGGCATTTACTTTGGCCTGCGCGAGCTGCTGGCCGATACAGAGATGCTGAAAGGCAAAGGCCTGACCGGCAACTCCATGGAAGGCAAGCGCCTGATTGTGCAGGGCTTGGGCAACGTGGGATACCACGCAGCCTTCTTCTGCCAGCAGGACGGAGCCATCATTACAGGTATAGCTGAGCGCGAGGGAGGTATTTACAACGAGAATGGCATCGACGTAAAGGAGGCTTTTAAGCATCGCAGCGAGAACGGCTCAATCCTCAACTTCAAAGACTGCAAAAACTTCGAGAACTCGGAGGAAATGCTGGAACTGGAGTGTGATATTCTGCTTCCGGCCGCGCTGGAAAACGTGATACATAGCGGCAACGCGGGCAGGATTAAAGCAAAGATCGTGGCAGAGGGCGCCAACGGGCCCGTAACCCGGGAGGCGGAGGATATCATGCTCAAAAACGGCATTGTTGTCCTGCCAGACCTGTACCTGAACGCGGGCGGTGTAACGGTTTCATACTTTGAGTGGCTCAAGAACCTGTCGAACGTGCGCTTTGGCAGGATGGGCAAGCGTGCGGAAGAGGCCAGCTACCGCCGCCTTGTGAATGCCATCGAGACGAGTTCCGGCAAAAGTATGTCTTCGCAGGAAAGGGCCTTCCTGACACAGGGAGCGGACGAGATAGGCCTGGTTCGATCAGGCCTGGAGGACACCATGATCAATGCGTACCACGAAATAAGGGAGGTGATGGTGCAGAAAAAAACACCCGGGCTGCGCTCAGCGGCCTTCCTGACGGCTATTGAGAAGATTGGTGTGAGCTACGAGGCGCTGGGTATTTTCCCTTGATGCGGCCCCAGTAGTAAAGAGAAGTATAAAAGGTCAGTTTGTGGGCGAGATAATAGCCACATCCTGGCCTTTTTTCACATCGGAGAGCCACTGCAGCGCCTCCTGCTGTTTGGTAAAATAGTTGAACTGGATAAAGTGCCGCTGCGGCAAGGTTGCCGGCACCTGGTAATTGGTAACGATAGCCTTGAAATGGGCATTAGAGAAAACGACGGCCGCGTAAATTTCATCCTGGATGCACGCGTACACCTCAGGGTAATACTCCTGGTTCAGCCAGGCTTCCTGTTCCCTGTCCAGGGGTCCGATCAGCGTCTGATCGGTACAGAAATAGTACGTCTGCCGGTTTTCGCAGACAAACTGGAGCGCACGTAGGTAAGCTTCCATCAGCAGTTCCATGTTTGGCTTCTTAAGCCAATGGATCAGCAGCAGCTTCTCCTGTTCCTGAAAAGTAATATTAACGCCCGGGGTATTAAATATCACCATACGAGTGCAAACTTAGCGCGTAATGAAAACGAAATTTACATAGCTATAAATTAATAAACAAGTACTTACCGTGCAACTTTTATAGCCTGCATTTTAACCAGTCATGCTGGCAAGGCCTATAACGAAGCAAGGGACTATTTAGAAAAGTACAAATAATTTAATTTATACTATATTCATATTTCCTTACGTTTATAGGCCATGAACCGAAATCACCTCCTGCTCCCATCCCTCGTGCTTGGCATCAGCCTGATCGTTTGCGCCGTTTTACTGTCGCAGGTCTTCAGGTTCCGCGACCAGGCAAACCAGACCATCAACGTTACCGGCTCCGCCAAGCGGGAGATTACCTCTGACCTAGGCATTCTGCGCAGCAGCATTCAGGCGGAGGCCCCCACCGCTGAGGCAGCCTACCGGCGCCTGCTGGAACAACGCCCCGGTGTGCTGAATTACCTCAAGGAAAAAGGCTTTAACGATGCCGATGTAGAGCTCCAAACAATCAACCTGAACCCGATTTACGAAGTAACCAGCCAAGGCTACAGCACCAACCGCATCATACAGTATAATGCCAACCAAATGGTACAGGTGACCTCCAAGGATGTGCAGCAGATAAAGGCCGTTTCGCTGGACATGACCTCGCTGGTGCGCCAGGGAATCAACATCATGGTGATGCCGCCCGAGTACTACTACACCAAGCTGGCCGACCTGAAGATTGAGATACAGGCGGATGCCGCCAAGGATGCGCTGAACCGAGCCCGCAAGATAGCCGAAGCCACCGGCAGCGACCTCGGCTCCATCACCAATGCCCGTATGGGTGTTATACAGATCACGCCGGTTAACTCTAACATGATTGCGGATTACGGCATTAACGACGCCACTTCCATAGAAAAAGAAATTACGGCGGTGGTGAGCGCTTCTTTCCGACTGGATTAGAAGGTATAGATAAAAACCTATGTTGTGATGTATATGGAAGTGGAAGTGTAACTTATAACAGGCCCTTTCATGGTCCAAATCTTCAGACTTGTGTCCTATTATGGCGTCGGGTTTGCAACCCGACCGGCTTGAAAAGCCATACTTATACTTGAACTATACTTTATACTTCTCTGGCGCAAGCGTCCGCTTGTGCCGTTTATACTTTGGCTATACTTTATACCTTCATAGCTACCTTCCGCTGGCGCGGGCTTGCAGCCCGTGTCCTTTTTTTCGTTGGGTTTTCAACCCGACTGGCGCACAGAGCCATACTTGCTTTAGCCATACTTTATACTTGCTTCCGCTCTTCCGGATTTGAAATCCGGAAGTATAATAGCCTCGGATTTGTAATCCGCGCGAGCCATGATTTCTTAGTTTTTCCGCTGGCGCAAGAGTCTGCTTGTGTCCCGCGCTGTTCCGGACATCCTTGCCTGGAATTAATGCTGCTGCGGATTTCCAAATCCGCGTAGGCCAAACATTTATACTTCAGCCATACTTCCACAAGCCGCCGTTTCCTGTTACTTGATACAAGCTATACTTTGGCTATGCTTTATATTTCAGCTATACTTCATACTTCTCTGGCGCAAGCGTCCGCTTGTGCCTTCCATGAGCCTCTACTTGCCGCAACCTGAGCCAAGTTATCCTTTCTAGCTTCCGTTCATCCTGTAGATTTACATATCTATCGTTTCACCTCATACTTTCTGCTCTCAAGCCCGAGAGGGCTCGTCCTTTGGCATCGCGCTGTGTTCCCTCCTGCGCCAAGGCGCTGCCCTTACAGGGCACCGGATCTCACAAGGCGCTCAACCCAAGGACTGGGTATCAGATACAATAGCCGCGGCTTTAGCGTTGCCACAAGTATAAATATGAGAAGTAGAAGTGATTTTATCCTTTGGCAGATAGACATTCGTCCGGAATCCCTGTTTGCTCCTTTAAAGGTAGGTGCGGTGTAACCGCACCGGGGGTATAAAGTATAAAAACAAAGGCCGACGATTAAGCGCCGGCCTTTGCAGTTTAAAGTATATACTTTATACTTAGCTGTTGCTGATGTTCAGCCAGGTGTTGAAGATCTTCTCCTGTGTTGGCGTGGGGTTGTCCACGCGGATGAACTGGTAGCGCACGTTGTTGTCCTGCAGCATCTTCACCTCCAGCGTCTGCAGCCTGCCGTCACGGGAGATGAGCACCTCGGCCGTATCTCCGATGCTCATACTTGCTATCTGGCTTTCCAGGTTATCGCTGGCACGGTAGCCGTTAAAGGCAATGATCTCGTCGTTCGCGTTCAGCCCGGCCTCCCAGGCACTGCTGCCACGGCTAACGCCACGCACCATCAGCTTGCCCCCCGACATGTAGGTGGAGGCTCCCCAGTTGATAGCCTTGCTGCCCTCGTTTGTATTCACCAGCTGCAGGCCCGCCGCGTCAAAATACGTGTTGTAATCCGGCGATTCGGTGCCGTGCACAAAGCTGCGGAAAAAGGCATCCATATTACGGCCGGATACTTTCTCGATGGCCTCCTTGAACTCAGCCTCAGTAAAGGCGCGGTCCAACTTTTTGTAGTAGCGCTCATACATATAGCGCATCACGTCGTCCAGGCTCTTTTCGCCATTCGTGGCCTCCATGATCTCCATATTCAGCAGGTGGCCCAGCACGCCGCCCTTGGTGTAGTAAGACACCTCCGCATTGCTCGAGTTCTCGTTGCGGCGGTAATACTTGATCCAGGCATCGAAGCTCGATTCAGCCACCGTCTGAATTTTATTGCCTGGGGTGTTCTCCACCGAGTTGATGCTCCCGGCCACAATGCCCAGGTAGCGGTCCGGCGAGTAGAACCCAGCACGGCGCACCAGCAGGTCATCGTAGTAGCTGGTGATGCCCTCCGACACCCACAGCAGGCGCGTATAGTTCTCGTTGTTGTAATCAAAAGGGCCAAGCGGTGCGGGGCGCAGGCGCTTCACGTTCCAGAGGTGGAAGTACTCATGGGCCACCAGCGCCAGAAAACCATGGTAGCTGCTCTCGTTGCCATAGTTCCAGCGGGAGGTTTGCAACGTGGTAGAGTTCAGGTGCTCCAGTCCGCCGCCGCCGCGCTCCAGGTTGTGTACAATAAATACGTAGCGGTCTACTGGCAGCTCGCCCATCAGCTTTACAGCCTCCTCAATCACCCTGGTCATGTCGGCCATCAGCTTCTTTGGCTCATAGTTGCCACCGCCGTACATAGCCAGTTCGTGCGGCACGCCTGCGGCCGTAAACTCGTATACCTCATGCGTACCGATCTCCAGCGGAGAGTCCGCGAGGATGTCATAGTTCGGGAAAGTATAGGTGAACTTACCGGTGCTTTTCAGTCCGGTGGAAACTTTATCCCAGCCAGTAAAGGGTTTTACCACCAGCGTGCCCTGCTGCTTCTCATACCCTTCCGGATACATAAAGATGCTAGTGCCGTTCACATAACCGTGCGAGGCGTCCAGGAAACTTGTGCGCACGCTCATCTCATAAGCATACACATCGTACTTAGCGCGCACCACACGGGCTTTGTTGCTGTACACGCGCCAGGTGTTCTTGTCAATTTTCTCGCTTCGCAGTGCCTTTCCGTTTCCGTCGGTGGCCTCGAAGCTTTCCACGTTTTTGGCAAACTCGCGCACCAGGTAAGAGCCCGGCGCCCATACGGGCATGGTAAAATCGATGTATTTATTGCGGGCGCCACTCAGCTCCGCCTCCACTTCAAAGTAGTGCGTGTGTGGCTCGGGCATGGAGAGGGTATAACGCAGCTCTGCCGCCAGGGCCGCCGCCGCATTCCCCAGACTCAGGAATAGAACAATTAAGAGTGGTAGTTTAAATCGGTTGTGTTTGAGCATGTTTGTATAAGGGATGTATTTTGTTAAACAGGCATTTTACGACAATTACCCTGTTTTTCAAAATCCCTGTACAAACAACTGATGCCGTGATTGACGCTAGGCCGCGTGCGGGGGCTTAGTATCGAGCCAACGGATCGCATCTTGTATCTGGCAGAAGTTTTTAATAATGATGACCTCGTTATAGCTCTGCAACCCATACTTGCCAGCCTCGTGGAGCAGCATAGTATAGCATTTCTCCGACAAAACCATGGCCACGTAATTGCCTGTGCCAAGTTTTGCCATCATGCTGGGGAAGAAATACCGTTGCAGCCATCCTTCCTCCTCCTCATCCAACTCCCCTATCTCCCGCAGGTCCAGCAGCCACTGCTTAATATGGTGCATCTCCGCACAGTGCAGCGCCTCCAGCAGCCCCTCTCTAAACTCCTTGGTACTGAGCCGTTCCAGACACCTCAGAAAAAGGCGCTTCCGTGTCTCGTCGCAAAATACTTCCACAGAGACTGTCTTGTATAGTTCCATCTGATTATAGCTAAGCTACTGTTCCAAGGCTTCATTTCTATATTTATTAGTCGTATTATTATACTATACTCTTGCCATTCCGGACACCATACTTTGTGAATGATCGGATTTCGCTTATTAAGGCTGGCTGATGGTTGGTAGAACTTTTAAGCAGGTGACTGATGTTATAGCTAAGGCGTTCTTACTAACAGCCTATAGCTAAAGAATTTGGTGCAAAACCTGGCACGAAGTTTTCTTTAGTATCACTACCGAACCAAACACACCACACTATGAAAAAGACTTTGCTCATCATGATCTCCCCGGTTGCACTACTGGCCCTGCTCCTGCTCTTTATGCCGCAGCACTTTGCCAGTTCCAACTCGAACTATACTGATGCTTCCGAAGCAAGGCCTGCGGTGGCACACAACTACCCTGCCGCTTCTGCCAGAAAAGCTGCCGATAAGCCTACAGTTACAGCCAACCTAAGGGAAAATGCTTCCGCGGATGAGACCCAGGAATTGGTAAATTATGCGCTGACATTAATGGGAACGCCATACGTTTGGGCCGGTGAGACACCGGAAGGTTTTGACTGCTCCGGTTTTATTACGCACGTGTATGACCGGTATGACGTGGCGTTGCCTCATTCCTCGTGCATGCAGGCCGAGGAGGGTGAGCAGGTAACACGGCAGGAGGCTGGCCCGGGTGACCTGGTGATCTTTACCGGCACGAACCCGCAGGTGCGTGAGCCCGGCCACGTGGGCATTGTCATCTCCCAGCCCGGCGATACCATTGAGTTCGTGCATTCCTCGTCGAACGGGGGCGTGAAGTTAAGCCAAGTGGAAGGTAGCGGCTATGAGGTGCGTTTTCTGCAGGTGCGCCGTGTACTGTAAGCAAGTATAACACTTCCGCGTTTTTTCGTACAAGCAACCATAGCAGGGCCGCGGTGGCCCTACCGGGTAAATCTCTTAGCTATGGTACACCCTTATCTTATTAATACCCTGAATGCGCTGGTACTTATCGTGGCCGGCCTGATTTTATACTTCACCCATCCGGCGAGGCCGCCTATGGCACTTCTCGCCCCATTCCTAGGCATTCTGCTGCTGGCTTGCACCTACCACCTGCGCAAGCACAACCGCTTTGTGTTTAACACGGTTACGGCACTCACGCTGCTGGCAGGCCTGTTGATGATCTGGCAAATAGAACCGGAGAGCTTTGAGTGGAACCTGTACCATGTCCTGTTGCTGCTGATGGGGCTCAGCAGTTTTGCGTCCGTGGCCTTTTACGTGGGCTCTTTTGTGCAGGAAAGGCGCATGCGTAACAACAGCATCTACAAAGACGACCTGTAGGTTTTATACGTTAGGGCAGGCATAAAAAAGAAACACCTGATGTAGCCCGTCAAGTTACACCAGGTGTTTCAGGAATCCTTCAATTTCTCAGTAAGCGGCGCCCTGTGTTTCAGTTTACCATCTTGTAAGAAGACCAAAGGTAAATCGCTATCTGCGTAAGCAGTAGCCAGTACTGCTTACTAAGCCAGCTCACCTTTTACGTGAGCATTATTACCTTGGCTTACTAAGACGACCGATGGATTAGACATAGCACCTCCTTTCTCTTTAGTCCGACATAAACCTTAAGCCGCTGCTGCGCTTTTACAAGCAACCTGTGGCTTAAAGGCCGTGGCACCCGCCACTCACTTGTGTATAAAGGTAAAAAAACGGCGAATAGTTCACAATGTTTCCGTGTTTGTTTTCATCCTTTCCCCAAGTGCCTCAGCCCCTGCCGTTATACTTCAAAGGCCAACCGTCGTCTCCTGCGGCTAGCATATTCGTAACCACCTGGAAAGCAAAACCCTATAAGACAAAAATGAATACTACCCCTGCTCTACCAGGCCTTCCTGCTCGAGCTAAAAACAATTAATAACCTGGCCCGAATTTTGGAACTGGCACAAATGGTAATTGATTTTTTTTCTTAAATTACATAGTAAACAAACATCTAATCTAACCCCATGAAAAAGCACCTCTTACCCCTTTTAATGCTCATGCTATTTACATCAGCCGCCTGGGCCCAGAACATGTCACCGATCGGGCTTTGGACGAATGAAGAGGGCAAGGCCAAGTTTGAGATCTACAAGTGCGGAGACAAGCTGTGCGGTAAGATCGTATCGCTAAAGGAGCCCCTGCGCAACGGCAAGCCCAAGCTGGACGATAACAACCCGGATAAGAAACTGCGCAGCAGACCATTGATAGGCATGCGGTTTATGGATGGCTTTGAGTATGACGGCAACAATAAGTGGGATGATGGCACCATTTACGATCCGGAGAGCGGCAAAACCTACAGCTGCTACATGAAGATGACCGGCAAAGACAAAATGGAGGTGAAAGGGTACATTGGCATCTCGCTGATTGGCCGCACGCAGTACTGGACGAGGGTAGAGTAAGCCTCAGAAAGTATATAAAAGCAAAGGGGTTAGCTGATTACAGCTAACCCCTTTTATTAACCCTTTACCAACCTTTTAACTCAAAACTGGTCCCGTGGGTTTTTAATGTTTGGGTAAAAATCTCAGATTCTAAAATACTTGCAATATCTTATAGCTTTTGTCTCTAAATTCAAACGTTTCTCCCGTTGTTTTGCCCATCATGGCTTTAAACAACGGCGACAGGCCAGAAATAGCATAATAGCTCTCCCCATCCAAAACTATCTGCCCCAGGCTCACGCCAATGAAGTAGTTCTGCAGTTCCGTATGCACCACCGCTCCTAATGATACATCGTGGTTCAGCTTGGTGGCATTGATGCGGCGCAGCACGCTCTGAGTGGTCATCAATTCGTCCAGCTGTCGGGCATACATGTCGCGCTGTATTTGGCAGTTCTCCCGGAACGACTCAAATTTGTCCTCCATGGCTCCCTGATGATCGTTTGCGCTTTCCTGGGCCTCGTCCATAGCATCTTTGGCAGCCTTTATTTGCGCGTTCAGCAGCCTGTTACTCTCCTGTAGCAGCCGCTTCTTAGTCTCGAGTTCTTGTGTCAGTATTTCCATTCGGTTTCAGGGTTTGCAGCAGCGGGGCAGCAGCCGTTTATACTTCCGGCCCACAATGCGCAGCTGGCGCTTGATCGTTAAATTAAACTCAGATTCTTTAAAAGCACTTTTCGTAAAACACCACCCAAGTATGGCTGGCCAGAGGTATAGCTTAAAAACTATTTTGGGCAAAGTATGTTTATCAGGTAAATAATCAGATGCCATTTAACGATTTTTTCAAGCGATTGTTGGGCTATAGAAAGAATTTGCCCACCTGCAGCGTTACAAAGCGCTCGGCAAAGTTTATGCACGCCTACCAAGCGTGGCTCTCTAACCAGACGTACCTGCACTGGACGGGGCCGTTTTTTACCGCCTATCATTATAAAAAGGCTGATTTACCTGCCCGGTACCGGGTGCAGGTGATCTCGGAGGAGCACCTGAGAGGCGCTATTTTCTTTTATGACCCAAGTATAGGAGCTGAGAATTTTAACTTTTTTCTCCAGCTTCTGAAAGACCGCGTGCAGCAGCAGGGCTACACTTTACATAGCGGCAACAGCCTGCAGGTGCGGCACGAGCGGTACACCGAGGAAATAGAGAAGCTGCTGCTGACACCTCCCGCCTCCGACCTGCCCGGCTCCAGCCTCTGCAACCAGCTCTATGGCAACGTGCTGCTCGATTACATAAAAGTAAACAAGCGACCCGGTTTTATCCGCTTTGCCGCCAACAGCTACCAGGATGCCTACTTCTCCAAACCGCTGCCCTTTGAGGAACTCCTGGAGAAAACGCTGCAGCCGCACGAGCTGCCCCGCAAATAAACCTGCCTGAAAGAACAACAGCAGCCACAGCAGTATAGTATAATCTTCTTAGAAACTGTTTAATTATCCGCAGGTTCTGCTATATTTAAGTCAGAATTTTACCTTAACACCCTGGCTACGCTATGCTGCAACGTTTACTCCTCCTGACTTTCCTGATGTGCACCAGCTTTTATGCCGCGCGTGCCACGCATATTGTGGGCGGCGAGTTTGAGATGCAACACCTGAGCGGATATAACTACAAGCTAAGCCTGAACCTTTACTTTGATGTGGTAAATGGAAGCATCGGCGCGAAAGACCCCTATGTCTCTGCCAACATCTTCAGCAAGGCAACCAACAGGAACGTTGGCCGTGTCACCCTGAACCAGTCCAGCACCACCCGGGTGCCTTATACCAATATTGCCTGCACGGTGGGTGAGCTGGTGACGGACAAGATCATTTATACTTCCAACATCTACCTGGACCCGAACATCTACAACGAGCCAGACGGCTATTATATAACCTGGGAGCGCTGCTGCCGCAACCGCACCATCAACAACATTGTAAGGCCGGAGGACGCCGCGCAGGTGTTTTACATGGAGTTTCCGCCGGTTATCAAGAGCGGCCAATTCTTCGAGAACTCCTCTCCTATCCTTTTCCCGCCCCTGAGCGACTACGCCTGCGTGGATGAACTGTTCTATTTCGAGTTTAACGGCACCGACCCGGACGGAGACTCACTGGTTTACGACATGGTCACCCCCCTCAACGGCTATACCTATCCAGACGAGCCGGCCTACTACAACATCACCTACCCGCCCAGCTATATCAGGGCCCCGATGCCAGCCCCTTACCCGCTCATCCAGTGGCTGCCGGGCTACAACACCTCCACCCAGATACAGGGCTCACCAGCCTTGAACATAGACCAGAACAGCGGCATGCTGACGATGCGTCCGGATCGCAAAGGCCTCTTCGTATTTGGTATCCGGGTGCAGGAGTACCGCAACGGAGCGAAAATAGGCGAGGTAAGGCGCGATTTCCAGGTGTTGGTGCTGGACTGCCCCCGCAACCAGACGCCCCAGGTGATCGCTCAGCAGAAAGGCAAAAAGAATCTCTACCAGGAGGGGGAAGTGCTGCGAATCAGTTCCTCCAGTACCGAACGCTGCCTGAACGTGTTCTTCACCGACCCGGATATGAGCGAGTACGTGGAGCTGCGGGCGCGGCCGGTTAACTTCTCTAACGCAAGTTATACTTTTACCGGCGACACCAGGGGCATTATCAACCAGGGCACAAGCCAGGACACGTTAAGTGCCACCGTTTGCTTTGATGAATGCTTCAGTACCGAGGGCAAGGTCTATCAGATGGATTTCATTGTGAAGGACGATGGCTGCAGCCTGCCCCGGCAGGACACGGTGCGGGTAAGCTTTGTGATCGACCCATTGCCCGACGCGCCGCCAGCCGTAACGCTCTCCACCAGCAAGCGCGTATTCGAGGTGCGGGAGGGCGACCGTATTGATTTTAACGTGCTGGGCCTGGACCCAGACAAAGACGAGGTCTTGCTCTCCGCCGCAGGCAGAGACTTTGATATAGCAACTGAGCAGATAAGCTTCGAGAACAGAAGCGGCCCCGGAGAGGTTACCTCCCCCTTCACCTGGGACATCACCTGCGAGACGATGAAGAAAGAGCAGTATACGCTGGATTTTACCGTCAGGAGCACGGCCTGTAACGAGGAGAAGACCCGGACCGAGACGATTGAGGTAAGGACGATCTCCAATAACCATGAGCCTACCATCGGCTCAGACCAGGAGATCACCACGATAGAGTTGGAGGTGGGGCAGCCTTTTAGCGCCAACATCTTTGGTCGCGATGTGGACCAGGACATGCTCTCGCTCCTGGCCAGCATAGAAGGCTCCTCGCTGGAGCAGTATGGCATGCAGTTCAGCAGCACGGGTGGAGCCGGCGCGGCAGACGGCGTATTTACCTGGACCCCCACCTGCGAGGCATACCAGCAAGACAACCTGCGTGTGAAATTCAGCCTGGCCGAGGAAGCCTGCGACTCCTCGCCGGATAAGGAACTGACGCTGGAGTTTGTGTTAAAGGCGCCCAACAACGCGCCCACCCTTACCTCAGACCAAAGCACGTCTACCTTTGCCCTGAAGCTGGACGATGCCTTTGAGGCCAACTTTGAAGGGCTGGACCTGGACCTAAACAACCTGATTCTTTCGGCAGAGGGGGAAGGCTTCAACCTGGCAGACTACGGCATGGCGTTCTCGGCTACGGGCGCCGCCGGGGAGGCCAAGGGCAAGTTCACCTGGGTGGCCAACTGCCCTGCCGCCCAACAAGAGGTGCTGCGCGTCAACTTTATACTGCAGGAGGATGCCTGCGATCCGCAGCCCCAGCGCCTGACGATGGAGTTCCGGGTAGAGGCACCCAAGATCGCCGACTACGTGCCGGCCAACATCTTCACCCCCAACGGCGATGGCAAGAACGATTTCTTCTACATCCCGAACCTGCCCCCTGAGTTCTGTACCGCCACCTTCACCAGCATCAAGGTCTACAATCGCTGGGGGCGCGAAGTATACCGCAGCACCGACAGCAGCTTCAGGTGGGACGGCAGCGAGGTCAACGACGGCGTATATTTTTACGTGATCGACTACGGCACCACTACCTACAAAGGCAGCGTTACTATTGTCCGGTAGCGGAAGAAAAAATCCAGAAACAGGAATCCCCGCCAAGGCTTTATACTTTGGCGGGGATTCCTGCTTATACTTTAGGAGGAGCGGAAAGCACATAACTATCCTCAACAAGAGGTTATACTTTGCTTACCCAATCAATTTACACTTAGGCAATAAAGAGCAGCACTAGGTACAGGCCCAGCCACAGAAAATCGAGAAAATGCCAGTAACTGTTGAGCATGGAAAGCTGCAGACGGCGGAAAGGGTCACGGATAAAGACAAGGCTGCGCACGGCGTCGCTATTCACATAGATCGTCTTAAACACCATAAACGACAGAAAAATAATACCACCCAACAGGTGCAGGATGTGCAGCGCCGAAATCAGGTACAGGTAGGTGCCGGAAGATTTGTCGGAAAAGTACACGCCCGTTTTCGTCATTTCGTTCCAGCCGATGAGCTGTGCCCCGATAAACAGAAGCCCGAGGCCAAGTGTAGCGCCCAGGTAGCGCGCCATTTTCTTTAACTTTTCCTGCTTATAAAAGCGAGGCACCTTGGAGATGGTATAGCTGCTAAAAAGCAGAATAATGGTACTGATGCTGAAGAACTTCGGAAGATCGAATTGCCCTGGCGGAAATCCCCCGGTACGGGCAAAAGCCACCACCAGCACAAAGAACAGCACCCCAATGCCTACCATGCTCAGGTACAGCAGCATCCTGATCGGGTGCATCCGCTCGATCCGCTTAAAGGCTGACCGCTGCTTTGGGTTTACTTGGTTCTTTTTATCCTGGTTCATCCTCTGCTCCGTTATCCTGTGCGCTGAAGGCGGGCTCCGCTCTTGCACCTGCTGCACCTATATACGTGTAGTAATTTATACTTTTGCAGCCTTGTTATAGTTTTGCAAAAGCCTCTTTTATTTAGGATTCGCCACCCCCTCACCCATTAAGCTGAGCAGAATCTTTTTGTTGTACTGATTTCTGCCGGAAAAGTATAGCCCTGCCCCTATCCATTTGCGTTAGAAGGAGTAAAACAAACCTCACCGCCCCCATGCTACCTATGAAGAGAAATCTACACCTGCTATACCTCTTGTTATTGCTCCCGCTGCTGCTTTCCGCTACAGATGCCGCAGCCCAGCGAACCCGCACGCCCTACACAGGCAGCAACCGGGTGCTGCTCACCTTGGATGGGCACACCAGCCCCTACGAGTTCATGTCGGACCAGTTGCTGGTGCGCTACAACAAGGACCTGCAACAGCTGGAGTGCATCCTCCCCGTAGAGACCCTGGTTCCGCTCCAGGACACCATCCCGCAGAACATGGCTTACGACGTGCTTTTTGGGGCGCGATACCCGCAGCTTTACATCACAATAGCGGCGCCGGAGCAGCAGATCAACGCTGGTAACCTCAGCCCCGAGACCATCAGGCGCAAGATCGCCGTGCAGCTGCAAAACACGACCCAGGACATGGTTGTGCCCATCAGTTTTTCACCTGAGAGCGCTTCGCTATACTTCTCCACCTCCCTGGAGCTGAGGTTATCCGACTTTCAGGCTTCGGTCCCAACGAGTTACCTGCCGCTGCTCACCGGCCGCATCACCATTACCATAGACCGCGCCCGCTGGGTAAGCCTGACCGCCCGATAAAGTATAAATACTTGGTGCTTTGCACCATAACATCCTTAGCAGAAAGAAACGAATGAAGGGAAGCGCCTGATTTATACACAGTGTACGATAGCTCCTGCCATACCTTTCTACTGAGGCGCAGGTCTTGCAACGGAGCGGTAATTTGCTATTTTTGTTGATCTTTCACCTCAAACACCAAACATGAAAAAAGCTACACTCCTGCTGTTCCTTGCAGCTATGGCTTACGGCTGTAACCAAAACCAACCTGCAACTGAAACCGCAGGGGAATCGCTATCGGCGGAGGCGGGCACAGCGTTTGGCGCTGCGTTTACCGAGGAAAACGTGATACCAGCCACTGCCTTAGCGGCCGTCGTGGCAGGGAAGGACTCGGTACAGGCTACCGTATCCGCTGAAATAAAGCAAAGTTGCCAGAAGAAGGGCTGCTGGATGGATGTAAAACTGAGCGATGACAGCGACATGAAAGTAACCTTCCGGGAGTACGGCTTCTTTGTACCGACCGAAAACCTGGAAGGGCGGCAGGTTGTGTTTACCGGCACGGCCAAACGGGAGCTTGTGTCTGTGGAGGACCTGCGCCACTTTGCCGAGGATGCCGGCAAGTCGGAGGCGGAAGTAGCCGCCATTACTCAACCAAGGGAAGAGCTGCGCTTTGTGGCGGATGGCGTGCTACTGAAGTAAGCTTCCTATCCTTTATACTTGAAGCAGGCTGCCGGAAACGGTGGCCTGCTTCTTTTTTTGGCGGCATATCTCCCTCAAGTATAAAGATACCGGCCCGGAAGGGATAAAATCATACTTTAAGAACTATGTAAGTATATACAGGGAATCGCTCCCGCTATACTTATAACCGCATAAAGCCCATGCAACGGAAAAAACTACTCCTGCTTTCGCTCCTGCTCACCCTGCTTTACTCGGCAGCCTTTGCCCAGCAACTGCGGGTAGAGCCCGCCTTTTGGTGGGCCGGCATGAAAGACACCAGCCTGCAACTGCTGCTGCACGGCGACAACATCAGCAACCTGACTCCTGAACTAAACCAGGCGGGCGTGGAGCTTAAAGACGTGATCAAAGTAAAAAACCCTAATTACCTCTTCCTCAACCTGGACCTGCAACACGCAAAGCCTGGCAAGTTTACCCTGCAACTGAAGCAAGGCAACAAAACCGTGCACCGCTATACCTATGAACTGCGGCAGCGCGCGGCCAACTCCGCCAGCCGCCAGGGCTTTACCCCCGCCGACGTCATCTACCTCATCACCCCGGACCGCTTCGCCAACGGCAACCTTAAAAATGACAACGTGAAAGGGATGACCGAGCAACTGAACCGACCCGACAAAAGCGGCCGGCACGGCGGGGATATCACCGGCATCATCCAAAACCTGGACTACATCAGGGACATGGGCTTTACCGCCCTGTGGGTGAACCCGGTGCTGGAAAATAATCAAAATAGAACCTCCTACCACGGCTACTCCACCACCGATTACTACAAGGTGGACCCGCGCTTCGGCTCTAACAAGGAGTATGTAGCGCTGTCGCAGCAGGCGAAGGAGCGCGGCATCAAACTGGTGATGGATATGATCCTGAACCACATCGGCTCGGAGCACTGGTGGATGAATGATTTACCGACCGAGGACTGGCTCAACTTCCAGGGCGACTTTAAAACCACCAACCACCGCCGCGAAGCCCTACAGGACCCCTACGCCTCGGCCTACGACCGCAAGCTGCACACCGACGGCTGGTTTGTGGAGTCGATGCCGGACCTGAACCAACGGAACAAGCTACTGGCCACTTACCTGATCCAGAACACGCTCTGGTGGATAGAGTATGCCGATTTGGGGGGCATTCGAATGGACACCTATTCTTACCCTGACCCGGCATTTATGAGCGAGTGGACGCGCCGCGTGATGGAGGAATATCCGAACTTTAACGTGGTGGGCGAAGAATGGTCATTGAACCCGGCCATCATCGCCTACTGGCAGCGCGGCAAGCAGAACCCGAACGGCTATACGTCTTACCTGCCCAGCCTGATGGACTTCCCGATACAGGATGCCCTGACCAAGGCTCTGCGGGATGATGAGAGCGGCTGGGACACAGGCTGGCTGCACCTCTACAATGTACTGGCCACAGATTTCCTCTATGCCAACCCGCAGAACCTGGTGGTATTTCCAGACAACCACGACATGGACCGCATCTACACCCAATTGAACAAGGATGCCGACCTGACGAAACTGGCGCTGGCTTATATCCTGACAACGCGCGGCATTCCGCAAGTATACTATGGCACCGAGATCCTCATGCACAACGAGGAAAAAGGCGACCACGGCATTATCCGCACCGATTTCCCAGGTGGATGGGCTAGCGATAAAACAAACGCTTTTACCGGCAAGGGCCTTTCAGAAGAACAGCTGCAGATGCAGCAGTTTACGAAAAAGCTGCTGAACTGGCGCAAAAACGCTGAAGTGGTACATAAGGGTAAGCTGACACATTATGCCCCTTACGAAGGCGTATATGTTTACTTCCGCGAGCTGGAGGATAAAAAGCTCATGGTCATCCTGAACAAAAATGAACAGCCATATGCGTTGGAGCTGCAGAAATTCGCACCTCAATTACAAAGTATAAAGCAAAGCACTGATGTGGTCACCGGCAAAACCTACAACTTGGGCCAGCCTAAAATTAGCCTCCCTAGTAAGGCACCGTTGATACTGGAGCTGAGATAAGGGCATTTGAAATAAGAAAGGGGCAGCGATGAAAACATCGCTGCCCCTTTCTGCTTTTGGGAACTATGTATGCCTATAAGGCTGCGTCATACTTCAGGATGGCGCCATTTCCTTTTTTGCTGCCCTCGGTGGCGATGTATACTTCTCCTTTCGGTCCGAAGGCCAATCCTTCCGGCTGTCGCATCAGGTTCTTGTCCAATGGGGCCATTTTGCTGATCTTCCCATCCTTTTCCAGCACCATGATGCGCTGGTTGACGGCGTCCAGCATGTAATATGCGCCGGTCTGAGGGTGTATCTCCAGCGAAGAGGGCTGCAGCACATCGTATCCATCCTTTGCCTTTTTCTTATCCCCGGCCGGTGCCTGCAGCGGCTCCTGCGCCAACGGAATCGAGATCACAGGCTCGGGATTCATTTTCCCGGTACGCAGGTCCAGCTCATAGATGCCCTTGTTATTGCCCAGCTTCCTGTCATGCCCCTTGCAGGCAATCAGCAGGCGGTTATTGACTTTATCCAGCGCCAGGCCCTCGGTGTTCTGGCTGCCCGCCAGCACGGACTTATGCTGCTTCACACTTGGTTTGGCGCTCATGAAATTATTTACCTCGAAGACCGTTCCGTCGCTTCGCAGGATATAAGCAGTCTTACCGTCCACGGCAATGGCCTCGTAGTCACCAGACTCGCCAAAGGGATACTCCTCTTCCAGGGTCTTAGATGCCAGGTTGTAAATGAAGATAGTCCCTTTCTCATCCTGGATGCAGGCCATGCGCCCGTCGGGCAGCAGGGCGATGCCAGATACCTCGCGCAACTCAGAAGGCAGCTCCCAGGAGGCTGCCGGCTTGGTGAATGCGTTTACAGGGGAGGCCGCCAAACCCAGCGCACCCGCCAGCGACGCCTCCTGCAGTTGCGGTGCGGTTATACCTGTTCCACCCCCTGTCTGCTCCAGCAGTTGCCCGCTTTGGTCAAAGGTGAGCTCCACCTCCTCATTGCGGTGTTCCAGATCCACTTCGTAGCTGATCTTCTCGCCTACCTTCAGCAGGCTCGTCTCGTCAAGGGTATACTTATCGAAATGCTGCTGCACGTACGCCAGCACCTGCGGAGGCAGGCTGTTGGCTGCAATCTCCTCCTCTACCTGCAGCAGCTGCCCCCCTGGGCTGAACAGCACGTTTCGCTCCCTTCCGCCCAGCTCAAACTCGGCCTCAAAGCCTTCCGGCTCCTCCTCCCAATCCGCATTGGATACGCTTGGGTACAGGGCAGTAAATTGTGTTTTCACAGCCTCCGGCACCTCTACCTTATTCCATAGTTCGCCGCACGAGGCAGCCCCCCACATGATCCCCAACCCCAGAAAGGAGTTGGTTAAAAACCTCATATTCATATGCTTATTCCTTAAATCGTTTCCTATACACAAGTATACTAGCTGATTTTGAAGACAATTTGAAGAAACAGGCAGCCGGGCTGCTATTTTGTAAAATAAATACAGAGGCTATGCTCGCCATTAGTATAATTATACTTGGGTATATGGCCGTAGAGGTCGCATATCTTTTTCACCAGCGCCAGTCCTATCCCCAGCGACCCCACGGCATCATGGCCGGTCTGGAAGCGGCCGAAGAGTTTCTCCGGCTGGTCCTGCGGCGCATCTCCTGTGTTCCGGATGCAGAGCTTCTGGCTGTTGAGCAGCACTTTTATACTTCCGCCTGGCTTGTTGTGCTTGATGGCATTGTTGAGCAGGTTCTGCAGCAGTACGTCGGCCAGGCCGCTGCTCATGTGCAGGTATACCTCCTCCAGTTCCTCCTGCTGCAGCTCCAGCCCGCGCATGGCGATAATCTCCTGCAGATGCGCCAACTGCTCCTGCAGCAGCCTGTGCAGCGGCACCTGCTCCTCCACGCTGAACTCGCGGTTTTCGATGCGGGTGAGCAGGATCAGGGACTTGTTGAGGCGGGCCAGACGGTTGAGGGCACCATACATATCCGAGAGCAGCAGCGCCTGCTCCTCCGTGATGTTCTCAGACTGCATGAACAGCTCCAGCTTACTGCTCACGATGGCCAGCGGTGTCTGTATCTCGTGCGACACGTTCTCGGTAAACTCTTTCAGGTTCAGGAAATCGCTGTGGATCTTGCCGGTCATACTTTGGAGTACCTGGTTCAACTCCTCAAACTCGCGGGTATTGCTCTTCCGTAAGGCCAGCGGCTGGTGCTGGCTCAGGGTATAGCCCTTGATCTTGGCCAAGGTATCGTAGAAATGGCGCCAGGTATACTTGTTGGTGTAGTAGTTCACGAACACCAGACCCACCAGCAACAGCAGGAAGATCCAGACCATGGCCAGCACCGTGCTTTCCGTCAGGTCCTCGAAATCCATGATAGACTTGTAGATAGTGTACTCGTAGGGCTGCCCCTGGCGGTAGGCCGTGAAGGTGAGCTGCCGGAACGGGATAAACTCCTCGTCGTAGGAACTGAAGATGAGGGTATCCTTTAACTGCTCCATCACCAGATTTGCCGGATCGGCCTGCTTCACATGGATGGCCTCCGAGATGCCGGAGGTAACGTTGGGCAGGCGGTCGTACTGGCGGATATAGGCGATGATGTTCTCCTTGTCGGTAAACAGCTGGTCATCCACCTCATCGTAGATCTCCTCGCGCAGGGTGAGGTAAAACACCGTGCCGCCCACCGCAAACACCACCAGCGACACCAGCAGATAGTATAAACTGGTTTTGGTGAGAACTCTCATGGGCTCATGAACTTATAGCCCAGCCCGTACACCGTCTGAATGTAATCCTGGCCACCGGCTTCTATGATCTTGCGGCGCAGGTTCTTGATGTGCGTGTACACAAAGTCAAGCGAGTCCAGCATCTCGATATGATCGCCCCACAGGTACTCAGCAATAGACTCTTTGGTGAGCACGCGGTTGCGGTTGGAGACAAAGTACAGGAGCAGTTCATACTCCTTGCGGGTGAGGGTAAGGGGCTTGCCTGCCACCGAGGCCTCGGCCGCCTCCGGCTGCACCTCCACCTCGCCTACGCGCAGCACCTTCTGCCCGTTGAAATTACGCCGCCGCAGCACCGACTTCAGCCGCGCATTCAGCTCCGACAGGTGAAAAGGCTTGGTCAGGTAATCATCGGCCCCCACCTCCAGCCCCGTGATCTTATCATCCAGGGCATTTTTAGCGGAGATGATGATGATGCCCGTATCCGTGTGGTTCTCCTTGAGCGAGCGCACGATGTTAAGCCCGCTGCCGCCCGGAAGCGTCAGGTCTACCACCACGCAGGCATAGGTATGGGAGGCAGTTTTAAGGAGCGCACTGCGGTAATCGGTGGCCTCATCGCACATATACCCCTCCTGCTTCAGGTACGCCACAATGGAGTCCTTCAGGGCTGCCTCGTCTTCTATTACAAGTATCTTCATAGGTTCTTCAGAAACGGTAAATTAAACAAGAAGTCTGAAGGAAATCTGAGCTAGAAGTATAAAAAAAGCCCGCCACAAGATATGGCAGGCCTTGATATCTGTTGTTTTGTGGAGGAGCTGCTTAACGAATAACCCTCTCCCGGACTTCTTTAGAAGTATAAAACCGCTTCCGCAGCCACTGCGCCACGTTAACCAGCAGTATAAGCGCCGGCACCTCCACCAGCGGCCCCACCACCCCCACAAAAGCCTGGCCCGAGTTGATGCCAAACACCCCGATAGCCACAGCAATAGCCAGCTCAAAATTGTTTCCGGCTGCCGTAAACGAGATAGCCGCATTCTGAGAGTAATCTGCGCCCATCAGCTTACCGGCAAAGAAGCTCACCAGGAACATCACGGCAAAGTAGATCATCAACGGAACGGCAAGCAGCAGTACGTCGAAAGGAATGCTTACGATAGTGTTCCCTTTCAGGCTGAACATCACCACGATAGTAAAAAGCAGGGCAATAAGGGTGATAGGGCTGATGGCCGGGATGAACTTCTGCTCGAACCACGCCTCGCCCTTCACCCGTGTCAGCACCAGCCTGGAGAGCAGGGCGGCGGCAAACGGGACACCCAGGTAAACGGCCACACTCTCGGCCACCTCGCCCATGCTTATGCTGACCACCTCGCCCTTGATGCCAAAGTATGGCGGCAGCACCGTGATGAACAGGTAGGCGAAGACGCTGTAGAGCAGCACCTGAAAAATGCTGTTAAGGGCCACCAGTCCGGCAGCATACTCCCTATCTCCCTCGGCCAGCTCGTTCCAAACGATCACCATGGCGATGCAGCGGGCCAGGCCGATCATGATCAGGCCGACCATGTACTCGGGGTAGTCGCGCAGGAAAAGGATGGCCAGCAGGAACATGAGCACCGGCCCCACCAGCCAGTTCAGCACCAGTGACACCGACAGCACTCTGACGTTACGGAATACCTTGCCCAGCTGCTCGTAGCGCACCTTGGCCAGCGGTGGGTACATCATCAGGATCAGGCCCAAGGCAATGGGCACATTGGTAGTGCCACGCTGGAAGGAGTTGATAAAACCTTCCATGCCCGGCACCAGGTATCCTAAGCCCACGCCCAGCCCCATCGCCAGGAAGATCCAGAGGGTGAGGTAGCGGTCGAGGAAGGATAGGCGCTGGCGTTTATATGTTGGATTGCAGGTTGCCATTTAATTTATAGGTATACTTTAAGTTAGGAAGTATAATTAGCTATATTTTATACTTTAATAAGCCTTGCGAAGCATATCGGCAAACTCGTTTGGCAGCGGGCTTTCCTCCACGGCGCGGGCGGCCTGCTCCACATCGTATGGCACGCGCACGAATTCCACTTTTATACTTTTAACCACGGCGGCAGTGCTATGCTCATCTAGCTCCAGCAGCACATAGCAGGCGCGCGGGTCGCCGTCTTTCGGCTTGCCCACCGAGCCCAGGTTAATGGCATGTTTATATTTTCCGTCCGACTCCAACTGTCGGTGATACGGCTTATGCGTGTGGCCAAACAGCATCACGTCAGCCCCGGCCTCTTCCAGCAGCCGCACCAGGCTGCTTTCCGGACGGTCCTCAAACAGGTACTCGTTTATTTTGCGCGGGCTGCCGTGCACCATCAGGATTTGTAGCTTCTCTCCCTCCCTCGGCTGAAACTCCAGCCGGAGGTGGCGCGGCAGCTCGCGCAGGTACTTCCTGTTCCCGCTGCTGATGATCTGGTTCGTATAATCGATGGACTGGTTGCCGCGGGCTTTATCGTCCTCAGTTTTGTAGGCGCAGCCGCAGTCGTCGCTGTGCAGGCCCACGCCCTCGTCGTAGTTGCCGGCGATGGTGGGAATGCGGTGCCGGCGGATAAGTTCCACCACTTCGTTGGCCCATATGTTATACCCTACCAGGTCGCCAAGGCAATAGACCATGTCCGGTTGTTTCTCCTCTAGGTCCTGCAGCACAGCCTCCAAGGCAGGAAGGTTCGCGTGAATGTCGCTGAAAAAGGCAATTTTCATCTTTTAATGTTGGTTTAACTAGCAATATACAAGTACCATCAAGCATGAACTTTATACTTGCTAGCGCAGTATCATTTATACTTTATAACTCAAGTTGCGATTAACCCACCCCTAAGAGCTGCGCTCGCTAACTCAAAACTCGCGTTGTGGCTAGTCCAGAGGAGGGGAATTTCGCAAAAGAGTAGGTGATTCCCCTCCTCGGAGGGGTTAGGGGTGGATTTACACCTGCACATCATGAGTAAATCGCGACTTGGGTTTTATACTTAGCAGCAGCCACTGCCGGGTGTGCAGGACTCGCCTTCAACATCAGATATAAAGCTAATGTCGGTAAGCTGCACCTTTGGCTTTTGCTCCCCAGCCGGCGGCATACAGCAGGCGCTAGCATCGGCCATCTCGTAGTGCGGGTCGTTGAACTCAGCGTCTTCGTGGAAGTAGTATACCTCCCACTGCACCCCATCCGGATCCTCCACCCAGAACTTGTCCTGCACGGCATAGCAGCAGGCGGTGCCGATCTCCTCCTTCGAGGCAAGGCCCTGGCTTTTGGCCACCTCCAGGCGCTGCTCCAGTTCCTGCTGCGTCTCCACCTGGAAGCCCAGATGGCCGAAGTGCTGCTGCACCCGCTCCGGGTTCTCTACAAAAGAGATGATGAGGGAGGGTTTATCCAGCACATACTTGGCATAGTGCGGTTTTACCTTAGCCGGCTCCTGGCCAAAGAAGGAAGTATAAAAATCGGTGGTCTTGCGGATATCCGCCACGTAAAGGCTCACGTGCATGCGCGGGAATATGGTTGCGTTCATAAGTTTATACTTTACTGAGTTGACTTTTTATGTTTAACAATTACAGCTGTTGTCGCAGCACGTGCTCTTGATAGCCGCGAGCATGGTTTCGAGTAAGTACCTGGCCCGGTCGTACTGCTCCTGGTCGATGCAGTAGCACACCGTAAGGCCGTCTATCTCTCCTTTAATCAGGCCGGCGTTCTTCAGTTCCGTGAGGTGCTGCGACACGGTGGTGCGGCTAAGCGGCAGAGCACTGGAAATATCGCCGGAGATGCAGGTCTTGGTTTCGGCTAAATGCTGCAGGATGGCAATGCGCGCCGGATGCGAGAGCACTTTGGCGATACGTGCTACCTCCTGCTGCTCCTGGCTGAACTGCGTGGCTTTGGTGTAGGTCATGCTTTCCTTGTGAAGTATGACGTAAACATACGACATAGATTACAGGATGTCAACCATCGCGTAAAAAATTTGTTCAAAAAGACCCGTCAGATAGCACTACTGGAAGTATGGCCGCTGAAACAGTGCAATAAAGCAGGTATGTGGCGAATGCAGATGCGCCAGAAAGCGAAGGGATGAGGCAAAAAAAAGCCGCAGCTCCTGCCGCGGCCTTTTCTCAGATGGAAATTTAATACAATGTACAGCTCCTTATACGGAAAGGTTACATGAAAGTATACCTTATCTATTGTAGCCTCCAAAATAGCCGTAATAGCCGCTGTTGGTGCGGTCGTGGCGGCCATAATGGTCATTCCCAAAGTCCCTGAACTCGTCTTCGTTGCCGTAGGAAGCATCGTGTCGGTAGCCGTGGTTGCCCCGGCTGTCGAAGTTACGGTAACGGTCCCCCTCCTCCGGATTGTCATAGTTTGGGTTATAGTTGGTGTTGTAGCTGTAATGCCGGGGCTGCCGGCTGTATGGTCCTTCAGCGTACGGGAAGCGCTCCACGGTATCCAGGTCATTCTCGGCGCTGCGCGGCAAACCGTAGTCATGCGACCTGGGCTGGTCGGTATAGTTGGAGATGTCGTACATCTCATTATAATAATCCTCACGACTTCCGGCGTCTCCTCCCCTGCGGCCATATTCCTGGCTGTGCTGGAGGCGGTAGTGTTGTCCCGGTTCGTGGCGTGTATCACCCAGGTGGGCCCGCTCCTGGCCATGAAAGCGCCAGTGGCGGTCGTTATCGTGCCCCTCCCGCCGGTAAGATCGGCTAAAGTCGCCATAATGCATATCTCGTTCGTCTCTCATTATCTTAAAGTATGAGCAACACAAGTTTTACCCTGCGCCGCTTCGGTTATACATAGTTATACTTGAAGTTTATTTATACTTGGTGCTGAGGGTTAGCGACGGTCGCGGTCGCGCAGGTAGCCCTCGCGGTCTGCCTCACGCTGTCCCTGCCGGTTTTCCATGTCGCTGTAACGCTGGCCTTCGCCGTAGTGCTGCTCGCCACGGGCATAGTTGCGTCCACTGAAGCCTCCGCTATAGTCGTTGTCGTAGTTGCGGTTGCCCTGCTCGTAGCGGCGGAAGGACTCGTAGTCGCCGCGCTGCCCGCGTGCCCAACTGCCGCTGTTGTCGCCCCGGCGCACGTCGTGGCCGAAACGCTCATCGGCCATGCCATAGCGGTAATCCGACTGGCCCTGGCGGCGCAGGTCTTCATAATCCCTGTCGGAGTAATCGGCCTGCGGATCGTAATGTCGGCCGGAGTTGTGGTCGTCATCCGGCACGTAGGTCATGCCATAAGGGTTATCGCTGCCGCTGCTGCCGCGAGCATAGTCCTGCCCGCTGTAGTGTGCGCCTCCTGCCTGGAAACGCCCTTCGGGGTACATCTGCCACTGGTCTGCATTGCTGTTAAAGCTGCGGGTATCACCATACTGGCTGGCCCTGTTGGTGCCGTAGCCACGGTTAAACTGCGTGTCCACCGTATAGTTGCCCCTGTCAGAGTTCTGGCCCTGATGGTGGTCATGCAGCCAGCGTGCGTCCCTGTCTTCCTGGTAGTTTTCCTGTCTTCTGTAGTTGCCATTTCTCTCGTCTCTCATAGCTTGTAAGTTTTGTTATGTGAATGTTCTACTCTACCCGTTCTACGGTACAGCACCGCCCTTGGGTTAAGCCAACCCTAAACCCAAGGGCCTGGCATCCGTTAAAATGGATACATCAACAAAACGTGAGTAACTATGGAATCAAACTATTGGAACAGGGATAAGCATAGAGACAGAGGCGAGCGCTACCGCAACCAGGACCAGGACCGTCGCCGTGTGGACGAGGACAGCTACCGTGGCGCCTACCGCCTAGACACCACCAGCGACCACCGCAACGAGACCACCTGGGACGGCTACGGCAGCACAGAGAGAGACCGCCGGCGCGACAACGACTACAACCAGAACTACAACCGCGATTATAACAGAAGCTACAACAGCGACTATAACCGCAACTACAACGAGGACAGCCGTAACCGAGGCTACGACCACGACAATTACAACACGGACAGCCGCTACCGCGATCAGGGCGAGAAGCACTACCGCAGCAGCAACTACGCCGACTGGAACGACAGGGACCGCTATCGCAGCGATGACTACGGCAACACGGAAGGAAGCCGCCAGCACCGAAGCGTTCACGACCGCATTGAGGACCGCGACGTGTATGGCAGCAGCAACTTTCAGGCAAGCTATGGCCCCGACCACTACGGCCAGGGCGGCGGCCAGAACTACGGTAACCAGGCCGGCTCCCTCAGCTATGGATACGATGGCGGCAGCAACTATGATCCCGACTGGAACCGCCACTACGACCCGCAGAGCGGCAGACGCCAGAGCTACCACGGCAATTACACCAGCCGCAACCCGCGGCAAGACCAATACGGTTCCCGCTCCGACAGGAGTGAGCGCCACTAAAGTATAGAAATATAAAGGAGACCAGAAGCCTCCACCCCGATTGTTAATTTAAAAGAAAAGAAAGATGAACACGAACGATAAGAAGAAAGACAAGCTAAAGAACGAAGATGTTAACAAGACGATGAACGAAGGCAACAAGGTGCCCAACATTAACCCGACCGGCCAAAGCAGGGACATCGATAACGAGGCTGCCAAAAAGGGCAAAGTAGGTGGTATTCCATCGCAGAAAAGCGGTAGCCGGGGCAGCTCCGACGTACAAGACGGCGGTACCGATGTGGGCAGCAGCGCCGGAAGTCACTAACCTTGATCTATAAAAACAGCAAAAGCCACCCGATCGGGTGGCTTTTGTTGTTTCAGAAGTATACTAATAAAGTAAATGCTGTCTTACTGCAGTTCCTCTTGCTCCATGTACTCCCACATGGCGTCTTCACTGGCACCGCTCTTGGCTGCGTAGATGAGCATGGTCGTGTACACGCCAATCAGCAGGAAGCTCAGGGGAATGGAGAAAACAAACGATACAATCAAGGTTTTAACTGGGTCCGGCTTGGATCTCATTTTAGTTGAGGCATACCAAAAGAACAGCACGTTGAAAATACCGGAGAATGCAATTAGGTTGATGATGTCTAGCATTGGCTAAAAGTTAGATTTTTATTGACGCTGCGCGGTACTCTTTTGTAGTAAAGATGCACTTTATCAGCATTGTTTTTAATTCGTTTACTAACTGTCGTCGGTTATTTTGTATTTCCCGGCTAGCTTTTTCCGGAACTGCTTGTTGCAATTTAGAAGACTGCCTTTAAAAATACAAGTATATGCGAGATAAAATTTAAAGGATTGTCACATTTATAAAAATATATTTTTCACTATATATCAAGGCTTTAATCCTTTAAAAGCAGCACCGCATACCTTTGTTCCGGGCAAAGGGCATGGCTTATTAATGCAATTACCCTTTCAAAAGTTTCCTGCCCGAAGGCCAGAACCCCAGCCGCTGCTCGTGTCCTGTGGTGCCAGCCGGATGCGGCAGGGTGGGAAATACACCACAAAATCCTCCTGCAGGTTATGCGTTAATGTATATATTTGCGAACCTACTCCTAGGCAATCGTTTCTTTAGGGGCGGGAAGACGAACAAGACATCAACTCTCTGATTATACTATGGAGGCTCAGGATAACCCGCGCGACAGAATACTGGCCGAAGCCAAGGCCATGTTCTTTACCCAGGGCTACAGCAAAGTGCTGATGGCGGAGCTTGCAAAGCGCCTGGGCATGAGCAAGAAGACGTTGTACCAATACTTCTCCGGTAAGGAGGAGTTGCTGAGCGTGATCATCCGGCAGCACGGGCAGGACATACAGCAGGAGGTGGAGCGTACCCTGGCAGACGACAGCCTGCCTTTCCCAGATAAGACCCGGCGCATTTTCGGCTATGTGGGCACCAAGCTGCACGACATCAACCCGGATTTTGTGGTGGATATCAAGAAAAACGCCCCTGCGGCCTGGCTGCACCTGCAGAAGCACAAAACCGACGCCGCTTTCCTGCGTTTTAACGCACTGCTCGACGAAGGCTACCAGAAGGGCTATGTTCGTGCGGACGTGAACCGAACCATGGCCGTGCTGCTTTACGCCAGCGCCCTGGAGACGATCCTGAACCCGGACTTCACCGAGCAGGTACCCCAGGAGCTAATGCATGGGCTGCCTAAGACCCCCGGAGAGGTTTTCGACGGGCTGGTGAAGATTATTTTCAAGGGCATCCTAAAGCAGGATCAGCAAGTATAACAGATGGCAAAAGCAACATAGGCCGGCAAGTATAAAAAAAGCCGCTGCAAGGGTAGCTGCAGCGGCTTTTTTTATAGGTTATTCTTATACGTTACAGGCTCAGCAGGAGGATTTCTTTCACATCCTGAATTTGAATATCGGCGCGTTCCCCCAGGTCCTTCACCCCACGCTCCTCAAAGCGGGAGATGATGGTGTGGATCGTGTCCTCCCCTACCTCATAATCAGACAGGCGCGTTTTAACATCCAGCGATTCGAAGAAGGCAATCGTAGCCTGAATGGTTGCTTCCAGGCGCTCGTCATCGGTGCCGCTGTTCACTCCCCAGACACGTTCCCCATACTGCAGCAGCTTCTCCTTTTTGGTTTCACTCTTATACCGTAGCAAAGCCGGGAACACAATGGCCAGGGTGCGGGCGTGGTCGATGCCGTGCAGGGCCGTCAGCTCGTGGGCAATGTAATGGGTCGCCCAGTCGGTCGGTACCCCCACCCTGATCACGCCATTCAGCGCCATGGTAGCGGCCCACATAAAGTTCGCCATGGTTTCGTAATCCTGCGGGTTTTGTAGCGCCTTTGGCCCCTCTTCCTTCAGGGTCAGCAGGATAGCCTCCGCAAAGCGGTCCTGCAGCGGCGCGTTTACCGGGTAAGTCAGGTACTGCTCCAGCACATGCGAGAAGGCATCTACCACCCCGTTGCAGATCTGGCGAACCGGCAGTGTGAAAGTAGTTTCAGGGTCTAGCACCGAGAACTTCGGGAAAGTATGGGGGCTGCCAAACGATAGTTTCTCCTTGAGGGAAACACGGTTGATAACGGCGCCAGAGTTCATCTCAGAGCCTGTGGCCGGCAGGGTGAGCACTGCACCGAACGGAGCAGCCTTGGTAACAGGCTCGCGTTTGGCCATGATATTCCAGGGATCCTCCCCCTCATACTCCATGGCCGCCACAATAAACTTGGTCCCGTCAATCACAGAGCCTCCACCCACTGCCAGGAAGAAGTCAACCTTTTTCTCTTTGGCTAACTCCACGGCCTTCATCAGTGTCTCATAGTGAGGGTTCGGCTCAATACCTCCGAACTCCGTCACCTCGTAGCCTTGGAGCGCCTCCATGACCTGTCCATACACGCCGTTCTTTTTGATGCTTCCTCCGCCATAGGTCACCATCACATGGGCCCCGGCCGGTATCTCCTTGCTAATGGCACTGATCTGCCCCTTGCCGAACAGTATTTTCACAGGGTTATAAAAAGTGAAATTATTCATAGTTGTTATAATTGAATTTTCTGTACTCCGTTCTAAGTTGCCGCCTTACTTCCACATTCTTTAAACGAAAAGGAAGCTGCGGCAACCATACGTAACTGCAGGCCACAGCGGTTTATACTTCCCGCTCAGCTACTTTTACTAATTGCTTGCCCGTGTTTTGCCCGGTAAACAGGCCCAGGAAAGCTTCCGGTATTTTGTCGAAGCCCTCAGTGATGGTCTCCTGGTACTGCAACTTGCCTTCCTGCACCCAGTCCGCCAGCTCCTTTGCAGCTACCGGGAAGTCTTTGGCATAATCCCCCACAATAAAGCCTTTCATCAGGGCACTTTTCTTCAGTAGGATAGGCTCCACGCGCATGCCGCTGGGCAATGTCGTATGGTTATAGTAGGCAATCTGGCCGCAGATGGCGATCCGTGCAAATTTATTCAACGCCAGGTAAACCGCATCCGATATCTCACCGCCCACGTTATCAAAGTACACATCCACCCCATTCGGACAAGCCTTCGTCATGGCCTGGTTCATGTTTTGGGTGGTTTTGTAGTTGATGGCCTCATCAAAACCCAGTTCATCCTTCAGGTAAGCGATTTTCTCATCCGACCCGGCCACGCCTACCACCCGGCAGCCCTTCAGCTTCGCGATCTGGCCTACTACTGTTCCCACAGCGCCTGCCGCACCCGATACGACCACCGTTTCGCCCGGCTTCGGCTCACCGATATGCAGCAGGCCAAAGTAAGCGGTGAGGCCTGGCATCCCTAATATGCCTAAATAATAACTTAAAGGAGCGATGTCCGGGTTGATGTGACTCAGGCCCTTGCCGCTGTGGACAATGTACTGCTGCCAAGGCAGGTTGCCAAGTACCACGGTTCCTTTCGGAAGTTGCTCGTTCAGGCTTTTCACTACTTCAGCCACCACGCCCCCAGAAATCGGCTCGCCAACGGCATACGGTGCCACATAGGATTTTGCATCGCTCATGCGGCCGCGCATGTACGGGTCCACCGACACGTACAGCGACTTGAGCAGCACCTGCCCCTCCTGCAACTCCGGCACTTCGCGCTCCTCAAACTTAAAATTTTCCTGAGCAGGCACACCCGTCGGGCGACTGGCCAGCAGTATAGTCTTATTTCTCATAGTGGAATTGCTATCATTCATTATAATTAAACTCAAACCAGCCACCAACTTAATTGTTCGATGCACGACTGATAAAGTATAAAGGGGGAGGGCCGCAACTATAAACTGCGGCCCTCCCCCTTTATACTTTAAAAATGATAGTTGTTGTTATGTCCAGGACGCAATGCCCATACTTTTAAAGCAGATCAAACATATTTCTCACGCCCAGGTGGCGCTCCTTTGTGAAACCCTCCCCATAAGTCACCCCTATGGCATGGCCCAGTTCCTTCGCTCTTGCGGTGATGAACTCCAGGAACTCCGGGGAAGAGATGTACGTGTTTGGCGAGGTGTCGTCCGGATTATGGAACTGGGATTTAAAAGCGCGGACAGCTTCCATTTTCTTCTCCCAATAAGGCGTTACGTCCACCACAAAATCCGGCGTGATCAGGCGGTCCTGGATGTAGTGGTAAACAGCTTTCGGCCGCCAGGCTTCCTGCTTGGTCCCGTCCGCCTCCTGGGTATCGATCATTTTTAAGCCGGATTTAAAACAGGCTTCCGATACCAGCTCTGCCCCCCTGCCGTGGTCGGGGTGGCGGTCATGGATGGCGTTGGCAATCACGATCTCAGGCCTGTACTTGCGCAGCATTTCGATCACCTTCAGCTGATGCTGGCGGTCGTTCTGGAAAAAGCCGTCGGCAAATCCGAGGTTCTCGCGCACGCTTACCCCCATTATGCTGGCTGCGTCCTCCCCTTCCTTTAACCGTGTTTCCGGCGTGCCGCGTGTGCCCAGTTCCCCCACCGTCAGGTCCACGATCCCCACCTTACGGCCGGCTTCTACGTGCGCTATCAGCGTGCCGGCACACCCTAGCTCAATGTCATCAGGGTGCGAGGCAAAGGCAAGTATATCTAATTTCATGTGTTCCAATATTTATCGTATACGCAGGGATCTCCCTACGCGTAGGGTAGTACGTGTACTAATGCCATTTAGTCGCGTTAGCTGGCTGACAGACACACCGTAGCGCTTGGCAATTCCGGAGAGCGTATCGCCGCTGCGCACTTTATGGTATGCTGCCCGGCGACCGCTGCTACTGCTACTCTTGGCACGGTTCGCATAGTTGAACACGGCCGAGGTGATCTGGTAGCTTTCGCCCTTCAGCAGGTAATCCGGGAAATCGTAGATATTCTCCGGGTCCAGCGGGTTGCCCTGGTAGCGTACTTCGTAGTGCAGGTGCGGCCCTGAGCTGCGGCCGGTGCTTCCGCCCAAACCGATCACCTCGCCAGCCTTCACATAATCGCCGGTTTTGGAGATGGTCCTGCTCATATGGCCGTATAGGGTTTCCAGGCCATTGTAGTGACGCAACACGATGTAATTTCCATAGCCGCCGCCATCCCACTTGTTTATCCGCACCACGCCATCGAAGGCCGCGTAGATAGAGTCGCCGGTATTCAGGTCGATGTCCGTGCCATAGTGCCAGCGGCCGCTGCGAGGCCCGAACCTGCTCGTGATCGGGGTTTTCTCCAGGGGCATTTTATATTCACGGTTATTCTCCGGGTCGTACAGCTTGATGTCCACCGTATCCTTCAGCTGGCGGCTATCCATGCGGTATGGGTTAATGTTGCGGGTATCCCAAATCGCATAGTAGCCGGCAATCCGAATCCAGGTGGAATCGACTAATACCTCTTCCGACATCTCCACAATGTGCTGCTCGCCCAGGTCAAGCTCCGAGGTATCCTCGCTTACAATGGAGAGCTCTTTCTTCGGGTTGAAGTAAATAGACTGATCGGCATCGGAGTCATCATCCGGAAAATCCTCATACTTGATCAGGATCGTTGTATCGGGGCGTACATACTGTATCTTAGGTGTCTTTACCTTAAACAGGTCTTTCACCTTGTTCTGGGCCATGGCGCCTGAGGCGCTGCACAGCAGGCAGAAACAAAACAGTACAAAAGTTAAGAGGGCTTTGTTCTTTGACATTTGCATCAAAAGGTTGGCTGTGCTGCCTTCCCGCAGCACGTCTTTCGCTAAATAAAACTGCAGCACAGCCATTTTATTGTAATACACCTTCAGGCCTGATTTATTCTTTAAATCCGCCATTAGCGTGCTAATGCATTATAAGATTAGTGCAACCCCTTGGAAGCCAGGTAACGCTCCGCATCCAGCGCAGCCATACATCCTGAGCCAGCCGCCGTTACGGCCTGGCGGTACGTGAAGTCCTGCACATCACCGCAGGCAAACACGCCGTCGATGTTGGTTTTGCTTGTTCCTGGAATCGTGCGGATGTAGCCGTTCTCATCCAGGTTGAGGTATTCTGCGAAAATGCCGGAGTTCGGCTGGTGCCCGATCGCCACGAAGAACCCTTTCACAGGGATCTCGCGCAACTCCCCCGTAAGGGCGTTCTTCACGCGAACCGCTTCCACCGTGTTGTCCCCCAGAATCTCATCCGTTACCGTATTCCAGAGCACCTCGATATTTTTCGTGTTCTTCACGCGCTCCTGCATGATGGTGGAGGCGCGCATCTCGTCGCGGCGAATCAGCATGTATACTTTGCTGCACAGGTTGGAAAGGTAAGTAGCCTCCTCTGCCGCGGTGTCTCCTGCCCCCACAATGGCCACATCCTGGCCACGGTAGAAGAAACCGTCGCACACGGCGCAGGCAGAAACACCATTGCCATTCAGCCTCGACTCCGACTCCATGCCCAGCCATTTGGCAGAGGCACCTGTAGAAATGATCACCGCATCTGCCTCTATCGTCTTCTGATCGTCAATGATCACCTTGTGCGGCTGCGAGGAAAAGTCCACGGCAGTGGCAATACCATAACGTACATCGGTGCCAAAACGCTCTGCCTGTTTTTTAAAGTCCTCCATCATCTGCGGCCCGTTCACCCCGTCCGGGTAGCCGGGATAGTTCTCCACGTCGTTGGTGATGGTGAGTTGGCCGCCGGGCTGCAAGCCTTGGTATAGCACAGGGTTAAGACCGGCTCTGGAGGCATAAATTGCCGCTGTGTAACCAGCCGGGCCAGATCCGATGATAAGGCATTTTACTTTTTCTATTTCCATTACTAATTCTGGGTCTGAAAGAAATTTGGTTGCAAGTATACAAAATTTCTATGCCTTTGCCTGCATTTGCGCTGGCAAAAGCCGCGGTATAAAATACAAAAAGCCCGGGCTGCTGGCCCGGGCTTTGTAGCTTTTGCTCTGCGATTAGCCTAAGTATGGCGAAGCCTACGGATGGCTTTCTCCTTGATCTGTCGCACACGCTCGCGCGTCAGGTTAAACTTCTCTCCTATTTCCTCCAGCGTCAGGGAGTGCTCTCCGTTCAGCCCGAAGTATAAAGTGATCACATCGGCCTCCCGCTTGGTAAGCGTAGAAAGGGCGCGCTGTACTTCCTTGCGGAGCGAGTCGTTCATCAGGCCCATGTCCGGAGACTCCTCGTCTTCGTTCTCCAGCACGTCCAGCAAACGGTTCTCCTCCCCCTGTACGAAGGGCGCATCCACAGAAACGTGGCGACCGGAAATCTTTAGGGTGTCTACCACCTCGGCAGTGGTCAGTTCCAATACCTCGGCAATTTCTTCAGGCGATGGCTCCCGCTCGAACTTCTGCTCAAGCTCTGAGAATGATTTAGAGATTTTGTTGAGTGACCCGACACGGTTCAGCGGCAAACGCACAATACGCGACTGCTCTGCCAGTGCCTGCAGAATGGACTGACGGATCCACCAAACGGCATATGAAATAAACTTAAACCCTCTTGTTTCGTCAAATCGCTTGGCCGCTTTAATCAAACCGAGGTTACCCTCGTTAATCAGGTCGCCTAATGAAAGGCCCTGGTTCTGATACTGCTTGGCCACCGATACCACAAAGCGCAGGTTGGCTTTTGTTAATTTCTCAAGTGCAAACTGATCTCCCTCTTTAATTCGCTGCGCCAGCGACACCTCTTCGTCCGGAGTAAGCAAATCAACTTTGCCGATCTCCTGAAGGTATTTATCCAGTGACTGGCTCTCGCGGTTCGTTATCTGTTTGCTTATCTTGAGTTGTCTCATCAGAGTATGTGTTATTCAAAAATTGTGAAAACTATGGTTTTGGCCCGGTGAAGTAACATCAGAAAATCGCGCAAAGTTCTGACATCTTCAGAATAAAATCAAGATGCAGCCCTCTGGCGACCAAAAAATAAAACTCTTGGTGCCCAGTAAGCCACTACAGCCAGGCACCAAGAGTTATACTATGTCAGGTGTTATTGGTTGTCCGCAGCACCCGGCTTCGGCAGAAGCGCCTTGCGGGAAAGCTTGAACTTACCTGTTTTCTTATCAACATCGATCAGCTTCACCTTTACTTCTTCGCCGATCTCCAGCACGCCTTCCATGGCCTCCAGGCGCTCGTGCTTGATCTCAGAGATGTGCAGCAGGCCGTCTTTACCAGCCATGAACTCGACAAAGGCACCGTAAGGCTGGATAGACTTCACCTTACCGATGTATACCTCGCCGATCTCAGGCTGCGCGGTAATGGCACGGATCTTCCCGATGGCAGAGTTCATGGAATCCTGGTCGGTGGCGAAGATGTTCACATGGCCTTTCTCGTTCTTCTCCTCAATGATGATAGTGGCTCCCGTGTCTTTCTGGATCTGCTGGATAACCTTTCCACCTGGTCCGATCACGGCACCGATAAACTCTTTATCGATCACCATGTTGAAAGAACGAGGTGTATGCGGCTTGTAATCCGGGTTTGGTGAAGAAAGCGTCTTCGACATCTCGTTCAGGATGTGCAGACGGCCGGCATTTGCCTGCTGCAGCGCCTGTGTCATCACCTCATGAGAAAGTCCCTGGATCTTAATGTCCATCTGGCAGGCTGTGATGCCAGTTTTCGTTCCGGCTACTTTAAAGTCCATATCACCCAGATGGTCTTCATCACCCAGGATATCAGACAATACAGCGAATTTGCCAGTCTTTGCGTCGGTGATCAGTCCCATCGCAATACCGGAAACTGCAGCCTTAACAGGCACACCGGCATCCATCAGGGCTAAACTGCCGGCACAAACCGTAGCCATAGAAGAAGATCCGTTCGACTCCAGGATATCGGAAACGATACGGATTGTGTAAGGGTTCTCAGCCTCTGCCGGAAGCACTTTCTTCAGGGCACGCAGGGCTAGGTTGCCATGTCCGATCTCGCGGCGGCCCGGACCTCTGTTTGGTCTTACCTCACCGGTAGAAAACGCCGGGAAGTTGTAGTGCAGCAGGAATTTATTTGTGCCTGATACCATAGCGCTGTCGATCATCTGCTCGTCCAGCTTGGTGCCCAGAGTAACTGTGGTCAGGGATTGTGTCTCACCACGTGTAAAGACAGCTGAGCCGTGGGTAGCAGGCAGGTAATTCACCTCCGACCAGATCGGGCGGATCTCATCCAGCTGACGGCCGTCCAGGCGCACGCGCTCGTCCAGGATCATGTTACGAACCGCCTCTTTCTCCACATCGTGGTAGTATACTTTGATCAGGTTCTCGTCGTAGCCATGCTCCTCGCCAAGCGAAGCGATGAACTCATCACGCACCGCTTTGAAGCCCTCTGAACGTTCCTGCTTGTTGGCGCTGCCACGTCTGGCAACGGCGTAGGCCTTATCGTAGGTAGCTTCCCATACTTTTTTGCGAAGGTCCTCGTCGTGCGTCTCGTGCACGTACTCGCGCTTCACCGTTTTGCCTACCATCTCGGCAAGCTCCAGTTGGGCCTGGCAGTGGGTCTTGATCGCTTCGTGGGCGAACTGAATGGCCTCCAGCATCTCTGCCTCAGAAACCTCGTTCATCTCCCCCTCTACCATCACTACGCTGTCGATAGACGCGCCTACCATCATGTCGATGTCGGCACGCTGCAAGTCGCTTACGCTTGGGTTAATTACTAGTTGGCCGTCAATGCGTGCTACGCGCACCTCAGAGATCGGGCCATTGAAAGGTATATCGGATACGGCCAGGGCGGCAGAGGCAGCAAGTGCAGCCAGCGCATCCGGCATGATCTCCGTGTCAGCAGAGATCAGGTGAATCGTCATTTGGGTTTCGGCGTGGTAATCACCGGGGAACAGCGGGCGCAGCACGCGGTCCACCAGGCGCGAAACCAATACTTCATAGTCAGAAAGTCTGGCCTCTCTTCTCAGGAAGCCACCCGGGATCTTGCCTGAAGAGGCGAATTTCTCCTGGTAGTCCACAGAGAGTGGCAGGAAGTCAACCCCTTCACGGGCTTCTTTGTTTGAAACAACAGCCGCCAGCAGCATGGTGTTACCCATTTTCACTACTACAGAACCATCGGCCTGCTTGGCCAGCTTACCAGTTTCAATTGTTATCTCCCGGCCGTCCGGAAGAAAAATGGTTTTACTAATTGCGTTGTAGGACATCTTCAATTATCGTTATCATCAAAAAGACAGCGCCACCCTTTGCGACACTGTCGGTACTGGCAATTCAGAGGAAGGAAGGGGGAAGGATGCTTATAAAAAGATTAGGGAATCCCTGTAGGAATTCCCTAACCCAATAAGCTTATTTACGGATACCCAGCTCGCTAATAATAGCTCTGTATCTTTCAATATCGTTTTTCTGGAGGTAATTCAGAAGTCTTCTTCTTTTACCAACCAGTTTCAAAAGACCCAGACGTGTGCTAAAGTCTTTCTTGTGCGTTTTCAGGTGCCCGGTTAGGTCCGCGATACGTGTCGTGAACAGCGCTATCTGAGCCTCAGGAGAACCTGTATCAGATTTTGACTTGTTGAAACCGTGCTTTTCGAAAATCTCTTGTTTCGCTTCAGTGGTTAATCTCATCGTAAAAATATCAATCTGTTTTTATCTTGCAAAGCTTGCTATACAAGCCACAAAGGTATATAATTTACTTTTACAAAAAAAACTTTTACCGAATCTTTATATAGTGGTTTTACAGTTTATTCCGGCGGAGGCGCGCCATGAGCTTGCGCCAGAAATCCAACTCGAGCAGGCTGGAGTCGTTGCGGGCCTGGTAGAGGAAGAAAAGTCCGACCGGTAAAAGGATGAGGTTAGCGGCCCACATGCCCGCTCCCACCGACACCATCCCCTCGCGCGCCCACTTCTCGCCAAGTATAGACATCACATACATGCTGATGAAGAAGACTATGGAAATCACGACAGGCACACCCAGGCCGCCCTTCTTGATGATGGCCCCCAGCGGGGCGCCGATCAGGAACATGATGATGATAGAGGCCGACTGCGTGTATTTGCGCCAGATCTCCACCTCGTAGTTGTTGGCCTCGCGCAGGGTGTTGCGCACGCGCTCCACGTAGCTGGCCGTAAAGCTCTTGATGTTGCGGGCCTTGTTGGTGGCCATCAGCCGGATCTCGGGCGTTAACTCGGGCAGCTCGCGCGCCACTTTCTTATCCAGTATGCGCAGGCCATTCTTTACCTGCCCCGTATCTGCCTTGAAGTACATGTAAAAAGGGTCCACGTTAGGAGCGTAGAGCTGCTGCTCCCGCCGGCTGTGGCGGCGCAGTGAGTCGGTCACCACGCTCAGCTCGCTGATGTTCTTCATCATTTTGTTGTCCGAGAAGAGCTCCTCACGGGTACGGTCGAAGTTAAAGGAGGCCATGCTCAGCATGAGCTTGCTTTTATCGAACTCCTGCCGCACGAATTGCTCATTGGAGTTGCGGTACGAAGAGGAGCTCTGGTCGACATAGGTGTTGCCACGGAAAAGCTCGAGCACCAGGTACGTGTCGTTGTAGTCCATGTACATCTCGCCCGAGTCGGCAAGTATAATGGTGGTGTTGGTGCCTCCTTTGGTATGGTCGTAGATCATCACGTCGCGCAGCGTCTGCCCGTCGTTCATCTTCTCATTCACCTTGATGCTATAGCCCGGTATCCCGTTATAGAACGCCCCCTCCTTAAAGTTCATGGCCGGTTTCTTCTGGCGGATGTCCCAGAGCAGGCTGTAGGCCTTCAGGTTAGCCTTGGGCACTACAAGGTTATTAAAAAAGAATGCCCCTACCGTGATCAGGCCCACCACGATGAGTACAGGGCGCAGAATACGGGTTAGGGCGATGCCGGATGTTTTGATAGCTGTTAGCTCGTGGTGTTCGCCCAGGGAGCCAAAGGTCATGAGCGAGGACAGCAGCACAGCCAGCGGCAGGGCCACCGGTGCCATGTTGATGCTAAAGTAGAAAAGGAGCTCGCCAAACACCTCCGCGCCCAGGTCCTTGCCTACCAGCTCGTCGAGGTACTTTAGCATGTACTGGGTGAGCAGGATAAACTCCACCACAGCAAAGGTTAACAGAAAAGGGCCGAAAAACTCCCGGAGTATTAGCTTATCAAGTTTCTTCATGCGCAAATTAGGGGCGGCAGCACCTGTGGCAAGCCGCTAAAACCATACTTCAGCTAGCAATTACCGTGCAAAGATACGCTTTACTCCTGCAAACGCGCTACCCTCCCACTAATTCCCGCAGATTTTGCAACAGATGATCCCATAGCTCCTCCAACTCTTCCTCGCTCTCCTCGTTGGAGTAGTCCACGATTTTGAGGAACTGCTCCTGCGTCAGCTCGCTACTCTCGATGTGAAAATCAATGTATGGCCCGTCGGGTCTATGCCTTTTATCGTCAGTCAGGAACAGGAAGCGCACAGACTTGTTAGTGCGGAGGCCGGTCATCTCGGCGTAGTGGTTTTTTCCGTCCCAGATAAAGTTAAACACGTTGTCCTCATCCTCCCTTGCGTCGTCGCAGAACCACTGCGAAAGGCCGCCCGGCGTGCTCAAGTACGGGTACAGCAGTTTGGCAGATGCGTTGATCGGATACTCGCGCACAAATTTCAGCTTCGTGTCTTTCGTCATAAGGATATTGTAAGTGTCTGAGTAAGTATAGTATTAATTCTTCAATTAATATATAGCCCTAAAATAAAATATTTTTTTCCGGAGAGATGCTTGTTTATTTAAAATCGAACCGGTTATATTTGCACCACAATTCGGCGGGGTAGCTCAGATGGTTAGAGCGCAGGATTCATAACCCTGAGGTCGGCAGTTCGATTCTGCTCCCCGCTACTACCTGAAAAGGCTCATAGGTTCATACCTGTGAGCCTTTTTCTTTTCCCCTCCCCCCTGCTCCTGCTCTATTGGTATACTTTTATATACGCATCCATCTTCCAAATCGTATGGTTTCCGGGAAACCTTTGCCTGGCCTCGCCCGGGAAGGCGCATTGGCCTGAGGTGCTCTGGGGCTGACATTGGGCTGTTTCTGCCTGCTGCGCCGTATGCGCAGCCCCGCGCTTGGGAAGTATGACGAGCCGGAAAACGAACTGCTTTGGTGCCAAGCTGTAACTGACGCAGGCACTCAGGAGGCGCCCCTACAGGCCACGGGGGTAACCTTACCAGCCCCCCGCTTCACGCATAGCTCCACCGGGTCTGCCGGGAGACCGCCCAGGGAGACGCTGCCGACTGACAAAGTATAAACAAGCCGGATCTTATGCCTTCCTCCCGGGCCTCTAAAAAGAAAAGCCATACCCGGAAGGTACGGCTTTTATGTGGTAGCTCCCTCTGGCGACTCCCCAAGTCACCGGGTCAAGAGTCCTTGTTATTTGCGTGCCGCCTGGTGGTCCTTCAGGAAGGTGGGCTTGTACAGGGGCTTGTCTTTATGGCTGGCATAGGCCGGGCAGTAAGACTGCTGGCAGGAAGAAAAAAAGGCAACCACAAAGATGAACAGAAGAAGCTTTGGTAAAAGTGTTTTCATAAAAGGTGATTTTGTTGGTTTATGTATTTAGTTGTTTGTTCTAAGCAACGGTATAGCTTCTTCCCTCACTGCTCGCTCCTGACTGCCATATATATTATAGTACAAATATATAGGGTTTTTAATCAATTAAAATAAGTATTATTAAATTTTTATACACCATAATACAAAGTACAATTATTATCACCCTCTTTTGCGGCCTCAGCAGCTTTGGTCTTGGATTTTCAATAGAAAATATTTCAAGCGCTATTATATACTTTTACAATTCAGAGAAAAACTATCCTAATATACACTTTGCCTACTAGTTAAGTATTGACCATACTTTAAGAAGCCAGCAGCTGCCGCCTGCGGCACATATCTTCAAAGGCCGAGCTGCGTAGATACCATACTATATCAGCAAGTGCGCATTAAATACAGAACTATGAAGCAAGATCAAAAGTACCTTTGGTGGCAGTCAGGCATAATTTACCAGATATACCCCCGCTCCTTTCAGGACACGGACAACGATGGCGTAGGAGACCTGCGCGGCATCATCAGCCGGCTGGATTACCTCAAGTGGCTGGGTGTCAACGCCATCTGGGTATCGCCTATCTTCCCCTCGCCCATGGCAGACTTCGGGTACGACATCTCCGATTACCAGGGCGTCCACCCGCTGTTTGGCACCATGAATGATTTTGACAGGCTGCTAGAGGAAGTGCACCAGCGCGACATGAAACTTATACTTGACCTGGTGCCAAACCATACTTCCAATGAGCACCCCTGGTTCCTGGAGTCCCGCTCCTCCCGCGACAACCCGAAACGCGACTGGTACCTCTGGCAGGATGCCAGGGAGGATGGCTCGGAGCCGAACAATTGGCTCAGCGTGTTTGGCGGCAGTGCCTGGGAGTGGGACGAGCACACGCAGCAGTACTATTACCACGCCTTTTTGAAGGAGCAGCCCGACCTGAACTGGCGCAACCCCGAGGTGCAGCAGGCCATGTTCGATGCCATGCGCTTCTGGCTGGATAAAGGTGTGGATGGTTTCCGGGTGGATGTGATGTGGCACATGATCAAAGACAAGAACCTGCGCGACAACCCAACTAACCCGGACTATAAAGCACACCAGGCTACCTACGAGCAGCTGATACCAGCCTTCTCTACCGACCAGCCCGAAGTGCACCACATTGTGGCGAAGATGCGCGAGGTAACCGATGCCTACGATGAGCGCGTGCTGATCGGCGAAATTTACCTGCCTGTGCACCGGCTCGTAACCTATTATGGCCACGAGAACAGCGGCACGCATCTTCCCTTTAACTTCACGCTGATAACCATGGATTGGGATGCCCGCAGCATCAGCTCCCATATAGACGAATATGAAGGTGCCTTGCCGGAGGGAGGTTGGCCCAACTGGGTGATCGGCAACCACGACCAGCCCCGCATTACCAGCCGCATCGGGCAGGCGCAGGCAAAAGTGGCCGCCATGCTGCTGCTCACACTGCGCGGCACTCCTACTTTATATTATGGGGATGAGTTGGGCATGCGCGACGTACCCATCCCCCCGGACAAGATCCAGGACCCGCAGGGCCTAAACATGCCCGACAAGGACCTGAGTCGCGACCCTGCCCGCACGCCCATGCAGTGGGATAACAGCAACAACGCCGGCTTTACGGATGGGGAGCCGTGGCTGCCGCTGGCCGAGAACTACACGCGCATCAACGTGAAGGCACAGCAGGATGATGCGTTCTCCATGCTCTCCTATTACCGTAGACTGATACGGCTGCGCCAGCAAGAGCCCGCACTTTGCGTCGGCGACTATGCCCCGGTGGTAACGAGCGGCCCGCTGGTGGCCTACCTCCGTAAGAGCGAGGGCAAAAAATTCCTGGTGGTGCTAAACCTGAGCCACAAACCCTGCACCCTGCGGCAGCAGCACCAGAACTACCGAGGTAACATCGTGATGTCCACCGACCCGGAGCGCGAAGGCCAGAAAGTGGGGGGCAATATCAGCCTGTATGGCGATGAGGGCATCCTGGTGGAACTGGAGTAGCGGCTACTTCTCATTCATACTTTAAATATGGTATCAGATGGAAACCGTTGGAGCTCAATACCTGGGCAATGGCCGCTGCCGCTTTAGCGTATGGGCGCCCGAAAAGCAGCACATGACGCTGCACGTGGTGCACCCGCAGGAGCGCAAACTGGAAATGCAGCAGGATGCATCGGGCTACTTTTCCGCAACGGTGGACGACGCTGCACCCGGCACCCGCTATTTTTTTAACCCCGACGGCGAAGGCGATTTCCCTGACCCGACCTCCTTTTCCCAACCCGAGGGCGTGCATGGCCCTTCAGAGATAGTAGATAATTCTTCCTTTCCCTGGACAGACGCCAGTTGGAAGAACCTGCCGCTGCAGGAGATGGTCCTCTACGAGCTGCATGTGGGCACCTTCACCCCCGAGGGTACCTTTGAGGCCATTGTCCCTCGGCTGAGGGAACTGCAGGAAACAGGCATCAACACACTGGAGATCATGCCGGTGGCGCAGTTCCCCGGGAGCCGCAACTGGGGGTATGATGGCGTGTTTCCTTATGCGGTGCAACACTCCTACGGCGGGCCCAAGGGCCTGAAGAAGCTGGTGAACGCCTGCCACGAACAGGGTTTGGCCGTGGTGTTGGATGTGGTGTACAACCACCTGGGGCCGGAGGGTAATTACCTGGGCAAGTTCGGGCCATACTTTACCGACAAGTATAAAACGCCCTGGGGCGCGGCCATAAATTACGATGGCGCCTACTCCGACGGCGTGCGATCCTATTTTTCCGGCAATCCGGAATACTGGCTACGGCACTTCCACATCGACGGCCTCCGGCTCGATGCTATCCATACCATCTTCGACCAGAGCGCCACCTCCATCTGGGAGCTGCTGAGCCACAGAATTGCGCAAGCCACGAAGGAAACGGGCCGGCCATTTTACCTGATTGCGGAGAGCGACCTGAATAGCCCGCGCGTGGTGCAACCGGCTGAAACGGGCGGGTACGGGTTTGACGCCCAGTGGCTGGATGACTTCCATCATGCGCTGTACGTGCTGCTCGACCAGAGGGGACAGCAACTTTATGAGGACTTCGGACAGATAGCGCAGCTGATAAAGGCCTATACCGACGGTTTCGTGCACAGCGGCGAGTACGTAAAATTCCGCAAGAAGACCTTTGGAGCCTCCTCTGCGCACCTGTCAGGCGACCGCTTCATCGCCTTTACCCAAAACCACGACCAGGTGGGCAACCGTGTGAACGGCGAGCGCATGAGTGTGCTTGTTGATTTCGAACGGCTCAAGCTCTCGGCTGCCGCCCTACTGCTTGCGCCCTATATTCCGATGCTGTTTATGGGCGAAGAGTACGGCGAGGACAACCCGTTTTTATACTTTGTCAGCCACTCCGACGAAAAGCTGATCAAGGCAGTGCAGCAGGGCCGGAAAGAAGAGTTTGCCGACTATAGATGGGATGGCGAGCCACCCAACCCGCAGGATGCCCAAACGTTTGAGAGGTCGAAACTGCAGTGGCAGAAGCGGGAAAAGGGTTGGCACCAGCTGCTACTCAAGTGGCACCAGCACCTGATAAGGCTAAGGAAGGAAATGCCCGCCCTCCAATGCTTCGACAAGGGCAGCGTGCAGGCAGAGGCACTGGGCCAGCAGGGATTTATACTTTCCCGGCAAAGTACGGAGCAAGGGCAGCAGCTGCTTTGCCTTTTCAACCTCTCGGAGCAGGAGGTGAAGTATGAGTGGCCTAACCCTGAGCGCACGTTTAAACTGGTACTCAACTCGAAGGCTGCGCAGTGGATGCAGCAAAAGAACGAGGCGGTGGCAACACCGGCGCTGACACCTACAGGCAACGGTATACACCTGCCCCCGCTATGCATGATGATGTTTGAGTGCGGGTAGTGCAGACGTTTTATACTTGCAAAAGTATAAAGCATGCTTCAAAACAGCCACTGAAACAATATTCTTTACACCCTACCAGCTGAATTGGCATCGAGGCTAACTCATACTTGCCGCGCGGCCGGTCAAGCTTTGGAACTGCGGGGAGCCGCGGCCGGCTCCCCGCAGGCTTAATTCAGCCTCTCCTCCTGTGGAACAGCTTTTAATTGCGGTAAGATATCCGTCAATTCTACCTCTGCCTCAGCCCGACGGAGGTTGAGGCGCAGGAAAGTAAGCTGTTTCTCCAGGTAGCTGTAGAGCGCGGTCAGCAAGAACAGGATACCAACTATTTCTAGGGTTTCCTCTACTGTCGTGATCATTGCGTAGGCAAGGTTGTCAAGTCCATAAGTGTCTGCATAATAACCGCCAAACAGCTCAACACCTAAAGCGCCGCTTACATAAATCGCTCCGGCAAGCATTAAGCCGTTCCTTAGCTTTGGCTCCAGCGAGAACAGGAAGCGCAGGTAGTAAACGCCAAGGCCAAGCACCAGCAGCCCCCCTACTATCACCCAGGAGAAATAAAAGATGCCGCCCATGTTAAAGTTATCGCGGAGCGGGTAAATGAGCATCTCATGGATACCCGCCGACTCGTCCACACTCATGTACAGAAACACGATTGCCAGCAGGCGCCAGTGCCAAGTATACTTGTCTTTGCGCCGTTGCTTGAGCGCCGCTATGGTAAAGAGCAAAACAGAGGCGAGCAACAGTATAAAAGAAGAGAAGTAGGTGGGGACATTTCGCTCGTTGTCCAACTCAAACTGCGGGATGATACCCCAAGCATTCGGGTGGTCGGTAAGGTACTTGCAGAGAATGGCGACGGTGTTTAGCACTACCAGTATGGCGGCGGCTCTGTAGAGCCAGCGCAGGTGCCTCTTTCCGTTAAACCGGAAGCTCAGGCCCCCTTTCTCCTTTATGTCAATCGCCTCGGTCGGGTTGTAGGATAATACATGTATATCTGGATTCATATGCTGCTAAATTCATTTATAAAACATTATATATAATATGCTTATATCCAGATCCAGCAGAAAGGTTACGATAATTTAATAATTCCTTAATATGTATTTGGCACTATACTTATTTAAAGTAAAACGGCCCCTACAATGAAATACATCGTAGGGGCCGCTGCAACAGGATTTTTTAGCAAAATCAGTTCGCCATTTTTGCCTCGATTTCCTCGGCCTCCAGCATGAGGCGCTCCCAATCATTCTGCTTTTTATCCAATTTGGTTTTGATATCGTCAAATGCCTGCGTAGCCTGCTGCAGCCTGTCCAGATCACCGTAAACCTGCGGGTCAGCTAGGAGCTTCTCCTGCGCGGCCAGCTCCTGCTCCAGCTGCTGCACCTCTTTCTCCACCTCGTTTACCTGCCTATTCACCTGCTTCAGCTGGCTTGAGAGCTGAGAGAAGTCGCTCTTCTCACGGGGCTGCTTCTCTGGCTTCACAGTAGCCGGAGCGTTGGCAGCATCTTTCTTCGCCTCCTTCTCGCGCTTCTCCTGCCAAGCCTCGTACTCATGGTAGGTGCCCGGGTATTCCTTCAGCTGGAAATCATCGATGTACCAGATCTTGGTCGCCACGTTCTCCACGAAATACCGGTCGTGGGAAATCACCACAAACGTGCCCTCATACTGCTCCAGCGCCTGGATCAGGATGTTCACCGACTGCATGTCGAGGTGGTTGGTGGGTTCATCGAGCATCAGGAAGTTAGCCTCCGAGATAAGCGTTTTGGCCAGGGCCACCCGGCTCTTCTCGCCTCCCGACAGCACTTTGATCTTCTTGAAAACCTCATCGCCCGTGAACAGGAAAGAACCCAGGAGCGTACGAAGCTCCATCTCAGTCTTTTTGGAGCCGGCCTGCTGCAGCTCCGTCAGCATGTCGTTCTCCACGTTCAACGACTCCAACTGGTGCTGCGCATAAAAGGATAGGATCACGTTATGTCCCAGCTCCCGCTTACCTTTTACCGGCTCGGTGCCGGCAATAATGCGCAGCAGCGTGGATTTACCTTTACCATTGGCACCAACCAGGGCTATTTTATCACCACGCTCAATGTGTACGTTCGTGTCCCGGAAAATCACCTTATCGCCGTAGGCCTTGCTCATGTGCTCAAGGCGCAGGATGTGGCGGCCCGGCTGGGTATTAAACTTAAAGCTGAAGTTCACTTTGGCCGCATCAGGAGCCACTTCATCAATGCGCTCCATGCGGTCCAGCATCTTCTGGCGGCTCTGCGCCTGCTTGGCTTTGGTGGCCTTGGCCTTAAAGCGCTCGATAAAACGCTCCGCCTGCCTGATCTGCGCCTGCTGGTTCTCAAAAGCCCCTTTCTGTATCTCGTTGCGCAGCTCCTTCTCCTCCACGTAAAAGCTGTAGTTACCGGCGTACACGTTCAGCTTTCCGCCCGACACCTCCACGGTCATGTTGGTGGTGCGGTCCAGGAACTCGCGGTCGTGCGAGACAATCACCACGGCCCCCTCGTAGCGCTCCAGGTAAGACTCCAGCCACTTGATGGAGGGTAAGTCCAGGTGGTTGGTAGGCTCATCGAGCAAGAGCAGCGAGGGCTTCTGGAGCAGGATCTTGGCCAGCATCACGCGCATGCGCCAACCTCCGGAGAAGGAAGCCAGCGGCTGCTGCAGCTCCTCGGTGGTAAAGCCAAGCCCTTCCAGGATAGCTTCGGCCTCGGCCTGCATGGTATAGCCGCCCAGCGCCTCAAAGCGTTCCTGCAGCGTTGCCAGCCGGTCCACCAGGTCATCATGGAAGTTATGTTCGAACTCCACCAGCACCTTGTCTATCTCCGCCTGCAGATGCAGCGCCTCGCCAAATGCCTGCATCGCCACCGAGAGAATGCTCTCGTGCGTTTCGTAGCTCAGCAGGTCCTGGTTCAGGAAACCGATGGTAGTCTCCTTGCTCATCTGTATGCTACCGCTGTCTGGCTTATACTCGCCCACGATCAGGCGCAGCAGCGTGGACTTGCCCGTGCCGTTGAGCCCAATCAGGCCAATCTTGTCTTTGGGCTTTATGTGCAGGCTGGCGTCCTCATACATGATGCGGCTGCCGAAATGGAAGTTCAGGTTGTTTATGGAAATCATGTGCTCCGGTATACTTGAAAGGGCAAAGGTACTTATTTTTACCCGTGAGATGAAAACATCAAACCCGCATAAATAGTGCGGCTGCAGCAGGCAGGAGCGAGACCTGCCATGGCGCGGCAAAACCGCCCTGCTAAATATTAAGCCGCTGTATATTGAAATAAAGTATAACAAACCATACATTTGCTGTTTCCTGCATTTATGTAAGCCGGTCAGGTTGGGTGGCGGCATAGGATGCGCGGTGGAAACAGCGCCATCGTTGCCTCAGGCCGCCCAGTACAAACTTCCGGCAGAACATAAACTAGCGGGGAATCGTTTAGATAATTTATGCAAAACGCTTTGCCTGAACAGGCAGCGGAACAGGGACTGTAAGCTTTACTATATGATTGCGATTGCCTCGCTTTTAGACAAGCAAACCTCGGAGCGCGTGTCGGAGCTGACCGAGCAACTTGAGAAGAAATTCGGGCTGAGCGGTGTTAAGATTACGCCCTACCCGCACCTGACGCTACTCACGGCTGAGATTCCGGATATGGAGGAGCTCAAGCAGTACCTGGAGCTGACCTGCATGGAGGCGCAGAACTTTACCGTGCGCACCACTGGCCTGGGTATATTCCCGGGTGAGAACCCTGTCATCTACATTCCTGTGCTGCGCACGCCCCCGCTCAACCAGTTTCACAGCCGCCTCCACCGCGATATTTCTGAGATGAGCACCGAGATGGGCGTGTACTACAACACCAACCTCTGGCTGCCACACATCACGCTTGCCCTCGGCGACACGACCCCGCAACTTCTCGGGCCCGTGCTCTCGTTCCTGTGTGAGTTTAACTTTAACTGGGAGATCACCCTGGATAACCTTACCATCCTGCAGAAATGCGGCGAATACTTCCTTAAGGACGAGGAATTCCGCTTTGGCAGGCGCGAATTGATCTTCTAATTCCTTTTCTCAAGCACCCGTAGTTAAGTGCTTATTGTGGCTTTTTCGGTTACTCCCCTATTCCTAAGTATACCCAGCGCGTTCTACTTAGAATGCAAACCATCCTCCTGCTTCTCTTGCTCCTTAAAAGTCCCTACTAAAGTATAGGGAACCTTCTTGTCTGTGAAATTATAAAACCAGGCTGATTTATACTTGCCAGCGCCGGCAGCTGCTGGTGCGCCAGGTATAAGCTGCCACTCCTGCCCTCTGTTTATACTTCTATTTTAATCTGATTTTAATGTAAGAGCAGATTAAAAATATCCAACACACTTCATTCTGAAACCGTACTTTCTGAAAGGCAGGCCTGGCACGGCACACCATGCCACAGGTTTTCTGCTCCCATGGATACCTTTTGGCTTCGCCATCTTACCTATTGATTACCCCACAACAGATTCACGTTAAATTTGAAGTAGAACACGATGAAAGGAAAAGACAGCTCCAACGAAAACAAACACCTTCCTAAGCCTACGGTAAAGGTAGACGAGAAAAGCAAAGACCACCAGCTGGAAGAGTTCAGAAGCGACCCTAGGAAAGACTACCTGACAACGGACCAGGGTGTTCCCGTAAACCATACCGACGACTCCCTGAAAGCCGGGTCGAGAGGGCCAACGCTGCTGGAGGACTTCCACTTCCGGGAGAAGATGACGCACTTTGACCATGAGCGCATGCCCGAGCGCGTGGTGCATGCCCGTGGTGCCGGCGCCCACGGCTACTTCCAGCCCTACCAGTCGATGGCGGAGTTTACCAAGGCTAAGTTCCTGAGCGACCCGAACGTGAAGACACCCGTGTTCGTGCGCTTCTCCACAGTGGTGGGCTCCCGCGGCTCTGCCGATACCGTGCGAGACGTAAGGGGCTTTGCCACTAAGTTCTACACCCAGGAAGGCAACTATGACCTGGTGGGCAACAATATGCCCCCGTTCTTCATCCAGGATGCCATTAAATTCCCGGACCTGGTGCACTCCATAAAGCCGGACCCGGACAATGACATGCCGCAGGCCTCCGCCGCACACGACACCTTCTGGGATTTTGCCTCCCTGATGCCCGAGACTACCCATATGCTCATGTGGGTACTGTCAGACAGGGCCATTCCACGCAGCTTCCGGATGATGGAGGGCTTTGGCGTGCATACGTTCCGGTTTATTAACGCAGCCGGCAAATCGCGTTTTGTTAAGTTCCACTGGCGCCCTATGCTGGGCACCCACTCCCTGGTTTGGGATGAGGCCCAGAAATTGGCCGGTAAAGACTCGGATTGGCTGCGCCGCGACCTCTGGGAAGCCATAGAAATGGGCGATTACCCTGAGTTTGAGCTTTCGGTGCAACTGGTGGAGGAAGAGGATGAGCTTAAGTTCGATTTCGACCTGCTGGATGCCACCAAGCTTATACCTGAGGAGCTGGTGCCGCTGAAACCGGTGGGCAAGATGGTGCTGAACCGTAACCCCGATAACTTTTTTGCCGAGACCGAGCAGGCAGCCTTCCATCCGGGCAACCTGGTGCCGGGCATCGATGTCACGAACGACCCGCTGCTGCAGGGCCGCCTGTTCTCGTATGTGGATACTCAATTGAACCGCTTCAACAGCGCTAACTTTACAGAGGTACCGATTAACCGCCCGCTGGCCCCGGTGCATAACTTCCAGCAAGACGGCTTTATGCGCCAGACCATCAACAAAGGCAAGGTAAATTACTGGCCAAACTCCTTAGGCGATGGCAACCCGATGCTGGCACCTGAAGAAGCCGGTGGCTACGTACACTACCAGGAGCGCGTGGATGGCCACAAGATAAGGGCCCGCAGCCAAAGCTTTAACGACCACTACAGCCAGGCCACCTTGTTCTGGAACTCCCTGACTGAGGCGGAGAAGAAGCACCTGGTAGAGGCTGCTCATTTTGAGCTGGGCAAAGTAAAGTCCGTGGAGGTGCGCAAGCGCCAGGTGGCTAATTTTACCCGTGTGGATGCGGATTTCGCCAGGCGTGTGGCGGCGGGCATCGGCATAGAAGTACCGGCAGACATCGACACATCCTCTACTGGCAACTATGAGGACAACGAAGCCTCTAAAAAGATGAAGAAAGGCAAGTCTGTGAAGGAGTCGCCGGCTATAAGTATGGAGCGCAATAAAATTGAGACGGTGAAGACACGCAAAGTAGCCATACTTGTAGAAGACGGCTTTGACTGCAATGAACTGACGCAGGTAAGGGCTGCCTTGAAAGCCGCCGGGGTGCAATCCAAGATTGTATCAAAATTTCTGGGCAAGCGCAAAGCTAGTACAGGTGAAGAGGTGAATGCCGATAAGAGCCATGTGACCACCGGCTCCATCATGTTCGACGCCATTTACATCCCTGACGGCGAGAAAAGTATAGAGGCGCTGCTAAAAGAGGGGGATGCGCTGCACTTTATAAGTGAGGCCTTTAAGCACTGCAAGCCCATTGCCACCTCGGGCCACGGCATAAAGCTGCTGGAGCGCGCCTTTGTGCTGGGGGTTGACTTTGCTGACAAAACCTCTGGGAAAGTAGTGAACCACAAGGGCGTGGTAACCGCCGGAAACGAGGCAGATGCCGATGCGTTTGCAGACCTGTTCCTGGACGCTATGAAAAAGCATCGCCACTGGGACCGTGAGGAAAAAGAGATGGTACCGGCTTAAGGCGCTTGGCTGCCAAACAAAAAGCGGCTGCAGGTCTATACTTGCAGCCGCTTTCATTTATACTTTCAAACAATTACATATCCAGCACCAGCGCAAAGATAAGCGGCGCCACAATGGTAGCATCCGACTCGATCATGTACTTTGGCGTGTCTTTACCCAATTTACCCCAGGTGATTTTCTCGTTTGGCACCGCGCCGGAGTAGGAGCCGTAGCTCGTTGTGGAGTCGGATATCTGCGCAAAGTAGCCCCAAAGCGGAATACCGTCGCGCTGCAGGTCCTGGTGCAGCATCGGTACCACACAGATCGGGAAGTCGCCGGCAATACCGCCGCCAACCTGGAAGAAGCCGATGGTAGACTCCTCCTTGGCAGTGTTTGTATACCAGTCAGCCAGTTCTATCATGTACTGAATGCCGGTTTTAACCGTGTGCACGTTCTTCACGTCGCCGCTGATTACGTGGCTGGCATAGATATTACCCAGCGTGGAATCTTCCCAGCCCGGGCAGATGATCGGCAGGTTCTTCTTGGCAGCCTCCAGCATCCAGCTGTTTTTCGGGTCGATCTGGTAATACTGCTCCAGGTCGCCGCTCAGCAGTATCTGGTAGAAGAACTCGTGCGGGAAGTAGGATTTGCCTTCCTTGTCAGCCTTCTCCCAATATTTTAGTACAGTGTGCTCCAGGCGGCGCATCGCCTCCTCCTCCGGGATGCAGGTATCGGTCACGCGGTTCAGGTGGCGGCTCAACAACTCTTCCTCATCAGCGGCGGAAAGCTCGCGGTAATGTGGCACCCGCTCATAAAAATCGTGGGCCACCAGGTTGAAGATGTCCTCTTCCAGGTTGGCACCCGTACAGGAGATGGCGTGGATCTTGTCCTGGCGGATCATCTCGGCCAGGATAATGCCTAGTTCCGCCGTAGACATGGCGCCTGCCAGCGTCACCAGCATTTTCCCACCGTTGTTCAGGTGCGTCTTGTATCCCTCAGCGGCATCAATCAGCGATGCGGCATTAAAATGCTTGTAGTGTTTCTTTAGGAATTCTGATACGTTCATAGTTTATCACTTAATGCCGGGCATAACCAGTAGTTGCCCAGGCGATGGCAAGTTAACAATTATTCTAATCTCGTTTACCGTTATTCGTTGTTAGCAGCTATAAGGTTAAGTACGAGTACTAAACCGAGCACAGTGACCTGCTCCATACTTCTCCCCGATCTAGCAACGAACTACATGGCCGGCTTCTCGATGATCAGGTTATGGTTGGTATAGATACAGATATCAGCTGCAATGTTGAGCGCCTCCCGTACCATTTCCTCTGCCGACAGGTGCGGCGCATGCTTTTTTAGTGCCAAAGCGGCAGCATGGGCATACATGCTGCCTGAGCCGATGGCAGCAATCTGGTTATCCGGCTCCAGCACATCGCCCGTGCCCGAGATGATCAGCAGTTCGTCTTTGTTAGCCACCACCATCATAGCCTCCAGCTTGCGCAGGTACTGGTCTTTGCGCCAGTCTTTCGCCAGTTCAATGGCCGCACGCTTCATGTTACTCTGGTAGGCATTTAGCTTCTCCTCAAAGCGTTCCAGCAAGGTAAAAGCATCGGCCGTGGAGCCGGCAAAGCCCGTTACAATCTTGCCATCCAGCAGCTTACGAATCTTCTTCACGTTGCTCTTGGCAATGTGCTTGTCCATAGTAGCCTGCCCGTCTGCGCCCAGCGCTACCTCGCCGTTATGGTAAATGCCACACACGGTGGTTGATCTTATTTTAGTCATGCTGTTATACTTGTTTAGGTTGAAATGGGCAACAGCCGGTTAATAGCTAGCCGCTGCACTAGGTAAAGCTACGGCAAAAGCAAACAAAAAGCCAAAGCCGTGCAGTGTGTCAGAATGGCGGAAAGAAAGAATGAATCAAGCTGAAGCCAACGTATACATCATACCTTCATAACGTCCCATACTTATACTTTCTCGCTACCAGACGTCGAATAACGATCAACGAACAACTACCTAGATCTTCCGCTTGTTCTCCTTCCCTTCCAGGATGTCGTTTATACTTAGGGCGGCAGAAATAAGGCCCAGGTGGGTAAACGCCTGCGGGAAGTTTCCGAGGTGATCACCCTTGAGGCCAAGCATTTCGGCATAAAGGCCCAGGTGATTGGCATAGCCGAGCATCTTCTCGAAGTATAGCCTTGCCTTGTCTACCTGCCCCGACTTAGCCAGGCACTCCACGTACCAGAAAGTGCACATGGAGAAAGTGCCCTCCCCCCCTGCCAATCCGTCAAAAGCCTCATTCGTGCGGTAGCGGAAAACCAGGGAATCGGATACCAGCCGCTCCTCTATGCGCTTCAGGGTAGAGAGCCAGCGCGGGTCCTTAGGGCTTATGAACCGGACCAGGGGCATCAGGAGGGTGGCCGCATCCACGGTGTCGGCCCCTTTGTACTGCACAAAGCATTGCAACTCCTCGTTCCAGAACTCGTGGTGTATGGAAAAAAAGATACTGTCCCGCTCCTCCACCCACCTGTTTGGGAGTGGAAAAGAGTGGTTTTGCGCTATTTTGACGGCCCTGTCGATGGCCACCCAGCACATCATCCGGGAGTACAGGAAATGCCTCTTGCCCCCGCGCACTTCCCATATCCCCTCATCCTGCCGATGCCAGTTATCGCAGACCCAATCTACCTGCCGCCGCAGGTCGTTCCAGAAATCAAAGGAAATGGGCGCGCCATACTTGTCGTAGAGGTAAACGGAGTCCAGCAGCTCTCCGTAAATGTCGAGTTGGATCTGGTCGTAGGCGCCGTTGCCAATACGTACGGGGCTGGAGCCCTTGTATCCCTCCAGGTGGTTCAACACGGTTTCCTCCAGCTCCAACTTCCCTTCCAGCGTATACATCAGCCGCAGATATCCGGCATCTTTGATGTCGTCGCACTGCCGGTCCACCCAGTCCACAAAGTTCTTGGCCTCCTGCTTATGGCCCAGCCGGAGCAGGGCGTATACGGTGAAGGAGGCATCCCGAATCCAGGTATAGCGGTAGTCCCAGTTGCGCACTCCACCTACCTCCTCGGGCAGCCCAAAGGTGGGCGCGGCAACCATAGAGCCATACTTGTGGGAGATCATCAGCTTCAGCACCAGCGCCGAGCGGTTCATGATCTCCATCCAGCGGCCCTTGTAACTGCTATTGGCCACCCAGTCTTTCCAGTAGTTAATGGTTTCGTAGAGATGGTGGGTCACAAACTCCTCCAGGTCAACAGCCGACGGCGTGTCGCAGGTTACGTACTCCAGTATAAAATCAGCCTTCTCCCCTGTCTTCAGGCGAAAAGTAGCCACCGCATCCGTATCCCCCTCCGCCAACTGCAGCGGCACGGTGCTTTTAAGCCTTAAACCGATCCCGTCCGGCCCCTCGCTGGTAAACTGCACCTCGTTTGCGTTAACCAGAATCGCCTTATGGGGCGACAGCCCATAATTGAACCGCGGGCTGCACTGCATCCGGAACTCCATGCTTCCGTACACGCAAGCCACTCTCCGGATCAGCTCATGTCCTTCCTTCAGCGCTTCCACAGGCATAAAGTCCGTTACCTCGCCTATACCTGCATCGGATAGAAACCGTGTCAGCAGCACATTGGTGTCAGGCAGGTAGAGCTGGCGGTGCTTCATGCCGTCATGGGTGGGATGGATGGAGAAGCTCCCTCCCTTCTCCGCATCAAGCAAAGAGGCAAAAATGGAGGGGGAGTCGAAATCGGGGAAGCACATAAAGTCGATGGTGCCGTTAAGGCCCACCAGCGCCACGGTGTTCAGGTCCCCGATCACGCCATGGTCTTCTATGGGCAAGTAAGCACTGCTGTCTTTGTTCATAGGTGTTAAGGCCTGCTGGTTGAGGTTCATTCCTACGGGCAGCGGGAATCATGGTTGATAAAGCCCGGTGGCACGGCGCAAGTATAGCAGTTGGCTATATAGGAACTGATAATTGTATTCTCAAACTATACTTTGGGCACTGCGCTTGTAGAAGATGCTCAAACTCCACCTCATTCCTTTCCACCTTGAACCGCTCGCAAAAGAGCAGAAGTACCTGATTCATACTAACCTATGTTATAGCAAATCTTTTAAATTCTTTCCTCCATTACCGTCCGTTCATACCTGCGTATCACGAAAACGCTCCTCCCGATTGCCGTATTATGATGCCGGAATCAAGCAGTTAAATGCAAAGTCTGTTCAGGCTTCTGTTTCGCGTATGGATTAATTTACATAACTTTGCAGCCCATAAGACTTAACCCCAACTTATGGCTACGAAATATATTTTTGTTACAGGTGGCGTAACATCATCATTAGGAAAAGGAATCATCTCCGCATCTCTTGCTAAACTACTGCAGGCCAGAGGCCATTCTGTCACTATTCAGAAATTCGACCCTTACATTAACATCGACCCAGGCACGCTTAACCCTTATGAGCACGGCGAGTGCTTCGTAACCGAGGATGGAGCTGAGACCGACCTGGACCTGGGCCACTACGAGCGTTTCCTGAACGTGCACACCTCGCAGGCAAATAATGTTACCACGGGCCGCATCTACCACCATGTCATCACGCAGGAGCGCGAAGGAGCTTATCTAGGCAAAACCGTGCAGGTGGTACCGCATATCACAGACGAGATCAAGCGCCGGATGCTGCTGCTGGGCCAGACCGGCGAGTTCGATATTGTGATTACCGAAATCGGTGGCTGTGTGGGTGATATTGAGTCGTTACCATTTGTAGAGGCGGTACGCCAGTTGCGTTGGGAGTTAGGTGTGCACGAATCGTGCGTGATTCACCTCACGCTGGTGCCTTACCTGAAAGCTGCCGGCGAACTGAAAACAAAACCGACCCAGCACTCCGTGCGCGATCTGTCTGAGGCAGGCGTACAGCCGGATATTCTGGTGTGCCGTTCTGAGCACCCTATCCCACAGGATGTGCGCAAGAAGATCGCCCTTTTCTGTAACGTAAAGCAGAACTCCGTTATTGAGTCTATCGACGCGGAAACAATCTATGACGTGCCCCTTCTGATGCGCAAGGAGAAGCTGGACGAGCGCGTGATCGCGAAGCTGAAGCTGCCGCACAAGGCGGACCCTAACCTGGATACCTGGAAGGAGTTTCTGGGCCGCCTGAAGAACCCAACCTCAGAGGTAAATATTGCTCTGGTGGGTAAGTATGTGGAGCTTCCGGATGCGTATAAGTCTATTATAGAGTCTTTTGTGCACGCTGGCTCTGCCAACGAGTGCAAAGTCAACATCAAGTGGTTCCAGTCAGAGAACATCACGGATGAGAATGTGGCCGGACTACTGCAAAGCATGGACGGCGTACTGGTGGCACCAGGCTTTGGTGAGCGCGGCTTCAAGGGCAAGCTCGAAGCGATCCGGTTTGTGCGGGAGAATAAAATTCCGTTCATGGGCATCTGCCTGGGCATGCAGTGCGCTGCCGTGGAGTTTGCGCGTAACGTACTGGGGCTGAGTGGAGCTGCCTCTACCGAAATGGACCCTGAGACGCCTCACCCGGTGATCGACATGATGGAGGATCAGAAACAAATTACACAAATGGGCGGCACTATGCGCCTGGGTTCTTATACTTGTGAACTAAAAAAGGGGACGAAGGCTTATTCTATTTATGGAAAGTCCAGGATTTCGGAGCGCCACCGCCACCGTTACGAGTTCAATAACAACTACTTACAGGCGTTTGAGAAGGCTGGCATGCATGCCACCGGCATCAACCCTGATACGGGCCTGGTCGAGGTGATAGAGCTGCAGGACCACCCATGGTTTGTAGCGGCGCAGTACCACCCCGAACTCAAGAGCACGGTGCTGAACCCTCACCCACTTTTCGTGAAGTTTGTGAAGGCAGCCATCAATCAAGCAAAATCTAAATAAGCGCAATACACACAACACAACAAAGTAGATGGATAGAAATCAAGCGATTGGCTTTGGACTGATTGCCGTGCTGCTGCTGGCTTACTCGTTCTTTTTCTCGAGTCCGGAGGAGCCGGCCAGGCAGGCAGTTCAGGAAACAGCCAAAGTAGAGCAGCTGCAAACCCCTGTTGCACCTGCAGCCGATGACTCGCTGGCCCAGGCCAACAGAGCTGCCGCTCTGGGTGCTTTTGGCGCTGCCGCAACCGGCCAGGCCAGTACCACCACCCTGGAGAACGCCAACATCCGTGTTACCTTTAACACAAAGGGCGGCCAGGTGGAGGAAGTGCTGCTGAAAAACTATAAGACGTACCAGGACGAGCCCCTCATACTTTTTGACAGCGAGAGCAGCAACACCGACGTTACCTTCAACACCAACGACGGGAAGGTGGTAAAGCTGTCCGATCTGTACTTTACAGCCTCTGAGGTGAGAGATGTAGCAGCGGAGGATAAGTCGGGCAAGACCATTACGTTCCGCGCCAGCCTGGGCAATGGCCAGCACATCGACCAGGTATACACGCTTTACAACGACAACTTCCTGCTGGGCTATAAACTCGATTTTGAAGGACTGGACCAGCAGGTGTCGGGAAACAACCTTGTCTTTACCTGGGACGACCGCCTGAAGCAGTTGGAGCGCGACCTGAAGCAGAACCGCGCCAAGTCTACCATCAACTTTGCCACGGTAGAAGATGGCTATGACTACCTCTCCATCTCGGAGGAGAAGGAGACCATGACGTTGGAAGAACCTGTGAAGTGGGTGGCCAACAAGCAGAACTTCTTCACGGCCGGTATTATCGCCGGCAGCCAGTTCTCCGGCGCCAGGCTAACCTCTACCGTAGATCCTTCCGACACAACTGTGGTGAAGACACTCTCTTCTGAGGTCCTTATACCGGCGCAGGAGGTGGTGAGCGGCAACGGCGGCGAGTTTGTGTACTACTTCGGCCCGAACGACTATAAGATCCTGAAGAACATCGGCAACGATTTTGATAAGAACCTGGATCTGGGCTGGGGTATATTCTCCTACGTGAACAAGTGGATCATCATCCCTGCGTTCGACTTCCTGGAGAACTATATCGGCAACTATGGCATCATCATTATTCTGCTGGTGCTCTACATCAAGACCATCCTCTTCCCGCTCACCTACAAGTCGTACTTGTCGATGGCGAAGATGAAGGTGCTTAAGCCAGAGATCGACGCGATTAAGGAGCGCAACGACAATGACATGCAGAAGACGCAGATGGAGACGATGAAGCTGTACCAGGAGATGGGCGTGAACCCACTGAGCGGCTGTATCCCGATGCTACTGCAGATTCCGATCCTGTTCGCGATGTTCAACTTCTTCCCGAACTCGATCGAACTGCGCCAGGAGGCTTTCCTGTGGGCGGACGACCTTTCCACTTACGACGTGTTCATGCGGCTGCCGTTCACCATACCGTTTTATGGCGATCACGTAAGTATGTTTACGCTGTTGATGACAGCTTCCACCATCCTGTATACGTGGTCTAACAACCAGATCAACTCCCAGATGCAGGGGCCGATGAAGTTCTACAGCTACCTGATGCCGGTGATCTTCATGTTCGTGCTGAACTCCTTCCCTGCCGGTCTGTCGTTCTATTACTTCGTTTCTAACATCGTCACCTTCGGTCAGCAGGCCGGTATCCGCTACTTTGTAGACGAGACCAAGATCAGAACCAAGCTGGAGGAGAACAAGGACAAGCGTAAAGAAAAGAAATCAAAAGGCGGCCCTTCCTTTACCGAGCGGATGCAGGAGGCCATGCGCCAGGCACAGGAGCGTGAGCAGCAGAAGCGCAACAAGGCGAAGAAATAAGCCTTCATACTTTAAATGTCACAAAAGCCTTTCCGGATTCGGAAAGGCTTTTTTTATGGCGGCACCCAAGTTTGGGCAGCCTTACAGGCTTTTTGCATAGCCAGTCCCAAAAGCATCTAGCCTCTTAGCTGTTAAAGCGCGTATGTATCCTATATATGAAGAAGCACATTATACATCTTTGCAAAACGTTTCTGGTCCTGCTGCCGCTGGCATGCTGGGGGTGTCAGGGCAATACTGAGCAGGACGAAGGACTAGCGGCCACTCATCCCGAACTTGCCAGGGACTTAGCCAAAGACTCGCTAACCGTTCCCTATAGCGACAGCACAAGCGAACAACTCTACAACCGCTACCGCATCACCACGGAAGAGTACAGGAGCAGTGGCAACTACAGCGTTGGCAACATGTACCGTGGCCGCCTGGCCCCTCTGGACGAGACCAGCCACACCGATGCCCGCAGTTTTCGCACCGCCATTCGGAAAGGTATGGAAGAGGGCGTGAACTTTGCCGGCAAGTATACGGTGGTAAGTATTGGCTGCGGCACCGGCTGCCAGCAGCATTACGTGGTGGACCGGGAAACGGGCAAGGTGCTCGACAAGGTGCAAAGCAGCATGGGGGCCAGCTACAGCGCCGACAGCCGCCTGCTGATAGTAAACCCGCCTGACTCAGCCGTGAATTACGAAGGATGTAACCAGTGCACCCCGGAGGCTTATGTCTTTGAGAACGATAAATTCCGTAAACTGCAGCAGCAATAACCCCTATCCGTAGCATGCGTCAATCCTGTGGAACATACTGGCTGCTCCTCCTACTGTGGCTCGGAGGCATACTTTTGGTCGGCTGCGCCAGCAGTACCGTACAGAGCACCCAGGCACAGGAACCGCCGCATAAACTGCTGCTGTTTCAGAAAACGCCCTGCTACGGCACCTGCCCTGCCTACAATGCCACCTTCTACTCCGATGGAAGTATACTGTTTGAGGGCTTCCGCTATGTGCCCGTGCTGGACACAGTACAGCTAGAACTCACGCAGGAGCAGCTGCAAAAGGTACAGGCCTCCCTTAGGGAGTTAGACTATACTTCGCTGGAGAGCAGTTACCTTTCCCCCTACACCGATGTACCCTCCACCTACCTCACCTTCTATGAACATGACAAGGAGGTAAAGCGGGTAAAGCACCAGCAGGGAGGCCCTGAACAGCTGCAGCAGACTATCAGCGAACTGCACGAACTGGTGATGCGCCTGCTGCAGGAGAAGTAAGCCGGTAGCAGGCGCAAGCGGATTTTTCTTCCGGCTCCTATACTTTGTGGTTATTTGGTTTTGCGCAGCCTTGCGGTAGCTACGATAGGATACACCAACTTATATCCCCCATTCGCCATAAATTATAAACAATCTACCCGTCCAAGTATTGCCCGGTCTTTCAGCAATTGCCAACTATAGCTCCGTAGCTCCGTAGAAAATAGAGGGCGTATTTCACATAATGCCTTAGAAAAACTATATTCTAATACGGTTGTGAACTATGAAAAAAACGAACAAAAGTGATAAAATACTAAAAACGGAATTTGAGGATCATTACCAGGCCGCTCACCATGAAAGCGAGGCAGGCTTAGCTCCGGAAGTTTCGCGCAGGTATGAGGAAGAAACCATACCCGTGGTGGAGGAACAAGTGCAGATAGGAAAAAGAGAGGTTGAGACCGCAAAAGTGCACATTTCAAAAAAGGTGCATGAAGAGTTGAAGGATGTTGATATCCCCTCGATGCACGAGGAAGTGGAGGTTGAGCGTGTGGCCATGAACAAATTCGTAGACGAAGCCCCTCCGCCCGTCCGCTATGAAGGAGATAAGATGATCATCTCGGTTCTGAAAGAAGAAGTTGTGTTGCAGAAGCGATTGGTACTGGTGGAAGAACTGCATGTAACCAAAAAGCAGGTAGAAACGCACCAGACGGAAAAAATGCCGCTCCGAAAGGAGGAGGTAACCATTGAACGGGTGAAAGCCCAGCCTCACAACCCTAGGCAAGCCTGAGTATCGGGCCTGCAAATTTTTTACACATAAATTTAATATAAACAGACTATGAAACGACAAACAGTAATTGGTATTTTCGATTATGGAGTAGACGCGCAGATGGCTGCGCAGCAGTTGGAAAAAGCTGGTATCCCAAGCAACAAGATTGATATTGCCGTACACGGAGCCAGGGATAAGTCCGCTGCCTCCAACACACCACAGCAACCACAAAACAGAGATAACGACAGCCGTGTAGGTAACTTTTTTAACTCCCTATTAGGTAATCGCGATGAGTCTGCCAAATACTCGCAGGTGGCCCAGAACGGCTCTATCGTAACCGTTCATACTTCGTCAGAAGAGGAGTCGCGCAAAGTTAGCCAGATACTGGACAAGGCTGGTGCCATTGACGTGAACGAAAGGGCAACCCAGCAGGGCGGCGGCATGGCCTCGTCTACTAAGGGAAACTGGACTGGCTCCAGCGCCTCGATTCCTGTCGTGGAAGAGAACCTGAACGTTGGCAAGCGCGAGGTAGAAACTGGCGGTGTAAGGCTAAGAAGCCGCATCATTGAGCGCCCGGTAGAGGAAAACCTGCGCCTGCGCGAGGAGCACGTGAATGTGGAGCGAAGACCAGTGAACCGCCCCGCCAGCGAGCGCGACCTGGATACGTTTAAGGAAGGTGAAAAAACCATGACAGAGCATGCCGAGATCCCGATGGTGAACAAAGAGGCCCGCGTAGTGGAAGAAGTTCGCCTGAACAAGGAGACAACGGAGCATACAGAGAAGATAAAGGACACAGTTCGCAAGCAGGACGTAGAGGTAGACAAGCTCAATCCAAGGAACGAGCAGAGAGACCCTAACCTGGACAGGGAGGCCGAACGCCGTAACCCGAAGTTAGATCGCGATAATGATAAAAAGAACCGTTCCTAACCCCATAAGGTGAAACACGGAAAGCGCTGACCATAAAGATGGTTAGCGCTTTCTTTTTTAATGCATACTTCAACTATGCTTTTGCTCCTCTCCCTAGACGAAGTATAAGCTAAGGGTAAATGTAGCGTTCTGGTATGTACCCTCTTGCTAAGGCCCAAGGTATAAACTAACCCTGCCAGAGAATATATGAAGCAGGGTTCGCACTTGCAGCATTAAATGGCAACGGCCGGCACAGGGAAACGTTACGGCACTCTCCCCATAAGGCAAAACGCAGCACCCGCCGCCTAAGGATGAGACAGTCTCCTGACACAGGAAGCATCTTGTCCGGCAAGTTACTACCCGGGAAGAATGGACCTGCCAAGAAAGTGTAACAACGGCAGGCGCCACGAGGGCGAGCAACAAGTATAGTTTATACTTTAATTACATAACAACAAAAAACTATAGGCCATGTAGTTATCAAAGCATAAACGGCAATATCAACCCAAAAAATGGCATGAGGAAATAAGGGGTTTTACATCCAGCCATTAACTCCGAAATCCATGCCAGGCAAATACAAGAATAGGGTGCTGAAATGTGGATAAATAACGGGGCTGTGTTCAAAACTGCGAGCGGGTATGTGGCTGAAAAAATGTATCTTTGTGAAAGATAAGTTAACTTGCGTAGGTATAGGTAAGCTAAATCTGATAAAATTATGAAAATAACGTACTACGGCCAGTCTTGCTTTTTATTCGAAATCGGAGGGAATCGGGTTTTGTTCGACCCTTTCATCTCCCCTAACGAGCTAGCGTCCAGCATCAACGTAGACGACATAAAGGCGGACTATATCCTGCTCTCGCACGGTCACCAGGACCACGTGCACGACGCAGAGCAGATCGCTAGAAACAACAACAGCACCATCATCGCTACATTTGAGATCGTGCAGTGGTACGGTGCCAAGGGACTTGAGAACCTGCACCCGATGAATACCGGCGGCAAGGTAACGCTGCCTTTCGGCACGGTGAAGATGGTGAACGCCATTCACTCCAGCTCTCTGCCAGACGGCACCTACGCCGGTAGCGCTGCAGGGTTTGTGGTGGAAACGGAGAGCCAGACGTTCTACTACGCCGGCGACACCGCCCTCACCTACGATATGAAGCTCATACCCGAGCAGTTTGACGTGGATTTTGCCCTGATGCCCATCGGCGACAACTTTACCATGGACATCCACGATGCCATGATAGCCGCCGACTTTGTACAGGTAGACAAGGTGATCGGGATGCACTATGACACGTTCCCTTACATTAAAATTGATAAGGAGGAGGTGATGGAAGTGGCCAAGATGGCTGATAAGGAACTCATATTAATGGAGATAGGTCAAACGATTGAACTATAAGTATAGCATGGGAAAAATTATTGCGGTTGCCAACCAGAAAGGAGGCGTAGGCAAAACTACTACGGCCATAAACCTTGCAGCAAGCCTGGCAGCCCTGGAGTATAAAACGCTTCTGGTGGATGCCGATCCACAGGCAAACGCCACCTCCGGCCTGGGCTTTGACCCGGCCACCATTACCAGCAGCATTTACGAGTGCATGGTGGAGGACGTGAAGGCAGAGGAGATTGTGCTGCAATCGCCCAACATTGAGTTCCTGGACCTGATCCCCTCGCACATCGATTTGGTGGGCGCCGAGGTGGAGATGATCAACATACCCAACCGTGAGGAGAAAATGCGCGTGGCGCTAAGTGAGATGAAGCAAAAGTATGACTACATCATCATCGACTGCTCCCCTTCGCTGGGCCTGATCACGGTAAATTCCCTGACCGCCGCCGACTCGGTGGTGATTCCGGTGCAGTGCGAATACTTTGCGCTGGAGGGGCTGGGCAAGCTCCTGAATACGATCAAGATCATCCAGTCGCGCCTGAATACAGAGCTGGCCATAGAGGGCATTCTGCTCACCATGTATGACGTGCGCCTGCGCTTGAGCAACCAGGTGGTGGAAGAGGTGAAAACGCACTTCCAGCAAATGGTGTTCGATACCATCATCCCCCGAAACGTGAAACTGAGCGAGTCGCCGAGCTTTGGACTGCCTGCCCTGCTGCACGACGCCGACAGTAAGGGGGCCCTGAGCTACCTGAACCTGGCCCGCGAGATTGCGGAGAAAAACAGCGTTGCGCTGGCGAAATAACATTTAGAAGAGTACATGTCTGATAACAAAAATTCTGCAGCGAAACGTAAAGGCGGCCTCGGCCGAGGCCTTGGCTCTCTTCTGGAGGGCAACAAGTATACCGGTAAAACTGAGTCATCCACTTTTAACGACGTTAACACCATCGCAGACATAGCCATTGAATACATACAGACCAACCCTTACCAGCCGCGGACGCACTTCGACCAGGCGGCGCTGGAAGAGTTGGCCGAGTCTATCAAAGTACAGGGCATCATCCAGCCCATCACGGTAAGACAGTTGGGCCCGAACAGCTACCAGCTTATTTCGGGCGAGCGCCGTTACCAAGCCTCCAAAATCGCCGGTCTCACGGTCATTCCGGCCTACATACGCAAGGCTGACGACCAGCAGATGCTGGAGATGGCCCTGATCGAGAACATTCAGCGCGAGAACCTGAATGCCATCGAGATAGCCCTCTCCTACCAGCGCCTGCTCACCGAGTGTAGCCTGAAGCAGGAAGAACTGGGAGACCGTGTGGGCAAGAAACGAACTACCGTTACTAATTACCTGCGCCTGCTCAAGCTTCCGCCGGATATCCAGATCGCCCTGCGCGATAACATCATAAGCATGGGCCACGCCCGCGCCCTGATCAACATCGACACCATTGAGCAGCAGCTGGATGTGTTTAAAGAGGTGGTGGCCAAAGAGCTGTCGGTGCGGAAGGTAGAGGAACTGGTGCGTAACCTGCAAAACGCCAAGAAAAAGCCGGACCCGCAACAAAAACTGCAGTTCAACAAGTATGAGGAAGAGCTGAAGACCGTGGAGAGCAAGCTGGCCTCCCAGTTCGGCACGAAAATACAGGTAAAGGCCAACAACGAAGGCAAAGGCGAGATCAAGATCCCTTTTGTGTCGGTGGATGAGCTGAACCGTATACTAGAGATACTAAACTACTAAGGCGAATGAGGCTGAACGTTGGCGCTGCAGTATGGCTGCTGGGCATGGTGTTATACTTTGCCCCGGCACAAACCCAGGGGCAGGTGATAACCGCCGGCCCCGACTCTGTACGCGTACCCATAGCGCCGGCCGATACCGCCGTTGAGGAGCAGCGGGGCTTTTTCCTGAGCAAGTGGGACAAACCCGCCAAGGCCGCTCTGTTCTCCGCCGTTATACCGGGCGCTGGCCAATTTTACAACAAGGCTTACTGGAAAGTCCCCATCGTATATGCCACCGGCGCTGTGCTGGTCTATTTCTTCATCGACAACAACAACCAATATCAGGACTACCGGGTAGCCTTGCTGCGCCGTAACGATGGGGACACCACCACCGTGGACCAGTTTGCGGATCATCCTTTTTTAGGTGAAGCGAAGGGCACCGACGCAATAAACAACCTGCGCTACCGCCGTGATTTCTGGCGCCGCAACCGCGACCTGACTATTATACTTTCGGTGGCTGCCTATAGTTTGCAGATAGCGGAGGCTTATGTGCACGCGCACCTGCGGGAGTTTGACGTAAGCGACGAGTTGGCGCTGCGCGTACAGCCGAACCTGCTGCCGCTCCGAGCGCAGCCTGGCAACTATACTCCCGGCCTTACCCTTACATTATACACCCGTACCAAAAAATGAGAATCCTTTTGATAGGCTACGGCAAGATGGGCAAAACCATTGAGCAGACAGCCCTGGCCAAAGGCCACCAGATCATCGGTAAGATTTCCCACAGCAACACACAGGAGCTACAGCATTATACTTCTGCCAACACCGACGTAGCCATAGAGTTCACGCATCCCGAATCCGCCTTCACCAACATCAGCTACTGCCTTTCCCACGGCATCCCGGTTGTTTCCGGCTCCACTGGCTGGCTCGACAAGTATGAAGACGCTAAGACCCTTTGTGCAGAAAACAACGGCGCTTTCTTTTACGCTTCCAACTTTAGTGTGGGCGTAAACCTGTTCTTCCATTTTAACGAATACATTGCCGGCAAAATGAAGGACTACAAGGAGTACGAGGTGGCCATACGCGAAGTGCACCACCTGCAGAAGGTAGACAAGCCGAGCGGCACCGGCATTACGACAGCCGAGGGCATACTGGCCAGCTACAAAGATTTAAGCGGATGGGTGAGTGATAATCCGGAAGAAAAAACTAAATTAAACATTGCCTCCGAGCGTGAGCCCGATGTGGTGGGCACGCATATTGTTACCTACAGCTCCGGGGTAGATAAGATCGAGTTAGGACATATCGCCCATACCCGTGCCGGTTTTGCCGAGGGCGCCGTAATGGCAGCCGCCTGGCTGCAGGGCCGCCAAGGCGTTTACGGCATGAAGGACATGCTGAACCTGTAATTATAGCTTAGCTGATGAACGTAAAATTTTGGGATAAGAAACCCGAAACAAAGGAACCCAAGAAAAAGAAAAGCTTTGCCCGCGAGTGGGGCGACGCCATACTTTTTGCCGTCGTTGCTGCCAGCCTTATCCGCTGGGCCACCTTCGAGGCCTACACCATCCCAACGCCCTCTATGGAGAAAACCCTGCTGGTGGGGGATTTCCTGTTTGTGAGCAAGCTGCATTACGGCCCCCGCACCCCCATGACGCCGCTGCAGGTACCGCTCACGCACCAGACCATCTGGGGCACCAACATCCCCTCCTACTCCGACGCCATTCAACTGAAATCGTACCGCCTGCCGGGCTTTTCGGAAGTAAAGCGCAATGATGTGGTCGTATTCAACTATCCGCCGGAGGAGGAGCACCCGGCCGACCTACGCACCAATTACATCAAGCGTGCCATCGGCTTGCCCGGAGACTCGCTGGAGGTCCGGGATATGCAGGTGCTGATAAACGGCGAGGCGATCGAGAACCCGGAAGGGATGCAGTATAAGTATGTGGTTATCCCCACGATGCAGCTATCGGACAAATTCTTCCAGGACCGCGACATCCGGCTTGGCGAAGTACAGATGTTCGATAACGGCTATGTGATTGATGTAACCCCTGAAATGGCTGAGGAGATATCTAAGCTGGACTTCATTAAAGAGGTGATCATATATAAAGGGACTTCCGGCGAGGCGGAAGCAGGCGTTTTCCCGCACGTGCCAAGCAAGTATAAGTGGAACAAGGACTTCTTTGGCCCACTCTACATCCCTGAGGAAGGCGCCACCGTGGCCATTACGCCGGAGTCGCTGCCGTTTTACGAGCGCGTGATCCTGGAATATGAGCACAACGACAATGCCCAGGTGCGCGACGGGAAGCTTTACATTGACGGGCAGGAAGTGACGCAGTATACCTTTAAGCAGGATTACTACTTCATGATGGGCGACAACCGTCACAACTCCCTCGACTCGCGTTACTGGGGCTATGTGCCGGCAGACCATATCGTGGGCAAGGCTGTGATGATCTGGATGTCTACCAATCCGGAAGGCAGCATGTTCAGTAAAATCCGCTGGGACCGTATCTTCAACATCATCGACTAAGTTATAGCAAAATGCAAAGGCAGCCTATAAAGGCTGCCTTTGTTGCTTTTTATACTTTAGCGGTTATTCTGGTAAAAACATATTTTTTTACCGAGTCAAGATGCCTTCTATAAAGTGCAACAGAATCTATACTTACCTGCTTTGCAACACCTATTTAACTATTTCGACAAAAAAATTTGTCCAAATTTACTCTAAAGCATATGTTATCTACTATATTTGAGCTTTATAAACATTTAAACAATTTTTATTTATGAACAAACTTAAGTTATTTACATTTTTCTTTGCCTCCCTGTTGATGCTGACACTTACTGGCTGCGACAAAGACGATGACAGCGACCTATCTAAAACCGAACTGCTGACTGGAGGTGAGTGGACCGGAGATCAGTTTTATGTAGGTGGAATGAACATTACTAAGACACTGGAAGAAGAGTTCGAATATGAGATAGCAAAGTCCAGGTTCAACTTTGGGAAAGATGGTTCTTATACTTTTAAATATGATGGTTCTGTTGTACGATCAGGAAAATGGGAGTTTGGGAGTGGCGAACAAACAATCATACTAGATAAAGGTACGGATGATGAAAATATTCTCAAGGTTAAAAAACTTACCTCTTCGGAGCTCAACCTGGATGGGGAGACCTCTATAGACGAAGAAGGCTTCATGAGCATAGAGGGCGAGATCCGATTGAAGCGCTAACGCTAACATAATATTAACGAATGAATAGCAAAGGCTCCCAAGTGTGGGAGCCTTTTTGCTTTGTACCTGCTCAATATTTCAAGCAACTTCTTCAACCACAAAACTTTTACGCCAAACGTACATATACTACAAAAAGAGAACACTAACCGATACTCCTATGCCAAGACTTAAACTCCTCTATTTTCTCTTCGCTGCTTTGTCTCTGGTGTCTCTTGCGAGCTGCGGCGATGACGACGACGATGATGTGTCTCCGAACGTGGCCCTGCTCACCCAGGGCGAATGGACTGGCAGTGCTGTTTTTGTCAATGGAACAGACCGAACAGGTGAGTTTGAGGCTCAATCCGGAATAGATATTAGCCTTTATACGTCACTCTTTGAAAGAGACGGCACTTATACCGACCGCTACAACGACACGGTGCTGGTAGATGGCACCTGGGAGTATGAGAACGCCGAACGGGTTATTCTCTTCGACAAGGGCACCTCTGATGAATATCGTGTGGTAATCTCGAAGCTGGATGAGGATGAGCTTTTCTATATTCAGGCAGGTATCGAGTTCAGGTTTATGCAGTAGAACTGACGGTCGTACGAAGTATAAAACAGTAAAGGCTCCAGGGTATTGGAGCCTTTACTGTTTTATACTTCGTTTTTACACAGCAAGGCTGGCAGTTGCGGATTGCAGCTTTAAGGCAAACGGCAATCCTTTAATGGCTTAAACCAGGCCACCAGCACAGACTGCAGCTATACTTCCTGCCTTGCTTTCGCAGCAAATTCATCCAGCAGCTGAACCAGCCTGGGGACACACTCCAGGTTAAGGGTGTGGCCAACGTTTGGCAGGGTTTTCAGCGACGCATGCGGCAGTGCCTGTTGCATCGCTTTCCCCATCTCCACCGTGCACAAAGGGTCTTCCTCGCCGTGCACCACCAGCACCGGCACTCCTACTTTTCTCAGCTCCTCCAGGTAATTCCCGCTTTCCTTGGTAGCCTGTGTCAGTTTCAGGATGTTGGCTGGGGCAGGGCTTTGGCTGGATTTACTATTTTTCAGATCTTCAATGCTGATGATCGGATTCAGGAAATAGCTTCGGCCAAGCACCGTAGGCAGCATCACATCCAGCATCAGCGGGTAGCCTCCTGCCTTCAGGGCCGCTTCCCAGCTATAGCCGATAGCATCAAAAAAAGCATCCTTGTACGGGAAAGTGGACAGGAGGGCTCCTGCCTGCGCCAGCTCCGGGTAGTTCACCAGAAAACGTTGCGCCACAGCGCCTCCGTACGAAATGCCCACCAGCACCGTCTCAGGCAGGTGCAACACTTGCAGCAGGTCAGCCAGATCGGCGGCATGTCCCTCAAAGCTTCTGTGCTCCGGCGCCGCATCCGACTGCCCCTGAAACAACAGGTCTACCAGCACCAGCCTGTAATCATGGGCTAGCGCCTGCACCACCCCGGCCCACGCTGCCGTGGATTGGGACAGGCCATTTAGAAAAACCAAAGCCTGAGTGGCATCCGGGTTACCGTGCAACTCATAGTATAGCTGTAGGCCATCGGGTAAAGTATGCTTCATGCGTTTCCTTATTTAGTGGTGATAACTTTTGTGAATCATAATCATTGGATCCGAAACCAGCTTCATTCCGGCTATGGTGCATTTACTTGCTAATTGATCAGAGTATCTTGCTCTCCAGCTCTCGCTTGGGGTCTACCACCGCTTCTTGCCGGTGCAGGGGCACCAGGAACCAGAACCGGCTCCCCTTGCTTGGTTCACTCGCTACATGTATACTACCTCCGCAGCGCTCTACGAACTGCCGGCACAGCAGCAAGCCAAGCCCTACCCCTTTTTCGTTGGCGGTACCTTTTGTAGTCCTGGCAGGGTGCTCCCGATGGAAAAGCGTTTGCATGATACCTGCTTCTATACCTATCCCATCATCTGCTACAGTTACTTCGGCAAAACCATTATGCAGCGCCTTTACCATGATTCTTACTTTCCCTCCCGTCTCGGAGAATTTAATGGCATTATGCAGCAGGTTACGAACCAGGAAGTCCAGCATGTTGGCATCGGCATATACCTTCAGTTCCCCCGGCACCTGCACCTGGCACTCAATCTGTTTGGCTGCGGCAGTATCCTGTAACAGCTCCAGGTTGCGCTGCACCACCTCCCCTATTTGCAAAGGCACTGGCTCAAAGCGCATGCTGTGGTCTGCGCCGGCCTGGGAGGAGGCCCACTGCAAGAGGTTCTCCAGGAGCGACTGCAGGTTGTGCACCGACAGCTGGGTATGGTTGGCCAGCTTCTGCATCTGCTCCGGCTGCATCCTTCCGGAAAAATTTAGCAGGATGTTTAGGAACGAGTCCAGGGTGGCCAACGGCGTTCGCAGGTCGTGCGAGATGATGGAGAAGAAGCGGTCTTTGAGCTGGTTGAGGCGCAGCAGCTTGTGCTTCGACTCCCTGAGCTGGTGCACTGTCTCTTTCAGCTCCTGCGTTTTGTGGCGTAGCGCGGCGGTGCGGTTAGCCACCGTTACCTCCAGCTCCCGCTTCTGCTGCTCCACCAGGCGCTTTCGCTCTGTCTCTTTCTCCCGCTCCAGGCGCTCCTTCTCCAGCACCTCGGCGGCCAGCTCACTAGTAACCGCGTTCAGCCTATAGGCCAAACCCAGCGAGAACAGCACCACCTGCGCTACCATGCCCACCTGCGCCGAGTAGACTGTAAGCGGCGTGTTGGGCAACAGGTGCGTTTCTTTCAGGATAAACAGCAAGGCCCCCACCACGAAAAATACATTGGCTATAAGAAAGTATAAAGCCGGGCGATACCCCTGCCGCAGCGCCGCCACACTTACCAGGAGCATCGCCACCAGCACGGCGCCGCCAATCACACCGATCAGGTCCACGCAGGCCTGCAGCAGGTCCAGCGGGGTGAGGTAAGAGAGCAGCCCCATGGCCACGGGCAACGCATAAAGCAGCGAGAGCAGCGTCAGGAGCTTGTCCCAACGAGGCATGGTTGCGCGGGTGTTCAGATAGCTTTTGGTGAATAGCAGCCGCAAGAGGCCATTGAAAGTTACCAGAAAGGCGAAGCTGTGGGCATTCCAGTAAGGCGCATTGGGCCAGAGCAGTTCCAGGGCAAAGCCGTGGTAAAACATAAAGTACAGGCCTGTGCCCAGCAGCGCCAGTACAAAGTATAAATAGCTGCGGTCGCGGACTGAAAAGAACAGCACCAGGTTGTAAAGCGCCATCACCACAATGATACCCATAAAAAAGCCCTGCACCAGCAGCCTGCGGTTGTTGGCCTGGACCACCTGCTCAGGCGTTTGCAGCTGCAGGCTCAGGCGCTGCGGCTTGTATAGGTTGATATCGCCCTGCAGGCGCAGGTAGAGCAAAGTAAGGCCATGTGGCGGCACCTGCACCCGCACCAGAGGCTTGCTCCGGGGCACATCACGCTCCTGTATGGGTAGCAGCTGCCCCGTCAGCCGCACTTCAGAGCTCCCGTCGGGGTGTAAAGTATAGAGCTGCAGCCGGCTCCAGTCGCCGGCATAGAGATAGCGCGTGGCTTCGTGGCGGGAGTTATTACTTAGCACCACCCGTACCCAGTGCACAGTTTTACCAGCCTGCAGCGAAGCTTGGGTGTCGAGGGGGGAGAAGGGCATTTGCTGTACCTGCTGCAGTTGCAGCTTGCCGCTCTGGTCGTGGTACACCTGCAACGGCACCTGCACCTCCTGCCCTGCTTCCGGCAACAGCAGCACGGTATCGGGCGCCTGCGCATAGGCTATACTCGCTATGGCCAGCAAAAAAAGCAGGCTGAGTGTCAGGGTGATTTTTATATGGCGTAGCGGCAACAGCATTCATCAATTTACAAATTCTTCCCTAAAAAACCATACTGCCCCGAAGCAGCTGTTTCATTATCAGCTTAAAGTATATATATTGATGTGAATTTAGTTGCACCAGCCGGTAAAAGTATAGCTCACAAAGTATGGCAAAGATGAAACTGCTGATAGCAGAGGATGACGTGGTGATTGCGCAGAACCTGGCTTTCTCGCTGGAGGAGCTGGGTTACGAGGTATGCGCCACAGTGAGTTCGGGCGAGGAACTGCTGCTGGAGGTGCACAAACACCTCCCCGATCTGGCCATACTTGATATCACGCTGGAAGGCAAACTCGACGGCATCGACACGGCCGCTATACTCTCCAAGGCAAGCCAGATTCCGTTCATCTTCATGACGGCCCTCTCGGATAAGGGAACGATTGATCGCGCCAAACAGACTAACCCGCACGCCTACCTGGTCAAGCCTTTCGACATCCGCACGCTGCAGAGCAGCATTGAGGTGGCCATACACAACGCCAGTGCGCGCCAGCAGCAGCCGGCAAGTATAGCCAGCGAGTCTACTGCTTCTGCCACTACAGAAAGCGATAATTACCTGCTCCACGATGCCCTGTTTGTGAAGGTGCGCAACCGTTTGGAGAAGGTGGCGCTACGGGATATCGTCTGGGCGGAGGCCCAGGATATCTACTGCAACATCAAAACGCCGCAGCACCTCTACCTCGTCAGCCAGAGCCTGAAGAACCTGGAGCAGCGCCTGCCTGGCAAGGATTTCATGCGCGTGCACCGCTCCTACATCGTCCGCCTCACGGCTATTGAGGCCATAGAAGATAACAACATTCTGATCGGCGGTAAGCAGATACCTATCGGCAACACGCACAAAGAGGCGCTGCTGAAGCGACTGCAAATCCTTTGAGTTGGGGAGGTGGAGAGTTTGGGAGTTAGAGGGTTGGAGAGTTTAGGAGTTAAACAGCTCCGGGTTCAACTGCCTCTCTTGGGGGTGCAGCCCCTCCTTTAGAAGCTAAGAAGGGGATCTCTGTAACTGCTTTAGCCAAAGTATAAGCTTTATAGCCTCTGTCTCTACAAGTATAACCCACCCCTGACCCCTCCGAGGAGGGGAATTGTCACCTCACCCCAACCCTCTCCTAATAACAGGAGAGGGAGTTATACTTACTCCTTTCCCTGTCATCTCGAGCAACGCGAGAGATCTAGGTGAGATTCTAAAGAGATCTCTCCCAAGGGTCGAGATGACAGTTAGGGCAGTGGCTATCGAACTGATCCCAGTCCTTGGGTTGAGCGCCTATGCGAGTTTTTCCGGTGGCGAGCGCAAGCGAGGTATTGCGACGTAGGAGCAAAGGAAAAGCTCCCAGCGCGATGCCCGAGGACGAGGCCTCCCGGCCATGAGGGAGCCAAAGCCAGAAATGAAGCGAGCAGGTAGTAAAGCCATGGAACAGCAGCAGCTAATAAGTATAGCTTGGTTCAAGTTAAGACAAGCAAGGGCTAGAGGAAGGCACAAGCGGACGCTGGCGCCAGAAAAGCATGAAGTATAGCTCAAGTATAAAGTATGGCTCTGCGAGCCAGTCGGGTTACAAACCCGACATCATAGAAGGCACGGGTTGCAAACCCGCGCCAGCAAAGGTTGAGGAGTTATAAAGTTAAAGAGTTAGAATGTCAGCTCTTATAGGCCCATGCCCGCGACCTATGCTAATCGATTGCCCCCTTCTGCCGCAAGTTTGCAACTTGCTTTCTGTGTAGCAGAAAAGTGTGCTTTCAAGAAGTATACTTTATGCTGCTGTAGCCAAAGTACGAAGCTTAGCCAAGGCCATTGCAGCCCTTGCTTCTCCGAAGCAAAGCAATTGAAAACTGCTGCCGTACCTAGCCACAAGTTACACTGCGCTAAACTTGCGGCAGATAATCTCACTCCTTTACCTCAAATAAATAAGCAACCACTCACTCATTACTAAAAACCTCACCTAACCCACTTCCGATTTCACCTTAATATTTTCTGAGTTGGCAAGTATAAGCATGTTGCTATATAAATAATTGCTTAAATTTTTAGGACAAAGCAACACTTATAACACCGACTCCCATGAACGACTTAGCCCCTTCTGAACTGGTAACGGCTGGTTGGATACTTGTCATCGCTTACGCTGCGCTTATACTGTTCTTCGTGGTGCGGGGGGCGCTGCGCATCCGCTCCATTTCTGATTACGCGCTGGGAAGCGTGGCCTTCTCGCCGGTGGCAGTGGGCCTGGCGCTAGCTGCCTCTATGACGAGCGCGGCCACGTTCATCATCAACCCGGGCTTTGTAGCGCTGTACGGCGTGAGTGGCTTTATCTCCATGGCCATTGCCTTGCCGGCTGCCGCACTGCTGTCGCTGGTTGTCCTTACCAAGGGCTTTCGGAGTATGGGCACGGCCGTGAAGGCGCAGACGATGGCGCAGTGGATGGGTTCGGTGTACAAAAGCCGGGGCTACGCGATGTTCTTTGCGTTTCTGTCGCTGCTGCTGATCACCTTTATCGTGCTCATCTGCGTGGGGCTGACGAAGGTACTGGCCAGCGTGCTGAACCTGAACGAGCTGCATGTGTGCGTGGGTATTGTGGTATTCGTGTTCGGTTATATGATGTTTGGCGGCGCCAACTCCATGGTGTATACCAACATGATCCAGGCGCTGCTCATGGTAGTGGTGGCGTTCATCCTGCTGGGCTCCGGCTACGAGCACTTCAGCAACGGCGTGAAAGGTTTCCTGGAAAAACTGGCGACCATAGACCCGCTGCTGGTACAGCCTACCAACCCACAGAGCTTCCTTTTCCGCGACTACTTCGAGATCATCTTCTGCCAGATCATCATTGGCATCGCCATTGTTTGCCAGCCGCATATCATTACCAAATCGCTGCTGCTCAAAAACGAGAAAGACGTGAATGTATACTTGTTGGTAGGCGTGCTCACTGAGGCCTTGTTCTTTTTGGTGGTGATCGCCGGCCTCTACGCCCGCATTACCTTCCCGGATTTAAGTATAAACGGCCAAGCCATTCCGCTGGACGGCATTATGTCGGCTTACGTGGTGAGCGAGTTTCCGGTATACATCGGGCTGCTGGTAGTGCTGGGGCTGATTTCGGCAGGCTTGTCTACCTTAGAGGGGCTGATCCAGTCGCTTTCGATCACGATAACCTCCGATATCCTGACGCCCGTATTCGGCCCCAGAGTAGAGGCCCGCAGCGTGGTGATCAACCGCCTGGTGATTGTGGCGCTGGCTATCGTTACTATTCTGTTAACTTTCGACCAGCTGCTTTACCCGAACCTGAGCGTGGGCATTTTCGCGCAGAACGGTGTGTATGCCTACTTCTCGGCGGCCTTTGTGCCGGTGCTGTTTGGCATGTTCCTGAAGCGCGTGCCGCTGGTGGCGCCGGTGGCGGCTTCGATCACCTCGGTGGCCGTGCACTTTGCGGTATACTACGGCGGCCTCACCTCTTACATGGATGCCCCGGTCCGCAACCCCGGCATTGCCGCCGCCCTGGCTATACTGGCCTCTGTCATCGTCGGATTCTCTTTATACTACACCTTCAGGAAGCCTGCCCCGGTGGAGGCCCCTGCCACACCTGTAACCCAATCCGTGTATGAGAACTAACGCCAAACTATACGTAACGCTCCTGCTGGGAGGCCTGCTGAGCCTGAACGCCCAGTGCCAGGCACCAGCCGCCAAATCTGAGACGATAGCCGCTGCCGATCCTGTTTTCGATGGCCTGAAGTATAACTTCCCGGTGCAGCAGGCAACACTCCCAAGCGGGCAGACCATCGCCTACGTCGACCAGGGCAAAGGGCCACAGACGGTCATCCTTATCCATGGTTTGGGCAGCTACCTGCCCGCCTGGAACAAGAACATACCCGAACTGAGCCAGCACTACCGCACCATTGCCCTGGACTTGCCGGGTTATGGGAAGTCGTCCAAAGATAACGCGCAGGTGGGCATGAAAGCCTACGCCGATGCCGTGCTGGCCCTGATGGACAAGCTGAAAATAGAGCAGGTGGTATTGGTGGGCCACTCCATGGGCGGACAGGTTGCCATAACCGCGGCCCTGCAGGCGCCGGAGCGCGTGCAAAAGCTGATACTGGCCGCCCCCGCCGGGCTGGAGACCTTCACCGAGCAGCAGAAGCAGCTGTTTAAGGCCACTGTTACGCCTGAAAGTATCGCCAAGACAACGCCCGAGCAGATCGCTGCCAACGTGAAGGTAAACTTCCACCAGATGCCTGCTGATGCGCAGTTCATGATTGAGGAACGGGTGGAGATGACGAAGGCGGCGCAGTTCCCGGATTACAGCAAAGCTGTGGCGCAAGGTGTAGCCGCCATGGTGGATGAGCCGGTGTACGACAAGCTGCCGCAGCTGCAAATGCCCACGCTCATCCTTTTTGGCGAGAACGATAACCTTATCCCGAACCGCTACCTGAACCCTAGCCTTACCACGCAGGCGGTGGCTGAAATCGGGAAAGAGCGGATACCGAACAGCCAGGTAGTAATGCTGCCGCAGGCCGGGCACATGCTGCAGTTCGAGCAGCCGGAGGCTTTCAACGAGGCGGTACGCGAGTTTCTGGATTGATTTATACTTATACCTATACTAATCAGAACTACTAATCAGAACACAAAAACATCATTTCATCTAACCTTACTAACCATGAAAAAGATTTACTTACTCCTGCTGTCGGTGTTCTGCGTAGCACAGGCAGCCATGGCCCAGAGCGGCGCTGTAAAGGGTAGCGTGGTGGGCGGAGACACCAAGGAAGCGCTGATCGGCGCCACGGTTCTCCTAAAAGGCACCAGCAGAGGCACCACCACCGACACCAACGGTGATTTCCTGATCCAGAACGTGCCGGCTGGCAATTACAGCCTCCGCATCTCCTATGTAGGCTACTCTTATCCCGATATACCGGTAAATGTGTCTGACGGTGCAACAACCGACATCGGCACCATTACTATGCAGGCCTCCGTCATGGTCGGCGAGGAAGTGGTGGTATCTGCCACGCGCCGCCCCGAAAAACTGACGGAGGCCCCTGCCGCCATCAGTGTCATCTCCTCCCGTGACCTGGAGGCGCTGCCATCCTTTAACGTGGGCGAGCTGCTGAACAAGGTGCAGGGCGTGGAGGTCGTGCGCTCCGGCGTGATTGGCGTGGGTATTAACGCCCGCGGATTTAACAACGCCTTTAACGTGAAGATGTACCAGATGACCGACGGCCGCAACTCCATGCTTCCGGGCGGTACCGGGCTGCCGGCAGGTTTCTACAATACGGTTATCAAGGAAGATATTGAGCGGGTGGAGGTGATTCTGGGTCCTTCGTCGGCCCTTTATGGCCCTAACGCGCACAACGGTGTTATCAACACCATTACCAAAGACCCGCGCCGCCACCCGGGCACAACGGTAACCATAGGGGCCGGTAACCAGGATGTGCTGAGCGCCCGCGCCCGCCACGCCGCCGTTATCAGCGACAAGTTTGCCTATAAGATCACCGGCGAGTATACCGAGGGGCAGGATTTCAAGTTCATCGATACCGTTTACAACGCTACACTGGGTGCCCTACCGGAGTATGACGTGGAATTTGGCTTCAAATCAAAGCGCTTCGGCTCGGCTTTATACTTTAGCCCGACCAGCACCACCGACATCATCCTGGACTATGGCTTTGGCCAGGGCGATAACATTGGGGTGACCAGCAACGGCCGCAACCAGATTAACGGCTGGACCTTCCAGTACCTGCAGGGCCGCTTTGTGTCGCCGCACGTGTTCGCCCAGCTCTACAGCACCTGGAACGATGCCGGTGACACGTACCAGATCAACGCCCGCACCACCAACTACTACACCCTGCGCGCCAGCGGTTACTCCGAGGCACAGGCCGCGCAGTACTCCAAAACAGGTGCCAAGCCAGGTGAGATCGGTGAAGGCTCCCCAGCCATTGCTTTCCCTGGTTTTATAGACAAGAGCCACCGCATCAACGGCGAGGTGCAGTATAACAACAACTTCGGCAAGCTGGACCTGATCACCGGCCTGAGCTACCAGCGCGATGTGGCCTACAGCCGCCAGACCTACCTGGACGACGCAGCTGGCGACATCATCCTGAGCCAGTATGGCGTGGTGGCGCAGCTGGAGTATGCTATCACAGAGAAGTTTAAAGCCCTGGGTGCTGCCCGTTACGACAACCACGAAAACTATGGCTCGCAGTTCAGCCCGAAGGCGGCCCTGACCTATAACGCCCTGAAAGGCACCTTCCGCGCCACCTGGGGCCGCGCCTACTCCGCGCCGTCCATCCAGTTCCAGGAGTTTTACCTGAACAATGGTGCTTTGGCCATACTAGGCAACGGCGCCGGCCTGACCATCCGCAACACCGAAACGGGCGCAGAGCGCATGATAGACAAACTGGAGCCAGAGCAGGTACAGACCTTTGAGTTCGGTTACAAAGGCACCCCTACCGATAAGCTGTTCATCGACCTGAGCACCTGGTACTCCAAGTCAGAGAACTTTATCTCGCCGCTAACCGGTGTTACGCCTATACTTGGTAAGGAGCGCGTGATCCGTAAAGGCGACAAAGATGTGACGGAAACCGCTGCCAACGCGCTGAACTACTACCTCACTTACCTGAACTATGGCAACGTGAACTCGTGGGGCACGGACCTGGGCATCAACTTTTACCTGAACAACTACTTCAGCATAGGGGCCAAGTACTCTTATTTCAACTCTGATATCACCGATAAGGACAACCTGGACAACGATGCGAACGGCGACGGCACGGTGTCTGTATCGGAGAGCAGCCTGAACGCGGCCCAACACCGCTACAACTTCAACTTCACCGCCCGCGACCTGTTCAACAAAAAGTTCTTCGGCTCTGTGAACGTGCGCATCCTACCCGAGTATGACTTCTATTCCGGTGTGCAGATCGCAGCTAGGGAGAACCAGAACCAGCGGGTAGCACCTTACAACTACAATTACGGCCCGCTAGGCGGTTTTACGTCGGTGGACCTGAGCGCCGGCTATAAGCTGAAGGAGTGGATGACGCTGGGTGCTAGCGTGAGCAATCTGTTTGACTCAGCGCAGCGCGAGTACGTGGGCTCGCCGGAGATCGGCCGCCTCTACTCCGTAGAGCTCCGCTTCGACCTGACCGAAAAGCTGCTGCCGAACCTGAGCGTGCTCAACGGCAAATACTAACATGAGAGTGGTAGGTTAGACAGGTTATATGACCGCCGAAGCGCTCTTACGGGGCGCTTCGGCATTTTTACGCTTTTCCCAACATCAACACAAAGTATAAACATGAAGAACGTACTGATAACTGGCGGCACCAGCGGCATCGGGCTCGGCCTGGCGAACGCCTTTGCCGCCCAGGGCTATAACCTGCTGGTAAACGGATTAGAAAAGAACGGAGAGGAGATCGCCCAGCAACTGGCGCAGGAGCACGGGGTACAAGTATACTTCTCGCCGGCCAACCTGCAGCAACCGGAGCAGATACGGCAAATGGTGCAACAGGCAGAGCAAGAGCTGGGGCAGGTGGACGTGCTGGTAAACAACGCGGGCATCCAACACGTGGCGCCGGTGGCGGCGTTTCCGGAAGAGAAGTGGAACGCCATACTTGCCGTGAATCTTTCCTCATCGTTCCATACGTCCAAAGCGGTTTGGAAGGGAATGCAGGAACGCCGCTTTGGCCGCATCATTAACATTGCCTCGGCCCATGCCCTGCGTGCCTCTGAGTTTAAGGCGGCGTACGTGGCCGCCAAGCATGGCATTGCCGGCCTCACCAAGGTGTTGGCGCTGGAAGGGGCTCCGTATAACATCACCTGCAACGCCATTTGCCCCGGCTATGTAAAAACCCCGCTCGTGGAGGCGCAAATCGCGGATCAAGCGCGGGCGCACGGGATGTCGGAGGATGAGGTGGTGGAGCAAGTGATGCTGAAAAAGCAGCCCGTGAAGCAGTTTGTGGATGTGGAGGCCATTGCCCAGCTGGCGCTGTTTCTGGCCTCCGAGGCCTCCTCCCAAATGACGGGTGCCTGCCTGCCCATAGACGGCGGCTGGAGCGCGCAGTAAGTATAAGCTGACAGCTCACCGGAAAAAGCGCAAGTGCTTCCCAAACAGAAAAGGCTCCCAATCGAGGGAGCCTTTTCTGTTGCTGTGATTTTATACTTTACTTCAGCACCGCCAGGGTAGCCCCGTCTCCGCCGCGTTCAGTAGCTTCATTCCCTACGCTTGCTACCTCCGGCACCGAGTGCAGGTAATCGCGCACCACCTGGCGCAGCACACCATTACCCCTGCCGTGGATGATCTTAATCTCCGGGATGCCCAGCATCAGGGCCTCGTCTGTAAAATTCATCACTTTGGTAAGCGCGTCTTCGGCATACTCGCCCCGGATGTCGAGGGTGCTGGCGAAGTCGGCCATGCGCTGCGTCATATTCATGCCGCGGCTATAACCGCTTCCGTCGCTCTCTGCCTTGGCTTTCTTCTGCTTGGCTACCTGCCCCTCTACCCGCTCCAGGTTATCTACCTTTACAATGGTTTTGAGGCCACCAAACAATACCTCCGCGGTTTTTCCTTTTATATTGACCACCTGACCCACAGAGTCCTGCCCGACCAGCGCCACGTTATCGCCCTCCTTTATACTTCCGTTAGCGATACGCTTGTGCGCCGGGCGCGGCTCCTCCTTGCGCACCTCCTGGGCAAAGGTCTCCAGCTCGCGCCGGGCCTCCTTGGTTTTCTCCTTCTCGGCCTGGCTCTGCTTTATCTGCTGAATAGTGGATTCGATCTTCTGGTTGGCGTCTTTCAACAGCAGCTTGGCTTTGCCCTTGGCCTCACGCATAATCTCCTGCTTGCTGTCTTCCAGGAAGTTCTTCAGGTCACTATAGTCCTTTACCTGGCGCTTGAGCTTCTCCTCGAGCTTGGCCGCCTCACGCGTCTTCTTCTCCAGCTCCTGCTTCTCCGTTTCCAGTTCCTCCAGCAGGCGGTCATAGCGTATCTTGTCCTTACCCACCAGCTTGCTGGCCTTGTCTACAATGTGCCTCGGCAGGCCGATCTTCTGCGCGATCTCAATGGCAAACGAAGAGCCCGGCTTCCCGATCTCCAGCTGGTAGAGCGGCTGCAGGTGCTTGTGGTCGTAACGCATGGCGCCGTTCACAATGCCCGGCATGCGCTCGGCATAGTTCTTCAGATTGGTGTAGTGCGTGGTGATGACACCGTATACTTTGCTCTCGTTCAGCGTCTGCAGTACCGCCTCGGCAATGGCGCCGCCCAGTATAGGCTCCGTGCCCGTACCGAACTCGTCGATCAGCACCAGGCTGCGTTTATCGGCCACCGTCACAAATTTCTTCATGTTGGTCAGGTGCGAGCTATAGGTACTCAGGTCATTCTCGATTGACTGCTCATCCCCGATATCGATGAAGATATCATGGAAGATGCCTGCCTCAGACCCATCTTCCGCCGGAATCAGCAGACCGCACTGCAGCATGTACTGCAGCAGGCCCACCGTTTTCAGGCTCACCGACTTACCGCCGGCGTTCGGGCCGGAAATAAGTAGTATGCGCTGCTCCTGGTTCAGCTCCAGGTCCATGGGCACGGTTGGTTTGCCCAGCTGCCGGTGGGCTAAGTATAAAAGCGGGTGAAACGCCTGTTTCCAGTTAATAAGCGGATACTTCTGCAGCGTGGGCTTGCTAGCCTCCACGCGCCGGGCAAAGGCAGCCTTGGCCCGGATAAAATCAAGCAGGCCGAGGTACTGGTACGCTTTGCGTAACTCCGGGATATGGTGGCGCAGGGTATTGGTCAACCCCATCAGGATACGGATCAGCTCGCGGTGGTAGGCGTTCTCCAGGTCCTTGATATCGTTGTTGAGCTCGAAGATTGACTCCGGCTCAATATATACCGTCTGGCCCGTGTTCGACTCATCGTGGATCAGGCCTTTGATGCGGCGTTTGTGCTCGGCAATAACGGGTATCACCAAACGGCCGCCGCGGATGGTGGGCTCCACGTCAGAGGGCGTCCAGCCTTCGTTTTTCGCGTGGCGAAGGATGGAGGAAATGGTCTTTCGCAACACGCCCTGCTGCGCGATCAGATCCCGCTTCAGGCGCTGCAGCTCCGGAGTAGCATCGTCGCGCACGGCACCGGCATCGTCTACCACCTTATCCAAAGCAGCCAGCAGCGAACGCTCCACGCTTACGTTGGCACCCAGGTCCTTCAGGGCTTCATACTTGCCTTCCTCTGCCTCCGAGATAAAGCGCAGCGAGTCGCGGATGGTGCGCAGCGACATTTTGATCTCGAAGAATTGCGACACATCCAGGTAGGTGCCTTCTATGGCGGCCCGGTCCAGGTATGCGGTCGCGTCGTAGTAGTGCTGCAGCGGGATCTCAGCGTCCGACTCCAGCAGTTGTTTAAATTCATCGGTTTGCTGCAACAACCTCTCCACCAGGTCGTGGCGGTTCAGGAAAGCCATGCGGTTCACAAAATGACGGCCCAGCGGACTCAGGCAGAGCTCCAACAGCATTTCGCGCACTTGTGCAAAGCCGATTTTTATTTCAAAGTTTTCTGGATAGATCAATGCTTATCTTTTAATTTACTGCAAAATTAACATTTTATAACAAGTATGATTGGGTGTTTCGTTCGTTTTGATACCCGTATCCTGTAGTAAGTTTTATGACAAATGACAAAAGACAAAGACGTAAAGTAAGTCATTCCAACTTTTTAACTTTCTAACTCTCTAACTCCAAAACTCAACATGGTTCTTGATAAACTTACCAACGCAGCCCGTTACTATACATTACACCCGCTTTTTGAGCAGGCTTTCCGCTACTTAGAAGAAACAGACCTGAAGGCGGCAGCAACCGGGGTACATGAGATCGTGGGGAAACAACTACTTGCCATTATCTCCGACGGACCGGGCGTAACGGAGCAGGCGTATAAGCTGGAGGTGCACCGTAGGTACATCGATATACAATATATCATCTCGGGCACTGACCGGATGGGCTGGAAAGATATGGCGCTATGCCAGGAGCCCAACGATCCTTACCAGGAGGAGCGCGACGCCGCCTTTTTCCCAGACAAGACTGACACCTGGTTTGATGTGCCGGCGGGTTCTTTCACTATTTTCTACCCCGATGACGCCCACGCCGCCATGGTGACCGGAGAGCGCACGGTGCGGAAGGTGGTACTGAAGATCGCGGTGCTGTAGCGTGTTGGCTTCTCAGTAGTTCAGAAGGGTTGGCAAAGATCAACCTAAGCTCTCCAGGCTACAAACCGCGTGTGCATTAAATCAAAAAAACACCTGAAAAATCATAAATTACTGCTTAGCTTCGCGCTCCAAATAAAAGACAAGTATAGTAGTTATTAGATGTTTAAGTCTGCAATCATTGCGCTGGGGCTTTGCTTAGCTGCACTACAAGGTTATGGCCAAACCGAAAGTATAGTTTCTGGTCCTGAGCCGATAGAGGGTATTGGTAAAGTTGCTTTACCATTCTACAAAATCAATTTCTCAAAAGAACAAAAGGAACTGCTTCAGGAGAAGGAAATTGAGCTTATATTTTTAATAAGTGCAGATGGTACTCCTGTACTGGAAGATGTGAATGGCATTGATGATGCTGCCATACTTGACAGTCTGCGGCATGCCGCTACCCAGGTAAGCATGTTCTACCCCCGCACCGTGGATGGCGTAAAGGAAAGTTCCCTATACTTTCTGCAGTTCCAGTTGCCGAAGTATGAAACGAAGGAGGCAAGCATGCAGCGCCAGGGCATCTTTCGCACAAAGTATAAGGAACCGGTCTACGAGGATTTTGAGTACATCCATAAGTCTGGCCAGAGACTTGATGTACTGATGGGAGCTACAGCGAATGCATTTTTAGGCAAGCCTGGAGCATACCTGCACCCTGGCGGCGGTATGAAGGTAGACTTGATGTATACCGGCAAAAAAGGCATTGGCGGCGGTATGGTCATGAGTTTCTATGGTAATGAGCTAAAACAGGACTATCCCATTAGCTCCAGCAGGGAGCAAAACAGCGCGCCTCCAACATTGCTCCTGGGCCTTGCCGCCAACAAGGCTTTTGCTGCCAAAGAGAGGACAGAATTTATGGCGCAGGTAGAGTTAGCCTACGCTGTACAGAACGTTACCCCTAAGCTGGAGCATGGAGATGAGGACTGGGTGCAGCTGGAGGGGTTTAGCCCAGGCATAGTGCTGAGCTACCTTGTTCAGTTAGGCAAAGACAAGCCGGGTATAAATTATGGCACCCCTTCAATCACGAATCATTACCTCAACATACATGCAGCAGTCAGGCCGGTTTTCTTTAACCTGAAAGAAGCCACCGGTTTTATGGTAGAGGTGGGCGTGTCGTACAGGCTCAGCAGCCATTTTGTGGATGAGTATCGCCTCAAACCGTAAAGCTCCGCGTTAGTTTCCTTACCTATAACCGCTCCTATGGCAAACTCCCAGAATTTCCTGCAGCTAGCGTGGTCTGCCATAAAGGGCAAGGAGCAGGATTACACGACCCTCGGCATCAAGCATAGCATCGTGCTACTGGCCATCCCCATGATCCTGGAGATGCTGATGGAGTCGTTGTTTGCCATCGTGGACATCTTCTTTGTGGGCAGGCTGGGCTCCAACGCCCTGGCCACCGTGGGGCTTACAGAGTCTGTGCTGATGATCATCTACGCGGTGGGCATGGGCATCAGTATTGCAGCCACGGCACTGGTATCACGCCGGGTTGGGGAGAAAAATTACCGGGAGGCCGGAAGCATAACGTTCCAGTTGATCGTGACCGGCCTGGGGCTATCGCTGCTAATGGGCGGGCTGGCCACGTTTTTCGCCGCCGAGACGCTGACGCTGATGGGTGCAACGCCTGAGGTCGTCGCCGAAGGCCTGGCCTATGCCCGGATTATTTTTGCGGGTAACGTAGCCATTATCCTGCTGTTCCTCATTAACGGGGCGTTTCGTGGGGCGGGCCAGCCGCACCTGGCCATGCGCGCGCTCTGGCTGGCTAACGGCGCCAACATCGTTCTGGACCCACTCCTGATCTTCGGCATCGGCAGTATCGACGGCTTGGGGCTGGCAGGGGCGGCCTGGGCCACCACCATTGGCAGAAGCCTGGGCGTAGTATATCAACTCTACCACCTGTTCAACGGCAGACACCTGCTAAAAATTACGGGCGACAACCTGGTGATCAGCTTTAAAGTGATGTACCGCATCCTGAGGCTATCCTCTGGCGGCGTGGGTCAGTACCTCATCGACTCTGCCAGCTGGATTCTCCTCACCAGGATCATCGCCGAATTCGGTAGCAATGCATTGGCCGCTTATACCATTGCTTTTCGGGTAATTATTTTTACGCTGCTGCCGGCTTGGGGCCTGTCTTCTGCGGCGGCTACGCTGGTCGGCCAGAACCTGGGTGCCCGCAAGGCCAAACGAGCCGAGCTGGCCGTTTGGCTGACGGCCCGTTACAACATGGTGTTCATGGCGGCCGTCACGCTGGTTTTCATACTTTTCGGGGAGCACCTTTCCAGCTTTTTCACCCATGATGCGGAAGTGGTTACCATTGCGACCGAGGCGCTGCAGATCATCACGCTGGGCTACATCTTTTTCGGGCTGGGCATGGTGATGGTGCAGGCATTTAACGGCGCCGGCGACACCCGTACCCCTGCCCTGATCAACATCGTGGTGCTGTGGCTCATCGAAATTCCGCTTGCCTATACGCTAGCTTTGTATTTAGATATGGCCTATACCGGTGTCTTCATAGCCATTGCCTGCTGCCACTCCCTTCATGCGTTGGTAAGTTGGTGGCTCTTCAGGCGTGGCACCTGGAAGCAGGTAAAAGTATGATTTGCTTGCATGCCTAACAGAAAAATACGGCATCTTATACTTTTCCGACTTATACTTGCTGTTATAAAGTATAACGACGCGCTTACAAAATTTTCCGCCAGATGACCAACATCGTACGAACCAACTCAGAAGATCCGGATTTTCGGGCGCTCGTGACATTACTCGACCAGGACCTGGCTGTGCGCGATGGAGCGGAACACACCTTCTATGCGCAGTATAACAAATTAGACAAGATACAGCAGGTGGTTGTGGCCTATCGGGAGGGCATGGCTGTGGGTTGCGGGGCGATTAAAGCATATGATGAGACAGGCATTGCGGAGGTGAAGCGCATGTATGTGCAGGAAGCGTCTCGTGGACAGGGAATTGCCATGCAGGTACTGCAGGAGCTGGAGAAGTGGGCAGCTGAACTGAAGTATACTTCCTGCATTCTGGAAACTGGTAAAAAACAGCCGGAGGCCATCAGGCTGTATCAGAAGTGCGGCTATACCTTGATTCCTAACTATGGACAGTATAAAGGCATCGAGAACAGCGTGTGCATGCAAAAACAGCTCACCCAGGTATAGCACGTAAACAATGCGTAGCCATTTTGAGTTACAACAGGCCAACCAAAAAGGAAGTATCTGCAGAGAGCTTCGTTACCGGAAACAATTACATGAAGTATACCCCACCTGAAATAAGAACCGTCGATGTGACGCGGTACATCACCCCGCTCCGTGAAGGTGGTTCGCTGCCTGCGATCGTGGAAGCCGACGATGACTTTTTATATGTGCTCAAGTTCCGCGGAGCCGGCCAAGGTATAAAAGTGCTGATCGCCGAACTGATTGTAGGAGAGATTGCCCGCACCCTTGGCTTCCGGGTACCAGAAATTGTGTTTGCCACGCTGGATGAAGCTTTCGGGCGCACAGAGCCGGACGAGGAGATACAGGACCTGCTGCGGGCCAGCGAGGGGCTTAACCTGGCCTTGCACTACCTCTCCGGCGCCATCACCTTCGACCCCGTGGTAACCACTCCCGACGCTGAACTGGCCTCTAAGGTAGTATGGCTGGACAGCCTGGTAACCAACGTGGACCGCACCGCCCGCAACACCAACCTGCTGATGTGGAAGAAGGAACTGTGGCTGATCGACCACGGCGCCGCGCTATACTTCCATCACTCCTGGGGCAACTGGGAGGAGCAGGCCAAACGGCCGTTCGCGCAGATAAAGGACCACGTGCTGCTGCCGCTTGCCACCGAGCTGGAGGCGGTGAACGGGGAGTTTAGCGCCATACTTACGCCGGAGCGAATCAAGGCTATACTTTCGGTGATTCCAGATAGCTGGCTTACGGGGGTGGAATCGCCTTTTGAGTCCGCAGACGAACACCGCCAGGCCTATGCCACCTTCTTAGAGACACGTCTCGCCCATTCCGAAACTTTTGTAAAAGGAGCGCAACATGCAAGAAAAGCACTTATTTGAGTACGCCGTGATACGCGCGGTACCGAGAGTGGAGCGTGAGGAGTTCCTGAATGTGGGCGTTATACTTTTCTGCTCTTCCAAGGGGTTCCTGCAAACGAAGTATGCGTTAAACGAAAACCGGCTCTGCGCCTTCTTCCCGGGCATAGACCTGCAGGAGCTGCGGGAAAGGCTCTGCGCGTTCGAGAAAGTATGCGCCGGACGCAAAGAGGGCGGGCCGATCGGCCAGTTGGGCACTGCCTCGCGTTTCCGCTGGCTTACCGCTAACCGCAGCACCATCGTCCAAACCTCGCAGGTGCACCCAGGCCTGTGCGACAACCCGCAGGAAACACTCGACAGGCTGTTTGAGCAACTGGTATTGTAAGCAAAAGGCAAGTGGGCACGGCAGCGCACGAGAAACCTGCGGCAGAAGTATGGGCCTTGTATAAAGGCCATACTTCTACCCCTTCCACTCGGCTGCCATGACAGCCCCACCTCACTCCACCACCTTATAGTTACAGGTGTTTCCGGCGTAGTATGTGATCTTTTCTTCAGCCATCAGCGCCTCAATAAGCTTGTCGGTATACTCTTTGGTAAAGCCCAGGCTTTTGCCCACATCAATTTCGTCTTCCTTGCCCTCGTTTTGGCGCAACGCCTCCAGGTACTTTTGTTTATCCTTTTCCATTTTCGATCGGAGTTTCTGTTTCGTTATACTTCCTTGTTCGGCAGAAGTTCAAGGTATAACCAAACAATATTTCTGTAGTAAATTGTAAAGACGGATCACCGCTAAGCAAATGGAAATCACAACGGTAAGCTCTTTTCTGGATTATTACACCCGCGTTAGGGAACGCACAAACCGTATCGTGCGGGTTATACCGCCCGAGCACATCAACTGGGCCTACAAACCCGGCAAATTCACCGTGGCAGATATGCTCCGGCACATTGCCGGCATAGAGCGCTATTTATATGCTGAGGTCGCGCAAGGCAGGCCCAGCCGCTACAAGGGCTGCGGCAAAGAGCTGGCAGATGGTTACCAGGAGGTGCTGCGTTATTTCGAGGAGCTGCACCTGCAGTCCATGGAGATTTTCAGCAGCCTGCAGGATCAGGACCTCAACAGGTGATGCATTACTCCTGCCGGCGGCGAGATTGCCCTGTGGAAATGGCTGCGCGCCATGGTGGAGCATGAGATTCACCACAGAGGGCAACTCTACATCTACCTCAACATGCTGGACGTGAAAACACCCCCCATCTTCGGCCTGACCTCAGAAGAAGTACAGGCAAAGTACCGGGAAGCCCCCTAAAGCCAATAGAAGAAGCTGGTAACTAATTTCCCATTTGGGCGCCCACTTCACCGGCGTCCAGCAATTTTCTTTTAAAGAAGTCTGCCGTGGCGGCGTTCACCTTTACGGCGTTGCGGAACAACATCCAATGGTGGGTGTCGTCCACGATGACCATGGTCTCATAGGGCACGCCTTTCTTCTCCAGGCGCCGCACCATGTCCATGCTATCCATAAAATCCACGTTCCTGTCATCATCGGCATGGATCAGGAGCACAGGCGAGGTCCAGGAATCAACGAAAGCGGCCGGCGAAGACTTCCACATGACTTCGGCAGCCTGCCGTGCATCTGGAGCCTGTTCGTAGCGGTTCGGGTAGAGCATCCGCTCCATGCCTCCATAGGTCAGATCACTCATACCGTGGATGTTTACGCCAGCGGCAAACAGCTCTGAATCCCGGCCCAGGGCGAGGCCTGTGAGGTAACCACCATAGGAGCCGCCGTACACGCCGATGCGCGCGGCATCCACCTGCGGCTGCTGGGCCAGCCACTTGCCCGCTGCACGTATATCCTTATACTCCGAGGCACCGGTCTCCCCGCTGCTATCGGGGTGCTGAAAATCGTACCCATACCCTATGCCCAGCCTGTAGTTGACCGAGAGCACCACAAACCCGAGGCTAGTGAGGTACTGGTTCATAGCATATACATTATTATAGTAGTCGGAGTAGTGCCAGCCCAGCAGCATCTGCCGCGAGGGGCCTCCGTGGATGTACACAATGGCAGGTTTCCTGGTGGGGCCGCCCTTGGGTTCGAACAGCTGGGCGTGCACCGTTAGCCCATCCGTTGATTTAAAGGTTACCTGCTTCGGCTTTACCAGTTTGTGCTGCGGATGATTGGAAGGGATAAGCTCTTTTGCCAGCAGCCTCACCTTCGACCTAGGCTTGAAATCCATGACGGCAGGCAGCGGCGGACGTTGCGCGGTGGCGCTCAGCATGGCCAGCGTCTGGCCATCCCCCGTTAGCACCGGCATCGACTCCAGCCCATCCCCCGGTGTCAGTAGTTCCATGGCTGCCCTATCCACAGGCACGCGCGCCACGTGCCTGCGGTCTATATCTTCTTTGTCGGGTCCGGTGTTGGCGCTGAACACCAGCCACTTCCTGTCAGGACTCAGCTTTACATGCTCCACCGCGAACTTACCAGGCGTCAGCAACACAGGCCTCCCCCCGGCTGCCGGCAGTGCGTACAGGTGCGGCCAGCCATCCTCGTACGAAGTATACACAATACGTTCATTTGCCGCCCAGTGCAGGTTAAAGCCACCGTTAGTCCTGGGCACCGATCCCTGCAAGGTTTCGGGTGCTTTCCATAGTTGCGCGGCTTTACCGGTGGCTACCTCGGCTGTCCAGATGGACCAGGGCTGATGCTGCCGCTGCAGGTAGGGCTCCGGCGCTCCGCCGGCACCCTGCGTACGCACGAATGCCAGTCGCTTTCCGTCCGGCGACCAGCGTGGCGAGCGATCACGCGCAAAAGCAGGCGCAACCCAGGTAATGGGGGTTTCAGGGTTGGTATAGACGCCAATAAAGGCATGTCCCTCACGATTAGCCACAAAGGCCAGCTGCGAACCATCCGGCGACCACTCCAGCGAGCCTACCGAGCCGCGCGTAACGAAGAGCGGCCGGGCCGGCGCTGTGCCATCCAACGAAGCGATCCAGACCTGGCCTTTGTAAGTATAAGCTACCTCCCTGTTGTTGGGAGAGATCACCGGCGACCCGCCCTCTCCTATCCGGATAGGTTCTCCACCGGCAAAAGGGACAGCCCATATTTCCACTTTGGGAGGCATGGGAAGCCCTTCGGGGTTTACCGTCTCGTGCTCATCCCATATGGAGCCATGCTCGCCGCCCCGTACATACACCGCCCACTGCCCGTCCGCAGACAAGGATAGGCTGGTGATCTCCTGCCCATCATCCTGTAGGTAGTCCGTGAGCCGCCGCGCCTTGAAATCCGGTCCTTCCGCCACATACACGTTCCTTTTCCCCTGTTCGTTCAGGGTCCAGGCCAGGCGTGCCCCCTGTGCGGCAGCAGTCAGTTCCGCAGGAAAAGGGTGGCTCATGACGGATTCAAGAGAGAACTTCTGGGCAGCAGCGGGCGCTGGCTTTAAGGTGAAGACCAACAGAAGGGACAGGCAAAAAAGCAGGCATCTTTTCATAGGCAGGTGCGCAGCCCCGAATTATTTGAGACTGAGGAGTTAAATATATCAATATCAGTGAAACATTATTCTATACTTCAACTATAATACCTTATAATATTTGAAGTATAAACTATACTTTGATGATTTAGCCTGCCGGAACAGCAGCTATGCCCATGAAATACTCTGCTCTCGCTCCATACGTAGCCTTTTCCTATGGCTAACACGCTTTCACCTGCGCCTGTAGCCGGCAAGGTTCTTTTGCCTTCGCGGCTCCTCAACACTGGATTTCTAAACATGTTAAGTATAAATCTATGAAAAACAGTTTTACCCTACTTGTTTTGCTACTGATGTGCTGCTGGGCACCCGCACTGGCCCAGGATAACATTGTGAGTGGCAGGGTTACAGGGGCTGATGAGGGCATGCCGCTGCCCGGCGTCAGCGTAACCGTAAAAGGCACCACTACCGGCACCTCCACCGATGCGGATGGCAAATTCTCCATACGGGTGCCCGGGAACGATGCCGTGCTGGAGTTCAGGTTTCTCGGCTACAGGATCCAGGAGGTACCTGTGGGGAACCAGCGTCAGCTAAACGTGGCCCTGGCCACCGACACCAAGCAGCTCGAAGAGGTGGTGGTCACGGCCCTTGGTATCACGCGGGAGAAAAAAGCCCTGGGATACGCCGCGCAGGATGTGCAGGCAGAGGAGCTGATACAAAACCGGCAACCCAACGTGCTCAATGCCTTGCAGGGCAAAGTGGCGGGCGTTACCATCACCAGCACCGGCGGTGCTCCGGGGCAGGGCGCCAACATCCAGATACGGGGTATCAACTCCATAGATCCAAACAGGCCTAACCAGCCGCTCTTCGTCATCGACGGGATACAGGTGAACAACTCCACCTCTACCTTTGGCGAGGGTGCCGAATTGCGCGGCATGAGCAACCGCCTCGCCGACCTTAACCCCGATGACATTGAAAGTATAAACATCCTGCGGGGCGGGGCCGCTACCGCGCTCTACGGCTTGCGGGGTGCCAACGGGGTGGTCGTCATCACGACCAAGTCGGGCCAGAAAGGGGAAATGCGCGTCAACTTCACCAGCACAGCAGGCTGGGAGGAGGTAAATAAATTCCCCGAGATACAGGATACCTATACCCAGGGCTACTCCGGCGAGTACGACCCTACCAGCTTCTGGCCATCTTGGGGGCCGACCTGGCAAGAAGCGCGGCAAATAGACCCGACCCACCCGGAAGGCATTTACAATCACTTTGAGGACGCCTACGAAACGGGCAACCAGTTCCGCAACACGCTGACCTTCACCGGAGGCGGCGAGGCCATTACCTTCTCCTCCTCGCTCTCTCATCTGAACCACGAGGGGGTGTTGCCTTTCACCGACTACCAAAACACTTCTGCCCGCCTGAACACAGATGTCAAGCTCAGCGAGAAGTTCAGCACGGGCGGTAACTTCAACTACATCCGCTCCGGGGGCAAGCGCTATAACGCCGACCGCTTTAACGAGATGCTGAGCTACTGGTCGCCGCGCTGGGATGTGCGGGACTATGTGAAGCCGGACGGCACCATGCAGTCCTATGGCAACGACAATCCGATCTATGCCGCCGCCACCAACCAGTTTGAGGACGACGTGAGCCGCTTTATCGGTGGCTTGAACTTTAGCTACAAGCCACTTACCTGGCTCGACCTCAGCTACCGCGTCGGCCTCGACACCTACTCAGACGACCGCACGCGTACCGCCCCAGGGCCCAGAAATGTACCCGACGAAAGAGTGCTGGAAGACAATGGCCAGGGCTTTGTGCATGAGTACACCACGAAGTTCAGGTCCATCAACTCCACCTTCATCGCCTCTGCAAACAAGTCCTTTGGCGACAAGTTTAACGCGACGCTACGCGTGGGGCACGAGCTGTACGACGAGCACATCAAGAGCTTTGGCGTGCAGGGAGAGGAACTGGCCGTATACGATTACTTCAAGCTCTCCAATGCCAGGTTCCTCTCTTCCTCCGAGAATGAGAGCGAGTACAGTCTGATGGGTATATTTGGGGAGGCCTCCGTTGATTATGGCGATTTCCTGTTCCTGACGCTGACAGGCAGGAACGACATTACCTCCTCGCTGGCCGAGTCCAACCGCTCCTTTTTTTACCCGTCGGCAAGTATAAGCTATATCCTCTCGGAGCACCTGGGCCTGCCGGATTTTATCAACCAGTCGAAGCTCAGGCTCTCCTATGCCCAGGTTGGCAAGGATGCCCCCGCCTATTCCACCTCTTCCGGCTTTGCCCCCTACACCGAGTTTCCGACAGGCTATACCGGGGTGAGACGCGCCCCTTTGCTGGGCAATCCGGAGCTGAAGCCAGAGTTCACCAACACCTATGAGGCTGGCCTGGAGATGTCGTTCCTGGATAACCGCATCGGCTTTGATTTTACGTATTATTACTCCCTGAGCAAAGACCAGATCCTGAACATTAACGTGGCCAGCACCACCGGCTTCGTGCGGGCGGCCATCAACGCCGGCGAGATGCGCAACAAAGGGATTGAGGTGATACTGAATGCCACGCCAGTGCTCACCGCCGACTTTAACTGGGACACCAAGCTTGTCTTCTCGGCCAACAGAAACAAGATCCTGAGCCTGCCGGAGGGGCTTGAGGAAGTGACCTACGCCTCGCAGTTTGGCTACGTGGGGTCAACCGTTACCATGAAGCTGATAGAGGGACAGCCTTACGGCAACATCTACGGCTCCCACTGGCTGCGTTACTATGGGCCGGGCGAAGAGGAAGACCCCCTCTTTATCGATGAGTCGCGGCCACTCGTGATCGGGGAGAACGGCTTTCCGGTAAGGGCGCCGCTATCGAGCCAAAAACTCCTGGGCAACTCACAGCCCGACTGGATAGGCGGCTTCACGAACACCTTTACCTACAAGGGGTTGAGCCTGACCGCCTTACTCGACGCCCGCCAAGGCCTGGAGAAGTATAACCAGATGGACAACTTCTTCGCTGCTTTCGGTATAGCCGAGTACACCGAAAACCGCAACCAGACACGCGTGTTCGAGGGGGTACTGGCCGACGGTACGCCAAACACGAAGGAAGTATGGCTGGGCCAGGGTGTAGGACCCGACGGCGTGGACTACGGCAACGGTTACTACAGAAACCATTACCGCGGCGTGTCGGAGAACTTTGTGGAGGATGCCTCCTGGGTGCGCCTGCGCTCCCTGACGCTGCGCTACAGCCTGCCGCAACCTTGGTTTGAGAACATCTTTATCCGAAACGCGGCGGTATCCTTTACCGGTAACAACCTGTGGCTGTCCACCGATTACAATGGCTTTGACCCGGAAACCAGCTTCTCCCCGAGCGGCAGCAACGTGGATGGCTTCTCCGGCTTTACGTACCCTGCCGTGCGCAGCTACCTGTTCACCCTAAATGTTGGATTTTAAATAAGACAGATATGAAAAAGATCTTCCGATACATGCTTGCCTTCACGATAATGGGGGCAGTAGCAGGCCTGCAGGGCTGCGAAGATTATTTTGATAAGGAGGATAACCCAAACCTGGTTCCCGATCCGCCCTTGCCCACGCTGCTTTCCACCACCACCCATAAAACGGGCATCAACAGCTACTTGGTCGGGAACATTACCTCCTACTTTGTGCAGTACCTGGCCAGCCCCTCACAAGGCGGCTCCTCAGATACCTACCAGATTACGGATTATACCGGCACCTGGGATGCGCTTTACTTGACCATGGCCGATATTTACGACATGCGCCAACTGGCCATTGAACAGGGGGCAACGGAGTATGTGGGCGTGGCAAACATCCTGATGGCCTACCACCTGGCCCTGGTAACGGACCTGTGGGGCGACGCTCCTTACTCGGAGGCCTTCGCGAACCTCACGCTCACGCCTGGCTTTGACGATGAGACGAGCCTCTATGACGTGACCACGCAGCTGCTGGACGAGGGCATCGTGGAGTTGCAGAAACCCGAATCCAGTGTGCAGCTAATTGCTACCAGCGACGTGATCCACGAGGGTAGTGTGGAAAATTGGATAAAGACTGCGTACGCCCTGAAGGCCAGACAGCTTAACAAGCTCAGCGGCACCTCTTCCTACAACCCGCAGGCGGTGCTGGAGGCAGTCGACAGCTCGTATACTTCTAATGCCGATAATGCGGAGATGGGTGTTTTCGAGACGCGCAACCCCTGGGCAGCCATCGCGCTGAGTAATGCCAGCCTGCTGTTGGGCGGCTGGCTCTCCGAACAGCTGATAGAGCACCTGAACGGAACCTCTTACGGGGTAGTTGACCCACGTTTGGCGAAAATCACAGACCCGACCATCCATGGAACCTATGTAGGGACCCCTAACGGCACCGGCAATATTGGCCCCGCCAACAACACCGTTCAGGATGAAAGTTATATCTCTCGCAACTCCCCGCTTACGGGGGATGAGTCGCCGCTGATCATCGTGTCCTATCCGGAAGTGAAGCTGATTGAGGCAGAAGCTGCCCTCAGAGCAGGCCAGCTCGACAGGGCCTTCGAGGCGTACCGTGAAGGTATCCGGGCAAGTATGGAGATGCTGGAGGTGGCAGAAGCCGACGAGAATGCGTACCTGAGCAGCACTGCTGTAGCCCAGAGCCCCTCCGAACTCACGCTGGACAGAATTTTTCAGGAGAAGTATGTTGTGACTTATCTGAACCCTGAGGCCTGGAACGACGCCCGCCGCTACGACTACCAGTATGCTAACTTTACCTTACCAGTGGGTGCTGCTTTGCCAACTTTTATCCGCAGGGTGGCCTACCCTTCCGGCGAGGCCTCCAAGAATCCCAATACCCCTGATATAACCGACCTTTCCGTTCCCCTCTGGTGGGACCAGTAACCATACTTTGCTATAGTATAAAAAGAGAAGCCGCTACGTTTGCAGCGGCTTCTCTTTTTATACTGATCAAGTTCTCTCCTACGCCCTCACCTGGCCAGAGCCTTTTACCACCCATTTGTAACTGGTCAGTTCATCCAGCGCCATCGGTCCGCGGGCGTGCAGCTTCTGCGTGCTGATGCCAATCTCTGCGCCCAGGCCAAACTGCGCCCCGTCGGTAAAGGCCGTAGAGGTGTTGGCATATACCGCAGCGGCATCCACGGCTCTTAAGAAATGCTCCACATGCAGCTCATTCTCCGAAATGATCGCCTCGCTGTGCTGCGAACTGTAGGTATTGATGTGCTCAATGGCCTCTTCCAGGCCTTTTACCGTTTTCACGGACATCCTCAGCGATAGGAACTCTGTGCCGAAATGCTCCTCCGTGGCCTGCTGCAGCTTATCAGCCGGGTAGCTGCCTTCCAAAGCGGCAAAGGCAGGGGCATCGGCAAACACCTCCACTCCTTTTGTAGCCAGCTCTTTGCCAATCTCAGCCAGGTCCGGCAGCCGGTCCTCGTGGATCACCAGGCAATCCAGGGCGTTGCACACGCTCACGCGGCGGGTCTTGGCATTCACCACGATAGCTTTCCCGCGCTGCAGGTCGGCAAACGCATCAAAATAAGTATGCACGATGCCTGCGCCCGTCTCGATCACAGGTACTTTGGAGTTCTCCCGCACATAATTGATCAGGCCCTGGCTCCCACGCGGGATGATGATGTCCACATACTCCACAGCGTGCAGCATCTGGTGCGTCGCCTCCCGGTCCGGTGGCAGCAGCTGCACAATGTTCCTGTCCACGCCATGCTGCTCCAGCACCTGATGGATCAGTTTTACAATGGCTGCATTGGAGTCTTTCGCGTCGCTGCCGCCCTTTAGCAACAGCGCATTGCCGGAGCGGAGGCACAGGCTGAACACGTCAAAGGTCACGTTGGGCCGGGCTTCGTAGATAATGCCGATCACGCCCAGCGGCACCGACACTTTCTTCATCTCCAGCCCGTTCTCCAGCGTCCGTTCCGACAGCACCTTACCCAGTGGCGAAGGCAGGCCCGCCACATTTCGAATATCAGCGGCTATACTTTGGATGCGCTCCCCGGTCAGCTTCAGGCGGTCATACTTCGGGTCACTGGGGTTCATGCGCCCGAGGTCCTGCTGGTTAGCGGCAAGTATACTTTCTGTTGCTTCTTCTGCCTTCGCTGCCAGGTCCTCGAGTATGTTCTTTATTTTATTCTCCGGGAGCAGGTTCAGCATACGGCTTGCCTGCTTTACGTTTTTAAATGTCTTTTGCAGTTCCATAGTTTTAGATAGTGTGATATTTGAACAAGTATAAATAGTCGTAGTGGATGATGGGCTTCTGCTTGCTCAGGCCGATCGTGGCCAGCGCTTTCCGGGAGCCATACTCCGCTTTCCCAAGGCCGAGCTTCTCTCCTTGCTCATCCTTTATCCGGATAACGTCGCCCTTCGAAAAATTACCCTGAATCCCCACCACGCCCACCGGAAGCAGGCTAGCAGCTTCGTCGGCATGCAGCGCCTCTCTGGCTCCGGCATTCACGATCACCTCTCCTTTGGTGTAGTTATCGCTGTGCGCCACCCATTTTTTCGGGTTGGCCTTGCACGACTCCGGCTCGAAGTAGGTGGCCTTGAGTTGGCCGTTGTAGAAGTCGTGCAGCACGTTGTCGCGGTTGCCGTTGGCAATGAAAACATGAATGCCCAGGTAGGCCGCTTTTTTGGCCATTTTCATTTTGCTACCCATGCCGCCGCGGCCAAAGCTGGACTTGGAAGAGGCAATGTAGCGGCTCACGCCGGACGTTTTGCTTCCCACCCGCTCAATCAGCTTCGCGTTCGGGTCGTCCGGGTGTCCTTTGTAAATGCCGTCCACGTTGGTGAGCAGGATCAGGGTGTCGGCATCGATCATGGCGGCGGTCATGCTGGCCAGTTCGTCGTTGTCGGTGAACATGAGCTCGGTCACGGCCACGGCATCATTTTCGTTAATGATCGGGATGATGTCGTGGTGGAGCAGGCCCAGCAGGCACTCTTTGATATTCAGGTAGTGGCGGCGCGACAGGAAATCCTGCGGCGTAACCACAATCTGGGCAATCTGGCTTCCCACTTCCTGAAACAGCTCCTTGTACGACTGCACAATGTCGATCTGCCCTACCGAAGCCAGTATCTGCTTCCGCACCACCGACTCGGTTTTCTCTTCTATTTTGATGTTGTTTCTCGCAAAGGCCACCGCCCCCGATGAAACCAGCACCACCTGGATGCCCTGCTTCCTCAGGAAATCGATTTGCTTGACGAGTGAAGCCATGCGTTGCCTGTCGGGTGACCCGTCCTCCTGCGTGAGCACGTTGGAGCCAACTTTTACGACAACTAGCTGTGGCTGATAATTCATAGTTAAATTGGTTTGTTAGACAATGGTTGAACTGCGACAACAGATTGCTCCGTTGCGCATGGGGTAAGCGTAAACTATTTCGATTTATATTTAGGGTGAGCCGTAGGAGAGCAGTCAGAAGGCATCCTGCCAAGTATAAGAGGCTATACTTTTCCTTTCCCAGGCATGAGGTTCACCCCTAAAAAAAAGCTGTTCTGCAGCGGTGTGAACGGAGCCGTCAGCTACCGCACCTGCCACAGAACAGCCTGTTTTCTCTTTAGGTATTAAACAGCAGCTGTCTCTTTCTCGCGCTGCTCCTTCAGGTCCAGAATGCGCTTGTGGGAGCCCACCAGCCCTTTGATCACGGCAGAGCTCAGGCCCTGGTGCTCCATCTCGTTCAGGCCCGTAATGGTGCAGCCCTCCGGTGTGGTCACCTTATCGATTTCCTGCTCCGGGTGTGATTTGTTGATAGTAAGCAGCGTAGAGGCGCCTTTGCTTACCTGAACCGCGATCTTCTGTGCGTCCTCCGCATCCAGGCCAAGCTGGATACCTCCCTGTGTCACCGCACGGATAAAGCGCATGTTAAAGGCAATGCCGCTGGAGCAAAGCACCGTGGCGCCTGCCATCAGCTCTTCCTCAATCACCAGGGTCTCTCCCACACAATTAAAGATCTCTTTTATCTCCTCTTCCACTGTGGCTGCTTTTTCATTAAAGGCCAGGCATGTCATCGACTGCTGCACGGCGATAGCGGTATTGGGCATGCTGCGCACAATGGCAAAATCGCCTACCAGGTCCCGGATGTAATCAATCGTGATGCCGGCAATAACGCTCAGCAGCACATGGCGCTCCGGGTCGAGGTGTGGCCGGATTTCGTTCAGCACGTTTTCCAGGTGCGCCGGCTGCACGCAAAGCAGAATAAAGCGGCTGTTCTTTACGGCAAACGTGTTGTCGCTGGTAACCTGTACGCCTTTGTCTTTTAAGAATTGTAATGATTTCGTGTTTCTCCTGGTTACGTAGATGTTCTCCGGCTGATACTGGCCGTTGCTCAAAAGCCCTTCTGCAATCGATTTACCGAGATTTCCTGTGCCCAGGATGGCTACGTTATCTGTGTGCATTCCGTGTGGTTTAGTTTGTTTATGGCAGGCGCTCAATGGCTTGGTGCTTGCGCTGATAATAAATGTCTCAGATGCAAAAGTACAATAACCATCCCAAAGACCCAAATCCACAAAAAGCCACCAAAACAATTTAAACGAAGCTAAATAGTATTATCCGCACATTTATCACATCGGAAAAATCATAAATAACAAGAGCATTCGCCTTAACTGTTAAAAGTAAAAGTATCGCTGATTTTGTACCCTAACAGCCACTGGAGCCTGATATTGACGAAGTATAAAAACCAAAAAGCTACACCTGATTTCTCTTTTCCGGGCTGTGACCGGACTTGGGATATCTGCAGATGGCACCGCAGGCAAAAAAATCAGAACTTTTCTTCTATCCCCAGGCCAAAAAGGGCATAATCATACTTTACCGGGTCCGCAGGATCGAATGCACGCAGGTGGGCCGTGAGTTCTTCGGCTGTGTCCCAATCCATGCCCTTTCTGGTAATAAGCCCCAGGCGGCGTGCCACGCGCTCCACATGCACATCGCAGGGGCAGATCAGGTCACTCATGGGTATGTTTTGCCAAATACCGAAATCCACGCCCCTATCATCCTGGCGCACCATCCAACGCAGGTACATGTTCAGCCGTTTGCAGGCCGACTTGCGGGCAGGCGTGGCAATATGCTTGCGCGTGCGCTGCGGAGCATCCTCCAGGCTAAACACCAGGTTGTGGAAATATACGAGCCGCTCCTGCTGCGTCTGCAGTTCCTGCTGCGCACCGGCAAAAGCGCTCTCCAGGCTCTCGTGCCGGCTATAGTACCACCTGAAGAAGTGCAGCAAGTATAAAAGGTCGGTGTCGTTGAAGGTGCGGTGCTTGAAGCCCAGGAATCGCTGCAGGTCCTGCTCCTGGTGATGAAGTATAAAATCGTGCGGGGCATTGTCCATCAAATCCATCAGCCTGATGCAGTTATTGATGATGGTCTTGCGCTGGCCCCAGGCAAGTATGGCCGCAAAAAAGCCGCTGATCTCGATGTCCTGCTTCCTGGAAAAGCGGTGCGGAATGGAAACCGGATCGTTCGGTATAAAGCTGGGGCGGTTATACTTTTCCACCCTGTCGTCAAGCAGGGCTTTTACAGAAGAAATTTCGGGGTGCATCATGCGGAACGTATACTTGATTTCTGATGGAAATGATGTATCCGGTTTAAACCTGCGTTAGCAGGAAGGCCTACGCAGCAAATTTACAAGAATCGGCAACAGGCAATATTCTAACAAAACGGGCATTTTCTTTGATTTTAAAGCAAAGCATTTGAACTATACTTTGTAACTTGGCCAACTTTAGATACCCGTATCTGAAGTTAAAGTATAAAACAAACACCCCCTTACAAACTTAATCATGCGATTGACAACGCTGTTCCAACCAAAGTACGCCTGGGCATTTGCTATACTGCTTGCAGGCCTGCTGCTGCTCATAGGTGAAATCATAAATGACCGGTTCTGGATGCATGACCTGGAAGTATACTACAAAACGGCCGAAAGAATGCTCCGCGGAAGCGAAATCTACCGCATTGCCTCGGATGGCCATTACGTGTACAAGTACTCACCTACGGCAGGGTTATACTTTATCCCCTTTACGTTAGTGCCCTTTGCAGCGGCCAAGATCGTTTACTGGCTGCTGCTGGTGCTGCTGGCCATCGTTGTCCTGCACTTCCTGTTTCAACTGGCAGCTCCGTCAGACCAGAAGTTTACCGTACGGCAGAAGAACACGGTACTGCTCCTGTCGTTTTTAGCGGTTGGTGCCCATGTGCACCGGGAGTGGCATTTGGGCCAGGTGAATTTCGTGCTTCTGGCGCTTTACGTAGTTGTGGTGCTGCTATGGAAAAACAACCGCCCTGTTGCTGCCGGCGTAGTGTTGGCGGCCAGCATCTTCATCAAACCCTTCGGCTTTATTCTGCTGCCCTACCTCCTGCTCAAAAAGCGCTTCGACATGCTCGCCTCTACGGCGACAGCCATCGTGCTCCTCGGTCTGCTGCCCTTCCTGTTCTACCCTTCTGCAGAGGCTTTCGCAGCGCTTTATAAAGGCTGGCTCCAGGAGCTTGTCCTCGAAATGAACGCAAAGCAGGAGCTACTAAAAAGCGGCAACCATACCATCTTTTCGGTGCTTGCCCGCTATACGCCGATACAATACCTGCTGCAAAGCGATGCAGCCATCAAAGTATACCAGGTAGTCGTCCTGGCCCTTATCGGTGGCTTTGTTTTATACTTTGTACGGGCCGGGGAAAAGCTAAAAAACAACTTCGTGTCTGATGTGGCGCTCCTGGTGGCACTGATCCCGCTGTTTGCCGTCACCAGCCTGAACGCTTTCCTGTTTGCACTGCCCTGCATGGTCGTGGTGCTGTCTAATTACGCTGAGTTAAACAAAGTTGCAAAAGTGCTTGCAGTGGCTGGCTGTGTCCTTGTCGGCATCAACATAAGGGACCTGATGGGCGGAGACCTGTACCGGTTGCTCGAGAGCCTTTCTATCTATACGTTGGGAACCGTGGCCCTGCTTGGTGCTTTAACCATCTTGCGCCTTCGCCGAAGCAGGCACCCACGTTTAGCAGAAATGCAGCCCCGGCGCAACAAGGATTTAGCAGGGCAGTTTAAATAGGTATTACCCGGCAGTTAAGTGTTCGAACAGACATCTTTTTTAGCGTTTATTTCAGTAGTTTGCGTAATTTTGTTTTGCAAGACAGCAAAAACAAACATAGTTTTACCTCCTTATTGAGAAGACAATAAAGTTAAATTGTATGGCAACCACAGCTGATATCAAAAACGGCATCGTGATTGAATTCAATAATGACCTGTACCAGGTTGTTGATTTTCAGCACGTAAAGCCAGGAAAAGGGCCCGCGTTCGTGAGAACGAAGCTCAGAAACGTTAGAACCGGCAAAATGCTTGACAACACGTTCTCTGCCGGACATAAAATTACGACCGCCCGCGTGGAGCAGCGCCCGCACCAGTTTATCTACAAGGATGACATGGGCTATAATTTTATGGACATGAACACCTTTGAGCAGGTAACCCTGAACGAGGCCATGGTGCCATTTGCCGACCTGATGAAAGAAGGCCAGGAGGTTACGATTCTCTTCCACGCTGAGACGGAAACACCGCTCACCTGCGAGATTCCTCCGTTTGTGGAACTGACCATTACCTACACCGAGCCAGGCTTAAAGGGCGACACCGCTACGAACGCTTCTAAGCCAGCCATCGTAGAAACAGGCGCAACGATCCAGGTGCCGTTGTTCATCGGTCAGGACGAAAAAATCAAAGTAGACACTCGTACGTACTCATACGCTGAAAGAGTTAAATAGAACATGAAAGCTAAAGAAATCCAGGACCTCATCGACTTTATCGCCAAATCCGGCCTGAATAAAGTTAACATTGAAACAGAAGAATTCAAGATCTCGGTAAAGCGCGATCCAGACCAGAAGGTAACATACGTGAAAGGTGCTGAGCCTGCCCCCCAGGCGGCCCCGGCCCCTCAGGCTGCTCCGGCCGCGGCTCCTGCTGCTACTGCCCCGGCACCTGTCGCTGCCCCTGCTGCCTCCGACGACAGCAAGTATGTAGCCATCAAGGCGCCGATGATCGGCACCTTCTACCGCGCCGCCAGCCCGGAGAATCCCGTGTTCGTGAACGTAGGCGATGAGGTGAAAAAAGGGCAGGTAATCTGCATCATCGAGGCCATGAAGCTGTTCAACGAGATCGAGTCTGAGGTATCAGGCAAGATTGTGAAGGTACTGGTAGACAACGCCTCGCCTGTGGAGTACGATCAGCCGCTGTTCCTGGTAGACCCAAGCTAATAATTCCAGTTTGACGATTTGAAAATGAGAGAATTTGAAAATGGAGATGGTGTGAAAAACGTCTCCATTTTCATTGTTTATAATTTTCAAATCGTCAGATCTTCAATTCTCCTAATCAGAACCTATGTTTAAAAAAATACTAATTGCCAACCGAGGCGAGATCGCGCTGCGCATTATTCGTACCTGTAAGGAAATGGGCGTTAAAACGGTGGCTGTATACTCTACGGCCGACAAGGAGAGCCTGCACGTGCGCTTTGCCGATGAGGCTGTCTGCATCGGCCCGCCCCCAAGCGCCCAATCTTACCTCAACATCCCGAACATTATATCAGCGGCAGAGATCACCAATGCCGACGCCATACATCCGGGGTACGGTTTCCTGTCAGAGAATGCCGAGTTCTCGCGCATCTGTGCCGAAAATGGCATCAAGTTTATCGGCGCCTCCCCGGAGATGATCAACCAGATGGGAGACAAGGCTTCGGCGAAGGACACCATGAAAAAGGCGGGCGTGCCGACGATACCGGGCTCCGACGGACTGCTCAAGAACGTAGAGGAAGGCCTGAAAATCGCCAATAAAATAAAGTACCCGATTATCCTGAAGGCCACGGCAGGTGGCGGTGGCCGCGGCATGCGCATCGTCAAAAACGACTCGGAGTTTGAGAAAGCCTGGAATGATGCCCGCACCGAGGCGAAAGCAGCCTTTGGCAACGATGGTATCTACCTGGAAAAATTCGTGGTGGAGCCCCGCCACATCGAGATTCAGCTTATCGGCGACCAACATGGCCAGGTGGCGCACCTCTCGGAGCGTGACTGCTCCATCCAGCGTCGCCATCAGAAACTGGTAGAGGAAACCCCTTCCCCGTTCATCACCGATGAGCTGCGGGATGCTATGGGCAAGGCGGCCATTGCCGGTGCCAAAGCCATTAACTACGAGGGCGTGGGCACGATCGAGTTCCTGGTAGACAAGAACCGCGACTTCTACTTTATGGAGATGAACACGCGCATCCAGGTAGAGCACCCAATCACGGAAGAGGTCATCGACTACGACCTGATCAAAGAGCAGATAAAGGTAGCTGCCGGTGAGCGTATCACGGGCAAGAACTACTACCCGAAGATGCACGCCATCGAGTGCCGCATCAACGCCGAAGATCCCAAGAACGGGTTCCGCCCTAGCCCCGGAAAAATCACGACCCTGCACATGCCGGGCGGCCACGGTGTGCGGGTGGACTCGCACGTATACTCGGGCTATACTATTCCGCCGAACTACGACTCCATGATCGCGAAGCTGATCGTGAGCGCGCAGACGCGCGAGGAGGCCCTGGTGAAGATGAAGCGCGCCCTGAGCGAGTTCGTGATCGAGGGCATCAAAACCACGATTCCTTTCCACCTCAAGCTGATGGACGACAAAGGCTTTAAGGAAGGCAACTTCACGACCAAGTATCTGGAGGACTTCGACTTCGGCGCGATTGAGTAGAAGCAGATGTAACAGCAAATTATTAAGGCCCCAGCTTATCGGTTGGGGCTTTTTTTATACCTTCATGCCCTGTAAAACCACAGCTTATCCCCTGATACAGGCATGTATAAGAAGATCATACTTTTTCTGTTCGGCACTCTGGCCATCACACAATTTAGCTGCACCTCCATACTATTTGTTGATACGACCAGGCCCGCAGCGGTGGCAGTGGCGAATGACCAATGGAAGGTAGCGGTTTTAAACAGGTATAACCCAAAGCTGCTGGACTTTAATCAGGAGAAAAAGGTCGGGGTGTTCGCGGGCGGGGCAAACCATGCCTTCCTGGGGGCCATAGACGCTATTCTTCAGGATGACACGTATGATCTTGTTTTTACTGACTCCATCAGCTACAGAACCCCCACTGTAAACAGCAGGCTGAACCCGGAGCAGGTACAGGATTTATACTTGCAGCAACCGCACCATCTGCTGCTGTCGCTGGAACACTTCGATACCTACTTTAAGCAGGAAACCGTGCGCGAAAAGGAGGAGGATGGCAGCATCTCCAAAACGGCTTATTATGATTTGGCTGTTGCCTCTACCTGGGTGCTTTATGACAGCACGGGGCAGGTGCTGGACAGATGTGTGCTCGCCGAGGAGGCTCCTTACCAGTCGAGGGGGGTGATAAGCGGCCTACTGGCCATAGGGCCCTCAATGGGCAATGCCAGCACCGCAGTAAATGATTTGGCCTGGTATACCGGCAACAGGTACTGGAGCAGACTGTCGCCGCAGCCGTTTTCCTTTGCCCGCCCCTATTACTCCAGCAAGAACTTTCAGGACCCTGCCGTTGCCATGGCAGCCGGAGACTGGCATAACGCCCTTGCCATGCTGGAGCCGCTCATCAAAAGCAGTAACCGGAAAGAAGCTGCGCGGGCTGCTTATAATACAGCCGTGGTGTATGAGGCTATGGGGGATCTGGAGCAGGCAAGGCACTGGGCAAAAGAGGCTATTGGTAGAGGAAATAAACTGGCTGCTGCCCTGTTACCGGAGTTGGAGAAGTACCAAAAGTAAAAACGTATTCTCTACTCAGGCTTGCTTAGCTCGCAACACCTCGTGCTGGTGACTTAAAATGCGGCTTCTAAATAAGAAGTGCCGTTGGCAAAACGGCACTTCTTTATACTTGCAGCAAGAATTCAGCAGCCAGGGAAAGGATACTACTTTTTAGCCGGCTCCTCGCTCTCCATCAGTTGCTCCAGTTCGCTGTACCAGCCTTCGCCATACTTGCGGATAAGCGGCTCCTTCAGGAACTGGTACACGCGCACGCCAAGGTCCTGGCCGAAGCTGCAGGCCGAGCTGCAAATGCCCCAACGGTCGTAGTTCAACGCCTCAAAGCCATCATACTTCGTGATACGGATCGGGTACAGGTGGCACGAAATCGGTTTTTTCCAGCTGATCTTGCCATCGTAGTATGCCTGCTCTATGGCGCATTTCAGCATGTTGTTCTCGTCATAGATGGCATAGGCGCACTCTCGGTTACCGATGGTCGGGGTAGAGTAATCCCCTTCCCAGTCTTTGATGTACAAACCCTGCTCCTCCACCGCTTTCAGTCCGGCGGCGGACATATAGGGCTTAACGTGCTCATAGCTGTCCTTCAGTATCTCCAGCTCGTCTTCCTCCAGCGGCGCGCCTAGGTCACCCTCCACACAGCAGGCGCCTTTGCATTTCTCAAGGTTACACACAAAGAACTGGTCGCGCACGTCGTCGCTGATCACGGTATTCTGAAGAACTATCATAGGAAGTGTAATATCAAAATTGGGTGCGGCACAGAGTATAGCTACAGACCGCCACACAAACTATAGAAAAGACAAAGGTAGGTATAAATTAGTTTAAAAGGTGCTGCTGCAGTTTTCCGGGCTCAGACGAAGCCAATAAAAAAGGCGCAGTTTGCTGCGCCTCTTCTGATTGTTTCACCTTTCCGCTCCCCTACTCCTGCTTTGGAGGAGAGCCGGCAGCCAGCAGAATGTTCTGCACGTTCTCGTGCTTTGTGTAGTCGATGGCGGCCTTGCCGGAATTGTCGGTGATGGTGACGTCGGCATTCGCCTGCAGCAGGGCAAGTATGATCTCAAAGTTGGCGTCTATCTCGCAGGCCAGCATCAGCGGCGTCTTGCCTTCGTTATTGGCTACGTTCGGGTTGGCCCCGGACTGCAGCAGCTTCTCCAGCTCCAGGATGCCAATGTGCTGGCCGATGGTGGCGTTCAGCGCCTGCGCCAGCACCGTATTTCCTTCCTTATCCTTGATGTCTGGGTTGGCGCCGTGCGCCAGCAGCGTGTCGAGCAGCTGCACCTGCTCGTTCTCGTAAAACTCGGTCTTGATGCGCGTGCTGCTCACCACGTAGTGCAGGGCCGTTTTGCCGTTGATGTCCTGTGCGTTTACGTCGGCCCCCTTCCGCAACAGCAGGCTGGCCGCTTTCAGGCGCGCCTCCGGCTCGTACTCTACCCCGTAATCCTCCAGCAGCATCGGCAGGTACAAAGCATGCATCAGCGGCGTGCGCCTCTGCAGGTTCGCTTCGTAGTCCTCCGGCTCGTCCTGGGTGTTTGGGTCCCCGCCAGCGGCCAGGGCGCGGTTCAGCATCTCCGGGTCGCGGTGGATGGCGGCTATCACCACCTTCTGGTTCGGCGTCTGGTTAATGTAAATCAACTGCTCGTACGCGTTTCGGCTGCCTTTCTCCACGGCTTCGCGGTACAGGTCCCTGGCCTCCTCCACCTTCACCTCACCCAACGTTCCTTCCTCCAGCAAAAGCGCCAGCGTATACATGGCCTCGCGCTCGCCGGCCTCCACGCCTTTCTGCAGCCAGTGCACTGCTTTCTGGTAATCCTTGCCCACGCCCTCTCCGTTCAGGTACAGGTTGGCCAGCGAGGTATACGCCACCACATCGCCAGCCTCCGCGGCGCGGCGCAAGTAATTGGCCGCCAGCGCGTGATTCTGCATCTCCCCGTAACCGGTATAGTACATGCTCCCCAGGATGCGGTTGGCGAAGCCATCCCCCTCCACCGCTTTCTCGCGGATGGTGATGGCGGCGGTGCGCATGCGCTGGATAAAGCGCTGCTCGTCATCCTTGCTGCGCAGGGTCATCAGCTCAGCCATACCCAGATTTGCCAGCACGCTGCCACTGTCCAGGGCAGTTTGGTAGTAATACTGGGCGGAGTCGCGGTTGGCGGCGAAGTACGTGCGGGCATCATCTATTTGCTGTACGGTGTCTATCTCCACTGAGTCATACTTGAGCTCGCGGTACTGGTGCATGCGCCCCAGGAAGTACAACGCGTCGTGCTCGCCCGCTGCCGCGGCGGTCCTGAACCTCTCCTGCGCCCGCTGAAAGTCCAGCGAAGTATAGTAGTGCATGGCCTCATCCATGGCAGGCGTGCGCCAGATGCGCCTGATAATCGGAGCCGGTGCTGCAGCGGCAGGCCTGGCACTGGTGGCCGCGGTGGCCTTTTTCGCGGCAGCCACGGCAGAATCCTTCGCCGCTGTGGTGGCCTTGTCTGCCCCGCCCGTACCTGCGCCTGTTTGCGCCACAGCCAGTTGGCTGAAGCCTGCCAGCAGGCCCAGCAACAGGAGTTTCCTGATGCGAAGTGGGCGGTGAGTTATAGTATGAGGATGTTTCAACGTATTCAGGTTTATGTTCCGGCCTTCCTGCAAAAGTAAGCGCTAGCGGGCTCTTATCAAAAATGACACCAAAACAGCTCGTAAACACCGCGTTAATGCAAATGGTATACTTGCCCAAATACTAAACGCTTTACACTCAGCAGGTGTTCATCTTATACCTGCTTTATACTTTATGCCCACGCAGGCATTAGTTATCGGAAGCGGTTCTGAAAAAGGATTAGTATTTGTAACTTGCATTGATTTATAGCACGCGGAAGAGAAGAAATGGATTATATCAGCTTACTGAACGAGTCGCAGCGCGCGGCGGTACTGCACACCGAGGGACCAGCCATGATCATTGCCGGCGCCGGCTCCGGCAAAACAAGGGTACTTACTTACCGGATCGCCCACCTCATCAGCCTGGGGGTGGACCCGTTTAATATACTGGCCCTTACCTTTACCAACAAGGCGGCCAAGGAAATGCGCCACCGTATCGAGAAGGTGATCGGCAACGAGGCCAAAAATATCTGGATGGGCACCTTCCACTCGGTGTTCTCGCGCATCCTGCGGGCGGAGGCCGAAAAGATCGGCTACCCGAAGAGCTTCACCATCTACGATACCGACGACTCCAAAACGCTCATTCGCAACATCGTGAAGGAGATGAACCTGGACGATAAGCTCTACAAGCCGAATGTGGTGCTGGGTCGCATCTCCTCAGCCAAGAACAAACTCATCTCGGTAAAGCAGTACGTTAACGACCCGGTTATTCAGGCCGACGACGAAGCGGCGATGCGCCCGAAGATCGGCAAGATTTACGAGATGTACCAGAGCCGCTGCTTCCGCGCCGGCGCCATGGACTTCGATGACCTGCTGTTCAACACCAACGTGCTGTTCAAAGACCATCCGGATGCGCTCAACAAGTACCAGAACATCTTCAACTTCGTGATGGTGGACGAGTACCAGGATACGAACTACTCCCAGTACCTGATCACACGCAAGCTGGCCGCCCAGAACCGCAACATTGTGGTGGTGGGTGATGATGCGCAGTCGATCTACGCCTTCCGCGGCGCCGATATCCAGAATATCCTCAACTTTGAGCGCGACTACCCGGAGCTGCAGGTATTCAAGCTGGAGCAGAACTACCGCTCTACCAAAAACATCGTGCACGCGGCCAACTCTGTTATCAAGAACAACCAGGCGCAACTGCGCAAAGATGTGTTCACCGATAACGAGGAAGGCCCCCTCATTGAGGTGATCAAGGCCAACTCCGATAACGAGGAAGGCAAACTGGTGGCCACCACCATCTTCGAAGAGAAGATGAGCAACCACCTCTCCTACGACGACTTTGCCATCCTGTACCGTACCAATGCGCAGTCGCGGGCCATGGAGGAAGCGCTGCGCCGCATGAACATCAAGTATAAAATCATCGGCGGCCTGTCGTTCTACCAGCGCAAGGAGATCAAGGACCTGATTGCCTACCTGCGCCTGACGGTGAACCCGAACGACGAGCAGGCGCTGCGCCGCGTCATCAACTACCCTAAGCGCGGCATTGGCGAAACGACGGAGCAGAAGCTCTTTGTGACGGCCAACGACACCAACCACAGCGTATGGGAAGTGGTGCAGAACGCCACCGAGTTCCTGGGCAACCGCGTCGGCACCGCCATCGAGAATTTCTCCATCATGATCCGCGACTTTTCCCGCATTGCCGAGCACAGCGACGCCTTCGAGATAGCCAAGCACATTGCCAAGCACTCCGGAATTGTGGATGAATTGTACCAGGATAAAACCGTAGAGGGCCTGGCACGTTATGAGAACATACAGGAGTTGCTGAACGGTATCAAGGAGTACGTGGATGACCCGGAGAAGGAAGATAAAAGCCTCTCGGCCTTCCTGCAGGACATTGCCCTGGTAACCGATGCCGATACCAAAGCCGATGATGGCGGGGAGTTCGTGACGCTGATGACCATTCACTCGGCCAAGGGCCTGGAGTTTAAGAACGTATTTATTGTGGGGATGGAAGAGAACCTCTTCCCGAGCCAGATGATGCTGAACTCCCGCGCCGACCTGGAGGAGGAACGCCGTTTGTTCTATGTGGCTATTACGCGTGCCGAGAAGAAACTATACTTAACTTATGCCACCAGCCGTTACCAGTGGGGCAACCTGCGGGCCTGCGAGAAGAGCCGCTTCCTCGACGAAATTGATCCGAAGTTCCTTAACTTTAAGTATGGCGAGCCACAGGCAAGCGGTGGCAACGTGTTCGACCGGGTGCTGCAGCGCAAGAGCAGCATCAGCAGCCTGGTACAGCCACCGGCACGCAAGCAGGCGGCAACGGCCTATACCGCCCCCGCCGATTTTAAGCCGAGCGATACCTCTAATTTGGCAGCCGGTATGCGGGTAGAGCACCCAAAATTCGGTTTCGGCGTAGTAGCCAAAATGGATACGCAAGGCAACAGCACCAAAGCTATCATCAACTTCGAGGAGGTAGGCGAGAAAACCCTGCTCCTGAGCTTTGCCAAGCTGCGGATACATGAGTAGTGAGAGTGCGTAGCACGATACACGTATCACGTAGCACGATTTTTTTGAACAAGGACATCCTGACATAAGACTTTCTGCTTACAGATATAAGCAAACTCAAAAAGTCATTTGCCTTTTGTCAGTTTTACTCTGAGTAAGTCGTGATTCTTGATACTTGCTACGAGATACGGAATAATATTACCTATTTTTGAGATTCATATAATGACATACATGGAAGCGAGTACCTCTTTTAAACAAGACCTATTGCTGCGGGAGTACGGCCGTAACGTGCAGGACCTGGTAAATTACATTACCAAGGTAGAAGACCGACAGGAGCGCACGCGCCTGTCGCAGTTGCTCATAAACCTGATGGCCAAGCTGAACCCGCAGTTGCGCGATACCCAGGACTATCAGCAAAAACTGTGGAACCACCTGTTCGTGATGTCCGGCTCTACTCTGGATGTGGATGCCCCCTACCCGCTGAGCGCTATGGAGTATCTCAACGATAAGCCGCAGCCAATGGAGTACCCGCTGAACACCCCGAAGTATAAACACTACGGCCAGAACGTGGAGCTGCTGGTGCAGCGCGCTACCGAACTGACAGACCCGCAGGAGCGGGAGGCGGCCATCGTTTCCATCGGCAAGCTCATGAAGACGCTCTACAAGTCTTATAACAAGGAGAACATCACCGACGATGTGATCCTGGGTGATATCCGGGAGATATCCAAAGGGCAACTGGACATGGACCTTGCTTACATCGAAAGCAACAACCTGTTTGAGTCTAACCCTGGCAACAGGCAGCAGCAGGACAACAGCTACCAGCAGCGCCCGCAGAACCAGAACCCCCGAAACAAGAAAAGTAACCGTTCCTCAAATCAAAGAAATAAGTAATACATGGCTTCTTTTGAAGTAATTGGCGGCAGCAAGCTGAAAGGCGATATATATCCGCAAGGTGCCAAAAACGAGGCGCTGCAGATTCTTTGCGCTGTGCTGCTAACCCCAGAACCCGTAACGATCTCCAATGTACCGGACATTCGGGACGTAAATAAACTTATTGAGCTCCTGCAGGACATGGGCGTGAAGGTGGAGCGCAACGCCCCCGACACCTATACGTTCCAGGCAGACGACATCAACCTGGATTACCTGAACTCCGAGCGGTTTGTGGAGCAGGGACGCGCCATCCGTGGCTCGGTGATGATCGTGGGGCCGCTGCTGGCCCGGTTCGGAGAGGCTAAAATGCCGAAGCCAGGCGGGGACAAGATCGGTCGCCGCAGGCTGGACACGCACTTTATCGGTCTGGAAAAGCTTGGCGCCAAGTTTAACTACGACACCCCGGATGTGTTCTACAGCGCCAAGGCTGGCCGGCTGAAGGGTGCTTACATGCTGTTGGACGAAGCCTCTGTAACCGGTACAGCCAACATCCTGATGGCCGCCGTTCTGGCCGAAGGCACTACTACCATTTACAACGCCGCCTGTGAGCCCTACGTGCAGCAGCTGAGCCGCATGCTCAACCGCATGGGTGCGAAGGTGAGCGGCATCGGCTCCAACCTGCTGGTAATTGAGGGCGTGGAGAAACTGGGTGGTACCGAGCACCGCATGCTGCCGGATATGATCGAGATTGGCTCCTTTATTGGCATGGCCGCCATGACCGGCTCTGAAATCACCATCAAGGACTGCCAGATTCCGGAGCTTGGCCTGATACCGGACACGTTCCAGCGCCTGGGCATTAAAATGGAGTTTCGGGGCGATGATATCTTTATACCGGAGCAGGACCGCTACGAAGTAGATACCTACATCGACGGAAGCATCCTCAACATCTCCGACCATACCTGGCCTGGCCTCACGCCGGACCTGCTGAGCGTGGCGCTGGTAGTGGCCACACAGGCCAAAGGCACCGTGCTGATTCATCAGAAGATGTTCGAGAGCCGTTTGTTCTTCGTGGACAAGCTCATAGACATGGGCGCGCAGATCATACTTTGCGACCCGCATCGCGCCACCGTTATCGGCCAGAACAAGCAGATCCCGCTACGTGGCATCCGCATGACTTCCCCTGACATCCGTGCCGGTGTGGCCCTGCTTATCGCGGCCCTTTCCGCCGAAGGCAAAAGCATCATCGACAACGTGGAGCAGATCGACCGCGGCTACCAGAACATCGACGGCCGCCTGCGCGCGCTGGGTGCGCAGATCAGAAGGCTTTAATCACCTTATAAGGTATAAAACAGGAAGAGCAGCCTTAAGGCTGCTCTTCCTGTTTTATACCTTCTGTAACTATCACTTACAGCAACTCCTGCACCTTCTCCGGCGGACGCCCCAGCACGGCTTTGTCTCCCTTCACCACGATCGGGCGTTCGATGAGCACCGGGTGCGCTACCATCGCTTGTATCCACTCCTCATCCGACAGCTCCTGGCCTTTGTACTTTTCCTTGTAGATGGCTTCGCCTTTGCGCAGCAATTGTTCAGGCTTCATGTGCAGCTTCTGCAGGATGTTGCGCAGTTCTTGGGCGGAGGGCGGTGTTTTGAGGTATTCCACTACCTCTACCTCCTGCCCTGCCTGGTTAATCAGCTCCAGCGTCTGGCGGCTTTTGCTGCAGCGGTTGTTATGGTAAATCTTCAGCATTTTACGATTAGATGATCAGCATGAAGATACGAAAACAAACATATAACGGCCACTAAAAGTATGACGCAGCATCCAGGCATTTTCGTAATTTAGCACCCTAAAATCATACCTCTCTAACACTATGAAAAAACACCTGATTACCGGCGGCGGTATACTGCTGCTTTGCCTGATGCTTTTCCCCAGCCTGGGCTTTGCCTTAGCGCCCAAGCCAAAGTATAAAAACGGCACTGAAGTTATTAAAGCCATGTACAAGCGCTGGCAGGGCAAATGGTACCCCAATTTCCAGTTCGAGCAGCGCGCCATCTTTTACGAGAACGGGCAGGTAAGCAAGGAGGAAGTATGGCAGGAGCTCTACAGCCAGCCGGGTCGCCTGCACATCCGCTTCAATGGCTTTGAGAGCGGCAATGGGGTCGTTTTCAAAAACGACTCTGTGTTCCATTTCAAGGATTTTGAGCTGGCTGCTAAAATGCCACAGGTGCACCCACTCGTGCTGCTCTCCTTTGATGTATACTTCCTGAAACCGGAGGAAAGCATTGCCAAGCTACAGCAGCTCAACATCGACCTGGGCAAAGTATATGAATCCAACTGGCAGGGCCGCAAAACCATCGTGGTGGGCACCACAAACCCGGAAGACGCAAACAGTCCACAGTTTTGGGTAGATAAGGAGCGCCTGTACGTGCTGCGCGTGATCACCAACAGCAAGGGCAGCGTGCGCGATGTGGAGATGAACAACTACCAGCTCCTGGAGGAAAAATGGGTCGCTACGGAGATCATCTTTAAAACCGACGGAGAAACCACACTGCGGGAGGAATATTATAACATGCGTTTCCCCAAAAGTACGGACCGCAGTTGGTTCGACCCGGAGAACTTTAGCAACTCCCGCTGGCAGTAAAAAAAGAAGCCGCTGAAACCCATATCAGCGGCTTTTTTAGTGTAACAGAGGTTACACATTGTCAGAAAACTACACCCCAGCAGCATGCAGCTTAATTAATCTGGAATTAAAAACTAATCAAAACTATTTCCTTTATCTTTCCGGTACAGGCGCTATAGCAACCTGCCCTAAAAACTGCTATTTAAGTGGTTCTGCCTCCCCCGCTCCTGCCAAGGAAGCGAATGGTCTGCATAAGATGCCTTTTAAATGTTTTCGGCTTATCTTTACCTCTGAACCTGTCGCTAAGTAGCACTTTTTACCTCGACCCTGAAAATTAAATATCTGAACCACTACTATTTCTAAATAGGAATAATTTACGCTCATTTATTTGATAGTCAGGACAATACACAAGCCACCATTACAATGTCTAGCATTCCGCAGGAAACTGTATTTCAATTAATAAAATCGCTGGCCCGCTCTGAGAAGCGACATTTCAGGCTGTTTGCCACCCGTCAGGGCTCCAGCGGCGACATCAAGTTCCTGCAGCTTTTCGATGCATTGGATGCCATGTCGGTGTATGATGAGGAGCGGGTGTTGCGGCAGGTGCCAGGTATAAAGAAGGTGCAACTGGCCAACCAGAAGGCCAACCTGTACAAGCAGCTGCTGGCCAGCCTGCGCCTCTACCACGCCAACCAAAACGCCGACATACAATTGCACGAGCAACTGGACTACGCCCGCGTGCTTTATAACAAAGGCTTGTACCAGCAAAGCCTGAGGATGCTGGAGAAGGTGAAGGCGGCAGCGCGGCAGAACGCCCACCTGCACATTGCCTTAACAGCACACACCTTTGAGAAGCAGATAGAACAGCAGTACATTACACATAGCCTGGAAGGGCGCGCTGAGGCCCTGACCGAAGAAACGCACGACCTGCTGGGGCACCTGGGCCGCATCCACCATAACTCCGACCTGGCGTTGCGCCTTTATGGGCTTTATATTAAGATGGGCCATACCCGCACCCCCGAGGAGAGCAGCCAGCTGAAGGCGCTTTTCAAAGCTAACGTGACGGCTTTGAACCCGAAAGTGGCCAGCTTTAACGAAAAGCTCAGCTATTATCAGTCGCATGTGTGGTATCATTACATTCTGCAGGACTTTAGGGCGTGCTACCGCTATGCACAGAAGTGGGTGGACTTGTTTGAAGAGGAGCCGCAGATGAAGCAACAGCAAACCACCAACTACATTAAGGGGCTGCACAACCTGCTGCTGGCGCTCTACAACACGCTTTATTACAGCAAGTTTATGGAGGCACTCCAAAAGCTGGAGGATTTTGCGTCCGACAGCAGCCGGCGCAGCAACCCAAATATCGAGATGCTGCTGTTCCTCTACATTTACACCAACCGCATTAACGCCTACTTTATGGAGGGCCGCTTTACCGAGGGGCTCAGGATCGTGCCGGAGATCAGACGCAACCTCAACGTGTTTCAGCAGCAACTCGACCCGCACCGCCAGCTGGTATTCTACTATAAAATTGCCTCCTTATACTTTGGCAGCGGCGACTACGCCAGCACCATTTTATACTTGCAGAAGATCATAAGGTACAAGGATGTGAGCCTTCGGGAGGATATCCAGTGCTTTGCCCGCATCCTGAACCTGATCGCTCACTACGAAGCCGGCAAGGATGAGCTGCTGGAGTACCAGATCAAATCGGTGTACCACTTCCTGGGGAAGATGAACGACCAGCAGCCGATGCAGGTGGCCATCTGCGAGTTCCTCCGCAGCCTGCCGGACATCAACCCGCTAGAGCTGAAACCTGCCTTTGTGGCCCTGAAGGAGAAGCTGCTGCAGATTTCGGACAATCCTTTGTACCGCCGCCCTTTTTTATACTTAGACATTATCTCCTGGCTCGACAGCAAGATCAAAAGCTTGTCGGTGCAGCAGGTGATGCAGCAGAAGTTCAAGACGTTGAAGTAACAATATCCGGCTCTCTTGAAAGCTGGGTCTGTAGTCCCGGGGCTAACTGCCCCGGCCCCCTCTCCCGAAGCGAGGCCGGGATCTGAAACTTTTCTAAGGGGGCCTGAAATTGCTTTAGCTAAAGTATAAGTTTCATGGTTATGGTATCGCGCGGACAGGTCGCGACCTGACCCTACAGGTATAAACCCACCCCTGGCCCCTCCGAGGAGGGGAATTCACTCTAGCCCAGCCTTCTCCTAAGATCAGGGGGAGTTGTACTTGCTCTATTCCCTGTCATCTCAAGCAGAGCGAGAGATCTATCGGGAATTTCGAACAAAAGACTATGTGACAAAGGACAAAAGAGACAAAGTATAAAATCACTTCCACTTATACTAGCTCTGTCGCTAAAGCCGTGGCTATCGAAATGATATCCAGTCTTCCCGTTGAGCGCCTTGTGAGATTCCGGTGCCGAAGGCATTGCGACCGAAGGGTAGCAAAGGAAGGGAACACAGCGCGATGCGGGAAGACGAGCCCTCCCGGGCTGGAGGGAGCCAAAGCCAGAGATGCAACGATAGGTATGTAAGTCTGGAGGATCAGCAGCGGCTAGCAAGTATAGCTTGATTCCAGTTGCAGCTAGCAGCAGCTATGCAAGTATAATTAGGAACTGTTGTTCTGCAAGCAACCTGAAAGCAGGAAGGATACGCTTGCAGCAGCTTGTCCACAAGATCCTTTCAGAATGACAAAAGAGGGACGGTGTCGCAGTAATTGACAAGTATAGCAGCAAGTATAAACAAAGTAGAAAGTATAGCTCCAGTAAAGAAGTATAGCCAAAGTATAAAGCACGGCTCTCCAAGCCAGTTGGGTTGCAAACCCGACACCATAGCAGGACACGAGTTGCAAACCCGCGCCAACAGAGACTAGGTTACAGAAGGCCATGGCAACTCTCTGGCACGGGCTACAAGCCCGGGCCAGAGAAATAACAGGTATTATCTCACAAGTATAACCTTTACCAATCAATAGGCTTTTTACCGTGCTGCTCCAGGTAAGCGTTGGCTTTGCTGAAGTGGCGGCTACCGAAGAAACCACGGTCGGCAGCGAAGGGCGACGGGTGCGCTGCCTTTAACACCAGGTGCTTGCGCTCGTCAATAAAAGCCCCCTTCTTTTGCGCATAGGCTCCCCAAAGCATAAATACCACATTCTCCTTCAGCTCATTCACCTTCTGCACCACCGCATTCGTAAACTCCTCCCAGCCCTTCTTCTGATGAGAGCCCGCATCTCCGGCGCGCACGGTAAGGGTAGCATTCAGCAGCAGTACCCCCTGCTCCGCCCAGCGCTCCAGGTTGCCGTTAGGTGGTAGATCTTTACCCAGGTCGCTCTTTATCTCCTTAAAAATATTGAGCAGCGAGGGTGGCGTGCGCACCTTATCACTTACAGAGAAAGCAAGGCCATTGGCCTGATTCGGCCCGTGGTACGGGTCTTGACCCAGGATCACAACCTCCACCTTATCAAAAGGACACATCTCGAAGGCATTAAATATCTGGTTGCCTGGCGGATAAACTTTTTGGCTCGTGTATTCGTCTTTTACAAATGAAACCAGTTCCTTAAAGTATGGTTTTTCAAATTCATCTTGTAATACATTTTGCCAGCTTTCTTCTATCTTTACATGCATGGGTTAGTTTGGCTTGTAGGGTTAGATTAACAGAAGCTACAGCATGCGCAGCAGCCGCAATGGTTTCTAAGTATACAAAAAACTCTGGAACATGGATACAAAAACAACGGAAGGTGTAAAAATCACGGTTACCACCAACTACTTGCCGGACTACTCGAGCCCGGTACAGCAGCACTTTGTTTTTGCCTATAGGATAAAGATAGAGAACAACAGCGAGTTTACCGTAAAACTGCTGCGCCGCCACTGGTACATCCACGATGCCACCGGCCAGATGCGCGAGGTGGAGGGCGAAGGCGTGGTAGGCCAGCAGCCTACCTTGGAGCCGGGCGAGACGCATGAATATGTATCAGGCTGCAACCTGAAGACCGGCATCGGCAAAATGCGCGGTACCTACCTGATGGAACGCATGGTAGACGGCCGGAAGTTCGACGTCACCATTCCTGAATTCACGCTTGTGGTACCTTACAAACTCAATTAAAAGCCACTGGCACTGATTTATACTTATTAAAAGTATAAGTTCACTAAAATTTACATTTCTGCCCTGCTCCCAAATTAGCCCTTGTGTCTTACCTAAGATTAGCTGCTGATTACCTGCTGTACCGGATGCGTGCCTACAAACTGCATGGCGTCCACTCTCCTTTCGTATTCGATCTGTACCACAACGTGCTGCACCACACCGGCCACTTCCTGGCTTACGACCATGTGGAGGCGCTGCGCGATGAGCTGCTGCACGACGAGCGCCAACTGCAGGTGACCGATTTCGGCGCAGGCTCCAGAAGTATAAACCAGAAGACCCGGAAAGTGAAGGACATTGCCCGCACCTCGGCCAAGCCAGCCAAGTATGGGCAGCTGCTGTTCCGGCTGGTCAACCACTTCCAACCCGCGACGATAGTAGAATTAGGCACCTCCCTCGGACTGACCACATCCTACCTGGCAGAGGCACGCAATAAAGGTAAGGTCTATACTTTTGAGGGATGCCCCAACATTGCCCGCACAGCCCGCGAGAACTTCAAGAAGCAAGGCTATGACAACATCAGCCTGGTGGAAGGAAACCTGGACGAGACGCTGGACAAACAGCTACAGGAGATGGAGCGCCTCGATTTTGCCTTCCTGGACGGTAACCACCGTTACGAGCCCACCCTGCGCTACTTTGAGAGCTGCCTGGAGAAAAGCCACGAAAACACCGTGCTGGTGCTGGATGATATTTACTGGTCTTTGGAGATGAAGCGGGCCTGGCAGGAGGTAAAACGCCACCCGCAGGTGCGCCAGACCGTGGATTTATACTTTGTAGGACTGGTATTCTTCCGGCCGCAGCAGCCGAAGGAGGATTTTACACTATATTTTTAGCGTATACACTATATTTTTAGCGTATCCCGTAGCACGTATCAAGTAGCAAGATTTTAGCTTTAAGTCAGCGTCGGAAATCGTGATACCTGATACGTGTTACGTGATACCTCCCTACCTCACCGCCTGGCGGATACGCACCAACTTTTGCAGCAGCGCCTCCAGTTGATCGAGCGGTAGCATGTTGGCTCCGTCGGATTTGGCTATACTTGGCTGCGGATGCGTTTCGATGAACAGGCCGTCGGCACCTACGGCAATGGCCGCCTTGGCGATGGTCTCTATCAGGGCCGGCTTGCCGCCCGTAACGCCGGAGCTTTGGTTGGGCTGCTGCAGCGAGTGCGTAATGTCCATTACCACTGGGGCACCGGTGGCCTGCATGGCCGGAATATTTCTGAAGTCCACCACCAGGTCGGAGTAGCCGAAGCTGTTGCCGCGGTCCGTCAGGATAACTTTGTCGTTGCCTGACTCGCGTACTTTATCCACGGCAAAGCGCATCGCCTCACCCGACAGGAACTGGCCCTTCTTGATGTTTACGACTTTGCCCGTATTAGCGGCGGCTACCAGCAGGTCGGTTTGGCGGCACAGGAAAGCCGGTATCTGCAGCACGTCCACATACTCGGCGGCCATGGCAGCCTCCCCACTCTCGTGGATATCGGTTACGGTGGGCACGTCAAACTCCTTCCCTACCTTCTCCAGGATGCGCAGCGCCTTCTCGTCGCCGATGCCACAGAAAGAGTCGAGGCGGGAGCGGTTGGCTTTGCGATAGGAACCTTTAAAGATCCACGGAATCTGCAGCTTGTCGGTAATGGTTTTCACGCGCTCGGCAATCTCCATTGCCATTTCCTCGCCCTCAATAGCGCAGGGGCCGGCCATCAGGAAGAAATTGCCGCTGTCTGTATACTTCAGTTTTGGTATCTCGAACATAAGAGTTATACTTTTATACTTGCCACAAAGGTAGCTAGAAAGTTAGAGAGTTTAGGAGTTAGAGAGTTGGGGAGTTTTGGAATTAGAAAGTTAGAGAGTTAGAAAGTTTTAGAATTGAGGAGTTTGTGTACTGATGGCGGAGGCGTCTGCTTGAGCCTCTGGTAGCAGCATCGAAGCTTTGCGTGAAGGCTGGCTATTAACTGGCACAAGTATAAATCGGCTCAAGAAAGCTGAAAGCTTGCCTCAAAGCCTACCATGAGCTGAAAGCCCGCAGTAGCACCTCCCCCCCTAACTCTCTAGCTTCCTAGCTTTCAACTCCACAAACAGCTCCTTTCCCTGCCGGGGCGGGATGGAATTAGTTGCCGTGTCGAACTGCAGGAAATCAAAGTATGGCGCAAAGTATGCCCTGTACTCCTCGCGGCTCCCGCCGAACGGCGGCCCTTCTTTCTCAAAGGTCGTATCGAACAAAAGGCCCATCAGTTTGCCTACTGGCTGCAGCAGCTCAGCGCATTTCCGAGCATAACCGGCACGCAGGCGCGGGTTCAGGGCACAAAAAAACGTTTGCTCCACGATCAGGTCAAAAGGCCCCTGCAACGAGAAGAAATCCTGGTGCAGCAGGTGGTGATGCGGGAAATCCGGGACGCGCGCCTGAAATTGCTGGAGCGGCGCCTCGGCCACATCAGCCACATACACATTCGTAAACCCGTTTTGGTGCAGGTACTCGGCCTCGTAGGCGTTTCCGCAACCCGGAATTAAAATTCGCAGCGCTTTGTTTTCTAACTGATCAAAATATTCTTTCAGCGGTGGCGTTATAGCCCCAACGTCCCAGCCCGTCTGGTTCTGCTGATAGCGCTGTTGCCAGTACGCTGCATTAAAATCTTGGTTCATCTTGCTTCACTTCTAGAATCAAATTTATATATTTGACTTTTGCACTAAGTATGGTTTTAGTGCCTGTTATAAAAATAATGTTTAACATCGGGTAATCAAACATTTAAAATATGTCGACAAACACTCCTGAGAATCGCAGTAACCGCAAACTTTTGATAGGAGGCCTTTTGGTGGTGCTCATCAGCATCAACGGCATTCTGATATACATGAACTATCAGAAAAAGGAGAAAACGGAGGAGCAGGCCGAGATCATTAAGGTGAAAGACAGCGAACTGGAGAACCAGATCAAGGTATACGAGGCACTCAAGGCCGACTTTGAGCGCCAGAGCCAGGAGCTAAGCACCATGGGCCTGGAAAATGACTCGCTGGAGGCACAGATAGCTACCATTACCGCTGACCTGGATGAACTGCGCGGTTTCAGGAAGAGAAGCTACAGCCTGGCCGACCAGCGCCGTTTCCGTGACAGAGCGAATGCCTTCGGGGAGCTGCTGCAGGAGAAAGACGAGGAGATCTCCCGCCTGAAGCAGGACAATGAGGTGCTGTTCACCGAGAACACTGACCTGAAGACGACACAGACGCGCATGACAGACAGCCTCACGACCATGCGCTCTACCAATGAGGAACTGAACCAGAAGGTACGCCTTGCTTCCAAGCTTGAGGCGCAGGCACTTAACGTGAACATCATCAACCAGCGGGGCAAGGAGAAAGAAGATTCCGACAACGAATACAGAGCCAAGCGCGTGGATAAGCTTCGCATCGACTTTAAGCTGGCCAAGAATGATGTAGCCAAGAAAGAGCCGAAAACGGTTTACATGCGCATGATCGAGCCAGACGGCGCCGCGCTCTACAACCTGTCTACCGGCTCCGGCACGTTCCAGATCGATGGCGAGGACATGTACTTCACAGCCAAGCGCGACTTCGTGTTCGACAACACGCAGCAGGCCCTAAGCTTTACCTATGATAAAAACGCCGAGTACAAGAAAGGCGAGCACACCGTGGAGCTTTATGCCGATGGCTTCCTGATCGGGAAAACCACTTTTGTGTTGAAATAAGCATTTATACTTTAGCCAAAGTATACAGCCCCTGCCGCTTCTGCGGCAGGGGCTTTTCTTTTACCTTCTATCAAAAGAGCGGAGGCGCAAAGTATAAAACTGCTATACGTATACCGTTGCCGCGACACTTCCTTACCTTCCTCGAAGTATACTTCCTTTCCCATCGGACAATAAAAAAAGCCCTTACCTGGGGCAGGGCTTTAGTCCATCGTTCACATTTATATCTATCTTTTAATAATTACTTAACGAAGGTGTTTAGACTTTATTCTACAAACTCCTTCCGGTCCTGAATTACCTTAAAACTCTCTACCATTTTCACCGATTCGTGCACATCCTCGGTAAAAATCGCTATCAGAGCCCCTGGCTCGGCTCTTTCCAGGGCAAAGGCAATGGCGCGCATCTCCTGCGGGATCTGGTGCACCTGCTTCTCCGGGGCAACATCTTCTATCCCTTTCAGCACCGGCCCTAGAATCTCGTCCGCTGTTCTGCCCCGCAGGTCAGCATCCAGGCGCACGATGATCTCGTCAAAGATCTCCCCGGATACACGTCCTATTTCATAGAAATCCTCCTGACGGCGGTCTCCTACCGCTGCTACGATGCCCACTTTCTTCGTGACATCCAGTGCATTCATATAATCGCCGATGGCTTTCAGGCCGCCCACGTTGTGTGCATAGTCCACCAACACGTCAAACGTAGGAAATTTAAAGAGGTTCATTCGGCCCGGTGTTTTGCTCGGGGAAGGTATAAAGGTGCGCAGCGAGGTCTTGATATCATGAATCTCGAAGTGCGAAATATACCCGGCCAAGGCTGCGGCCAGTATGTTCTCAATGTTAAACCGGGCTTTACCGCCAAAGGTCAGCGGCACGTCGGCCACGCGGTCTATCCGGATCTTATAGCTGTTCTTGAAAATGGAGATGTAGCCGTTCTCGAACACTGCCGCCAGCCCGCCTTTGGCAATGTGCTTCAGGATGCGCGGATTATTCTCATCCATACTAAAGAAGGCCACTTTACAGCTTACTTCCTCGGCCATGGCATACACCAGGTCATCATCGGCGTTCAGCACCGCATAGCCATCTTTGCTCACGCTCTTCGGCACAACCGCTTTCAGGCGCGCCAGCTCTTCCAGGGTATGAATATCACCCAGCCCCAGGTGGTCGGAACTTACGTTGGTTACGATGCCTATATCGCATTGCTCAAAGCCAAGGCCCGAGCGTAGCAGTCCGCCCCTGGCACACTCCAGCACGGCGAAATTTACGGTTGGGTCCTTTAGAACGAATTGGGCGCTGTAAGAACCGGTTGTGTCACCTTTCTCCAGTAGCTTGTCCTGTATGTAGATTCCTTCTGTGGTAGTATAGCCGACCTGGAAGCCCTTGTGCTTCACCATATGGGCGATAAGGCGCGTGGTGGTGGTTTTGCCATTGGTACCCGTTACCGCGATGATCGGAATACGGGCCGGCTTATCTCTCGGGAACAGCATGTCCACCACGGGCTCAGCCACGTTGCGTGGCAGGCCATACGTCGGGGAGATGTGCATCCTGAAGCCAGGGGCGGCGTTCACTTCCAGTACGGCGCCACGTGCCTCGTTTAAAGGTATGGCAATGTCGGTGGTCATCACGTCGATGCCACAGATGTCCAGCCCGATGAGACCGGCAATTCGCTCCGCCATCAGCACATTGTAGGGGTCCACCAGGTCGGATACATCGGTAGCCGTGCCACCCGTGCTGATGTTGGCCGTGCTTTTCAGGTAAAGCACCTCCCCTTCCGCCAGCACCGATTTGGTCGTCAGGTTCCGCTGCTTCAGGATATTCTGCGTGTGCTTGTCGATGGTAATCCGCGTGAGCACCTTCTCGTGTCCGATTCCTCGACGCGGATCCCGGTTTTCCTTATCAATAAGTTGCTTGATGGTGGAAATGCCATCGCCGGTAACCATGGCCGGCGTACGCATGGCGGCCGCCACAAACTTGCCGTTAATCACCAGCAGTCTGAAATCGAAGCCCTGTATATACTGCTCCACCATCACTCCCTGCGAATATTTCCTGGCTTCCGTAAAGCCTTTCTGCGCATCTTTCAGGTTGGTGATATTGATAGAGGCCCCTTTGCCGTGGTTGCTGTCCAGCGGCTTCAGCACAAGCGGGTATCCCAGCCAGTCAATCGCCTTCTTCAGCTCTTCGGGGGCATAGATGGTCCGGCCCTTTGGCACGGGGATGCCCGCCTCTTCCAAAATGTCTTTGGTGGCTTTTTTATCACCGGCAATCTCTACCGAGAAGCAGGCGGTGCCCGACGTCATGGTGGCTTGTATGCGCTGCTGGTTGACCCCGTAGCCCAGTTGTATGAGCGAGTGGCGGTTCAGGCGGATATAAGGTATCCCGCGGCTCACAGCCTCAGAGACTATGGAATAGGTGCTTGGCCCGAAGTACTCGTCCTCCCGGATGTCGTGGAGGCGTAGGATGTCTTCATCCAAGTTATATTTCTCGCCGTTTACCAGTGCCTTCGTAATGCGTACGGCGGCATAAGCGGCATATTCTCCGGCGCGCTCCTCCTGGTAAGAATATACTACCGTCATGTATTCTTCTTCAGGGGCCGGGTAGCAACGGCCGTAGCCGCTCTCCATTCCGGCCATCGTTTGCAACTCGAGCGCCACATGCTGCACCACATGCCCGAAGGTAGTGCCCTCCTCTACCGATTTAAAGAAGCCGCCCTCCACTCCCTCCGCAGCCCGGTGGCTATGCATACCGGGAAACATTTTTGTAAGGCGGGATATGAAATTGGGGATGTCGCTGGTTGTCTTCTGGCCGAGTTCTTCCAGCGCCAGCTTTACAACAATAAGCTTAGGGTGCTTTACTGACCAGTAATTTGGCCCGCGCATGATGCGCAAATCTATGATTTTCATTCGTTCTTTCGCTGAATAAGCTATGCTTTTACGCTTTCTGGGGATGCTGATCCCACATCATACCTGTTGCCTCGCACCTCTGGGGGAAGCGTTCCGGAACTACCTCTAAAAATCTGTGCAATTTCTTAATTTTCAGAATATGAATAAGTTGCTTGTTTCTATATTGAATAAAGCTAATTGATGGCTCACATGAGCGCCTGTCGGCCCCATTCTTAGTTAAGGACATTACGGATTTAGATGCTAAAAGATTAAGCCAACGGCTAGAAAATGCGGAGCTTGGTAGCACCGTTTGATATAAAGGTATAAGCTACAGGAGCGGCTATGTATAAACATGGGGAGGCAGAAAACAAAAATCCCGCTAAGTATACTTAGCGGGATTCAGAGGTAACGAGCGGATTCGAACCGCTGTAGCAGCTTTTGCAGAGCTGAGCCTAGCCACTCGGCCACGTTACCGTGTTGTTCGATTGGAGTGCAAATATACGCACAGAAGTATACTTGTCAAACTTTAGTGCCTTAATTTTTGCAAGGAAGCGGCACTATCCCCCGTTATACTTTGATCGTCAATTTGTTGGTAGGTTAAATTTACAGCAGCTTGTTGTGAGGTTGAGTGTTTTTTAAAGCAACGGGTTATGCTATGAGGTAGCGCAGCTGCCTTATAGGTGGTGTTGTAGCCTGGTTATTTTTTGATATTGCTCTTTAGTCAATTTCCACAGGTTAACTGCCTGCTCAAAGTTAGAGGCCCCAGGAATGGTTGTATGCTGCTTGACAAATGTAAATCCAAGTTTTTCTACCGTCTTGTTCGGAGCTGGATTCAAAGCATAAGGCTCGCAAAAGAGCTGCTTTAATTTCAAATTCTCGAAAAAGAACGAAAGCGATTGTTTCACAAGTTCACACCCCATTCCTTTCTGCCTGTTTTTTGAGTTCCAGAGGTGTAAGTGCATAAAAGCTTGCTCCCCCCATGCAATTTGATTTACATGAGCACTTCCGACAGGGTAGCCATTTTTTACCCAAGCCAGAAAGTATGCTTTCTTCTCCTCCATGGGCAAACAGATTTGAGATTTGACCAGCTGCTCAACCTGTTCTCTTGTCGGTCTCTTGCTTACATCCACGCCCATGCCTTCTAAATGTTCTGGTGATGCATCCACCCAGTAACGGATGAAATGTTCTATATCATCTTCCACCATTTCTCTAACAATTAATGAATTTGGTTCTTTCATCTGTATTGAACGTGCTTGGCTATGGTGCGTTCATGCACTATAGCTTTTGTTGGCATTCGTATTTCTTATTTTGTCTGTTCTTTCGAAAACGAAGCCTTGTATGTCATTATCAACAAAAGCATTTACAAGCCGCTGAGTTATGTACACGTTGTCATCAAAAGGCAGAAAAGTAAACAAGTCCAAGCTTTGGTCAAATTTATCAGAGAGAACAATCTCGTCAAGTTCTACACCAAATGCTGCAGTTTTGTCCTGGCTCTTTAGCTCCTGATAATGGTCAAATGAATCTAGCTTTATTTGCTCCTCCCTAAAAGTAAATTCGGTACGGAAGAAGACAGACTCTGCAAAGTTAATCTGGTGCGTCAGTTCCAGGTCACACAGGTGTAGCCAACTGTAATTGTGTGAGCCATCCTTTGTCTTAACCGGAGCAGAGAAGTATTGGTGTCTCATTAAACGAAAGTTATTCAATACCTTTTTTACTTTTGGACTAATGAGGAACCCTCGTGAGTTTATAGTAAAGTCTTGAAGCACATCTGTTAGGTTAGCACCATGCCTGAGCATAAAGCTAAGGTTTGGCGCAGGGTTGAACAGGTACCATGAGTTAATCGAGTGCGCTTCAAACATAGTTAAGCAGTCAACCTGTGGGCAGGCTTTACTTATTACCTCTTCATCAAGATTTTGCTTAAGTATGTAATAGCTCATTTAAGTTTAATTATGATTGCCAACGTACTTAGCCATAAGGCGGCGTAGCTGGCTTATGGGTTTTGTTGACTTCAGTTATGTTTATTTCTCAAGCTTTACTGGAATTTCTTGCCAGCCTTCTGATGGGGCTGCTATTATGCTGTCTGGTACAGGTATATCTTGAAGTATTTCACTTATACTTGGTCTTTCCGCACTAAATTTCACAAAGTACCTACCAGGGACTCGGCTTCTATCATTGTAGCGGTTTGAACGAAAGTAACTCTCTCCATTAACAACATATTCAAAACGAAGCTTCTTGCCCGATGCTACAGTCCAATATATTTCAGTAGCAACTCCTATTGTATATCGATGGTACTCATTCAAAAGGTTTTGCTCCCATTGGATATAAACTACAATTGCTGATAAGCTGCCGAAGAAAAGGATACCTGGTATAAGCTTATGTATTATCCAGTTCTTTTTCTTACTCATAGAGAAGTTCTATACTTTTAATTAAAGTCAACGGCTTGTATAGAAGGCGAACGAGGCGTAGCCGAAGTGTGACTTGTATACCTTGTTACCTGCTGGTTATTCTTATTTAGAAGACAGAATCTTCCAAGTGTATGTTCGTTTTCACTTCATCTTCTGTGACCGAATAATAAGCAAATACATTTGTGGACTTGGATTCATAACCGAAACTATCCTGGTCAATCCATTTACACTTTGCTGCAATTGCGTACGAGCTGTCTCCCCACCACCAATTCTTTTTATCGAACAAGACCGCTTCCCTAGTGGAGTCTCCTGTTGCTACACTTACTTTTAGGGTAGCGCTGCTTTCTGTCTTTGCCAGTATAGCTATACCTATGCTTTTCCTATCTCTCGACTTCTTTTCTTTATAGCGCTTCTCAAACACAAAGTCAGAGCCAAGAACAGTTTGGTAAGCTGATTCAAAAACTGATTTGTCCCAGCCTAACTTATCTGCAGCCTCCATTACAGTATTATGGATCAGGTCAAGAAGGTATCGGTACTGCTCTACTTTACAGAGTCGAAGATAAAGCTCTTCATCCATTGTAGTGTAGAGTGTGCAAATAGCTCCAAAGTAGGAAGGCTCCTGCGAAACGCTTTCTTTGTTTATCTGGATGCAGATTCTTCCTGTTTTTGGAGGCTTATACCCATCCAAAGAATTGTGGTAGTAGTCTGAGACAAAGTTTACCGCTTTTCGGAATTCCCAATCAAAAGGAGTGTCCTTTATTTTCGTACCGTTGTAGTAAACTGTGATGTCGTCTAAAGGCCACATTATTTATTGTTTTAAATGACAGGTAACTATAGTGTATAAGGTGTTGTTCCGGTTATTGGCCCTTTAGCTGGAGTGTCCGAAGCTTGCTTTTCATAATCTTCTGGCTTCAGGCAGGGTGGATTCAGCCTCATCCTCTATACATTATAAAGCTAATATAGTACATTCTTGCAGATTGTCAAGCGTGCTGACGATGCTTTCCAGCCCGTGGCTGGTGAAGTGCATGTAGATCTCAGAGGTTTTGCTGCTCCGGTGGCCGCAGGGTCTGGATGTAGCGCAGGTCAGTGCCCAGCTCGAGTAAATGCGTGGCATAGGAGTGCCTGAGCCTGTGGGCAGTTGCTCGAAATGGCCAGCTTCGATTTCCGCCACTTCACCTACCTCTACCGTACCGGCAACACCTACCACTTCTGCTACGACTATGGCTATCTGCTGCTGGAGGACGGAAAGCTACTCATTATGAATTGGCAGCCATACATGGGCAGCCAGTAAGTAACAGAAAGGGCATACAACAAAAAAGCCCCGGATTGCTCCGGGGCTTTCTGTTGTATAACAAGCTTAAGGATTGATTAAGCGTTGTTCTCTTCTTCAGAAGCTTCGTCTTCGTTAGAGTCTTTTGCCTTTTTAGCAGCAGCAGCCTCTAATTTCTTCACGCCAGCCTCTTTCTCATTCTCCAGCATCTGCTCTTTCAGGGCTGAAAGGGCATCCAGGTCGCCAAGTGTAGACTTGTTCTCTACTTCTTTCTGAACCTTTGGAGCTTTCTCCTTCTTCTCACCACCGCCAGCAGCAGGGGCAGCCTTCTTCGTAGCTCTTGCAGCTCTCGAAGACTCTACCTCAGAGTGAGTAGCAGTGTGCGAAAGGATGATCTTACGATCGTCTTTCGAGAATTCAGTTACTTTGAAGTCAAGCGTTTCGCCAGCCTCTACCTGAGAACCGTCTTCTTTTGTCAGACCTTTCGGGAAAGAGAAACCTTCGATGCCGTAAGGCAGCTCCAGCGTAGCGCCTCTGTCTGATTTCTCAAGTACAGTAGCCTTGTGTACTGAACCGATGTTGAATACAGACTCAAACGTATCCCAAGGGTTTTCCTCCAGTTGCTTGTGGCCCAGAGCAAGTCTTCTGTTCGGAACGTCCAGTTCCAGAACAACTACGTCCAGGTTCTCACCAACTTTCACAAACTCAGATGGGTGCTTGATCTTCTTCGTCCAGCTCAGGTCAGATACGTGTACTAGGCCGTCAACACCTTCTTCCAGCTCCAGGAACAGGCCGAAGTTTGTCAGGTTGCGAACGATACCGGTGTGCTTTGTACCGATAGCGTATTTCGTCAACACATCCTCCTTCGTCCATGGATCTTCGGTAAGCTGCTTAATGCCCAGAGACATCTTACGCTCTTCACGATCCAGTGTCAGCACTACTGCTTCCACCTCGTCGCCTTGCTTGATGAAGTCTTGCGGGTTACGCAGGTGCTGAGACCAGCTCATTTCTGAAACGTGGATAAGACCCTCTACGCCTGGCATCAGTTCCAGGAACGCGCCGTAATCAGCCACGTTAACGATTCTGCCTTTAACTTTTGAGCCAACCTCAATCTCAGCAGGAAGTGCGTCCCATGGGTGCGGCGTAAGCTGCTTCATGCCAAGAGAGATACGCTTCTTGTCGTCGTCGAAGTCGAGCACTACCACGTTCACCTTCTGGTCCAGGTTCAGAACTTCCTCTGGGTGGTTGATACGGCCCCATGAAATATCTGTAATGTGAAGCAGACCGTCTACGCCACCAAGGTCGATGAACACACCGAAGTTTGTCATGTTCTTGATAACGCCTTCCAGTACCTGACCACGCTCCAGGTTGTTCAGGATAGCGGCACGCTGCTGCTCCAGGTCTTTCTCGATAAGTACTTTGTGAGATACCACCACGTTGTCGAAAGCGGCGTTGATTTTCACAACTTTCACTTCCATTTTCTTGCCTACGAACACGTCGAAGTCGCGGATCGGCTTCACGTCGATCTGAGATCCTGGCAAGAAGGCCTCCACACCATGGATATCCATGATAAGACCACCTTTGGTTCTTCTCTTCACCACACCCTCCAGAACGTTGTCGTTCTCAAGCGCGTCGTAAATCTTAGCCCAGGCAGAAACGATTTTCGCCTTCTTGCGGGACAAGATAAGCTGACCGTTCGGGTCTTCCTGGTCTTCGATAAACACTTCTACCTGATCGCCTGGCTTCAGGTCCGGCATATCCCTGAACTCAGAGATAGACACAAGGCCATCAGATTTGAAACCGATGTTCAGGATTACGTCACGATCTGTAACGCCAACCACGGTTCCTGTAACAACCTCCTGCTCCTGTACGGTAGTCAGGGTGTCGTCATACATTTTTTCCATTTCGGCTTTCTCAGCTTTGCTGTAACCGCCACCGAAACCCTGGGACTCAAACTTGTCCCAGTCGAAATTTTCTGGAGAATTACTCATATTGTTTTACTGCTCTTGCGTAGCCACCGGCTTAGAGCAATGTAGCCGGTTTGGTTTAGTTATACATACCCAGGCACCTGCCCGGGCTCATCCAGTCGAATGAACCGCAAAAGTAAAGAAATAATTCATGAAATACTAGTTCCGGCAGATATTATAAAGAGCTTTTGGTGAGGGTATTAGGATAATGAGTTTAACCCCGAAAGAAGTTAGTGAGGCAACGGAAGAGCTGCATTTATACTTTGGCAGACAAATTTATACTTAAAGAGAAGCCAGGTGGCGGGGTTTTTAACAACTACACGTCTAAGTATAAATACCAGACGGTATCCTCCCTGCTTTCCAAAGTATGGCTGGTTTATGCTTTTAAGCAAAGGAAACAGGTACAGCCTGGGCCGAGCAGATGTTTCAATTTTATACTTTAATCCAACAGTTTACCCCAAACACCTATACTTGCTGATCAACAAGCATATACATAAAGTCAACTAAATATATTAGCAGCCCTATAATCCAGCTATTTCTCTACTCCGAGGTATACTTTCCAATCGGTGTTGCGGTGGTTCAGGTGCAGTTGCAGGAAGGTTTGGAGGGTTGGGCGCGTGGGCTTGCGAAGCAGTTTCAGGCCTGCCTCCTCAGGGGTGCGGTCGCCTTTGCGGGTATTGCAGCGGGAGCAGGCGGTCACCAGATTTTGCCACTTGGTCTCCCCGCCCCGGCAGCGCGGCAGGAGGTGATCCAGGGTGAGCTGCTTTATGGAACCGCAGTACTGGCAGCTGTAATTGTCGCGGCGCATCACGTTATGGCGGCTCAGGGCAATGCCATAGTATGGCACATGTACGTAACGCTGCAAACGGATGATGGAGGGCACAGGATAGGTGGTGCTGACGGTATGCAGCACTTCGCCATTAGACTTGGAGACCATCTCCGCCTTATCGAGGTATACCAATCGAAAAGCCCTGTGAACAGAGCAGACGGCGATGGCGCTGAAGTCTTGGTTCAGGATGAGTACTTTATCTTTCATGGCTGATTTCAGGTCTTTCGCCTACTCTTTTACGGAATACACCGAAAAGCTGTAGCGCCGGACAACAGAAATCAGCAGCCTTTAGAAGTGGATTCGCTTGATGATGCGCAGGTTATGCGAGTAGCGCTTGCGGGCGGCGTTGTAAATGCCGTTATGGTCGAGGGTGTCGATGCGCACCTCGCCGTGGGCGTGCATGATCTGCTGCCCCTCCAGCACCAGCCCCACATGGGTGATGCGCCCTTCGGGGTTAGAGAAGTAGGCCAGGTCGCCGGGCTGGGCCTGCGCCACAAAGTGCACTTCCTCGCCATGGTTTACTTGCTGGTAGGCATCGCGGGGCAACTGGTAACCGCAAATGCCGAAGACAAGCTGCGTAAAGCCGGAACAGTCTATACCAAAGATTGATTTGCCGCCCCACAGGTATGGCGCCTTCAGAAAGCTGTTCGCCACCTTCAGCAGCTGTGCCGGCGTGGCGATGTCAGCAGGATTAGAGGCACTGCCGGTGTACTGGTAGCGCTCCTCACCTACCCGGATGCTCGTACCGTCGAAGAAAGGCAGGTAAGAGCCTATCCCAACAGGGATACGCACTTCCGCATTGCTCACCACTTGCACCAGGTCAAGGGCGCGCGGGTGCTGCGTATTGCCCCACTCTTTATAGTAATCAGCTGAAACAGGCGTATGTTGCTTCACATCGATCCAGCCCCGGTAGTCGTCAGCGGCCAGCTGCAGTTGCAGCCAGTTGCCGTCGCGCGCCACCACCTCGTAGCACTCGCCGAAGGTTAGCTGCGTTACGATCTCAGCCTTGTCAGATGTCTCGGCGCGCATCGGCGCCACGCTCAGCATCCCTATTCCGTAATCCACTTTTTTTAATTTTGAATGAGTGAATGAGTGATTGAATGAATTTTAAATAAGCAAATGAGTGATTTGGTAAGTAGGTTTCAAAGTATGATCGAATTATAAAATTACTCTTTGCTCCAAAGAGTAAGAACTTAGACAATCATACTTCAATTCTCTCATTCACTCATTCAACATTCCTAGTAACCGCTGCGCTGCATTTCGCGCTTCACGTCTTTTTCTTTTATATCTTGTCGCTTGTCGTACAGCTTCTTACCGCGAGCCAGTGCAATCTCTACTTTAGCAAACCCGCGGTCGTTCACAAAAATGCGGGTGGGGATAATCGTTACCCCCTGCTCCTCGGCACCTCGCTCCAGCTTGCGCAATTCACTCTTGTTTAGCAACAGCTTTCGGGCGCGCATGGGTTCGTGGTTGTAGTGCGTGCCTTCGGTATAGGTGGAGATGTGCACGTTGTGCAGCCACAGCTCATTGCGGGTAAACACGCAGTAGCCGTCCTGCATGTTCACCTTTCCCTCTCGGATAGATTTAATCTCCGTTCCCATCAGCATCACGCCAGCCGTATACTTGTCGAGGAACTGGTACTCGAAGGAGGCCTTGCGGTTAACGATGTTAACGTGCTTCTTTATTCTGTCTTTGTCTTTCGCCATTTATACTTTCTTCGGCGCTAAAATTTTCGCCAGTTTTTCTTTTTTCAAAATTTTCTGACCGGTTTCTCCGTCGGCCACCAAACGCTCCCCTACTTTTGCCGTGTAGCTACAGATCACTTCGTTGCCCTTATACTTCTCCAGCCTTGCCACTATCACGACATCCTCCCCCTCGAAGGCAGGTGCTTTGTGGTTGATGGTTAAGAAAGTACCTATTCCCTCTTCATCTTCTCCTTTCATCTCCAGCACAAACAGACGCCCCGCCCACTCCGCCGCCTGCGCCAGCGAAAAGGTAGAGCAAACGGCATGCACCAGTCCATCCTCGAAACGGGCAAAGTCTGCTGCCGTTACGTGCTTGGTGTAAGTACGGGTGTCGCCGGGATAAATCATGGTTATTAGTTAGTAGTTATTAGTGTTTAGTTGTTAGCCGTTGGTTATTGCTGTTTCTGATCCTTACTTCCCCCTTCACAACTTTCTAACTCTCTAACTCAAAACTTAAGTCTCGGCTCGGGGCTCACGTACTGCGTGGCAAAATCTCCTTTAAGGTACTGGTAATGAGCAGCCATGGCAATCATACCTGCATTATCAGTGCAGTACTGAAAGGCAGGGATATACACATTCCAGTTATACTTGGCGGCGTACTCCTGCAGCGTTTTACGCAAGCCTGAGTTAGCCGACACACCGCCCGCAATGGCAATCTCACGGATGCCCAGGTCTTTGGAAGCCTGCTTCAGCTTCTTGAGCAGGGTCTTGATCAGCGTGTGCTGCACACTGGCGCAAATATCGGCCAGGTTCTCCTGCACGAAGTCCGGGTTCTCCTTCGTTTTATCCCTGAGGAAGTATAAAACAGAGGTCTTGATACCGCTGAACGAAAAGTCATACGCCGGCATGTTGCCCACTGGAAACGCGAAGGCATCCGGGTTACCCTGTGCCGCCACCTTGTCCAGCATCGGTCCGCCCGGGTAAGGCAGGCCCAGCATCTTGGCTGTTTTGTCGAAGGCCTCGCCCACGGCATCATCGGTTGTTTGCCCAATGATCTCCATCTCCAGATGATCTTTTACGAGCACAACCTGGGTATGGCCGCCGCTCACGGTTAGACAAAGGAACGGGAATTGCGGTTTGGGATCATCAATAAAGTGCGCCAGAATGTGCGCCTGCATGTGATTTACCTCTATCAAAGGGATGCCCAGGCCTAGCGCAAAGGACTTGGCAAAGGAGCAGCCCACGAGCAGCGCTCCCAAAAGGCCGGGGCCGCGTGTGAAGGCAACTGCATTTAGCTCACTTTTTGCTACATTTGCCGTAAGCAGGGCCTGCGTGACCACCGGTATGATATTCTGCTGGTGGGCTCTGGAAGCCAGCTCGGGTACCACACCGCCATACTGCTCGTGCACGGCCTGTGTGTTTACGATGTTAGACAAAACCTTGCCCCCACGGATTACCGCGGCGGAGGTCTCGTCGCAAGAAGATTCTATCGCTAAGATTGTAGGTTCGGTCATCTTTGGAAAAAGAACAGTCATCAAATTACCTCAAAGTTATAGGAAAAGCTATTCTAAAAATAGTTTTGGGGCTGTTCCTGTTCCTTTTACTGCTGTTTGCAGCTGTTTTTGTCGCTATCCGGCTCCCGGGCGTGCAAACAAGGGTGGCGCAGGAGGTGGCCCAATACCTTTCTGAGGCCACCAAGCACGAGGTTAGTGTGGGCCGTGTGGATATCGAGTTTTTCAGCAAGGTAGTGCTGGAGCAGTTACAGGTAAAGGATAACCACCAGCAGGAGCTTTTCTATGTGGGCCGCGCCGAGGCGGATATTGATGCCTTTTCCATCTTCTCACCAAACAACCTAAGTATAAGCACCCTGGAGCTGCAGGAGCCGCGGGCAAACCTGGTAAAGTATGAAGGAGCCGATTCACTCAACCTTACCTCCTTCATCAGCGCCATGCAGGAGCTGTTTGTTAAAGACACAACGAAGGTATCCAAGCCTTTTAATTTTGAGTTGGGCGAGCTGATCATCGAGAATGGCAGCTTTACCTACGACGATTTCAACTTTCCGCGTACCGAGCATGGCATGGACTACCGCCACCTGGCCTTTACTAACCTGAGCGGCCGCTTTGATGAAATACAGCTGGAGGATACCCTGAAAGTGCGGGTAACGGACCTGAAGGCCCTGGAGAAAAACTCCGACACGCACCTGCACAACCTGGATACCCGCATGACCTACACCTCCACCTTCTGGGACTGGGAGGAACTGGACCTGCAGCTCAACAACAGCAACCTCCAAAACCACGTCCGCTTCGACTACAGCACCTTCGGCGATTTTTCGGAATTCATGGATAGCGTGACGGTGACGGCAAACTTGGAGAACAGCAAAGTATTCTCGCAGGATATTGCCGTTTTTGCGCCGCAGCTACGGGAGTATGATGAGAACCTGCAGGTGAACTCGCTCAAGCTGAAAGGGCTGGTACGGAATTTCTCTGCCACGGATGTCGACCTGAAGTATGGCCGCAATACGCATATTGTGGGTACTATCAATGCCGATGGCCTGCCCAACTTCAAAGAGACCTTCGCCAACCTGCGCCTGCAGCCTTCCACCATCAGCGCCGAGGACCTCCGGAAATTTCTGCCCCAGGAAGCTTACCGGATGGCAGCCAGGCTGGGCACCGTTCGCCTGGAGGGGCGTTTCCTGGGCTTCTACAACGACTTCGTGGCCAACGGGGAATTCGGCACCGCGCTGGGTAACCTGCGCTCTGACATCAACCTGAAAATAGACGACGATACCCGCACCTCCTCCTATAGCGGGTTTGTAACCACCAACGGTTTTAACCTGGGCCGTCTGCTCGATGCTGAGGAACAAATCAGCACTATCTCTATGAGCGGCCGCCTGCAGGGCACTGGCTTTAGCCTGAAAACCGCCGACGTAAAAGCAAACGTGGATATCCGGCAGGTGCAGTTGCTAGGATATAATTACCAGAACCTGAAAGCCGACGGTGTCCTGCGCCGCCAGGTATTCACGGGTGATGTCTCCATCAACGACCCTAACCTGATCTTTACCGCCAGCGGCGAGGTGAACCTGACGGAGCAGCGCAAAGCTTTTAACATGGTGGCCGACCTGGAGCGCATCGATTTCCAGGCGCTGAACCTGACACAGGAGCCTCTCCTGCTCAGTGCCCATGCTAATCTGAATTTTAAGGGCCTGCGGCTCGATGAGTTCGAAGGGACCGCCCGCTTTGACAGTGCCTACGTGGGGTACAAGGGCAACAGCCTCTCGCTAGACTCGGTTATGGTGGCATCAGAAATTGCCGCCGGGCAGCGATCGCTCGACCTCTTTTCGAGCCTGCTGGACCTGCACGTGGACGGCAACTTCAACTATACCACGCTAATAGCTGACCTAAAGGCGCTGGTTCAGGAGTACCAGCTCAACTTTGAAAGTGACCCGGTTGCCACGGCGGAGTACTACAACCGCAAGCCCAAAGAAAGGGCCAGCGAGTATGCCGTGAACTATGCCATGAACCTGAAGCAGGCTACCCCTATCCTGGAGCTGTTTGTGCCGGAGCTCACCATATCCGACAGCTCGCAGGTAGAGGGCTCGTTCCGACACGATGCCACTGCTATACTGGAGTTATATGCCACCATCGACACTATCCTGTACGACGGGTATACATTATATGGAAACAATATTGAACTGAATACCTCCAAAATGCTGGACAACCCGGATGTACTGGCGGCCGCTCTCTTCACCTCGCGGCAGCAGGAGTTGCCGGGTGTCGGTTCCACCCAGGATTTTTTCCTGGAAGGCATCTGGAGTGAGCGCACCATTCAGTTCGCCACCAGCCTGCGACAGCCGCTGCAGAACAACCGCGCCCTCATCACCGGCGACCTGAACTTTCTGCAGAACCAGATACAGATCGTCTTCGACGAGTCGGACATCACGCTGCAGAAAAACGTATGGGCCTTTCTCCCCGGCAACACCATTTATATAAGCGAGGCAGGCAAACGGCTCGTGTTCGAGAACTTTGCCCTTACGAACCAGAACCAGGTGATACGTGCCGACGGCGAAGTATCCCGGGACCCGAACAGCCGCCTGGTGCTGAACGTGGAGAACTTTAAGCTCAACAACCTGAACCCGATCCTGCCCATGAAGATCGCTGGCGAGGTAACGGCAAAACTGACTGCGCAGGACCTCTACAATCAGGCCATGCTCAACGCTGCCATGCAGGTGGATTCCTTTTACCTGGATGATGTATTTATCGGCGACGTAATAGGCAGCACCGACTGGACCAAGGCTAACCAGCGCGCGACGGTGGATGTGGGCATTCAGCGAAACGCCAAGAAGGTACTCTCGCTCACGGGGTTTTATAACCCGCAAGTGGAGGAAGACCAACTGGACCTGCTCGCCGTGCTGGACCAGGCAAACCTGAAGCTGGTAGAGCCGGTGTTGCGCGGCCTGTTCTCTGACCTGGGCGGCAACATGGAAGGGCGCATCCGGGTGCTGGGCAACCTGAATGCCCCGGTACTGAAAGGCTCCGTTCTAGTCACCGGTGGCCAATTCACGTTCGACTACCTGAACACCACCTACCGCTTCTCCGACCGCATCTACTTTGGCCCTAACAGCATCAGCTTCCGTAATGCGCAGCTGCAGGACTTGTTCGGCAACAGGGCCACGGTGACGGGAGGTATCGCCCACGACGGTTTCCGGAATATGGTAATCGATATGGAGGCGCGTTTCCGCAACTTTATGGTGCTCAACACCACCGAGGCGCAGAACGAGCTCTTCTACGGAACGGCCTTCGCCACGGGCTCTGCCAGCGTGCTGGGACCAACAGAGAACCTGCAGGTAAAGGTGGATGCCCGCAGCGACGCCAACACCCGCATCGTGCTGCCGCTCGATTACCAGACCGATGTGTCCAGGAAAGACTTTATCCGCTTCGTGAACAACAACCCTGAAAAAGGTACAGACATAGCGGTGGAGGCTGAGAGCCGCGCCGTTGACCTCTCGGGCATCAACCTGGACTTTAACCTGGACGTGACCGACGACGCCTACTTTGAAATCATCATCGACCGCACCACCGGCGACGTGATCCGGGGCTCCGGCAATGGCGACATCCAGATGACCATCGATACCCGCGGTGACTTTAACATGTATGGCACCTTCGAGATCTTGCAGGGGGCCTACAACCTGAACCTGCTGGAGGGCCTGGTTACCCGCGAGTTTAAAGTAGTGCCAGGCGGCACCATCACCTGGAACGGCGACCCTACCGCTGGTGTGATGGACATTCAGGCAAACTATACCCAGATGGCCTCTTTTGACAACCTGATAACTGGCGATAACATTTCAGGCCGCTATCCTGTGACAGCCATTATCGACCTTAAAGGTCCGCTGCTTACGCCGAATATTCAGCTTGGTCTTAGCTTCGATCAGCTCCCGCAGGAAATTCAAACCTCTCAATACTCGGTTATCAACTCCATCAAGAACGATGAGAGTGAGCTCAACCGCCAGGTGTTCAGCTTGCTCGTGTTGCAGCGCCTTTCGCCCCAGGGCACGCTGGCCTTCGACAGCGGTATAGGAGCTAGCGCGGTAGGCGGCAGTTTGGGAAGCCTGCTCTCAGGCCAGCTCAACAACTTCTTCAACAGCATCGACAGCAACCTGGAAGTAGACATAGGCCTGGGTAGCATCGGGCAGGATGCCCTCAATGCACTGCAGGTGCGCCTGAGCTATACGTTCTTTCAGGGCCGCCTGCGCGTGACCAGCGAGACCGGACTGGGCGGTAGCCGCGACAATGCGAGCGGAGATGGCTATGTGGGCAACTGGCTGCTCGACTACTATATCTCCCCATCCGGGGAGCTCCGCGCGCGGCTGGAGTATAACTCAATCCCTAACATTTACACGCAGCGCATCACCCAGAGCCAAAGTATAAGCTTGCTGCACACCAAGCGCTTCGACAACCTGCGCGAGCTTTTCGGCAGTGAGAAGCGCGCCCGCCGCCAACAGCGCCTGGAGCAGGAGCGCGACCGCATCATACTTGATTCCGACCCAAGACTGGAGTTATAAAGACCGAACAGGCCTTTTTTAGCGGCTTTGGCCCTTACGCCTGCGCTTTTGTAAAATATATTTCTAATTTTGCGCGGAAGGCTACAGCTATGGCGACGAAAGTAAAACACATCAAGAAGAAAAAATTAGGCAACTACCCGCACCTGATGGTGGTGTTCAGTATTACGCTGGCGCTGTTTGTGATCGGGGTGTTCGGGCTGCTGCTGATCCACGCCGAGAAGCTATCTGAGAAGGTGAAGGAAAGTATAGAAATGCAGGTTTACCTGGACCGCAACCTGACCGAGGTGCAGCTGGTGAGACTGCAGAAGACCTTTGCCGCCAAAGAATATGTCGCCTTCCAAAACGACTCCGCCCAAGTCCGCTATATTTCCAAGGAGGAGGGCGCCAAGGCATTTTTAGACGAGACCGGCGAAGATTTCATGACATTTTTGGGGGATAACCCGCTACGCGACGCCTATGTGCTCCGCATCGATGCCGACCACTCCAGCTCTGCCATGCTCAAAAGTATAAAACTGGACCTGGAGGAAGTTGACGGGGTGTATGAGGTACAGTACGTGGAGAGCCTTATTGAGTCCATCAACCAGAACATCCAGAAGATCAGCATTATTCTAATAGGCTTTGCCGCCATCCTGGTGCTGGTGGTGATCATTCTGATAAACAACACGATTAAGCTGGCCCTGTACTCGCAGCGTTTTTTAATACGCAGCATGCAATTAGTGGGAGCTACTTCGTTCTTTATCCAGCGCCCGTTCCTGAACCGTGCCGCCTGGCAGGGCGTCGTGAGCGGGGTGCTGGCCTCTGCCCTGCTTTTTGGCCTGATGCAGTATACCTATAACGAGATTACGGAGCTGCAGCTGCTGCGCAACGACGAGCAGACTTATATCCTGATGGGTGCGCTGGTTATGCTGGGCCTTATCATCGGGTTTATGAGCTCTTACCGCGCCGTGCGCAAATACCTGGGCATGTCTTTAGATGAACTATACTAACACCATGGAGGATAACAAAAACAACCTTGCCTTTGGCAAGAAGAACTACGTCCTGATGCTGGCTGGCATTGCCGTACTGGCACTCGGCTTCTTTATCATGACGCTGGACACCGAGCCATATGGCCTCGGATTCCTGGGCATCACGCTGGGGCCGCTGGTAGTGCTGGCGGGCTTCGCCATTGAATTTTTCGCCATCATGGCAAAGGACAAAACAAAAAAATAAATGAGTATTTGGCAGGCTATTATTTTAGCCATTGTTGAAGGGCTTACCGAGTTCTTACCAGTTTCCTCTACGGGGCACATGATTATCGCCTCCAGCCTGATGGGCATTAACGAGTTACCGATCACCAAGATCTTTACAGTGAACATACAGTTTGGGGCCATCCTTTCGGTGGTGGTGCTCTACTGGCGGCGGTTTGCGCAGGGGCTTGATTTTTACTTTAAGCTGTTTATCGCCTTCATACCTGCGGCCTTGCTGGGCTTTGCCTTAAACGACCTGATCGACAGCATGCTGGAAAGTGTGCTGATAACAGCTTTTATGCTGGTTTTTGGGGGCATTGTGCTCCTGTTTGTTGATAAGTGGTTCCGCCACTCCACCAATACCAAGATCAACTACAAGAACGCGTTCCTGATCGGCCTGGCGCAGTGCTTGGCCATGATACCAGGCGTTTCCAGGTCTGCTGCCTCCATTATAGGTGGCCTGGCCCAGGGCATCGACCGGAAAACGGCCGCGGAATTCTCTTTCTTCCTGGCCGTACCTACGATGCTGGCCGCCGGCACTTACAAGCTCTTGACGGACTTGCTAGGCCTGGAAATTTCGGACCTTTTAAGGTTCGACCTCGTAAAAATCCAGAACAGTTTTGATGTCATTCACCCCGAGGACCTGCAGCTGCTGCTGATCGGTAACGTGGTGGCCTTTTTCGTGGCGATGGCTGCGATCAAGTTCTTCATCAGCTTCCTGACCAAGTATGGCTTCAAGATGTTTGGCTACTACAGAATTGCCGTAGGCGTGGTATTATTGGCACTGCTTGCCATGGGCGTAGATTTAAAAGTATAACGATGCAATACGATTTTGCCGCCGGCGAAATACTACTTATAAACAAGCCGCTCGACTGGACCTCCTTCGATGTGGTAAAGAAAGTACGCAATACTATCCGCGTTAAGAAAGTAGGCCATGCCGGCACACTGGACCCGCTGGCTACTGGTCTGCTCATACTTTGCACAGGCAAGTTCACCAAGCGTATCGACGAGATTCAGGGGCAGGAGAAGGAGTACACCGGCATCATCCGCCTGGGAGAAACCACCCCCTCCTACGACCGCGAAACCGAGGTAACCGAAACCCGCGACATCAGTCATCTGACCGAGGAAAGTATAAAACAAGCCGCCCAAAGCTTTGTTGGTGCCATTGAGCAGGTGCCGCCCATCTACTCTGCCGTGCAGGTAGACGGCAAGCGCGCCTACGACCTGGCCCGCAAAGGCAAGGAGGTAGAGCTAAAGCCACGCAGCGTTACCATCAATGCATTCGATATTACAAGTATAAACGGGCCGGAGGTGGAGTTCAGGGTGGTGTGCAGCAAAGGCACCTACATCCGCAGCCTGGCCCACGACCTGGGGCAGAAACTGGGCGTGGGGGGCCACCTCTCCAAGCTGGAGCGCACGCGCATCGGCGAGTATAAGCTGGAGGACGCCCTTACCATTGACGATATCATCGCGATTAGAAAAAAACAGCTGGAGGAAGCGGATGGAAGTAATTCGTGACATAGCTGACTTTCCCGAGCTGAGCCATGCCGTGGTGACAAGCGGCACTTTCGACGGGGTGCACGTGGGCCACCAGAAGATCCTGCGCCGCGTCATTGAGCGCGCCCGCCAGAGCGACGGCCAAAGTGTGGTGATCACCTACTGGCCGCACCCGCGCCTGGTGCTGTTCCCAGATGACAACGAGCTGAAGTTACTTTCTACCATAGATGAGCGCATTGAACAGCTCCGCAGCTTCGGCATCGATTACCTGCTCATTGTCCCTTTTACCAAGGAGTTTTCCCGCACCTCCTCCCGCTGTTTTATATCCGATATACTGGTTCGGGCTATCAACACCAAAGTATTGGTCATCGGCTACGACCACCGGTTTGGCAAGAACCGCGAGGGCAGCTTTGAGCACCTGAAGGCCCGCTCGGCACAGTACGGCTTTGAGGTCGAGGAAATTCCGCGCCAGGATGTGGATGATGTGGGCGTGAGCTCCACCAAAATCAGAAGGGCACTCGAAAGCGGCGACATTGACACAGCCAACAGTTACCTCGGCCGCCCCTATAGTATCACTTCTGTGGTGGAGGAGGGCGATAAGATTGGCCGCACGATCGGCTTTCCGACAGCCAACCTGGCGCTTCCGCCGGCGCATAAGCTCATACCTGGCAACGGCGTGTACGCGGTTTGGGCAAGTATAGGGAACGAGCGCCACCCGGCCATGATGAACATCGGGTTTCGCCCAACAGTTGCTGGCAAAAAGCTAACGATGGAGGTGCACCTGCTTGAGTTCAGCGGCGACCTCTATGGCAAAACCATGACGGTGCAGTTTATGGAGCAGCTCCGCAAGGAGCGCAAGTTTGAGAGCCTGGATGCCCTGAAAGGGCAGCTGGAGAAAGACAAGCAGGCGACGAAGGAATTTCTGGCGCTACAATAACGCCGATCCCATACTTGAAAGTATAAACCGAAAGCCAGCATGAGCCTATATGCTGGCTTTCGGCATTCCAGCCACTACTACACTCGAAAAGCATAGTCTGCGGTTCAGCTACTTGTATCCTAAAAATTACCTCCCCTGGCTTTTCACCTAACCTTTCCCCCATTTCACCCGAAAAAGGGATATCCATACTTTTATATGCCTATTTTTATATCTAAATTACCTACAGACAGAAACAGCTGGTGAGGCAGAAGCACAGCCGCTGCGCACCGGCAGCTAAACATTCCCAATTACACCCACTATGATCAATAAAACTGTAAAAAACGCACAGGAAGCACTACAGGGCATTCAGGACGGCATGACGCTGATGCTGGGGGGCTTTGGCCTTTGCGGTATCCCGGAAAACGCGATTCAGGAGCTGCTGCGCCTGGGCGTGAAAGACCTGACCTGTATCTCTAACAATGCTGGCGTGGACGACTTCGGTATCGGACTGCTGCTGCAGAAGCGCCAGGTAAAGAAAATGATTGCCAGCTATGTAGGCGAAAACGCGGAGTTTGAGCGCCAGTTGCTGAGCGGCGAGCTGGAGGTAGAGTTGATTCCGCAGGGCACGCTGGCAGAGCGTATCCGGGCCGGTGGCGCGGGCATTCCGGCTTTCTTCACCCCTGCCGGCTACGGCACCGAGGTAGGCGAGGGCAAAGAGAACCGTGAGTTTAACGGCAAAATGTACCTGATGGAAGAGTGGCTGAAAGCTGATTTCGCTTTTGTAAAGGCCTGGAAGGGCGACACTGCCGGAAACCTGATCTACAAAGGCACCGCCCGCAACTTTAACCCGATGATGGCCACTGCCGGCAAAATCACCGTGGCTGAAGTAGAGGAACTAGTGCCTGCCGGTGAGCTGGACCCGAACTTGATCCATACACCCGGCATCTTTGTGCAGCGCATCTTCCAGGGCGACAAGTATGAGAAGCGCATTGAACAGCGAACGGTTAGACAGGCTTAAACTCAGATAAATATGGCTTTAGATAAAAATCAAATAGCAAGACGCATCGCCCAGGAAGTAAAGAACGGCATGTACGTGAACCTGGGCATCGGGATACCGACGCTGGTGGCCAACTACATTCCGGAAGGTATAGAAGTAGTGCTGCAATCGGAGAACGGCTTACTGGGCATGGGCCCCTTCCCTACTGAGGACAAGGTAGACGCCGACCTGATCAACGCCGGCAAGCAAACCATTACCACGCTCCCGGGTTCTTCTATCTTTAGCTCCGCTGAGAGCTTTGGCATGATTCGCGGCGAGCACGTGGACCTGACCATACTCGGTGCCATGGAAGTGTCGGAGAACGGCGATATTGCCAACTGGAAGATTCCGGGCAAAATGGTAAAAGGCATGGGGGGCGCCATGGACCTGGTGGCCTCTGCCAAAAACATCATCGTAGCCATGCAGCATACCGCCCGCGACGGCTCCTCTAAGCTCCTGAAAGAGTGCTCCCTTCCCCTGACGGGCCTGAACTGCGTGAAAAAAATCGTGACCGACCTGGCCGTACTCGAGGTAGTGGAAGGTGGCTTTAAGTTACTGGAACGCGCTCCGGGTGTAACGGTAGAAGACATTAAGGCCGCTACTGAAGGCAACCTGATCGTGGAGGGCGAGGTGCCCGAGATACAGGTATAAAATACACTTTACGAGAAACTATACTTAGAAGCGCAGCCCCAAACTGCGCTTCTTTTATTTATTTTTGCACCGCAGCACTTGCATTATCCGGTGCTACAGGTATACTATACCAAAAGTATGGTAAGCATACGTATATAGCTACAAGTATTAATATTTCCAACACATAATGAGTGAACGAGAAGAAACCAGTTTTGAACATAGATTGCTGCTGCGCCAGCTGGAACTAAGGGATTACAAAGAGGTAAAGGAGATTATGGAGACCGTGTACTCCAGCATTGACGGCGCCTGGACCCGAAAGGAGTTCTCCAACCTGCTAAAGAAGTTTCCGGAAGGCCAGATCTGTATTGAGGACAATGGCAAAGTAGTGGCTGCCGCCCTGAGCCTAATTATTGATTACGACGAGTATGGCGACAAGCACACCTACGATCAGATCATAGACAAAGGCTCCTTTAAAACACACGACCCGGAAGGTGACACGCTGTACGGCATCGATGTATTCGTGCACCCGGAGTACCGCAACCTCCGCCTGGGCCGCCGCCTCTACGACGCCCGCAAGGAGATCTGCGAGAAGCTGAACCTGCGCGGCATTATTGCCGGCGGCCGCATACCCGGGTATAAGGACTACGCCAACAAGCTCACACCTGCCAAGTATATCGAGATGGTGCGCAACAAGGAGCTCTCCGACCCGGTGCTTTCTTTCCAACTAAGCAACGGCTTCCACGTCCGCCGCATCCTCAAGGGCTACCTCCCCGACGACACCGACTCAAAGGCCTACGCCACGCTGCTAGAGTGGATTAACGTGTACTACGAGGATAAGGAAAAGCTCATAGGGGGCAAGAAAACCGTGGTGCGTATAGGCATCGTGCAGTGGCAGATGCGGGCCATTAAAGACATCGACGATTTTATGCAGCAGGTAGAGTTCTTCGTGGACACCGTGAGCTCATACAAATCCGATATCGTGATGTTCCCGGAGTTCTTCAACGCACCGCTGATGGCCCTGTCAAACGAGGACACCCCGTCGGAGGCGATCAGAAGTATGGCAGAGTATACAGAGGAGATCCGTGAGCGGATGATTCACCTGGCCTTGTCGTACAACATCAACATCATTGCCGGAAGTATGCCGGAGTACTACGATAACAAGCTCTACAACGTGAGCTACCTCTGCCGCCGCGACGGCACCTACGACTCGCAGTACAAGCTACACGTCACCCCGGACGAGTCGCACTACTGGGGGATGCGCGGGGGCCATAAACTGAAGATATTCGATACCGACATCGGTAAAGTAGGCATTCTCATCTGCTACGACGTGGAGTTCCCGGAACTGGCCCGCATGCTCTCCGATATGGACATGAAGATCCTGTTCGTGCCTTACTGGACCGACACCAAGAACGCCTACCTGCGCGTGCGCCTTTGCTCCCAGGCCCGGGCCATCGAGAACGAGTGCTATGTAGCCATCACCGGTAGCGTGGGCAACCTGCCGAAGGTGGAAAACATGGACATCCAGTACTCTCAGTCCGCCGTCTTCTCCCCTTCCGATTTCGCTTTCCCGCATGACGCCGTCATTGCCGAGGCTACGCCCAACACCGAGATGACGCTCATCGCCGACCTGGACCTGGACCTGCTCAAGGATCTGAACACGGCAGGCAGCGTACGTAACCTGAAAGATCGCAGGAGAGATCTGTATAACCTGAGCTGGGTGATGCGGAAGGATGAGTAGGGTATAAAAACAGAACAGCCGCTGCTATGGATATAGCAGCGGCTGTTCTGTTACATGGAGCATGGAAATAACCTAACTCAAGAGTTTCCTCCTCTTTTTCGCCAAATTGAGGGCAACAATAACTCCAACTATAAATCCTAGACCAACACCAATAGCAAGGTGACGCTTAAGGCTGGGACCTGTAGGCAAAAGCTTAGGAACAAATCCCGTAACTATTTCAACATTATCCAGATTCTCAAGGTCAGCTTCCAATTCTACCTGCTCCTTATACATTAGAATACTCTCCTTATACAAGTTGGTAGGGTCTATTGGCTGACCATATACAAAGCCATTCACAGGTCCCCTTGGAGAGCCTACATTTGTTTTCATGCTATCAATTGACGAGATTTCTCCCTTTAGTTTGGAGATCATACTTTCCACTTGCCGCTGCTTTATCCTTTTCTGCTTTGCAAAGTATCTATTGTTCTCTAAATAATTGGTTAATGCTGGCTCCATACTTTCAAATAATTCCCTGTTATATAGGGACAGCTCTATCCTGAACGGCGATCCTGTTAGCACACTATCTTCCTCAATCCTATCTTGGTCAAGGTTTGAGAACTTCATTTCCTTGATCTGTTGCGCCGAGGCTTGGCTAATATCTAACCTGTCTGCTACTACCTCGTAATTACCTTCACCGATCATAGTGGAGAGCTTGTTCAGCTGATCCTCGATAAATTCATTACGGATGTTTGCAAGCATTAAGGTCATAGATGAGGTATAGTAAGGCTTGGTAAGGGAGTAGGTAAGATACCCTACTCCTAAACCTAGGGCAGTTATACCTATTATCATTAGCTTGTGCGAAAGAACAACATCAAAAACATATTGAATTCTTTTCTTTATGCTATTAAAGAACAGACCTATATTTCGAAAGACTTCGGCCACATCAATCTCATCTTTATCAACTTGTTGCATGAATTTATTTACTTGAGGTTAAAGTTAAAGACTCTGGAACAGGTGACAAATATAGTGGATCCCAAAAGAAAGCATGCTGATTTTCCTAAATGGAGGAATAATTTACTACTTTTATGCCATTAAAGGCAAACTTAATGAAGATCACTCGTCAATACACCATACAAATGGTCGATCTGTATGGGCAATATCTGCGTCTTAAAGATGAAATAGATGCTGCAATTGCGGATGTTATAGAAACATCCTCCTATATCAATGGGCCTGCTGTTGGCCAGTTCGCGTCTGAACTAGCGGAGTACAACAATATTAAGCACGCCGTGCCCTGCGCCAACGGGACTGACGCCCTCCAACTCGCTATGATGGGTCTGGAATTAAGGCATGGCGATGAGGTGATTGTGCCAAGCTTTACCTATGTTGCAACAGCAGAGGTAATTGCACTTTTAGGTTTAACACCGGTGTTCGTAGATGTAGATCCAGACACCTTCTTGATTGCACCTCAATCAATAAAAGATAGTATAACTTCCCGTACAAAAGCCATTGTGCCGGTACACCTGTATGGCCAGTGTGCTGACATGGAAGCTATTTTGGATATAGCCAAAGCACATAGCCTTTTCGTTATAGAAGACACCGCTCAGGCTATTGGTGCAGAATTTACATTTAGCGACGGTACGAAAAAGAAGGCAGGCACAATAGGCACAGTTGGCACAACGTCCTTCTTTCCTTCCAAGAACCTAGGCTGCTACGGCGATGGCGGAGCCCTCTTCGTTCAGGATGAGAACTTGGCCCGAAAGATACAGGTGATTGCCAACCATGGGCAGCGGGTGAAATACTATCATGATCTGGTTGGTGTTAACTCCAGGTTGGACACTATGCAAGCAGCTATTCTGAGGGTGAAACTCAGAGAATTGAATAATTACTGCAGTAAGAGAAACAGAACTGCAGATTTCTATGACAAGCAGCTCGGCAACCTGGCTGCTTTGACCCTCCCACAGCGTATGGCAAACTCTTCCCATGTGTTTCATCAATACACGCTTAAGTGCAATACATTCAATAGGGATGATCTAAAGCAATTCCTGGCCGATAGGGGCATTCCTTCTATGGTATACTACCCAGTTCCGCTGCATTTGCAGAAGGCATACCGGTCTTACGGCTACACAGAGGGAGACCTGCCTGTATCTGAGGATTTGGCTGCAAGAGTTCTCTCACTGCCTATTCATACTGAGCAGCAGGAGGAAGAACTCCGATTTATCACAGATTCAGTCAAAGAATTCCTTGCAACTAATAACCTAGCCTAATGAATTATTACAGCCATGAGACAGCCATTATAGATGAAGGCTGCAGCATAGGGGAAGGCACTAAAATTTGGCACTTTTCTCACATCATGCCTAACTGCACGATTGGTGAAAATTGTAATATCGGTCAAAACGTAGTGATTTCTCCGGATGTTATCCTTGGTAAGAATGTGAAGGTTCAGAACAACGTTTCTATCTATACGGGAGTTACCTGCGATGATGATGTCTTTTTAGGCCCATCGATGGTATTCACTAACATTTCCAACCCCCGAAGTGCCATCAACCGTCGAGGACAATATGCCAAAACACATGTAGGCAAAGGTGCATCCATTGGAGCGAATGCCACTATTGTGTGTGGCCATAATATAGGCCCCTATGCCTTTATCGGTGCCGGTGCCGTGGTAACTAAAACTGTCCCAGCTTATGCTTTGGTCGTAGGAAACCCGGCCCGACAAGTGGGGTGGATGAGCGAATATGGCCATAAGCTTGAGTTTGACGAAAATGGCTTTGCCGCCTGCCCAGAGAGCAATGAGCGTTATCAATTAGAGAACAAGGAAGTAAAGAAGTACAAATGAAAAATTTCGCCCTTATTGGAGCTGCAGGCTATATAGCCCCTCGCCATCTGAAAGCAATCAAAGACACGAACAATAATTTAGTAGCAGCGCTAGATAACTTCGACAGCGTGGGTATTATGGACAGTTATTTCCCCAATGCCGATTTTTTTGTGGAGTTTGAGCGCTTTGACAGACATCTGGAGAAGTTAAAATATGAGAAAGAGCTTACACTGGATTACGTGAGTATTTGTACTCCAAACTATCTCCACGACGCTCATATCCGTTTGGCGCTCCGTCGTGGGGCTGATGCCATATGTGAAAAGCCACTTGTGCTTAACCCCTGGAACATTGATGCACTGGCACATATTGAAAAAGAAACAGGCAAGAAAATCAATAACATTCTGCAGTTGCGCGTTCACCCTAGCATCATAGCACTGAAGGAGAAAATTCAAAACGGGCCGAAAGATAAGAAGTATGAGGTAGACCTGACCTACCTGACCTCCAGAGGCCATTGGTACTTTACATCCTGGAAGGGAGATGTGTCTAAGTCGGGCGGCATTGCGACAAATATAGGGGTACATTTCTATGACATGCTGAGCTGGATTTTTGGGAAAGTGCAGCAGAATGTGGTGCACTTGCACACCCACGACCGCGCCGCAGGGTATTTAGAATTTGAAAATGCACGCGTGCGATGGTTCCTTAGTATCAATTTTGATCTTCTGCCAGCTGCGGCGAAAGAAAAAGGAAAGAGTACCTTCCGCTCCATTACGGTGGAGGGTGAAGAACTTGAGTTTAGTGAAGGCTTTACCGATTTGCATACCATAAGTTATCAAGAAATCCTGAATGGGAATGGCTATGGGCTAGAGGAAGCGAGACAATCTATCGAGATTGTACATGATATCAGGAACCAGCAATCAGTCGGTCTAAAGGGTGAATATCATCCGTTGGCAAAGGAGAAGCTGTCAAAACATCCTTTCCATTAGGTCACATGCTTTTTATAAAGGCCTGATGGAGGTACGGGTTGAATACCTGAGCAGCTTAGGCTCAAGAGTATAATTTAAAAATGGAGTCTTATTTGAAAGCCTTCAAGAATAAAGAGATCAAAAGTCTGGTCAAGGGCGCCGCTCAATCCGAGTATCTGCAGAATGCAGCAAAGTTGTTTACAGGAACTGCCCTTGCTCAGATTATATCTGTTGCCGCATCCCCTGTTCTGTCTAGAATTTATACCCCGGAAGATTTTGGAACTTTTGCACTCTACAACAGCACCTTATCTATACTCCTAATTTTCTCTACTGGCAGATACGATATAGCCATCGTATCTGCAAAATTGCGTTCAGGTGCAATTAACTTAGTATCGTTGTCTTTCATCATACTTGGGTCGCTAACGTTTCTTATCTCGCTTCTGTTAGTTCTTCTGCATAAGTGGGTTATTGGGCTTGTAGACAAACCCGCCCTGAGCCATGTTATTTACTTGATACCAGTTTCTTTTCTATTCATGGGAGCCTATCAAATTCTCTCCTATTGGGCAAACAGGGAAAAAAACTATAATTTTCTAGCCTCCTCTAAGATCGCCCAAAACGCATCTAATATAACTGCTGCGATACTAGTGGGAATCTTTTTAAGCTTAGGCGTAGGTTTAGTATGGGGCCAGCTTGTAGGTGCAATCATGGCTTTGGTAGTGATAGCCTATAAGGGAGGGCCGTTATTTAGAGAGATAAGAAAAGTTACTACAAAAAGGGGGATAAAGCATTCCGCTATTGAACATGCAGATTTCCCTAAATATTCCTTACCTACTTCCTTTCTAGATACCTTTACAACGCAGTTGCCGGTTTACCTAATATCTTTTCTCTTTACTGAAGCCTTAGCAGGGCATTTCTCTTTTGCATTCAGAATTCTGAATTTACCGATCAGCCTGATTGGCGTAAGCATTGGTCAGGTGTTTTATCAGAAATTAACTGAAGTACACCATCATAAACAAGACTCAATAAAACTCATACTTAAAATGTGGGGCTTGTTATTTGCCATAGGATTAGTTCCCTTTACAATACTATTACTTTTCGGCAGTGAACTCTTCGTCCTATTGTTTGGTGCTGAATGGGAAGAGGCTGGTAAGATTGCCTCCATCCTCTCTATTCCCTTACTTTTTGTTTTCTGTAGTTCCCCTACAAGCACAGCCTTCATCGTCTATGGCATTCAGAAATACTCTCTCCTGTTCGGAATTCTATTTATTTTCTTAAGACCCCTGGCATTTTACATAGGCTACTTACAAAATGATGTCTTCCTAGGCCTGATTCTTTGGGGGATACTGGATATCATCCTTATCATACTTTTCAATTTCATCTTATTAAAGAAAGTTTCAGGTTAGCCATTCATACTTGTAGTGCAAACTTGATACTTCATTCTGACAATACGTCATAGAACTCCTACAGACTTAATCACACAACAAGCATGAATGTTTTTATCATCCCATCTTGGTATCCTTCGGCCAATAGCCCTATAGCAGGTATCTTCTTTAAAGAACAGGCTTCCTATATTGCAGAAATGTACGAAAGGCTAAACATAGGTGTTAGTCTGTGGGGGCAGAACAACGCCCAATACGCTCTTAATAAGAATCCCTTCTCTACCTTAAAGGCGTTTTATAACTTCGGGAAAAACAGAAAGTTAACACAAGTTACGCCATTAAGGGACAATCTTATCGAACTATTCACTCCTTCTCTAACCTTTGAGTGGCCATTTAACGTGAAAGGTGACAACATTGCGGGAATGATAAATGCTAATTTTGCTAACTTCGAATCCTACCAAGCACGGTATGGTAAAGTAGATGTTATACATGCCCATGTTAGTTATCCTGCAGGTTATATTGCTATGGCCCTAGCCCAACAATACAAAGTACCCTATGTTATCACAGAACATATGGGGCCTTTCCCGTTCGAGAAGTTTCTTTTGAGAGATGGTGGTATTCACCCAAAACTGGCTTTGCCCTTAGAAAACTCCAGTAAGGTTGTAGCGGTTAGTCCCAAACTCGCGAATGATATCACGGATTTTGGCTTTCAACAGCCCGTCTTCATCCCTAATGTAATCAACGAAGACTTTTTCACACCCACCTACACTCCGGTAGATGCGCCTTTCCATTTCTTCACTCTTGCAATGCTATACCCGGAGAAAGGAATCGATGATTTACTCGAAGCAATTCGAATTGTGATAAAAAACAAACAGAAGGTGGTATTCAGCATTGGTGGAGGTGGCCAACTCCTACAGCACTATAAAGCAAAAGCAAAAGAATTAGGCCTGGAACAGCATGTAGATTGGCTTGGAGAGATAAGTAGAAGCAAAGCAAGAGAAATGTATCGAAAATGTCACGCATTTGTTTTACCAAGTCATGGAGAGACATTTGGCGTGGTGTATGCAGAAGCTATCGCTTGTGGCAAACCGGTTATAGCCACAAGATGCGGAGGACCGGAGTGTATAGTGGATGAATACAATGGATTGCTTGCCGAAGTACAAGACCCTCAAGACTTGGCTCAGAAGATATTTTACTTAATGGAGAACTACTCAGCTTTTGATTCAGACCGAATCAGAAAAGGGTTTGAAGATAAATTTTCAAAGCGAGCAGTAATACCACAAATAATAGAGGTCTATAAATCACTAATTAAGTAGCATAAAAACAATGCTGCTTTCAATCATAAATGCTGAAATAATACCATGTGCGGAATAGGTGGAGCAATAAATTTTAAACGGTCCGAAATTTCACTAGAGACCATACAAAACATCGGAAGTGCCATTGAGCATAGAGGTCCTGATGACTTTGGCTTCTACTTTGCTGCTGGAGGAGAAAAAGTGTTGACAAGAGAGATCAAAGATGGATTTGATTTCAACGTGGCCTTCCTTCACCGCAGACTATCAATCCTAGACTTATCTGAAAGAGGTTGGCAACCTATGCAGACGCTTAATAAAAGATACACTATTACATATAATGGTGAGGTCTACAATTACATTGAGTTGAGGGATCTTTTAATGGCGAAAGGCTATCAGTTTCAGACTGAAACTGACACAGAAGTAATTTTATATGCCTATGAAACGTGGGGCGTGAAATGTCTCGAATACTTTAATGGCATGTTTGCCTTTGCAATACATGATACAGTTAAGAACGAAGTCTTCCTGGCAAGAGACCCTTTCGGAATTAAGCCGCTTTATTACGCAGTAAACAATAACTTTTTCCTCTTTTGCTCCGAAATAAAAGGACTTGTTGCAGAGACTAAAGTAAATAAAAAGATCAACGCGGCCAAGTTGCAGGAATACTTGGCGTATGGGTGGACCAATCATTCTTCAGAAACTATATACAGCGATATTTGTGAGTTCCCAGCTGCACACTACGCCATTATACCAGCAGCTAAAAGTGAAGCTATAAAGCCAAAGCCCTACTGGTCCCTTGAAAATATTGAAGTACGCAATATTTCCTTCCAGGATGCTGCCAGTCGCGTTGAGGAGATTTTTTATAATAATATAAAAATACATCTGAGAAGCGATGTAGAAGTGGGCTATACTCTCTCAGGTGGTCTAGACTCCTCCTCAGTTATCTGTATTGCCGATAAGATTCTGCCAGAGCGAAAAAAACACGCCTTTAGCTATATTCCTAACTATGAGGAAAAAAGCGAAAAGAAGTGGATTGATATAGTAAACGCAAAAGTCGGAAGTGTACCCTACTTCACAGAACCATCAGAAGCAACCTTTATTTCGGAAATTGAAAAAATAATAGCGCTTCAGGATGAGCCTTTTGGAGGTACAAGCATCTACGCACAATACAAGGTATTCGAATTGGTGAAGGAGAATAACATCAAAGTAGTGCTTGACGGACAGGGGGCTGATGAAATTTTTGCAGGCTATATTCATTATTTCTCCGATAGAGCGATGTCTATACTTCAGAAGGATGGAATTAATGCATACATAGCATTTATCAGGAAAATTGACCCGCTTCTTAATGTATCAAAATTAAGGCTTATCCTGAAAGGCGTTGCTAAAATCCTCCCTTGGGATATGCAGAAACGTTTAGAGAAGCGCTACCTCTCTCATACTGAACGATTTTTTGAGACTAAGGCCATAGATGCAAATGATATAACCTTTACCGCCCCGAATTTCGGAGACAACTATCTAAAAGCCTCACTCTATAAACGACTCAAACATGTAGGTCTTCCTTGGCTGCTCCGGTATCAGGACAGGAACTCTATGGCGTTTTCCATAGAGGGACGTGTTCCTTTCCTGACAAAGGACCTAACTGAGTTTGTTTTCTCCTTGCCAGAGGATTATATCTTAACCAATGATGGTTATACAAAACAACTGATGCGTGAAGGCCTGAAGAGCTATTTACCTCAAGAAATCTTAAAAAGAAAAGACAAAATAGGCTTTGAGACTCCAGAACGAAAATGGATAAAGAACTCCTCCTCTTGGGTTTCGGAAATTTTAAACTCGCGTAATAACAGTCATTTCGGGCTCAAAATAAATGAGTTGAAGGCTGAGTTTACCAAGGTTTTTACTAATAAAGCTAACTACACTGAGGAGCATTGGAGATACTTAAACTTCCTAAGGTGGGCTGAGATTAATAAAGCTACACTTTGATCATGAAAAAGCTTAACATACATATTTACCCTTCACAGTTTAAGTTCGAAAGCCGAATCTTAAAAATAACAGAATCGCTCATCAACCATAACATTATTGATGAAGTTGTTATTCTTGCGCTTCCAGGGGACTCTTTGCCTGAGTGGGAAATCATTGATGAAAAAAGAAAGGTTTGGAGACCAGCCTTTTTCAACTTTGGTTTACAGAAAGGTATAATATTAAAACTTTTGTTTCTGACCCAATATATACTAAAGGCCTCATACTTCGTTCTTCGACACCCAGTAAAGGTCGTTAATTCCCATAGTGTTAACGATTTACCCCTATCCTACTGGCTTAGTTTCCTATCTGGATCAAAGCTTATTTATGATCCGCATGAACTGGAGACTGAAAAGAAGGGTCTGAAACGATTAGCTCAGAAAATTTACAGAGTGGTAGAACGGATCTTTATACATAAAACACATCATGTATTTGTAGTTTCAGATAACATCAAACTTTGGTATCTAAAACGGTATGCCCTATCTGATGAAAAGGTTTCGGTTGTGAAGAATATCCCAAAAGCCTTCGAAGCTCCTCCGGCTAGTAACAAATTCTCTGTTCTGCTTGGCTTAGATAGTAATGCCATAAAGTTCATCTATCAAGGTGGGCTTTTCTCAGGAAGGGGGATTCCCATACTTTTAGAGGCCTTTAGTGGCGTTGACCCAAACAAACACTTGATTATTATGGGCTATGGGGAGCTTGAGAACGAAGTAAGAGATTTCTCTAAAAAATTTCAAAATATACATTATGTGCCGGCTGTTCCTCCTAATGAGGTATTATCTTACTCCTGTAGTGCTGATGTTGGAATAGCATTGATCGAAAACATTTGCCTTAGTTATTATTACTGTATGCCCAACAAATTGTATGAGTACTATTTAGCGGGCATCCCCTCCATTGTGAGCAACTTTCCAGACATGGCACAGTTTATAGAAGAAGCCAAGTGTGGTTGGACTGTTGATGTTAAAGCCTGTGAATTTAAGGACTTAATCAACCGTATCTCCAAGGAGGATATAGACGGGGTGAAATCTCTCATAACGCAACACAACAATAAGTTGTCCTGGGCAAACGAAGAGAACAAATTAATTACGCCCTATTTAAGTATCTAATATAGCTACCTGACACATGAAGCATTCAACAATCTGTATCATAGACTATGGTTTAGGTAATTCCGGTTCGATTCAAAACATGCTTAAGCGGGTTGGTTATAACTGTACTATCACCAATCGCCCTGAAGAATTAAATGCAGCCGACTTGCTCTTCCTGCCAGGTGTAGGTTCTTTCGATGATGGCATGAGCAATCTTGAGAAGCTGAACCTGATTCCTATTCTTGAAAAGAAGGTGCTGGTGGAGAAAACACCTCTCGTGGGAATTTGCTTAGGGATGCAGTTGCTTTTAAATGGCAGCGAAGAAGGAGAAAAGGCAGGCCTTGGGTGGGTATCGGGGGAATGTAAGAAGTTTAATTTTGATGCCAACGCCTCTCGCCTCCGTGTCCCGCATATGGGTTGGAACCTAATCCATGCCTCACAGACGGATAATTCACTTCTTGACATAGGGGCTCCGGAACTACGCTACTACTTCGTACATAGCTATTACGCTAAACTTGAAGATTCATCACATGAGCTATGCTCCACCAACTACGGCATTAACTTTAGTTCAGGCATCAGAAAAGAAAATATAGTTGGGTTCCAGTTTCATCCTGAGAAAAGCCATAAATTTGGGATGTTGCTTTTCAAGAACCTCGTAAAACAATTAACTTGTGTTAAAAGCTAGAGTAATCCCCTGTTTACTCCTCAAAGGTGGAGGGGGGTTAGTTAAAACAAAAAAGTTTGGGTCACCAACCTATATCGGAGATCCTATCAATGCAGTTAAGATATACAATGAAAAAGAGGTTGATGAACTTATGTTTCTCGACATCACTGCAAGTAAGGAGCAAAGAGGCCCTAACTTTAGTTTTCTTAAGGATATTGCCACAGAATGCTTTATCCCCTTGTGCTATGGTGGAGGCATCACAAAAACAGATGAAATCAGGAAACTATTGCGCATAGGCATTGAGAAAGTCTCCCTTAACTCTGTGAACTTTACAAATCCAGGCTTGATTTCTGAAGCCGTAAAATTATTTGGGAGCTCTACAATCGTTGGCTCTATGGATGTAAAGATGAACCTGTTTAGAAAGCTGCGAGTTTTTAATTCTAAAACAAGAGACACTACCAAGCTGGATCCGATTGAGTACGCTCTCTCCCTAGAAAGCCGGGGCGCGGGAGAAATCCTGCTTAACGCTGTCGATAGGGATGGAATGCTAGCTGGGTATGACTATGAATTGATAAAAAAGATAACCGATGCAGTAAAAGTACCTGTAATAGCATGCGGAGGTGCCTCAAAGCTAGAGGACATAGAACGCGTTGTTAAATATTCCGGTGCTTCTGCAGCCGCTGCCGGAAGCCTTTTCGTTTACCAGGGTGGCAACAAAGGCGTACTTATCAACTACCCGAATTATCAACAACTCGAGGAAATTCTTAATTAACATGAAGAGAGAAGTAGTCACTTGTGTAAAATGCCTGATGGATTCCACGGATCCGGATATACATTTTAACTCTGGAGGTATTTGCAATTATTGCCTTGAGGCAGAAGAAACTCTCCCTAAATACAGGTACACAGATGAGCAAATAGGAGCGAACATCGGGCGCCTGCTACAACACATCAAAGCAAACAGAAAAGGAAAGTACGATTGCCTTATTGGCATCAGTGGAGGAGTAGACAGTTCTTATGTCGCCCACTTGGCTTACAAATGGAAGCTAACCCCCCTTGTTGTGCACTTTGATAATGGATGGAACTCAGAACTAGCTGTTTCCAACATTAACAAAATTCTGGACAAGACCGGCTTTGACTTGCAAACATATGTTATTGACTGGGAGGAATTTAAAGATTTACAAAGATCTTTCATCAAGGCTTCTGTTGTAGATATTGAGATGTTAACAGATCATGCTATTGTAGCATCAATGTACAGGTTAGCGAAGGAGAATAATATTAAGTGTATACTTTCCGGAACAAATTATGCTACCGAACATGGCTTGCCTTCCGCCTGGGTATGGCAGAAAGTTGACCTTAAAAATATTCAACACATCCATAAATTGTTTGGAAGACAACCGCTCAAAACCTTTCCTACGATAGGTATTTACAAATCATTCCTGTACAAGATACTGCACAAGCTGGATTTCCTGGAGCCTCTGAATATAATAAACTATAAAAAGCTGGAGGCGATGGAGGTTCTGGAGAAGGAATATGGATGGAGGTATTATGGTGGAAAGCACTATGAATCATGGTTTACAAAATTTTACCAGGCTTATATTCTGCCCCAGAAATTCAATATTGATAAGCGAAAGTCGCACCTATCCGCTCTTATACGGAACGAAGAGATTACCTTAGAGCAGGCTAGAGAGGAACTTGCTAAGCCGCTGTACACTGTTGAGGACCTGACACAAGAGAAGGAGTTCATTTTGAAAAAGCTAGAATTTACCCCTGAAGAGTTCGAAGAAATTATGCAAGCAGCTCCGAAGAGGCATGATGAATACGAAACTAGCATACATCTGCGCAAAAAGCTTTCTTCGTTGAAAGAGAAATTTAATTTCTAGACACTCACTTCTGAAGCAGAGGTTTAGTATAATGCAGCGAAGGTCTTCGATGCCGCAGTAGACTCTCTCTGCCATCGAAGACTTTTATACTTGAACATCTATGAAATCAGAGCTTACTAAGACAACCATGCCTAGAATTACATTAATAACAGGACATTATGTAAGTTCGAAAAGGAAAGCGGGTTTTCATCATCTGGCAAAAGCATATGAGGAGTTGGGATATGAAGTACTTTTCTTTACTGCCCCAGTTAGCAAATTACATCAGCTTAAGGGAGATCATATCACGCAGTATGCTATCAAGGAAGAGGCAAACCAAATGATAGCAAAGGGAGGCTTGCATAGCTACGTCCATTATACACCATGGCATGTTGCAAACACGCGCTTCAGGTTGACCAATGCTCTTACCGCTGCTATAGTACCTTATTATGCTAATTTCCCAATAGCCAAAGAGGCTCTTTCCTTTATTAAGAGCAGCTCTTATATCGTGTTTGAAAGCACTCCAGGCCTATTGCTCTTCGATAAGGTTAAAAAGCTGAATCCAGGTGCAAAGTACATATATAGGGTCTCAGATGACCTTCGCTTTCTACAGGTCCATCCAGCGCTGATTAAATATGAAGCAAAAGTGCTTCCCTCCTTTGACGTGGTAAGTATAGTCAGCGCTCATTTTTTTAATCTTTTTAAACAAAAGAATGTCCGGCTGCATTATCATGGGATAGATAAGCAAACTTATGATCAGCCACATGTAAACCCCTATCCAGCAGGATCAACCAACTTAGTCTTTATTGGAAATGCATACTTCGATAGAGACTTCCTCGAAACCGCCTCCACTTTGTTTCCAGATGCAAAGTTTCATATTATCGGTCCTATACAAGGTTTGCCCAAACATCCGAACATTATAGCCTATGGAGAGATGCCCTTCTATGAAACAGTAGGCTACATCAAATACGCCGATGTAGGCCTTCATACATTACACAGGGCAAGAGGAGCAGAAGCGTTTACTGATACCCTCAAAGTGCATCAGTATACTTACTGCCAGTTACCGATTGTTGCACCAAGCTTCTTAAAGACAAACAGGAAACATGCTTTCTATTACACGCCTGGAAATGCAGCTACGATACAAACTTCTCTTGAGAATGCCCTTGGTTTCCTGCATGATGAGGTAGACAACTCAAACGTACTGGACTGGAAGGAGCTGGCACAAAAATTAATTAAGGAGTAAGCTGGAATGAGAGTACCTATAAAAATAAACTTTTCACATCCTGTATTGTATGCAGTAGGGTTTGTTTTCCTGTTTACTGTTCCATATCTGTATCCTTCCATTCACTTCAGGTATACCAAGGTGTTCTCCCCTTCCGTTCACCTGCTGATCAGTTCTTTCGTTGCTCTTCTGGTTATACTCTCCTATTATCTATCAAAAATTAGTTTTGCACCCAATAAGCTCAGCTCCAAACCTTATATACCTTACCAGTTTATTTGGTTATGTAAAGCTGGGCTCTTAGTCGCATTACTAATGAACATCTTGATAGTTCTACATGCTTTTGCTGCTTATAACGGGAATATCCTCAGTGCTAAAGAATCCATAGAAGCCTTTGGCGGGATTAATATACTGTCTCAAACTTATATGTTTTTCCTACCCCCTTATATATACTACTCTTACCGTCAAAAGAAAAAGCACAAGCTTGTACTGCTCGTCTTAGGGTTCGTTTTATTGATAAGATCCGTTTTGATGGCTGAAAGAGTGGCGTTCCTGGAATTTCTGGTGCCGGTTTTCGTCACTTACTTTCTGGCTTCAGAGAGGAAGCTTTATGTAACTAAAATTTTAAAGTATTTTTCTCTACTCCTCTTGTTCTTCATGGTACTAGAGCTTAGCAGACAGTTCTACAACCAATACATATTAAGCGGAGGAGAGGTAAACCCCTGGTTTGCCCTATCATGGACCTTAGAGCGCTTTTTTGCTTATTATGCTGACACTGCTAATAAGTTTTACTATTCCATCACGCATGACTTAGCCTTCACCACACACCATTACCTCTACCCATTCGAGCGAATAATAAGCAGGATCGCACCCATTGATATGGAGCAGCCAGAGGTAGATTACGGAGAGTTCAGATGGGTAGATTTCACAAATGCGGGGGGCTTAAATATGTTTTATACTGATTTTGGTTTCTTTAGTATATTCGCATTTGTGCTTTTGTTTGTTGCTTTCTTCAAGTCCTTTAGGTCCATACAAAAAGGTAGCCTAATAGCGCTTTGCCTTTACCCCAATCTGGTAACCGTAATATTAGAGTTAGCGAGGTTTGTGAATTTGTATAACACTCGTTTTTTTGTCCCACTAGTCATATTTATAATTATTTATACCTTATATAAATACTTAGTTTTACGCTTCCCCAAAGGAGGTCATGAGATACAATTAAACACAATTGAATAAGCTTATCATTAACGCTAGATTTCTAACACAGAACATAACTGGTGTTCAGCGTTTTGCCATTGAGGTTTCGAAACAACTGAAGCAGCTTGTTCCAGCTTCAGAGATTTGCTTTGTATCTCCACCAAACATGCTGCACAAAGATTTAGCTTCTGAGCTAGGGGTTATTGTTATCGGGAAACACACAGGACACTTATGGGAGCAGCTCGATCTGATGCAATTCCTCCGCTCTCAGGGGAATCCGATCCTGGTCAATCTGGCGAACTCGGCTCCGCTGTTCTACAGCAACAATGTCGTTACTATTCATGATTTAGCTGTGTTTCACAACCCGAAGTGGTTCTCTCTTCTATACCGTACTTATTACCGTTTTCTAACTCCAATTATAGTAAAGGCTGCCAGGCTGGTTTTTACGGTTAGCGACGCAGTTAAGGAAGAGCTAATAAAAAAATTTAAATTAGCCCCCGGAAACGTTGAGGTTATATATAATGCCGTTTCCGATAGGTTTCAGCCTGTACAAACAAAGAGTGCAAAGGCAGAAGACAAATATATCTTGACGGTGAGTTCACTAGATCCCAGAAAAAATCTGCGGAACCTGATCTTAGGTTTTACAAATTCAGGTGTTACGGATCACAGCCTCTACATTATTGGCGGCCAAAGTACCGCTTTTGCCAAAACCGACCTACAAGACATCATTCAACAAGATAGCCGCATTAAGCTATTAGGAAGGGTATCCGATAATGAATTACCTGACTTATATGCTCATGCAAAGCTTTTTGCTTACCTGTCGCTTTATGAGGGCTTTGGCTTACCTAACATAGAGGCAATGGCTATGGGAACACCTGTGCTCACGTCCGATATTGCTGCCACTAAAGAGGTGTGTGGAGAAGCTGCTTGTTATGTAGATCCAAACGATGTCAATAAAATATCTTTAAGCATATCAAACCTCCTGAACGATCCCGAACTATTGAGTAACCTGTCTGAGAGGGGACTGGGAAAGTGTAAGGAGTATAGCTGGACAACCTCTGCAACGAAATTATATCATGCCATTACTAAATTTTAGTTTGGGGAGCAAACACGCTGGGCTACAGCAATACAACCTAAAGGTAGTCCTGTTGGGTTTGTTTATCGGGTCAGTTCTCTTTAGTCGTACCATAAGTATTGGTATACTTGGTGCTTACACCATTTTATTATTTTTTTCTACCTCGTTGAAGGAAAAAAAGGAACGTTTGTTAGAACATAAAGCAGTTCTCTTACTTTCTCTTTTATTCTTGTTGCTGGCATTAAGCCTACTCTACTCTCAGCACAATGGCCTGCCTTACCTTGAGAAAGAGCTTCTGCTTCTCATACTTCCTTTGGTCATTGGAAGTACCAATTTAAACACCAGCGATGTCAGTGGAATTCTTAGGTTGTATGTTATCAGTTGTCTGTTATTTACTTTGGTGAGCATCGTTGAAGCTTATCAATTCTACACGTTACCAACAGAGCACTTTTCAACTCAACATTTGCCACACCAGCTCTCAGACCGGATTCATGCGCCTTACCTATCCTTGCTGCTTGTACTGGCAAACCTCAGCATCCTGCTCATAAACAATAGCAGAGTACGTTTCTTCAAGGCTGATTTAGTGCTGTGTTTATACTTTAGTATGTTTATACTTGTACTATCATCCAGAACCGCCCTGTTCTGCAACCTGTTTCTTTTGGTCGCCTACCTTTATTTTAGATTAGCTAAACAGAAGAAGGTAGGGATGTACATAACCTTTCTTGCGATGCTGGTCATAGTTATTGGTTTAACATTTAAAAATTATGCTCATTTCCAGGAGAGATTTGCGGCTATTACTTCGGCGGGCTACGGAGTCTCCGAGAGGGTAACGATCTACAGGGCCAGTTTATCGATCATTCAGGAACATCCACTTACAGGGGTCGGTATTGGAGACATTCAGGCAGAGTTAGACAAGGTGTACGAGAATTGGGCACTTCCGGAGCACTTCTTTGAGTTTAACCCGCACAATCAGTATCTGCATGTAACAATGGCTGTGGGAGTAATAGGTCTGCTGTTATTTCTGTACTTGTTGCTCTTTCCCGTATACTTGGCTGTAAAGGCTAAGAAGCCTTTATTCGCCGCCTTTTATTTCATATTTATACTTGCTTTTCTAACAGAAGTGGTCCTGTCCAGGTATTGGGGAGTTGCAACTTTTGCTTTCTTCTATTCTGCTTTTACCACTTATTTAATAGACCAGAAAAACCTTGCTAAACCTCTAAACAGAAGTTATACGCAGCTTGTGCCCTCCGATAAATAGTCGTGCATTTTATTAAATTAGCTAATATTGTACAAAGTTATCCTAACTCTGGTGTCACCCATCTTTATACCTGACGTTATGGAGGTAATAATTAAAACTGTATTCAGTGAAAGTAGCCATAGTACATGAGTGGTTTGTAGACTATGCCGGCTCTGAAAGAGTGGTAGAACAGTTGCTGTACCTTTATCCTGAAGCAGATCTTTTCTCCGTGATTGATTTCATGCCTCAGGATCTCAGAAAGCATATACTACATAAGAAAGCCACCACCACTTTTATCCAGAAACTGCCATTCGCCCGCAAGCACTACAGAAATTACCTGGCTTTGATGCCCTTAGCCATAGAACAGCTGGATGTATCGGCTTATGATGTGGTAATCTCCAGTAGTCATGCAGTGGCCAAGGGTGTGATTACCAACGCAGGCCAGTTGCACATTTGCTACTGCCATTCCCCTATCCGCTATGCTTGGGACCTGTACCATCAATACCAGAGAGAGGCTGGCCTGAACAGGGGCTTGAAGGGCTTTGTTGCTAAGATCATGCTACATTACATCAGGTTGTGGGATTACACCACAGCAAACCGCCCTGATTATTTTATTGCCAACTCTGCCTATATCGCCCACCGGCTCAAGAAGGTGTACAACAGAGAGGCTAGCGTTATTTATCCGCCTGTTGATGTGGGGAGCTTTAGTGTACTCTCGGAGAAACATGATTTCTACCTGACGGCCTCCAGACTGGTGCCCTACAAGAAAGTAGACCTCATTGTTGAGACTTTTGCCCATTTACCAGACAAGAAGTTAATTGTAATTGGCGATGGACCGGATTTTAATAAAATCAAGGCAAAAGCAACCAGCAACGTTATCTTGATGGGTTTTCAGCCCTTCGAAGTACTAAAGGACCACATGCAGCGCGCTAAGGCATTTATTTTCGCGGCAGAGGAAGATTTTGGCATTATACCTGTAGAGGCTCAAGCCTGCGGTACGCCTGTTATTGCTTTTGGTAAAGGCGGCGCCTGTGAAACAGTAGTGAACGGGCGCACCGGTATCTTATATCAAGAGCAAAGTATAAACTCGCTGACCGAGGCGCTTGCAGCATTTGAAGGTAATTCTTCCGGGTACAATTCATCTGAGATCAGGCAAAACGCGGAGAGATTTAGCACAGAGGCTTTTAAAGAAAAGATAAAGCGCTTTGTTGAGGATCACCATTAACTTCACTGCTTCTATTGTTCTCCGCTGACCAGCATTCGGTGAATGAAAAATGAAATAGTTTATACTATACATCTATTATTGAATATAGCAGGCTCAAAGAATTAGAGTCCTCCGATAGAACTTACTATATTCGCACCTGTCTACAAGGACACACAAAATGGCCAGTTATTACTCAAAATATATTAAGCTAGTACATACAATAGGTGATATTGGTGCAATCACGGCATCACTGGCTATTGCCTATAGCTTTGGTGACTCAGATAGAGCTCAACCTCCTTTTTTGTATGCTGTAGCATTTGCCTTAGGAAGCTGGTTTATATGTACTAGCTTACTTGGCACATACAAGATTTACCGCGTTACTACACGGTTTAAAGTCGCTGTTACTGCACTAAAGGCTGTCCTTCTTTACATATTACTTATAGAGGCTGGTCTGAATATTTCTGGTTTCGAGGCTATAACAAGGTCATTCCTCCTCTCCCATTATGCTACCTTAGCAGGCTTTGTGATTTTATGGCGGATTTCCGTTACCACAGCCCTGCGGATTTACAGAAGAAAAGGCTATAATCTGCGCAAAGTGGTTGTAGCTGGCCATAATGAGATGGCGCTAGAACTAGAGTCGTTCATTAAGGCTAACCCCGACTTTGGCTACAAGTTCCTAGGGTTCTTCAGTAACAAAGAAGTCCCATCTAACAACGTAATAGGTAAAATCTCTGACATAAAGGAATTTGCTACCTTCAATGAGATAGACGAGATTTACTGCTGCCCCTTTGAGTTAGAGAAGAAAGAGATAACGCAGCTGCTTAATTTTGCGGATGACAACCTTGTACGCATAAAGTTTCTTCCTGAGCTGAACAGCAACGCTAACCAGAAGCTGAAAGTGGACTTTTACGACGTACTTCCCGTGCTGATGGTACGTAACATCCCTCTGGATGATGCCATCAACAAGTTCATAAAGAGAGCTTTTGATATATTCTTCTCCCTTTTTGTTATCATATTCGTCTTATCCTGGCTCCTGCCGATCATCGCGATAGCCATTAAATTAGACTCGAAGGGCCCTGTCTTTTTCAAGCAGATCAGATCCGGCATTGACAATAAGAATTTTGAGTGCTATAAGCTACGAAGCATGTATATCAACAAAGATGCGAACAAGCTTCTGGCCAAAAGGGGCGACTCCCGAATCACCAGGGTAGGTGCTTTCATTAGGAAGACGAGTATAGATGAGCTGCCGCAATTCTTCAATGTCTTTCTTGGTCACATGTCCATTGTAGGTCCGCGGCCACACATGTTGAAGTTGGGCGAAGAATACGCGCAGGTGGCAGACAAGTACATGGTTCGCCACTTTATAAAGCCAGGCATTACGGGCCTTTCTCAGGTGCGCGGGTATCGGGGAGATACGACTTATTCCTATCAGATCAGGGGCCGTGTAAAACTCGACATCTTCTACCTGGAGAACTGGTCTTTCTGGCTGGACCTCAAGATTATCTTCTACACTGTTTACAATGTTATGCGAGGCGATAAGGCTGCTTTTTAGAAGTACAGATTAGCTGATTTAATTCTTCTGCAACCTTAGACACAGGTTCCCTCCCACCTTTGCTCCACTTTTAGTAACTTCGCCGGCAAACCTGCATGAGCATGAGCAAAGAGAAACCATCCATACCGAAAGGAACACGAGATTTTGGCCCGGCTGTCGTGGCCAAGCGAAACTATATTTTTGGCGTCATCAAGCGCACCTTCGAAAAGTTTGGCTACCTGCCACTCGAGACGCCTGCCATGGAGCAGCTGTCGGTGCTGACGGGCAAGTATGGCGATGAGGGCGACCAGCTGATCTTCAAGATCCTTAATTCCGGGGATTTCCTGGCCAAGACAAAACAGGAGGACATAGAGCAGGGCTCTAAGCACCTGACGCGCAAGATCTCTGAGAAAGCCCTCCGTTACGACCTGACCGTGCCGTTCGCACGGTTTGTGGTGATGAACCGCAACGAAATCACCTTTCCCTTTAAACGCTACCAAATTCAGCCGGTGTGGCGGGCCGACCGTCCGCAGAAAGGGCGCTACCGCGAGTTCTACCAGTGCGATGCCGATGTGGTGGGTACAAACTCACTGCTATGCGAGGCCGAGATCGTGCAGATGATCAACGGCGTGCTGACAGACCTGGGGCTGACGGATTTCACCATCAAGATGAACCACCGCGGTGTGCTGGCCGGTATAGCCGAGGCCATTGGAGAGAAAGGACGCGAGGGCGACATTTGCGTCGCCATTGACAAGCTGGACAAGATTGGCCGCGAGGGCGTGCGCAAGGAGCTGTTGGAGCGTGGCATTGCCGAAGGAGCTGTTGGCAAACTGGAGCCACTCTACGACCTGACCGGCAACAACGAGGAGAAGCTGGAGCAACTACAAAGTATACTTGGCACTACAGCCGAAGGCGAGCGCGGCCTAAACGACCTGCGCCAAGTATGGCAATACCTGCAGGGGCTGCAGAGCAAGGCACTTTCAGCCAATAACCCATCCGGAGAACCGCGCCTGATGCTGGACGTAACCCTGGCCCGTGGCCTCTCCTACTACACCGGCTGCATTTTTGAGGTGAAGGTAAACAACGTCAGTATGGGCAGCATCAGCGGCGGCGGCCGTTATGATAACCTGACGGGCATGTTCGGCTTGCCGGGCGTATCGGGTGTGGGCTTCTCGTTTGGCGTAGACCGTATATATGATGTGCTAGAAGAGTTGCAGCTGTTCCCGGAGAGCAGCCAGCAAAGCACCACGGCCCTGATCGTACAGTTTGATAAGGAATCCGAAATGTATGCACTACCGGTGCTGCAGCAACTGCGCGATGCCGGCATCAGCGCAGAGTTGTACCCCGAGGCGGCCAAGCTGAAAAAGCAGCTGAGTTATGCAGACCAGAAGAGCATTCCGTACGTGATCCTGATCGGCTCCGAGGAGATGGAAACGGGCAAACTGAAGCTCCGCGACATGCGCCAAGGCGAGCAACATGACCTGACAGTTGAGGAAATCATCACCCATCTTACATAAAAGACATGTCCCAGGTACACCTCATCTCCAGCCAACACCTGACGCTGGAGCTAATTGGCAAGATCCTAAAAGAGAATCATACGCTGGCACTGTCGGAGGAGGCGGAGGAGCGCATTATCCGCTGCCACGAGTACCTGCAGCAGAAGATCACGGGAACAAACCGCAGCATCTACGGCATCAACACCGGCTTCGGATCGCTCTACGACAAGAAGATCTCTCCTGCCGACCTGGAGCAGCTGCAGCGAAACCTTATGATGTCGCACGCCTGCGGTACGGGCGAGGAGGTACCGCAGGAAATTGTAAAATTGATGCTGCTGCTCAAGGTACAGTCGCTGGCCTACGGGCACAGCGGCGTGCAGCTGCAGACGGTTAAGCGCCTGATCGACTTCTATAACCGTGAAGTATACCCGGTGGTATACCAGCAGGGCTCCCTGGGCGCCAGTGGTGACCTGGCTCCGCTGGCGCACCTGTGCCTGCCCCTGCTGGGCCTAGGCGAGGTATACTTCCAGGGAATGAAGCTGGAGAGCCGCCATGTGCTGGAGATGTTTAGCTGGGAGCCTATCGCCCTGAAGGCCAAAGAAGGCCTTGCCCTGCTGAACGGGACGCAGTTTATGAGCGCCTACGGGGCGTATAACCTGCTTATGGCCAAACGCCTTGTGCAGCAGGCAGACCTGGTAAGTGCCTTGTCGCTGGATGCCTATGACGGGCGCATAGAACCATTCAACCAACTCATACACCAGGTACGGCCGCACCAGGGGCAACTGCAGACGGCGGAGGTGATGCGAGACCTGTTATCCGGAAGCCAGCTCATCGTGCAGGAGAAGCAGCACGTGCAGGACCCCTACTCTTTCCGCTGCATTCCGCAGGTACACGGGGCCAGTAAAGATGCTCTCAGCTACGTGGAGCAGGTGTTTCTGACGGAAATCAACTCCGTAACCGATAACCCGAATATTTTTCCGGAGGAAGATGAAATTATCTCTGGCGGAAACTTCCATGGCCAACCTTTGGCGCTGGCGCTCGACTTTATGGCGATTGCCGTGGCCGAGCTGGGTAGCATCTCCGAGCGTAGAACCTACCAACTCATCTCCGGGCAGCGTGGCCTGCCAGCATTTCTGGTGGCGGAGCCGGGGCTTAATTCCGGTTTCATGATCAGCCAGTACACGGCCGCCTCTATCGTAAGCCAGAGCAAGCAACTTTGCACGCCGGCTTCAGTGGATACCATCCCCTCCTCGCATAACCAGGAGGATCATGTCAGTATGGGCGCCAATGCCGCCACTAAGGCATACCAGGTGGTGCACAACACGGAGCGCGTGCTGGCCATTGAGCTGATGAATGCAGCCCAGGCGCTGGACTTCCGCAGGCCGCTTCAATCCTCGGAGCCGCTGGAGCAGTTGGTGAAAGCCTACCGCGAGCAGGTGCCGTTCGTTTCCACAGACCGCGTGCTGCACCACGACATTAGGCAGAGCATCAGCTTCCTGAGGGGTTATTCGTTGTAAATCATACTTTTAAAGTATAAAAAGCCTTTGCCATGGCCGTGGCAAAGGCTTTTCTTTTAGCGGCTGCCAAACTTTTATGCTGTACTTTTATTAATTTGATCGTAAAGGCATTAGAAAAGATCAGCTTGAGATACCTGCTTTCCATATGGTTTATACTTTTAGCCACTGCTGCCTGGGCACAGCAAGGAGATAGGTGCATTACAGCGCTTGATGCAGCGGGGAAGGAGCTGCAGGTGCTTTGTGTGGGGCAGGAAGTAACCTTCAAGGATTGCTACGACAAGGCTGATGACGACAAGGAGTACTATATCTTTGATTACAAAGGAGAGTCCCCCATCCCCACGCCTTCTTCTCCAAACAAGAAGCATACCTATACAGCGCCCGGCAGGTATAAAGTCCTTCAGATCGCCAACTATGGCAGCAACACCTCAACCGACACTATATCAAAGGTATTTGAGGTAAAAGCCGCTCCCGAGCCGGTCTTTACCTCCCAGAGCTGCGCCAGCGGGGTCGTTTCCTTTACTATTTCCGATCCTGCATATGATGTCTATGCGTTCGACTTTGGCGATGGCACGATAGAGGAGACGGACGGCAGCACCACCATCACCCACATCTACTCTACGCAGGGAAATTTCACCGTCACGCTTACGGGCAGCTACCAAGGCATCGCCTGCAGCAATTCCAGCACCCAAACGGTCGCCACCCTACCCGTGCTGGACGAGGACAACCCGACCCAGATAGATAAGGTGACGGTGCTGGAGCAGGGAGAAAACGGAAGTATACAGCTGGAACTGTCGAGGCTGGAGCCGGGATACGCGTACGTGGTGGAGCAGTTCACCGGCGATTTCAGGGAGCTTTACAGAGAGATATACTTCATACAGAATATAAACAACAGCACCCTCACCCAAACCATCAGCGGCGTAAATACCTCCGAAGGCACTTGGTACCTGGTGCGTCCTGTAGATGCCTGTGGTACCGTTTTCAGGAATACCAACGTGGTCAGCGGCATCTCGCTTAATGTACAGACAAACGAGCAACAGGTAGACCTGAACTGGGAGTTCTCACCCGATTTCACCGCCTTTGAAGTATACCGCAACGGCACTTTATTGCAAACCCTATCCGGCTCCGCCACCTCCTATACCGACACCGAAGTTACCTGCAGCCAGACCTATAGCTACTATGTGGTGGGCACGGGCACAGACCCCCAGGGCGATCGCTATACTTCCGTGTCCGCCACCCTGGCTGCGGAGGTTACCTCCACCCTTATACCAGCTGCCCCCTACCTGCTCTCCAGCTTTAACCTAAACAACCAGGTAGAGCTGACGCTGCAGCTGCCGGAGGGCGAACAGCTGCGCGTGGCAAGCATTGAGCGTAGCATAAACGGTGCTGCTTACCAGCAACTGACCCAGGCACAACAGACAAGTATACTAGATGAAAGTATAACTCGACAGCCTGTTTGCTACCGCAGCACCTTCACTAACCTATGCGGCAACACCTCGCCTGTCAGCAATGTTACCTGTCCGGTTATACTTGCGGCCGAGCAGCAAACAGACGGAAGTATAGAGCTTACGTGGTCTGCCTTCAGCGGCTTCCCGGATGGTGTGGGCCAGTATACGGTGGAACTGCTGGACGAGAGCGGCAATGTGGTGACAAGTTACCCTGCCACCGGCCGTAGCTACACCGATGTAACCCTGAGCAACGACTTGCCTGTGCTGCGCTACCGCATCCGCGCCACTTCTCAAAATGGCACAAACGTTTCCTACTCTAACCTGGTAGAGGTAGAGCAGCAGGCGCTGGTATATATCCCGAGCGCCTTCACGCCCAACGGGGATGGCCTGAACGATGTGTTCGAGATCAAAGGGAAGTTCTTCAGCGGCTATACCTTGCGGGTCTACAACCGCTCCGGCAACGTAGTGTACGAGGGCTCAGAGGCAGATGCAGCCTGGGACGGCACCCAAAGCGGCCGCGAACTGCCTGCCGGCGCCTATGCCTACCTCCTGACGCTGAAGACCAGCTTCGGCACCACCAAGCAACGAACCGGCACGATAACGTTGCTGCGTTAGAAACAAGGAAGGAGCCCTTCTGAGACTCCTTCCTTGTTCAAATCAATCCTATGGTTAGCGCCGCAGTATGACTTTTATACTTTGCGCACCCGTGTCGGTGACCAACCTGACGACATAAATCCCTGCTTTCAGTCCGGCCCCCTTCAACTCATACCTTACTTCCTTTCCTGCCTCCGCCTTGCCTGCTCCTATTCGCCCCACCGGGACCCCGTTCAGGTCATATACTTCTAGCACATACTCCTGCTCATAGTCGAGTGTAAACGAGATCGTTGTTTTATCGGAAAAGGTATTCGGATAAGCAAGTAGCTTACCAGCCTCCGTTGCAGCCTTATTTGCGTGTGTTACTCGATTGTTGATGAGAACCTGCCCTCTAGAGATGGGAGGCACTACAGAAGCCATATCCAGCATCTCGCCGCCTTCTTGATAGTTATCAAAAACAATGGCGTTGCCACGGCTCAAGTCCCAGATCCTGATGCGCAGCCCATCGCCCTGATCATTTACACCCCGACCACCAGCATCTGCGGCTGAGGCGATAAACCCATAGTGTCCCTTTCCGTTCAGGGTGCCTTCCCCTTTCCATATGGCTTGGTCACCGCTGATAACCAGCCACTCCATTCTGCTGCTGCTGAACCGCTCCCGATTGTTTAGGACGAGTGACGTATGGCCCTGCGGAGTAGAGGCAGACTTTCCGCTGTAACGGAGGTTGAAGTTATAGTGAAGCTCTCCTCCTGCCTGTGCCAGCGCGTAAGGCGCCGAGGCGAAAGCAAGTGATCCTGCCCCGGTCACAAAGCCGGCCTCCGGGTCATATACCGGTAGCCATTGCTCATAATCGGCGTTTTCTGGCTTTAAACAGCTTTCGGAGAAATCGAGCCCGATACGATAGACGCCGGGCTGATGGTACGTATGCTGACCGGTGATGCGCTGCGTGCCGAAGGCGGTATAGGAAATGCTTGGCGTGCTGCCGTCTCCCCAGGTCCAGCGAATGCCGGTATCCTCGGTTAGTATAAACGGACCGAAGTCGGCGGTGGTGCGCACCTGGTGCCCCACCCGGCTGGCTGTAGGCGGCAGGTACAGCTGCACCTGCACGGGTGTGTTGCAAGGGCTCAGGTCTTCCTGGCTGTACTTAACGGTCAGGATGTCGTTGCCGGTGTAGTTGGAGAAGCTCCTGCCCGTTACGATGACACTTCCCTGCGCATCCAATGCCATGGCGGTAAACTCCTCATCGTACCCGTTGCTTGCCATCTGCCAGAGTGTAGCACCATCCTTACCGCTATACTTCAAAAGGACTCCTGTACTTCCCCGGCCCGGCCCGCCGGCACCTGCCAGACTACCAGCCACATAAACGTTCCCGGACCTGTCCAGCTCCAGTGCCTGTGCACGCCCATCCTTGTACTGCGCGCCATAAGAGGACGACCATACCAGGGTGCCATCCTCCGCATTCATCTTCACTGTTGCGTAGGTGAAGGCCTGGTTGGTATAGTCCGCGGCGCTGAAACCCGTTACATAAACCCCGCCCGCCTTATCTGCTGCCACGGCGCGGGGATAGTCTTGTCCGCCATTGCCTTCATATAGCGCTACCCAACGCTGTGTTCCGTCTGCTGCATCATACTTTACCGTCGCGTAATCCCGCGTTCCGTCACCTCCTACACTTTCTCCGGTCACATACACGTTCCCTGCTGCGTCAATCGTAATATCCCTACCAATATCTTCTCCCTGCGATGTACCATCGTAGCGGCTGGTCCATAGCTGTGCCCCGGTGGCAACATCGTACTTAATGGTGGCAAAATCGATGCTCTGGCCATGACTCAGACCGGTTACATACAGGCCACCCCGTCCGTCCAGTGCCATGTCGACTGCCTCGTCGTCGCCGTGCTGCCCGTCGTAGCGCGCCACCCACACCTGCGCTCCATCCGAGGCGTTATACTTGATGGTGGCGTAGTCTCTTGCCGTGCCCTGGCTGTAGCTAGTACCTGTCACATAAACACCGCCTGCCGCGTCCACAACGACTGACTTGGCAATGTCGAATTCATTTGCCCCACCGTCATAAGTAGCCATCCAGACTACTGCCCCATCTTCCGCCTTCAGTTTCATGGTCAGGTAATCGTACTGGCCTGCCGTTCCAGCCACATACACGCCACCGGCGTTGTCCAGGGCAATGGCATCAAACCGTTCTATTTTCTCCTCATCGTATTGCCTTACCCAGAGCCGTTCCCCAGAAGGAGCATACTTTACCACCACACCCCCTGTCAGTTTGCCAAGCGAGTGGGTAATACCCGTCACATACGTATTCCCCTCCGCATCTACAGCCACTGCCAGACCTGCATCGTCTGTACTTGACAGGCCTTCGAAACGGGTGGTCCACAACTGGGCACCCTCCGAGGCGCTGTACTGCGAGAGGATGAAATCATTATCCCGCGTCGCTGTTTTATATGCCGACCCTACCGCGTATACTTTGCCGTTGGCCCCAACCAATACAAAGCTTCTGTCACCCGGACTGCTCAGGTCACTTTGTTCGGCCCTCCACTTTTCAGCTCCATCGGCACTATGGTAGGCAAGCGTTACCAGGCTGGCAATACTGTTATGCCCGTAACTTTGCCCGGTCACGTACACCTCACCGCGCTCACCCACAGCTATGGACCGGGCAATACTTGTCCGGCCCTGGCTGTCGGCGTAATGTTTCACCCATGCCTGCTGCCCGTCCTGCGCCTGGTAGCTCACGGTAGTGAAATCCGTCAAGGTGGAGGTGCCGGCACTCCTGCCCGTCACGTATACCCCACCGGCACCGTCAACAGCCAGATCGCTCACCTCATCATCCCCCATGCTTCTACTGTACCGAGCGGCCCAAAGCTCTGTACCGGTAGCTTCAGCATACTTCACGGTGGCAAAGTCTTTTCCGTCTCCCTGGCTGGTACCCGCTACGTATACGCCCCCCATGCCGTCCAACACTATCGCTTTGGGATCATTCAGGACTCCCACTCCTTCGGCATACTGTGCCCTCCATACCTGGGTGCCATCCGCTCCATTATACTTCAACGTAACATAGGCATACCTCGACCCCCACATGTCGATGTCTACCAGGCTGGTTCCGGTTACATACACACCTCCCTTGCCGTCTACGGCAATAGCGCGGGCTTCATCATTGTGGTTACGCGCACCGTTGTAAGTTTGCACCCACGCTTGTTCTCCACTTGCCGTGCTATATTTCAATGTGATGTAATCGAAGCCGTACGCCCCGGCGCTGTTGTCAGTTACCCCCGTCACGTAAAGGCCGCCCTGTTTATCAACGGCGAGAGCAGCAGGCTCCATAAGAGACGAGGTTCCGTAATTACCCTGTCCGTGTACTGCATGCCACGTCTGGGCGCCGTCTTCTGCATTAAGCCTGAAGGTGAGGATACTGCCATTGCGGGTGGAGCTTGTGTTACGCAATACACCGGCTACGTAAACACCTCCCGCCTCATCCAGCGCAATGGCACGGGCTTCTTCGCTGAAGACGACGGCGTTGGTGTCATAGGGCATCACGAATCGGTTCGTCCAGAGCAGCTCCCCCGACGGGGCATACTTGGCTGTTACGATCTCGCTGTTGTGCTGGGTATCAGTAGTGTAGCTGGTGCCCGTCAGGTAGAGGTTTCCCGCTTCGTCCAGCACCGAGGCCTGTAAAGTCTCATTGCCGGGCCCCTGGGCATCAAAACGCTGTGACCATACTTCCGCCACCTCCTGGGCCGAAGCATCAAACCATACTACTCCGCCCAGGAAAATCTGCAGGAAGAGATAAACAGAGAAAGAACTTGGTACTGTGAAAGAGTGTAATTTTTTAATCATAACAATCTGTACTTTAAGGTAACATGTATTAATAGCATAGAGTATCTCTTTGCCAACAGGCAAAGCAGTGGGGCGCTATAAGGGTGAAGGGAGAGACTGATTGGGCTGTAGGCCAGGTATACTTGCCTCAGGTAGAAAGAATTGCACAAAATAAAAGTACAAACCTATACGTAAAACATCGGCTTATAGGTTTATATATATCTTTAGAATATCACTATTTACAACGTATAAGGAAACTATCATACTAGACGGGCACAGGAGCAATCCTTCCGGGCCAAAAACACCTGCAAGAGCCGGACTGGAAAGCATATCTGCATGTATGATTTAAGAATGATCGTATATTTGTAAGTATAAAGGCTAACGCAACGTTATCTAATACTACCCTATAAAAAATAAACTATGTTTGATATGATGGGCATGATGGGCAAGATTAAAGAAGCCCAGGCCAAAATGAAGGAAGCGCAGGAGAAACTGAAGGACGTAAGCGTAACCGCAGAGTCGGGTGCAGGCCTGGTGAAGGCTACTGTGAACGGACAGCGCCAGCTCCTGAAAATAGAGATCGATGAGTCGATCCTGAACGCGGATGACCGCGAAATGGTGAACGATCTAGTCGTTGCCGCTGTAAATAACGCCATGCTGACCGCCGGTGAGCGCGCCCAGGAGGAGTTGCGTAAATCTACTGAAGGCCTTATCCCGAACATTCCCGGACTAGACCTCGGCAGCTTTGGACTATAAACACCCGCACACGGCCGTTGTCATACTTAACTGGAACGGCCTGAAGCATTTACAACAGTTCCTGCCATCGGTGGTGGCCAATAGCGGCCATGCAGAGATCATTGTGGCTGATAACGCCTCCACCGATGGCTCCATTCCTTTTCTGCAGGAGCACTTCCCGCAGGTGCGCCTCATCCTGCTGTCCGAAAACTTCGGCTTTTGCGAGGGTTATAACAAGGCGCTGGCGCAGATAGACGCCACGTACTGCGTGCTGCTAAACTCTGACGTGGAGGTGCCTCCGGGCTGGACTGAGCCAATCATCGGACTAATGGAGCAGGACCAACGTATAGCCGTGTGCCAGCCCAAGATCCTGGCGCAGCAGCACCCGGGCTTCTTTGAGTATGCCGGAGCGGGCGGCGGCATGCTGGATGTGCTGGCCTACCCCTACTGCCGTGGCCGCCTGTTCGAGACGCTGGAAGAGGACAAGGGGCAGTATGACGATGTGCAGGAAGTGTTCTGGGCCACCGGGGCCTGTATGTTTGTTAGAACCGATATCTACAAGCAGCTGGGGGGACTGGAGCCAGCGTTTTTCGCCCACATGGAGGAAATCGACTTCTGCTGGCGTGCCAAGAATGCGGGCTTTAGAGTGATGTACAATGGCCACAGCCGCGTATACCATGTAGGGGGTGGCACTCTGCACAAGTCTAACCCGCGTAAAACGTACCTGAACTTCCGCAACGGGCTGGCGCTGCTCTTCAAGAACATCCCCTCCAGAGAGTTGGGAATGGCCCTGCTGCTGCGTGTGCTCCTCGATTGGGTGGCTGCTTTCCGTATGTTAGTGGCTGGCCAGTCCAAAGATGCGCGGGCGGTGCTGGATGCTCATGCTGACCTGGTCCGTCACCACGCCTACTGGCGCCGCCGCAGGAAGGAGCAGCAGCCCAAGGGCAATTTCCCGTACATCAGCGGCGTTTACAAGGGCAGTATCGTGTGGCAATATTTTATCCGGCAAAAGCGGACGGTGCAGGAGCTATAGGTCCCAAACCGTGCTGCGCTCGCGGCGGAGGTGCTTGCTCACATTCATCCAGAAGGCCAGCATTAGGTAAAGAATAACCGGTGAGCCCATGGTAAGGAAAGACACATAGATGAACGTGAGGCGGATGCTACTGGAGGCAAAGCCCAGCTTCTCTCCAAGCATCGCGCATACGCCAAACGCCTGTGATTCGATAAAGTACTGAAGCCGTTTCATGATCATCTGATTAAAGTTCTAAATTATACTTCGTTCCCGAAAAATCAAAATAAAGCGATGCCCGGAAGTATAACCATAAACGTGAAAACATAATTTGTGGTGTACCCTAATTTACGGCAAGCGAAAAAAACAGGACATGCAAGAGTACAAAAAAAACCGCAACCTCTTCCTTCTTCTCACCCTCAGCGTTGGCGTAGGCGCCTCCGGCTGCACCCTGCAGCGTATGGTAAAAACCGCTGAAAAACACCAGCAGGTAACAGTTGAGCCTTCGCCGCTGGCAACTAACGGCGAGCAGGTAAACTTCGAACTAAAGGCCCAAGTTCCCGAAAAGCTGATCCGGGAAAAAGAAGTGTACAAGCTGGACGTGTTCTATGAATACGGAAACCAGAAGCGGGAGAATATCGGCACCTACAACTTTGAGTTCGGCGAATTTGTGTATGAGGATAAGAAGCCGACCATCACCAGGCAACTCTCCTTCCCTTACGCACCCGAGAAATCAACCGGCCGCCTGATAGTACAGGGCCGCGCCATCGACAAGAAAGACAACGATATTGCCTATACCGACCCAAAACAGGTAGCTACCGGCCTCAACACCACTCCCCTGCTGCTGGTGCGCAACAACGACTTCACGTTTACAGCTGATCAGTATGCGGAAAAAGCCGACAGCTCTGGCAAACTCATCTTTTACTTCGAGAAGAACCAGTCGAAGCTGGACGACCTGTCGGACGAAAAGCTAAAGGTGCTCGACAAGTATGCACTGGATAACGTGCCATCCCAACATATCACGATAACAGGCATGCGCGCGCCGGGTGAGAAAAGCAACAACCTGGCCCGCAAGCGCGCTCAAACGCTGGAGCAGTACTACCGCCAGAAAACCAAAGCCCTGGACTACAGTGGTAAGAAAGTAAATATTACCACCGAGGTGCAGGAAGACCTTGTACCGGTGCTGGTGCAGAAGCTGGAGACCACTGCCCTGCCGAAGGCGCAGAAACAGGAGGTGCTGGCTATACTTCAAGGGGAGCAGAGCGAGCAGGAGAAGCTGCAGGCGCTGGAGCAAACGGAGGCCTATTCATACTTGCAAAAGTATGTGTACCCAAGCCTGCAGACCGCTCAGGTAGCCTTCAACTACAATCGCAGTCGCCGCCCCGACTATGAGCTATACCTGCTGGCCCAGCGCATCGCCAACGAGGAGGTAGACGCCGACGTGCTATCGGAAGAAGAATTACAACATGCCGCCACCCTCACGCCTATCCTGGCCGAGAAACGAAAGCTGTATGAGGCCGCTGTTAAAACCACGGATAAATGGCCGGCCTACTATAACCTGGGTGTGGTGTATAACGAAATGGCCCGTAAGGATTACCGCCCGGCAGCCAAGAAGGCCTTACTCGAGAAAGCCATCCATAACCTGACCTTCGCCGGCTACCGCAACCCCACCGCCGAAGTATACTACAGCCTGGCCAGCGCCTACCACCAGTTGGGCAAGTATGAGCAGGCCCTGGAGTACTATAACTACGCCGTCACCTTAGGCGGTGAGGAAGCAATGCTGCAGCCCATTTTCGCGGATAAGGCGGCCCTGGAGATCGAAACGGGCAGGTACGACGACGCCATCGCGAGCCTGCGCTACGCCGGCGACAGCTACCAGACCAACATGAACCTGGGCCTGAGCTACCTGCTGAAGGAGAACTACGAAGGAGCCGAGGAGTTTTACCTGAAGGCGCTGGAGCAAAAGCCGGACGATGCACTGGCCTACTATAGCCTTGCCATCATCGGAGCCCGCACCCAGAATGAGGCAATGCTGGAGCAGGGACTGCGCCGCGCCGTGAACGCCGACAATACCTACATGCAAAAAGCCATCAGCGACATGGAGTTTGAAAGCTACCGTGACAAGCCGGCCTACAAAGAAGCACTGATTCGGTAGCACAAGCGGCAAAAAGGCCGGTATGCCTTGTAAATTGATAGAGTTATCTTAATTTTACCGACTGAACCGAGATTATAACATCTGAAATGCGAAGTATACAGTTTAGAGAAGCCCTCCGCGAAGCGATGTCGGAGGAAATGCGCCGCGACGAGCGCGTGTTTCTGATGGGCGAAGAAGTAGCCGAGTACAACGGAGCCTATAAAGTAAGCCAGGGCATGCTGGACGAGTTCGGCCCGGAGCGTGTGATCGATACCCCGATCGCCGAGCTTGGCTTTGCCGGTATCGGCGTGGGTGCTGCCATGAACGGCCTGCGCCCTATCATTGAGTTCATGACCTTCAACTTCTCGTTGGTGGCCATCGACCAGGTGATCAACTCTGCTGCCAAGGTGATGTCTATGTCGGGCGGCCAGTACGGCGCCCCGATGGTATTCCGTGGCCCAACCGGTAGCGCCGGCATGCTGTCTTCCCAGCACTCGCAGAACTTCGAGAACTGGTATGCCAACACACCCGGTCTTAAAGTTATCGTGCCCTCTAATCCCTACGATGCCAAAGGCTTGCTGAAGTCCGCGATCCGCGACAACGATCCTGTCATCTTTATGGAATCTGAGCAGATGTACGGCGACAAGGGCGAGGTTCCGGAGGAAGAGTACCTGATTCCGATCGGTGTGGCTGACATTAAGCGCGAAGGCTCTGATGTGACCATCGTTTCTTTCGGTAAGATGATGAAAGTAGCCCTGGCTGCCGCCGAGGAACTAGCCAAAGACGGCATCAACGCCGAGGTGATCGACCTGCGCACCGTGCGCCCGATCGACTACAAAACGCTGGTGGAGTCTGTGAAGAAGACAAACCGCATGGTAGTAGTAGAAGAGGCGTGGCCATTGGCTTCTATCTCAGCAGAACTTGCTTACCACATCCAGAGCAACGCTTTTGACTACATGGATGCACCGGTAAAGCGCGTAACCTGCCGCGATGTGCCGCTTCCTTACGCCCCAACCCTGATCGAGGCATCGCTGCCAAACGTAGCCCGCACCATCGAGGCAGTTAAATCAGTGATGTATAAGAAAGCATAAGTATAAATTGCTTTAGAACATACCCGCAGCGGCGGAGCCATCTGGCTCCGCCGCTGTTGTTTATAGGCCTTTGCCATCACAGATTCAACCACCAAGGCCCTTGAGAGCTACGCTCGCTAGCTTTGAGATCGCGTTCTCGGTAGTCTAAGACGGGGAGCCTGTCATTGCTGCTGCTAAAGTATTAGTTTCATAGCCACTTGTATAGCGCGGACAGGTCGCGACCTGTCCCTACAAAGTATAAACCCACCCCTGCCCCTCCGAGGAGGGGAATTTCACCTCTCCCCAACCCTTTCCTAAAAACAGGAGAGGGAGTTTGTACTTGCTCCCTTCCCTGTCCTCTCGAGTTCTCTTGAGGCGGGAGCCGAAGAGAGCCAGCGTAGCTGTGAGAGATCTTTCCGGAATTTTAAAGAGATTTCTCCCATAGGTTGAGATGACAGCAGTAGCAGCGGCTATCGATATGATACCCAGTCCTTGGGTGGAGCGCCTTCTAGATTTCTGGTGCCCGTCAAGGGCATTGCGACGTTAGGAGCAAAGGAAATGTAGACAGCGCGATGCCAAAGGACGAGCCCTCTCGGGCTTGAGAGCAGAAAGTATGAGGTGTAACGGGCAGCTTGTAAAACCGTGGATGAACGGAAGCTAGCAAGTATAGCTTGGCTCGAGTTACAGAAAGCAGGAGCTAACAGAGGCACAAGTGGACGCTTGCGCCAGCAAAGTATAAAGTATAGCCAAAGTAAAAGTATAAGTATGGCTTTTCAAGCCAGTCGAGTTACAAACTCGACATTATAAAAAGTACACAAGTCTGAAGACTTGTGCCAGAAACAGGAAGTATAAAAGCATGGCAACTGAATCAGACCTGAAAACCCCTATCTTTGTCCCTGATGCGCCAGCGATTCCTACTTTACTTCCTGCTCCTGCTGCTAAGCCTTCCCCGGCTAAGTATGGCACAAATACCTGCTGATACGGCTGCCGTAGATAACAAGCGGCTTGCGGTGCTGGGCTCTTCCTTTGCAGTAGGTTATACCTCCTTGCTGATCTCCCTCAACAAGGCCTGGTACTCCGAAGAAGACAAGACTAACTTCCACTGGTTTAACGACAACAAACAGTGGAAGCAGATGGACAAGGCAGGGCATTTCTGGGGCGCGTTCCACCAGAGCCGCGCCGGGATTGACATGCTGCGTTGGGCAGGTGTACCGGAAAAGAAAGCCATACTTTACGGAGGTTTATTGGGCGTGGCGCTGCAAACACCCATCGAAGTTTTCGATGGGTACCAGGCGGATTACGGGGCCTCTGTGGGCGATATAGTGGCAAACACGGTAGGCTCAGCGGCCGTGGTGGCGCAGGAGCTGGCCTGGCAGGAGGTCCGTATCATGCCGAAGTACTCCTTTCATACTACCCGCTATGCCGGTATGCGCCCCAACGTGCTGGGAGGCAGCCTCGGCGAGCAGGCCCTGAAAGACTACAACGGGCAAACGCATTGGCTGTCAGTAGATGTGAGCGCCTTTCTAAAAGAAGGAAGCGGGTATCCCGGGTGGCTGAACATTGCTGTTGGCTACGGTGCGCAGGAAATGGTCTTTAACGACCCGGAGGCCAACGCCGCCGCAGGCCTGGATGCGCACCGGCAATACTACCTGAGCCCCGACCTCAACCTGATGCACTTCAAAGGCCGCAGCAAAGTATGGAACACCGCCCTCTACATGCTTAGCATCATCAAGATACCAGCGCCAGCTTTAGAGTACAACCGCAAGGATGGCCTGAAGCTGCACCCGCTGTACTTCTAAAACTCATCATCACAGCCCGAAAACCCGTATCTTTGCAAAGTATGATCGCCCCGTTATACTTCGGAGACGATCAACGAACACCCCATAACGAACAACTATATGAATGTAGGAGACCGTGTGCGCCTGATGTCTGGCCGTGAGGAAGGCATCATTACGCGCCTTTTAGATAATAACCTGGTGGAGGTAGCCATCGACAACGACTTTACCATACCTGTTGCCAGACGCGAGGTGGTGGTGATCGCCGCCGAAGAGCAAAAATATATGCGCCAGGATGAGACAGCCATTCAGCCATCCAAGCGCAGGGAGCCTGTGGCCCCGGTGCTGGCCGCGCAGGGGGTTTACCTGGCGCTGGTGCATCAGTCGGATGAGCTGCTGGCAGTAACGGTAGTGAACAACTCGGACTATGACGTGCTATTTACAAGCGGCGAGGAGCGCGAGAAAAACTACCGCGGCCTGCAGAACGACAAGCTGGCTCCTAAAGCTACCCGCGTGATCACGCACTACCACCTGAAGGAGTTTGAGAAGTGGCCGAACCTTTTGATTCAGTTCATCCAGCACCGTAACGGCAGCCCTACCCTCTTTGAGCCGGTGGTGAAGCGCGTACAGTTTAAGGCGAGCTCCTTCTATAAGAGCAAGCGCACCGCGCCCGTGCTCAACAAGGAAGCTTACCTGTTCCAGCTCGACCAGAAGCCGGTATCAGTTAACCCCGATAAGATAAAGGAGCAATTGGCAGAAGCTGTAGAGAAAAGCGAGAACTATAAACTCATAGCACCTGAACATGAAGTAGATCTTCACATCGAGAAGCTAACGGACGATTACAGCGGTATGAGCAACAGTGCCATCCTGAAGATCCAGCTGGAGCGCTTCCAGGATGCGCTGGACCGGGCCATGGCCACCAACATGCACGAAATCGTGTTCATACATGGTGCCGGAAATGGGGTGCTTCGCAAAGAGCTTCAGAAGATCCTGAGCCGCGTTCCCGGCATCAAGTACTTCGAAGACGCCCGCAAGGAGAAATTCGGTTACGGCGCTACGCTCGTAAGACTGAAGTAAGTTAGAAAGTTTGGGAGTTGAGGAGTTAGAGAGTTCAGAAGATTTCCTTTAACTCCTAAACTCTCTAATTCTTCAACTCTCTAACTCCATAGAACCTCCGGTTCAGGATTTGTGTTATCTTTGCGCAGAACAAAGTATCAACGGTGAGCCGTCTTATCGCTGCCCCTTTTTAGGGGGAGAGGAAAGTCCGGGCAACACAGAGCATCCTACTTCCTAACGGGAAGGGTCTGTTTTGGAGACGAAACAGATACAGCCAGTGCCACAGAAAATAACCGCCAGCCTTGTGCTGGTAAGGGTGAAAAGGTGCGGTAAGAGCGCACCAGCGGCTGGGTGACCAGTCCGGCTGGGTAAACCTTAGGAGTTGAAAGACCAAATAGGCTGACAGCGCCTCGCTTCGGCGGGGCTAAGGGCTGCTCGTCCGATGTCAGTGGGTAGGTCGATGGAGCCTGTGCGTGAGTGCAGGCCTAGATAAATGATAAGACGTTGGGTGCAAACTCAGCGACAGAACCCGGCTTACAGGCTTGCCGTTGATGTTTTGTTTTCCTTTTCTGGCGCAAGCGTCCGCTTGTGCCTTTACTTGCAATGCATCATCCGCTGGCGCGAGTTTGCAACTCGTGTCCTGCTATGGTGTCGGGTTTGCAACCCGACTGGCTCGGAGAGCCATGCTTCATACTTCGGCTATACTTCATACTTTCTCTGGTGCAAGTGTCCGCTTGTGCCTCTCTTAGCCACCGCTTCCTTCAGCTTTACACAAGCTATACTTGCCAATGACAGCGACAACACCGCCCCTCTTTTTGTCATCCTGAAAGGATCTTGTAGGCAAGCTGCTGCAAGCGTATCCTTCCTGCTTTCAGGTTGCTTGCAGAACAATACTTCCTAGTTATACTTCCATAGCCGCCGCTTCCTGCAACTGGACACAAGCTATCCTTGCTAGCTACTGTTCATCCTCTGCCTTACTACCAGCTCGTTTCATTTCATACTTTGGCTCCCTCCAGCCCGGGAGGGCTCGTCTTCGGGCATCGCGCTGGGAGCTTTTCCTGCCCTCGTGCCTCGGGCTGGCTCACTAGCGCTCGCCACCGGAAAAACTCGCATAGGCGCTCAACCCAAAGACTGGGTATAATTTCGATAGCCACGGCTGACAGAGCCAGAACCGAGCTCCCCTCCTTAGACTACCGAGAACGGGAGTTCGAAGGTAGCGAGCGTAGCTCTGAGGGGCAGGGGTTGGACTAGGTGCTGCAGAAACTCCCTCCCCTGTTTTTAGGGGAGGGTTGGGGAGGGGTTATCCCCCTTCGAAGGGGGCAGGGGATGACAATCGCCTGCCGGACAATTCTCCTCCTCGGAAGGGCTGGGGTACTCTTTACCACACCTATAGTACACGTACTTTAGAAGCGGCTATTACCGAATTCCTCTTCTTAGCCAGAGGGGCTAGGGGTTAGTCTCCCTACTGCAGATAGCCTGCTTATTCTCACTGATCCAGTAAGCCCTGATTCAGACATTTGCTGTGTGCTTTAGAATCTGTTTCCTATTTTTACAGGAAGTATAAATCACGAATGATGGCAAATACACAAGACCCGGCCCTGGAGATACAGGAGCTGACGCAGAAAATAAATCACCTGAATTACCAGTATTACCAAAACAGTGTCTCAGAGGTATCAGACTTTGAGTTCGACCAGTTGCTGAAGCGGCTGGAGGAACTGGAGGCCCAATACCCGGAGCTGCGCCAGCCGCACTCCCCTTCCCAGCGTGTGGGCGGCACCATTACCAAAAGCTTCGGAACCGTATACCACCGCTGGCCCATGCTCTCGCTCAGCAATACCTATTCCGAGGAAGAGCTACGTGAGTTCGATAAACGCGTGCGCAAAACCGTGGGCGATGAGGTAGAGTATGTCTGCGAGCAGAAGTTCGACGGCGTGGCTATCAGCCTGACCTACGAGAATGGAAAGTTTGTGCAAGGTGCTACCCGCGGAGATGGCACCCGTGGCGATAACATCACAGCCAACGTACGCACTATCCGCGATGTGCCCTTGCAGGCGCATGGCAAAGATTATCCGGTCCTGTTCGAGGTACGGGGCGAAGTATTCATGCCGCTGCAGGCTTTTGAGCGACTTAATGCCGAGCGCGATGAAGCCGGCGAACAGCTTTTGGCTAACCCGCGCAACGCTACGTCCGGCACCCTGAAACAGCAGGATTCCTCTGTTGTTGCCAGCCGCAAGCTGGGCTGTTTTTCCTACAGCTTTCATACCGACAAAAGCCCTTTCGATACGCATTCGGAAAGCCTGCAGGCCATTCAGAAATGGGGTTTTAAGGTGTCTGACACCTGGCGCAAGTGCGGCAGCATTGAGGAGGTGCTGGCCTACATAAACGAGTGGGAGAAACGCCGGCACGAGCTGCCCATTGCTACCGATGGCGTGGTAGTGAAGGTGAACAGCTACGCCCTGCAGGAGGAACTGGGTTTTACAGCCAAAAGCCCGCGCTGGGCCATTGCCTACAAGTATGCCGCCGAAAATGCCGCCACCCAACTGCACGGCATACAGTACCAGGTGGGACGCACCGGAGCCGTTACACCGGTAGCCTTGCTGGAACCCGTTCAATTGGCGGGAACGGTGGTAAAACGCGCCTCGGTGCACAATGCCAACGAGATGCAGCGGCTGGACCTGCGCCTGGGTGATACCGTGTTTGTAGAAAAGGGCGGCGAGATCATCCCTAAGATAACAGGTGTGGACTTTGAAAAACGCCCAGCCGACAGCCAGCCTATCCTCTACCCTACCCACTGCCCAGCCTGCGACACAGAACTGGTGCGCTCCGAGGGTGAAGCCCAGTTTTACTGTCCGAACGAAAAGGGATGCGAGCCACAGATACTGGCCAAGCTGGAGCACTTTATTGCCCGCAAGGCGATGAACGTGGACGAACTGGGCCCCAAAACGCTGGAGCAGCTCTACAAGGCAGGGTATGTGCGCAACGTAGCCGACCTCTACGATATTACCTTCGAGCAGTTGGTGCCGCTGGAGCGCATGGGCGAAAAATCAGCCAACAACATCCTCAAGAGCCTGGAGAAATCGAAGGAGAGGCCGTTCGACCGGGTATTGTTTGCCCTGGGCATCCGCTTTGTGGGCAGCACGGTGGCAAAGAAACTGGCCGAAGAGTTGCCGGACCTGGAGGCCCTGCGCGGTGCTACGTACGAGGAGCTTATTGCCATCAACGAGATCGGCGAGCGCATTGCCCAGTCCATTTTATCCTACTTCCAGGACCCCGACCATGTGCAGCTGGTGGAGCGCCTGAAAGCGGCCGGGCTTCAGTTTAAGGCAGAGAGAACCACCCCGGATATACAAAGCGATAAACTGGAGGGCCAAACCTTCGTGATCTCCGGCGTGTTCCAGAGCGTGAGCCGGGAGGAGCTGCAGCAGCTGATCATCAGCCACGGCGGCAAAGTGGTTAGCTCTATCTCTAAAAAGCTCTCCTACCTAGTGGCCGGCGACAAGATGGGCCCATCCAAGCTGGAGAAGGCCGAGAAGATGGGCGTGAAAATGCTCTCGGAGGAGGAGTTTCTGGCGATGATCAGGTAGCCACTTCCCTGCCGCAAGCTTAGCGCAAGCGCAACTTGTGGTAATACTTTGCAGCTGTCGTCTTGGCAGCCGTACGTTCGCAAGTTGAAAACCTGCAACTCAACCGAACCACCTGTTTCCGCTGCGCCCAAACCAGGGAAGGCAAAGAAGATATGGAGTAAGGTTTAAGTTTGACGCTTGCTTTAGGCTTTATACTTATGGCAATCACAAAAAAGGCGGCACTGGAATCCCGGTGCCGCCTTTTACTCATACAACAAACAAACACTAATCTTAAGAAATCCGCTTCCGGGAAATATCGATGTAGCCAAGTATAAACACCAGCACGCCTCCGCCAAGGCTTAACAGCACCTCCTGGCTAAACAGGTTATATATCTCCGCCTCTGCAGGAAAGCTTTTGATGGACATGAAGGGGTAAGCGAATGGATATAAGTGAATGTACTCCCAGCGCATGGCTACCATTACGGTGATGATAGCCACAATGCCCACGCCCATACTTAAGGCAAAGCTGCTCCACCTGATGCTCAGCCAGAACTGCACGGCAATGATCACAAAAGTAGACAGGAATAGCTTTACCACAGCCACTAATACCACTGTCAGGCCAACCATACTTTCAAAGCCCAGATCAGGGCGCACCAGCATCAGGAACAGTCCCCCCGCCAGGTACCCCAGTACAAACACCGCATTGCTCAGCAGCACCAAGCCCACCACCGTGGTTGCCTTGGCCGTGTAGATCGTACTTTTGGGCAGCGGCAGGCTGTAGAGGTGCTTCCAGCCATTGGACTTGTGCTCAATGCCATTCGTAAGGCTGGTGAGCAGCGCAATAAAAATGGGCATGAGCAGAATGGTATACAGGCTAAAATTCTGCATCGCAAACCTGTGCCAGGGGTTAACCCCTTCTGTTATAAAATGCTGCCCTTTCGACCAGAAGGCAAGCACGTTCATACTTAGGAGCGCGCAAGGCGCAAGTACGGAGAGCCAGAGCGCAAAGGTATTCTTCAGTTTCAGCGTCTCGGCGCTAAGGCTGCTGCGGTAGTAGGTAATGGCGTTCATACTTTCCCGGCAAGTATAGGTTTTTGTATGGCGGCGGGCTCGGCCTCCCCTTTGGTGATGTTCAGGAAAAGCTCCTCCAGGTTCCGGGTGTGCGTGCTGAGGCGGTATACTTCGAGGCCATTCACGATCAGGAAGCGGTTGAGCCGGGCTGCCTGCTGCCTGCCCTGCACCTGCACCGCCAGCACGTCGCCATCCTGCGGCAGCAACTGGTACTGGTGATCGGTCAGTAGCTTATGGGCAATGGCATTGTTGCTCGTCTCCAGCTGCAGCACGCTGCTTTGGAGAGCGCCCTGGTAGAGTTGCGGCAAACTGCCCTGGTAGAGGGTGGCTCCCTTGTCAATAATGGCCAGTTCGGTAGCGCATTTCTCTATCTCGGAGAGCAGGTGGCTGGAGAGGAAAATGGTCTTTCCAAACTCCCGGTTCAGCCGGATGATCAGCTCCCGGACCTCCCTTATCCCACTGGGGTCTAAGCCATTGGTAGGCTCATCCAGAATCAACAGTTCAGGGTCAGAGAGCAGGGCTAACGCAATGCCGAGCCGCTGGCTCATGCCCAGCGAGTACTCCTTCGTTTTGCGATGTGCATCCTGCGTAAGCCCCACGATCTGCAGTACTTCTTCAATACGGCTTTTGGGTGCCTGCACCATGCGACGGTGCATCTCCAGGTTGTCGTGGCCCGAGAGGTGGCGGTACAACGTGGGCATCTCGATGAGTGAACCGGTGCGGCGCAGGATGTCGATGCGGTGATCGTTCAGGTCCTGTCCGTGCACCCGCACCTGCCCTTTGGGCACGGGCAGCAGGCCCAGCAGAATACGGATGGTGGTGGATTTACCGGCGCCGTTTGGCCCGAGAAATCCGAAGATGGCCCCCTGTGGCACGCGCAGCTCCAGGTTTTGCAGCACCTGCCGCTTCCCGAAGCTGTAGCTCAGGCCATGGGTTTCGATGATACATGGTTTCATAGTTTTGTGGTAAGTAGCGTATGGGCACAAAAAAGATGATAAATTCAACAGCATAAAAATAGATTATACCAACCCCCTAAAACCCTAGACTAAGTATAAACAGGTACTTCTGAGCGAATTAGTCCGTTAAAATGCTGCTTTGGTAGCCATTATAGGCAGCTTTGTATATAGAAGAGAGGCGGCAGCACAATAATGCTATACTTTACTTATCTTTATACTATAAAAAGCCAGCTGCAAGTAGAATGCGGATGCATACTTACCGTACTGGCTGCTATACCGTTACATGAGCCTGAAATCCTTGCCAAAGCCAATCATAGTGCTGCCAGAGATGGCGGAGAAGAAAAGGTACACCGTTGCGATGCACGTGGCCGCGTGGGTGCTTTTTGGCGCCTGGGTATTTTACTTCCTCTACGGCAACAGCGCCCTCTCTTTCGGAAAGGTGATGGATGTGTTGGTGGGCCTGCTCATTAACATCTTCATCTTTTATTTTAACTGGTATGTGCTCATCTCCCGGTACCTGGCGCGCAACCGCATCTTCCTCTACATTGCCGCCGTACTTACCACTTTAGTGGCCATTGCCGTGCTGCGGGCCCCGCTGGACTTCTACTTCTTCCGGGAGTATAACCGCGAGATGACGCAGCTCTACAGCAGCGAGCGCATTTTACAGTACATCATGGGCGGGCTGGTGCTCATCTTTATCTCCTCGGGCCTGAAAGTGACGGGCAACTATATCCGCAACGAGCGCCGCAACAAAGAGCTGGAGACGCAGAAACTGACGGCAGAGCTGGCTTTCCTGAAGTCGCAGGTGAACCCGCACTTTTTGTTTAACACCCTGAACAACATTTACTCGCTGGCCTACAAGCAGCACCCCGAGACACCCGACGCCATCATGAAGCTCTCGCTGCTGATGCGCTACATGCTCTACGAGAGCAACGATGCCCTGGTAAGCCTGGAGAAAGAGGTGGACCACATCAAGAATTTTATAGATTTGCAGAAGCTGCGCCTGCGCGAGCAGACAAGTATAAAGTTTAACATAGCCGGCAGCCTGGAGGGCAAACAGATTGCGCCGATGTTGCTGATGACGCTGGTGGAGAACGCCTTTAAGCACGGCCTGGTGAGCAAAAATGAGATCGGGATTATCCTTAACCTGGTAGTGCATGACGATTCGCTGCTCTTCAGTACCATTAACAACACCAGCCAGCACAAGAAGCGCGACTTCGGGGGCATCGGTCTGGAAAACCTGAAGCGCCGCCTGAACCTGCTCTACGACAAGCGTTATGAGTTAACGTTTGAAGAAAAAGAGGGCACTTTCTACGCCACACTGAAACTGTACTTTAAGCCTACTAACAGATAAAACTATGACCATCCGCTGCCTTGCCGTTGACGATGAACCCCTGGCCCTCGACATCATTGAGAGCTACGTAAGCAAATTGCCCTACCTGAACCTGGTGAAAACCTGCTCCAGCGCCACCGAGGCCATGCAGGTGCTGCAGGAGGAGCAGATAGACCTGATGTTCCTCGACATTGAGATGCCCGAGCTGACAGGCATCCAGTTCCTCAACATCCTCAGGCACCAGCCGCTCATCATTTTCACCACCGCCTACCCCGACTACGCGCTGGAGGGCTTTAACCAGGATGCGGTGGATTACCTGCTCAAGCCCATCCCTTTCGATCGTTTTCTGAAGGCGGTAACCAAGGCGCAGGAAAGGCTGCAGCGCAAAAACGGGAAAGGCACCGAGGCCCCTGTTGCACAGCCAGCCGCGGCGGAGCACGACTTCATGTTCGTCAAGGCCGACTATAAAACCATCCGTGTCGATTTCAGGGACATCCTTTGGATTGAGGGCCTGAAAGACTACATCATCATCCAGACAAAGGACCAGAAGATCATCACGCTGCTCTCGATGAACAAGATGATGGAGAAACTGCCGGACTCCAAATTCCTACGCGTGCATCGCTCCTTTATCGTGTCCCTGCAAAAGATCGACAGCATCGAGAAAAGCCGCATCCGCATCGGCAACAAGGAAATTCCGATCGGCGAGGTATACAAGGATGCCTTCCTGAAGTGGGTGGAGGAGAATAATATACAGTAGATTTGGAGTTAAAGAGTTAGAGAGTTTAGGAGTTAGAGGGTTTGTAGGGTTCCTTTGAGTGGGTGTCTATACTTTATAGATCGAGTTACGACTAACTGCCCCTGCCCCTCAGAGGAGGGGAATTTCATAAAAGAGTAGGTGATTCCCCTCCTTGGAGGGGTTAGGGGTGGGTTTACACCTGCACTGCATTAGTAAATCGCAACTTGGGTTTTATACTTTACCTCATCGAACTCTAACCTTTGTCAGGCTGCCCGTGGAGCACATTCGCTGCTTTTGGCGTTTACTTGGCACCCCATCAAAAACAGATATCTGACACGATATTTGCAGAATCGGTAACATAATCAGAACTTCGTATTTTATAAGGCGACAAGATGATTCAGGATAAATTAAGAGGAACAGGTGTGGCGTTGGTAACGCCTTTTACGAAGGAGTATGCGGTTGATTACGAGGCGCTGCGCAAGCTGCTGGACTTTGTGCTGAACGGCGGCGTGGACTATCTTGTGATCAATGGTACTACGGCTGAGTCTGCCACCACCACAGCCGAGGAGAAGGCCCAGGTGTTGCAGCAGGTGAAGGAGCACGTAAACGGGCGGGTGCCGCTGGTGTATGGCCTGGGGGGCAACAACACACAAAAGCTACTCAACAGCATCGCTGAAACTGACCTGGAGGGTATCACGGCCATACTTTCGGTGAGCCCCTACTATAACAAGCCGTCGCAGCAGGGTATTTACCAGCACTTTGTGCAGGTGGCCAACGCCTCGCCGGTGCCGGTTATACTTTACAACGTGCCAGGGCGCACGGGCAGCAACATGAGCGGCGAAACCACGGTGAAGCTCGCCTCGCATGATAACATCATCGGTATAAAGGAAGCCTCCGGCAACCTGGAGCAGTGTATGTACATTGCCAAGCACAAGCCAAAGGATTTCATGCTCATCAGCGGCGATGACCTGCTGACCTTGCCGATGACAACCTTTGGGGCCCAGGGTGTGATCTCGGTGCTGGCCAATGCCTTCCCCGGCAAGTTTAGCAACATGGTGCGCCACGCACTGAATAACAATTACCAGGAAGCCTCTGCCCTGCTGCTGAGCTTCGTGGATGTGAACCCGCTGATGTATGAGGAAAGCAACCCGGTGGGCGTAAAGGCAGTGCTGGAGCGCTTCGGGGTATGCACGGCGCAGGTGAGGCTACCGCTGGTAGAGGCTTCATCAGGACTTAAGGACAGGTTGTATAAGCTCTTGTAAATCAGGAAGTATAAATTTAAGTTGGGATTTATAGAGAAGTGTAAACTTATATCCCCATCTTCTAAATCTGGCGCAATTCTTCAGACTTGTGTTCTACTATGGCGGCGAGTCTGTGCCTCGGCTGGTTTGCAAAAAGCCACATTTAGGCTTCAGCTATACTTTAACTTTATACTTTCTCTGGCGCAAGCGTCCGCTTGCGCCTTCTCTCGCTGGCGCGGGCTTGCAGCCCGTGTCTTTTAATTCGTTGGGTTTTCAACCCGACTGGCTCACAGAGCCATACTTTATACTTTCATAGCAACTGCTAACCCTAACTTGAAGTAAGCTATCCTTGCTAGCTACCGTTCAACCACGGCTTTACAACCTACTCGCTCCATTTCTGGCTTTGGCTCCCTCATGGCCGAGGGGCCTCGTCCTCGGGCATCGCGCTGTGTACATTTCCTTTGCTGTCGCAATTTCGCTAAAGCGAAACCGGAAATCTACAAGGCGCTCAACCCAAGGACTGGGTTCAATTCGATAGCTGCTGCCATTGCTATGGAACAAGTATAAGTACCCTTGGAAGGGGGCAGGGGGATGATAATCAACTGCGGAGAATTCCCCTCTCGGGAGGGGCTAGGGGTGGGTTTACACGTGTAGGGACAGGTCGCGACCTGACCGCGCGAGAACAGCAGCTATGCAATCTATACTTCAGCAGCAGTAGTTATAGGCTCCCCTCCTGGGGGTAGGGGCCCTCGAAAAAGCTAAGGAGGGGCAGGGGTGGTTGGATCTGGTATTGCAGCCAGAAGCCCCGAAAGTGTTCAGGATCTTCTACTCGTAGCAGCTGCGCACGCTACGAAGTATTTAGAACGCGAGCTCGAAGGTAGCGAGCGCAGCTCTGAGGGGCAGGGGTGGTTGGACCAGTACTGCAGAACGCGGCTCAGTACGTTTGCAGCAGCATAAGCAAATACAATTCCCCTCCTCGGGAGGGGCTAAGGGTGGGTTAGTCGCATTGATAGATATAAAAAGGCAGCTCCTAAAGTAACGGGAGCTGCCTTTTTTGTGCCTGAAGTGTGATGCTGCCTTAATCAGGGCAGTTGTAGGTATAGGATATATTCTCTGTACGTCCGTCTGTCAGGCCGCCCTCACCTGCATAGGTAATGGTGGCAGTAAGAGGATAGCCTTGGTTATTATAAGTATACGCGGCCGTGTAGGCTACATCTTTTACCAAAGCTAAAGTCTCTCCGGAGCCGGTAGTAGCTCTGAAATTCGTTATGTTTTGCATATTAGGATAGCCCACGCCCGGTTTGCGGTGCATAAACACCGGAACAGCCGAGAGTGGCGTGCGACGGGCAGAGTCCAGCACAAAAGAGGCCGCATAAAGCGTCTCTCCTCCCAGCCCTTTTACAGTAGCCACGACAGGTTTATCACGCGGGTACGATTGTGTCACCGAGCTGACAGCTACTTCTTTGTTGTCCTGGTACCGGTAATCGGTGGCAGAGGTGAGGCGGTTCTGCAGGTCGTAGGCTGCTTTAAAGGAAGCGATGCGATGCACTGCCCCCAGCTCCGGCACGCGCTGCTTTACCTCATACTTAGAGAGGCGCCCCTTCGGGTTATAACTGTAATCCGTAAACGAGATCTCCTCCTGCTCATCGGGTGTAAGCAGGCGCTCCTGGGCCAGTTTGCCGTCTGAGGTATAGGTGTAGGTGCGTACCTCCGTCAGTTCCTCCTGCTCGTAATGCTCGGTGCGGATTACCTGATTCAGGTCGTTATAAGTATACCGGATAGTGGTATTGGTTGTCCCGGAAAGGATGGTCTGCTCCTGCAGGTAGCACAGGTTCTGTGGCGCCGGGGCTGGTTTAGCCTCCGGCTCTTCATCCGGGCTGCAAGCGGCGAGCAATAACAGGCCCAGCAAAGGAGCAAGAAATTTTGTCTTCATAAACATCTGCAATAAGTATACGAAGATACGGTTTCGGACCCTTCGATGCTATCGAATTTTGTGAAGCTACAGGAATACTGCGTCTTCCGCTACGCACTATCCGACAATAGATGCGATGTTTTTGATAAAAAAAGCGCCTTTAATGCGGTTTTAAGATAAATAATAAAAATTAATTAGCTTTTTGTAAATTTTTTTGAACACTTTTACGGTTGTAAACGTCTTAGTTTTACAATCACAAAAAAATCATGAATAGAGGAAAAGTAAAATTCTTTAATGGAGAGAAGGGATTCGGCTTCATTAAAGACGAGAACACAGATCAAGAGTACTTCGTGCACGTTACTGGATTGATCGACGAAATCAGAGAAAATGACGACGTAACATTCGAGTTGAAAGAGGGAAGAAAAGGACTGAACGCGGTTAACGTTAAACGCGCTTAGTTTTAACGATACAAAGTCATTGAAGCAAAAAAAAGCCTTACACGCGGTGTAAGGCTTTTTTTTCGTTTTGTAACGAGCGCTACTCGCCGTAGCGCTCGTTCACATCCACCTGGGCAAGCTCGGTTAGCAGTCCGGCAATGTTGCGGGCGGCGGCCTCCAGGAAAGCTTTTCCCTTTTCTGCGGTGGCAGCCTTTGGATTGCCGACGCCGGTATCCTCCGTCACCATGGACCATTGCCGCTCGGCCCAAGCCCATCCCTCTCGTATCCCCTTTACCTTCGATTTGCGCTCTTTGCCCTCTCCTGCTTCTTCCAGGGGCAGCACCAGGTCAGGGCGCAGGTGCAGCAGCAGGCTGGTCTCCATCTCATCGGCGTGGTCGCCGGGTACTTCGAAGAATTGCTTTCTGTCGGCTGCCTGTATCCAGAAACAGCTCACCAAAAACATGTCCGGGTAGCGCAGGCCCAACTCACGTAGCATCGGCTTAAAATCATTGCCGCCGTGGCTGTTCAGCACCAGCAGCTTCTTGATGCCCTGCCGGCTCAACACGGCCACAATGTCATCCAGAATGGCCAGCTGCGTGCTGGGGTTCAGGTTAATGTCCAGCTTAATGTCGGCCTGCCCGGTGTTTACGCCAAACGGTATGGTGGGCAGCACCATCACCTTCGTGCCATTTTCCCAGGCAATTTTGGCAGAGGCGGCGGCAATGGCATCGGCCTCTATTACATCAGTGGCGTAGGGCAGGTGGTAATTATGTGCCTCGGTTGCGCCCCAGGGCAGCACCGCCAGTTGCACCTCCTGCTCTTTCAGGGCTTTCCAGTTTGTCTCGGCAAGTATGTAGGGTCTCATTCGCTATTGCTTTTAATAAGTGAATAAAGTATAGAATTCAGGATGTGAGCCAAGCCATGGCTACGGCGGCATCATCAAAGCTCTGGTACTGTATGGAGTCTTTAACGAGGGCGGCGGCCTGGCTGGCGATCGTCTCGCGGTTTAGCTCTGTTGTAGTCAGGCGGGCGAACTTCTGCAGGCGGGTGGTCTGCAGCATCAGCGCCATGTTGCTGATCAGCTGGCCGTATGTCGCATGATCCAGGGTGATGTGCGATCGCCGCGAGTCTGCCAGTATCCGTTTAATGTCGTAGTGCTTCACAGAGGCTATGATCTCTTCCATGAGGAACTTCATCTCGGGCAAGGAGTAATCGTGCATGTTGGGCCACTCAATGAACAGCACGTCCGTGGTCGGGTTGTAGTCCAGCTTAATTAATTTATTGGGTATGATCATGCGCGCGGCTAAGTAAACCATTGAATTTCCAATCTAACAAAAACTGCGGAAGTTTAATATACCCGTCCCCATATCTTTTAAACTCGCAAGAGTAGCTTCGTAAGCTCGTACACCCAGCCCCGCCGGATTCTAGATCGCATGGCCGGCTACGGATCAGTGAGGCTACAGCCACTGCAGGAAGCAGGCAGGTAGAACCTGCGCCTACTGTAGCCACCCCGCCAGTAAATCATACTTCCAATGACGAAGGTCAGTCTTCAAAAACTATTTTCCGCTGATCTTTGCCGGGTTATGCAGACATCATCCTATAACAAGGCTATTGTATACTGGCTCCTGGGTGGGGCGTTGCTGATCCTGGCCATGGTCGTTATTGGCGGCATTACGCGGCTTACTGGCTCGGGGCTTTCGATCGTGGAGTGGAACCTGATCTCGGGCACCTTGCCACCGCTGAGCGAGGAGGCCTGGGCCACGGCCTTCGAGCAGTACAAGCAGTTTCCGGAGTATCAGAAGCTGAACAAGGGCATGGCGCTGGAGGGTTTCAAGCAGATTTTCTGGTGGGAGTACCTGCACCGGCTGCTCGGCCGTGTGATGGGGGTAGTGTTTATACTTCCGTTCCTGTACTTTCTGTTTACCAGGCAGCTGACCCAATGGCTGTTCCGCCGGCTGCTGGTCATACTTGCACTGGGCATGGCCCAGGGGCTGATGGGCTGGCTGATGGTGAAGAGCGGCCTGGTGGACAACCCGCACGTGAGCCACTTCCGGCTGGCAGCGCACCTGAGCCTAGCGCTGGCCCTGATCGGCGCCATTCTCTGGACGGTGGCCGACCTGACCGCTGGCAAGCGGCTGCACAGGCAACACCCAAGTGCAGGATATAAAAGGCTCTCACTACTTGTGCTGGCGGTAATACTGGTGCAGATCATACTTGGGGCCTTTGTGGCCGGTCTAAAGGCTGGCTTCTCCTATAACACCTACCCGCTGATGGAGGGCAAGTTCTTGCCAACACACCTGCAGGGCCTGAGCTGGCTGGAGGCGATGGAGAATGGCGCGGCGATGCAGTTTACGCACCGCTGGGTGGCCATGCTGGTGCTGCTGGCAGTGGGGCTGCTGTGGCAGCGCTCCCGATCCGTTGAACTGCCCCGGGTTGCCCGTACGCTTACCCGCACGCTGCTGCTTACCTGCCTGGTGCAGGTGGCGCTGGGCATTGCCACGCTGCTGCTGGCCGTGCCGGTGAGCCTGGGGGTACTGCACCAGGTGGTGGCGGTGGTGCTGTTTGCGCTGGCTGTGTTGCTGGTGCACCGGCTGCGGTATGCTTAAGTTAAACTGTGTGTGGCAAATACACCACGGCTTTAGTTTAGCGCCTGAGGTATAGCCCCCTGGCTATCAGTACTTTTTTTCCAAAAAGGTAACCAGCGTCATTTTTTAGGATACTCTGTTCCTGTAACTTACCACCTCTAACATACATTTTAACTTCTGTTTTGCAGCGCAAAGCAGGAATGTAAACCACACCTGGGCTACGGGAGGTAACATATGGGAAAGAAGAGAGCTGTGATGGAAGTTGTGGGCCTGGACCTTAGCAGAAAGGCTGCGCAAAAGTATTTCATCAATGTGTATGAGTACATGCTCTACAACGACTACGAAAGCTTTATGCTGACGCTCGACTTCCGTGCGAAGCTGGAAGACGAGCAGCGGCAAGAGGAAGCTTACCATTTGTTTAAGTTTATGCTGAAGCGCCTGCTCAGCAGCAAGCCGCAAAAACTGCTCGCACTGTGCCCCCCGGAGCGGGATCCGTTTTAACCCTTTAGCTGCCCAGGCTACAGGTTTACAACCTGCACAAGCCGCGCTCCCTCAGCAAGTATAAACAGGCAGTAGAACCGCACCTGGCTCGCCCCTCCTGGCAACCTACCCTTGCTGCAGCAAGTATCTTATACTTTTACCTGACCATCACCATGACACAGGACGAACAACTGCGGGAACAGCTGGTAAAGCTGATGCGCGGCGGACAGGCCTTCCGAACGCGGGAGGAGCTGCTGGAGGGAATCACGCGGCAGGAGGCCGGACGCAAGGCGGAAGGCCTGCCCTATACGATCTGGCAGTTGCTCGAGCACCTGCGCTTTGCCCAGCACGACATACTCGACTTTAGCCGCAACGCCAGCTACCAGGAGCCCGCGTGGCCCGATGACTACTGGCCCGCCCAGGCTGCCCCCGAAAGCCAGGAGGCGCTGGAGCAAACCATGAGAACCCTTACTCAGGATCTGGAGGAGCTGGTACAGCTGGTGCAGAATCCCAAAACCGACCTGTACGCTCCTTTTCCCCACGGACAGGGGCAAACACTGCTGCGGGAGGCTATGCTGGTTGCCGAGCACAACGCTTACCACCTCGGCCAGATCGTGCTGCTGCGCAAGTTGTTCGGATATTTGGAGTAGGGATAAACTGGCACGCTTTCCCCCCTCTCTCCAGGATGCGGAAACATACCTGTTAGATAAGTCCCTGCTGAGCACTCCCCTTACCTCTGCTGCCGATTAGCCACCCGGCGAAAGCGTTTTTGTACATTTCCTGATCTGCATAGCCCGTACTTTTAACGCAAAGCACACCTTTTCTTAGCAAGAACCCGTAAAAGGATATATAGAATACAGCTGGCTTTTGCCTGGTTTTGTATTAATCTATGTTGAACTAATGATTAAAACTATGAAAAGGATATTTTTAGCAGGTGTGGTAGCTGTGGCTTCGCTAAGTTTGACCGCCTGCGAAAGAACCGATAGAACAACCAGCCTGGAGGCAGAAGAAGATAACAAAGTGGTGGTAGACCGTGATTCCGTGGCAACAGAGTACGAAGTAACTGAAACGGTTGTGGAATACGACACCACCACCAGAACCAAGACGGTGGATGCTGATGTCAACGATCGTGAGAAAGACAGAGATAAGTAAGGCTTCAGCAACTATACTTTAGCAAACATGCCTGCTCCGGTAAAGAGCAGGCATGTTTGTTTTGCGCCGCACCGGGCCGCTGCCATAGTATGATAGGCTGCGCCCTAGGTAAGCATTACCCACCCCTAGCCCCTCCGGGGAGGGGAATTCTTCGCAGGCGATCATCATCCCCTGCCCCCTTCTAAGGGGGACACCCCCTCCCCAACCCTCCCCTAAAAACAGGGGATGGAGCCCGGTACATGTAGGAGTAGCTGTAGCTATCGAATTAGAACCCAGTCTTTGGGTGGGGGTAGGAAAAGCTCCCAGCGCGATGCCCTTATCGAGGGCCCCTACCCCCAAGACGAGCCCTCGCGGGCTTGAGCGCACCAAAGCCGGAAATGAAACGAGCAGGTTGTAAAGCCGTGGATCAGCGGCAGCAAATAAGAGTAGCTTGGTTCAAATGGAAGGAAGCAGTGGCCGGGAAAGTACAAGCGGAGGCTTGCGCCAGCAGGCTAAAAAGTATAGCAGAAGTATAGAAAAGCGCTGGTCTTTAGGGAACCGGCGCTTTTTATACTTCTGTCTGCTATAACCGCTTACTTCGCCGCAATCTGGCGGAGGGCATCACGCATTTCGGTTAGTAGCACCTCTTCTTTAGTTGCGGCCGGCGGCACAGCAGGAGATTCGGCTTTCTTGCGCTTCAGCTTGTTCATAGCTTTCACGATCATAAAGATGATGAACGCCAGGATCAGGAAATTGAGCAGCACGGTGATAAAGTTACCCCAAGCTAACACAGCCCCAAGCGTTCGGGCTTCCTCCAGGGCAAGGCCGGTGGGCACTTCAGAGGAGAGTGGCAGGTAAAGGTTCGAAAAGTCCATGTCGCCGACAGCCTTGCCGACCAGCGGCATGATCAGGTCTTTTACCACGGAGTTAACCAACCCGTTGAAGGCAGCGCCAATGATAATACCGATAGCCAGGTCCATAACGTTGCCACGCATGGCGAACTCCTTAAATTCTTTCATCATTCCCATAAGTGATGCTGTTTCTTGTTCTTAATTCTTTCGTTGATGTTTATACTTCCGCCTGAGGCCGCAGGGTATAGCAATACGCTATATAAACAAAGTAATCCTCTTTCCGCCAAAAAAAGCAGCGGGGGTACGATTTATACTTGCTTTGGGGCTTGTCGGGAGATTGGGTACAGTGTTCAACCACTCCTACCCTACCCCTCAGAGCTGCGCTCGCTAGCTTCTAACCTGCGTTCTAAATACTTCGTTGCGTGCGCAGCTGCTGCGAGTAGAAGATCCTGAACACTTTCGGGGCTTCTGGCTGCAGCACTGGTTCCAACCACCCCTGCCCCTCCTTAGCTTTTTCGAGGGCCCCTACCCCCAGGAGGGGAGCCTATAACTACTGCTGCTGAAGTATAGATTGTATAGCTGCTGTTCTCGCGCGGACAGGTCGCAACCTGTCCCTACAAAGTATAAACCCACCCTTTCATGCTCTTTCGGATTTGCAATCCGGAACAGCAGAACTACAAAGTATAAACCCACCCCTAACCCCTCCGAGGAGGAGAATCACACTTGCCCTACTCCCTGTCATCTCGAGTACTCTTGAGGCGGGAGCCGAAGAGAGCCAGCGTAGCTGTGAGAGATCTATGGGGAATTCTAAAGAGATCTCTCCCAAAGGTCGAGATGACAGCAAGGGCAGCGGCTATCGAACCTGATCCCAGTCCTTGGGTTGAGCGCCTTGTGAGATCCGGTGCCGCGCATGCGGCAGCGCCCTGGCGCAGGAGGGAACACCGCGCGATGCCCGAGGACGAGGCCTCCCGGCCATGAGGGAGCCAAAGCCAGAAATGAAGCGAGTAGGTTGTAAAGCCGTGGAGGAACAGCAGCTAGCAAGGATAGCTTGGTTCCAGTTACCTCCTGTTTATACTTGTAAGCATTTATATTAACATATGATAATCAATTTGATATAGAGAGGATTATTGTTGGTTTAGTGCCCGAAAAAAGGTACCTTGTAATTAACTGGTTTTATAAAATTTTAAAGAAGTATGGACAACAAGAAAAGAGCTGTGGAAGAGGTCTTAGGCTTGAAGATGAGCTCTGTAAAGGCTAATAAATACTTTATGAACATGTACAGGTACCTGCTCCTGACCGACACGCAGAGCCTGATGGAAACACTGGACTACAGGCGAACGCTGAAATCGCCCAACAAATCGGTAGAGGGGTATAATGTGTTTAAGTTTATGCTGCGGCTGTTCCAGAACAAAAAGCCGGGCAAGCTGCGAACCCTTTTTCCGGCGTAGGCCCGACAGCAGCAACGCATGGGGTTTGTTGCGGCCTGCCCCTACACAGCTGCCCCTACTCTGGCCAGCCGTTAAAGCATAGCCAAGCCACTTAGCAAAAGCCTTCCGGGAAAAGCCAGCTCAGCGCATCTTCCTCCAGCATAAAATCGCGAGTAACACAGGGAGGCAGGCCATCGGAGGATGACCCGTTCAGGGTATCAATAGAAAGTTGCTGCAGTAGCTCGGGGGCCATAATGTTGGCTATACGCGTTAGCTTGCTGCACTTAAGCTGCTCCTTGGCATGGTTGGCTATCCATAGCTGGTCTGCCAGCAGGGGGATGCTAAGGCGGCTGAAATCGGCAACGGCAACCTCCACCCCATGCTCAATTACGAGAGCGCAGTTTTTTATAAAAACGGAACGCAGCTCCTCGCTCGATATGACGCCCTGCCACTCCACATACAGAAATTTCATCTCCGGGTAAAGGCGCACTGTAACGTGCGGCTCCTTTTGTACAACCGTGAACAAGTGTTTCTGCAGCTTAGCGAGTGGCATATGTCAGCATTATATATACTTTTATTGTACGAATTTCACATTATTTATGACTTACCCAATGACACAATTGCACAACTTTAGCGTAAATTTTACGCAAACAGCTGTTTTTCTGCTCTTTATGCGCAATAATTACAAGTATGCATTCTAATGATCCTACTGCTTTGCCTGTCTGCCGGATTTTTTAGCAGGCTGGAAGTATAAAGACGGGTGGCGAAGTATAAAGTCGGATTACAAATCCTTGTAGTAAGTGCTTCCGGATTGCAGATCCGGAAGCGCGAGTGCGGGCGAGTGTTGTGGCTGGGTCCGGGGGCAAGGCCGTTTAAATTAGAACTTACCGGCCCTGCCTTCCCCGAGGGCGATTTTTATACTTGCCTGGCCCGTTGCTTACGTGGCGGCAGTACCGCAGCACCGGCTTATTTATACTTCTTCAGCGTCAGCTCGCTCCTACAGGTCTGCTGCAGGTGTGTCGTCGGAGGCTAGAAACGCCCTGGTGCTGTGGTTAAGCTCATGCACCATGAAGTAATAGTACAGGACGGCCTGCTGATGCGGTGCAGGAGGTTCGGCGCCGGACATAATCCTGCTCAGAACTTCCTTGCCTAAACCGGATTGCTTGATGAGGTCGTTACGGGAAAGCCTGAACTCAGCCAGCCTCTCTTTTAGCCAGTCTGTGGTAACGGCTGCGAAATCGGGCTTAAAGGTTAAGGTGGTATAGTGAATCCTGTGCTGTCCGCCCATGAGTGGCGCTAACACCTTTGCTGCTCTGCTTACCAACTGCCGCTGGTTATGCAGAAAGCCATTCTTTAGCTCCTTCTGCCCTACCCTCACGTTAATGATCTCCGGGCCTACCTCCTGTATATCCACCTTTACGCCGGCCACGGCCAGCAGCTAATCGCGGTGTAGCCTGACCTGCTGTTTTACGCCCTCTTCCAGGGGAAGCTTTTCCAGGTTTTGCATGGTTACAGGTTGCGTTTATACCTTGGCTACCATGCCGGGCGCAAGCTCATAGGCCTCGCGGGGCATGCTAAAGCCGGGCTCCACCAGCAGCACTTCCTCGTAGGTAAGGTTATAGAGGCGGTACACCAGCACATCCACCTCCGCCTCCAGCTCCAACGTATCGGCGGCCGGATCGGCTTGTTTTATACTTAAAATCTGCTCGACCAGCTGCGTTATACTTGCTTTCGTTTCTTCGTCAGGTGTGGCGATGGGGAGCTGAGAAACATACTGTGAGAAAAACCTCAAATATCCTCCTCTTACAGATGCTGAGGTTTCTTTATAATAATAAAGTATAAGTTTACTGGCTAAAAGGGCAAGTATAAATTTATCATTGCAATTGAAGAAATAGCAGGTGTTAGCCATATACCAGCCTCCACTCCTATCTATAGTAAAATCACCTTTCAGAGAAATATCAGGATATAAAATTTTAGGCTTCTCAAACTCATCATAGTAAGCACAAGCTCTGAGCTCCCACCAGAATTCTCCTTTATCCCAACGCGCAGCAGCTTTTTCAGCAAAAGGAGCCATAAATTCCGCCACAGAAGTATAACTCTCTTGCAACCACTCCCACGCCTGTTGCTCGTTTATACTTTTTCCGGCTCGCTCTTTCGTGAATCCGGCAGGGAAAAGTATAAGATACTTATCCGACTTCGGCGGCTGGTAGCGCTTCACATCGCGGCCCGCCAGAAACGGTTTGATGATTTCCGCACTTCGCGGATCTTCCAGTATAAGTCGTTCTTTGGTGGCCTCATCAATTACAAAAGCCTCGTTTAAACCAGTAAGAACGCCACGGTAAATTTTTCCATTTACATACTCGCCCAGCGGTGTGCCGGTGTTTTTCAGCTTCTCCAGCAGTTGCTGCGCGGTGCTGTCGGAGAGCGTCCAGCCGGAGTCAGGCAGCAGGTCGGCCTGCACCTCATACTTGTGTTGCAGCACGTATGCCTCCAGCCCCTGCTCATACTTTAGCGTTTTTATATTAGCGGCCTCAAAGGTATAGCCAGCCTCAGGTTCATACTTGGCCACGGCAAGTATAAGCGGGTAGGTAGTGGCTTCCTCAAACACGGGCAAATCACCGAAGTCCAGCAGCTGCTCCAGTCTGTAGTTTTGCAGCCAGTTTCGCAGCGCCTGTCCGTAACCGGCGCGCATCCACTTGTTCGGCAGAATGTAGCTGAACTGCCCGCCCTGGCGCAGCAGCTCTATCCCGCGCTCCACAAAGTATACATACAGGTCGGCGGTGCCTGCGTAGGTGCTGTAGGCCTTCTGCAAGTATAGTTTAAAGCTGCCCAGTTCCTCCTGGCGTATGTACGGCGGGTTGCCCAGCACTACATCGAAGCCTTTATACTTTCCTTCCTCGTCCAGCACCTCCGGAAACTCGAAGCGCCACTCAAAAGCCCCCTCGTATACTTTGTTCGTCTCGATGGCCTGGCGCTCGTCATCCAGCTTTTGCAGTTGCTTCTGCTTTTGCTGCAGCTGCTTCTTGTCTACCTTTTTGGCCCCGAACAGGTCGGGGTTCTGCATCACCGAGATCTGCCCGCGTAGGTCGGCCATTTTCTTGCGCAGCGGGTCGTTGTTGGCCAGCGTGGTCTTAAAGCCCTGCTTAATCTCCTCCAGGAACGCCTCCAGTTGCTTTTTATCGGCCTTGGAGTTGGTGTGTTTATACTTTAAAACGGCCTCGCGGTAAGCCTGCAAACTATGGCCCTTCTTGCCAAAGGCCTCTTTCAGGTCGGCCGTGAGCGGGTAGCGGCTCAGCAGCGAGTTGCCTTGCTTTATGTTGATGTCGATGTTGGGCAGTGTCTGCAGCTGGGTATACTTGCCCGAGCCTGGCTCTCCGTTTATACTTTCGGGGGCGGTGTAGTAGGCGTTCTTGAGCAGCTCTATCCAGAGGCGCAGGCGGCAGATCTTGACCGAGTTCGGGTTAATATCCACCCCGAAAAGGCAGTTTTCAATAATCGTCTGCTTCTCATGGAAAAGAGCCTCCTGCAGCTCCTGCACCTGCGGGTTTATACTTCGGTGGCCGTCGGGGTGCTCGGTTACGGTATAGCTGAAGGGTTCGCCATGGAGGTCGGTCACGATCAGCTCATCGTTCTGTACTTCTATACTTCCGTAGTGCAGCGGCTTGCCCTGGCGGTTCGTCAAAATCCGGAGGTCATGCTTTAGCACGATCAGCTCGTTTAGCGCACTCACCAGGTAATGCCCCGAGCCCACCGCCGGGTCGCAGATGCGCATGCTGTTGAGGAGCTGGTTATACTCCTTTATACTTTCTAAAGTATAGTTCTGGTGGATGCGGAGCTGCAGGGATTCGAATCCTGGTCCGGCCGAGCTGGTGTCGATGTTCCAGCCATACTTCTCCGAAAAGCGCTGCACCACCGCACGGCGTATGGCTTCGCGGCTCATGTACATGGTAATAAAGCCGGGCGTGTAGAAGGAGCCGTCGCGGTAGCCGTTTATCTTCTCAAAGATCAGCCCCAGCACCGAAGCCGTGATCAGCGTCTTGTTTTCCTCCTGTATCTCCTCCTTGCCCTCGGCCCCGAAGTCGTAGCTGCCCAAAAAGCGCAGCAGGTACTCCAGCGTGTGCAGTTCCGGGTGCTTGTTTATAAAGTCTTTGCCCTGTGTGCGGCGGAAAACGGTTTGCGGGTAGAGCGGCAGCAGGCTGCGGTCTTTCAGGTTAGAGATGCGCAGCGTGCGTTTCTCCAGCGCCGTGGTCTCGAACAGCGAAGAGTTGAGGTACGGGATGTGGTTATACTTGCTCTTCACGCTGGCGCTGCGCTTTTCGGGTCGCTCGGCCAGCACATCGAAGAACAGCTCGTTCAGGTCGTCGAACTCGCGCAGGTTCACGGTGCTCATAAAGCCATACTTCTTGTCGCCGTGGTGGTAGCTGATGAGCTGCGCCTCCAGCAGTTTGAGGAACAGGATGCGGTTCATCCAGGTGATGCACAGCTCCAGGGCCACGTTAAACAGCTGCTCCTCGCGGGTGCTGCCGTAGCTGTAGGGGTTATCGAGGCCCGATATCAGGTCTTCGGAGCGCAGTTTCTGGTAAGCGGCCTCCAGCAGCGAGCCGGGGTTAGGTTTAGCTTTCCGCTGGATCAGTTTGCGACCTCCCTCCTTCACTTCCTCCAGCCCGATGATGTGCAGCAGCTCCAGGTAAAAATCGCGATCCAGGGAGTTGGCGTCGTTAGCGAAGGGCTCTTTAAGCAAATGCGCCGGCGAGAGCAGCTTGTAGAGCTGTACCAGCTTCACATCGTCTTTCGGGTTCTGGTTGCGCAGCGGCTTCTCGTATTCCTTCAGGTTAAAATAAGTATAACTGATATTTTCCTGCAGGCTGGCAATGTAGGGCGCGGCAATCTCTTTATAGAAAAAATCGGTGCTGCCGCTGGCCTTGCGCCCGGCGCTCCAGTCGGCAAAGTCTTTCTTCAGCTGCGTGTTCCGAAAGAACAGCCTATCAAACTCAAAAGCATCAAACACAAACCACTCGTGCACGCTGGTTACGATGAGGTGGCGCATGTCGTGGTTGTGGTGCTCCAGGCGCTCGCGCAGGTAGTAGAGCAGCAGCTCGTGGGTGGCTTTGTAGTTGAGGTTGTCGGTGGTGGGCATGTCGGCCTTGTTGGTGGGCCGCTTCACCTCCAGCAGCACCCCGGCATTGCTCTTGGTATTGTTTCCGGTATGGATCACCAGGTCGGTCTTGCCCTTGGTGTTCACCCCATACTTATCATAAAAAGTCAACCGCAGAAAATCACGCAGGTGGTTCTTGGCGTGTTCCTCCGTCTCGTGCAGGTTTATGTTATCCAGCAACGCCGTCAGCGCCAGCTTAAATTGCTCTATCTCGGTTCTGCTTGTTTTCAGTCGCAGGTAAGCCTTGTTCAGCGCCTGCTTCGGGCGTAGGGTGTTGTGCTGCAGCATGTGTCGGGGGGCCTTTGTTTTCTACAGCAAGATAGGGAAAGTTTGGGAGTTAGAGAGTTGGAGAGTTTAGGAGTTAGAGAGTTTAGGAGTTGGGGAGTTAGAAAGGTGTTGCAGTGCGGGGTCCAACCACCCCTGCCCCTCCCCCGAAACAAGTCCGGGATCTAAGACTTGTCTAAGGAGGGGAATTACTTTATCCGGTGGGCGAAGTTGATCACACGGCTGGAATTCCTTCAGCCAGTCTGCTTTCAGCTGTATTTTGGAGATGCCTGCATTTTATAATACTGTAGCACGTTACAGCACGAAATCTCACTATGTCCGGAACAATTCCCCTCCTCGGAGGGGTTAGGGGTGGGTCAATCGTTCCCCGATAACAGCATGAAGCGCAAAGTCATACCGTATAAGCCTTACCTAAAGGAGCTGGCAAGGCAGCTGCGGCAGAACAGTACCCTTTCAGAAGTGCTTCTCTGGGATGAGCTAAAAAACAAACAGTTGCTCGGCCTCGACTTCGACAGGCAAAAACCTCTGGGAAACTACATCGTCGATTTTTACTGCAAAGACTTGATGCTGGCCATAGAGATAGATGGCGACAGCCATGACTATAGTCTGGAAGAGGATGCTGCCCGGCAGCGGGAATTGGAACAGCTCGGGGTAAGGTTTCTGCGGTTTGATGATGCAGAGGTGAAAAGGGCCATACCCAACGTGCTTCGGGAGATTAAGTCATGGGTGGAAAAGTATGGGAGGTGTAATACCCACCCCTAACCCCTCCAGGGAGGGGAACTATACCTGCAGATATGCTTCCCTCCTTAGATTAGCGAGAACGCGGGTTCGAAGCTTACGAGCGTAGCTCTGAGGGGCAGGGGTGGTTGGAACCGGTTATATTGGAAACACTTGCACTACAACCAGAAATAAAGGAGCGATTCAGGCTTTTACCTGAATAGCTCCTTATCTGAACGGTGGGCAGAAGCCTAGTACTCGCTTCTTCTCTTGGCACGTTCCTCCAGCGCCTTTAGTTCGTGTTCAGCGGCTTTCAGCCTGTTTTTGGCTGCTTTTTCGCGCTGCTCCGCTTCCTCTGAAAGACGCTCTGCCTCTTTCACTTCCCGCTCCAATCGCTCTACTTCCCGTTCCTGATGGGCTACTTCGGGATCGTTGGACACGCTGCCACTGCCGGAAAAGGTAGAGCAACCTATCATAAGCGGGAAGAGCAGAACCAGGGTAGCAGAAATGATTGCCTTGTATGGTGTATGGGTATTAATGCGCATGTTGAAGTTAAATTAGTCCTGTTTACACTTACGGCACTGTTACTCAGGCGGTTTTGCTACGGACTTATGTTACCTTCAAGCATGCTTCCTGTTCCGGAACCCTTTTACCATAAACTGCACCCTGCCGTGTCGGTACCAAGCCCTTCCCTCCTCGTGACTATAGGATGGCTTGAGCAGGACTCCTACAGCACTACAGCCTAAACAAGGCATGGGCATGAATCCAGGACCACTAAATCACTTCCATTCTATTAAAATTACGAACTCTGCCGGACGAAGAATTGGGAATGGTGTTGTGTATTGTTGCCGGTAACACCAGCAACGACTGGCTTTACATCGCGTCTAGCTCTTCCTGGAGCCTATCTTTAGCTGCGCGCTTTAACTCACCTTCTACGTTCAGGGTATCTATTTTTGATTTAGTTGAATCAAAATCAAATCCTGTTTGATTTTTGAATTCTTCTTTTGCGATGTCTTTGGCCACATCCGTCAATCTTCCCTGGGCTTGTTCGCAAGATGTAAAAAATGCAAGTCCGATCAATGCTAGAAATAGCTTCTTCATATTTATAGTAAGATTCTAAGTTGTACTAGATTTAAATCCGTTCATTAAGTTGATCTATTCTCCAAAGGGCTGAAAACCTTCTTTTTCAAGAAATTAGCTCTTGTACAAAGATAGCCTTTTTTGCCACCCTTCAAGTTGCGATAAGGTAGTTTATACTTTGGCTATACTTTCCTACCGATGTTTCCTTCCACTGGAACCAGGCTATTGTTGTTAGCTGCTGCTGATCCATGGCTTTACAACCTGCTCGTTTCATTTCTGGCTTTGGCTCCCTCAAGCCCGAGAGGGCTCGTCCTGGGGGTAGGGGCCCTCGATAAGGGCATCGCGCTGGGAGCTTTTCCTGCCCTCGTGCCTCGGGCTGCCTCGCTCTCGCTCTGCACCGGAAAAACTCGCATAGGCGCTCAACGGAAAGACTGGGATCAGAATCGATAGTCGCTGCTTTAGCGATGCCGCAAGTTCAAGTGATATTATACTTTACCTCTTTTGTCCTTTGTCACATAGTCTTTCGTCTAAAGCTCCCACTAGATCCCTCCTCTCGTCGGAATGACCGGAAAAGGAGCAAGTATAATTCCCCTCCTCGGAGGGGCTAGGGGTGGGCTTATACTTTGTAGGGACAGGTCGCGACCTGTCCGCGCTATACCAGCGACTACGAAATTTATACTTCAGCAGGAGTAATTATAAGCTCCCCTCCTGGGGGTAGGGGCCTTCGAAAAAGCTTAGGAGGGGCAGGGGTGGTTAGACCAGGTATCGCAAATGTCACTCCCTTTAATCGCAAGGAGCAGGAATAGCGCGGAAGTCACTCCCGTGGCAAAGTATAAGCGCAAATCTCCGGATTCGCCTTACTGGAGCAACCATCGCCGCCCGTCCGGAGAAAAATCAGTAACTTGTGGCACCTAAGAAAGGTAAAACTCTCTAATTCTCTAACTCCCAAACCCTCTAACTCCCGAAACTCCCATGCTCAAAATCGGCCTCCTCTCCGACACCCACTCCTACCTCGACGACCAAATCCTACGCCTGCTCTCTGACTGCGACGAGATCTGGCATGCCGGCGATTTTGGAAGTATAGAGGTATCAGACAGGCTGCAAGAGCTGGCGCCGCTGCGGGGTGTGTACGGCAACATCGATGATGCAAGTATCCGGCAGGTGCACCCCAAAGTGAACCGTTTTGTGGCCGAAGGGCTGGACGTGATGATGACACACATCGGCGGTTACCCCGGCAAGTATCACCCCGACGTGCGCCAAAGTATAAAACAGGACCCGCCACAGCTCTACATCACCGGCCACTCGCATATCCTTAAAATAATGACGGATAAAAGCCTGCACAACCTGCTGCACATTAACCCGGGCGCGGCGGGCAGGCATGGCTTCCACAAAGTCCGGACGATGGTAAAGTTCAGTATAAACGAGGGCAAGGTGCAGGACCTGCAGGTGGTGGAACTGGGCAAGCGGGCATAAAAAAAGTGTGCCTGCACGAGCAAACACACTTGAAATCTTGTTTCGTAAGCCGCCGCCATTCGCTTACAACAGCAGCGGCAGCAGATGGACTTACTTTCGCGGAAAATAAGGATTACTCAGCGGCAGCTTCTTCTTTCTGCTCAGCAGGCTTGTTTTTAGGAGCCTCTCCAAATTGTGCTCTCAGCTCGTCCATGTCAACATTCTTGATAACAGGCGTCAGCAGAAGCTGCTTAATCTTAGCTACTTTGTTGTTTGCTCTAGCCTTATTTTTGCGATCTTTTCTTTTTAATCTAGTAACTCCCATCGTTGCAATGATTTTAATTTGAAGGGCAAAAGTAAGTTATTATTTTTACAAAGTAAAATTTTTTCCCAAAGCATATTCATGACACAGAAGATAGATCTCCGCTCCGATACCGTAACCAAACCAACGCCTGACATGCTGCAGGCCATGTTTGCCGCCTCCGTTGGCGACGATGTGTACGGCGAGGACCCCACGGTGAACGCCCTGGAGGAAAAAGCTGCCGCTATGTTTGGTATGGAGGCCGGCCTCTTCTGCCCTTCAGGCACCATGACGAACCAGATCGCCATTAAGGTGCACACGGCCCCCCTTACTGAGGTTATCTGCGACATCACCGCCCACATTCACCAATACGAGGGCGGCGGCATTGCCTTTAACTCGGCCGCCTCCACAGCGCTGGTGCACGGCGAGCGCGGTAAGATGACGCCCCAGCAAGTAGAGGCCCATATCCGTCCGCTGGAGAACATCCACTTCCCCGAGTCAAGGCTGGTGGCCCTGGAAAACAGCTGCAACAAGGGTGGTGGCTCGTTTTATACGTTAGAGGAGATCGCTGCCATCTCGGAAGTATGCAAGCGCCACCACCTGGCCCTGCACCTGGACGGCGCCCGCGTGTTCAACGCCCTGGCTGCCTCCGGCGATGCCGCCCAGGACTACGGTCTATACTTCGACAGCATCTCGGTATGCCTCTCCAAGGGCTTGGGCGCCCCGGTTGGCTCGGTGTTGCTCGGCTCCAAAGAATTCATCAGGAGAGCCAGGAGAGTGCGCAAAGTGCTAGGTGGTGGCATGCGGCAGGCCGGTTACCTGGCGGCCGCCTGTATCTACGCCCTGGATAACCACGTGGCGCGCCTGCAGGAAGACCACCGCAGAGCAAAGGAACTGGAGCAGGCGCTGCTGCAGGCCAGCTATGTGGAGAGCGTGATGCCGGTAGAAACAAACATCGTGATCTTTAAGCTGAACGAAAGTATAACTGACGCTGCCTTCGTACAGGCGCTGGCCTCCCAGAACATACTGGCCTCCAGCTTCGGCCCGCAAATGATCCGCTTCGTTACCCACCTGGATATTACAGAGCAGATGCACCAGCACCTGTTGCAGGTACTGCAGGCGCTAAGCCAGGAGCAGGTGCGGGTGTAGGCTTCAGAAACTGCACACTGTAGGGACAGGTCGTGACCTGTCCGAGCGACCAGCTTTTCGACGCAACATGTATAGACCACAGCCCTTGCTCGTTGCTATTCCCGTTCATCCTAAAATTCTGTAGCTCCTGATTCAGAATATTTGGTTGGGGGAACGATTCGGCCAGGTCGCGACCTGTCCCTACAAAATGATTTTTAACTCCTTTATCCTTTGTCAAACAGCCTTTTATCTATAAAAATGGCCTCCTACCCCACTCCCGAGATAATGGCAGCCTTCGCCTCAGACCCTATCATCTGTGGTATCATCCAACGCGGGCAACCGCTCAAGTCTTCCCGTTCAGAAGATGTATACTTTAAGCTGCTCAGCTCCATCGTGTCGCAGCAGCTGAGTACGAAAGTGGCGGCGGTTATTTTCAGGCGTTTCAGGGAGCTGTTCCCGGAGGAGTACCCGTACCCGGAGCTGGTGCTGGCCGCCCCGGACGAACAGCTGCGTGGGGCGGGGCTATCGTTTCAGAAGATCGGGTATGTGCGCAATGTGGCCGCCTTTGCCGCGGCCGGTAACCTGCAACATGCCACCATCGATGCCATGGAAGACGAGGAACTGATCAAGCACCTGACACAGATAAAAGGCGTAGGCCGCTGGACGGTGGAGATGCTGCTGATGTTTGCCTTGGAGCGCCCCAACATTTTCCCCGTGGACGACCTCGGGATACAGAACGCCATGAAGCGCCATTACGGCCTGGATGCTTCTGGCAAGGCACTGCGCCTGCAGATGCAGCAGATCGCTGAGAACTGGCGCCCCTACCGCACCATCGCCAGCAAATACCTCTGGCAGTCGCTGGACAATATGCCGAAGTAAGAGGTAGTTATAAGCTGACAGGCTACTGGTTACGTGTAGATATTTCTTCTATCTTGTAGCAACTATATACCTGCTGATCCTATGCTGCATCGCGCACGACAACTGACTACACTTGCTGGAAGCTTCCTGCTGCTCGCCTTTTTCACCAGCTGCGAGAACGAAGACAGCGACACGAAATTTACCGGTAGAGTGATCGACCCAGACACCAACCAGGCTTTTGCAGACACCAGGGTAGACCTCTTCTTAAGCGATGGACTGCCTGATACTTATACTTTTTTTACCCCAGTAGTTTCCTCCTCCACCACAAACAGCCAGGGAGAATACGAGTTTATCCGTACGCCACAAGCCAGGCAAATAGTATACTGGGTGGTTCCGGAGAAAAAAGGCTATGTGGAGGTTAAAAATGGTTTTGGCAAAGAGATAAAGCGCAACCAAACAAACCATATGGATGTGTTCCTGGCCAAAGGCTCCTATCTGGAAGTAAGCGTAACCAACGCGGCCCCCTCCCCTGACAAAAGCCTGACGGTTTCCCTCACCTACGCATTGAATGCAACGACTTCACCTGTCAATGGACAAATGTATGGTAGGGATAGTATGATTTATAACGCTGCCACCACAGCTGATAAATTCGTTCGAGGATTTTATTTCAAGCGCACCTCCAACGTGAAAGTGGAGTGGGAAGTGACAGCAGCCGGAGCCATAGAAACTAAAAGTATAAACGTTCCTCTGGTGGAGTATGACACAGCCCGCTTCGAGATCAGCTACTGATTTATACTTTAAGATCTAGACTGTAAAGGAAAGTAAGTCAAAAACTTACATCTCGGGCTACAGCCAAGCCAGACAAGTATAAAACCTAGACAAGTATAAAATTCAGGTTGTGATTCATGAATGCAGTGGAAGTGTAACCCCTCTCCCTCCCCCTCCCCGGAGCAGGGTCGTTTCATTCTTTCGTTTGCCCTCGCTCGCCTCCGGCGAGTGTGCGAATTGATATGGCCTTTGGCCACTTTAACTATGCCTGTGGCACAAGTGGCGGGACGCCACCAGATAGCTCACACTCGCCGGAGGCGAGCAAGGGCATTTAGGAGCGTAAAAAACACAAATTAATTAGAACTTAACGGCTCCCTACACGGAGGGAAATCATCTACTCTTTTGCGAAATTCCCCTCCGTGGAGGGGCAGGGGTGGGTCAATGGCAACTTAGGTTATAAAGTATAATCAAGCTGCCACCTTCTTTTCCTTCGCCACCCGCTGCAGCATCTTCAGCACCAACTCCTCTGTACCCGACAGGTACTTCGATTTCGGTTTGGTGGCATCATGGCGCCTCAGGTAACTCATCAGCCTGTCTTCCCGGAACAGATTGACCACTTCCGGATGGATGTAGTACTTGCTGCACACGCTGGGGGTATTACCCAGTCCTTTGGCCACATCCTTCACCGCCGCTTTGATGGCTTTTTCCTTGTCCAGGTCGGGCTGCTCGTCCAGCACGTTCTCCAGGCACTCCACCATGCGCACAGTGCCTCCCCAGGTGCGGAAATCCTTGGCCGAAAAGTTGTGGGCAGTGGCCTCCCGCAGGTACTCGTTCACGTCGCCCGACTCCAGCGTCTGCCGCTCTCCGTTCTCATCGAAGTATTGGAACAGGTCGTACCCGGGAATATCCTTGCACCTCTTCACCAGCCGGGCCAGGCGGCCGTCTTTCAGGTCCACCTCCTGCGCCACGCCTTTTTTACCCACAAAAGAGAATTTGATACTGCTGCCGTTAATTTTCACATGCTTGTCGCGAAGGGTGGTAAGGCCATAGGAGGAGTTAGACTTGGCGTAATGCCGGTTCCCGATCCGGATCAGGGCGTTGTCCAGAATGGTAAGCACCAGCGCCGTGACCTTGCGGCGGTCCAACTTACGGGAGTTGATGTCTTCCTGCATGCGCTCGCGCAGCTTAGGCAAGGCATGTCCAAACTCTATCATGCGCCCAAACTTGGTGAGGCTGCGGGCCTGCTGCCACTGCGGGTGGTAAATATACTGCTTGCGCCCCCTTGTGTCGCGGCCCGTAGCCTGCAGGTGCCCTTTGGCAAACTTGCAGATCCATACTTCGGTCCAGGCGGGCGGTATCACCAGCGCCTGCAGCCTTTCCAGCACCTTTTCATCGGTTACCTTCTCCCCCTTCTCGTCCAGAAAATAAAAGCCTTTCCCTGCTTTCTTGCGGGTGTAGCCCGGTTTCTCGTCCGTAGTATAACGCAAGCCAGCCCAGGCAGCAGACTTCCCCGCGTCGGCATATAATTCGTGTATTTCTTTCTTCGTCATCGTAGGAGGCTTCCTCTTCATCCCTGCCTCAGAGGATAATACTTGAGATCAGGGCAAAAGTTGTACGCCAATGTTCTTCTCCTTAGCTCTTCGTCGGGAATAAGCGAGGGAATTTATATGATACCGGTCTCAACTGCCCCTGCCCCGTAACAAGTCCGGGATCTGAGGCTTGGCTAAGGGAGTCTGAAACTGCTTTAGCCAAAGTATAAGTTTTATAGCCGCTGGTGTAGCGCGGACAGGTCGCGACCTGTCCCTACAGGTGTAAACCCACCCCTGCCCCCTCCGAGGAGGGGAATTCTGTAGCACCTGGTCCAACCACCCCTACCCCTCAGAGCTACGCTCGCTACCTTCGAACTCTCGTTCTCGGTAGTCTAAGGAGGGGAGCTCTGTTCCTACTCCGTCAGCTGTGGCTATCGAATCTGACCCCAGTCCTTGGGTGGAGCGCCTTGTGAGATCCGGTGCCCGCTAAGGGCAGCGCCTTGGCGCAGGAGGGAACACAGCGCGATGCCAAAGGACGAGCCCTCTCGGGCTTGAGAGCAACAAAGGTAGAAATGAAACAGTAGGTTTGTAGGGCTGGAGGATTAGCAGTGGTTAGCAAGCAAAGCTTGTATCAAGATGCGGGAGGCAGTGCAAGTAAAGACAGAAGCGGACGCCTGCGCCAGAGAGGCTATAGGAGCAGCAAGTATAAACAGAAGTATAAAAGTATAGCCAAAGATAAAACAACGACTGTTCCGGATTTGTAATCCGCTTTCCTCTCCGTAGCCACTTCGTTTGCTTTTGCGGATTACAAATCCGCTACTATTTAACTTTCGGATTGCAAATCCGAAAGAGCGGAAATGAAGGAAGCAGCGGCTATGGAAGTATAGCCAAAGTTGAAGTATGGCTCTGCAAGCCAGTCGGGTTGCAAACCCGACACCATAAAAGGACACAAGTCTGGACGCTTGCGCCAGGCAGAGCTCTGAAAAATTGCCCATAAGTATAAAGTATAACCAGCGCACGTCCGAAATACTGAAGCAAGACAGGCCAGCAACTACACCTCCCCTTTCCTACTTCCATTTTCTCCTTTATCTTTACACCATACTTATACCTGAGCATCCATGCACAAAAACATATCCTACCTTTACGCCTTCTTCGGGTTCTTTTTGCTGGGCTGCGGCGTGGTAGCCGTAGATTTGGCCGGCGAGCAGGCCAACACGGCGCTGTTTACCGGGGCCGCCGGCGGATTGATAGGACTGACAGCCGGGCATTTCCTGAACCGGGGCAAGCGCTGGGGTTTTATGCTCGGCACAATAGAAGCGGGTCTGCTTACGCTGCTGCTGGGATGGCGGGCTGCTACCTATTTCACCCGCTTGCTGGGCATGGTACAGCAGCCGCAGGGGCCGGATGCTACCGAGACAGCAGGTATGGCTTTTCTGCTCACCACCGCCATGCTGGTAATCTCCCTGCTCACCCTCACGGTTTCAGTAATGTTCGCCAGGCAGGTGTTGAGCGAGACAAAATAGGGGTTCGTCTATATTATTTTAATACCTTCCTTGCTTTTTACTATATTGTTAGGGAAAACATTCACCAAACAATAAAGCACATGATGAACAAAACCGTGCTGAGCATCCTGCTTACCGCTAGTGTGGTAAGCGTAGCCGAGGCGCAGACGAAACTCGAAGAAAAGGTGACCCGGCAAGGCGACGAGCTGGTGATTCCTTATACCAAGTATAAACTCCCTAACGGCCTAACCCTGATCGTGCATGAAGACCACTCCGACCCGGTCGTGCACGTTGATGTAACCTATCACGTGGGCTCAGGCCGAGAAGAAGTTGGCAAGTCCGGCTTTGCGCACTTTTTTGAGCACATGATGTTCCAGGGCTCCGATAACGTGGCCGACGAAGAGCACTTCAAGATCGTTTCTGAGTCGGGGGGCACCCTGAACGGCACCACCAACCGCGACCGCACCAATTACTTCGAGACCGTGCCCCGCAACCAGTTGGAAACGGCCCTGTGGCTGGAGGCCGACCGCATGGGCTTCCTGCTCGATGCCGTGACGCAGCCTAAGTTCGAGGTACAGCGCGAGACGGTGAAGAATGAGCGCGGCCAGAACTATGACAACCGCCCCTATGGATTGGTGTACGAGATGACCTCCAAGAACCTCTACCCCTACGGCCACCCCTACTCCTGGACCACCATTGGTTACATCGAAGACCTGAACCGGGTGGACGTAAACGACCTGAAGAACTTCTTCCTGCGCTGGTACGGCCCCAACAACGCCACCCTTACCGTAGGCGGCGACGTGAAGCCGGAGGAAGTAGTGAAGCTGGTAGAGAAATACTTCGGCTCCATACCTGCCGGCCCGGCCGTGCAGGACATGAAACCACAGCCTGCCAAGCTCGACAGGGACCGCTACGTGAGCTACGAGGACAACATTCGCTTCCCGATGCTGCGCATGACCTTCCCGGCACCGGAATCAGGGCACAAGGACGAACCGGCGCTGGACGTGCTGGCCGAGATACTTGGCCAGGGCAAGACCTCCATCTTCTACAAGAACTTTGTAAAGGAGCAGAAAGCAATGCAGGCTTCTGTCTTTAACTCTGCATCAGAATTGGCCGGCGAGTTTGGCATAACAGTGATGGCTTACCCGAACACGCCGCTGGCGCAGACCGAGGAGCTGGCCCGCAAGTCCATCGCCGAGTTCGAAACACGCGGCATTAACGAGGAGGACCTGCAGCGCTTTAAGGCGCAGGCCGAGTCGAGCCTGATCAACCGCATGGCCAGCGTGAGTGGCAAAGTATCGCAACTGGCTTACTACGAGACCTTCCGCAACAACCCAAACTACATTCAGGAGGAGATCAAGCGCATCCAGGCCGTAACGAAGGAGGACGTGCAGCGTGTGTACAATCAGTACATTAAAGGCAAGCCAGCCGTTATACTTAGCGTGGTGCCAAAAGGGAAGCCTGAGCTGCTGGCCAAAGCTGATAACTACACGATCTCTACAGATGGCTACACCGCCGGAGCAGACGAGTACAGCGGCCTGAAGTATACCAAGGCGGTAGATACTTTTGACCGCAGCAAGCGCCCCGGAGCCGGCGAGAACCCGGTAGTGGCGGTGCCAAACTACTATACTGGCAAGTTCAAGAACGGCCTGAAGATGATCGGCACCAACACCAACGAGATTCCAACGGTTACCATGCAACTGACCATTAAAGGAGGTCACCGGCTGGCAGCAGCCACCCCTGGCAAGGCAGGTATCGCCTCGCTCACAGCTGATATGCTGAACGAAGACACCCAGAATTATACTTCAGAGCAGTTCAGCAACGAGCTGGATAAATTGGGCAGTTCCATCCGCATCAGCGCCGGCCAGAACGACACCTACATCACGGTGCAGTCGCTCAAGAGGAATCTGGACAAGACGCTGGCCCTGCTGGAGGAGCGCCTGTTCAGGCCCAAGTTTGCGCAGGATGATTTTGAGCGCCTGAAAAAGCAGCAACTGGAAGCCATAGCCAACCAGGCCACCCAGCCAACGGCCATTGCCAACAACGTATACAGCAAGCTGCTTTATGGCGATGGCCACATCATGGCGATTCCGACCTCCGGTACTGCCGAAACGGTGGAGAACATTAGCCTGGAGGATGTGAAGCAATTCTACAACGCCAACTACTCCCCTTCTGTGGCGCAACTGGTTGTGGTAGGCGACATCTCGGAGAAAGAGTTGATGGGTAAGCTCAACTTCCTGAAGAAATGGAAGAAGAAGAACGTGCAACTGCCTGCTGACGTGAAGACTCCAGCCATTGAGAAGACCCGCATTTACCTGGTGGACAAGCCGGATGCGGCGCAGTCGGAGATCAGGATCGGTTACATGGCCATGCCATACGATGCCACCGGGGAGTATTACAAGCTGGGGCTGATGAACTACAACCTTGGCGGTGCCTTTAACAGCCGCATCAACCTGAACCTGCGCGAGGATAAAGGCTATACTTACGGGGCTCGCTCCTACTTCAGCGGCAGCAAGTATGCCGGCCCGTTTACGGCCTCTGCCGGTGTGCGTGCCGATGCCACAGCTGAGTCGGTAACAGAGTTTATGAAGGAGCTGACCGACTTCCACCAGAACGGTATCAAGGAGGATGAACTGCAGTTCATGAAGAGCTCTATTGGACAGGCCGATGCACGCCAGTATGAAACGCCTTTCCAGAAAGCCGGCTTCCTGGGCCGCATCCTGGAGTATGACCTGAACAAGGACTTCGTGAAGAAACAGACGGAGATCCTGAACAGCATCACCAGTCAGGAGATTAATGCGCTGGCGGCCAAAAACCTGCCGGTAAACAACATGCACATTGTGGTGGTGGGTGATAAGAAAACAGTGCTTCCGAAGCTGGAGGCCCTGAACTACGAGATCGTGGAACTGGACACAGACGGCAACCCGATTGTCAGCTCATCCGTAAAATAAACCACATACTACACTAAGAGAGCCCTTGGTTTTACCGAGGGCTTTTTTATTTCCCTTTTGCACTGGTTTTACGGAACTCCCCTTGCAACCAGGGACGCACCTGCCAACGTAAAGCAGGTTGCAATGCCCGTTCCTACAGCATTTGGCCATATATTTGCCGCAGGCTGTACAAAAATGCAGAAGTACTGCGTTGCACCCTTATACGCTTTTATCAAAACATGAAAAAACTAATTTACACTCCAGTGTGGCTTCTGGCCATGGCAGGTATGCTCTCCTTCAGCAGCTGCGACAACAACGACGGCGTGATCTTCTCGATTCAGGATGACGTGAACCTGGGGCAGCAGGTCGCCCACGAGGTGGACTCCACCTACCGGGCACAAGGCAAGCTGCTGGAGCGAAACAGCTCCAACGCCAATACCCAGAAAGCCTACCAGCACCTGGACCGCATCGTGAACCGCGTGCTCACCTCCGGCGAGGTAAAGTATCAGCAGGAATTCCCCTGGACGGTTAAGATCATTAAGGACGATGAGACGCTTAACGCCTTTGCCTCCCCCGGGGGCCAGATTTACGTGTTCACCGGCCTAATTAAGTTTCTGGAGGACGAGGACCACTTTGCCGGTGTACTGGCCCATGAGATTGCCCACGCCGATAAGCGCCACAGCGTAAAGCAGCTACAGCGCGACTACGGTATTGCCCTGTTACTGTCGGTGGCGTTGGGGAACAACCCCAGCACGCTAAAGCAGATTGCGGCGCAGCTCTCCGGTACCCTGGCCGGGCTAAAGTTTAGCCGCGATGCCGAAACAGAAGCAGACGAGGCCTCTGTGGCCTACCTGGGCGGCACCCGCCATTACGCCTGCGACGGCGCCGCCGGCTTCTTCGTGAAGCTGGAGCAGCAGGAAGAGCAAGGGGCGCCGCCCGAGTTCCTGAGCACGCACCCCAGCCCCGACAACCGTATCCAGCACATACAGCAACTGGCACAGGAGCGCGGCTGCAGCACGGCCTCCGCCCCGGACTCGGATTTTCAGGGTTTGAAAACCTCACTCGGAATTTAACGAATAACCAAAGTGCCTGCCCCAACCCGGCAGGCACTTTGTACTTACGCACTACAGAACTATGAAGAAAATAAAGAACTCTGTTACCAAGGCTATTCTGCGGGGAGAGGAGAAACTGGACCTGCTTACTTTCCAGCTGAAGAACAAACTCAAGCTGAACCGCCCGCTGCAGATCGTGACTTACCGGAGCTACGGAACACCCGAGCGCCTCTATGTGAAAGGCCGCGTGCTGGTGGATAAGGGTATTCGCCAATCCGAGGAGAACGACACCACCTGGGAGAACCTGCTGAACATGTACCGTCGCTTTGAGAGCGATGAAATACCTAATGCGCGTGTGCAACTCTGCCTGCAGCACCAGAAGCACGAGATAACCACCGATATTGAGGGGTATTTTGTGCTGAACCTACACCCCGAAATGCCGCTGCACCTGGAGGACATCTGGCACCCGATAGAGTTGGAGCTAATTGATGCCCCAGTGAACGGCTTTGAGCCGGGCATAAAGGAGACCGCCTACGTACTGGTGCCGCCACCCGATGCAGAGTACGGCATCATCTCCGACATAGACGACACCATTGTGCGCACCGGCGCCACCAGCCTGCTGCAGACGGGGCGCAACGTGCTGCTGAACAATGCCCACTCCCGAATCCCTTTCCACGGTGTTTCACAGTTCTACAAGTCGCTGCAGCTGGGTCGCAATGGCAAGCGTAACAACCCTTTCTTCTACGTAAGCAGCAGCCCCTGGAACAACTATGACTTGCTATACCATTTCCTGGAGCTGAACGAGATTCCCGAGGGCCCGCTCCTGCTCCGCGACTTTGGCATAGATGAGAACAAGCTGGGCCACTCCGACCACATGAGCCATAAGTATAAGGAGATCGAGAACATCCTGATCACCTATCCGCACCTCAATTTTATACTTATCGGGGACAGTGGGCAGCAGGATGCGCCCATCTACCACGAGGTGGTGAAAAACCACCCGGGCCGTATCATGGCCATCTACATTCGTGATGTGAACATTGAGAAACGGACGCAGGCCGTAACCAAGCTGGCCGATGAGCTGAAAGCCGGCGGTGAGGTGGAGATGGTGCTGGTGAAGAACACTGCAGCCGCAGCAGCCCACGCCGCCGAGCACGGGTTCATACTTACAGAAGAGGTAAAAGAAGTAGAGAAAGAGGCTGAACTGGACGAGGAAAACGATCCGGAGTAAGTATGAGTAAGCTATAAAAGCAAGGGCAGGCGCTGGGAGATTTTCCTGTACCTGCCCTTGCTTTTATCCCCCTGCACAACGTATAAACTCGAAGCCAGGCCAACAATACGTATGCCTGCCACCGTACAAGGCATAAATCATACATAGCCTATACTTTGTAAAAAGCACCCGAACTATGACAGAAGAACTCTGGTACAAGAATGCCATTATCTACAGCCTGGACCTGGAAACATTTATGGACTACAACGGCGATGGCGTCGGGGACTTTCAGGGGCTGGCACGCCGGCTGGATTACCTGCATGCTATGGGCATAGACACGCTCTGGCTCGCTCCTTTTCAGCCCACTCCTAATAAGGACAACGGCTATGACGTAAAGGATTACTATGGTGTAGACCAGCGCCACGGGTCCAGCGGCAATTTTGTCGAGTTCATGCACCAGACCAAAAAACGCGGCATCAAAGTCATCATCGACCTGGTAGTGAACCATACTTCTGACGAACACCCCTGGTTTCAGGACGCGCGCAGCAGCAAGGACGCCAAGCACCGCGACTGGTATGTGTGGTCAGAGAAAAAGCCTTCGGACTGGGATGAGGGCATGGTCTTCCCGGGGGTGCAGAATTCTACCTGGACTTATGATAAGAAGGCAAAGGCCTACTACTTCCACCGCTTTTATGACTTTCAGCCCGACCTCAACCTTGGCAACCCCGAGGTGCGGGAGGAGATCATCCGGATAATGGGCTTCTGGCTGGAGCTGGGGGTAGCCGGCTTCCGGGTAGACGCGGTGCCCTTCCTGATAGAGACACCCGCTCCGGGGGCCGCCAAACCTGAACTGAAGTTCGACTACCTGCGCCAGATGCGCCGCTTTATGCAGTGGCGAAAGGGCGACGCCATTTTTCTGGGCGAGGCGAACGTGCTGCCCAAGGAGACCAAGAAGTATTTTGGAGAGGAAGGCGAGGGCATCCACATGATGTTTAATTTTTACGTGAACCAGTACCTGTTCTATGCTTTGGCCACCGGCGAAATAGAGCCGCTGAAGGAGGCCCTGGAGTCTACCCGGCTGACGCACCCCACCTCGCAGTGGGCCCATTTCCTGCGCAACCACGACGAGCTGGATCTGGGTCGTCTGACGGAAGAGCAGCGGCAGAAGGTCTTCGCCCGCTTCGGCCCTGAAAAGCACATGCAGCTCTATAACAGGGGGATCCGGCGCAGGCTTTCGCCCATGCTGGGCAACCGCCAGCAAACCGAGTTGGCCTACAGCCTTATGTTCTCGCTGCCGGGGGCGCCTGTTATCCGCTATGGCGACGAGATTGGCATGGGTGAGGACCTGAGCCTGAACGAGCGTGAGGCAGTGCGTACCCCAATGCAGTGGTCAGCTGATAAGCAGGCCGGTTTCTCCGAGGCCGATAAGCTCATTCACCCGGTCATAGACAAAGGCCCCTATGCTTACAAGCACGTAAACGTGGAGACCCAGCGCCGCACACCTGATTCGCTCCTGAACTGGATGACCACCATGATACGCCTGCGTCAGGAATGCACTGAAATAGGCTGGGGTGACTGGCAGATACTCGATAGCGGAAATCCGTGTGTGCTAGGCATGCATTATAGCTGGCAGGGCAGCTCGCTGCTTATTTTCCATAACTTTGATGAAAGAGCCCACGAGATTGTACTGAACCTGAAGGAGAAAGAGGAACAAAGGCTGATTGACCTGATGAAGGACGAGGAAAGCACGGCAGATGAAAAAGGGAGGCATTACATTACGCTGGAGGCCTACGGCTACCGCTGGTTCCGCGCCGATGAACTGAGCCATCTTCTGCAAAAAGGCTGAACCGAAGTATAAGCTCAGGAAAAACAGTAACTTCAAAGTATAAAAACACCTACCCCAACCCGAAACTATGAGCAGAGCATTTGTAAAGGAAGACGACGCAGGAGAACCGCCTATCATACCGCCACGCGCAGCGCTTCCGCCAGGCACGACTAATTACGTTACGCCGAATGGCCTGGAGCAACTGCGCGCGGAGCTAACACTGCTCGAAGCAGAAAGATCCAAAGCGGAGGCTAACCGCGAGGACGAGGCCAACCGCACCCGCCAGCTCACCATTCTGAACGCCCGCCTGAGCGCCCTAAACGAGCGGCTGGCAAGCGCCCGCGTGATTGACCCGGCAACCCAACAGCCGGATGAAGTGCGCTTCGGGGCAACCGTTACACTGAAAACCGTGAAGGGCCCCAAGCCTGGTATGAAGCGTACTTTTACGATCGTAGGCGTGGATGAAGCTGATGTGTCCGCGGGGAAGGTGGCTTTTGTGGCGCCCATTGCAAGAGCTGTGGTAGGGGCCAAAGCAGGCGAAACGGTAAGTTTGAAGCTGGGGAGGAATGAGGAATTGGTGGAGGTAGTGCGTGTTGTTTATTAGCAGGTGTGGTGTTTCAGCACGCTCACATAAATAATACTTTTATACTTGAACTATACTTCATACTTGCCTCCCTCACCTGGTGTGAGCATGCGCTTGGCCTTTATCAGCCACGACTTCCCGAAACCTGAGCCAAGCTATCCTTGCTAGCTGCCCCTCCGCTGGCGCGAGTTTGCAACTCGTGCCTTCTATGGTGTCGGGTTTGTAACCCGACTGACTCGGAGAGTCATACTTTATACTTGGGCTATACTTGCATAGCTTTCGCTTCCCGCAACTGGAACTTAGCTATACTTGTTAGCTACTGCTGATCCTCAGTTTTACTAATCTATCGTTTCATTTCATACTTTGGCCCCCTCCAGGCCGGGAGGCCTCGTCCTCGGGCATCGCGCTGGGAGCTTTTCCTTTGCTCCTGCGTCGCAACGTCTCGCTCGCGCTCATCACCGGAAAAACTCGCATAGGCGCTCAACCCAAGGACTGGGTTTCATTCGATAGCCACCGCTATTTGTCATCTCGACCTTTGGGAGAGATCTCTTTAGAATTCCGGTAGATCTCTCGCCCTGCTCGAGATGACAGGGAAATGGGCAAGTATGATTCCCCTCTCGGGAGGGGTTGGGGTGGGTTTATACTTTTGCTGATAATAACAGCAACTATAAAACTTATACTTCAGCATCAGTAATGCCAGGCTCCCCTCCTTGGCTAAGGAGGGGTAGGGGTGGTTGGACCCGGTGCTACAGAATTCTCAGTTGCTCTTCGGGATTTATAATCCCGAAGCACCTAATAAGAGGATTTTCAATCCGGCTTTTAGTTTTTAGCCGCAGCTCTACAGCTGGCAAAGTGTTAAAACGGATTACAAATCCTGATAATACTATGCTTTCGGATTGCAAGTCCGAAAGAGCGGACGCCTAGGGGTGGGTTTATACTTGCAGGGACAGGTCGCGACCTGTCCCTGCGAGAACAGCGGCTATAAAACTTATACTTTAGCAGCAGCAATGACAGGCTTCCCTCTTGGGGATAAGGGTGGTTAGATCCGGTACTGCACTCTTGCGTTTCCTATCTTTTCGGGGGGAAGTAATTTGAAAAGAATAAGAGCTGTCACAAAAGTATGGCAACTTAGCTCGAATGATCCGCAATGATCTTCCAGCCTTCCGGAAACTTCCGGAAAATAACAGAAAAATGCCCTTCCAGATCGCCTTTGTCAGCATCGCGCTGCAGGTGCCATTTGCCTACCACCAGCATGGTTTCCGGGGATAATGGACGTAGTTCTTTCAGATCGAAGTGGAGCTTGCCCATGGCAGACACATCCGGGTAGCCGCGCTTGTAGTTGTCGAGGGTTTGCTGCCAGCCGTAGGTAAGGCCACGGGAGCCAACGAAAAGGAGCGAATCAGATTTCCAGTAGCCCTGCATGTAGCATGTCAGGTCGCCCTGGCTCCAGCACTGCGCCTGCTCCTCCAGCACCTGCCCCACCTCTGCAGCGGCGTCAATGGCGGTAACTTGTGGTTTACTGCCTGTGCAGGCATTCATACTTAACAGCCCGAGGGCCAGCAGGAAGTATAGCTTATTTTTCATCTTTCACCGGTAAGATCTCTTTGATGTAGACAGTACCGCCCAGGCGCCCCATTGCGCGGGCTATGCGCACGCGGCGGCTAAGGATGTAGCCTGACGGCCTGTTGGCGGAGTACCTGATCGGGTTTGGCAGCACGGCCGCCAATAGCGAGGCCTGCCACCGGCCCACCTCGCTGGCCGGTTTTTTAAAGTACGCCTGCGAGGCCGCCTCCACCCCGAACACACCATCTCCGAACTCCGCAATGTTCAGGTATACTTCCAGGATCCGCTGCTTGCCCCACAGCACCTCGATCAGCACGGTAAAGTATGCCTCCACGGCCTTCCGGAGGTAGCTGCGCCCGTGCCACAGGAAAACATTTTTGGCAACCTGCTGGCTGATGGTGCTTCCTCCCCGGATGTTGCCGCCCTTCTGGTTGCGTTCAAAGGCATCCGAGATAGCATCAAAGTCGAAGCCGTTGTGCTGCAGGAACTTCTGGTCCTCAGAGGCCACGACAGCCAAGGGCAGTTGGTCTGACATCTCCTCCAGCGTCACGAATTTATACTTTATTCCCGGGTTTTCTTTGTTGGCGGCACCTGCCTCGGCCCGGCGCTTGAGCATGTGCAATGTTGCCGGAGGGGCCACCCACCGGTAGACCAGCACCCACGCCACACTTATCAGGAAAAGGCTGATTAACAACTTCACGAAAAGCAGTTTCAGCTGCCTTAGCCCCAGTCTTTTTTTAGCCATTCCAGTGTATTCTCATTCGGGCGCAAAGGTAAGCAGTTTAGCGTATTTTCCTAACGCCTCCGCACTTGCCCGCCAACGCTTGCCCCTCCGGAAGCGTAGGTTAAAACAGAGGCTAAAATAAAGTATAAACCCTTATATTGAAGCATAAAAACGAAGACCTATGCCCGATACCAAATACCTGCCGCTGTTTCCGCTGAGCATCGTGGTGTTCCCGGAGGAAAAGCTGAACCTGCATATTTTTGAACCGCGCTACAAACAGCTGGTGCTGGACTGTGTGGAGAACGGCAAAAACTTCGGCATACCTACCCATATTCAGAATGGCGTAGGGCTCTTCGGCACTGAGGTAGAGATCCTGAACATCGAGAAGAAGTATGATAACGGTGAGATGGACATCCGCACCAAAGGGCTGAAGATCTTTAAGATACAACAATTCGACAAAATGGCCCCCGGAAGGTTGTACGCCGGAGGTGAGGTGGAGATGGTGGAGAATGATTACGAAGAGGACATCATCACCAAAATCAAGATAAAAGAGCTCCTGGAGCAGCTGTACGAAACCCTTGGCCTGGGCAATTTATACCTGGAGTTGCCGGAGGACTTTAAAAGCTACGACATTGCCCACCAATTAGGACTGAACACGGAGCAGGAGTATGCGCTGCTGCAGTTGCTGAGCGAGAAAGAGCGTCAGGAGGTTATCTTACTGCACCTGCAGCAGCTCCTGCCCATGCTGCTGGAAACCGAAAAGCTGAAGGAGCGGGTGAAACTGAACGGACATTTTAAAAACCTTACGCCCCCGAACTTTTAAGCCCCGCGCTGTTTATACTTTATGCTGGTATACTTCCTCATTATCATTCCGGTACTGCTGTCTGCTTTTTTCTTCTTCAGCTATTGGCAGGAGCGCAAGTACAGGCGCAAGCCTTTCTACAGGCTATCGGATGTGGGCTGGCAGCGGCATGCACCGCCCCCGGAGGCAGAACTGGTGCACTCTGTGGCCCTGCTGGGCGATGTGGGTGCCATCGCCACCGATGGCGCTGACCCCGTGATGAAGCTAGCGCAGGTGTGGCAGCAGGAAGCCGGCGAGAAGGGTACCTTGGTTTTTCTGGGGGATAACCTCTACCCTATCGGCTTGCCCGAAGTAGGCAACCGCCACCGCGACATGGCCGAGGCGAGGCTCAACACCCTCATCCAAAGTATAAAAAGTTACCCCGGGCAGGGCATTTTCCTGGGGGGCAACCACGACTGGCTGAAAGGCCGTGAGGGAGGATATGAGCAACTGCTGCGGCAGGAAGCTTATGTGCAGGAGCACCTGCAGCAGCCAAACAGCTACCTCCCCCCGCAAGGCTGCCCCGGCCCCTCCTGCCTGCAACTGGCCGAGGGGCTTCTGTTGGTCGTGATAAACACGCAGTGGTTTGTGCAGCGTGGCCTAAAACCCCTCGGCGGCAAGTATGGCTGCCCCTACACCGACATTGAGGAGTTTTTCGTTAACCTCAACAAGCTGCTGAAACGCAACAGCCACCAACGTATCCTTATCGCCGCGCACCACCCACTCTACAGCAATGCCATGCACGGCGGCAAATTCACCATCAAACAGCACATCTTTCCGCTCACGGCCCTGCACAAGCGCTTCCTGATCCCGCTGCCCATTTTCGGCTCGCTCTACCCCTTCTACCGCAAGATGTTCGGGGCCTATGAGGACATGTCGCACCGCAAGTATAAAAAGATGCGCAAGCGGCTGCTCCGCATCTTCCACCGTTACAACAACCTTGTCTTTGTGGGTGGCCACGACCATAACCTGCAGCATTTTGAGGTGCAGGGCAACCACTACATCGTGAGCGGCTCGGGCAGCAAACTGGCTTTTGTGAAGAAAGGCGGCAGGGCCACGTTCGCCCTGGAAGAACGGGGCTTCTTCGTGCTCAACTATTACAGCAATGGGCAGGTATGGCTGGAGTGCCGCACCGTTTCCGCCGCGTCCGAACAAGGGCAACTCGTATTCCGGAAGCTGGTATAGCCGGTCTAATCACCAACGGGAAGTATAACTTTCAGGCTCTTGGCGTGCATCACCACCTCTATTTTCTCCGCTGTCTCCATAGGTTCCCCATCTATGTGCATCACCTCCAGGTCGGGGTTGTAGATGGTGGCGCGACTGCACTTGAGGATGCGGGTATACACGCTGGTATCGATGCTGTCGGTGTAGAGTTTATACAATATGCCGACACTCGCCGCCCTTGGGAAAGGTTCTATGAGGCAGATCTCGAACTTGCCATCGTTTAATATACCATCGGGGTTGATGCTGGCATTCGAGCCCCAAGCGTTGGCGTTGGCCACCGTCACCATAAAAGCCTTTCCCTCAAAGGTATCGGCATCGGTCTCTATCCTATATGTTTTTGGCTCGTAGCTCAGGTACTCCTGCAGGGCTATCCAGGTATAAGAACCGGGGCCGCGCGTGTCGCCCTCGCAAAAGCGCTTCACCACCAGGGCGTTAAAGCCAAGGTCGCTAAGGTGGATGGAGGACGTACCGTTGAGCGTGATCGTGTCGATGTTGCGCACCACGTGCCTATGGATGAGCTGCAGCGCCTCTTCCGTGTCCTGAGGAATGTCGAGGTCTTTGGAGAGCCCGTTGCCGGAGCCCAACGGGATGATACCCAGCGGCGTGCTGGTACCTATCAGCAAAGAGCCGACCAGGCTAACCGTACCATCGCCGCCTATGGCGTACACTGCGTCATAGTTGCCTTCTTCGAGCTTCTGCTTCAGCTTATCCTTATCGTCCTCGCCGGTGGTAGTGTATAGTTCATAGGCTATCTCATGCTCCCGGCAGATCATATCAATATCTTCCTTCAGATCCTCTTTCTCGATATCGCCGGCAATTGGGTTGAGCACGAATAATAGGTTTCTGTGCTTCTGTTCATCCATCCTGTTTTCCCTTATTCTGTAGTACCTCATACGAAACTTTACGCAGCAGGTAGCTTTCTTCGTAGGGCCGGTAAGTATAAAAAATATACTTACTGAATCAGCCCCTCCGGCAAACCATTGGGGTACTCCTGTTGAATGGCCGCCTCAATTTTAGCCACGCGGTTACCAGGGTTCGGGTGCGTCTGCATAAACTCGGGGCCACTGCTGGCGCCTCCGCTAGCCTCCGCCAGAATCTCCATCACGCGCTTCATCGACCGGGGGTCATACCCGGCGGCACCTGTCAGCTGCACAGCCAGCGCGTCCGACTCCAGTTCATCCTCACGGCCATAGCTCATGTTCACCACCTGCCCGATCATGGCAGCCACTGCGGCCCCGGAGCGACTGGCAGGGTTATCTGGATCATACATGGCAATGGCGGCTGCGCCGGTCAGGCCCTGCGTAAGCTTGGCTTTTGCCAGCTGCTGCGCCGAATGGCGCGCCACCACGTGCCCGATCTCATGGCCCAGCACACCGGCTAACTGCCCCTCCGACTCCAGCCTGCGCAGCAAGCCGGCCGTAATAAAGATCTGGCCACCCGGCAAGGCAAAGGCATTCACCGTCTGCTCATCAGCCAGCAAGTGGAAGTCGAACTGGTAAGGCGTATCTCGCGCTCTGGTGTTCTGTACCAGCTTTTGGCCAATGGCCTTCACCTGGCGGGCCGCCTCCTGGTCCGGGTGCAACCCTCCGTACTGCTCCGCCATCTGGGGAGCTGCTTGCAGCCCGAGGGCTATCTCCTGCTCCACAGTCATATCCACGCGCTGCTCCTCGCCGGTAAACTTGTTCGTCTCCGAGCTGCACCAGTACGTAACCACCGACACAGCCGCTATCAGCAGGGCTATGATAAATTTTATTATCCCTCTCATATTTAATAGTTTAGTTGTACCTGGCCTTTTGAGCGGCGGTACAAAGAAAACGTGCGGGCGCAGGCGCTGGTTGTGGACTTTGCCCATGCAGTACCAAAATTACGAAAGGGCCAGCTACTGGGCACGTTTTAAAGGCTTAAGAAGAGGTGGCAAGGTAGGTATATTAGCAGGACTGTATACTTTATGGGCTGCTATTCGTACAAGAACTTGCTTGCGGCACGAAGCTACAGGCAAGTGAAACTAATCATTAGAACCATGAACCAGAAACGAACATTCGGCACCATTCTTACAGTACTCGGTATTGCCGGTATTATATGGGGCGCCTATGCCTTCCTGATGGGGGGTGATGGAGTGGCGGTAGGCAAGTATACTTCCGCCGTTCCGTTTGTGGTGGGTCTGATATTCTTCTTTGCAGGAATCAACCTGATTAAAACCACGAAAGACGAAGCTTAACCAGTAGAAGTATACGTATAAAAAAAGCCACCTGCTAAACAATTAGCAGGTGGCTTTTTTAGTTGGAAGTTTTTGCTCAGATGCTCACTACATCCGTACCGGCCACTGCGGCGTAGTGTTCTACAGCCTGCGTATTGTCCAGAAACTGCGACGTATACGTCTTATCATTGCCGTGGATGTAGAGTACGGATTGGTCCTTGATCGTTTCGATCACGTCTTTTGACACCTCTCGCGGCACGGCCGGGCATCCTAGGCTGCGGCCAAGGCGGCCATACTGCTTCACAAATTTCTCGGTGGCGTAGTCAGCGCCGTGCACCACAATGGCGCGCTCCATGGCGTTAGAGTTATAGCCCTCATCCATGCCCTGCAGGCGCAACGATAGGCCGTGTTTGCCATGGTAGGTGGCGTCTGTAATATAGAACCCGAGGCTGCTCATGAAGGAGCCATTCTCGTTGGAGAACTGCGTGGCCTTATCCTGGCCGGTGTTACGGCCGTGGGCTACTAATGTGTTAAATAAGACTTTCTTTGATTTAAGATCAATGATCCAGAGTCGCTTCTGCGCGCTTGACTTGGTGAAATCCACCACCGAAAGGATAGACTTCTCTGGCGCCACCATTTGCAGGCGCTTGAAGTTATGGAATCCTACAAGGGCCTTCTCGAACACTTCGTAGGAAAGGCCCTTCTCCTTCAAGCCTGCCGCCTTGTAAAGCTCCTGTACATGCTGATCGAATGCCGCCTCTTTTGCAGCCGCAGCGCCCCCGGCCCTGGTCTCAAGTACCTCACTTGCCTCGGCCACAATGGCAGCCGGCGTAGCAACAGCACGCTCAGGTGCAGGAGAAGTAAATGAAAGGAGTCCGAGGGTGATAGCAGTTAGAAACACTCTTATCATAAGTTTTGATTAAGCTTCTGTTAAACGGGTTCGGTTAAAGTAACATGCTTATGAGTGCAAATTGTTCCGTGTCTGCACAAGCCCAATTGCATTCATCTACAAAATTTAAATACTTTTCACCTTATCTGCAACAGTTACAGCACCATAAAACACAGCTCATCAAACATATCTAATTATATATAGAATATATGCTATTGACCTATTTTTTCATCTTTGCCTTGTGTGGCAAAGGAACTTGCTGCAACTTTAAGCCAACAAGCAAGATCATGGCAAAACGATTCATAGCAACACATTTTTTAGGCTTCCTGCTGCTGGGTGCCTGCACCACACCGGACTCTCTGAAGGACTTCGACAGCGACACCTGGAAAGCTGACCGCTTCGGCTGCGAGAACAAGCGCGCCGGGCTGGTGGACGATTTCGAGCGGATCAGGAAAGAGATGTATGGCAAAAAGGAGTATGTGGTGCGCAACGTATTGGGCAGGCCCGACAGCGAGGAGCTGATGGAGCGGAGCCAGCGTATATATTTCTATTACATCGAGCCGGGGGAGCAGTGCCAGGACCAGGAACGCCGCACGCAGCTGTCGGAGGCAAACCGGGTACAGGTGCGCCTCAACTCGCTGGGCAAGGTTTCCGAGATAACCTACTACAGGCCAGTATCCGAAGAAACAGCAAAGCCCGAGTAAAAACCCGGGCTTTGCCATATTTTTTAGGAACCTATAAAAATTCTTATTCCTCGTTCTCGGTTATCAGCTGCATATCCAGGCGGCCCTCCAGGCGCTGGTAGTCGCGCAGCTGCTTTGGAGTGAGCATGCTTTTCAGGCTAAGGTCGTTTTTAAGCTGTATATTTCTGAACTCTCTGGAGCGGGAAAGCGGGTCGTTTGAGAAACTGGCCTCAGCCTGCTGCAGCTGCTGGTAACGGCTGTTGTTCAGCTGCGCCACCTGGTCAAATTGCTCCTCTGTCAGGCTCAGCTCCTGCTTCATCTCCATACTTGCCATGGCTGCCCCATCCAGCTCCATCGACAGCACCACCAAATCCAGTCCATCGTCTGTCGTATGCAAACGCTGGGCATAGCTAGCCGACCCAATCAGCACCATTACTAGTATAAGTAAAGATTTTTTCATTTCGAATTTGTAAAACGTGTTAGTAGTTAAGTTCTCCTTTAGCTGTCTTTAACGTACAATTCTTGCGCAAGTTAGGAAAAATATTTAAATATTAGATTTTTTTATTATTTTTTATGATTTTAATACACAACCATTCAAATTATTATTTATTTAAGCTAGACTACTTCATCCTTTACTAAATAACCCCGATACCGCGTAACCATACGCCTTTATAGAGGTATACCTTATATACAGATTCCTTAATAGGATTTTTCTAAAGTATAACCTCGAAACTTTAACATAAAAGGAGGTTTCGATTTAACTAAAGCAACATGAGGACAAGGTTTTACAATCCCAGTAAACTGGAGATAAGTTTCGCAAGAGCCGTGAAGGACCTGACCCAACAGCTGGAAACGAAATTGGACGAAGGCGAGCGGGTAATAAATACAGAATCAATTCACGACGCCGATAACCCCATGGTTATCTTTAAGTTGGAAGACAAGGAAGGTGATCTGCACGAGGTTGTGGTACAGATCATACAACGGCCGGACAGTGTAGTAAAGTAAAAATTCATCATAATAACGCCAGGGGGCCAGCTATACTTGTATAGCTGGCCCCCTGGCATATTGCCGATAACATCTAACATAGTAGTGGAACGATACTATCAAGGGGCTCCGGGTACCTTGTGTTGCCGCTGCTTAAACCACTGCATGGCAATGAAGGCAAACATAAAGCCTGAGATAACTCCCTCCAGCAGCAGCACCGAGAAGATAACCACACCCGGGGTGGACTCCACCCTTTCGCCGAAGTAGCGCTCCGCCGACAGCATTTCAATCATTGAGTGCCCTGCCGTCTTCACATACACCACCATAAAAGCGGCAAAAACCACTGTGCCCACCACAGCCGTTATCAAGCCCGTGCCCAGGCCTTTAAAATAAGGGATGTTGCCTTCCATCACTTTTTTATAAGCCCTAATTGCCAGCACAACGCCCGCTGCCATAATCAGGCCGTTGAGGAAGCGCAGCTCGATGATATGAACCAATCCCAGCAGCTGCATCAGAAAGAAGTAGACGATTAGTGCCGCAGCCGTGAGCAGCCCGTATTTCAGGCCAATTTTTTCCATAGCAGGTTCGGTTTATGAGGTAAATCGCTTCGTTTACAGAGCCCAGGCATGCTATACCCGGTTAGGCATGGTATGCTCTGGGTTCTTAAACCATTGCATGGCAATAAAGCCAACCAGGAACCCTGGCCAGGTGCCATGCCCAATCGTAATCCAGAACATCGACAGCACGGAAAGCCCTTCCGGGAAAAGCGCACTGGCCTGCATCTGCTCTAAGTAAGATGCGTCGAAGACTGTAACGTAGAGCACCAGGAACAGCGCCAGTATCAGCGACGACACAAAGGCCGTGATCAGGCCGATGCCAAGCCCGTCAAAGTACCTTACCCCCACCCCACTCAGGCGCTTGTACCTGGAGAGGGCCACCACAATCCCTATGATTAGAAAGATGCCGCTCAGGTAGGAGAGTTCTACGATTTCGGTGAGGCTTAGCATCCGCATCACCAGGAAAAACACGATGTGCGCTATGCCTACTATTAAGCCGTACTTGATAGCAATATTCTGAAAAGATACTTTAGCAGAAGCCATTTTATAATTAGTATGTGTTTATAATCAATCCTTTTAAAATGAACAGATTAACCTTTCGTTTGGTTAAGCTATAAGCCCCCTGCGGCACTGTTTCTGCAACTATGGGCAGGGTGCTTTGGAATATTATTGAAATTATATACTATAGATTGTACGGCTACGTTGTGGTTTGAGCATGATTTTTTAGCCAACCGCGACAAAAGCAACTGGTTTCTAAATACATGCACCTTAGTCCGGGTTTATACTTTATACCCCTCTCCTACGTAAGAGGCAGCAAAAACCAGCATTTATTTCGTAGCTTTGCAGCCAAATCTAACATCATACTTATACTTAAGCTTTTATGATTAGTACGAACAATGTCAGCCTGTCTTACGGCAAGCGCACATTATTTGAAGATGTAACCATCAAGTTTATACCCGGAAACTGCTATGGCCTGATCGGGGCCAACGGGGCCGGTAAGTCAACTTTCCTAAAAATATTGTCCGGTGATATCGACCCGAATACCGGCACCGTGGATATTCCGGCCAACGCCCGCCTGGCGGTGCTGAAGCAGAACCACTTTGAGTACGACGAGTACCCTGCCCTGCAGACCGTGATCATGGGCCACAAGCGCCTCTGGAGCATTATGGAGGAGAAGGACGCCATCTACGCCAAGCCTGATTTTAACGAGGAAGACGGCCTGCGTGCCGCCGAGCTGGAGGGCGAGTTTGCCGACCTGGAGGGCTGGAACGCCGAATACGAGGCGGCCGAGCTCCTGAGCGGCCTGGGCATAACCGAAGACCTGCACCACTCCCTGATGAAGGATCTGAGCGGTAGCGAAAAGGTGCGCGTGCTTTTGGCGCAGGCCCTGTTCGGCAACCCGGACATCCTGCTGCTCGACGAGCCTACCAACCACCTGGACGCCGAGTCGATCATGTGGCTGGAGAACTTCCTGGATAACTTCCAGAACACGGTGATCGTCGTATCGCACGACCGCCACTTCCTGGATGCCGTGTGTACGCACGTGGCCGACATCGACTTCGGCAAGATCAAGATGTACGCCGGTAACTATAGTTTCTGGTACCAGTCGAGCCAGTTGGCCCTGAAGCAGCGCTCCGATGCCAACAAGAAAACCGAGGACAAGCGCAAGGAACTGGAGGAGTTCATCCGTCGCTTTAGCGCCAACGCCTCTAAATCGAAGCAGGCCACCTCGCGTGCCAAGCTGCTGGAGAAGCTTACCGTGGAGGACATTCAGCCTTCGTCGCGTAAGTACCCCTACATCGCCTTTAAACCAGAACGCGAGGCGGGCAACCAAATCCTGAACGTGGAGAACCTGAGCAAGTCGGTGGACGGCCAGCCCATCTTTACCGACATCAGCTTTATGGTGGATAAAGGCGATAAGATTGCCGTGATCGGCCGCAACGACATCGCCGCCTCTACGTTCTTCAAGATCCTTTTTGAGGAGGAGAAGGCAGACAGCGGCGAATTTAAATGGGGCACCACCATCACCTCCTCCTTCTTTCCGAAGGATAACCAGGAGTTCTTCGACACGGACCTGAACCTGGTGGATTGGCTGCGCCAGTACTCAGTAGAGAAGGACGAAAGCTTTATCCGTGGCTTCCTGGGCCGCATGCTATTCTCGGGCGAGGAGTCGCTGAAGAAGGCCAACGTGCTGTCGGGTGGCGAGAAAGTGCGCTGCATGTTCTCCCGCATGATGCTACAGTCCGGCAACGTGCTGGTGTTCGACGAGCCAACCAACCACCTGGACCTGGAGTCGATTCAGGCGCTGAACAACTCGCTGCGTGACTTTGACGGCACCATCCTGTTCTCATCGCATGACCTGCAGTTTGTGGATACCATTGCCAACCGTATTATTGAGTTAACGCCAAACGGCATTATTGATAAGCGCATGACCTATGAGGAGTACCTGTCGGATGAGGCGATAAAGGAACTGCGCAAGAAAATGTATGCCACGGCCGTAGTATAAGTATAACGTATAAATGCTATACCTCTAAAACCCATGCTGACGCCTTCGCGCCTCCTCACGCCTCTTTTACTGCCGCTTTTGCTTGTGCTGCTAACCAGCCCAGACGCCGCGGCCCAGGTGCCCGACACCACCTACCGCAAACCGGAGCTGCCTACCGGGCCACCCGTGCCCGTACAGCAGCCAAGGCCGCAGCCCCAACCGCGGGTGCGGGAACAACAGCAGCCGGCGCCGGAGGTTGTGCGGCAACAGCAGCAACAGAAGCAAGACGAGCAACAGGAGGAGCAGCTCCGGTTTATAGACAGGCTGTACTTTGGGGGCAGCTTTGGGCTGCAGTTCGGTACCTATACCAGCATCTCTCTCCTTCCTACTATTAGCTACGCCATGAGGCCGAGGCTCTTTGTGGGTGTGGGCGGTGTATACCGCTATGAGAGCGGCCACGGGCTGAACCTGCATCATTACGGGGCCCGCGGGTTTACGCAGTTTGAAATGTTCAACGTTGGGGATGGCGCAGTGGTGGCACACGCAGAGGTGGAAAACCTGAGCATTCAGTTACCACCGGGCTATAATGGGCCTACCTCGGATCGTAGTACTCTGGCGATGCCGATGTTCGGTCTGGGTTACCGCCAACGCATCTCCGACAAAGGCTTTTTAGACCTGCTGGTACTATACAACAGCAATGACGATCCGATCAACCCGTACAGCAACCCGGTGATACGTGTAGGTTTTAATGTACCCTTCACCAGTCGCTAAGTATAAAACCCACCCCTGCCCCTCCGAGGAGGGGCAGGGGTGGGTTAATCGCAACTTGAGTTATAAAGTATAAAAAAGGGGCTGTCGGTTAACGGCAGCCCCTTTTATTTTAGGTAGTGCTGTATCAGCCCCGTATCAGGCGAAGCAGCACCACAATAATGGCGATTACTAATAGAATGTGTATCAGACCACCAACGGCATCCGGGAATCCGAGGAAACCGATGAGCCAGATGATCACGAGTACGACAGCTATAATATACAATAAATTTCCCATAGTTTTGTCTATTTATAGTGTTTGAGTTGATTTTTTCTCTTTTAACGTAAATCCATGCTGAGGGTTAAGCGCTCCTGATAAGGCGCAAAAGCACCGCAATCACGGCAATAACCAGCAGCACATGTATAATTCCGCCAACGGCATCCGGGAATCCCAGAAACCCGATCAGCCAGAAGATCACCAGCACTACGGCGATGATGTAAAGTAAATTTCCCATAGTTTTTGTTTTGTCTTTAGCTACGCCGGGCAAGTAAGGGTATCACTAAATCAGCCTCCGCCCATGCGTTTTGTGTTTTTAATTTTTAGCTTTTACGGTGCTTCAAACCAAAAGATGTATAATATGCAATAATTTTCTATTACAATAGGTATTTGTTTCTATATACCATAACGATATTCATTACATAAACCGCGACAATCCAACATCTTACCCCAATCAGGCATCGTATACCTGCTTTTCCCACAGCTCACATCCTCTCCTATCCGTACAGTCTTCAACCTCCTGCTTTAAGCCATCTTAATTGTAAGTATTTAAAGATTGCCTACCCTTAAACCAAAGTATAAGTATAAACTTATTAGCTTTGTGAGGATTAAAAACTGACATACTATATACCTATGAAGAAAGTAGCAGTAATAGGTTCTGGCACCATGGGCAACGGAATAGCCCACGTTTTTGCGCAGAACGGCTTCCCTGTTTCGCTGGTGGACATTTCGGAAGAAGCTTTGCAGAAGGCGATGGACACCATTTCCAGGAACCTGGACCGCATCGTGACCAAGGGCAACCTGACCGAAGAGCAGAAGCAGCAGACGATTGCCAACATTACCACCTATACCGATACGCGGGAGGGCGTGAAAGACGCAGACCTGGTGGTAGAGGCCGCCACGGAGAACGTGGACCTGAAACTGAAGATTTTCCGGGACCTGGATAGTTTTACCAAGCCGGGGGCTATCCTTGCCTCCAACACCTCCTCTATCTCCATTACCAAGATCGCTTCGGTTACCAACCGGCCTGATAAGGTGATAGGCATGCACTTCATGAACCCGGTGCCGGTCATGAAACTGGTAGAGGTGATCCGCGGCTACTCCACCTCTGACGAGGTAACGCAGCAGATCATGGAGCTGTCGAAACAGCTGGCCAAGGTACCTGCCGAGGCCAACGACTACCCGGGCTTCGTGGCCAACCGCATCCTGATGCCCATGATCAACGAGGCGATCTACAGCCTTTACGAAGGCGTAGCCGGCGTGGAGGAGATCGATACGATTATGAAACTGGGTATGGCGCACCCGATGGGGCCGCTGCAACTGGCCGATTTCATCGGGCTGGATGTGTGCCTTTCCATCCTCAACGTGCTGCACGATGGCTTTGGCAACCCGAAGTATGCCCCATGCCCGCTTCTGGTAAACATGGTGCAGGCCGGACACAAAGGCATAAAGTCGGGCCAGGGCTTCTATTCCTGGACTCACGGCACCAAGGAACTGGTGGTGGCGGATAGGTTTAGGAAAAGCTAATATTAGAGTATAAAGTAGATGCAGGCTATAAGCGATGTAGTTGGTTTGAGTTAGCTGCTGCCGATATGCCTCGAGCCATTAATTTTATAAAGGCTTTATTGGGCTTTAAAATGGAAGCCCAGCAGCCTGGCGACGAAGAAACGGCCTTGCTCCACTGGCGGGAAAGCGGCACGGGTTCTTCTGACTTGCTGGTAAAACACGAGCGGCATAATTAACCCCCTGCAGTTGGCATAGATGTCTATCTCTCCTTCCCATTTAGTAGCCTGGTCAATGATCCAACTGAAGTTGAAGTGGCAGGAGGCAAGGCTCGGACAGGGAGAACCCTAATTCCTGAAAGTATGGGCAAAGTGTGCCTGCTTATTGATACAGAAGGCAATCGTATCGCCATGCATTCCAGAAAGTAATTGTGTGTACCTTCCATCATTGGCAAAGCCGCTGCGATATCGCAGCGGCTTTGCCAATGATGGAAGGTATTGCTCTCCTATTTCCTCCGCCTTATACTACAAAAGCACTCATCTGAGCCGGAACCTACCTGGCGTATAGAAAGTCCTTGAATTATTGCCTTACACTTTATCTCAGTATACCAGGTTTCAGCCTGTTATATTTCCTGACAAACACTCCACCAGCAAGTAGCTCCACCAGCACATTTACCTTCCTACAAACGAGGCAGTTATAGCACATCAAACACCCCATTCCACAGACCAGAGCACGAAGCCCCCATATATTCATTATATTTCAACACAATTTATATAAAAAAAACTATCTAATTAGAATAAACATATAACAACTTGTTATACTTCAGAACGTATTGAAATAATCGAAAATCATCTGTAACAATACCGATACACAAGAAAGAGTACGAATAAACCCTGAGCTGTATAATCTGAATATATCCATACACCCTAATCTTTTTGCAATGAAACTTTGTAATGCCTTTGCCTACCTATTAGCAGCAATACTTATAAGCCAACTTGCATCCTGCACAAACACAAAAAGCGCTATTTATTTCAGTGAAACCACCAGAGCTGAGTTTAGCGCACCAACTGAAAACCTGGAGCCAGTAATACAGAAAAATGACCTGCTGAGCATTTCGGTCAGCAGCCTTAATCCAGAGGCTTCGCAGATGTTTAATGTAAATAGCTCAACTGACTTTAGGGGTGCTACTGCCTCAAGTACCGTGGCTCCCGCAGCAGGTTATCTGGTAGACCAGGACGGTTTTATACAATTTCCTCTGATAGGAAATATAAAGGCTGCCGGCATGACAAAAAAGGTCCTCAAGGAGAACATTGAAAAAGAACTGCTTAGCCGCAGATTATTGCTGGAGCCGATTGTGGATATCCGGTATTTAAATTATAAAGTATCTATACTAGGGGAAGTAGCGCGTCCATCGGTACTTACGGTTGCAAACGAAAAGATCACCCTTCTGGAGGCTCTGGGACTGGCAGGCGACCTGACGATCTTCGCGAACCGCCATAATGTACTCTTAATACGGGAGGAAGAAGGCAAGAAGAAACTTATCAGGTTGGATTTAACCTCTGATGACCTGTTTACCTCGCCTTATTACCATCTCAAGTCCAATGACATCATTTATGTGGAGCCGAATAAAAACAAGATAGCGGCGTCCGGTGCTGCCAGGCAGTGGCTGCCGCTCGTACTCAGCTCTCTTACGTTGGTTGTAGTCAGCATAGATCGTTTAGCAAGATAATCAAGACGGGTATGGATAAAAACAAAACAAACTCAGAAGAAAACCTGGCAGTAGCACTGCTTTATAAATTTTTACCATTCTGGCCCCTGTTCCTCGTTTTACTGGCCATAGGAACGGCCGGCGCCTGGGCTTACCTTAAATACTATACGATACCGTCCTATGCCGTATCGGCCGCACTACTTATAAAGGATGAGGAAAAAGGCATGAACGCCTCCAAAATAATGGAGTCGATAGACGCATTTAACACAAATAAAACGGTTGAGAATGAGCTGAACGTTTTACGATCCAGCGCCCTGATGAGCCAGGTGGTGCATAAGCTCAGGCTCTATGCGCCTATCTATGAGGAAAACAGGTTCAAATCCATACCCGCTTATACAACTTCACCCATTGTCATCACGCTTAAGTCGCCTGATACTGCCACAGAACAGCCAGCTGTGTACTTCTCTTTTGACGAGCAAACCAGCAAGGTAACTATTGACGGAAAGGGATACCCACTTAACACATGGGTGATGACCCCTTATGGAGAGATGCTGTTTGAGAAAAACCCACGGCAGAACGGGACGGCGCAAAACCCGCTGTTCTTCTCCATCAGTAACCCAAGAGGCGTGGCCAAGCAGTTAATCAGCAATATCTATGTCGAATCGCCCGGCAAAGCTTCGAGTGTGGTGAATCTATACCTGGAGGATAAGGTGCCCGAGCGAGGGGAAGATATCCTGAACGCCCTTATCGACGCATATTTACAGGCAGCGCTTGAAGACAGGAACGCCTTGGTAACGCAAACGCTGGCATTTGTGGAGGACCGTATCCAGCTAATTGAGAAAGAGCTGAAAGAATTAGAGCAGCAGATTGTACAGTATAGATCTTCTCAAGGCGCCGTTAATTTAAACGAACAAGGCAAGTTATACTTACAAAGCGTCGACTTTAACGACCGCAGGCTTAATGAGATAAACCTTCAGATCGCTGTTTTGGATAACGTAGAAAAATATGTGCTGGACAAAGAGCAAAACATAGGGATTGTTCCGTCTACCATGGGGGTCAGTGATCCGGTGCTTTCCCAGCTGCTGCAGAAGCTTTACAATGCGGAGATACAATACCAGCAATTAAAGAAAACCACGGCAGAAAACAACCCGTTGCTCCTCTCTTTGCGGGAAGAGATCGAGAACATGCGGCCAGGTGTGTTAGAAAACATCCGAAACCAGCGCAGCAACTTAATTGCCAGCCGCAACAAAGTAACCTCTACCAATACGCAATACAGCTCCGTGCTACAGAGTATACCGCAGAAGGAAAGGGAGTTGCTAGAGATCAGCAGACAGCAGGCCATAAAGAATAATGCCTATAGCTTCCTGCTGCAAAAACGGGAGGAAACGGTGCTCTCTTACGCTCCCACGGCTGAAGATGTAAAGGTAGTAGACCGCGCAGAGGCTTCTAGGGGGCCTGTAAGTCCGAAGCCCCTGTACGTATACCTGACATCTGTTGTGTTAGCGCTTGGGGCAGGAATTGCTTTGGTAACCGGCAAAGAGTTGCTTAACAGCAAAGTGCTCTTTAGATCCGAAATCGAAAGCTGTACAAACGCTCCTATTGTAGCAGAGCTGTCTATCTCGAAAAACAAAGGGAAAGATACCCTTTTGAGTCCAGCTAATGTAGCACAGGTGGAGCAGTTCCGGCAAATGAGGGTTACGATGGGGCTGTATGGACGAACTTTTACCAGGAAGAAGATACTGGTGACATCCAGTATCCCGAGGGAGGGCAAGAGCTTTGTCAGCAGCAACTTAGCTATCAGCCTTGCCTCTTCTTCTAAAAAAGTAGTTCTGGTAGACTTTGACCTGCGCAACCCCAACACATCCGTACTGTTCGAAAAAGCGAATGAATCCGGCTTGATCGAGTATTTAACAGGCAAGGTGCAAGCCACTGAAACCGTAAAGAAGACGCCTTTTGAGAATTTAAATATCATACCGGCAGGTATAAATATCGGGGATCACACGGAACTGCTGCTCAGCAGCAGAATGGAGGAGCTGTTTAAGTTCCTGGAGGATAATTACGATTACGTCATCATTGACACACCTCCGCTTGACCTTGTATCGGATGCTTACCTGCTCTCTGAGTATAGTGACGTAACGCTACTCGTAATCAGGCATGCCTATACCCCTAAAAGCCTGCTACAGCGCCTCCAGGACAATAAGCTGAAGCAATTAAACAATGTAGCCGTTGTTTTTAATGGCGTGAAACCGAGGGGGTTTGTAAAAGGCCAGTATGGCTATGGCTATGGCTATGGCTATGAAAATAAATATGGTGATAAATCGTATAAATCGAGGAGCATAGCATTAAACTCTTAGTTCTGCCAAGCAGTCTAGCCTCCAAAGTTTCCTTCACATCAGACAATTCTAAGGCAGCTTCTGAATATTTCAACCAGGTGCCTTCATCGCTCAACTCGTTTGTACCCGGCCACAAGACGTGACTGAGGATAGCGAAGCTTTTGCCAACCAACTCTAGAAACACTTAATAATACCAAGATGATGACTCAAAACTGGTACGCCGTCTATACAAAGCCCCGCTGGGAGAAGAAGGTTGCGCAGACGTTAACACAGCACGGCATCCACGCCTACTGTCCTATAAACCGGACAGTGAGACAATGGAGTGATAGAAAAAAAATCGTCCATGCTCCTCTTTTCACCTCCTATGTTTTTGTCCGGATTACAGAAAAACAGATATCTGATATAAAAAAGGCGGAAGGAGTTATCAACCTGGTGCACTGGCTTGGCAAGCCTGCTGTTATCAGGGACGAGGAAATCAACATTATCAGGCAATTCCTGGCTGAGCACCAAAATGTACAGTTAGAGAAAGTACAGTTCAGGGTAAACGATAAAGTGAAAATGACTTCGGGACTCCTGATGGACAAGGAAGGGGTAGTAGTTGCCGTAAAGAACAATACTGTTAAAGTCGCCCTGCCATCGCTTAACTACATCATGTTTGCCGAAATAGATAAGTCCGGTGTTGCCAGGGTTAGTGGCATCGAAGCTTGAACGCATAGTAAAGTATAATTCCCTCACCTAAAGCAAATGTTGGTATGAAGATACTTGTTACGGGTACGGCAGGTTTTGTAGGTTTCCATTTGGCTGAGTTCCTGCTTTGCCGGGGAGACGAAGTAGTTGGCGTAGATAATATCAACGACTACTACGATCCCCGCCTTAAATACGCCAGGCTCTATGAAAGCGGCATCAATGATGAACTTATTGAATGGAATAAGGAGCAAACAAGCTTTAAGTACCCTGCCTACAGGTTTATCAGGATGAATCTGGAGGAGAAGGCGGCTCTATTGGCGCTGTGTGAAAGGGAATGCTTCGATGTGATTGTACACCTTGCCGCTCAGGCAGGCGTACGGTATTCTATCACGAACCCGGATGCCTATGCCCAGGCTAATCTGATTAGCTTCCTCAACGTATTAGAGGTCGCACGCCATATTAAGGTAAAACACCTGGTGTACGCCAGTTCATCCAGCGTGTATGGGCTCAACGGAACGATGCCTTTCTCGGTAAAGCATTGCGTTGACCATCCCGTATCGTTGTATGCGGCCAGCAAGAAAGCTAACGAGCTGATGGCGCACACGTACAGCCATCTTTACAGAATCCCTACCTCTGGCCTGCGCTTCTTCACCGTCTATGGCCCCTGGGGTCGCCCGGATATGGCTTACTTCCTCTTTACCGAAGCCATTTGTAACGGCAAACCTATTCAGGTGTTCAATAACGGCAAGATGAAGCGGGACTTCACCTACATTGATGACATTGTGGAGGGAATCGTAAATGTGATGGACAAACCGGCGGAACCAGATAAGAACTGGAACCCGAAGGACCCCGACCCCTCCCATTCAACGGCTCCTTACTGTATCTATAACATAGGAAACAACAAGCCGGTGGAGCTGATGCAGTTCATCCATGAGATAGAGGCTTGCTTCGGAAAAGAAGCAGTTCTGGAGATGAAGGAGATGCAGGCAGGCGACGTCACGGCCACCTGGGCAAATATTGACGAACTGGAGCAAAAATTTAACTACAGGCCTGTTACTAGCCTCGAAACAGGGCTGAAGAAGTTTACAGACTGGTATAAAACCTTTTACTCCGTAAAGGCCTCAACCGCCACGGCAGCCAGCCAGATCTAGCCTGTAGGTCAATGTGTATCCCCTTCGTCCAAATCATACCTGAATAAGATTTACCACAAGCCTTCCCTTCATACTTTGGAAAAAGACGTCTTACCGTCCCCTACTCTTAAAAAGAAAGAGAACCTTAAGCAGCGGGCATACTTAAACTCTATAACGAGCATACTTGACTTTGCCGTTACGCAGCTAACCGGCTTTATTGTAAGTCCTTTTATAGTGAGTAGCCTGGGCAGCTCCATGTACGGTATCTGGCAGATGCTCGGCCAGATGACCGGCTATGCGAAGATTGCTGATACAAGAGCCACCCAAGTGCTGAAGTGGACCATTGCCAAGAAAAAAGATGTGGCAGACGAGGAGGAGCTGCGTAGCGATGTGACAAGCGCGTTTCTCATTACGCTTTTTATCATTCCGCTTGTTCTTATTGCTGGAGGGATTGTCTCCTGGTATGCCCCTTTGATAACCAAGGCTGAGCCTCAGTACTATAACCTGATCAGGATAACCTGTTCCCTGCTCATGCTCTCACTGGTTATCACAAAGCTCTTTGACCTTTATGAGTCAGTATTGAGGGGCATGAACCTTTCTTTTAAACGCATGGGGCTCCGGGCTGCAATCGTAGCACTTGGAGGAGGCTTGAAAGTGATGGTGCTCACCTTAGGGTATGGCTTAATCGGATTGTCTGCCGTTCAGGTGCTGCTGACGCTGGTGATCGGGATTACGTACTACCTGGTGGTACGAAAGCATATCAGCTGGTTTGGGTTTGGCCGAACAAACCTATCTAAAATAAGAAGCTTCAGCAAAGTGAGCGGCTGGTACCTGGCCGATACCGGAGCCAACCTCTTGCTCAGTAACAGCGATAAAATCTTGCTCGGCATCGTTGCCGGCCCTGTTGTAGTAACCTACTACACGCTCACCCAATTTCTTCCTTTTGCTTTTCAAGGTTTGATGAACCGGGTGGTGATGGGCATTATACCTGGTGTAGGGAAGCTTCTGGGCCTGGAGGAGTTTGCCAAGGTACGGAAGGTAACAAATAATATTAACAGCCTGACGTCTCTGTTAATCACAGCCGCTGGCGTTGCTATCATCATGCTCAATCAATCTTTTTTAAAAATCTGGGTAGGCGAAGGCTTGTTTGCAGGCACTACAGCCAATCTGTTGATCATGGTCATGATCGTGCAGGACACCTTCATAAAAAATGACTCATACATCATCAGTGCCACCCTGGATTTAAAGCATAAAGTTATGCTGACACTCTTTTCCGGGTTGTCGTTTCTTCTGATCGGCTACTTTATGACCGACAAGTTTGGGATATCAGGTCTCTGCCTGAGCATGATAGCCGGCAAGCTTATACTTTATGTGGGCCAACAGAAGATACTATACCAAAAGCTGCGCTATGGCTCTGAGGCAGGCACTAGCTTTATAAAGCTGCGCCCGCTAATAGTTGCTCTTACGCTGCTGGCAGGAGCGGCTTATCTATCTACACTTCTAAATTCCCTGAGTTTGGTGCAGATAGCCGGGATGGCACCCGTCGTTTTCTTTGTTCCTCTGTACATTTTCTACTGGGCAGGCATGCAACGGGAGGAAAGAAATGAGCTGTTGGAGTTGGTATCTTCCATTAAGTTTCTAAAAGCTGAATGATTAAGTATGAAAATCCTATTTGTTGCCCCTCGCTTTCACACTAACCAGTACCAACTTGTAAAAACACTTCAGGAGCACCATCACCAAGTATACTTTCATGTCAGCTATTTGGGGCCTACCGAGGATTACAGCCTGCTTATACCAAAAAACTTCCGCCAAAGCAGGGTATCCGTATTCATAGAGAAAATCATGGCAAAGCGGGTGGTCAGGCGCCCCTGCTACTACTACTATCCGAAAATACTTGATTACTGGGAAGGGTTTAAGGCTTTAAAACCTGACTTGGTTATTATTCGGGATCCGTATACTTTGTTCTCTCTGATTGCCGCCTTTTGCGCTTACTTTCTAAAGGTGAAGGTGATCTTCTATACTCAGGAGGATTTGTATAGGCCCCGCTCCAGATTCACTTATCTGAAGCAACTCCTCACGATTCGTTTCTTCAAGGCAGCCTGGATCACTCCCATAAAAGAAAGCAACGACAACGGGAAAGGCGTAAAGCACATGTATTATTTCCCGCTTCCGATACCAACCCAACCTTTAGAAAAGGCCCACAAAAAAGGGCCTATTGCGGAGCCTGCGCTGTTAATGATAGGCAAGTATCACCAGGATAGAAAAAAGCACCTCTTGCTATTAGAGGCTGTCAATCAGCTAAAGCATAAGTATAGGTTCAAGTTAACTATTGTGGGGGAGTGCATGACCAAAGGGCAAAAGCAAAAGTATAAAACTCTTGAAGACAGGATTCGACAGTTGGGACTTTCAGACATCGTACGGCTTAAAGCTAACGTGCCCTTCCACGATATGGATGAGCTTTACGATAGTCACCATGTATTTGTATTGCCTTCTGTTAACGAGCCTTATAGTATCTCTGTATTAGAGGCATTAGCCCACGGCCTGCCGGTAATTTGCACCGATTCCTGTGGTTCTAAGGTCCATGTGAGGGATGGCTGGAACGGCTATATCACAGCGTCATCCTCCCTGGAAGCACTCAACGGCGCAATTTCTAATTTTCTCTCGGATCATACGAAAATTTATGAAATGAGCGGCAACGCACTCTTTTATGTGCAAGAGCATTTATCCAACACAGTTTGCTACAGAAGGCTTGAGGAGATAGTAGCGGAGCGTTTTTCCTCAGACTTAGAGGCCTCCGTATTAACGCCACACCTGAAGTGATTAGAAAGTAAAGCTGCCACTACAAAGCATAAAACATGGGTCCTTTTTTCCTGTTGCTCGAGCTTTTAAGCTACGCCTTTATTGTTTACCTGCCCCTGAAGAAGAAAGAACTGGCTATTGTGTATCTGCCGGTAATATTCTTTTCGCGTAGTGTGATAGATCCAGTGCTCCCCGCTGCCGCCTTCTACTTCTCCATGACGTTTCTGATATTTTACCTTGTCTTCCGAAACCCCTATTATATAAAGCAGAATGTACCGGCGTTTCTCCTGTTTTTATACTTTCTGGCGTTGTTGCCGAGGTCTACAGACCTTGTTTTTATCCGACCTTACGTATTCTCGGTACTGTGGCTTTTCACGCTTGTTCCACTCATTAGCACCATCTACCAAAAGTACCCTAGAGAAGTCCTTTTTAAGGAGTTGACTAATACGGCACTCATCATGCTGCTCATGTTTATAGCAAACGTGGCGGTGTCAACAGCCAAGGGATTTGCGCCCTCCGAGATGTATGGCATCACGACCGGTATACTTTATGGCAACGTCTATGCCGCCGGCTTTAATATTCTAACCTTTTCCGTATTTACAATCGCCCTGAGTTCTATTCATCATCGAAGCATCGTAAACCTGATGGTGTTAGTGGCTGCAGTATCGTTCTTGGTGCTTAGTCTTAGAAGGTCGGTTATTGGCATGAGTTTTTTGGGGGTGGGTATCGCTTACCTAACCCTTCTGACACGTGAAAAAGCGAAAATGTTTGTCCTGTCAGGCATTCTTCTTTGTACGCTCGGGTTTGTGGTATACTCCGCCACTGACCTGGCAGACAGCTTCAAAGAGCGCTACGAGCTCCGGAATCTAGACGAGCGGGCATTAGAGGAAGAGTCCCGCTTTCTCGAGTACGAGCTTCTGTACAAAGACATGTTCGTGTATTATGATTACAGCCCGTTAATCGGCTATGAGCCTTTTAACAGCTGGGGCAATTACGGAAGAGGTGCCTTGGAAGACCGAAGCCTGCATGGCGATTTGACCAGCATCACGCACTCCAGCGGCTTAATTGGCCTCTTATTATACCTCTTAATGGTGTTCACTGCCTTCAGGAGTTCCTGGAGAGCCGCCGAGACGCGCACCGACCTTTGTATCGTCTTATTCTGCGCCATCTCTTTTGCCGCTTATACTTTAACGGGCCGCTATACAGAAGTAGGCTCCATGATGATGCTCTACCTTGTGCTCTTATTACCCCTTGCTAAAAACGAGCAGCAAGCAGATGAGGAACTAACAGAGCAGGAAGCTGCACTGGCTGCCACTTGAGCAAGAGCAGGCAGTATAGAGCAGAATTTTATATAAACCCTTAAAGCCTGAGAATATATGCTGGCTCCGCACCTAACCCAAGGGTTACAGCTATGTACGGATCTACTGGAGGAACTCCAGCTGAAGAAGATCAAGTTTGCCCATTGGAAAGGAAACATGCACCTGCTTGATTCTCTGAAGGGTGAAACGGATATTGAGCTCCTATTAAAACCCGGGGATCGCGCTGCCTTTGAGGAGATAATGGAGAACCTGGATTTTAAGCAGGCCGTGAGTCCCCCTTGGAGTGTGTACCCGTACGTAGAGGATTGGATTGGCTTTGACGAGGAGACAGGCTCGCTACTGCACCTGCACACGCACTATGCCCTGGTGATCTCCACCTCGTACGGAGGATATGCCCTCCTCCCCTGGCTGGAACAGTTTTTTAACCACCTCACCACCGATGAGGTAACAGGCTGGCCGATTCCTGAGCCAGAAATGGAGCTCCTCATACTTCTGGTCCGGCTCCAGGTAAAGGGGAACAGCCCCGAGTATCAAATAAGCGAGGTGCATGCGGAAAAAAAGGCCGAGCTTCTGGCTCTTTTGAAGAAAGCCGACCCATACAGGCTAGGGCATTGTTGCACTAAGCTAGGGCTACAGGTACCCGATGATCTTATAGGAAGAATTCATACCATATTGCTGAAAGAGCGCCTAAGCGATGCCATTGCGCTCTCCGTGTTCTTTTACAGGCAGCTACCGGCAAGTATAAAAGGTGCTGCTTCCCGGCACTCTCTAACATCTCTTTGTTACAAATACTACCTCAAAACCCTGAAGTACACTAGGTCCTATACAGAACCGGTCAGGCTAAAGAAGCGCCTTGTGTCAGGGGGCAAGGTGGTGGCTTTTATCGGGAGTGATGGTTCGGGCAAGAGCACCCTTTGCCGGGACATCACCAATTGGCTAACCTACAAGCTCGACACGCACTATTTCTATCTGGGCAAGCAGCCCTTTATCAAAAGCTACAACACGCGCCTGGTGTCTTCGGCAGACCTACTGGCTAGCCAAAATACCATCTCCAAGCTAATTCGCAGCGTTATCGGCGGCTTTTACCACATCATAATCATCCGACGCAAAGCCAGGATGCTGAAGCTTGCCAGAAAAATCTGCAAGCAGGGCAGCATTGCCATCTGCGACCGGTTTCCTCAGAAAGAGGTGTTCGGTTTCAACGATGGCCCTAGGCTGCAAAACTCCAGACAGCGCCGCTTAGCGCTGATAGAAATGGCTTACTTCGAACAGGTGATGCAGACAGGTGCTGACTTGATTTTCAAGCTTCAGGTTTCTCCCCAGGTTGCTCACCAGCGGAAGCCGGAGCATAACCTGCAGGATATTGAGCGGAAATGTGAAAGTATAAAAACCATCAGCTTCTCCTCCCCCCATCCCGCTATCGTGATTAACATAGATGCTAATGCTCCCTATCACGAGGTGTTGCTCGAGGTGAAACGAAACCTATGGCAATGGCTTTAGCCGTTCAATATTGAAACTTTTTTATACAAATACTTTTTATACAAAAACAAGAACACAAAACATCCGTATAAAGTCCTATATTTTAAGTACTGAATATAAAATATACGCGCCTGTTTATACTTGTCTCACAGTAAAAAAGTATTTAGACCACACAATGCACCCGAAAATAATTGAAATCATAGGTCCTCCTGGCATAGGCAAAACGTCTATTTATGAATCATTGTGTGATAATTGGGAACCGAGCAGTAACTGGATTTATCCGGAGGCGCTTTTAGCGCCAGAGAAGCCCTCCATCATAGAGTTTAATGACTTCATCCTGCATTACGGACGAAAATTCCTTCGGAAGAAGCCAAGTAAAAGGTTGCCGCCAGACTTTGGCCTCAGGTTCGCTGCGAACCATCCTGAGCTAGCCAGCTTCTTCTGGAACCTACTTTCTGATACCAGGGTATACAACCACCAGGAAATAGACAAGCGCTTTAGGGCTGCCTACTTTCTTTTCTGTGATTTCTGCAGGTACCAGGCTATTTTGGAAAGTGATTGCCCCAAACCTTGTCTTGTTAACGAAGGCTTGTTGCAGAAGTCCTTTTTCATCCATGACGATGATGTGTATGTGTCCGAGGTGATATCGACTTACTTGACACTGCTGCCTCTTCCGCGCGCCATACTTTTTATAGATACAGAAAACCGGAATACCATTTACAACCGGCTCAGAGGCAGGAAAAAAGTGATCGCCTCACATCTGGGGAAAGACGACGGAGAGTTACTCGTCGACATTGGGAGATGGCAAAGCCTACTGCACATCCTCGTGGAGCAAGCTCGAACTTACAATGTGTTTGTAGCTAAAATTGATGGGGAAAAGCCCATCAATGAAAACATGCATTTTATCAATCACCTCCTGAACAGCCTAAAGCCATCGCCGTAGTTATAGGATTGCAGCTGATCGCTTAGGCCCTGTGAAGAGACGGTAACGTCTGGTGTAGTCTTTTTAGGTAATAACAACGTCAGCAAAAAACACCCGATTGTTCAGCGTTATAATTCCACTTTATAATAAAGAGTTAACGGTAGCAACCACGATAGCCTCTGTTTTAAACCAATCGTTCAAGGATTTTGAAGTTATTATCATGAATGACGGGTCCACAGACAAGAGCCTTGCTATTGCTTCCTCTTTTAAGGATAACCGGATACAGGTTTACTCCCAGCAAAATCTTGGTGTATCTCAGGCCAGAAACAATGCGGTAAGGAAAGCGAGCCGCAGTTACCTCGCCTTCCTTGATGCAGATGATATCTGGGATCCGGGCTACCTATGGCAAATGCGTAAGCTGATCAGGAAGTATAAAGAGTACGCTGTGTTTACCTGCGCTTACAGGGCTATAACCCAGAACAGAACCTCCATTAAATGCGATGGGCTACCGGAAGGGATCATAGGTGACTTCTTCGAGGAGAGAACAAGAAATCCTATCATGCGAACTTCCGCTATTGTGCTTCACAGGTCCGTTTTAGATAAGGTAGGAGGATTTCCCATTGGCATGGTTGGCGGCGAGGATGACTACACCTGGGCGAAGATTGCCATAAACTATAAGATCGTGTTCACGCCCAAAGTGATGGTTACCTATGATAACCGAAACAGCACCTTTAACCAGCGCAGGGGAAAGCCTGACTCCTGCCGTGAGTCATGGCTGGACCTGTATGAAGGTGGCAACTACTACCGAAATGAATTTATTGCGCTAAAGGCTTTAAGTGCGGGAATACGGTATGCCTACGGGTCCCCGCAGCGGCAAAGCCATAAGATAGAAAAAGACACAAAGTATACCACCCTGTACAGACAGAAGTGGCGACAGTTGTATATCCTAAACAGGCTGCCAAACTTTATGATCCCGCTACTCCGCCAAATGCTCCCGATCTACAAGAACACTAAATCAAGACTTGCCAGAGCCGGCAAAACCATTGCGCAAAAGACCATTCTGCAGCTTGCCTAGTAGAGGAGCCAAAAGTATAATCCCTTTCCGTTAAACAGCCTTTGCTTAACGGGTATAAATAAGCTTACCGTGCGTTACTATGGCTAGATTCCTTTTTTACGATGATCAGTTGATCAATATTTTACAGCAACAAGAGAAACCCTCAGGAGGAGCAGCTGTGCAAACCTTCAGCTGGATACGGGGATTAACTAAAGTTGGGCAGGAGGTATATATTCTTACAGGTAATGATACAGGCGCTGTTCTAAAAGAGGAGTACAGAGAATTTAAGATTGTACCCTTATACGATAACCAGAAAGGCATACGATGGATAAGATGGGGATACTACCGCCTCCCCTACCTTTATAACACCGTAAAGCAGGTAAAGCCAGACTATTTATACCAGAGCGTGCCGGGTTGGGCTTCCTTTTTCATCGCCTCCTTCTGCCACCTGCTCCACATTAAGTACCTGCTCCGCATTTCCAACGACAACCTGTTAGACGAGCGCATAAACAAGCATCACTCAAAACTCAAGCGCCTCTTTCTGGAAATGGGCATCAAGATGGCGCACTGTATTTTGTGCCAAAATGGGTATCAGCTTGATCAGATCAGGAAGAAATACCCCACTAAACAAGCTATTAAGATTCCAAACCCTATTTTTCTGACTCATCCGCAAAGCGCCGGCTCCTTCCAAGAAAGGAAATACATCGCCTGGGTCGGCCTGTTCCAGTACCAGAAAAACCTGGGGCTGCTTTATAAGATAGCCAGCAGCCTTACAGGCGAGCAATTCAGGATTGCTGGAAAAGAGCTGCCTGGTGCCGATGCAGACACCCAATTATACGTAAGCAAGCTGCGTGAGCTTCCCAATGTAGAATTTTCAGGCTTTCTGAGCAGAAAGGAAATACCCACCTTTCTGGCTAAGGCCAAGTATTTGCTGAACACCTCCCATTATGAAGGTTTCAGCAACACCTTTCTAGAGGCGATGACAGTAGGGACACCGATTATCAGCAGCGCCAAGGTAAACCCCGATGGGTTTATACAAGCGAACAGGTTAGGCATAGTTTACCATGATGTAGAGGACCTGTTAAACCAGCTAAGGACTGTCTCCCCTACCGACTACGTGCAAATGTCCGCCAATGCGCTTACCTACGTGCTACAGCATCATGACCATGAGGTGCTTGCAAAGAGGCTATTGTGTTTTCTCAATAATAACTAGCGCGGATGAACATGTTCAGGCCTTAACATGAGCAAGTGCTGACACGCTTTTTTAGGCCTACTCATACCTTCTTTGACATGCAACACTTATATATGAACGATACCTCAACTCAAGTTAGGATCAGGATTTTATTTTTTATAGGAAACCTGCAAACTGGTGGAAAAGAAAGAAGGCTTCTTGAGCTTTTAAGGTACCTTAAGAACCAGAACATGTATAACATGCTTTTGGTAATGACGAAAGAGGACATCTTTTATCCTGAATTCCACAGCCTAAACATACCTTACAGGGTTATCGGACAACCAAAATTCAGCATCGTTACCAACTTCTACAAAGTTTGCCGTGAATTTAAACCACACCTGATCCATACTTGGGGCCGCATGCAAACCTTCTATTCGCTTCCATCTGCCATCTTGCAGAAACTCCCCATCGTGAACAATCAAATTACCTCTGCCCCTCCCAACTTTAACCAATGGTCATTGCCCGGGTTGGTGGACAAGCTGAATTTCCATTTTTCCCATGTCATTCTGTCTAATTCTGCCGCGGGAATTTGCTCCTTCAAGCCGCCTCTTTCCAAGAGCCAGGTAATTTATAACGGGGTCGATATGAACCGTTTCGAAAAACTGCCGGAGGCTTACCAGGTAAAACAAAAGTACGGCATAAGCACGCCTTACACTGTGATTATGTGTGCATCCTTCTCTCCCAACAAGGATTATGATCTCTTTTATCGTGTGGCTGACTATATAACCCAGATACGCGACGATATAACCTTCATCGGGGTGGGCGAAAGTCATGATGACCTGAGTTTTAGCAGGTACCAGGAAATAATTAAGCAGAAACCACTCATAAAACTCCCAGGTAGAATAAACGATGTAGAAGCCTTAGTGAATGCCTGTGATATCGGGGTTTTATTTTCGCCCAATGGAGAAGGAATTTCAAACGCCATCATCGAATACATGGCTTTATCTAAACCTGTCATCGCCAGTGCAGCAGGCGGCACAAAAGAGCTTGTTGACCACACCGTGAATGGTTTTTTGGTTGAGAACATGCCGGATGTGGAAATCGCCGGCATGATCCTGGAGCTTATAGATAATCATGAAAAGCGAAAGAGAATGGGCTCCAGAAGCAGGGAAATCATACTTCAAAACTTTTCTATCAACAGAATGGGGAAGTCTTTTGAGCAGGTTTACAGCGAGGTATTGGAGAGTACTTATACTTTCAGTGCTGTAGCAGCCAAGACAGAGTCTAAGACTATAGTATAATATTTACAAGTATGAACATACTTTTCATTAGTCGCTCTAAAACAGGCAGGCCGCATCCCTTTGTAGAAGAGCAGGCAACCGCACTAGAAAACGGTGCCGGAGTAAAAATTCAACATTTTCTTGTGCGCAGCAACGGCTTAAAAGGGTACACCAAAGCCGCATACCGTTTATACGGCTATCTGAAGCGCCATCCGGTTGACCTCATTCATGCGCATTATGGTTTATCGGGCCTTTTGGCTGTTCTCAGTAGGTTCTTATTCCGCCACAATAGCAAGGTAGTCATTACGTACCACGGGAGTGACATCAATAAATCCTCAGAGCGCAGGCTCTCCTTACTGGCCTCCCGGCTTGCAGACCACAACATTTTGGTGTCCAGCAAGATGCTCCCATACGTTGATTCTAAGAGCACGGTAATACCTTGTGGCATCAATGCCGAGGTTGACCTAATTTACAGAGATACAACCAGAGCTTCTTACGGATGGGGCGAAAAAGATTTTGTGATACTCTTTGCCTCCCGGTTCGACCTCAAGGTGAAAGACCCTGAGTTTGCCTTTGAGGTGGTAAAGGCCTTTTCTGAAGCCACCACCAGGTCCGTTAAATTCCTGGAGTTAAAGGGCTATAACAGAGACCAGGTTACAAGGCTGATGCAGGCCGCAGATGCCTTGATTATGTGCAGCAAAACAGAAGGTAGCCCACAGGTTATAAAAGAAGCGATCGTTAATTCGCTGCCTGTTATTTCCAATGATGTCGGCGACGTAAGGTTAATCTGTGAGCAAGTGGACCATTGCTACATAGTACCCAAAAGAGTGGAAGCTTATATTGAATGCCTTCATACACTCTGCAAGACGTTCCCAAGAATACAAAACAGGGAGCCAGTTATCGCCCAATATAGCAATAAGCAAATTTCAGAAAAGCTTTTCAGTGTTTATCAAAGTGTGCTGCTACAGCCGGTGTCTTGCTAACACTGGGACCTTCTCCTTTTACTTCCTCCTTAAACCCATTACAGGACTCCAGTTTCTCATTTGAATGTATTTCTGTACTTCAGAAAGGGCTTAAGCCAGTAAATCCAACACCTTATTACTCCGACAATTTAGCAGTTAAAAGCTGCTCCCAATACATAAGATCCACAATTAATTGGTAGCCATATGAGTAAGCTGTTTGGGTACAACCTCTACCGGCAGGACAGGAATACCCTTATAAAAGAACTAAAGGATAAAATAGCGCTTGGGCAGACGTCAACCGTCATTTCCCTGAATACGCTAAAGCTATATCAAGGCTCTAGGAGTAAATACCTGGAAACTCTATTCCAATCCGGTACTCATATAATTCCTGATGGCCAGTCTATTGCCTTTGCAGAGTACTTGGTACACGGTAATAAAATTTCATCCATCTCGGGCGCTGAACTCATGGTGGAGTTAATTAAAGAGGCAAGCCAGTGCGGTTATAAAATCTTCTTTCTCGGATCACCCCATGAGCTGCTCGGTAGGGTAAAAATTAAAATAGAGGAAGAGTACCCACAGCTTATGGGGAAAGTGGCCTTTCAGCATGGTTACTACGATGTAAAGCATGAGGAAGAGGTGGTCCATAAAATCGCCGCTTTCGAACCGGACTTCCTCTTTGTCGCCTTTGGATCGCCTAGGAAAGAGGAGTTTATAATGAAGTACCACGGGAACCTCAAAGCCAAGGTGATTATGGGCGTGGGAGGAAGCTATGAGTATTTTGTAGGGGACGTAAAGTTAGACCCCCTTACAAAGAAATTAGGGCTTAGGTGGCTTGTAAGGACACTGCAGGACCCTAAAAGACTTGCAAAACGCTACGCCATGTGTAACACCTACTTTTTGTACGCCCTGCTCAGGGAGATGGTTTATAACCGGAAAAGAACCGCTGTTTAAGATTAATAACTTAGAACCTTCCCTAAATATGACTGCACATTACTCATCCTCTACAGTACTACTATGAAGATCACGATTGTTGCCGGCGCAAGGCCTAACTTTATGAAAATAGCCCCCATCATAAAGGCGATAGAACAAGCACAGCAAGCCGGAAAAGAGATAACCTACAGGTTAGTACATACCGGCCAGCACTACGACAAAAAAATGTCGGAGAACTTCTTTGAGGAGCTTAATATTCCAGCCCCTGAAGTTAACCTGGAGGCCGGCGGAGGAACACAGGCAGAGCAGACCGCTGCGATCATGGTTCGTTTCGAAAAGGAGATCCTGGAAAACAGGCCCGATGTGGTTGTAGTTGTTGGTGATGTTACCTCAACAATGGCCTGTTCCATTACGGCTAAAAAGCTTAGGGTGGATGTAGCCCATGTGGAAGGCGGTATTCGCTCAGGAGACATGTCAATGCCCGAGGAAATTAACCGTATCGTAACGGACAGTATAACTGATCATTTCTTTACAACTTCTCAGACAGCAAATGAGAACCTTCTGAGGAGTGGGGTTCAGCCTGATAGGATCCACTTTGTCGGGAACACGATGATAGATACCTTACTCTCCAATATTGGCAGGCTAAAGGACCCTGAGATAACTGTGCGGGGAGTTAAACTACAGGAACGTGCCTACTTTACCCTAACCTTACACAGACCTGCCAATGTAGATGAACAAAGTAAGTTAAAAGCTATGATGAATGCCATCATTGAGGGAACTGGCGAATACCCGATAATTTTCCCGGTACATCCTCGTACTGCCAGGCATTTGGAGGAACTTAGCATATCAGATGAGCGCCTTTATTTTGTTGAACCCTTATCGTACCTTCAATTCAATTACCTTGTAAAGCACTCTAAAGGGGTTATTACTGATTCGGGAGGAATTACTGAGGAAACCACAGTGATGGGGGTACCCTGCCTAACACTCAGAGATAATACAGAACGTCCGGAGACAATTACAATCGGCACGAATGAGCTGATAGGAACGAACCCGTCGCATCTTAAGCCCTATCTAGATAAGCTTCTAAAGGGAGATTGGAAAAGAGGCGGGGTGCCCCCTCTTTGGGATGGCAAGGCATCAGAAAGGATTGTTCAGAAATTAATAGAGCTCTACAGCTAAACCACCTTTCACAAGTTTATAGGTAAGCTGTTTTCAGATAACTTACACTCACTCACGATCAGAATAACGGAGAGGCCCCTACCAACAGAAAAGCTCGCAACATCAGTTGCGAGCTTTTCTGTTGGTAGGGGCCTATTGACCTTAGCACTAAGCCTGCGATACCAAAAGTATACTAAAGCTTATTTCTACTGAGGTACCAAAAAGTAGCGATGTATCAGATGTTATGTCTGGTTACGTGCAAGTATAAGTCCCTTGTCTTATGCGTAAAATAGTATCCAGGCTGATATAAGAGGTACGTAAGACTAAAAAGCACTCTTATGTGTATTACTTCCAAATATTGTCATGTATACTATTTTCAGATCGAGCATGAAAGACCAATTCTCCATATACCAGATATCATGCAATGTGCGTTGGCTTTTTTGCTCTTTTGTGTCTGTTGGTCCTCTCCAGCCATTTACCTGAGCCCATCCGGTTATACCTGGCTTATAATAGTGTCGGATCATATACTTATCCTCACTTTCCTGCAGCTGCCTGTTTAGGAAACTTCTGTGGGGCCTTGGTCCTACCACACTCATTTCGCCCAGTAGCACGTTCATGAATTGGGGTAGTTCATCCAGGCTATACTTTCTCATGAAATGTCCAAGCCTTGTTATTCTCGGATCATTTTTCTGAGTGGACATAATTCCGCCGAACACATCGTCACAAACAGCCATTGTCCTGAATTTATAAACTCTGAACGGTTTACCCCCCTTCCCTATCCTTATAGGGCAGTAAAAAATAGGACCAGGCGAATCCAATTTAATCAGCACGGCAAGTACGAGGAACAATGGGAGCAGAGCAAGCAGTGCTAAAGTCGAGAACATAATATCAAAAGCGCTCTTGGCAAAAGAAGCATACGTGTTATCCAGCGGTAGTTGCCTTACATGTACTGCTTCCAGGTGGCCGTATCGTTTAGTGCGGTAGTGATCCCCAAACACACTCTGATAATCTGGAACATACTTTACCCTTACGCCATAATGGTCCGCGACAGAAAGTAAGTTGCGTATCTTTTTGGATGGTTTAACAGGTATGGCAATTACGATCTCATCCACAATATTATTCTGTAGATACTCATGTATCTTGTCAATTCCACCCACTACTCTATCCTGGTTTACCTGGCACTCTTCTTCCTCCTTGAGTTTTAAGAAACCCTTCACCTTCTGCCCACAAACTTCCTCTTCAACATCCTTGGCTAGACTGCCAACTCCGGCTATCAAGGTATGCCTGCCTGGTACTGTACTTGATTTTATGTGATTAATAACTCCTCCCACGATAAAGTTGAGCGGTATACCTAAGATAGGGAATCCTAAGGCAAAAGCAGCAAACACCTTCTTATTAGAAAAGACCCTGTTTAAAATTTCAGGGTTTAAATAATAGAGCATACTTGCCAGGCACAACAGCACCAGGTAGGACTTGATGAAATTAGTTAACCGGGGGATATGGCGAGACTCTGGCATGCCAATGTTCGACTTTGTTCTGGTATATCCAGTTATTATCCATAATAGGAATACATTGATGATGATGAGCCAGTGAGTTTCTACAAAGGAAACGATATCTGCTATACTGAAGAGAATTATAAAAGTAAGTACAATAGTTAGAATATCTTTTTCCCAAGAAGATGACGAAGAATTTTGTCTAGCTCTTATCATAGTATTGCACTTAATTGGTAACCATTACATTCATTTCATAATCCCTGCACAAGTGGATTGCAGCAAGTCCAGCACTTAGGTAGGAATGGGGAAGCACAACAATCTTTGTCTTATAGCTGATAAAATCGTGTAAATTTATCTGATTGTCACGGAATTGGTATCTTTTAATCTTGCACAGGAAATAGCAGCTATTGCTTTAAATTAAACATAAGCTATATATTGAATTTTCCTAAGAAACACACCTACCCTTATTGCCTCGAATATCCGAAAACTATTTAATAAAGATTTTACATTTCACTTTCCTAAATTAAAATAACCCAATTTATTGTTTACACATTCCTTCTACGTTACAATAATAGAGAAGGATAATATTGGATACTTATAAATTTCACTAAAAATCTTAGAATACACTTCCAATAATTGGCAACTACCACCTCTGTTATTGCTTGAGGTTGGCCAGCTTAACTCAAAACCTGGTGAATGGTACAATTACAATAGCTAAAACAAAACAAACCGTACATAATGCTATAAAATCAGTAGAACAACAGACTCAAAATTGACTAAAATTCTAAATAAATATTTTTATTATAATACTAAAATTTCTACCGAACAAAAATACACCTTGTGTTATAAATTTGTTTATGGAATAGATTTCGTACTACAGGGCAAAATATTAATGTTAGGCTATTTAATGGGGTCGTTCAGCAGATGATTAAGCCGAGCATGCAGGAAAATCCTTAGTACTAACCAAAGCATAAACAGGACCTGGTTTCTCATGCTGTACCTGCGCAGCTACTGCCCTCAAGAACATTGGAAGCTTTACCCTAGCTGATGTGTGGCAGTAGGAAAGCTCAATTATGACTCCGCCCTCCGTATGCACTTCACTCAAAGCAGGCGCCGGCACACCAACCCACGCGCAGCCAAGCAAAACGCTGTTCTCACTCCAGGTATAACACCTTTCTCCGGTTTCTAAGCGCCGCATGGCAACCTCTAAAAACTCCCAACGTGTAGGTCCTGATTTGGAGGGAACATAATTCATCAGCTCTTTTAAACTGCAGTATTGCAAAGACACCGCTGCCGTTATATTTCGGAAATTTATATCAGAAACAAGAACCGTATGCACTCTAGATACTTTGTCTGGGAACATGAATAAAATACCACTGCCTGCTCGGATCTGGAGTTGCTTTACCTTCTTTTGGAGCATTCTCAGGGTTTCCTGCCTAATGCCAACAGCCATTGCCCCTGATTTTACCCGCCTCTTCATGTGCATGGTGAAGCCCCTGATAAACTTGGAGTAGCCCCCTACAATATCAAGTTGGTAGGCGACTCCGTACTCTGTGGCAAGGATGCTTTTATAAGGGTCTGTGCCTGGGGTAAGATCAAATACAGTTATACCTTCTTCTGCCAGTTGTTTTCCTAGAAACAAGAAGTGAAGGATACCCGGAGAGTATTTGGCAAAGGTCGGGCAATGGGTATTTAGTCCCTGCAAATGAAGCCACCCTTTTCCTGTCACCCCTGCATTAGAGGCGATTATTTTCTCATCCACTGTTAACAATGTAGTATGCAGGAGACCTCTTTCAAATAGTAGCGTGAGAAACTGCCTCCTACGAGGGTCTTCCTGGAATAAGGTCCTGTTGAACATGGCCCCCTTTCTGAAATCTGATTGAATCGTTAATTCATCAATGACTTCATTAAAACGCTTCGCATTGTCTACCCGCTCGAAGTTCAGGCGACCTAGCCGCTTTAAGCGGTTAATTTTCTCGCGCCGGTTCTTTTTCCGAAGCTCATCATTCAAATTATCTGCGTTTATGACCATCAGTGGCTGATTGACAGTGCGCACGAGGCAATGTCTCCTCCAGAAGGAGCTTTTAGTAGCCCAGCTCATACTTACCCCTCCGGGCACATACTTCAGGCGTATGGCAGTTCCTGGGAATTGCTTTACTACTTCCTGAAAGGCGGCACTCACAAATTCCTCCTCATCTTCGGGTCTGGCAATCCACACCTGGTACTCGGCTTGTTCCCCACCAGCACCAACAATCAACCTGTTGCTCTCCTGTGCCAGGGCGAGCAACCCTATAAGCTTTCCGGCTAAGGTACACCTGATCAGGATAGGTTGGTAAACGTTGCGGTATACATGGTACCAAGTGGCAACATACGTGTAGCTTTGGAAGGCCGTACCCCAGGGACATGCATCATGTAAGGCTTCCCATGCTAACTGAAACTCTTCCTTCTGCATCAAGGATAACACATCCTCCCCTGTCAGTACATCAAGCTTAGCTATACCACTGGATACTATGTGCTTAGGTGTGGCGCCCATCGTTGTGAATTGGAACATTCTCTACTGTATTAAAAGAACTTATCAAGAAACTAAATATTAAACAGTAATATACTTAGCACACCGTAGCACTACGTGCTTAGGGCACAGGGTGCCATATCCTATCGAGAGAGATCACCGCTGCACATACTTTGCACATACACCGGTGCTTGGTTCTCCTTTTGAATACGACGGGCAACTGCAGAAAGAAAAGCAGGCAGTAGCGCCTTTGCCTCGGGCTGGCAATAGATTAGTTCCAGCATTGGTGTTTCGGCAGGTGCTGATACTTCTGAACCCACCGCCGAACCAATAAGCCAGGCGCAAGCCTTCAGCTGTCCGGCACTGCTCCAGGTATAGCAGGTATCCCCTGCTTCCAAACGGTGCATAGCTGACTCCAGAAATTCCCATCGCGACAAATCATACTTGGAAGGCTTATATACTAACAACGCTTTCAAATCGTTTTCCTGAACTTTGATTTGAGATTCATCACTCCTGTTCATCTCCGGCCTTATTTGAACCGACTCTGTTTGTTTTGTCAGAAGCTTTGAAATAGCAAGACTTGGCGAGAGCACTGATCTTAACTTTACCTTTAGAACATATGCTTCCTTCCTAAGCGCCAACTCTACACTCATAGGCCTTTTCCCGGCACGCACAAGTCTGTTAAACAAATATTTTTTAACTTGCCTTTTGGCTCTGCTGACAGCATTGCCGGGGAGTACCATCTCATAGACAAGGTCATGATCAGTAGCCAAACGCTCCTTATAGGCGTCTCCTCCTGGAGTGAGATCAAACACAGCGCCCCCACTATCCGCCAACTGTTTCCCCAGCATAATAAAATGCACAAAGCCTGGCGAGTAATATCTAGCCTTATACGGTGCATGGGTGTTTATCCCGCCTAAGTGCACCCATCCTCTGCCAGCCACTGCAACAATAGCTGCCATTATTTTTTGGTCCACCTTAAGCACAGATACATGCAACAGGTTCTTTTCGAATATGGCCAGAAGAAACCTGGTTTTAAGGGGGTTCTCTGAGAACTGATTTTTATTAAACATAGCCCCCTGCCTGAAATCATACTGTATAACAAGTTCGGGTAGGATCTCTTCAAAGCAACTCTTCTGTGTAACAACCTCAAAGCAAAACTTTCCAAGGCGCCTCAGGCGATTAGCTTTATTCTTAAACTCAGGTTTTGTAAGGAGCTTTGAAAACTGAGGCGACCCCGTCACCATTAAAGGTCTGCTCGCTGGTTGTATGACCAGCTTACTTCGCCAGTAAGCATCTGCTCTGGCCCACGCTAAGGGAACAGTCGGGGGCAGGTACCTGAAATGGATGTCACAGCCCCTGAAATTACTAACTATCTTCCTGAGCGCCTCCTTTATAAACCCCTCCCCGTGTTCCTCATCAGAAAGCCAGCATTGGTATTCTGCATCATACTGCCCGGCCCCCACAATTCTTCCCGGCTTCCGAAGTATACCATGCTCATCTACGCAGATCCTTGGCAGGGCCATCGCCAGCAAGCCCACCAGGTGCGTATCTTGAGTGGCAATAACAAGTACGGGCACGTATTCTTCTCTGTATATTTCGTACCACGTTTCCACAAACTCACGACACTGGAAAACGGTACACCACGAGCATGCCTCGTAGAGCAAGTCCCACTTACGTTTAAATGTCGGCTCTGAAAAAACAACAAATGCCTGTTCCCCTACTAGCAGTTCTGTTTTCAAAAAGGCACCTCCCTTTTTGTCCTTCAAAGGAATATCTTCTCCATCATACATTATTACCGCTGCCATCGTTTGAAAATTTTTCTTGCCCAGCGCTTCCGGGCAAGTATACCAACGTTTGCGATTTCTTTAACCCGCCGCAACAAACTCTGTTGGAAGGGGTGCCCGGCATTCATGCACAGCCCTCACAATCCTTCTCATGTCCTGTTCGGTCAGCTCCTGATGAACTGGTAAGGCCAACACCCGTTCCCGAAGAAAACGGCTGCGGGGAAAATCGTCAACAGGCAGGGAGGGGTGCGGGTTAATCCAGAAAAGTAAGCCTAGAACCCCCTTTCGGTGCAATCTCTCTAAAAACAGCCTTGCATCCTGAACTTCAAGTGGGAAAGCGAAGGGACAAGCTCCACTTGGCAGCCGAGCGAACTGACTTGGGACCATTTCGCCAAGGTGCTCCAGCAAATACCGGTAGTTCTCCCTGCGCTTTTGGGCGGTGTCTTTACTCAAGAGTCTAGGTAATAACTTTATTGTCATAACGGTGGGTGGCGTGTCAGGGTCCCCCATGTCGAACTCTGCATGGGGCTTATCATTTGTGCGCTTCCACCAGGCAAGTGTTGGTTTAACAAGAGCATGGAGAAGGCCTACTTCCCCCCTTTTTGTTGCCACCCAGTTCAGGTGTCTTTTCAGTATGCGCCAGTAGCCCACCACCGGTTGCAGGCGAGGCGGTGCAGGTGGCTTTATTGATACTACGGCCCCTCCGTCTGGTATTCCGTATGTTTTATACAGGCAAAAGACAGTCATGTGGCCATAGGAACCTACAGGTCTTTCATCCCTGGTAGATAAAAATGCCTGCGCCGCATCTTCAATCAACAGTAGGTTTCTATCGTCGCACCACTTACGCCACCAAGATCCATCTTGCGGAAAACCCAGGTAGTGTATCAGGTATAATGCCTTTACCTGATCGTCCAGAAGTGGAAGCAACGTATCTTCATCCGGCTCCAAAGCACTATCAATTTCATAGTATTTGATATTCAGACCGGCCTGCAGGAGGGCTTCAACCTCTGAGCCATGATGGTATGCTGGCACAAGTATGGTATCCCCGGCGCCGAGGCCCAGCGCCTTGCACGCACTACATATGGCCTGCCTGGCACGCGAAAAGATCCTGCAGTTTTCCTGGTTTAAAGGGAAAGGGCGCCACTCGGTTTCTGATCTGGAATGTACATCAGGGGGGAGTGTGGGCCATATGGCAAACCTGGGGGCGAACATAGCGGATAGCTTCTTCATACCTTCACAAGACCATGTTAATATTACTCTAGTCAGCGCTTCTCGAACCCTGCGCCTTACTCTATCAAGGCTACTAATTTTAACCTGCTTATACCCGCAGCTAACTTCACTTGAATGCGACCCCTGATGTGGCAAGCGGAGGGGAGGCCATACTTACCGAGTCCTCATTGTTTCTCCTGGTAGGGTACCTTAGTTTTCGCAAGGTGGCTTGCCAGACTCCCGTCATCCTGCAAATATTTTCGGCAAATGAAGCGCCCTCTCGAAAGCCCAGCCGAGGCAACATGAACTCATGTCGTAGATCATCCGAAGCGATGGGCTTAGCGTTACAAGTGAAGGCTAAGCTGTAGCCTAACTCCTCTAAAACTGTTATTTCTCGTTCGCTAAAATTTCCATTGGGATAGGTGAAGTAGATGATGCTTTGCCCTGTCCAACTCTCCAGCGTCCTCTTGGAGTGTAGCAGCTCAAAGAAAACCTGCTCGTCCGTACAATTTGTAAGTATAGGGTGGGAATGCGTATGTCCACCCAGTGTTATGTACTTCGATTTAGAAATTTTCCGTACCTGCTCCACAGTCAAGGCTTCCCGCACGAGGTTAATCTTCTTTTTGTATTCTTCCACCCTGAGCAGGCGCTCCTCATTGCGTACTTCTTTGAGTACCTGCACTGGTGGCGGGGAGAGGTTTAACTTCTTTGCTTGGGCAAGGTATGACCACCAGTATGTGCCGTCCTGCACAGGCTGCGTGGATATAAAAATCGCTACTGGAACCTTGTAAGTCTCGGCTACACTAACAATATTAGTTTCATTGCCTTGCCATCCATCATCTACCGTAATAACAGCCCCTCCCTTTGGAAAGGTATGCTGCTTTAACATGATCTGCTCTAAATCAGCGATGCTCAACAATTGTAGTCCTTGTTGTTGCAGCCATTTGATGCTCGTTTCAAATTCTTTCTTAGAAGGATTGTGAAAGTATATTGATAGCATATACTCTCCTTCCAAGGCTTTCTTCAAAGCTTTCCTTACAAACCCCAGCCTGATCAGCATGCATGCCAATAGCCATCCCAAAATGTTCCTTGCTGTAAACTTCATAATCGATGCACTAGGTATAGTTATCCCTGTCTCTAAAACTTAGAATCACCAAGTCTTAGATTTGATCTCGCAACATACTATTATAGTGGAATGCACTTAGCGGTATAGACTAAATTTATCTTCTATTTATACCATATACTAGGAGATCTAAGCAAAGGTTATGGAACTTCTATATAAAAATGACAAAGATTAAATTTAAAATCTGACGCAAGGGTCTAACGGAAAGAAAGCTCAAAATCAACGTAAAGAGAGGGAGTTAATTAGTTTCGCTTGAGCCGGGGTCTAAACTAATTAATCTCACATTATCTATGAAATATACTCTTCTATCGGTATCGGTAGTCCGACTGTGGTTCCAGTCATCTTTATATATCCCCACTTTCCAGCGCGGGTACCCAAATCCTGAGTACATGGTGGGGCCGATGTAACTTAATACTTTGTCTTCGTTCAACCACACCTCGACAAGACCGTCATTGCCGGAGGAATGAACGATATGGATAGCAAACGTGTGCCACATGTCTTTCCGGACCCTTCCCAGTACATACCGCTGATGCTTTTGCTCTTTCCCCTTTAAAAACATGATAAACTGATCATCTTCCGTAATCAGCATCAGGGCCGGACTACCTGACCCTTTGCCTTGGTGCCACTGGTTTATATGATCCATGCTTGAGTCCTTTTTAAAAGATTTCGATGGAAAGTAGGCGGCGAACGTATAGAATCCTTCCCTCACTTTTGTCTCTTCCGGGAACAGAAACTCCGCTCTTGTTCCGCCACTAGCCTGCGCATCCGTATCCCTCAGCTCAAAGCGGCCTGATTTGGCCCCCTTGTAAACGGGCTGATCAGCTACACGGAACCCATAGGAAGTAGCAGCCTGTAGCTTAGCGCCTTTAAAGTATGACTCCCCCTCAAATGTTTCCTCCACCAGAAGCCCCATAAAGCTTCGCGGTGTAGAAGCCGGGAAAAAGCTCAGCAGCCCATAAATAAGGAATAGATAAATGTATAGTTGAAGCTTAACCGCCATACGCTTAGGGCTTTATACGCTGTTCTGTCTTTCAATAGTACGAATGACCGCACCGACAGTTAGCCTAGTAATACATTACTTCAGGTATAATAAAAAAGGGCTCAGGTATAACCTGAGCCCTTTTTTATTTATGGCTTATTGTAGGTATTCCCTACCTTAAGCCGTTAATTCTTTAAACGCACTACTTTTTGATCGTGAAGGTGATTGACACTGGCGTTCCAGCTTGACCATTCTTGTACGGGGTAGCCTTCAGGGTGTAAGTGCCGGCAGCAGGCGGATTCCAGTTGCCGTAGTAGAAGTTGCCGTTGCCGTCGTCGCCGTGCAGGGCGAATGGAGCCGCCTTGTCGGTGTAGGTCTTGCTCTGGGCACCGCTCAACTCAAACTTCACGTTCTCCACTGAGGAAGAGGCGTTGGCCTGGATGTTCAGCTTGGTGTAGGCCAGAGAGCTGAGGGTAATTACAGAGCCGTCAGTAATTGTCTGCACACCTTTTTCATAATGAGAGTCAATCAAGGTGAAGCCAGTTATATCTGAGCTAGCTGATGGCTGGGCAGTTTCTGTGCTTCCGCTTGAAGCACTCTCGTTTTCCTGCGGGATAATAGTCTCACCAGAATTTACAATCGTGAAGGTGATAGACACCGGCGTTCCGGCTTGACCGTTCGTGTACGGGGTGGCCTTCAGGGTGTAAGTGCCGGCAGCAGGCGGGTTCCAATTGCCGTAGTAGAAGTTGCCGTTGCCGTCGTCGCCGTGCAGGGCGAATGGAGCCGCCTTGTCGGTGTAGGTCTTGCTCTGGGCACCGCTCAACTCAAACTTCACGTTCTCCACTGAGGAAGAGGCGTTGGCCTGGATGTTCAGCTTGGTGTAAGCCAGAGAGCTAAGGCTTATTTGTGCCCCGTTCGTGATAGACATCACTCCCTTCTCAGTGTGCGAATCAACTAGGGTGAAGCCTGAAATATCGGCACTAGATGATGGCCCTGTAGTACCGGCATCCGGAGAGGTTGGCTCAGATGGGCTTGTGGCTGGAGTTTGATCAGAAACTGATCCTGATCCTGATCCTGAGGTCATCTCGCTCAGGGACGCTTTGCTGTTGCCCAGCTTCACGTTATCGATGTACCACACTCTCTTCTTAGTGTTGGTTGTCTCGCTGCCGTTCCAGTCCCACTTGTAGATACCTACCTTCCAGCGAGGAAGCTCAAACCCTGCCTTGATAGTGGCACCTGATCTGGAAGCAACTTTCTTATCGTTCAACCATACTTCTATCAGACCATCAGACCCTCCAGAGTGTACCATGTGGATCACAAAGTTGTGCCACACGTTCTTAGTCATTTTACCGAGTGGCAAGCGGGCTTCCCCAACGTGCATAATAAACTCGCCATTCTCTACTACCAGTACGGTGTGCGGTGAACCGGATCCACCACCCTGGTGCCACTGGGTGATAATATCTCTGCTCTTCTCGTCGGCATAATCCGACGAAGGAAAGTAACCGGCAAAGGAGTACCAGCCTTCTTTTGCTCTTGTGCTCTCCGGGAACAGGAACTCGCTTCTTGTTCCGCCGCTGGCCTCCGCGTCCGAATCTCTCAGCTCGAAACGGCCTGCTTTAGAACCCTCAAAGGCGGGGCTGGAAACTACACCGAAGCCATAGTTCGTACTTGCTTGATGCTTTATGCCGTCAAAGCCTTTTCCATCTTCGAAGGTCTCGTTAAACAGTAAGTTGGCAGAGGTTGCTAAATCAGTAGCTTCTGTGCCAAGTTCGGCAGTTGGTGTCATGTCTTCCAGGTCTTCTTTCTCGCATGACATAGTGATTGTACCCACAAGTAGGGGCATAAGGATATACTTGAATCTTGAATTCATTTTTTTTGGCTAAAAGTGTTTGGCTAAAAGGTGAAATTTACTACCAGGCTATAAAATCAATACTTCAATTATCATATTTCTCCTCTTTTTTATAGTGCTGGCGTATTTGACTAATTCTACAGTTTAAGTATTAAACAAATTGAATATAAACAAATCTAAAGCTTTCTTCATAGGCAACTCAACTCCCTAAAATTCAACATTATACCTACTATCATCTTTAAATAACCCGTCTGGTCATTATTGGATATTTTATCCATTCGACTGCGACAAAGATATGTTGACCCGTTTCAGATTAAAAAACCGTTTACCAATTTTTTACCTAAAAACTTTATAAATAACCACAACTTCTTTATTATATTACACTTTCTACAACTTGTGGAATAAGATAAATTATATATACTCAACAATACTTTCAATTATTGATTATTAAATTTCTAAGGATATCTTTACATTACATTGATTTATATAGCACTAAGGGATTTTTATTAAAAGCAATACTTCTCTCCCTTGCATGTAGAACGGTATCTCATCTAGAGCCCTTTAAGCAAAACAGTATTATTCAGGTTTATCAAAAGAATACAACACTAAAACATACACAAATTTCATAAAAACCTAATAATCAACATATTAATAATTTCAATATAATGGAACAGAGGAGGGCATTTCTTCAGTAAAACTGAGTAAATGGAAATGCTGTAAGACACAGAGCGGCTTTAGCAAAGAAGGCAAGTCCTGGATGGATGGCTAGAGATGCGATCAGTACAGCCGCTGACAGCTGTAGAACAGGAGAGGCAGGTGCGGTATAAAAAGCAGTTAATTCGAAAAGTAGCATCGTTTGGAACAACAGAAAGCTGCTCTTCGAATTAATAATCTCTCTTTTGATTACACCCCACGTATTATTATTAAATTTTATAATCTAATAGTTAAATAAATTTCTTTTCTTCCGTATAAGTCTCCATGAAAAGGGACTCAGGTGAAAAGCGATAGAGTACCTGCGCCCAAGCAAGCATCTTTGCCTTAAACATAACCTCATATGTAGCTGCTTTATGAAAAAATCATTTACTCCAGTACTCCTATCCCTTTTACTTATTTTTCTGATCCACGCACCCACTGTTGCAGAGGGTAATCAAAGCACCCTTGTCTCTTTTAACTCAGGCTGGGAATTCCTGGACAGCGACACAGACATCGAAGGCAAGGCCGGAAATCCTACAGATTCAGGCCATACTTTTTCCGGGGAAACCTACGTGGCACAGCCTATGCTAGAGGGGAGTGCGGAAGGCTTTGTCTCCGTTACCCCACTAAGCCCTTTGCCTATACACACCAGCCTGGGAGATCAGCCTCAATCTAAAGTATGGAAGTATGCAGGTAAATGGTGGGCCGTGCTGCCTACCACAGACGAAGGCACACACATCTGGAGGTTAGATGGAACAACTTGGACAAAGACGCTATTACTATCAGACAGCGATTTCACGAGAGCAGATTGCAAGGTACATGGTGAAAACGTCCACATCTTATTATTCAGGGGCGCAAACCTCCCCTCTCAACTGATTTCTGTAGAGTATGAGTCGACTGCAGGCGAGTATACCCACTGGTCCCAGAGAAGCTCTAGCGTTAGCATTCCACTGGACCCAGGCGTTGAGACCGCCACCATCGATATTGACGGGACGGGCAGAATGTGGCTTGCCTCAAATGGAAAAAACAACGCCATGGTAAGGTGGAGCGATACCCCGTACAGCACCTGGAGTGCCCCCATAGCAGTAGCTAGCGGACTTACGGACGATGATATCTGCGCAGTGGTGTATATGCCGGCTTTAAATAAAATTGGCTTGCTATGGTCTAACCAGAATACCAAGCGGTTTGGCTTCATGACCCACTCTGATGGAGACTCCCCTACCACCTGGTCTACTGATGAGGTACCTGCCTCCCAGTCGGCTGTAGAAAGCGGGGACGGAATGGCCGACGACCACTTGAACATGGCCGTAGCCGCTGACGGAACTTTATACTGCGCGGTTAAAACAGGATACAAGACAGGGTTGCCAAGAATCGCTCTGCTTGTCAGACGCCCTACCGGAACCTGGGATAACCTGTATGAGGTTGCCAAAGCGGGCAACCGCCCTATCGTGATTCTGAATGAGCATGTCGGCAAGGTAAAGGTCATATATGCTGCTCCAAGTGCCGGAGGGATATATTACAAAGAGGCATCCACCTCTGACATTCAATTTGGCTCTGAGCTCTCCCTCATCAATGAATCCAGCGACTATGCCACCAGCAGCAAAAACAACTACACGGGTGAAATCGTACTGTTTGCCTCTACCGGAAAGCAAGGTTACTCCGTGCTCGCATCCGATGACACTTCGATTGTCACCTCGCACCCAGAGGAGACGGAATTAAACAAAGATAGTTTAAGGCTAATGGTATACCCAAATCCCTTTCAGGGCAAGGCAAACCTCAGCTTCGCTTTACCTAACAGGGGTTCTTACTCTCTACACATTTATGATGCAAAAGGTAACATGGTCGAGAAAATGAAGGATGGCACTAGCAACCCGGATGGGAAGGTAAACCTGGAGTTGAACTGGGCAAACCGGGCCAAAGGTCTTTATTTGATAAAATTGATCACACCTGCCGGATTTAGTACGCATAAAGTGCTTCTAACTAAATAAAGCTGTTTTAAGGAATGCCGGCTGGGCATTTGTCATACTTGTCTTCGACCATGGTTAGTTCTACGCACCCTACGTAATATTTCTTATGTATGAGTACAGGCATAAGCCTTATTGTTTGCACCTATAATGGGGCTGCGCGCCTACCGGATACTATCCGGCACATCGCCGTGCAGCAGGTGCGCCCGGAAGTTCTCTGGGAGGTTCTGGTGGTGGATAATGCCTCCTCGGACCGGTCTGCCGCGACCGCAGCCGCCGCTTGGCGTCAATTCCGTTGCCCTGCCCCGTTCAGGGTCTTATACCAACCCCGGAAAGGCCTTGCGTATGCCCGGGAACTTGCCCTACAGGAAGCGGCGTATGACTTCGTGTTATTCTGCGATGATGACAATTGGCTATCGCCCGGCTACGTTAACCTTGCCTATGACCTTATGAAGGAAAATCCTACGGCAGGTGTGTTAGGGGGGTACGGCGAGCTGGTGTTTGAAAAGGACCCGCCTGCCTGGATGCGCAACCTTACCGCGTTGGCCAGCGGCCCGCAAGCCGCAGCCTCTGGTAAAGCAACCTATAACGCGGTGTACGGTGCTGGTTGTGTCATCCGCAAATCAGTCTTTCGAAAATTAGCAGCGGCTGGGTTCAAGCCCCTCTTGTCCGATAGGAAAGGCAAACAGTTAAGCGCGGGAGGGGACTACGAACTATGTTATGCCATTGCCTTGGCAGGTTATGACATTTGGTATGACGAAAGGCTCAGGTTTAAGCATTTCATCCCTCAGCATCGCATTTCATCGGACTATTACAGGCAGCTTCTAAAGGAGGGGGCCGAGAGCCTCGCCGTACTCATTCCCTACCGGCTTAGGGTTAATCAGAATTGCAAGGGGATGGTGTACTTTAACATAAACCTCCTCAAGGTCTTCGTCTTTTACTTTAGAAGACTTTTATGGGTGTTGCTTGGGAAGGTAGTTTCAAGGAGCCGAAATAAGGGAACTGTGCATCAAAGGCTTATGCTCTTATCACTCTTTTATAAATTATACGCCCTGAGGAATTATACTTCTATGAAACATAATTTCAAGAAAGTATTGGAGCTTGAAAAAAGGCTATATCAATTTAGATCCTGATTGAAGCCTGCCGATCTGGAGCAAAAAAATAGCTAGGCAAGCTGTAGTATTACACGATTTCCTTGGTCAACACCTCAGCGTTCCACAAGCTCCTATGTCCGTACTCACGTTGGCAATAGCAAACACCGCTTCAACAGCTGCCTTACAATTAATATGAATATAAAACGATTTATTTAAAACATTTTTTCTTTTAAAGCATATAGTACTAGTAAGGTAAAAGATCATCCCTAAACTACGAATGCATCTCCTGCAGCTATGACGCATAGCTTATACAATGACTCTTTTAGTTGAACCAGCATTTAAAGTGGTTTAAAAATCTGGCAGTAAATAAACCCTTATTCCTATGATCAGAATATTTACCATCATAAGCCTTCTGTTCCTTTCATACACTTCTACAACAGCTCAGGACCCGGCTGGATTTCTTTCGGTCAGGGAGCTTACAGCCCTACCCGTTACCAAGGACACCGGAGAAACACCGCAATCCAAGGCTTGGGCATATGGTGGCCATTACTGGGCTGTGCTACCGGATGCCACCGGCACGCATCTTTGGCGGCTTGAGGGGGATGGTTGGGTAAAGCACCTTAAGCTTTCGGATATACTTTTCAAAGCCGATTGTAAGGTAGACGGCAACCTGGCGCATATATTACTTTTCAGGGGGCGGGATATTATCAGCATGGCCTCACTGGAATACGTCTCAGGGGCCGGCACCTATAAGTTCTGGTCGAAAAGATCGGAGAACGTAGACATTAACATTGGCAAAGAGGCCTACACGGCGACGATTGAGGTTGACAGTAAGGGCAGGATGTGGCTTGCCTCAGATGCAGAGACAAGCATTGATATACGCTGGAGCGATATACCTTATACCACCTGGAGCGAACCTGTTAGCCTGGCAAGTGGTGTAACCAATGATGACCAATCTGCCATCGTCAAGATCCGGGACAAGATAGGCGTGATGTGGACAGATCTTAACAAAAAACGGTACGGATTCAAAACACATGCTGACGGCGCCGACCCCACTGCCTGGTCAGAAGAGGAAATCCCTTCTTCCCAATCAGCGCTTGACTTAGGGGGCGGCATGGTGAGCAACTCCATAAACCTGGCTTCCACCAGCGATGGCACCTTGTATGCCGCTATCAAAACAAGCTTTAACACACCAGGCCACCCAAGGCTGGCTTTACTCGTCAGGCGGCCGTCCGGCAACTGGGATGATCTCTACAGTGTCTCCGGCTCAGGCGACCGGCCAGTTGTTATCCTAAATGAGGAGGCCCAGCTAATCCGGGTGGTGTACAATACCTCCCGGGCAAATAACAATGATATCGTCTATAAGCAATCTCCTATGAGCGGGGTTACCTTTACGCCAGAGCAGCTTTTGCTCAAAGGCCCCTATACAGACATTTCGAGCACAAAAGATACCTTCACCGAAGGAGTCGTGATCCTGGCTTCGAATGAAACCCATACGGCTGGCGTGATCGCCTTTGATAAGTTACCGGAAGAGGACTGCTGTGACTGGACCTTGTATCCCAACCCCTTCAACGACATCACCTCGCTCTACTTTAAGACTACGGCAACCGAGAAGTATAACCTGACCATTTATAGCAGCACCGGCGAACAACTGACATCTTTATCAGGCGATACAAAAGCCGGAGAAGTAAACAGAATTGAAATCGATGGGGAAAAGTTTGCCTCAGGGCTTTATATGGTCAGGTTGCAGACCAAAGCGCAAAACAGAGTTTTTAAGGTGATCATAAGTAAATAAATAATAACCACCTCAGCCCTATCGAACTAAAAAATGCTTCTCAGTAATTTAGAAGCCTCTCCCGCCGGCCTTGGCGCGAGAGGCTTCTTTATGGCCCTTCTGCTCAACTTTACACCGCCACCGCATGGTCGCGCAGCACGTCGTTTAGCGATGTTTTCAGGTCTGTACTCGCCTTGCGTTGCCCGATGATGAGAGCGCAGGGCACCTGGAACTCTCCTGCAGGGAACTTCTTTGTGTAAGAACCCGGAATCACCACGGAGCGCGGCGGCACATAGCCCTTATACTCTTTCGGCTCGCTGCCCGTCACGTCGATGATCTTAGAGCTGCCTGTGATGGTAACGCCGGCCCCGATCACGGCCTCCTTACCGATACGGCAACCTTCCACCAGTATACTTCTGGATCCGATAAAAGCACCATCCTCTATGATAACAGGGGCGGCCTGCACCGGCTCCAGCACACCGCCAAGGCCCACGCCACCGCTCAGGTGCACGTTCTTACCCACCTGTGCACAGCTTCCTACCGTAGCCCAGGTATCTACCATCGTACCGGAGTCTACGTAGGCGCCGATGTTCACGTAGGACGGCATCATCACCACACCCCTTGCCAGAAAGGCTCCGTAACGCGCCACCGCATGCGGCACCACGCGCACGCCCAACTGCTCATAGTTGCGCTTCAGCGAGATCTTATCGTGAAACTCGAACGGACCAACCTCAATAGTCTTCATCTGCTGGATCGGGAAGTATAAAAGCACCGCTTTCTTCACCCACTCATTCACCGTCCACTCGTCGCCACTCGGCTCGGCCACGCGCAGTACACCTTTATCTAAATCCTCAATCACAGCACGGATAGCCTCCACCGTGGCAGATTCTTTCAGCAGTTCACGGTTATCCCATGCCTGCTCTATTATTTTTCTTAGCTCCATTTTCAGAATATGCTTATTACTCAATATTGCGTAAAAGTAAGTATTTTTGGTGGATGTCCGAAACCAGAATCCTGCTAGCCTCCCTGTTAAAGCCCATCAACGATACACGCATGTACGAGAAACTGGGCGTATCGGCAAGCAAATTAACAGGAACCGAAATTCATATAGCTGGGTTCCAGGCACCCATTCCCGCAACGGCACCAGCCAATGTATACTTCCACCCCATCTTCGATTTTAAACGGCTGAGCTTGGGCCGGCTCCTGGCACAGCGAAAGTATAAGCAGCTGCTCCATCAGCTAAAGCCAGACCTGATCATTGCCTGCACGCACGAGCTGTTAGGGGCAAGCAGGCACTACTGCAAGAAGTATGGCGCCAGGCTGATGTACGACGTACAGGAGAACTACACTTTGAACCTGACTTCGCAGCAGAACTACCCGCCCCTGCTCCGGCAACTGCTCGCCTTGGGGGTAGCCAGGTCCGAGAAAAACGCCGCGCCAGGTATAACGCACTTCCTGCTGGCTGAGGAAAGTTACGCACTCGAATTGCCGTTCCTGCCGGAGGGAAAGTATACCGTGATCGGCAACAAGTATAAACCGGCACCCGGTTATACATTACCCGCCACGCCGGTGCAGTTAAAGCAACAGCCGCTGCGGCTGCTCTACTCCGGCACCATCGCAGAGGTATACGGTGTTTTCGAGGCGGTAAGCCTGGCCGAGGCGCTGCATCAGCTGGAGCCCTCCACCACCCTCACCATCATCGGCTACAGCTCGCGCAGCCAGACTCTAAATCAGCTGCAGGAGCGTATCAAAGGCAAAAGTTTCATCACCCTTATCGGTGGAGATAGGCTGGTGCCGCACCAGCAGATCCTGCAAAGTATAAAGGAGAGCAACCTGGGACTGTTGCCGTACCAGCCGCACCCCAGCACCAAACATTGTATCCCTACAAAGCTTTACGAGTATATGGCCTATGCCCTGCCCGTGCTGGTGCAGCAAAATCCGCTCTGGCAAAGTATAACAGAGGCATACCAGGCGGGCATCTCCATCGATTTCAGGCAAGCGCGCCCGCAGGAGTTACTGCCACGTATATGGCAAGGGCTCTTCTATACTTCCGGAATTCCAGCTGACATCTTTTGGGAAGCGGAAGAGGCAAAGCTGCTCCAAATAGTTAAGGATGCCTTAAGCAGCAACCCCAAAGTATAAATTTTATTTTTAGATGAATCTAAAATTCAGATAAAGCAGTATATTTGAAACTAAACGAGACGAAAAGATGCGTAATTCTAGAATTGGTGGCGTTGGCCACTACGTACCGGAGAACGTGGTAACGAACAAAGACCTGGAGAAGATCATGGACACCTCGGATGAGTGGATCCGGGAGCGCACGGGTATTGTGGAGCGGCGCTATTTTCAGGAGGGTGTGGACACCACAGCCAACATGGGGGCTGCCGCTGCCCGCAAAGCCATACAGATGGCCGGTCTGGAGCCAACGGATATCGATATGATCGTGTTTGCTACCCTGAGCCCGGACTATGTTTTCCCAGGTTCCGGCGTGCTGTTGCAGCGTGAGCTTGGCTTAAAGGAGATACCGGCCCTGGATGTGCGTAACCAATGCTCCGGTTTTATATACGCCCTCTCGGTGGCCGATCAGTTCATCAAGACCGGCATGTATAACAACGTGCTGGTGGTCGGTTCCGAGATCCACTCCACCGGACTGGATTTCTCTACCCGTGGCCGTGGCGTTTCGGTGATCTTTGGCGATGGCGCAGGGGCTGTGGTGCTGGTGCCTTCCGAGAGCAACGACCGAGGCATACTTTCTACGCACCTGCACGCCGACGGGGAGTTTGCCGAGGAGCTGGCCGTTATTAACCCGGGCAGCAACAAAAAAGAACGCCTGACGCATGAAATGATCGAGGATGGCAGCATTTACCCCTACATGAACGGCAACATGGTGTTTAAACACGCCGTTACCCGTTTCCCGGAGGTTATTGAGGAGGCTCTGAGCAAGAACGGCTATAAACCGGGAGATATTGACCTGCTGGTGCCGCACCAGGCCAACCTGCGCATTACCTCCTACATCCAGCAGAAGATGGGCCTGCCTGCCGAAAAGGTGATGAGCAACATCCAGAAGTATGGCAACACCACGGCCGCCTCTGTGCCTATTGCCCTGAGCGAGGCTTTTGAAGAAGGTCGTATCAAGGAGGGCGACCTGGTATGCCTGGCGGCCTTCGGTAGCGGCTTTACCTGGGCTTCTGCGTTGATTCGCTGGTAAGTATAAATTTTGAATTTTGAATGAGTGGATGAGTGGATGAGTGAATAATAGAAAAAGTTCGGTTACAATAAAAGCAGGTATGAGCGCAACTTACTTCTACATTTTACCCAACACGAACAACTACACACTCACCCACTCATTCACTCAATCGCTCATTCACCCTTTGTTAATATGTCCCACAGTTATACCGAAGAGAACTACATTAAGGCAATCTATAAGCTGTCGGCTAACGGCGCGCAGGAGGTGAACACCAACGCCATTGCGGAGGTGCTCGAGACCAAAGCGGCTTCGGTGACGGACATGCTCCGCAAGCTGAGCGCCAAGAACATCGTCAACTATAAAAAGTATAAAGGCGTGTCGCTGACCCCGCAGGGGGAGCACGTGGCACTGCAGATCATTCGCAAGCACCGGCTGTGGGAGACGTTTCTGGTGGAGAAGCTGCGGTTTAACTGGGATGAGGTGCATGAGGTGGCGGAGGAACTGGAGCATATCTCCTCTACCCTGCTCACCAACCGCCTCGACGAGTTTTTGGGCTTCCCCAAATTCGACCCGCACGGCGACCCCATCCCTTCCGAAACCGGCGAGATGAAGCAGAAGAAGCAGCGGCTGCTATCGGAGATGGAGGTGGACGACGCCGGCGTGGTGGTAGGCGTAAACGACTCGCAGCCACTCTTCCTGCAGTACCTCGACAAAATGGGCATCTCGCTGGGCTCAAGTATAAAAGTCATCGACCGCATACCTTATGACAACTCCCTGGAGATACACCTGGAGGACAGTAAAAGCCTGCTCATCTCCAGCGAAGTGTCCAGGAATATTTTTATATCGGCCTAAAGGCTCCGCACAAACTATGAGATCGATCTACTTACTGGCCATACTTTGCCTCACCCTACTTGCCGGCGCCTGTACGCAAACAGAAACCAAAGGCGCCATGGCAGCGGGCAAGCGTATGAAAATACTCACCACCACCAGCATCCTCAAAGACGCCGTGGCCAACATCGTGGGCGACGCCGCCGAAGTGGAGTCGGTGATGGGCAGCGGCGTAGACCCGCACCTCTACAAGGCCACCCAAGGCGACCTGCAGAAGCTGATGGAGGCAGACGTAATTATCTACAACGGCCTGTACCTGGAGGGCAAAATGGGCGAGGTGATGGAAAAGCTGAGCCGCCAGAAAACGGTTGTAACCGCCACGGCAAGTATACCGAAAGAAAAACTCCGCGCCTCTGAACAGTACGCCGATAGCCAGGACCCGCATGTATGGTTCGATGTGACGCTGTGGCAGGAGGTAGTGAGGCACCTGAGCCAGGAACTGCAACAGAAAGATCCTGCCAACGCCGAAGTATACATGCAGAACACCCAAGCCTACCTGCAGGAGCTCGACACGCTTCACCAGTGGGTAACACAACAAATACAGACTATACCGGAGCAGCAGCGCATCCTCATCACGGCGCACGATGCCTTTGGGTACTTCGGTGATGCCTATAATATAAAGGTGCGCGGGCTTCAGGGTATTTCCACGGTATCGGAGTTTGGCTTACAGGATGTGTCGTCGCTGGTAAAGTATATCGCTGAAAACAAGATCAAAGCCGTATTTGTGGAGTCATCGGTCTCGCCGAAGGCCATTGAGGCCGTGGTGGTTGGAAGCAGGGAACGGGGGCATGAGGTAATAATCGGCGGCACCTTATACTCAGATGCCTTGGGAGAGGAAGGAACAGCAGAGGGCACTTACATTGGTATGGTGCGGCATAACGTGAGCAGCATGGTGTCAGCTTTAAAATAAAAGTACAAACAGATGATACTTCAAGTAGAGAACCCGGTGGTAGAGGTGCACGACCTGACGGTGAGTTACGACCGGAAGCCCGTGCTGTGGGGCATCGACCTGACCTTACCGGCCGGTGCGCTGGTAGGCGTGATCGGGCCGAACGGAGCGGGCAAGTCTACGCTGATCAAAGCGATGATGGATTTGCTGCCGGCAGGCAGTGGCTACGTCAGGATTTTTGATAAACCTATAAATGAGGTGCGCGGCCGCATCAGTTACGTGCCGCAGCGCGAGTCGGTGGACTGGGATTTCCCGGCCTCGGTTTTTGATGTGGTGCTGATGGGCCGCTACGGCAAGCTGGGGCTCTTTAAACGGCCGCGCAAGGCGGATAAGGACGCTGCCATGGACGCGCTGCAGAAAGTAGGTATGCAGGGCTATGCCAACCGCCAGATCTCGCAACTGTCCGGGGGGCAACAGCAGCGCGTGTTCCTGGCCCGTGCGCTGGCGCAGAACGCCGATATTTACTTTATGGATGAGCCCTTTGCCGGGGTAGACATCGCCACCGAAACGGCCATTATCGAATTGCTGCGCACCATGCGGGAGCAAGGAAAAACCGTCATCGTGGTGCACCACGACCTGCAATCCGCCACAGAGTATTTTGACTGGGTAGTGCTGCTGAACCTGCGCCTGGTAGCCTCCGGCCCTACCGAGCAGATACTCACGCAGCAACTGCTGGAGCAAACCTACGGCGGCAAGCTTACCGTGCTCACCAAAGTAGGCGAGTTGCTCAAAAAACAGGAGTTTCCGTCAAGAGAGAGATAAGGAGTTTAGGAGTTAGAGAATTAGAGAGTATGAATTCATCCTTTCAATCACATAACAACCCAGCAGTCATCAATTAAAGACCGGCATGAACGAGTTTTTTGAGTTCTTTTCTTTTGCTGATGCCAACGTACGGTATGTCACGCTGGGCTCGGTGCTGCTGGCGGGCAGCTCGGCGGTGGTGGGCTGTTTTACGCTCCTCCGCAAACGGGCGCTCGTGGGCGATGCCGTGGCGCACGCCGTACTGCCCGGCGTTTGCCTGGCATTTATACTTTCCGGCACCAAGAACCCATTCATACTTCTGTTAGGGGCTTTTATCACCGGATGGATCTCCCTGCTCACCATAGATTTTATCACCTCCCGCTCCCGCATTAAGGAAGACACGGCCATTGGCCTGGTGCTTTCCGTGTTCTTCGGCATCGGTATACTGCTGCTGACGGCCATACAGCACTCCGGCAACGCCGCCCAAAGCGGCCTCGACAAGTTCCTGTTCGGCAAGGCCGCCTCTCTGGTGGGCGAGGATCTGATCGCCTTCAGCCTGGTGGCTGTGCTGCTGCTGGTGGCTACGCTCCTGTTTTACAAAGAACTCACCCTCCTTTGCTTCGACCAGGCGTATGCCAAAACCATAGGTTACCCGGTGCGGGCGCTGGAGCTGTTGCTAACCACACTCACCGTTTTTGCCGTGGTGGTGGGCATACAGGCGGTGGGCGTTGTGCTGATGGCGGCCATGCTCATCACTCCGGCTGCTGCGGCACGCTTCTGGACCGACAGACTCAGTCTGATGCTGGTGCTGGCCGCCCTGATCGGGGCCTTTTCGGGAGTGGCGGGTGCCTACGTCTCTTATACAGCCCCAGCCATGCCAACCGGCCCTTGGATCGTGCTGATCGTGTCAATGATCGCCATACTTTCTTTTGCCTTCGCGCCGGGCAAAGGGTGGGTATCGCGCCTGCTGCGCCAGCGCCGCAACAAGACGCTGATCCTGGAGGAAAACCTGCTGAAGCTGCTCTACCAGTTAGGAGAGCAAAGGCAGGGCACGCTGGCACCACATACCTTCCAGGAGATACTGGAGAGAAGGGCTATCCCCAAAAAGCAGGCCGCCGCGGGCTTAAGAAAACTGAAAAACCAGGGATACCTAATGAAGACGCCGGAGGGCTGGTTGCTCACCGGCCAGGGCCAGCGCCGGGGCGAACGTGTGGTACGGCTGCACCGTCTTTGGGAGCTATACCTAACCCAGTACCTGCACCTGGCCTCGGACCACGTGCACGAGGATGCCGAGACCATCGAGCACATTATCACTCCTGAACTGGAGCAGAAACTGATGGAGGAACTTGGCTTCCCCGTTCTAGACCCGCACAGCGCCCGAATTCCATAGGGGAGTTTGGGAGTTAAAGAGTTAGAGAGTTTGGGAGGTAAGAGTTAGAAAGTTGAAGACTATAGAATCCAAGATAAGAAGATAATAACTAAACAACCATGTAGCTATCAAACATTTAACCATACAACCATTTAACAATCAGCAATTAACAGTTAAAACCTTTGAACGCCTTTTGGATCATACTTACCGGATCGTTGGTAGCTACCTGCTGTAGTCTGCTGGGTTGTTACCTCATCCTGCGGCGCATGGCCATGGTGGGCGATGCTATCTCGCATGCTGTGTTGCCGGGCATTGTCATTGCTTTCCTGTTCACTGGCTCGCGGGAATCGGTGCCGATGCTGATCGGGGCCGGTTTACTGGGCGTGCTGACTACGTTCCTCATTGAGTTCTTCCACCGCTATGCCCGCGTACAGGCCGATGCCGCGATCGGTGTCACGTTTACCTGGCTGTTTGCCATCGGTATCATCCTTATCTCGGTATTTGCCGGCCAGGTGGACCTAGACCAGGACTGCGTGCTCTACGGTGAGATTGCTTACGTGCCGCTGGATCTATGGATTACAGAGGGAGGCCTAAGCCTCGGCCCCCGCACCGTCTGGACCTTGGCTGTGGTAACTATGTTGATCATACTTTTCATCATACTAGGGTATAAGGAGCTTTTTCTCACCACCTTCGACCCAGCCTATGCAGCGGCCATAGGCATCTCCACCACGGTCTGGTATTACTCCCTCATGACGGCCGTCTCTATCACCACCGTGGCCTCCTTTGAGTCGGTGGGTGCCATATTGGTGGTGGCGCTCCTGGTAGCCCCTCCGGCTACAGCCTACCTGCTTACCGACAATTTTAAGCATATGCTCCTGCTGTCGGTGCTGGCAGGTATACTTGCCTCCGCAGCCGGCTATTACCTGGCCGTCTGGATTGACGGTTCCATTGCCGGGGCCATTGCCACTGTTACAGGTATGGAATTTATGTTGGCATTCCTCTTCTCCCCAACCCGGGGTATACTTGTCAAAAGGAAGCAACTACAGCCTGTGCAGCATTAAGCTGGAATTTATACTTGGCCGATCCTGTTAAACCCTTATTCATGATGCTACACCACCTCCATTAAGTATGATTAGAAGAGCAGCTATACTTTCGGCCTTTGCCCTGGCCCTCTTTGCCGGTTGCAACAACCGCAATACCTCAGCCTCCCTACAGGCCTCAACCACTGAAGCCACACCAGTTCAGTTAACCGCGCTGGAAGGCGCTGCTAAAAAAGCAGAGAAAATTCAATGGATGACGATCGAACAGGCTGCCGCACGCATGGAGAAGGAGCCGCGTAAGATCGTGATAGATGTTTATACCGACTGGTGCGGCTGGTGCAAGAAAATGGACAAAAGCACATTCACGGACCCGAAGGTAGTAGAGCTGGTGAACAAGCATTTCTACCCCGTAAAGCTGAACGCCGAAGGCAAAGACGCCATCACCCTCAGGGGCCAAACCTTTACGTATAAGGACGAGTACAGGTCGCATGAACTGGCAGTGGCACTACTGCAGGGCCAGATGAGCTACCCTACCACCGTGTACCTGGACGAAAAAATGAACATGCTGGCCCCTGTGCCCGGCTACCTCGACGCCAAGACCTTCTCCAAGATCCTGCGCTATTTCGGCGAGAACCACCACAAGTCGATGAACTTCCAGGAGTACGAGAAACAGAATTAGCACGTCCTACTCGTGGCTTATAGGGCTGCTAAAGTATGAGTCTTCGCAACCTGGCAAGTATAAATTATACTTCCGGATAACAGCTGGACAAAGCCTGTAGCCGGAAAATCTCCTGAAACTCGGGCCGCCTCCCTTGCCTCCTGATTCTGTTAATAAATCCGTAAATTTGCAGCGCAAATAATCTAGACCTGAATTGATCCAGCATATTAATACCGATACCATTGTAGCCGTAGCTACCGCCCCGGGCGTAGGCGCCATTGCCGTCATTCGCCTGTCGGGTCCGGAAGCTATCCATATTACCAACTCCGTTTTCAAAGGAAAAGATCTTTCCACACAAGCCAGCCACACCATTCATTTCGGTACTATCCGCGATGAGGGGAAGGTGCTGGACGAAGTGCTGGTTTCTTTGTTTGTGGCACCGCACTCCTACACGAAAGAGAATGTAGTAGAGATCTCCTGCCACGGCTCCGATTTCATCGTGCAGCAGATCGTGAAGCTGCTGCTGAAGCATGGCGCTCGTCTGGCGAATGCCGGAGAGTTTACCAAGCGTGCTTTCCTGAACGGGCAGTTCGACCTGGCCCAGGCCGAGGCCGTCGCTGACCTGATTTCTTCCGACTCCGCCCTCTCCCATGAGGTGGCCATGAAACAGATGCGGGGCGGCTTCTCACAAGAAATAAAGCGCCTGCGTGCCGAGCTGGTGCATTTTGCTTCCATGATTGAGCTGGAGCTGGATTTTGGCGAGGAGGATGTGGAGTTTGCAGACCGCCAGCAGTTGCGCTCTCTTATACTGAATATTCAAGGCATCATCCGGGAACTGCTCAAGTCTTTCGAGCTGGGCAACGTGATCAAAAACGGTGTGCCTACCGTGATCGTGGGCAAACCAAATGCCGGCAAATCTACCCTGCTCAACAAACTGCTGAACGAGGAAAAAGCTATTGTTTCGGATGTACCCGGCACCACCCGCGACTTTATTGAGGATGAGATCAACATTGAAGGTATCACCTTCCGCTTCATCGATACGGCCGGCCTCCGCGAAACAACCGATAAAGTAGAGGCCATCGGCGTGGAGCGTACCATGCAGAAACTCAGCCAATCATCGCTGATCATTTACCTTTTCGATATTACCGAGGTTTCGGCAGAGGAAGTACAGGCCGAGCTGGAAAGGCTGAACCCAAAGAAGCTACCGATGGTAGCCGTGGCCAACAAAATTGACCGTGCCCCTGCCGATAAGGTCAAGGCCTTCGAAAGTATAGAAAACCTGGTGACTATATCCGCGGCCGAGGGGGCCAACCTGGACGACCTGAAGCAGGCGCTGGTGGAGAAAGTAAACCTGGGCAAGCTTAATACTCAAAGCCAAACCATTGTAACGAACCTGCGCCACGTGGACAGCCTGAACAAAACCTACGCTGCCCTGGATGATGTACTCAATGGCCTTGGCTTAGGGATGAGCGGAGATCTGGTAGCGGCTGATATCCGCAGATCACTCTACAGCCTGGGCGAGATCACCGGTGAAATCACAACAGATGATTTGCTGGACAATATCTTCACCAAGTTCTGCATCGGCAAATAGCATCTTAAAATTAGCCAATAGTATAATTATCTAAGGCCTGCCCCTATATACACAACAAAGACCAATGCCCCTACTTTCGCCAACCTGAACAGGTCCTCCGGCAAAAGTAGGGGCATTAACGGGCAAGTCTGTAGAAACTAAACACCTAATAGTAGATCACTTTACACCTGAAGAAGGATTTCTTCAACAGACGATGCCTTCGACTAAAATATGTGCAAAGCAATCTATTACAGTAGAAACCTTTTGCCTTGCCAAATGCAGGGTGTAGGGTTCCTTAGGTTAGCATAGGATTCCTAAATCAGGGTACTCATGCCAACCTGAACATTTTCTTTATGCAGGCCTTCCAAAACACCGCCCAGCACACAGGACACGATGAAGGCTCCTACCTGCTCCGTCGAATAGGCCAAAGTCGGGGCTATCAGATCCTGTGTCAGAATCTTTTTGTCCAACGCCTCTTGTACCGCATAATGCACCAGGCTTGCCTCCTGGTACAAACCAAAGTGTTCCAGCATCATCGCCCCGGAAAGAATCATAGCAATAGGGTTGGCTATGTTCTTGCCCTTGGCCTGCGGGTAGGAACCATGGATTGGCTCAAACAGTGCAGCCTCTTCTCCAACAGAGGAAGAAGGCAGCATACCCAGCGAGCCTGCGATCACAGAGGCCTCGTCAGATAAAATATCCCCGAACATGTTCTCAGTCAGGATTACATCGAATTGGCTGGGCTTAAGAATTAGCTGCATGGCCGCATTGTCGACAAACAGATAATCAACGGCTACGTCAGGGTAGGAAGCACTAACCTCCTGCACTACCTCCCGCCATAGCCTGGAGGTTTCCAGCACATTAGCCTTATCCACCAGGGTAAGCTTACGGCGGCGGTTCTGAGCGGCCTGGAAGGCAAGATGGGCTACGCGTGCTATCTCATACCTGCTGTACGTGCAGTGGTCGTAAGCACTGTCAGCCAGGCGGCCTTTCTCCCCGAAGTATATGCCACCGGTAAGTTCCCGGAAGAACAGCATATCGGCACCCTTGATGCGCTCTTCCTTCAGGGGAGATTGCGGCAGCAGTGCCTCATAGGCTTTTACAGGACGAATGTTGGCGTAAAGGCCAAGCGATTTTCTAAGCTTTAGCAGGCCTTGCTCCGGCCGTACCTTGGCGGCGGGGTTGTTGTCATACTTGGGGTCTCCGATCGCTCCTAAAAGTATAGCATCCGACTGAAAGCAAGCCTCCAGCGTCTTGTCAGGTAGCGGCTCTCCGGTAGCGTCAATGGCGCAGGCACCCATCAGCTGCATGTCGAACGAGAATTCATGCCCGAACCGCTCTCCTACTGCTTTCAGAACCCTGATGGCTTCCTGGCATACTTCCGGCCCTATACCATCCCCGGCCAGCACTACAATCTTTTTATTTAATATACCCATACTCTGTTTTTTTCGAAGGCTTCAATCGCCTCCTTCTGACTTACTAAATAATCAATGTCATCATAACCGTTCAGCAGGCACTCTTTTTTATAAGAGTCGATCTCAAACGGAATGCGCTGCTCCCATGCCGGCACATACAGTTGCTCAGCGGGCAGGTCGATGATAAACTCTGTCCCGGGGTCTTCTTCGATCTGCTTCAGGAGCCGCTCCAGTACCGAATCCTCCACCTGTAGCGGCAGAAGCCCGTTATTCAATGCGTTGCCCCGGAAGATGTCAGCAAAATAACTGGAGATGACCACCTTAAAGCCAGCATCGAACAAGGCCCACGCAGCATGCTCCCTGCTGGAGCCACAACCAAAGTTCTTCCCTGCCACCAGGACCTGTCCCTGGAACCGTGAATCATTCAGCACGAATTTCTTATTAGGTTGCCCGCTACTGTCGTAGCGCCAGTCCCGGAACAGGTTCTCTCCAAAGCCCTCCCGGGAGGTGGCTTTCAGGAAGCGGGCAGGTATGATTTGGTCTGTATCGATGTTCTCTATCGGTAACGGCACGGCCGTCGAATGGAGCACGTTAAACTTTTCCATTAGCTCAAGTATTGAGATATGTCCGTAATCTTTCCTTCCACCGCTGATACCGCTGCTACCAGTGGGCTGGCGAGCAAGGTTCTGGACCCTGGCCCCTGACGCCCCTCGAAATTGCGGTTAGAGGTGGAGACACAGTAAGCCCCTGCAGGGATCTTGTCTTCGTTCATCGCCAGGCAGGCACTGCACCCGGGCTCCCGCAACTCAAAACCGGCCTCTGCCAGAATTTTGTCCAGCCCCTCGGCTTTCGCCTGCTCCTCCACCTGCTTGGAGCCAGGAACGACGATGGCCTCCACGTGGCTGGCTTTCTTCTTGCCCTGCACGTAGTTTGCCACCAGCCGAAGATCCTCGATCCGGGAGTTGGTACAGCTGCCAATAAATACATAATCCACAGGCTTTCCTAAAAGGGACTCTCCGGGCGCGAAGCCCATGTACTGCAGCGACTTCTCGAAGCTTGCCTGCTCACTGGCTTTCACCTTTTGAGGAACACTTGCGTTCAAGGAAATACCCATACCCGGATTGGTGCCATAGGTGATCATGGGGGTGACGGAGGCAGCATTGAAATGGTACTCCACTTCGAATTGCGCGTCTTCATCAGAGTATAGCGTTTCCCAATAGGCTACAGCCTTTTCCCATTGCTCCCCTTGCGGGGCAAAAGGGCGGTCCTTCAGGTAAGAAAAGGTTGTCTCGTCCGGGGCTATCATACCGCCACGCGCGCCCATCTCAATGCTCATGTTGCAGACCGTCATACGTCCTTCCATGCTGAGAGAGCGGATGGCACTTCCCGCATACTCTACGAAATAGCCTGTGGCTCCGCCTGTTCCGAGCGATGCGATAATGAAGAGGATCAGATCTTTGGCCGTTACGCCGGGCCTGAGGTCACCCTCCACGGTAATGCGCATGCGCTTTGGCCGTGATAGGAGCAGGCACTGCGAGGCCATCACCTGCGCTACCTGGCTCGTACCAATTCCGAAGGCAATCGCCCCAAAGGCACCATGGGTAGAAGTATGGCTGTCGCCGCAGACCATGGTCATACCCGGCTGGGTAATGCCAAGCTCAGGTCCGATCACGTGCACAATGCCCTGATACGGGTGGCCCAGGCCATAGAGCGATACTCCATGCTTCTCGCAGTTTTCCGTCAGCCTGTCAACCTGAGAGCGTGAGAGCGGCTCCTGGATCGGGAGGTGCTGGTTCCTGGTCGGTACGTTATGGTCAGCGGTGGCCACTATCTGGTTTCGGCGGAACAGGGAAAGGCCCCGGTTCTCCAGCTCCTCAAAGGCTTGCGGGCTGGTCACCTCATGGATCAGGTGCTTGTCGATATAGAACACGTCCTGCCCCCCCGGTAAGGATCGCACCACATGGGCGTCCCATACTTTATCGAATAAGGTCTTTTTTTTCATCTCAGCCTGCTGTCACTAGATTTTGCTTCTCTACCAACACATGAAGGTCTGTGTCCCGCACCTCCTTCTTTTCATCGGCCACTTTCAGAAACGAGCCATAGGCTTTATCCAGCGTCTCTTTATCGAAATTATAGCCTAGCTTCTGCAGTCGGTAAGCCAGGGCGGCGCGGCCTGAGCGGGCGGTCAATACAATCGAGGAGCTGTCTACCCCCACATCCCGCGGGTCGATGATCTCATACGTTTCGCGGTGCTTGATCACACCGTCTTGATGTATGCCGCTGGAGTGCGAGAAGGCATTGGCGCCCACAATAGCCTTGTTAGGCTGTACCGGCATCCGCATCATGTGCGAGACGAGCGTAGATGTCTCCGTGAGCAACTTGCTATTTACGCCGGTGGTCAGGTTCAGGTACGGATGCTGGCGCAGGATCATCACAACCTCTTCAAGGGCAGTATTCCCGGCACGCTCCCCTACTCCGTTTATGGTGCACTCTATCTGTCTGGCACCGTTTACCACGCCGGCAATGGAGTTGGCCGTGGCCAGCCCCAGGTCGTTGTGGCAGTGTGTGGAGAGGCAAACATTTTCAATGCCCTTCACATGCTCGTAAAGGTACTTTATCTTGGCACCGTACTCCTCCGGCAGGCAATAGCCGGTGGTATCCGGGATGTTGAGCACCGTTGCGCCCGCCTTCACCGCCAGTTCACATACCCTGGCCAGAAACTCGTTATCCGTTCTTCCGGCATCCTCGGCATAAAACTCTACATCTTCCACAAAACTCTTTGCCAGTTTTACCGCCTCCACAGCTCTGGACATGACTTCTTCCTGGGTAGTGCGTAACTTGTAGCGCACATGCAGGTCGGAAGTGCCGATACCCGTGTGGATTCTGGGCCGGCGCGCCCCCTTGAGTGCTTCGGCAGCCGTGCGAATGTCATTCTCCACAGCCCTGGATAAACCACAGACGGTAGACTCCTTTGTCTGTTTTGCGATAGCCTTCACAGCTTCAAAGTCGCCGGGGCTGGATATAGGAAAACCAGCCTCGATAACGTCCACACCCAAAAGCTCCAGTTGTCTGGCAATGACTAGCTTTTCCTGCGTGTTGAGTTTACAGCCCGGCACCTGCTCCCCGTCCCGTAAGGTGGTATCAAATATTTGTATTTTCTGAACAGACATCCTTTATTTGGTCTTTAACAGTTAGAGTATTGTTTTAAAGGTCTTACTTGATTAGTGGCAACAAAAACAAATTTCGATGTTTAGCTACCATTTCTACAGGCCATTTTTTAACAAGTAACTCACTGTAAGCCATTATTTTACAAAAGAACAACCTACTATGTCCAACCTGAGCCCCGATCCTGTATTTCAGCTGATAAAGTCTCTGACCCGTTCCGAGAAAAGGCACTTCCGTCTGTTTACCAAGCGGCAGGGAGCAACGCAGGGGCTAAAGTTTCTGCAACTTTTCGACGCCCTCGACAGCTTGGAGCAATATGACGACGAGAAAATCCTGGAACAGGTAACGAGCATCAAGAAAGTACAGCTGCCGAACCTTAAAGCGAACCTGTACCGGCAGCTGCTTGCCAGCCTGAGGATCTACCACACAGGTCAGAACCTGGACATTCAGTTGCAGGAACAGCTAGGCTATGCCCGGGTTCTCTACAACAAAGGGCTTTACCAGCAATGCCTGAAGATGCTGGATAAGGTAAAGGCTGCCGCCCGGCATGCCCAACTGCAGCACATCGCCTTAACCGCCATCGACTTTGAGAAACAGATCGAGTCGCAGTATATCACCAGGAGCCTCAGGGGCAGGGCAGACCAGCTTTCTGATGAAGCCGTAGAACTGGCCCTGCATGTTTCGCAGGCGCATACCCTTTCTAATCTGGCACTGCGGCTGTACGGGCTGTACCTGCAGGCGGGGCACGCCAAAACGCAGGAAGACGCTACCCGTTTCAGCGCCTTCTTCCGGGACAACCTTCCTGTGGTCGATCTCACCGCCGCCAGTTTTATGGAAAAGCTCTATTACTACCAGGCACACGTGTGGTACCATTACCTGGTGCAGGATTTTAAGTCCTGTTACCGCTATGCCCAAAAGTGGGTGGATCTTTTTGAGGATAGCCCGGAAATGAAGTATAGCCAGCCTTCCCTCTACCTCAAAGGGATGCATAACCTGCTGGCCGCCCTGTTTAACCTGCAGTACTATACCAAGTTTGAGCAGGTGCTGCAAGATATGGAGCGCTTTGCCGCCGATACCAACCGGCGCGACACCCCGAACACCGAGGTGCTGCTTTTTCTCTATATCTACACCAACAAAATCAATTTATACTTTATGCGTGGTGAGTTCTCCGAGGGCGTGAACTTGGTACCAGACCTGCTGCGGAACCTGGAACAATACGAGCTGCAGCTGGACCCGCACCGCAGACTCATCTTTTACTTTAAGATTGCCAGTTTATACTTTGGGAGCGGCGATAACCACACAGCGATAAAATACCTGAACAAGATCATCAATTACACCGATACGAACCTGCGGGAGGATATCCAGTGCTTTGCCCGTATTCTCAGGCTGATTGCTTACTATGAGGAGGGGGATGATTATGCGCTGGAACTGCAGGTTAGATCGGTTTACCGCTTCCTGGGGAAAATGAACGATCAGCAGCAGATGCAGGTAGAGATCTTCCGTTTCCTGCGCAACCTGGGGAAGGTAACGCCGCAGGAGCTTCGGCCTGCCTTTATGACTCTGAAAGAAAAACTGACTTCCATTGCAGAAAACCCCGCTGAGCGCCGGCCCTTCCTCTACCTGGACATTATCTCCTGGCTGGAAAGCAAGATAGAGCGCATCCCGGTTCAGGAAGTGATCAGACGAAAATTCCGGCAGCTAAAGTAGGCAATTATTGCAGACACGGAGGAGCAACCATTGCTTACTGTCACAACTCCGGAAGCAAAAGAGGGGGCAAGTATAATTTTATACTTTGAAGACAATTGCTTTCATTTGTATACACGCTTTGCTATACTTCATGAAACACGTTCTCCAGAAATTCTTCAGTTCCCTTCTCCTCTTCTTCTTAGTTGCGGTAAGTACTTATGGTCAGGTGCAGAAAGCCGAAGAGGCAATACAGGCCATCATGCAGAAGCACGATGTGGTGGGCCTTTCCGTTGCCGTCGTGAAAAAAGGAGAATTAGCCTACGTAAACGCTTTTGGGTTGAAGGACGTGGAGACGGGCACGAAGCTTTCCCCGGACGACATCTTTCGGATAGCCTCCATCTCCAAATCTTTCTCTGCCACCGCTATCATGCAATTGGTGGAGGCCGGCAAGCTTTCGCTGGAAGATGACATGAGTAAACTGGTGGGATTCAAGGTAAGAAACCCGAAGTATCCCGAGACGCCCATCACGCTAAAAATGGTGCTGTCTCATACCTCCAGCATAAACGACAGCCAGGGCTACTTTACGCTGGATGCTATTAACCCCGCCAAAAACCCGGACTGGGCCCAGTGCTATAATGCCTATGAGCCCGGCAAAGGCTACGAGTACTGCAACCTGAATTTCAACATGGTGGGCACCATCATCGAGAAGATGTCGGGAGAGCGTTTCGACCAGTATGTAAAGCAGCACATTCTGGACCCTTTGGGCTTGTACGGCGGCTATGCGGTTGATTCGCTGGATGCTTCCCTTTTTACCACCCTGTACGCCTATGATCCCCTCACGGGCCAGTTCACTCCGTCGCCCTCTGCTTATGCTCCGCGTAGGGAGGAGATCCGGAACTATGTCATGGGCTACAGTACGCCTGTATTCTCCCCGACAGGGGGCATGAAGCTCTCCGCTCCGGACCTGGCCAGGTACATGACGATGCACATGCAGCAAGGCAAGTATAAGGGAACTCGCATCATCTCAAAGAAGAGCGCCAGGGCAATGCAGCAACAGATTGCCCAAAACGGTTACGGGCTGGCGCTTATGACGGAAAGCAACCTAATCCCCGGCAAAACCCTAAAGGGGCACACAGGCTCTGCCTATGGCCTCTACAGTGCTATGTTCTTTCACCCGAAGGAGAAATTCGGGATCGTTGTCATCACAAACGGTTGCAGCGCCCCGGAGTCTGATGAGCTCAACAAAGTAATTGTAGAAACAGTCAACAGCCTGTATCAAACTATAGTTAAGTAAGGGGCTCGATTCGAAGTATTATTAATGCGTTTCTAATCCAGGATGATCAGAAATAAAGTATAAATATCCCACCGGCGTACTTGCCTGATTTATACTTTAAAACTCAAGTTGCAATTAACCTACCCCTGCCACTCCGAGGAGGGGAATTTTGCAAAAGAGCAGGTGATTCACCTCCTCTAGGTAGGGCCGTTCCATTCTCTCTTTTTTGTCATCCTGCAAGGATCTTGTGGGCCAGTAGCAATGGCCTAACCTCTCTTCTACCAAGTTTCTTAACAGAATGACAGTAATTTTTGAGCCTATTTTGTTAGGATGAAAGGATCCTGCTCCTCTGAGGGGTTAGGGGTGTATACCTGCACTGCATGAGTAAATCGCAACTTGGGTTTTATACTTTATACTTTACTCCCGCCGGTAAATCTCCAGTACTTCCAGGCCGGTAACTTCCCTCCAGCCAACATTACGGCGTTTCCGCTACTTCACGCCGCAATGGCAGAAGCAGCACTGGAACCCGTCTTTTTCGCACCCGGGCCAGGGAAAAATCCAGCGGAGCTATACTTTGAAAAAGTGGGCTGCGGCCTGCTTTCCTCTATACTTTCTTTCTACGCCTTTGCCATCAGCCTTTCGTTACCTGAGAAAGGGCTTTACAGGAGCAGAAGCCAAGGCCAAGCAACATTCATTGAAATAAAGCCACAAAAAGATGGATTACTTGTATGAATAATCGTATAATGCTATGTTTAATAGGATCAGAAACAAACCCTTAACCACTTGTGTCTATGCATAGTAACTATGAAAAAGTAAGAACCCGGAAATACCGGCTGTTGCCGCTGGTGTTTGGCATGGGGCTGGTGCTGGCTTCGTGTAGCCAGAAAACCACGGCTCCGACAGCAGAAACCACCGCCGCCACGCAAACCACCGAGGCCGTGGAAGCTACTGCGCCCCCTGCGTTTGAGGTGCCGGTAGAATACTACACGCTGGACAATGGCCTGAAAGTGGTGCTCTCGCCCGACAAGACGGCGCCCATCGTTACCGTAGCCGTGTACTACAATATCGGCTTCAGGATTGAGCCCAAGGACCGCACCGGATTTGCTCACCTGTTCGAGCACATGATGTTCCAGGGATCGGAGAACCTGGGCAAGATGGAGTTTATTCAACTGGTGCAGAAAAACGGCGGCATCCTGAACGGCAGCACGCGCTTCGACTATACCAACTACTTCGAGATCGTGCCGGCGCACAAGCTGGAGACCATGCTCTGGGCCGAGGCCGACCGCATGAAAGGCCTGAACATCACGCAGGAAAACCTGACAAACCAACAGGGCGTGGTAAAAAACGAGGTGAAGGTGAACGTGCTCAACCAGCCTTACGGCGGTTTCCCGTGGCTCGATATGCCGCAGTACGCCAACAAGAACTGGTATAATGCCCACAACTTCTACGGTGATCTGGAGGACCTCGACGCTGCCAGCCTGGAAGATGTGCAATCGTTCTTCAAGACGTACTATTCTCCGAACAACGCAGCCCTGGTGGTAGTCGGTGATTTTGAGCAGGCCCAGGCAAAGCAGTGGATAGAACAATATTTTGGCGGCATTGCCTCCGCGAACCTACCCGAACCGGCCAACCTGACCGAGCCGCGCCAGGAGAGAGAGCAGCGCTTTACCAAGGACGACAAACTAGCTAACAAACCGGCACTGGCCTTTGCTTACCACATGCCCGAGCGCAACACGCCTGCCTACTATGCCATGGGCCTGCTGGACCAGATACTGCTGCAGGGCGACGATAGCCGCCTGCACCAGGCACTGGTGCAGGACCGGGGCTACACCGGCTCTGTGAGTGGCGGCATTAACGCCTATCTGGGCAATATGTACAACTACAACGGCCCGATGCTGTGGATGGGCGACCTGGTCTATGACAAAGACGTGGCCGCTGACTCCATCATCAACGTGCTGGACCATGAGATCGCTAGGCTACAGCAAAACGGCATTACGCAGGAGCAACTTGACCTGGCCCTGGTTAAAATACGCTCCTCCCTCTACGACCAGGTAAGCCAGCTCTACGGCTTCGGCAAGGCTGACCTGCTGGCGAGCTTCGCGCTGTTCGATGATAATCCAGCACGCATAAACGAGCTGGAGGAAGAGTTCAGGAAGGTGACACCGGAGCTGATGCAGCAAACTATTCAAGAGTACCTGCGACCTACAAACCGCACCATTCTAGTTATAAACCCACAGGCACAGATATAAAGCATCATGAAAAAGCTACTGACACTATCGCTGAGCGTGCTCCTGGCCATGAGCGCAAGTATGGCCCAGGCGCAAAAGCAAACGCCCCCGGAAGGCGGGTCGCCTCAGAACTTTAACCTGCCTGCCAAGCAGGAGTTCACCTTACCAAATGGCCTGGAGGCAACCCTGGTGCCCTACGGTGAGATCCCGAAGGTAACCATAAGTATGATTGTGCAGGCCGGCAACGTGCACGAGCAGGCAAACGAGAACGGCCTGGCCGACATAACCGGTAAGCTGATGGAGGAAGGGACCGCCACCAAAAATGCCAAACAGATTGCCGAAGAAGTGGCAAGTATGGGTGGCTCGCTGAGCATCAGCATCGGCCCTAATCAGACCTACATCAGCGGAGATGCACTCTCTGAGTTCGGCCCGGAACTGGTACGGCTAATGGCTGACCTCCTGAAGGAGCCGGCCTTCCCGGAATCGGAGCTGGAGCGGGTAAAGAATGACTTCAAGCGGCAGATGAACCTGTCCAGGGCGCAGCCGGGCACGCAGGCGTACATGAAGTATAACAAGGCCCTTTACGGCGACCACCCCTATGGCCGCGACCTGCCCACCGACAAGGAGATAGACTCCTATACCTTGGAGCAGGTAAAGGATTTTTACCAGAAGCAGTTCGGAGCCAGGCGCACCGATGTATACGTGGCCGGAAAGTTTGACGAGGCTTCTATGAAAGAGGCGATCACCGCATCGCTGAGCGACTGGACAGAAGGCCCTGCCCCCGCCATACCTGTAGCCAAGCCCGTTACTAAAAGCGATATGATCGTGGTGGACCGCCCGGGAGCCCCGCAGTCCACCATCATCATTGGGTTGCCGGTAGTAGACCCCTCGCACCCGGATTACATGGCCCTGCGCGTTACCAACTCCCTGCTGGGTGGCTCCTTCGGCTCCCGCATCACCCGCAACATCCGCGAAGACAAAGGCTATACTTACTCTCCCTCCAGCTCGTTAGCTGCCAAGTATAAAGTCGGCGACTGGTCGGAGCAGGCCGATGTGACGACCGAGCACACGGGCAACTCCCTCAAAGAGATCGTTTACGAGATCGAAAAGCTCCGGAGTGAGCCGCCATCTGAGGAGGAGCTGAAGGGGATCAAGAACTATGAGGCCGGGCTTTTCGTGCTTCGCAACTCTACCCCCGGCGGCATTATCGGCCAGCTCAGCTTCCTGGACCTGCATGATTTGCCGGAGACCTTCCTGACCAACCAGGTTCAAGCCATACATGCTGTCACACCGCAGAAAGTGCAGCAAACGGCCAACACCTACCTCCGCCCCAAGGACATGACGCTTGTGGTGGTGGGGGATAAAAAACAGATTGACAAGCAGCTGAAGAAGTTTCAGGAAGACCTGAAAAAGGCACCCGTCACGCAATAACTGTTTTCAGACTTCCCGAAAAAGATCAGGCCCGGAGCTAGTTCCAGGGCCTGATCTTTTTATTTGATTGATACTTAATAAGTGCCGGCAGCGCATCCTGTAGCTACTGACAATGGAGTTTTGACAATGGACTATTGGACAATAGACAAAAGAGAAGTTAGAGTATAAGCCTACCCCGGCGCGCTCCCGAAAGAACAGGTAAGGGAGCTTTGCCGGATTTAACTGCCCCTATCACCCCACCCCTCTCCTAAGAACATGAGAGGGTGCTTACCTTTATAAGGTCCAACCACCCCTACCCCTCCTTAACCAAGGAGGGGAGCCTGTAACGGCTTTAGCTGAAGTATAAGTTTCATATTTGCTGTTCTCGCACGGACAGGTCGCGACCTGTCCCTACAAGTATAAACCCACCCCTAGAGAGCTACGCTCGCTAGCTCAAAACTCACGTTTTGGCTAGTCCAGAGGAGGGGAATTATACTTGCCCCTTTCTCTGTCCTCTCGAGTAGGGCGAGAGATCTATCCGAAATTCTAAAGAGATTTCTCCCATAGGTCGAGATGACAAATAGCGGTGGCTATCGAATCTGATCCCAGTCCTTGGGTGGAGCGCCTTGTAGATTTACGGTTTCGCTTTAGCGAAATTGCGGAGACCGCAGGTCAAGCAAAGGAAATGTACACCGCGCGATGCCAAAGGACGAGCCCTCTCGGGCTGGAGCGCACCAAAGCCGGAAATGAAACGAGCCGCATGTAAGTCTGGAGGTTCAGCAGCAGCTAGCAAGGATATCTTGTGTCAGGTTGTAGGAAGCGGCGGCTGTGGAAGTATAGCCAAAGTTGAAGTATGACTCTCCGAGCCAGTCGAGTTACAAACCCAACGAATAGGAAGGCACGAGTTACAAACTCGCGCCAGCGGAGGCTACTAGAGGCACAAGCGGACGCTTGCACCAGGGAAAGTATAAAATCTGCCAGTTTCTACAGCCAAACAGCCGGGTTAGGCGATTTTTCCGTTCCGGAAAGCAGAAGGTGCGGCGGCAGCTCATTGCATACTTGCGATAACCTCCGCCGCACCTTCGGGCTAACGACTTATACTTTGAAATCCAGAGTTATACCCTCTCCAGGATAACAGCATAGCCCTGCCCTACGCCCACGCACATGGTAGCCAGGGCATAGCGTTTCTGCAGGCGCTGCAGCGATAAGGCGGCGCTGTACGCAATGCGCGTGCCGGACATGCCCAGCGGATGGCCAAGGGCAACAGCGCCCCCGTTCATGTTAACCCGCGCGTCATCGTCTGCCAGCCCCAATGCTCGGGTGCAGGCCAGGCTTTGCGCCGCAAATGCCTCATTCAGCTCTATCACACTGATGTCTGAAAGGCTCAGGCCCGCTCTCTCCAGCGCTTTCTCGGTAGCCGGTACCGGCCCGATACCCATGATGCGCGGCTCCACTCCCACCACCGCAGAACTCACGATTCTGGCCAGCGGCTTCAGGTTAAACTTCTCTACCGCCTCCCCCGACACCACATAAGTAGCGGCCGCGCCGTCGTTGAGCCCGGAGGCATTGCCTGCCGTCACCGTTCCGTCTTTCTTAAAGGCCGGGCGCAGCTTCGCCAGCGTTTCCACGGTGGTGTTCGGGCGCACAAACTCATCCTTGCTCACCACCACCGGCTCTCCCTTGCGCTGCGGTATACGCACCGGCATGATCTCCTCCGCCAAGGTGCCGTTCTCCTGCGCCATCGCTGCCTTGCTCTGGGAATGGTAGGCAAACAGGTCCTGGTCCTCGCGCGTAATCTCGTACTTCTCCGCCAGGTTCTCGGCCGTGATGCCCATCGGGTCCACACCGTACATTTCCTCCATCTTCGGGTTCACGAAGCGCCAGCCAAAACTGGAGTCCTCCATCTTCGAATCAGTGCCAAAGGCTTTGGAAGGCTTTGAGACAACCAGTGGGCCGCGCGTCATATGCTCCACGCCCCCGGCAACGAATACGTCGCCATCTCCGGCCTTTATGGCGCGGGCCGCATGTATTATCGCCGACATGCCCGAGGCGCATAAGCGGTTCACGGTCTCGCCAGGCACTGTAACCGGCAGGCCGGCCAGCAACGCCGCCATGCGCGCCACATTGCGGTTGTCCTCCCCTGCCTGGTTGTGGCAGCCAAGTATAACATCGTCTATCACTTCCTTCGGAATGTTGGGGTTGCGGTCAATGAGTTCTTTGATCACCATTGCCGCCAGGTCGTCGGTGCGGACGGCCGAAAGGGCGCCGCCAAAGTTCCCGATCGGGGTCCTGATGCCGTCTATGATATAGGCTTCTTTGCTCATACTTCCATTTTTAAACTTTCAAACTGCGGACAGGTCGTCTCCTGCCTATCCTAACTTCTCTACAAACCGGGCTGTGGTTTTAGCCCTCACGTCCTCCAGCGTTGCCCCTGGCATCAGTTCTATCAGTGTCAGCTCCCCCTCTACGAACCTGAACACGGCCAGGTCAGTGATGATCAGATCCACGGCCTGCAATGCGGTCAGGGGCAGGTTGCAGCTCGGAACGATCTTAGAGGTGCCGTTTTTGTTCGTGTGCGTCATGGTGATGATGAGCGTCTTGGCCCCCGATGCCAGGTCCATGGCACCGCCAACGCCCAACAGCGGCTGACCCGGTACAGCCCAGTTAGCCAGGTTTGCTTTCTCATCTACCTCCAGTCCTCCCATCACCGCCACGTCCACATGCCGGCCGCGGATCATGGCAAAGGAGTCGGTGGAGTCGAAGTAACTGGCCCCCGGCAGCGCGGTTACCGGAATCTTGCCGGCGTTCACGGGGTAATCCATGGCGCCTCCGCCGTCTGTCGGGGCAGGGCCAACGCCCAGCATGCCGTTCTCGGTGTGCATCACAATACCATCTTCGGGTGTGATCAGGTCTGCCACCAGCGTCGGAATACCGATGCCCAGATTCACCACGTCGCCTCTTTTGAGCTCCTGTAAGGCACGTCTGGCCATGTTCATGCGCGTCTCGTCCACTTTCCTCGACGAGGCCACGGAGGCAGAAGAGCCCAGGTCCTCCTTGGTTAGCTTTGCTTCCACGAGGTAGTCGACATAGGAGCCTGGCGTGTGCACGTGCTCCGGCGCGATCTCCCCTACCGGCACGATCTCTTCCACTTCCGCTATCACGATATCTGCGGCGGTAGCCATGGCGCGGTTAAAGTTCTGCTCCGTCATGCGGTAGGTCAGGTTACCAGCGGTATCCGCCTTCCAGGCCCGCACGAAGGCCACGTTCCCGCGGATGCCTTCCACAAAGACCTGCTCCTTCCCCTGAATCATTTTTGTCTCGCGGCCCTTGGCCAGTTCTGTTCCGGCCGATGTGGGGGTGAAGAAACCACCAATGCCTGCCCCGCCGGCCCGTATGGCCTCGGCAAGGGTGCCCTGCGGCAGCAGCTCGTACGCCACCTTCCCCTCCTGGGCCGCTTTCACGGCCTCCGGGTTACTGGTAAAGAAAGAGCCGATCATCTTTTTGATCTGCCCGTTGCGTAGCAGTTTGCCGCCGCCAATGCCTGCCTCGCCAACATTGTTGCCGATAAAGGTCAGGTCCTTGGTTTTGGTTTCGGCCAGCGCGTGCATCAGGTGTACGGGGTTACCCGTCATCCCGAAGCCGCCCTGCAGTAGTATATCGCCATCCTTTACCAAAGCAACGGCTTCTTCAAGGCTTATCTGTGGTACCGATTTCATATTTTTATCTTGAGATTGATTATCGATTAAATGCCGCCTTCGTTCATGGTGGCAGACAGCAGGCTCTCCGCAAATGCTTCGGGCAATTCCACGCTGGACAGATGGTTGGCGGGAAGCTGCACGTGCCGTGACCGGGGTATGCTGTTAGCTAAAAAGTCGCCGTCTGCAGGTGTGGTCACTTCATCCTGGGTGCCGCTGATGACCAGGGTCGGGACGCTCAGTTTTGGAAGCTCTTCCCGGAAGTCTGCATCGCGCACGGCGGCGCAGTTGGCCGTGTAGCCTTGCAGGGAAGTTTGTTTGAACTTCTGCAAAATCGCGCTCACTTTCTCCGGGTACTTATCCCTGAACTCGGGGGTAAACCAGCGCTGCGCCGTACCGTCCAGTATACTTTGCAGGCCGTTCATCACGACTTGGTCTATGCGCGCATTCCAGCCTTCGGCAGTACCGATTTTAGCCGCGGTATTGGCAAGGATGATTTTCCTGAACCGCTCCGGACGGTGAATGCCCAGCCACTGGCCAATAAGTCCGCCCATCGAGAGGCCGGAGAAGTATACTTTATCCAGCTTTAAATGGTCCAGCAGCTCGATCACATCCTGGCCCAGCTCGGCTATACTTACCACATCCGCATGGATGGTGCTTTGCCCATGCCCGCGCGTATCGTAACGCAGTACGTTGAGGTGCTGCTTGATTATTTGCGCCACCTCGTCCCACATGGTCAGGTCTGTGCCTAGCGAATTCGAGAACACAATGGTATCCTCATGCCCCAGGTCTTCATAGGTATAAAAACAGGTGTTAAGGGCGATCTTTATAGTTGGCATGCGTTGTTGTTTCTATGCTTGTACCTTAGCTCTTCTCCGTTACTTGCCCAAGTATGACTGAACGACTCCAAGGCGCGGAGGAAAAATGCGAGATGGATCTAGAAAGTATAAACCCATCTCATCCAGCGATTCTCCTTATCTCGGACCGTGGGTTCTTTCAATTTCTGCATCGAACACGCCTTCTTTCTCCCTGTGTATCTCAAAATCGAAATCGATAGAGGCAAACGGCTCATCAATACCGAACTTCTCCCTGGCCTCCGCCTCCGAGTAGCGCGTAATGTGAGGTACCAATTCTTCGCGGGTGGCAAAGGCAAAGTCATCCCAGATAAGCGGGTCGCCTTCTATGTTGATCTGTGTAGTTAGCTTTCGGTATCCCCGCGCTGTTACAAAGAAGTGAATGTGTGCCGGACGGCTGCCGTGGCGGCCAATGGCTTTGAGGAACTGGTCTGTAGCACCGCCAGGAGGACAGCTGTAGCCCACCGGGAGAATGCTCTTGAACCTGTAGCGGCCATTCTCGTCGGTGATGATCGCTCTGCGCAGGTTGTAGGGCGGCTGCGACGAATCAAAAATGGAGTACATGCCTTTCAGGTTGCAATGCCATACTTCCACTTTTGCGTGCGGTACCGGCTTGCCATCTTCATCACGCACCTGGCCTTGCATGTATAGTCGCTCGGCGCCGACCTCGGGCACAGTTTCCAGCTCGGCATAGCCTACCGATTCCGGTGAGCCTGGCACGTAGAGCGGTCCTTCTATCGTTCTCGGGGTGCCTCCGGTTATACCGGCTTTGGCCTCGGCCTCGTCCATGCGCAGGTCCAGGAAGTGCTCCAGGCCAATACCGGCAACGACCAGTCCCCATTCGTTGTTTTTACCAGTTAACGTGAGCCAGTCCACCGCCTTCCAGATCTCTTCCGGCTGTATGTCCAGGTCCTCGATAGCGTAGAACAGGTCGCGGGTGAGGCGGTTTACGATCTCTTTGATGCGCTCAGAGCCCCGGCCCTGTGCTTCTGTAGATTCAATTTTCTCGATAACGGCATCTATCTGACTTCTTTCCATGGTGGTATCGGATTTAAGGTTGTTAGTTAATTTGCTTTAAGATGATAGTAATGATGAGGTATAATCGGATTCGTTAGTGGGCTTCCTCTTCGTCTTTAACAGATGAATAGTGCTGGCACAGGGCAGTTACCTCTACTTCCATAAAAGGGTAAAGCGGCAGCGACATCAGGATGTCGTGCAGCTCGCCGGCGCTGGCTACGTTAAAAATGCTGATGTTGGCATACTTGCCGGCAATACGCCAGATGTGCGTCCATTTGCCCTGCCGCTGCAGTTCCTGCGAGAGTGCCTTCTCTTTTGATTTCAGCTCATCCACGTAGGTTTTATCTAGATCCAGGGGGATGTTCACTGTCATGTGCACGTGAAATATCATAGTTTATCGTCTTTTATACTTTTCTACTTGGTTCATATCCAGCTCAATGCCCAGCCCCGGTCCCTGCGGGATTTCTAGTTTGCCGTTTCCATAGGTGATGCGGGATTTAACAATATCGTCGGTGAGCAGGAGCGGGCCGAAGAGCTCGGTGCCCCAGTCGAGGTTCGGGAGGGTGCTGAAAACGTGCGCCGAGGCGACGGTGCCGACCGTGCCTTCGAGCATGGTGCCGCCGTACAGGCTAATGCCCGCGCCCTGCGCAATGGCCGCCTGTTTCCGGATATTGGTTAAGCCGCCAGCTTTTGAAATCTTAAGGGCAAACACGCTGCCGCCCCCGATCCTGGCCAGTTTAAAGGCATCGGAAACCGTGGCAACCGCCTCATCGGCCATAATCGGCACGCGAAAGTATTGGGTAAGCCGGGCCAGCCCCTCAAAATTTGTCTTGACAATGGGTTGTTCGATCAGGTCGATGCCGGCGTCCTGTAGCCGGGCGATTCCCTGCTTGGCCATACTCTCTGTCCAGGCCTGGTTCACGTCCACGGTTACCTTCACATCCGGCCCAACGGCTTCTTTTATGGCGGCTACGTGAGCTACATCTACTTTCCAGTCATTTCTGCCGATCTTTAGCTTAAAGGTATTGTGCCGGCCATTGGCCAGTAGCTCCTGCGCCTCCTTAATGTCTTTGGCGGTATCACCGCTAGCCAGGGTCCAGAGCACAGGCAACGTAGGGGTAACAGCACCGCCAAGCAGCTCCGAAACCGGCACCCCCAGGCGCTTGCCCTGTGCATCCAGCAGGGCGGTTTCGATGGCCGATTTTGCAAAGTTGTTACTCTGCACCTGATGTTCCAGCTCCGCCATCACCGCATTTATACTTGTAGCGGCTTTGCCCAGCAGCAAGGGAGCGATGTAGGTATCGATGGTGAACTTCATCCCCTCCGGAAACTCATCCCCGTAGCTCAGGCCGCCAATCGTGGTGGCTTCGCCTATCCCCTCTATACCATCGCTGCAAAACAGCCGCACCAGCACCATCGTCTGGTTGCGCATCACGGCCATCGACAGGTGATGCGGCCTGATGGTGGGCAGGTCTACAATAACGGTTTCTATGCGCTCTATCCTCGCTTCTCTCATATATAACAATACGGCCTAAACGTTTAATTGTGAGCTGATTAACCAAATAAGGAAGTAACCACTCACTGGTATAAACAAATTTAGCCAATCTTGCTCCTGAGGAGTAGGACTATACGTCTAATAGTATGATAAATCGAACATTTTGGAGGGAGTCGGTCCTTAAGCGCTCTTCACCCCGATCTTCTTCCGGAAGGCCATGGGGGCCAGGCCCGTCCTTTTTTTGAAGAGCCTGGTAAAATAGGCGGGGTCGTCGAAGCCCAGCTCAAAGCATACTTCGGACACGGATTTCTCCACGTCAGACAGGGCCAGCTGCGCCTCGGTAATAAAGTAGCTGATGATGATGTCTTTGGGGGATTTACCGGCGACACTTCTGCACACCCGGCTCAGGTGGCCGGTAGAGATACTAAGGTGGCGGGCATACTCCTCCACACTTATTTTATAGGAGTTCTCCTCTTTCATAAGCTGCTGAAACCTGCGGAAGTATATCTTGCTCACATTGTCGGCGCCCACCGCCTGCTCCTGCTCTGAAAGGGAAAGGCGGTAAAGCTGCACCAGCAGCTGCCCCACCAGGTACTGCAGCATCAGCAGCCTGCCCGGGAACTGCAGGTTATACTCTTGCACACACTTTTGCCCGGTATCGAATACCTGCACCGCGCCGGCATTTTCCTCCGTCACCCGGAAAATGCGGATGGCTTCCATGGCATACACCACCTCCGCCTCGCGCTGCAGCATGTGCTCCAGCACGGTGTCCGACAGGCTGATGATCCAGCCGGAGACCTCTCCCTGGTGCAGAAAGCCATGCTCATGGTTTTTAGAAACGGTGATGATGGCTGGGGCTTGTATGGTGGTTTTGGTGGCGGCATGGTGCAGCTCGGTGGTACCGGACTCCACCATAAACACCTGGAAAAGGTTATTATGCGCGTGCCGCTTCACCTGCCCCTCATGCTGCCGCCCTATTTCACCGAAGGGGTGCACGTTCACCAGTCCTTTCGCAAACTCGATGGAATCGGTGCCATAAAGGCCTTTGTAGAAACGTTTGTAGGGCATGTTTCAGGTTGATCTGTGGCTTATTCCTGCTGTGAAGTGGTGGAGCTGCCATGAAAGTATAGCGGCTTCAATGATACTTTAAATTTTTCGCTGGCGTAAGGTATAACGTCGGCACTCGAGCGCCGGATGATGCACTCCGACGCTACTCGCTCCCTTGATTGGCTGCTTCCCTAAACTACCTCCGCTTCCGGTACGTGCGCACCGGGTAGAGGCGGTAGTCATCCATGCTTAATACGTAGGGGCAGCCGTGCCAATGTATAACCGGGACCATTTCTGCAGGATGGGTGCTGGCGTGGGTAGGCACATAGACCATGGCGTTGCCGGCATACGTAATATGGTGCAGCCCCAGCCTGGCCGAGATATAAGCTACAAACGCCTCCTTCTCCTCCTGTGTAGAGGTAAAACCGATCTCACTGGTGGTCAGCCCATCCGACACATCCTCACGCAGGTACACGATTTTGGAGTAGGTGTTAATGGAAATCTCCGGCAGGTTCAGCCGCGGCACTTCGGTGCTCGATTCGGCTATGTCCTGAAAGGCGCGCTGGTTGGTTTCGTGGTTTAGGGTGCGGGCGGCTTTCACCTCTTTCCGGTCGCTGCGAAACGGCCCGAACACCACCGTTCTGCCCAGCACGTCGGGCCTGCCGGCTGGTAGCGGCTGCGGAATGCGCTGAGGCGGCAGCGGCACCTCCGCCTGCGGCTCCTGGCGGGCGTCTATAATAGCGGTGAAGGTGCTCAGGAAATGATCCGTGTGCTGCACATGAAACAGCTCCAGCTCGTGCCCCCGCCCGCGGGCAATCAGGTAGGTGTGGACGCGCCTTGTCTTCTCATATGCCGCCTGCAGTTGCTGGGCGTAGGGCGTGTTTTTATACCTGGCATACAGCTCCTGCAGTGCCACCAGCCGCTGGTTCGACTCCCGGATGAAAGGCACTTCCTTTGCCTCTATACTTTCAGGACCGCCTACCACCTTTCTGTTGCCGGTAACCCCGTTCAGCCCGAATAGGGAGCGCAAAAGCTTTATCATGTATGAAGTATCTTTTTAAGATGCTGCGTTTCTATCTCCACCTGGATGGCATCAGAGGCTTTCAGCTCTTCGAAATACGAGTCGAGCTTCTGCAGGTATAACGCCAGCAGTGCCTCCTGCTCCTGTGTCAGGAGCCTTTCAGGTGCTTGCTTCTGCTCTTTTCCTGCTGCCATTATTCCGTTTCGATTTTCTTCGACTTACCAAACGAGCCGATGATCTTACTGTTGAGTTCCTCCTGCACCGTGGCCAGTTCTTTCACGGCATCCGCGCGTTTCTTACTTCCCTCCTCCGCAACCTTCACCACGGCATCCAGTGTCTCCACCATATCGCGGTTTACTTTTTTGAGCGTTTCCACATCCACAATGCCGCGCTCGTTCTCTTTAGCTGCGTTCACCACATTGGTCTTCAGGAGCTGCGAGTTCTTCAGGAGCATTTCGTTGGTGGTGTCGGTTACTTTCTTCTGTATCTCCAGTGCCTTGCGCTGCTTCTCCAACCCCAGGGCAATGGCTACCTGCTGGCGCCACACCGGAATTACGGTCACGATGGAGTTCTGTATTTTCTGGGCCAGCACATCGTTGGTCGTCTGGATCATGCGTATCTGCGGCATCGACTGCGTGGCGATGGTATGGGAGAGGGTGAGGTCGTGCACCTTCTTCTCGAGTCTGTCCTTAAAGGCGATGAGGTCGCTGAGGCGCTGTACCACCAGCTCGTCCTGGTTGCTGGTCTCCACCTCCTCCTGCAATTTCGGGATCAGCTCGTTCTCGATCTGCTCGATCTTCAGCTTGCCGGCAGCGATCACGGCGCGCACCTCGTGTATGTACTCTACGGCCTGCTTAAACATCACCTCCAGGCTGGTAGAGTCCTTGAGCACGCTCTGGCGCGTCTTCTCCAGCTTGATCACCACATCGTCCACGTTATCCGAGATGGAATTATACTGTATGGCCAGCTTCTTGGAGCGGTCCTGCAGCTTCTTGCCAAATGGAAGCCGCGACAGCAGACTACGCTTCTCCTCCTCGTCAATCTTGATCATGTTGATCTGGGCCAGCAGCTCGTTTATGGCCTCGCCGGCATCACCGGAGTCCTTTGCCTTCACCTTTGCCAGCAGCTCGTTGGAGTACTGCCCCAGCTTCCGCTGCGTCTCCACCCCAAAGTTGGTGAGGCTCTCCGGTTTCTCCGGGTCTATGGACCTGGAGAGGTCCTGGGCTTTCTGCTGTAGCAGCTCTTTGTTCTCGGTGATGGTGATGTTGGTGTTTTCCATGGTTTTAGGCTCCATAATGGTGTTTGTCTAGGGTGTCTAACGATTGAAGGCTTTTGCGGGCCTGTTCCTGGCGCGCAGCGTTTTCGTACCATTCAATATCGGATAAAGGCAGGTAATCTCCTAATAATTCGCGCACTTCCCGCATCAGGGCCTCTCCCTTTTTGGTACGGAAATCCGGGTTCCTGTAAAAGGCGCTCAGGTACTCCACCTTCACCTGCCCGGCCTGCGTGACGGCCAGCTCCTTTACCTCCACCACCAGTTCCGATTGCTGGTTATGGTCTGTCACCACGGTACGGTATACCCCCTGCCGGCCTTGCTCCAGCACCGCCATACTTGCCTGCCGGGCCTGCTCTATGGCTTTCTGCAGCCGCTGGTTAGGTTTTATGTAGTAGCCAAACATATACCCGAGCACCGCGCCTATAACTAACGTCCAAAAGATTAACATATTTGATTGTGCTATTTATCTGACATGAGAGCATTTATACTTCCCTATACGGGGAACGGGGGTGGGTAGATGAACCGGTTTTACCTCCCCTTGTCACCTCCTAAGAACAGGAGGTGGTGTTTAAAGTTTTTATAGCTGTTCCGGTTTTTCTGATCCGTGCGATCCACCACTGGGCTCAACGGCCCTTGCTCTTCGAAGGTGTTACCCCGTCCCCAAAACAGGAGGGAGTTTCCCGTTACCGGTTCCAACCACCCCTGCCCCTCTGCTTCACCCCACCCCAGCCCTCCCCTAAGAACAGGGGAGGGAGCTATACTTACTCCTTCCCTGTCATCTCGAGCAGGGCGAGAGATCTATCGGGAATTCTAAAGAGATCTCTCCCATAGGTCGAGATGACAGCAAGGGCAGCGGCTATCGAATCTGTTCCCAGTCCTTGGGTTGAGCGCCTTGTAGATTTACGGTTTCGCTTTAGCGAAATTGCGGAGACCGCAGGTCAAGCAAAGAAAATGTACACAGCGCGATGCCCTTATCGAGGGCCCCTACCCCCGAAGACGAGCCCTCTCGGGCTTGAGAGCAGAAAGTATACTATGGAACAAGTTGGTCGTAAAGCCATGGATGAACAGCAGCTAGCAAGTATAGCTTAGTTCCTGTTGCAGGAAGCAGGGGCTAAGGAAGTATAGCTGTAGCAAGTATGGCTTTTCAAGCCACTCGGATTACAAATCCGAGATTGTAGAAAGACACGGGTTGCAAACCCGCGCCAGCGGAGGGCTGGAGGATAAACGGGAGCCAGCAAGGAATAAAAGTGTGGCCTGTGTCAAGCTACAGGAAGCAACGGCTAAAGTATAAAAAGGCACGGGCTGCAAGCCCGCGCCAGCGATAGGTATGATCAAAGTATAAAGTATAGCCAGCGCAAGTATGGCTTTTCAAGCCGACCAAGCTACAAACGCGACATTATAATAACGACACAAGTCTGGAGACTTACGCCAGAAAACGGCATAAAAAAGCCAGCCCCACCCAAAGGGCGAGGCTGGCAGTTTCCATAGTTTATACTTTATACTTAGTTGCCCGACGGGAAACGAAGACCCAGTGTGAGCATGAACACCGAGTGGCGGGCGTTTGTCAGGTCTCCTTCAAAGTTCACGTCCTCTTTCACGAAGTCGGAGAAGGCGCCGTTATAGCGAATGCCCAGGCTAACGCCGTTGCTGGCTTTAAAGCCCAAACCGGCCGCGTAGCCCACTTCAAACTCCGACAGCCCGTCTTTGCTCTTCGCATCTTTCTCGCTGGAGAGGCGGGTGCCGTCACCGTCGTACAGCTCTGTTTTGTTGTTCACGCTCAGCAGGTAGCTCAGCTGCGGACCAAACTCAAAGTATACCGGGCCGGCGTTGAAATGACCCAGCACCGGCAGCTCCAGGTAATTGTAGTCTACGCTGCCTTCGCGTCTTCTTTTCTGCAGCAGCAGGTTCGTATACTCCTCGCTGTTGTTCTTGAAGCCTTTTCTGGAGTAGAGCAGCTCCGGTTGGATGGAGAAGAAATCCTCTACCACCGGAAAGTTCAGGGTAACACCTCCATGAAAGGACACTTTGTTCTCGAACCTGTCTTCGTTCTGAAGATCGCCGGACAGGTTCGTCAGGTTTGCTCCTCCCCTAACGCCAAATGTTGCCTGCGCCTGCGCAGCTGTAAATGTGCCAAAGGCCAGGGCAACTGCAAAGAAAAACTTCTTCATCATAAATGGTAAGTATGTTAGTTTAGTTGTAAACGGCCTATATACGTGTCATCTTATATAGTTGGTTACGATGCAATATTTCTGGCCTGCAGCGCGCCTTTTAAAAGGTTCTGGTATATAATTGTTCTTCAACCAAATACAATTCCATTTTTATAACCACCTTGTTTTAGTACCAAAAATATTCTTTTGTTAGGGTAAGATTATCCCCAAAAAGTGAAGTGGTTTTTAAACAGCCATACTTGGTCAGCGCCTCAGGTTGCCGGCTATCCTGTGGAATGGTTGTGGGCATTATTCGCTAAATTGCGCCATGGATTTCATCTCAATAGACTTCGAGACAGCTACGCCACAACGTGACAGCCCCTGTGAAATTGGTGTGACGGTGGTACGGGGCAGGCAGATCGTAGAAACGCGCTCCTGGCTGATCAAGCCGCTATACTACCCGCACTTCAATTCCTTTAACGTAGCGGTGCATGGCATCAGGCCAGCCGATGTGAAAGACCAGCCGGATTTCCGGGAGCTGTGGCCGGTGCTGCAGCCCTATCTGGAGGGGCAGTTCCTGATCGCGCACAATGCCAGCTTCGATGTGAGCGTGTTGAGGAAAACACTGTCCACCTATAAAATTCCGCTGCCCGAGGCCCGCTATGCCTGCAGCCTTAAATTCTCCAAAAACATCTGGAAAGGCATGCACAAGTATGACTTGAAAACGCTCTGCAACATGCACCGCATCGATTTCCTGCATCACCGGGCCGCCTCCGATGCCGATGCCTGCGCCCGGTTATCGTTAAAGGCGATGGAACTGACCGGCACTACCACCGAGGCTGAGTTTGCCGGTAGGATGGGCAGCAAGATCAGCCGTATCTGACGGCTTTTCCTTTTCAGCGCAGGCACGGTACATAATAGCAGAGATGCCTATACATTGGCGCTCTCCTTAAGATAATTTGTCTCCCGCTTTCTACACCCGGTCCGCTTAGCTATTCATACTTATTTTGATGGCTGCTGATCATAAGGGATATAGTTTTCCCAATACCAAGGCGTGTAGGTGTCTGCAATAGCCGTTTCGAGCAGCTCCTTAAAAATGCTCTCGGCATTGTCGCTGTTGCTCAGGAGGAGGATGCCGATGCCCGCTTTCGGGAAGATGATGGAGTAATGCTGAAAACCGTCGCCGTGCCCTTCCTTGAAAGCCCCTACACCCAGCGGTGATTGCAGCAGTCCCCAGCCAAGGCCGTAGCTCAGGTTTATGGCATCGTTGGCGGTAGTGTCGCGCTGGCTTAGAGGACCGAACTGTTTTACGGACCGGATCCTGATCTGAGGACTGAACATTTCGCGGGTGGTAGCAGGCTTCAGGAGCTTGTGCTGCAGCACCGCCTGCGTAAATAGAGTATAATCATCCAGTGTGGTTTCAAGGGTGCTGGCCGAGCGGGCCTCGTTGTCCTTATCTTTGGGGTAAAGCTCCCCGTTTGCCTGATGGCCCAGCGCATAATCCTGCTCAAAACGCGGTTGCCAGGTATACGACGAGTGCTTCATGCCTGCAGGCTTAAACACCTTTTCCTGCATCAGCTCTTCCAGCGTTTTGCCGGTTAATTTCTCCAACACCACCTGCAGGTACACCAGCCCCTCGCCGGAGTAGCTATACTTTGTGCCGGGTTTATACTTTACCCGTAGCTGCTGGTCCTCTTCCACCCAACGCCAATTCGGGAAGCCGGAGGTATGAGCCAGGCACATGCGGGCTGTGATGTAATGGTAGAGGCTGTCGTTCTTCAACGCTGAGTAATCATCGTGCCATTTGGTTTGGGAGGCATAGGTATAAATCGGTTTTGGCAAGTACTCCTGCAGCGGCTTGTCCAGCTCCAGCCGCCCCTCCTCCACCAGCTTCATCACGAGCACCGCAAAAACCGCCTTACTCAGGGAGGCACCATACAAGTTGGTGCTGGTTTTCAGCGGTTCCTTTGTCTGATAATTCTTGTACCCAAAGGCTTTCTTGTAGACCGGTTGGTTTTGGTTGAAAATGGTGACCGCCAGCCCCTGCACCTGGGCAGCGTCCATTAGCTGCTGTATCTTCTGGTCTAAGGCCGCCGCGGTTATGTTGCTGCCGTCGAGCCGGGTGATGGTTTGGGCGTGGGTGGTGAGGGGAAGTAGGGCGAGGAAGAGGAGGTAGAGGTTTTTCATGGCGGTGGAGGTTAGCCTTATCAAATATAGTATAAAAACCGGATAAAATTAAGACTTTTTAGATACAGGCTAGCCCAAGATCAGGCCCCTATACTTTAAAGTATATCCCAGGCAGGTACAGGCAAGAACAGCACAGGTGCGGACAGGCCTGCACCAGCGGAGGAGTTTACAGTAGCTTCCATTTTAGGACACATAAAACAGCAGGAAGACCGGAAACCCAAAGCGATCCATTCCATTTTATTTTGCCGCAAACCACCCCACTTTTGTCATTTTTGCACCTCATCGGATTAGGATAGTCATGGTAAATTTGTAATATTAAATAACAATTCACTTAGCCAGTTAACTATGGAAAACACAGCAGAAAAAAACGTTATTACAGTAAGCACCACCATCCAGGCGCCGGTAGAGAAAGTATGGAAGTTCTGGACAGAACCCCGCCACATTACCCAATGGAACAATGCCTCCCCCGACTGGCATACACCACGGGCAGAAAACGACCTGCGCGAGGGCGGCAAGTTCATGTCCCGTATGGAAGCCAAAGACGGCAGCATGGGGTTTGACTTTACCGGCACCTACACCACCGTGAAAGAGCACGAGCGCATCGAGTATACCATGGAGGACGGAAGGAAAGTGCAGATAGTATTTGCGCCCAACGGCAATGAAACCCGTGTGACCGAAAGCTTTGATGCCGATAACAGCCATCCGGCTGAGATGCAGCAGGCGGGCTGGCAGGCCATCCTGGATAATTTCAAAAACTACGTGGAGGCTTCCTAGATACTCCGCTGGGGGTGACGTTTGAGCTGGGCGGGCAGTATTTCATGCGTCTGAACATAGGCCCAAGGTTTACTCCCAATCCTTCCTTTTCCTGTTATGTGGTCTGCGAAACGGCAAGCGAACTGGAGTACCTGGTTTCCCTTTAGAAAACTGCCCTGCTTGCTTACGAGGTATAGCAAAAGAGCCGCACAAGTCTGTGCGGCTCTTTTGCTTTTAAACTCTCAGGGAGCCACGGAAGCCTCTGGCAGCATAGTAGGAATCGGCTCCGTTGTGGTATACAAAAACAGTGTCGTAGCGACGGTCACAAAAGAGAGCCCCGCCCAGCTTCCGGATAGGATCAGGCGTTTTCACCCAGCTGGATGTTTTCGTATCAAAGCTCCCCAATTGCTGCAGTTCCCGGTATTGTTCTTCCGTTAACAGTTCAACACCCATCGCCCCAGCCATATCCACCGCGGAGTTTTCCGGTTTGTGTTGTTTCCTTGCCTCCAGGGCTTTGCGGTCGTAACAAACACTTCTGCGGCCTTTGGGGCTTTCCGCTGAGCAATCATAAAAGATGTATTCGCCCGTCGCATTATCATAGCCTACCACATCCGGCTCCCCGCCAGTACTTTCCATTTCATCCAGCGACCACAGCTTCTCCGGATTAGCTTCCAGCTTTGCCTGTACTTCAGCCCATTCAAGCCCCTGATGGCGGTTTATGTTTTTCTCAAAACGGGCTTTCAATGTGCTGAGTAATTCTTCGCGCTGCTCTGGTGCTAAAGCTGTTCTATTTTCCATAGTTATAATATGTGCGTTTGGTTGGCTCATAGCCTTCACTGCCAGAATTGACAGTTAATCCTGAATAATTAACTAATTTACTATATATTCTAAACTAGATAAAGCAGATAAGAATAATTTACCCTGTGTGCTTTGGCAGGTATAGCCCTCACAACAAAAGCTTCAAGGTACAGGAGTATAGAGGCTGCGGAAACAAATCTATCAGGAGCCTGGGCTGATGCACTGACAAGTTTGAGGAATTTGCGGATAGAATTGTGCAAAAGAGTCAAAAGGTTACGACCTATAAAATATTTTAAAAAAACTATATACCCCTCTATCATTTTTGTACCTTGGATCATTGATATATCACTTAGCTAGGATTACTAAGCTAGAGACAATCCGTCATGCAACCAACAATAACGTGCTATGATCTAAACAATAGATGATATTGTGCTGCATAATCTACATCTACCACATGAATTAGAGAAAGTAAGGTGCTACATTTCTGGTAGAGCAAAAAGTTGCAAGCACATTCAAAACTTCAAACATGAAATCGATTAGGTATATGAGGATAGATTGGGGAATGGATATTTCTATAATAGTAAGTCAAAGTGCTAGTGCTAAAATAAATCAAACTACGGAAGTTGAGGAAGTAAGCTCTTAACATACTGTAGTCTCTATTGATTGTTCAGCAAACTCCTTATTACAAATCTTATAAAACAAACTTTTCATGTATCTATCTAGACTCCGAATAAAAAATTACCGCTCAATTAATGAGTTAGACTTAGCATTTAAGAAGGGGAAGAATGTAATTGTGGGGAAGAATAATGCAGGGAAAAGCAATATTATTCAAGCTATTGATATACTTCTTGGTGAAGGTTCCCCTACCTACCAAAAAAGTGAAAACATTAGTGAAAATGATTTTCACAAAGGAAATAAAGATCAGCATATAACTTTATTCTGTGTTTTAGAGCGAGAAAGTGATGAGTCAATAGATTTTGATGAAATCTATAAAAACTGTTATGGCTTTAAAGTTCACTCCACAAATAGGAATCCAGAAAGACACAGGCTTTCAAGAAACTCCTTAGTAGAATTTTGGGAAGACTTAGATACTGCCTTAGATATTGAGGAAGAAGATAATAACTCATATTATGTAAGTAGAAAGAGAAGAGAAAATAGGCCATTTGAGATTGCTCTTGATGATAAATACATCTTCGCTTATGCTTTCAGAGCTTCATTTCAGAACGGCAAGATTCACAAGCAATGTAGATTGTTCTATAAGGAATCAAAAACGAATGAATGGATAATGACTTTTTCTGCCAGTATCAGAACAGAATTCTTACAGAGTGCAATTATTCCATCTTTCAGAGATCCTCAAAGCGAATTAAGGATAAACCAATGGTCTTGGTATGGTAAGTTGTTGAGAAACCATATCAATGCGGAAGATCCAGAATTAACAGAAGCATTTAATAATTTAAAAAATGTATCAGACTCAATTTTTGGAGGCTTAAAAAACAGAATCAATGATAGCCAAGTTAAAGTAGCCTTTCCAGATACTTCTATTTCTTTTCAGTTTAATCCAGACACAAAAGTTGATGTTTATAAAAGTGCATTAATTTATGTGAATGATGGTTTTAACAGCTTACTTCAAGATAAAGGCTCAGGTATTCAAAGTGCAGTAATCATTGGCCTTTTTCACTACTACACCCGAAATCATAATCATACTAATTGTTCATTATTAGCTATTGAGGAACCAGAACTTTACTTACATCCCCAAGCAAGAAGAGTTATTTCAAATCGAATTGATGAATTTTTAGAAGGGAATCGTAACCAAGTTATTCTCACTACGCACTCTACAGAGTTCATTACCTCCGCTCATGACAATTTTAATATAATCTCGATTAGAAAAGATAAAACTTTAGGTACTATAGGCAAAAACACAACTTTTGACGATTCAAAGGAGAAACAGATTCTTATTAAATCTCAAAATTCCGAGATGTTCTTTGCTGATAAAGTTATACTTGTTGAAGGTGGTGAAAAATACATCTTAGAAGCAGCTTCAAAGTATTATGGTAAAGTCAAAGAGAAGTCATTAGGAGAAAATTGGCTAAATGATAAAAACTGTTCTGTGATTGCAGTTGGTGGTAAGACTGAATTCAGTAAATATTATAATAAGCTTACTGAATTAGGTATAGACTGCTACATACTTGCTGATTTTGATTTCCTGTTAAGGCAGTTTTCTAGCTTCTTAACAAATGTTAGATCTCTCTCATCTATAAAAGACAGTTATAATGCATTTAACAGTCAGATTTCAGCTAATAGGAGTCTCGCAGTAAAAATTATAGAAAAAATAAATGAGTTTAAAAGCTACCTCGAAAGTGAAGGCTTAAAAATCGATTCTAAAGAAATTCAGAATCGAATAAAAGAGCCTTTAAGAATAAAAAAGTTTGAGCAAATTAAGGAAGAGCATAAGGTTAAAGTTCAAGAGTTTATGCACCTGCTTCGAACTCATAATATTTTTATATTAAGAGGGGAATTAGAAAATTACTTTTCCGATGAGTGTAAAGAAAAAACAAGATCAATTCAGGGCAAAGAAGAAAAGCCAATTTTTATCGTGTCTCAATTAGTAAATGAGGCAGAAGATATAATTGGCTTAATTAATTGTGAAGAATATTTCGATCTCTTAGATTTAATAACAACAGATTACCGTCTCTCGGAAGAAATTGAATCTATAAGCCAGATTGAAGTTACAAACGAAATAAGCTCTATTTCTGGTAAAGCTGAAAACATTAATGACCAATTGGAAGGCATGTAGATTGATTGAAGTTTTAGAGTTAGAGAAATTTGCTCTGTCAACGCCTCGTGCTCCCATCCTTCAGAAACGAAACCCCTTAAGAAATGTAATACGAGCTGCAAGCTCGCACTAGCAATACAGAAAGCCTCCCCATTCCTGGAGAGGCTTTCTGTATTGCTACGAGTCTACAACCATTGCTCTACAACTGCTCGGCATTAAACGTATCGCCCTGTGACACATCGCCTGTCTCAAAGCCTTTTCTAAACCAGCGGACTCTTTGGGCGGAGGTGCCGTGTGTGAAGGAGTCTGGCACTACCCTGCCGGTGGCTTGTTTTTGAAGACGGTCATCGCCGATGGCGCTGGCTGCATTCAGGGCTTCTTCCAGGTCGCCGGGCTCCAGAAAACCTGTTGACCGTTGCGTATGATGCGCCCACACGCCGGCATAGAAATCAGCCTGAAGCTCTAACCTTACCATGAGTTTGTTAAACTCCGCTTCGGATAGTCTGCCCCGCATGGCGTTTACCTGCTCCATAGTACCCGTGAGCTTCTGTATGTGGTGCCCCACTTCATGGCCCACCACATAGGCCTGCGCAAAGTCTCCCGGAGCACCCAGCTTCCGATCCATTTCGCCAAAAAAGCTAAGATCGATGTACAGCTTCTCATCGCCGGGACAATAGAATGGGCCTGTGGCGGAAGAAGCAAGCCCGCAGGCAGAGTTTACCTGCTCCGAAAACAGCACCAGCGTGGGCTCCCGGTACCCTTGCAGGAGATTATTCCAGACATCTTCGGTATCTGCCAGCACAACAGCCGTCTGGTCGGCCAGCGCCTGCTCTTCCGGGCTTGGCTGGTATTCGGTTTGCTGTGCATACTGCGGCTCGCCGCCCACAAACTGCTGCAGGAGCGCTATCGGGTTGGTTCCTGTCAAAAACATCAGCAGCAACAGTACCCCCACAATAACCAGCCCCACTTTCGAGAAAAGGAGCCGGAACAAAGGGATAAGCAGCATGGGACTGATGCCTCTGCCACCACCTGCTGATTGTCCTCTACGGTCTTCTATATTGCTGCTTTTTCTTCTGCCTTGCCATTTCATAAAGCCCTTTTAATTAAAGAGAGTGATAGGAGATTTACCTGGTTTCCACCTTGCAACTATACGTCTGTTCCTGTATACGAGCAGTATAACGGGGAGCAGCTTCTCTAGGATGCCCGCAATATGTCCGAATGCTTCTGCTTATACTTGAATACATAGAAAAATTATGGGATAGCGATAGTTCTGGCTACTGATGCTGCTTCGTGCCGCTACTTCCCGTACATTAGCATTATGCTTCAAGAGTTGAGACAATTTATCAAGAGTACCGACTTTGTAAAGGCACTGGTAATTACGTTTGGCGCTGCTGTGCCTCTTGCACTGGGAGTATGGCTCGGGCAGGTGACCTACTTCCTGAGCATTACCATTGGGGTTATGCTGGCTTCGGGGAGCGATGTGGCGGGCAGCAGACAGCATAAGACCATAGGTATACTCGTTTCTGCTGCCATTGCCATGTTAGCCAGTATGGCCATTCACCTGGTATCGGGCAGTCTGTATCTGCTGCTTCCGGTGCTGGCGGTGCTGGTTTTTTCCATTTCCTTTATCTCGGTCTATGGCTTTCGGGCTTCCCTGGTGTCTTTTGCGGGGCTGATGGCCATTGTACTCAGCTTCGTACACGCCCAAACCGGTGCCGACATTCTTATACATGGCTTGCTGATTGGAGCAGGCGGCCTGTGGGCCCTGCTGCTTTCGCTTCTATTCCATTCACTGCTGCAAAGGCGGCAAACCGAAAACCTCATCATCGACTGTCTGCGGCAGACAGCCCGCTACATACAGTTGCGCGGCAAACTGGCTACCGAGAGCCAGGAGCAGGAGGCCCTGCAGAAAGAGCTCTACAACCTGCAAGTGAAGCTAAACGAGACACACGAGGCCTTGCGCGAGGTGCTCCTGCACGAAAGGCAAAGAACCGGCACGTCTAACTACCACCGCAAGCAACTCCTGATCTTTATTGAGCTGATCGACATACTGGAACTATCGCTTGCCAACCCGGCTAACTACGAGCGCGCCAGACAACTTTTCGGGCAATCAGCCAGGATATTGCTGCCGTTCCTTAAACTGGTTTTTGAGCTGTCAGACAAGCTGGATAACGTGGCCGACAGCATGCAACTGGGGCGTGCTCTTTCAGCGGAGAAAGACCTGGAGCCCTTGCTGGAAAAGTGCCGCCAAAGCATCAGGCAGTATGTGGAAGAACTGAAGCTGCCCCAGGCCCGGGAGGGGGCGCTCCTGCTCCACAACCTGCAGGATTATGAAGAAAAGCTGCTGCAAAAGATAACGGCTATCGAGCGGGTATACCAGGACCTGGAGGGCCAGCAAAGTATAGGCCTGCAAAGCAGGGAGAGCAAGCGGTTTATTACCCAGCAGGATTATGATGTGCAGATCTTAAGGGAGAACTTCACGCCTGAGTCGCCCATTTTTAAACATGCCGCCCGGCTCACGATAGCCATGCTGCTGGGTTACGTGCTGGGCATCATCTTCCCGATACAGAACGCTTACTGGATACTGCTCACGATTATGGTGATTATGCGGCCCGGCTTTACCCTTACCAAGGAGCGGTCGAAGCACAGGCTCTACGGCACCCTGTTAGGTGCGGCCATAGCGGGCATGGTGGTACTGCTGGTGCAGAACGTATACCTGTATGGCGCGCTTGCCCTGGTATCGCTGGTACTTTCCTTAAGCTTTATGCAGAAAAACTACCGCACCTCCTCTGTCTTCGTTACCACCGGTATCATTTTTATCTATGCCCTTATCAAACCAGATGCCTTCGACGTGATCCAGTACAGGGTGATCGATACGCTGGCAGGGGCAGCCATTGCCATGGGGGCGATCTCCTTTTTGTGGCCATCGTGGGAAGCGTTAAGTATAAAAGGCAACATTGTGAAGGCTCTGAACGCCAACCGTACCTACCTGGCCGAGATTGACAGGTATAACCAGCACAAAACGCAGAACACCACGGTCTATAAGCTCGCCCGGAAAGAAGCTTTCCTGCAGATGGGCAACCTGAACGCTGCTTTCCAGCGGATGAGCCAGGAGCCGAAATCCACGCAGCAGAACCTGATGAAGATCTACGAGATCGTTGGCCTGAACCATACCTTTCTAGCTGCTGCGGCCGCGCTGGGCACTTTTATCCGGGACAACAACGCGGAGGCCGCCTCAGACTACTTCAACCTGATCATAAAATCAATAGACGACAACCTGGCGCAGGCGCTGCAAGCACTGCAGCAGGAGGCACAGGCAGCGGAAGTAACGAAAGAAGAGTTGGTAGAAGCATACGGACACCTGGAGGGCAGGTATAACGAGCTTGTTGCCATACGCACCCGCCAGTTGGACGGAGCAAGCTATAAGCCGATCGACCCCGCCTTTCTAAAAAACCTGAAGGAGGCCCGCCTTATTTCCGAACAGCTAAAATGGCTGCACACCATTTCCGGTAACCTGAAGCAGGCGGTAGCGGAACTGGCGTAGTGCAGCTCACCTGGTAGCCACGGGAAAAGCAACACAACAAGTACACTGACCAAAATATACTTATTTTCTTTAATTTCTCTCAGCAACTCTTACCCATACATGAAGATCATCGACAAGCTGGCCTGGATCGAGATCCGGGACGGCAGGATACTCAGCACCCGCAGCAAGGGCAGAAGCAAGTACTACATACCGGGCGGCAAGCGCGAGGCAGGCGAAACAGACTTTCAGGCGCTACAACGCGAGATACAGGAAGAGTTAAGTGTAAACCTGGTGGAAGAAAGTATGACGTTTACCGGCATTTTCCAGGCCCAAGCCGACAGTCACCCGGAGGGGGTGCAGGTAAAGATGACCTGCTTCGAGGGCAGGTATACTGGCACCATCGCGGCCTCTGCTGAAATTGAAGAGGTGGTGTGGCTATCTTATGCCGACAGGGCGCTTATTTCTCCGGTGGATCAGCTTATCTTTGACTGGCTGAAGGAGCAAAAGCGCATTTGGTAACAAATCACGTACAAACGTTAAAGTCAATACCCCTATGACCAAACAACCAAACTACACCGCCATCGCCAGCGAGGTTTTTAACGCATACCTCGATAACCAATTTGACCTGGATAACCTGGTTGCACGGCTTCGGGAGATTGAGCTACAGGTAATGCATGACGACGATGCCGAAGAGGAAGAAGATGATGAAACCGATAAAAAACTGTGGTTCCGCTTTTTCCGTGAAGATCCTTTCCAAACCACCATCCATGACATAGAAAAAGACCTGAGCGATGCGGCGCACCCCAACTACCGTATCCTGTTGCAGGGCATTGCTATGGGCCTCGAGGCCGGTGAACTGGAGGTGCATTATTCCTACATAGCCGGATGAGCATAAATATTTTCAGATAATGCGGTTGCCACGGCCATAAAGCAAAAAATAGCGTACCTTTAGCTAAACCATAAAATCCTACAAACCATGGCAAAGTCTAAAGACGCTAAAAAAGACGTAAAAAAGAAGCCGGCCAAAACTGAAAAGGAAAAGAAGGCCGCTAAGCTGGAAAAGAAAAAGAACAGTTACGACTAAGGAACCGCAAGAGCGATACAGCTAAAGTATAGCATCGGTATAAACAGAACAGCAGCAGCAAATGAGTTTTGCTGCTGCTGTTTTTTTGTAGCCACCGATCGCTGCCCAACCTATAATTTATACTTTAATGTTTGATGCGGACATCCGTGTCCGTGTTTCTGCAGCACCGGGTCCAACCACCCCTGCCCATCTCCCGAAACAAGTCCGGGATCTGAGACTTGTCTTTTTCGAGCGCCCCTACCCCCAGGAAGGGAGCCTGTGATTACTGTGGCTCAAGTATGAGCTCCGTTTCTGCTGGTATCGCGCGGACAGGTCCCGACCTGTCCCTACACAAGTATAAACCCACCCCGGAAGGGAATCCTGCTCTTTCGGATTTGCAATCCGGAAGTATAATAGCCGTGGATTTGTAATCTGCCATAGCAAAGGCAGTAGCTACGGACAGAAAAGCGGATTGCAAATCCGCAGGTAACAGCGTCCCGGATTGCAAATCCGGAACAGCAGGACTACAAAGTATTAACCCACCCCTAACCCCTCCGAGGAGGGGAATTCACCCCTCCCCAGCCCTCCTCTAAGAACAGGGGAGGGAGCTATACTTGCTCCTTTCCCTGTCATCTTGAGTACTCTTGAGGCGGGAGCCGAAGAGAGCCAGCGTAGCTGTGAGAGATCTATCTGGAATTTCGGACGAAAGACTATGTGACTAAGGATAAAAGAGACAAAGTATAAAATCACTTCCACTTATACTTGCTCTGTCGCTAAAGCCGTGGCTATCGAATCTGATCCCAGTCTTTCCGTGGGGGTAGGGGCCCTCGAGAAAGAGCGCCTTGTGAGATTCCGGTGCCCTGCAAGGGCATTTCGACCGAAGGGTAGCGAAGGAAGGGAACACAGCGCGATGCGGGAAGACGAGCCCTCCCGGGCTGGAGGGAGCCAAAGCCAGAAATGAAACAAGCTGGTTGTAAAGCCTAGGATGAACTGCAGTTAGGAAGGATAGCTTGATTCCAGTTGCAGCTAGCAGAGGCAAAGAGAGGCACAAGCGAACACTTGCGCCAGAGAAGCATAAAGTATAGCAGCAAGCATAAAAGGCACGGGCTACAAGCCCGCGCCAGCGGTAGAGAGGTTATCGGTGCTGCTCATACTTGCTGACCGGCAGCACCGCCTGTAGCTGCTGCACTTCCGCCTGGTGCAGCGGCTCTGCATTGGCAGCCAGTAATGCATCTTCTAACTGCTCCTTTGTCCGGATGCCCAGAACGGTAGAGGTTGTAGCCGGGTGATGCAACACAAACTGTATGGCCGTTTCAGAGGCCTTTCGAGCGTTTCCCGCCACGGCCTCCACCGCGTCGGCGGCCTGCTGCACCTCCTTTAAAGTATAAGTTAGGTATGGTTTGGACGGTTTTCCAGCCAACAGGCCCTGCGCCAGGCTACCGCGTGCCAACACGCCGATGTTGTTTTGCTGCAGCAACTCCAGTACCTCCTCTTCGGGCCGGCGGTCCAGCAAACTATACTGCAGCATCACGCTGGTAATATTGGAGCGGCGCACATACTCCCGAATCACATTTGGGCGGATGGACGAGATGCCGTACTGCCGGATCTTGCCCTGTTGCTTCAGCTGCTCAAAAGCCTCGATGGTTTCGTCTATGGAATCATCGATGGTGCCGCCGTGCAGCTGGTAGAGGTCGATGTAGTCGGTTTGCAGCCGGCGCAGGCTCTCCTCCACCGCCTGCAGGATGTAAGCCTTGGTCGGATTCCAGTCCCAGCCGCTACCATCGGGGCGCCACTGGTTGCCTACCTTCGTGCCGATGATCACCCGCTCGCGCATTCCCTTAAAAGCCTTGCCCACCGTTTCCTCGTTCTGCCCTTTGTCGTACAGATCGGCGGTATCAAAGTAATTTATGCCCTTGTCCAGTGCCTGGTGCAGCAACTGTACATTTGTCTTCTCATCTCCCAGCAGCGACATGCAGCCAAAGCTGATTTCACTTATGTTCAGGTCTGATTTTTCGAGCTGTTTATACTTCATGCGTTAGGTTTGATGGTCTGCTAAAGTATAGATAACCCCTGAAAGTATAGATGGTTGCAAAAAAATGTCTGCAGTGATGCCCGAGGCTGCTTGGATAAATATGAATTTGGGTGCCACAGATCCCGTTTATAGGGAAGCTTCCTACAAAGAACAGGTAACCGTAACAGTACAGGTATGAACGTAAGTTTGCCTCCCTCGGAGGCTCGGGGTGGATTTGCCGGCTTCTCTGACACGTATGCAAATAAGTCCGCCGCAGATCAGGTTCTGAATATAGTTGGCCGGAACAGCACAGGCATTCATAAATCTTTACCCCCTCCTGTTATGAGGAGGGGGCAGGGGGAGGTCACTTCACCTCAAAAGTAGTCTCGTTAATCCCCAACTTATTTTTGGAGTGCAGTTCCACCGGAAAGCCCCACAGGTAGCGGATGTGGTCTAAGGTGTCCTTGGCGCTATTGGCGTCCAGGCGGCGGTCTTTCTGGATGTAGTGCGTCAGGTGCAGTTTGCTGGTTCTGTGTAGATCTACTTTGGTAACCTGTATGTTGGGTACCAGTGTGGCGCGGTCGTACTGGTTGCTCAGGTGTTCCCGCACCTTACGGTAGCCGCGCTCGTTGTGGATAGCCCCGATCTCATACTCGTCCTCATACTCACAGTCCACGATGGTAAACAACCGCATGTCGCGGATCACCTTCGGGGAGAGGTACTGCAGTATGAAACTGTCGTCGCGGAAGTTCTCCATCACGTAATGCACCTGCTGCAGCCAATCCTTGCCGATCAGGTCGGGGAACCACTGTTTATCTTCGGCGGTCGGTTCCTGGCAGATGCGCTTGATGTCCATAAAAATATTGAAACCCAGCGTGTAGGGGTTCAGACCCGAGTAGAACTTGCTTTTATACTCCGGCTGGTACAGCACACTGCTGTGGCTCTTGAGAAACTCCAGCATAAAGCCGTCGTTCACATAGCCCTCGTCAAACATTTTGTTGATGATGTGGTAATGCGTGAAGGTGGCAAAGCCCTCGTTCATCACCTTAGTGGCACCCTGCGGGTAAAAGTACTGCGCCACCTTCCGAACAATCCGGATGATCTCGCGTTTCCAGGGCGGCAGCGCCGGCGCATACTTCTCTATAAAGTATAAAATGTTCTCCTCCGGCTCCTTCGGAAACCTGTGATCGTCGCTGTTGCTGGTTTCCTGTACATCGGGCATGGAGGGCAGCGTGCGCCAGAGTTCGTTATAGTTTTCCCTTTTGATAAGGGTGAGCTTTTTCAGGCGCTCGGTTTCCTCTTTTGCCGATACTTTAGACGGCTTTTTATACTTGTCTACCCCGTGGTGCATCAGGGCATGGGCGGCGTCCAGCACCCGCTCCACCTCCTCCTCGCCATACTCCTCTTCGCACTTCAGGATGTACTCCCGTGCAAAGGCCATATAGTCCACTATGGAGTCTGCCGAGGTCCAGTCCAGGAACATGTAGTTATTGGCGAAGAAGGCATTGTGGCCCTGGCAGGCGTGGGCGATCACCAGCAGCATCATACAGGTGGAGTTGTTCTCCATGTTATAGCTGATGCAGGGGTTGGAGTTAATCACCAGCTCATACGAAAGGCCCATGCGGCCCTTGGTGTAGTTGTTCTGGTTCAGCACGAAATCCTTCCCGAACTTCCAGTGCGGGTACGATGTGGGCAAACCGGTGAGGGCGTAGGCATCCAGCATCTGCTCCGAGGTCACCACCTCGATCTGGTTCGGGTAGGTCTTCAGCCTGAGGTACTCCTTCCCTATCCTGCTGATCACCTCATCCGCCGCCTCCAGCGTCTCGTAATCCCAGTTAGGGTTACAGAACATGGCCTTATAGTTATCTTTATCTGTCATTTTCTGGGTGTTTTTTGCGTATCAGGTAGCATGTATTAAGTATCACGACGTCTGCAGGGTTTTATTAGACAAAGGATTATTTGACAAAGGACAAAGGATTTTAATCAGACAATGCAAGCGTTCTTTTGTCATAAATTCAGTTGTCTAACAGGCAAGAAACGACCTTACTGCCTTTCGGATTGCAAATCCGAAAGAGCGGTAGTTTGGTACTGCAGTACGAGCTAAAAGCTCGCACAAGCGAGTGTTCAGGCCTTCGTCACAAAGTCCTTTGTCTTACAGTCAAGAAACTACCTCACTCCGCTTCCTAAACAGCCCCTGGAACACAGGCCATATCTCGTAGGGCTCGTACACATGCCGGATGGCAAAGTCATCGTCGTTGCTGATGCGCTTGTAGGCCTGCCACAGGTCGCTTTCCCTTTCTTTGCTGTTGATCTCGAGGTAAGCCATGTATTGAATGTTCGGAAGAATGGTCTCCAGCACCAGGTTTTTGCACTCCAGCGCATCCTGCTTCGACCACACATCGCCATCGGAAGCCTGGCAGCAGTATATGTTCCAGCTCTCATCATACCGCTCGCGCATGATCTTGTCCATCAGCTTCAGCGATGGGGCCACCACCGTACCACCGCTCTCGCGCGAGTTAAAGAACTCCTCCTCGCTCACCTCCTTGGCTTCGGTGTGGTGGCGGATAAACACCAGTTCCACGTTCTTGTACTGCCGCGTCAGGAAGATGTACAGGAGCGTGAAGAAGCGCTTGGCGATGTCCTTCTCGTGCTGGCCCATAGAGGCCGACACGTCCATGATGCAGAACATCACCGCGGAGGTAACCGGTATGGGCACCCGCTCAAAGTTGTTATACCGCAGGTCGATGTCCTCGAAGAACGGAATGGTGTTGGCCTGCCTTCTGACTTTCTCCATCTCCAGTTCCAGCGCCTCCCGCTCCTCCTTTTTCTTTGTCTTCTCCAGTTGCTCCTCCAACCCCTTCAGCTTTTTGTCAAACACGCCTTTCAGGGCCAGTTGCCGCCCCAGCGACTGCTGGTAACTTGTCTTGATGTTGAGCCGGGAGGGAACGCTATCGCGGGTATAGCCGGCGCGGCGAAACGAGAAGCTTTCGGTGCTCTCCATCAGCTTCTTCACCATGTTGGGCAGTGCCAGGTCATCAAAGAAGTATTTCAGGAACTCCTCCCTGGAGAGCACCACCGTAAATTCATCCTCTGTTACCTGCGGGCTGTTGGAGCCCTTGCCCCTGCCGCTGCCCTCGCCGCTCTGGGGTTTGGGCACACGGTCGCCTTCGCTGAACCTGTCATTGCCGGGCTGCACAATGTACTTCTTGCCGGTTTTGGGGTCGTGCCGGAAATGAGGTTCTTCCAGGCCGCGCACGGGCACTTTCACGCTACCACCGGACTTCGTATCCTTGATGCTCTCCTGACTGATGATGTCCGGAATAGCCCGCTTTATCTGGTGCTCCACCCGCTTCAGGAACTTCTGCCGGTTACCGGTAGATTTTCCTTTATCATTCTTGCGTCTGTCGATGATGTGGGACATGGAAGTTTGGGAGTTAGAGAGTTAAAGAGTTTGGGAGTTAGAGAATGAGAATATTAGAAGTGTTAAGCTTTAACTCTTCACTCCTAAATTCCCAAACTCTCTAACTTATTTAGGCCATCGTTTTGCGTACGCGCATGAACCAGTCTACCAGGATACGGATCTGCTTGTCGGTGTAGCCGCGGTCGCGCATGCGGCGGGTAAAGTCGCGGTGCTTCTTCTCGTCCTCCTCGTTGGTTTTCACCGTGAAGGACACCACCGGCAGCAGGTCTTCGGTATTGGTGAAGATCTTCTTCTCGATCACGTTTTTGATCTTCTCATAGGAATCCCAACGAGGGCTTTTGCCGCCGTGGTTGGCTTTGAAGCGCAGGAAGAAGTTCGTTACCTCAGAGCGGAAATCCTTCGGATTAGCAATGCCGGCAGGCTTCTCGATCTTCTCCAGCTCCTCGTTAAGTATACTTCTGTCGAAGATCTCGCCGGAGTCCGGATCGCGGTAATCGTTGTTCTGAATCCAGTGGTCGGCAAAGATCACATACTTCTCAAAGATATTCTGGCCATAGGAACTGTACGACTCGATGTACGCCTTCTGTATTTCATCGGAGATAAACTCGGCATACTTGCTGGCCAGCACCGACTTGATCAGGTGCAGGTACTTTGTCTCCGCTTCAGGCGGCAGCATCATCTTGATCACCTCCTGCTCCAGCACATACAGCAGGTGCACCGGGTTGGCGGCAATCTCCTCGCTGTCGAAGTTGAAGACCTTGGAAAGGATTTTGAAGGCAAAGCGGGTAGAGATACCCTGCATGCCCTCGTTAATGCCCGCATCATCGCGGTACTCCTGTATGGATTTGGCGTTCGGGTCTGTCTCGCGCAGCGTTTCGCCATTGTACACCCGCATCTTAGAGTAAATGCTGGAATTCTCCGGCTCCTTCAGCCGCGACATCACCGAAAACTCGGCCAGCAGCTCGATGGTTTTCGGGGCACAAGGCGCTTCGCGCAGCGAACTTTCCCTAATCAACTTCTCATAGATCTTGATCTCCTCGCTCACGCGCAGGCAGTAAGGCACCTGTACTTTGTAGATACGGTCCAGAAAGGCCTCGTTCTTTTTATCGTTCAGGAACTTGGCCCACTCCGACTCATTGGAGTGCGCCAGGATGATGCCGTCGAAGGGGATCGCGCCGATTGGTTCGGTGCCTTTATAGTTCTTCTCCTGGGTAGCGGTCAGCAGCGGGTTCAGGACCTTGATCGGGGCTTTGAACATCTCCACGAATTCCAACAGTCCCTGGTTGGCCAGACAAAGGCCACCGGTATAGGAGTAGGCGTCCGGGTCACTCTGCTGGTACTCGGCCAGCTTTCGGATGTCCACCTTACCCACCAGCGTAGAGATATCCTGGTTGTTCTCGTCGCCCGGTTCCGTCTTGGAAATGGCGATCTGCTCCTGGATAGAAGGGAAAAGCCGGATCACCTTAAAGCGGTTGATGTCGCCGTCGAACTCGCGCAGGCGCTTGGAGGCCCAGGGGCTCATGCAGCTGGGCACGTAGCGCGCGGGAATATTATACTCCTCTTCCAGTTCATCGGTATAATCGGCAAACAGCCCCAGCGGGCTCTCGAACACAGGGCTCACCTCGTCGCCAGCCTTCAGCACATAAATGGGGTGCTGCTGCATCAGGTGCTTCAGCTTCTCGGCCAACGAGCTTTTACCCCCGCCCACCGGCCCCATCAGGTACAGGATCTGCTTCTTCTCCTCCAGCCCCTGGGCCGAATGCCGGAAGTAGGACACGATCTGCTCGATGGTGCTCTCCATGCCGTAAAAATCCTTGAAGGCAGGGTAGATCTTGATCTTCTTGTTAGAGAAGATGCGGCTTAGCATCGGGTCCTGCCGCGTGTCCAGGATCTCCGGCTCCCCAATGGCGTCCAATATCCGCTCGGCGGGCTTGGCATACATTTTCGAGTCCTTTTTACACTCCTCGAGATAGGCAGCTACTGTCATCTCGTTCATGGAGGCGCTGTAATTTGTCTTGATCTTTTCTAAAATGTTCATATCGGGTGTTCCTTAACATGGTCAGAATCATTTTTAAGAGCTTTTCAAGCAGTATCTCAAACAGCGACTGGAGTCCGGGGTACTGCTAAGCCGTTAATCTGATCATAGAAATTAGGGTTTTAGGTGATCTATTATTTTAGAACCGGCAGTCCCCTGCCTGATTATCTATCTGAATTCCTGTTGATGTTGTCCCGGCTCCTCGTCTGCGCTTTGTCTCAAAAGTCGTAGACTCCGAGTGCCTGCAAGTATAAATCCGCTCATTGCAAAGGCCTTTTCTAAAGCGCCCTGTCTTCTAAGCCCGGGTTGTTGGCTATCCCGGGCCACCTTATCCTGTAACCTGTGTTACATTAGGCTGCAGAACCATCTCTCCACCGCTTCCGGATTTCCTTGGCAGGATCCTGTACGTTTACCTGCTGCAGGCAATGGTGGCTATCTTGGAAACATTGCTTTTGATTTTTAGATTCAAAAACATTTATATTTTATACTATCAGGATTATAAAAAGTATACTTTTTATGCTATAAATATGGTAGATGCAGCAAAAAAAGCGCCGGAAATGGCTGTCTCATACTATAAACAGACCATACTTTGGAGGCGATCACAGTATTTATTAATTCAACTAAGTATTGAAGTTTCGTATATTAGGCCTCGCACCAGCGCGTGCCTGCTGTATACTTCTGTTTGATTCGGGTTGATGGATAGAGCAGGTATAACGTAGAAGCGCTGCCACACAAACACATACAACCTTACCTTATGAGCCAGTTAGTAATTAGCACCCTTGAAGAACTTACCAGGTATGAAGGCACCGAAATGGGGGTTTCGGATTACCATACCATCACGCAGGAGCAGATAAACAAGTTTGCCGATGCTACCCTGGACCACCAATGGATACACCTGGACGCGGAACGCGCCAAGCAGGAAACACCCTTTGGGGCCACCATCGCTCATGGCTACCTCACCGTATCGCTGCTGCCCTACCTGTGGTCGCAGATCACCTCCATCCGGAACCTGAAGATGCAGGTGAACTATGAGATCGAGACTCTCCGCTTTAACCAGGCCGTAACCGTGAACAGCCGCGTGCGCCTGCGTGCCAAACTGCTGTCGGTAAAGAACCTGCGCGGCATTGCCAAGGCCCGCCTCGAGGTAACGCTGGAGATCGAGAACAGCAAAAAGCCGGCTTTCACAGGCATCATCACGTTCCTGTACCACTTTAACGAATAACCTGCTGCTGCAGCGCACCTTACTAAACCAGGCCCCATGCACAAACACGACCAACTCCCAATCTTCCGGAAAGGGGAAGAGATTTACCAGCTTACCTCCTATATCGTGGACCTGGTGCCGGAGGACAACGCGCTGCTGCAGCACCTGCGGGAACGCATGCTAACCGATGCTGCCCTGCTGACGGTTAAGGTAGCAGGGGCCGTAGGTGCCGACCTCTACGACATACAGATGGAGAATGCCGTGCTGATACGCAAGGCCGCCCGCGACCTGCTCACCAACTGCACCGCCCTGGAGATGTATGGCTTTAAGGATACCACCTACCTGCCCCTGCTGCGCAAGGCCATTGAGGAGTACAGGCTGCTTTTCGTGGACTGGGTTTCCGGTTTCGACCCATGGAATTATGTATGGGATGAGTGGGGCCTGTTCAACCCGCCCGGTGCGAGCCGGCAGGATGACTTTTAGCAGCCAGCCTTTTAAGAACCCACTTTCCCCACGCTTCTGCCTCTAAGCGTGCTTACCTTACGATGCGTAGCTATGCTGCCGGTGCGGGCTGTGACCGATGCTATCCATTGATTTCATACTTGTACAGAAAGTAAGTCAGCGACACTGCAAACAAAAACAAGCTTTAGGAACCGCTACTCCTTACCTTTGTTGCTTCTGTTGTAGCAGATAGCAAAGTATGATCCGTTTACCTTATCATGACGCCTTCCCATACCCCAGCCGCTGATCCGCAACTTACCCGCTCCACCCTCTGGCTCATGACCATTGCCTCAGGCATGGTGGTGGCAAACAACTACTACAACCAGCCCCTGCTGGTAAAGATTGCGGATACTTTTCAGGTGTCAGAGTCCAGCGCAGGCATGGTGGCGATGCTGGCGCAGGTGGGTTATGCCATCGGGCTGCTGTTCATCATCCCACTCGGCGACATGCTGCGGCGCAAGCGCCTGATCCTGGTTGACTTTGTGCTCATCATACTTTCGCTGCTGCTGGCGGCCTTCTCCCCCAACATTTATACTTTGATGGCAGCCAGCCTGCTGATTGGAGCCACATGTGTGGTGCCCCAGCTTTTTGTGCCTATGGCGGCGCACCTGGCCAGGCCGGAGGAGCGCGGCAAGGCGGTAGGCACGGTGATGAGCGGCCTGCTGGTAGGTATACTTTTCTCGCGTACGCTCAGTGGCTTTGTGGGCGAGCACCTGGGTTGGCGGGCCATGTTCCTGATCGCCGCCGGGCTCATGCTGCTGTTGTGGGTGGCCCTATACTTCCTGCTCCCGGAGATACACCCGCAGTTTAAAGGGAGCTATAAAAGCCTGATGAAGTCGCTGGTGCACCTGTTCCGGACCGAGCCGGTACTGCGCCTGGCTTCGATACGCGGGGCCCTTTCGTTTGCCTGCTTCGGCGGCTTCTGGACTACGCTTGTTTTTCTGCTGGAGGGCCCGCCTTTTTTTGCCGGCAGTGATGTGGCAGGCGCTTTCGGGCTGGTTGGCGCCGGAGGAGCCATCATGGCCTCGGTTATGGGCAGGCTTAGCGACAGGTTCGACACGCGCAACATCCAGCTCGCCACCCTGGCCATGATCCTCGTTTCCTACATCGTGTTCGGTTTTTTCAGTTACAGCATCATGGGCCTGGTGGTAGGCGTCATTCTCCTGGACCTCGGCCTGCAGGGCTCCCATATTTCCAACCAAACGCTTATCTTCTCGCTGCACCCCGAGGCACGGAACCGCCTCAACACAGTGTACATGTTCACTTACTTTATGGGTGGCGCCACCGGTACCATACTTGCCAGCCAGGCATGGCAGCTATGGCAATGGAACGGGGTGGTGCTGGTAGGGCTGGTGTTTTCGGTTTTGGCGCTGGCGGTGCATGTGTTGTTTTCGAGTAAGCGTGGCAGGGCTGCCTAGCTTTGCTTGCGACTCAGGCTATATCAATCGAAGCTGGAGTTTTACCTCTCCCTACAAGTATAAACCCACCCTTGGCCCCTCCAAGGAGGGGAGTTTCTGTGGCTGCCATTTCAGAAGTATAAGCTTCATAGCATGGGCTATTCAGGGTCATCCCCCTGCCCCCTTCAAAGGGGGACTTGGTTCAAGCCCTGTCAGCAGCAGCTATCGAACTGATACCCAGTCCTTGGGTTGAGCGCCTTCTATTGTTGCGGTGCTGAGCTTGCTCAGCAGCCCGGAGCGACAGCGAGGAGCAGCTTCAATAGACAGCGCGATGCCAAAGGACGAGGCCTCCTGGCCTGGAGGGAGCCAAAGTATGAAATGAAACGAGTAGGTTGTAAAGCCGTGGATGAACTGGAGCTAGCAGGTATAGCTTGTGTCCAGTTGCCGGAAACATCGGCTAGGAAAGTACAGCCCAAGTATGAAGCATGGATCTGCGAGCCAGTCGGGTTGCAAACTCGACCTCAAAGTAGGACACGAGTTGCAAACTAGCGCCAGCGGAGAGATAAGTTGCAGCTAGTAAGGATAGCTTGGCTCAGGTTGCGGAAAGCAGTAGCTCTAATCGAGGCACAAGCGGACGCTTGCGCCAAGTAAGTATAAAAGTATGGCCGAAGTATAAGGATGGCTCTCGCGGATTACAAATCCGCTGCTTCATACTTTCGGATTGCAAATCCGAAAGAGCGGGGCTTTTTAAGCCAGCCGAGTCACAGACCCGACGCCATCACTAGGATACAAGTCTGAAGAGTTGCGCCAGGAAAATTGGCAAATATAAAATACGGCTTACGTGGGCTTGGAAGTCCGCATCAGAAAAGTTGCGGACAAAGATATCCGGAGAAGCGAGTCAAGAAATCTACATAACTTGCCGCCCCATTCGGGGTATACTAAACGAGAGGCTTTTAACATAAGTATGATGGAAAACCCGAACCTGGAGAACTGGGACGAGGCGCGCTACAAGGAGCTGAACACCTACTTCCGCATTAAGATAGAACTCATGCTGCGCACCAACCCGCACCTGGTGGCACAGCAGCAGGAAAGTAGCAACATGCACCTGCAGGAGCTGCTAAACGAGTTCGATGCCGATGACAGGGAGCGTTGGGAGGAGTTTATACAACTGGATAAGCTGAAGCTGGAGGCCGATATGTGGGACCACCTGCATGGCAGAGGCACCCGCTTCCGCCCGGGCCTCGGATTCACCAACCCCGATGATGACACGACCTGGTAACCAGCCTCCTATCCTCCGAAGCTATACTTTGCGTTGCTCCAGAACTCATCCAATGCAATAATACGGGGCTTCAGGAAAGAGATCAGGGCCGGCCAGTCGTCTTTGTTGAACACGTTTACCGGGGCGATCTCCTTATAGATCCTGCTCACCACCCGCCCCGACTCGTCGGAGGTATGCAGCAGCCACTCCCACTCCTCGCCCAGCGCCTCCTGCAGCATGGTTCTGTGCTCCAGAAACTGATCGTACACTAGTTCCTGCATCTCCGTATCGGGATGCGCCAGCTCGATGGCAATGTACCCGCGCTTGTTGTCGGCGTTCATCCGGAAGTATACATCCTTCACACCGGTTTTATAGTTTAGCCAGTTCACTTTCCAGCCATCGGCGGAGAGCTGCGGCGAAAGGTACTGGCCAAAAGTGGTCCAGAACTGCTGCCTGATCTGAGATGCCTGTTCGCGGGTATACATACTGCAAAAATAGCCAATTTACGGGTTCAAAGCTATTGGTTCATATAGGTGCGAGACGGGCAAACCGGCAAAAGAACATGACCTGTCCTTTGAAAAGAGCGCGTCTTTCTCACCAAACAAATGGAGTTTACATGCTTCAGGGGCTTTCCTTCGTACAAGTATAAACCCTTTTAATTTCATCTACCCACATGACCATTTTGTTAAATGATTTCGGAAAAAGTGAAACATTTTACGGGATTTCCGCTTTAAGAGGTGGGGAAGATAAGGTGGCTTGCTAATACATTGTAGAAGTAAGATATTATGCAAGCAGCACGTTTCTTTTTAGAACTATTTTACCTAATTTCGCTTCATTAAGAGACACAACTACGCAAAAAAACTAATACACATGTCAGAATTTGCTGAAATAATTTTAGATGGTAAATCTTACCAGATGCCTGTTGTTGAGGGTACTGAGAACGAAAAAGCGATAGACATTTCTTCTCTGCGTGCTCAGTCCGGCTATGTCACCCTGGACTCAGGCTATAAGAACACGGGGGCCACTACCAGCGCCATCACTTTCCTGGATGGTGAGCAGGGTATTCTGCACTACAGGGGCTATCCTATTGAGCAACTGGCAGAGAAGTCGAACTTTATCGAGGTGGCTTACCTGCTGATCTATGGTTCGTTGCCAACAGCACAGGAGCTGGACGATTTCAGCAACAAGATAAGACTGCACACGCTGGTGAACGAGGACATGCGCAAGATCCTGGACGGTTTCCCTTCTGCGGCGCACCCGATGGGGATCCTTTCTGCCCTAATCAGCTCGCTAACGGCTTTCTACCCTGAATCGCTTAACCCGAACCAGACGAAAGATGAGGTAGACCTTTCTATCATCCGTCTGATGGCCAAGCTACCAACTATTGCTGCCTGGTCTTACAAAAACTCTATCGGGCATCCGGTGAACTACCCAAAAAACAAGCTGGACTACTGCTCGAACTTCCTGCACATGATGTTCGCCTACCCAACCGAGGAGTATGAGCTAAACCCGGTGGTAGTAGACGCCCTGAACAAGCTGCTGATCCTGCACGCCGATCACGAGCAGAACTGCTCTACCTCTACGGTGCGTTTGGTAGGCTCTGCCAACGCCAGCCTGTACTCCTCTGTTTCTGCCGGTATCGGCGCGTTGTGGGGCCCGCTGCACGGTGGTGCCAACCAGGCCGTTATCGAGATGCTGGAGCAGATCAAGGCAGACGGTGGTGATTCCAAGAAATTCATCGCGAAAGCAAAAGACAAGGACGATCCGTTCCGCCTGATGGGCTTTGGCCACCGCGTGTACAAGAACTTCGACCCTCGCGCCAGAATCATTAAGAAGGCTGCAGACGAAGTACTCACCGCTCTTGGCATTAACGATCCGATCCTCGACATCGCCAAGGAGCTGGAAGAAGCTGCCCTGAATGACTCATACTTCGTGGAGCGCAAACTCTACCCGAACGTAGACTTCTACTCCGGCATCATCTACCGCGCCATCGGTATCCCAACCGATATGTTTACGGTGATGTTCGCCCTGGGCCGTCTGCCAGGCTGGATCGCGCAGTGGAAAGAGATGCGTGAGAACAAAGAGCCTATCGGCCGTCCTCGCCAGATCTACACCGGCGAGACCAAACGCGACTACGTTCCGGTGGAGAAGCGTTAGTCTCTTTAAAATATAATGCAGGAAAGGCTAGCCTATGGGCTGGCCTTTTTCTTTTGCCCCTGCCCCACCCGCACAATGACCTGTGTCATTTTATACGTCCTACTGCCGGCCTACCTTGCGCGTATAATCACTTATACTTTTATCCTTACGCTTTATACTTGATGACGAAGATCAGGCTCACCAGGCTTTTCACCTTTGAGACGGCACACGCACTGCTTAACTACGACGGCCCCTGCCGCCATATCCACGGCCACTCCTACAAACTGGAGGTAACCATAATCGGTACGCCGCTCGTGGAGGAAGAACACCCCAAAAACGGCATGGTGATGGACTTCGGCGACCTGAAGCAACTGGTCCAGGAGCACATCGTGCAACCCTTCGACCATGCGCTGGTGCTGCCGCAGGGCTCGCCACAGGACCTGCTCGAGCCGTTGCGCAAGTATGAGCATAAGCTGGTACTTACCCCCTACCAGCCTACTTGCGAGAACATGCTGATCGATTTCCAGCACCGGCTGCAGAAGCATCTGCCGGAGTACGTAAACCTGCACCACCTGAAGCTCTGGGAAACACAGAACTCCTTTGCCGAGTGGTACGCGGAGGATAACCGGTAAAACGCAGGATTTATACTTTGGCAGCGGCCTTTATACTTTCAAAGTGTAAGGGCCGCTGTTTTTGTTTGCCGCTATACTTTCAGCTTCTGCTTTTAAGTATCCTTTAGCTTCGATAACAGCTCCTGTAAGAGCTATATATTCAAGTCAAAATGTATACCTTTAGGCCCTGTAACTGAACACTCTATACTTACTTGATTGACGATTCACTTTTAGCCTATGAGAACAGCTTTACTCCTGATTCTGCTCACTTTTATTTTTACCCCTTCCAGCCGGGCTCAGGCAAACCTGCAACAAGAATATACCAGAACCAAGCTAAAGGGGCTTACTTTACAGAACCCCTTGGATTTTGATATTGGCCCAGACCGAAAGCTATATGTCTTAGACCATTCCAACGTAAAGGTATTTAGCCCGGAAGGCGAACTCCTGAAGGAGCTTTTCCTGGATGATGATACCTTTGCCGGCTTTGGTATTGCTACAGATAAACAGGGGCATTTCTTTGTGTCCAGGAGGGGAGGTAAAGTATGCAAGTATACCACAGAAGGCGAGCTGGTGATGTGCTTTGGCAGCGAAGGTAATGCGCCAGGGCAATTCAAGTTACCTCGGGGCCTAGATATCGATAACGAGGGCAACATCTACGTGGCGGATCCGGACAATTACCGTGTCCAGAAGTTCGATAGCCAGGGGAACGTACTGCAAGTATACGACAGCCTGGAAACATCCCCAGGTCATTACATGGAACCCTACCAGGTTAAGATCGATGCTAATAATAGCTTAAACATTGTGGGCGTGCACTGGATGAAGCGCGTCAAACAAGATGGCACACCAGAACTGCTCATTTCTGGGGGGTTTATAGAGGATGTGGCCTTCGATGCTGCAAACAATTTCTACCTGACGGCAGCACCCATACCCGATGGGCAATACATCACCAAGCATAGCTACAATGGCGACACGCTGGCAACCTATCTGGACGAAGGAACGGAAGAAGGTAAACTCTCCGGCTTACAAACGCGATTGGCTACTGATCCTGACAACAACCTTTGGGTGATGGAGTTTACCTCATGGAGCCTGAAAGGCAAAATTCATAAACTTTCACCTGATTTCGATTTTGTACTTACATTCGGTAACGCAGGGGCTGACAACAAGAGTAGTGTTTCCCTTAATTATCCAATGCGGTTCGATGGTGCGGGAAACTATTACACCCATGAAGAGGGCAAGATCAGCTTCTTTGACAGCAACGGTAACCACATTCGTACCTTCGGGGGAACCGGTGAATTAGATTATTTCATCTACAAGGTCAGGGATTTTGCATTTGACAGCCAGGGAGCCGTTTATGTCTTAGCAGACGATGAAAAAGGAGTAGTCCATAAATTTTCGCCCCAGGGAAAGTATGTTACCAGCTTATTGAAGCAGTCCTCGCTTCCAGAGGGTGGGCGCTTTTACCCGAGCACTATCCTGTTCGACCACGCTGATAACATGTACCTTATAAAAGAAAAGCGCTGCCTCAAGTATAGTCCTTCGGGAGATCTAATTAGTGATTTCGTCTTCGACCTGCAAGACGCTATCTATCCCGGAATGAATATTAGATTCGATACCTTTGGCTTTTTCTATTTCGTTCGGGACCATCAGGTAAAGAAGCATGACCAAACAGGTGCTCTGGTGGCACAGTTTGAAGCTTTTACACCTAGCACAAATTATCAATCAGGTTCTGCTTTAATAACAATTGATGGGCTGGGTTTTATTTATGTAGCGGGCAGGGTAAATGACAAGGTAGTAATAAAGAAATACAGCCAATCCGGAGAGTTAATAGCCTTGATTCATAATAGATACAGGCTTGAAGGAAATCCAGGCTATTATGACTTGAAGGTAAGCAAAGACGGGAGTACTATTTGGTTTGCCTTAAAGGGTTTTAGCCATTTTGACAACATCCTGGTGTACCAGAACGATGACGCACCTTCAACGCCCAGCCGCATAACCGGCACTATCTACGCCGACGGCAATTTGAATTGTGTACAGGATGAAGGAGACACAGGCATAGAAAATGTCCTGGTAATGGCTACGCCGGGCCCCTATTATGGGCGAACCAACAGCTATGGACAGTTCAATATAGAGGTTAGGCCTGGAACATATACTGTAAGCCAGATTACAACAGAGCAGTATGGCAAACATATTCGACAAGTCTGCCCCCCAGATACAGGAAACTATACTGTAGACTTATCAGCAACAGAAGATGCCGTGGCTACAGTAAACTTCGCCAACCAAGTCACCCTCTCCCCCCACCTCTCTGTCAGCGTTTCCTCTACCCGCCGCCGGCGCTGTTTCGAAAGTACCACCACTGTGCGGTATGTAAACTCCGGTTTTGCCACGGCACCCGATGCCAAAGTATACGTGCAACTGCCGGCCGAGGTGGAACTGCTCTCCGCAGATAAAGCGTATACCCGCCTGCCCAATGGGACCTATGAATTTGCCGTGGGCGATCTGGCGGCAGGGCAGCAAGGCGCTATCACCATACAAGACATCGTAACCTGCGGAGACGAGTCGGTGCGCGGCCGCACTGTCTGCACTCGTACCTGGATCACGCCTTCAAATAACGCGACAGCCAAACCGGTTCCTACTGTTACCATCACGGGCCGCTGCGACGCAGAGTCGGGCAGGATTCGTTTCGTGATCAGGAACTCTGGCACGGCCGACATGGAGCAGCACGAGCTGTTCCGCAAGTTTGCCGATGGCAGGCTGGCCTCCAAAGAGCAGTTCCGCCTGGCTGCCGGCGATAGCATGGTGCTCTGGGTGCCCACCATGGGCTATACCTGGCGCTTGGAGGCAGACCAGCCGGAAGGCAACGGCGACAACAAACTAGCCAGCGTAACGGTGGAGGCCTGTACCGATGCCAACGCCGGAACCACCGTGAGCTCCGGCCTGGTGAACCTGATGCCGACAGATGACGAGGAAGCTGAGGTGTCAGAAGAGTGCGTGCTGATTACGGACTCTTTCGACCCGAACGACAAGCTGGTGACGCCGGTGGGCAGAACGGAAGAAAACTATACCCCCACCAACACCGCGCTCAAGTATAAGATCCGCTTCCAGAACACCGGCACCGACGTGGCCTACCGGGTGGTGGTAGTAGACACGCTCTCTGAGCATCTGGACCTGAGCACGCTGCAGGTCGGGGCCGCCTCGCATACCCACCGCCTGGAAGTAAGCGGCAAGGGCCTGCCCGTGCTCACCTGGACCTTCGACAACATCATGCTGCCCGACAGCAACGCCAACGAGCCAGGCAGCCACGGCTACATCCAGTTCAGCATCAAGCCGAAGGCCGACCTGCCGGAGAAAACCACCGTGGAGAACTTTGCCGACATCTTCTTCGATTATAACTCCCCTGTGCGCACCAACGTCACCGTCAACCGCATCTACGACATGCCGCCGGTGGTGGACGAGGCGGTGCGGGTAAACCTGGAGGATGTGCTGGCAACACCAGCCATCGCGGCTTTTGAACCTGCTGCGGGCAAGTATGGTACGGAAGTAACGATTCGTGGGGATCGATTCGCAGGCATCGCGGCGGACAACAAAGTATACCTGAGCGGGAAAGCCGCGTCCGTTGTCAGTGCTACCAACTCTGAGCTGCGCGTGCGGGTGCCGGAAGGCGCGGCTACGGGTGCCCTGAAAGTCATTACTCCGGATGGAGGCGTTACGGCAACAGAAACCTTTGAAGTATACCAGCCGCCGGTGCTCAGCTCCTTCAGCCCGGCAGAGGGTATGGTAGGCAATATCGTAAACCTGCACGGGCAGCACCTGCAACCGGAGCTGATTGAAACTGTAAAACTGGGCAACCTCAACTGCGAGATCGTCCACCACACTGGCAACCTGGTGTCAGTAAAGGTACCTGCCGGAGCCGCGACAAGCGCCTTCACCATCCTTACCAAAGGGGGTAATGTAGAAAGCACCTCCTCCTATACTGTCTGGTACAGGCCCGTTATCAGCAGCCTGAGCGAAGAGCGCGGGATAGTGGGGAGCACCTTCACCATCGCAGGCGAGAACTTTACAGCGGATAAGGCCCGGATCAACGTGCTTTTTGGGTTAGTGAAGGCCCAGGTTCTGGAGGCAAGCCCGCAACACTTGGTGGTGCGGGTGCCGGAGCAGGCCGAATCTAACATTCTCATCGTGGAGACACCTGGTGGCCCAGCATTCGCTCAGTTTGAGGTGATTCCGGGGCCAAGGTTCACGGCCATGCAGCCGGCACAGGGAAGCGTGGGCACGGTGGTGGAGATCAGCGGTCAGCACTTCGGTATAATGGGGCTGCAGGACAAGATCGCGTTCAACGGACAGGAAGCGCTGGTACTGGAAGCCACCGGTGACAGGTATAAGGTAAAGGTACCGCGCGGCGCCACCACCGGCAAGGTACAAATAACAGGATACGGCGGGAAAGCCTATAGCACTGCTAATTTTGTGGTGGAAGATCTTACCCTGCCTGAGTCTGTCGTTATCTCCCCTAACCCCAGCAGCGGCAGCTTTAAGCTAGACCTGCACCGGGCCGATTTTGAGGTGCAGCAACTGCAGGTATACAGCAGCCTGGGCCAACTGGTACTGGAGCAACGTATAACTACGCCGCGGCCGGATCTGCTACAGGTACAGCTGCGCAAATCTCAAAGTGGCATTTACCTGGTCCACCTGCACACGGATCGTGGCTTGCTCACGTTTAAGCTTTATGTGCACTAACTGGTGCAGCAAGTATAAAATCAGGAAGGGCCGGCATTGATTGCCGGCCCTTCTGCTATAAGTATTACCCCTAATGCTGCAACAGCCCCTGTTCCTTCCAGCGCAGGCGGTAAGCATTCATGGCCGTCTCGCCCAGCCTGCTAATAAGGCGGTAGTTTACCACTGCTCCGATCGGCGCCCCGATAATGGGAATCATCTGCGCCATTTTTGCCAGGTCGATGTAGTCGCGGTACTCCTGCTGCAGGCTGCGCCAATCAAAGGCATTGATATCCTCGGGCAGCAGCAGCTTCTGCGATTCCCAGTCGGCCAGGTACAGGTAAACATTCCGGCGGTGCTCCTGCGAGCTAAAGGCCAACTCAAAAACGTGCAGCAGGTATACACGTTCGCGGTAGTCCTTTATATCATAGCCATACAGCGCGGCAACATCATAGAGCAGCTTCAGCTTCAGCCCTAGCAACAGCGGAAAATCTACCAGACCGAGCAGAATACCGCCTGCCCCTGTCACGCCACCCTCGGCCGCGGCGGCCTGCTGGTAATACTTTATCTGCCCCCGCACCTGCCCCTCCCGCACCTCCAGCGGCACCTGCTCCAGGGGTTTTTGCGAAACGTACCCAGCCCCAAACAGTACCCCCCGGATCATCTGTTTCATGGCCGTGGTGATGGCCCGGTGCACCTTCTCCGGTATGAAACTGTTGAGCTTCACCTGCGCCCTGCGGGCAAGCGCATTAAACATACTTGGGTCGCGCAGCATTTCGTGCTGCCACCGCTGTAGTTCATACATGGCCTGAGCTTCGTAGGGAGACATAGGGAGTTTGGGAGTTAGAGAGTTTGGGAGTTAGAGAGTTAGAGAGTTAGAGAGTTGAATAGTGTTTCGTCTATTCTGGTATTTAAGTATAAAAGCCAGCAAATGCCGGCTTTTATACGTGCTATTTCTATTCTTTAACAGGCTGCTGCTCGGTTTGCTGCTGCTGCTCCTGCTCAGCTTGCTGTTCCTGCGCCTCCTCTTCTGCTTTGCGCTGCTCTTTATCCTTCTTCCGGAAATAGCCTCTGAGCAGGAAATTGCTCTGCAGAGCCTCCATATTGGCATCCAGTTTCTCGGTGCTGGTCTCCAGGTTCTGCATCGTACTCTGCAATTGGCGGGCGAATTTCGGGTCGTTGAGCAGCACCCCCACGGCGCTGTTATCGTTGTTAAACTTGCCACTGGCCTGCTCCAGGTTCTGCGCCATCTGCGTGGCCGACTGCGTGGCCTTTTCCAGCTCCGCCATTGCGCTCTCCAGCCTGCCAAAAACAGTGGTATCCGTCAGTAGCTCGTTTGCAAGGCTGCCTTGGGTGTTTAGTTTGCTGGTGAAGCGGCTCAGGTCGCGGGAGGCGCGCACGGCATTCTGGGAGGTATTCTCCAGGCTGGCCACCATACTCTTAAAATCTTCTGCCAGCGTAGTGTCGTTAAGGAGCGTGCCCACAGTGCCCTCGCCCCGCACCAGCTTGTCGCTGATCACACTGAAGTTGCTGGTAATATTTGCCAGGTTCTTGTTATTCTCCTGCAGCGTCTTCATGATGTCGTCGGTGTTCAGGTTCGCTTCGGATGCCAGCACATCGCCGTCCTGTACCGGCCCCGCGGCCGGTGTGCCGCCAAAGATCTCGATGATCTTGTTGCCAATGAGACTCTCGGAGCTGATACGGGCCTTTGAGTTCTGGCGGATGTACTTCTGCGCCGACTGCTCGAGGTTCATCAGCACCTGCACCTGCGACTCGCCATACAACCTGATCTCCTTTACCGTACCGATCTTCACGCCCGAGAACCAGACATTGTTGCCCACCTTCAGGCCCTCCACATCATCAAAGAAAGTACTTACTGAGATGCTCTCGATAAACCTTTTCTGCTGGCCGCCCAGCGTCAGGATACCTATCACAAAGATCACGATGGCAATCAGGACAAAGATCCCGACCATGATGGATCGCTTATTTTCTGCCGAATTCATACGTTAGTATACAAAGTTGTAATCGTAAAACATCTTAACCCGCTCATCATCCGTGTTAAACACCTCCTCGAACGTACCCTGCCGCTGGAACTGCCCCTCTAGCAGCATCACCATGCGGTCGCCAACGGATCGGGCGCAGGTCAGGTCGTGGGTAATAATGATGGCCGAGGTATTGAACCTCTCCTGCACGTCGTTAATCAGCGCATTGATCTCTATGCAGGTAATAGGGTCCAGGCCGGCTGTAGGCTCATCGTAAAGCATTATCTCCGGCTTGAGTATAAGTGTGCGCGCGATGCCGATGCGCTTGCGCTGACCGCCGGAAAGCTCTGAGGGCATCTGGTTGATGGTCTGCAGCAGGCCCACACCGTCGAGTATGAACTGTATCCGCTTGTCGCGCTCGCTCTTGCCCATGTCTTTTGCATGGCGTATGAGCGGAAACTCCAGATTCTCATACACCGTCATGCTGTCATACAAGGCACTGTTCTGGAACGAGAAGCCGACCTTGAGGCGCAGCTGATCCAGGTCTTTGGGCTTTAAGGTGTTCACCTCCTGGCCCAGCACCCTTACCATCCCCTCGTCGGGGTTCAGCAACCCGGAGATGATCTTGATCAGCACGGACTTACCGGTGCCCGAGCGCCCCAGCACCACCAGGTTCTCGCCCTGGTAGAGGTCCAGGTCCACGCCTTTCAGCACTTCAAAATCATCGAAAGCTTTCCTCAGCCCGCTGATCTCGATTACCTTGTTCTCCCGGTTTATGTTAGGATTTATCTTCTTCATACGTTCTGCTTACATAGCCCTGAACAGGTTGATGATCTGCAGGGACAACAGTTCTTCAATAAATACCAAGAACATGGCCGTTACCACCGACGAGTTGGCCGCTTTACCCACTCCCTCCGTTCCCTTGGAGGAGTAATATCCCTTGTAGCAGCCCACCATGCCGATCGTGAACCCGAAAATAAAGGTCTTGATGATGGAGGAGAAGATATCAAGGAACGTAATTGCCTCAAACACCTGCGTGATGTAGGTCGTAAAGCTGGTGAGCTCGTTCTGGTTTACGTTGAGGTAGGCCCCCATCAGGGAAACAAAAACAGTGTAAATCATCAGAGCCGGCACCATGAGGGTGGTAGCCAACACGCGCGTCACCACCAGGTAGTTAAACGGGTTGGTGGCGGATACCTCCATGGCGTCGATCTGCTCGGTTACGCGCATCGACCCGAGCTCTGCTCCAATGGCCGAACCCACCCGGCCGGCGGCAATAATGGCCGTTACCAGCGGTGCCAGCGCCCGCACAATGGCGATGGATACCAGCGAAGGCAGCCACGAAGTAGCCCCGAACTCCGATAACGAGGGCCGCGACTGGTTGGTGAATACGATACCGATGATAAAACCTGTGAGCGAGATGAGCGGAAGCGATCTTACTCCCACCTCGTAACACTGCCGCACCACTTCCCTAAACTCGTAAGGCGGCACAAAGACTTCTTTGAAAAAGCGGACGTGGAAGGCGTAAACTTTGTAAAGCTCCAGGAAGATCCGGTCTACCCTGCGCGACACAAAATACCTCCGCTTTCTTTCCGTATCTACCTTATTATCCTTTAAACCCATTAAAAGTTCTGATTCAGAATTAAACGCGTACTCACTACGTGTAGGTAACGAATAGCGAAATTAAGTATTTTTAATATAGACTGAGATGAATAATTCATATTCCTTCCGTTATAGCTATACCTATACGCCTATTGCATCAAACTGTGTTTACCCTAGGCTTGTTTAAAATTAATTATACCCCAATGTACGGCCCGTGTAACCCTTTTGGTAAGAGTGAACGATACTTCTGAAAATCTGAGAGCCACAACATAGCCTGCTTCCCCGCTGCCCCGTACATGTAGGGAAACAAAAAAGACCTCTGCATGAAAACGGTATTCTATAAAGCATTGGCCATGGGTGCTTTGGCGGGTATGAGAAGCTTATCAGCCCCGGCGCTCCTGAGCAGGGCCCTGCAGGAAAAGCATGATGGCAGGTTAAACGGCACTCCTTTCGAATTCCTGCAAAATAAATGTGTGGCTTACACGCTAACTGGCCTGGCTGCCACAGAACTGCTCGGCGATAAATTACCCGTAGCGCCCGACCGTATTGTTTTATCTTCCTTGCTGATGCGGGCGGGATCCGGGGCAATGGTAGGGGCCGCGGTTTTTCAAGGCAACCGCAACAGTCTGGCCAAAGGGGCCCTGGTAGGTGCGGCCGCTGCAGTGGCAGCTACCTATGCCAGTTTTTACCTGCGCAAAATGCTGCGCGATAAAACCGTTATTGCCGATCCTGTGCTAGGTATGCTGGAAGATGCGCTTGTGCTGGGCGCCGGTCTAAAAGCCGCCAGGGCATAAGTGCTGGCGTATACTTTGCGAAAGCCGGACCTGCGGGTATCCCATGTCACAGCTCCTGGCCGATAATAAATCGCACAATAGCTCACCGAGTTAGCCTCTACTAGCGTAAAAGTGCAGCAACCGCCTTGACAAGGGGCCGCGAATTAGCTATACTTAACGAGACAACCAACATAAAACTATGCCCAAAATTCTGATCATCGACGACGAAAGGGCCATCCGGAGCACCCTGAAGGAGATCCTAGAGTTCGAGAACTATAACGTGGATGAGGCCGAGGACGGCGAGAGAGGCCTGCAACTGCTTGGCAAATCCAAGTATGACGTGGTGCTCTGCGACATTAAAATGCCCGGCATGGATGGCATCGAGGTGTTGGAGAAAGCAATGGAGATCACGCCCGACACTCCCTTTATCATGATATCCGCCCATGGCACCATTGACACTGCCGTGGAAGCCACCAAAAAAGGCGCCTACGATTTTCTGCAGAAGCCACCGGACCTCAACCGCCTGCTGGTTACCGTGCGCAACGCCCTGGATAAATCGAACCTGGTGACGGAGACGAAGATACTGAAGAAGAAAATCTCCAAAACATACGAGATGGTAGGCTCCTCCCCTGCCCTCGGCCGCGTGAAGCAGGCCATTGAGAAAGTAGCTCCGACTGATGCCCGCGTGCTGATAACCGGCCCGAACGGATCGGGCAAGGAGCTGGTGGCGCGCGCCATCCATGAGCACAGCAACCGCTCCGGCGGACCGCTGGTGGAGGTAAACTGCGCCGCCATCCCGAGCGAGCTGATCGAGAGTGAGCTGTTCGGCCATGAGAAGGGCTCGTTTACCTCGGCGGTGAAACAGCGCATCGGGAAGTTTGAACAGGCCAACGGTGGCACCCTGTTCCTGGATGAGGTGGGCGATATGAGCCTGTCGGCGCAGGCCAAGGTGCTGCGCGCGCTGCAGGAACACAAAATCACCCGCGTGGGCGGCGACAAGGATATTCAGGTGGATGTACGCGTAGTGGCGGCCACGAATAAGAACCTGCTGGAGGAGATCGAGCAAAAGAACTTTCGCGAGGACTTGTACCACCGCCTGGGTGTTATACTTATCCATGTGCCGCCGCTGAACGATCGCCGGGATGATATTCCGGATCTGGTGCAGAAGTTCCTCAACGATATAGCAAACGATTACGGCAACAAGCCCAAAACCATTACACCCGAGGCGCTGGAGTACCTGAAGGGGCTTGACTGGCGCGGCAATGTGCGCGAGTTGCGTAACGTGGTGGAGCGCCTCGTGATCATGAGCGGAACGGAAATTACTGCGGAAGATGCGGAGGCTTATGCCAGGCCTGTAGTGGCGTAGCGCTAAAGAAGTAGAATGATTAGTTGAAGAGGCCCCGGCAACATGTTGCCGGGGCTTTTTTATACTTGCCCGTGAAGCTGTATACTTGGGGGAAGCCTTCTTACTTGAAGTACAAGCTTCGGCACCCTGGCTCGTCAGAGTCTTTCCCCTGCCCCTCATCACCCCACACCAGTCCTCTCCTTTTCTTGAGGGCCTCTACCCTAAAACTGGAGGGGAGCGGTGTGATTGCTCCTGCTGAAGTATAAGCTTTATAGCCTCTGCCGTTGCGCGGTCAGGTCGCGTGTCCCTATAAGTATAAACCCACCCCTGGCTCCTCAAGGAGGGGAATTTCACCCCACCCCAGCCCTCCCCTAAAAACAGGGGAGGGAGTTATAATTGCCGCTATACTTAATTGTCATCTCGAGCAGAGCGAGAGATCTATCGGGAATCCTAAAGAGATCTCTCCCAAAGGTCGAGATGACAAATAGCCAAGGCTATCGAATCTGATCCCAGTCCTTGGGTTGAGCGCCTTGTGCATGTTGCGGTGCTGAGCTTGCTCAGCAGCCCGGAGCGGCAGCGAGGAGCAGCTTCAGGCACACAGCGCGATGCCCTTATCGAGGGCCCCTACCCCCAGGACGAGGCCTGCCGGCCTGGAGGGAGCCAAAGTATGAACTGAAACTATAGACTCGTAAGTCTGGAGGATCAGCAGCAGCTACAAAGTATAGCTTGTGTCAAAATGCAGGAAGCAGCGGCTAAGAAAGTATAAGCCAGCAAGTATAAGCAAAGCTTAACGTTGGCTCGTGCGGATTACAAATCCGCGGCTATTATACTTCCGGGTTGCAAATCCGAAAGAGCGGAAGCGTATGGCCAAAGCAAGTATGGCTCTGTGGGCCAGTCGGGTTGAAATCCCAACGAATAAAAAGACACGGGCTGTAAGCCCGCGCCAGCGGAAGGAAAGAAATTTGGGAAATATAAAAGTATAGAAGCAGTATAAAATCCTGCTCATCCCGGGGGTAGGGGCCCTCTTTTAAATCCTGAAAATCCTGATTCAGACAAGTATAAGTATGTATAAAGTGTGGCTTTTCAAGCCAGTTAAGTCAGAGCCCCAGTTCCATGGCAGGATACAAGATTGAGGACCTGCACTATAAGACCTCTTCAACTACTTCCGTTTCAACATACAGCAGTGTTTATACTTCTTGCCGCTGCCACAGGGGCAAGGCTCGTTGCGGCCCAGGCGCTTGCCGTAGGGGTTCAGCAGTTCCCGGAAGTTAAGGCTGAAGCGGCGCTTGGGGTTCTGGTCAAAAATTTGCGTGAGCAGTTCGTAAAGCCTGGGGTGTTTCTCGGCCAGTTGGTCCGGCTTTTCGAAAAAGTATTCCGTAACCACGGCAAAGAACTCCGCCTCGCTGGTGGCACCGTAGCTATCAATATCTGACTTTCCCTGCTCTATTTTCCGGATCTTGCGGTACATCAGTTCCTGCCAGGGCTGCACCAGTTCTTCGGGCAAGTATGCGGCGGGCGTTCCGTCTATCTCACCATCGGCCTGGTCCAGCATATGGGCGAACTCGTGTATGCCCACGTTCTTGCGGTCAGCCATGTCGTTAAAGCCTTGTTCCAGGGCAGGTTTGGAGAGGGTAACGTAATGGTCGTTCTGAAACGGGTTCACGCGCCCCAGCACTTCGCTTACGGCCTCGCTTTTCTCATCTTTATACTTCTGTATACTTCCCGGAAACACCAGCACCTCGCCCAGGTTGCGGTACTCCCAATCGCGGAAGCCGAAGATGGGGATGATGGCGCTGGAAGCGACCAGTACTTTGGTCGTGTCATCAATCTCCACATCGATGCCTGTGATGCGCTTTTCGGACAGGAACAGTTGCAGCATTTTCTCGAAGCGCTGCCTTTCCTCCTCCGTTTTCAAAGTATGGTAAAAGCCTACGCGGTCCTGCAGGACCTTGCGCCACTCCGCCGGAAACTCCGAGGCCAGCACTTGCATGCGGCGGCGCTTGTGCCGGGTGGCCCAGCGGTAAAACACAAAGCTGATAAAGGCTACAAAAAGTATAAAGGCAAGGTATCCCATGGGCTTGTTAAACGGTGTTTATACTTTGGAGATGTTAGCTCACCAGCAGGTTACAGCCCCGGATATCGGAGTTATCGAAGCGGCCCAGCACCTCAAAGCTGCCATCCGGGTGCAGGCGCCCGATGTCTTTGGTCTCGATAAAGGCGCAGGAATCCACGTTAGCCAGGTCGATGACGTTAATGCCGCCGCTGCTGCGGGCGCTGTTGCTCATATCGAAAGGGTCGTTCAGGTCGCGGAGCAGGATGCGCATAGTATAGCCGGGCCAGAAAATGCCCTCGCCCTGGGAGTAGCCCTGCGAGAGCAGCTCCGTCATGCCATACTCGGAGTGAATGGCTGGCACGCCGAGTTCCTGCTTCAGCTGCGCGTGCAGCTCCTCGCGTATCATCTCCCGGCGGCGCCCTTTCATACCTCCCGTTTCCATCACGGTTACACCGGTAAAGTCCTCCTGTCCCCGTAGTTCCCCGCCCAGGTCCAGCAGCGCGTAAGACACGCCGATAAGCAGCACTTTTTTACCACGGCCCCTGGCCTGCCGCAGCGCCTGCAGCAGCTGGGCATGGTTGCGCAGGTAAAAGCCTTCCTCCTGCTGCCCTGTCTGCTTCACAAAGTGATCCACCATGGCTACGAGCGAGGAGCCGCCCTGCTCCAGATAAGAAGGCAGCTGTGCCAGCACCACGTAGTCTTGCAGCGGACCATAAAAACGCTCAAAAATGCGCTCCGACACCTGGTGGTAAAGCCTAAGGCTGGAAACGAGGTGGCGGCTGCGGGCCTGCTTGGTGGTGCCGCTGCTGTAGAAAACAGCCTCGGGTTTAAATTCTCCTGTCACCACCTGCTGCTCTTTGAAGAACTCTATCGGCAGAAAAGGAATCTGCTCCAGCGCCTGTACCTGCGCCGGGTTAACGTGCAGGTGCTGCAGATAATCGGCATAGACGGGATTATGCTGTGCCTGGAAACGGAACAGCGCCAAAGCCGTAGAATTAAAGTCGAAAGGCTCCTGCTGACACAGTATGCTGGCGTGCTGGGTTTTAAAATCCATTGAATACAACAATTGCTATATTTCCTGCGTTTGATTTAGTAAATTTAGCTTCATTTTCTGATACTCCACATGAAATACATGCTAAAGTATAGCCCCCTGCTGCTGGTACTGGTAATTGCCCTGAGCAGTTGCCGCGAAGAGCCCAACTACAGCGACATACCTGCCATTACGTTTGACAGGGTAGAACAGTATACTTATACCAAGAATCAAATCGTTTTTGATTCGCTGGTCATTGCAGTGGACTACCAGGATGGAGACGGCGACCTGGGACTGAGCCGTGGCGAAGGTGGCTCCCAAACCGGGCCAGACTTTGAGCCCCCGTTTGAGCCGGGCTCCCCATACTTCGACAACTTTATCGTGAATATGCAGGTGAAGCGGGGCAATACCTATGAGCCAACCTTCGTCAACTTCAACGGCCGCTTCCCCAGGCTCTCCAGCGACGACAAGGCCGAAGCCCTGGAGGGCGAGATCCGCTACACCATCACCAGTTTCACCACCGAGAGCTACCCTTTCCGCGACACCGTGCGCTTTGAAGTATACATCTACGACCGCGCCCTGCACCAGAGCAACGTGATTTATACCGATGATGTGATCCTGTACCAGGGGCAGTAACTTCAACGGCAGCTACTCCACAAGCTGTCTGCAAATTGTAATAAAAGAGATCTTCGTTGCTTATTGAAAAACAATGATAGGTAAGCCGGTGCAGCAAGTATAGAACCCTTCTTGAGTATAGCGGATTAAGTGCACCCCTCCTTCGGAATTACTACTGCAATTACATACAGCTTCCACTGAGAAGTTATAAAAGCATCGAAAGCCATGGTTTCTTTTGATTACACCGGAAAAGAGGTTTTGATAACCGGGGGCAGCTCAGGTATAGGACTGGCTACTGCAAAGGCGTTTCATGCTGCCGGGGCGCACGTGATCATCATGTCGAGGAGTCCGGAAAGTATAAAAAGCGAGTTTGAGTCCTACGAACGGTTAACTTTGCTTTCCGTTGACCTGAACAGTCCTATAGCCATTAATAAGGCCTTTGAGCAGCTAACAGCGCAGTCCAAAATCATTGATATTGCCATTAACAGCGCCGCTGCAGAAACCGGTATAGGCAAACCGATACAGGAGTTCACGGAGGAGGAATATGATTACACGTTTGGAGTTAATCTGAAGGGTTTGTGGCTGTGCATGAAACACCAGATCCGGCTGATGCTATCCAATTCTTCCTCCAAATGCAGCATTCTTAATATATCCTCTGTAAACGGGCTCGGCGGTGTAGAGTATGGCTCCTTGTATGCCGCCACCAAGGCTGGTGTGCTGGCCCTATCCAAATCCGCAGCCCTTGAGCTGGCAACCTCCCATATTACGGTAAACGCCATTGTACCAGGTGCTTTTGACACGCCCTTACTCCGGAAAGCCTTGCTAAGCCAGTGCGGCGGAGATGAAAGCAAGTTGCCGGAGGTACGCGAGAAGTATGAGCAGGTTATTCCCCGGAACCGTATTGGAAACCCTGCTGAGGTAGCTTCCCTTATACTTTGGCTTGCTTCCGGAGAGGCTGATTATCTAACAGGGCACTCTGTAGTGGTAGATGGCGGTACGAGCGCTAGGTTCAGGTGAACAGATCAGTGAATCAGGAAAGTATGGCTTAAGTATAAATTAGAAAAAACTAATAATGATCGCTAGACATAAATTTGGCTACCAAGCTTATGCTTTACAGCTGAAAAACTTGCTTTCCTAGAAGATTGATTACAGAGAATGCCTGCTTTTAGGCTTGTTATAACTGCAAAGTATAAACTCTGTATTTTATTAACCTTGTGGTTAATCAGTCAAATCGCCGAGAGACTACTTCCGTAAGCAAGAAACAGGAGTGAATTCACGCATAAAATCCAAAACATGAATAATTCATTGAAACTAAGGAAAGACCTCTGGAAAGTATTGCCCTATATCTATTTCATTGGATTGGCCTCTTTTTGGCTACTGATGGATTTATTTGCCATTCAGAATTTTAGCTATGTCGCCTTCGGGCTTTTGATTGGTCTTATCGTGCAAGCGGTCATTCAAAACAGAATTATCGGAACAGGCATAGGTGTACTTGCGGCCTTGGTTGGTTTTTATGCTTTTCTTGCTGTCTTATCGGAGTTCAATGACTTTGAAGTCCTCAACAATAGCGCCATGCAGTTAATCGCTGTTGGTTCAGCACTGTCTTTAAGCGGACTTGCAATGGGAGTTACAATGACTGTAACTAACCTAAGAAAGGTAACAATTTAAAGATTTATACTTGCTAACCCGTGACTCAGCCACGCCTCACCCCAACGGCTGCGCCGCCCTTTAATAGTTCGTTTACATAAAAGCACTATAGCCCAACCACCAGCAGCCATACGTTCTTTCGCAACCATACTGGAGAGACTACTGTAGATGTTGTTCAACCTGACACCATCTAGAAGACATGGAACTGCTGAAGATAGATTTTACAAAGCTGTTTTACATAGAATCCCCTGTTTCAGAACTTATCATAAGGGGCTCGGTGCTATACCTGGGAATTTTGCTCCTGATGCGCCTTTTGCCACGTAGAACCGGAGGAGAATTGGCGACGATGGACCTGCTCTTTGTGGTTTTGATTGCAGAGGCTGCTACACACTCTTTGGGAGGCTACTCCTCTATTGCGGATGGCTTCATTGTGATTGCTACCCTCATGGCATGGAACTATACAATCAACCTCCTCAGCTATCACATACCTTTTATAGAAAAGCTTGTATCAGCGCCCGCGCTGCAGATTATAAAGGATGGCAAACTGCTTCGGCGAAACATGCGCCGTGAACTCCTCACCGAGGAAGAACTGGTGGACCATCTGCGGATAAAAGGTATAGAAGATGTAAAGGACATCAAATCAGCTTACATTGAAGGAGACGGGGAAATCAGTTTTATTAGTAAGAAGAAAAAGGAATAATCGTGACGTTTAAGCCAAAATATGCATTAAAAGCAAATCCCCGGTTAGCAGGAGCTACCGGGGATTTGTCTTATTAAAGTATGATTATACTTGCTACTTAGTAAATGCTTGGGAAGGCTTTCGGGTCCGCCTCGTGCAGGATCTCGTAAACCGTTTCGAATACATCTTCTGTGTTCGGCTTAGAGAAGTAGTCACCGTCTGAGCCGTACGGCGGGCGGTGGGCCTGGGCCGACAGGCACTGCGGCTTGGAATCGAGCCAACGCCAGGCGCCCTGCTCGTCCACCACCTGCTGCATCATGTAGGCCGATGCTCCGCCCGGCACGTCTTCGTCCGCGAACAGCACGCGGCTTGTTTTGCGGATGGAGTCGGCGATCATGTGGTCCACGTCGAAAGGCAGCAGCGTCTGCACGTCCACAACCTCAGCCGAAATCCCGAATTCCTCCAGTTGGCGGGCAGCCTCCATTACAATGCGGCACATGGAACCATATGTCACGATGGTGATGTCGGTACCCTCCTTCAGTACCTCCGGCTTGCCAAGCGGCACGGTAAACTCTCCGATGTTGTTCGGAATACGCTCCTTCAGGCGATACCCGTTCAGGCACTCAATAACCAGCGCCGGCTCATCGGTTTTTAATAGCGTATTGTAGAAACCCGCCGCCTGCGTCATGTTGCGCGGCACCAGCACGTGCATGCCCCGGATGCTGTGCAGGATCATACCGATAGGCGACCCGGAGTGCCAGATCCCTTCCAGGCGGTGGCCACGCGTGCGCACGATCAGCGGTGCCTTTTGGCCTCCCTTGGTGCGGTATTGCAGCGGAGCCACGTCATCCGACAGGATCTGTATGGCATACAGCAGATAATCCAGGTACTGGATTTCGGTGATCGGGCGCAGGCCACGCAGGGCGGCGCCTATCCCCTGCCCGATGATCGTACACTCACGTATGCCGGTATCTGTTACGCGCAGCTCGCCGTACTTTTCCTGCAGGCCGGCAAAGGCTTGGTTCACGTCGCCGATAAAGCCTACGTCCTCGCCTATAGCGAACACGCGCGGGTCACGGGAAAGTATAGCATCAAAGCAGGCCTGCAGCACCTCGCGGCCGTCCACTACCGGGGAGTTCTCGTCAAACTCCGGCTTTACTTCCTCTACCAATAACGCCGCTTCCTCAGACTGGCTGTATAAATAGGAGTTGTAGCGGTCGGAATTCTCACCCAGCGTCTGCTCCAGCCAGCCCACCAGCTCGCGCTTGGCTGGGTTGTTCTCGTCTCGCACATAGCGCAGGGCTTTGCGCACGGCCCTAACGGCATCACTGCGGATCGGGTTCAGGGTTTTGCGCAGCTCCTCGGTGATGGTGGCAATTTCCGTGATGTGCTCACTTGCCTCAGCCAGGCCATCCAGTAGGCGCAGCGCCTCCTCATGGTCTACCTTGATATCGTCGGCGAACGCACTCCAGGCATTGCTGCGGGCCACTTTTACGGCATCTTTTGCCGCTGCCTCCAGCTGTTCGAGCTGCTCTACGGTGGCAATCTCGCTTTCCAGTATCCACTCCCGCATTTTCTTCAGGCAGTCATATTCGGCTTCCCACTCCAGGCGCTCCTTAGACTTGTAGCGTTCGTGCGAGCCCGAGGTGGAATGCCCCTGCGGCTGCGTGAGTTCCTCTACATGCACCAGCACCGGCACATGCTGCTCGCGGCACACGCGCACGGCCGCCTCATACGTTTCGCAAAGGGCGGCGTAATCCCAGCCTTTTACTTTAAATAGCTCATAGCCCTGCTCCCCTTCGGCGTTGCGCTGGAAACCGGCCAGTATTTCAGAAATGCTGCCTTTAGTGGTCTGGTATTCGGCAGGAACCGATATGCCGTATGCATCATCCCAAACGGACACCAGCATAGGCACCTGCAGCACACCGCCTGCATTAATGGCCTCAAAGAACATCCCCTCGGAAGTGGAGGCGTTGCCGATCGTCCCGAAGGCCACCTCGTTTCCGTTCACCGAAAAGTTGCTCATCCCCTGCAGGGCCGGGTTCTGGCGGTACAGTTTGGAGGCGTAGGCCAGGCCCAGGAGGCGCGGCATCTGAGCGGCAGTCGGGGAAATATCGGAGCTAGAGTTCTTTTGCTTCATCAGGTTCTTCCACTGGCCGTCCTCATTCAGAGAGCGGGTGCCAAAGTGGCCGTTCATGGCGCGGCCGGCGGTCGAAGGTTCAGCCTCTATATCGGTGTGGGCATATAGCTGGGCAAAGTACTGCTGCAGCGTCAGCTCCCCAATGGCAAACATAAAGGTCTGGTCGCGGTAATAGCCGGAGCGGAAATCGCCGTTCCGGAAGAACTTCGCCATAGCCAGCTGCGCCACCTCTTTACCATCCCCGAAAATGCCGAACTTGGCTTTACCCATGAACACTTCCTTGCGCCCTGTAAGGCTAGCCTGCCGGCTCTCCCAGGCAATGCGGTAGTCATTTAATATTTCTTCGGAAGTTAATCTCTGAGTTATAGATGCTTCAGCAGTTTGCATGTCGTCTCGATTAAACCAATTGCGTTTTTTCCTATCAAAAGTACGTAAGATTCCCCTAAAATCAAATTTGGGCCTGCTTCAGGGCACCCTCCACGCGGGTGAAACTATATGTTTGAAAAAAGAAATATGTATATTTGTTTTGCACGAAAATTAACCGAATTTGGGTGCAAAATCCTGGTTCCCTTGTTTTATGAGAAGTAAGCTATTTCTATTAACGCTGTTGTGTTTTATATTTGTGTGCTATACAGCTAAGGCACAAGGGAAACTGATTTTTGAAACCGAAATCCATGACTTCGGCACCATAGCGGAGGGCACGCAGGCCACACACGTTTTTAAAGTGAGAAACGAGGGAAACGAGCCGGTGGTTATACCAAGTGTACAGGCCTCCTGCGGCTGCACCACCCCCACCTGGACAAAAAAACCGATCATGCCGGGCGATACTGGCACGATTACAGCTGTATACAACTCAGCGGGCCGGCCGGGCCCGTTCCATAAAAGCATCACGGTACTCTCCAACAATTCGGAACGGCCGCAGCATGTTTTGTACATAAAAGGTGAGGTTGGCCCAAAAGAGTCAAATTCTGAGCTTACACCGGAACGAAAGGCCCTTTCGCCGCGTTTGGCAGTCGGAAGCACTAACTACAGCTTCGGAAAACTTGAAAAAGGACAAAAAGCTGTAGCCAAATTCCTGATCAGAAATACTGGCCGTCAGCCACTTGTGATACAGGGCGTAAAAAGTGCCTGCAACTGCGTGATCTACCGCACCTCCAAATCGGAAATAAAACCTGGCGAGGTGGCAACTTTGGAACTAAGGTATAATGCGACGATGTTAGGGGAGCAAAACGAGGTAGTAACCGTTCTTTCGAATGATTTAATTATGCCAAACCTCAGGCTAACGCTGAAGGCAAAAGTAGTAGAGGGCAAGGCATCTAAAGATATGTTAAGGGAAGGCGCAGAGCCGACACCTTTCAGATAGTTTTTTTCATAGTTTTATTTTGTACTAATGGCAGTGATTTTATCGCTGCCTTTTTTCATTTTATACCTCCCCGTTTTGCTCTCCCGAAGCCGCCGCCATTGTACCTTTTTTATACTTTTACAGGCTCTGAATCATGCCTTTACACTGCGTAGGCGCAGAAGTATTTTATTTCTGTAAACTAATGGTATCTTTGCGCAGCTAAACTAAAAACTTGTTACTTTTTAAACTGATCGCGACATGATAATTGGTGTTCCTAAGGAGATCAAGAATAATGAAAACCGCGTGGGAACGATTCCTGCAGGTGTGAACGAACTGGTGCGTAATGGCCATACGGTTTATGTACAGGCCTCAGCCGGAGAAGGCAGCGGGTTCTCCGACGAAGATTATACGAAGGCTGGCGCCACGATCCTTCCAACGATAGAGGATGTATACGCCATCGCTGAAATGATCATTAAGGTTAAAGAGCCGATCGAGTCTGAGTATAACCTGATCAAGGACAACCAGTTACTCTTTACTTACTTCCACTTTGCCTCGCATGAGCCCCTGACACGTGCCATGATTGCGCGCAATGCCGTTTGCCTTGCCTACGAAACCGTTGAGCGTGCCGACAGAAGCCTACCCCTGCTGATTCCTATGTCGGAGGTTGCCGGCCGTATGTCGATTCAGGAAGGTGCCAAGTACCTGGAGAAGCCCCTGAAAGGCCGCGGTATACTTTTAGGTGGCGTACCAGGCGTGCGCCCTGCCAAAGTGCTGATCCTGGGTGGTGGCGTGGTAGGTACAAACGCTGCTAAAATGGCTGCCGGTATGGGCGCCGATGTAACTATTCTGGACACTAACCTGGCAAGACTGCGTTACCTGGACGACATCATGCCGGCCAACGTGAACACGTTCATGTCGAATGAGTATAACATCCGCGAGCTGCTGCCAACGCACGACCTGATCATCGGAGCTGTGCTGATCCCAGGCGCCAAAGCGCCACACCTTATTAAGCGGGAGATGCTGAAGGAAATGCGTCCGGGTACTGTACTGGTAGACGTTGCCGTTGACCAGGGCGGTTGCATCGAGACGGCCAAACCAACTACGCACGAAAACCCTACCTTCATCATTGATGATGTGGTGCATTACTGCGTGGCGAACATGCCGGGTGCCGTGCCTTATACTTCTACGCTTGCGTTGAACAACGCAACGTTGCCATACGCTATTCAGGTAGCGAACAAGGGCTGGAAAAAAGCCTGCGCCGACAGCGAGGAGCTGAAAAAAGGCCTGAACATTGTCAATGGCAAAGTGGTATACCGTGGCGTTGCAGAGGCATTTAACCTGGAGTATACCCCGGTTGAAGAGGTCCTGTAGTTACAGAAAATAGCATAAACCGGGGCGCCTTTTTGACATTGTCAGAAAGGCGCCCTTATTTTTGCCCGACAAATGCCGTGGTTCACTGTCGTACCGGGCATACGTATACTTTCCCTTTTAGAGAACTGAGATGTTCGATACCGCCTTTATACTGATGCTGCGTCGACTGGGGCTTTTGCTGGTGCTCTACACGCTGCTGCGTCTGCTTTTCTTTGTGTTTAACTACCCGGCCTTTGCCGAGGCTGGCGCGGGAGAACTGCTGTTTGCCTTTGCGCACGGCCTGCGCTTCGACCTGGCGGCTATACTTGCGATAAACGGCTTATTTATCCTGCTCTCGCTGCTGCCAGTAGGCAACACGCTGCACCCTACTTACCAGCTTGTGCTCAAGTGGATATTTATACTTGGCAACGCCCCGTTTATTGCCCTGGCCATCGTGGATGTGGAGTTCTTTAAGTTTATAGGCCGCCGCACCAGCAATGAGCTGCTCTCCATTACCAGCGATATTGCCAGCCAGTTGGTGCAGCTATTGGGTTATTACTGGTACCTGGCCCTGGGATTTATACTTTTGGTGATCGGTTTGGCCAAAGCTTTCCCCAAGGCCCCTGCCCTGCCGGAGACGGCACCTAAGGTATGGCTGCGCAGTTTGCGCCTGCTGCTGGTGGCGGGACTCGTGGTGCTGGGCATCCGGGGAGGCCTGCAGCTGAAGCCACTCCGCCCCAGCCATGCCTTTATACTGGAGCCGGCAGCGCTGGGCCACCTCACCCTCAACAGCCCCTTCACCTTTATAAAAGGGATAGGCAAAACCACGCTGGAGGAGAAGCACTACTTTCAATCAGACGAGGCGTTGCTGGCGGCGCTTGCGTTCAACCCGCAAAAGTATACCCAGCCGGATGGGGCGCCTCTGAAAGAGAATGTGGTGATCATCATACTAGAGAGCTTTGCCGCAGAGTATGTGGGGGCACTGAACAATGGCCAGGGCTACACCCCGTTTCTGGACTCGCTGGCAAGTGAGGGAGTCATGTTCCGGCACGCCTTTGCCAACGGGCGTAAATCCATCGAGTCGCTTCCCTCCATACTTGCCGGAGTGCCTTCCCTGATGCCGGAGCCCTTTATTACCTCCCCTTATCAAGCCAACAGGCTCTATGGATTGGGTACGCTGCTGCAGGAGGCCAGCTACCAAACGGCTATGTTCCATGGAGCGGCCAATGGCTCGATGGGCTTCAACAACTTTGCCGCCCGCGTAGGGGTGCAGGCATACTATGGGTTGGATGAGTACCCGCGCGAGCTGCGCAAGCAGCATTTCGACGGGCAGTGGGGCATTTTCGACGAGCCCTACCTACAGTACGTTGCCTGGGAGCTGACAACTTTTCAGCAGCCGTTTATGGCTACGCTCTTCACCCTGAGCTCCCACCAACCCTACACCATCCCCGACAAGTATAAAGGACGGTTCCCGAAGGGGGAGTTGGAGATTCACGAATCGATTGGCTATGCGGACCATGCGCTGCGGCAGTTCTTTAAGTCGGCCTCGAAGCAGCCCTGGTACGAAAACACACTGTTCATACTTACTGCCGACCACACCCAGAAAAGTATAAACCCGGCTTATCAGAACGAGCTGGGCCATTTCCGGGTGCCGCTGCTGCTGTTCCATCCGGGCAAAGGCCTTAAAAGTATAAACCCTGCTAAAGTTGCGCAACATGCCGATATTCCGGCCACGGTGATCGATTACCTGAACCTGCCAACCAATAAGCTGCTGCCTTTCGGCCACTCGCTGCTGGACACGGCAAGTACGGGGCAAGCTATCCTTTTCAACGGCTCGGCTTACCTGCTGGTGGAGCCGGAGGCAGTGAGTGAATTGAACCAGCAGGATGAGCTCAGGTTTTATACTTTCCCCGACCTCGCTCCCACAGCCTCCCCTGCCCCACAAGCCGGCCAACAGCTAAAGGCACAGGTGCAGTATTTCAGGAATGGCATGGTGGACAACAAGCTATACTTCTGGAAGGAGGAAGGGAGTTTTGAATGAGTGATTGAGTAGATGAGCGAATGTTTTTTCCCTTTTGTTTTTCTGATCAGCGGGAGAAAACTCTTTAAAATTCGAGGTAAATTTTACCCCCACTTGCCATCCCTGGTGACTTCAGATAGAGCATTTCTGCATTCATACTTTATAAAGGTATAAAGTGGCCAGAGACCATCCCATGACGCACACTCGCCAGAGGCGAGCGAGGGTAGGGCACTTCAGTACCCCTATTCACTCATCCACTCAATCACTCATTCAAAATTATAACCCGGCACCTCTGCCAGCGGCTCATACCTGCGGGTCTCGAAATCTACTTGCCAGCAGTAGTGCTGCAAGCCATTGGAAATAACGACATACTTGGCCTGGATTGTTTGGTTGTAGGTGGATACCTGCTTAACCACTTCCTGCGTAATAGGAACATGGGCGGCTTTGCATTCGAGCAGCAGGTGCGGTTTACCTTCCTGGTTGTAAATACACAGGTCCGTGCGCTTCTGCAATTTGTTATAAGTAGTGCCGCGCTCAATGCTGATCAGACTCTTGGGGTAGCCCAGCGAATGGATGAGATAATGCACGAAATGTTGGCGCACCCACTCCTCCGGCGTCAGCACCACGTTTTTGCGGCGAAGTATATCAAAAATCAGGTAATTAGCGCCTGATTTCGTAACTTTGTAATCAAAAGGAGGTAAATTGAGGGCATCCATGCTGCAATTTAGCCATTTTTCCCACGCTATCCGCCCCAGTAGCCCCAGCTGCCAAGGCGGTTTTTTTGTACCTAACTAATCAACAAAACCTATGAAGTCTAAAGAGGAAATTGTAAGTGACTGGCTCCCCCGCTACACCGGTGTGCCGCTCGACGAGTTTGGGGAGTACATTCTACTCACCAACTTTATAAACTACGTACGCATGTTCGCCGATCGCTTCGGCGCAGAAATAAAAGGTCAGGACAAGCCGATGCAAACGGCCACCGCCAACAACATCACCATCATCAACTTCGGGATGGGCAGTGCCATGGCCGCCACCGTAATGGACCTTCTGTCTGCCATTAAGCCCAAAGCTGCCCTGTTCCTGGGCAAGTGCGGTGGGCTGAAAAGAAAGACGCAGATCGGTGACCTGATACTCCCGATCGCGGCCATCCGCGGCGAGGGTACATCTGATGATTACCTTCCACCGGAAATACCCGCCCTGCCTTCTTTCCGCCTGCAGCGCGCGGTATCTTCTATGATCAAGAAGCACGAGATGGATTACTGGACCGGTACCGTGTATACCACCAACCGCCGTGTGTGGGAGCACGACGATGACTTTAAGGATTACTTGCGCCAGATCCGCGCCATGGGCATCGACATGGAAACAGCCACGATCTTTACCGTTGGCTTTATCAATGAGATTCCGCACGGTGCGCTATTGCTCGTTTCGGATAACCCGATGATTCCGGAGGGGGTGAAGACATCCGAAAGCGATAAACTGGTTACCACCAACTATGTGGAGAAGCACCTGAGCATCGGGATAGACTCGCTCCTGGAACTCATTAACTCCGGGGAATCTGTTAAACACATGCGGTTCGAATAAACTATACTATGACAAAACACCTACGCACCCTTTCTGCCGCCCTGCTACTGGGTGGCGCCCTGTTGGGCAGTTGCACCAGCACCCAGACAGGCTCCGAAGCAGCCGACCTGGTCGTATACAACGGCAATGTGTATACGGTGAACGAGAGCTTCGATAAAGCCGAAGCCTTTGCGGTGAAAGACGGCAAGATCCTGGCTGTCGGCACCTCTGAGGAAATCCGAGGCATGTATAATGCCAGCGAAGAGCTTGATGCCGAGGGCAAAACCATTTACCCGGGCTTTATCGACGCCCACGCCCACTTTTACAACTATGGCCTGTCGCTGCAATCGGCTGACCTGGTGGACACGGAGTCGTTCGAGGAAGTGGTGCAGAAGGTGACCGAGCAGCGCGAGAAGTTTCCTGCTGCAGAGTGGATCATCGGCCGCGGCTGGGACCAGAACGACTGGCCTGTGAAGGAGTTCCCGACCAAGGACACGCTGGACCTGCTCTTCCCGGACACCCCTGTGCTGCTTACCCGCATCGACGGACACGCGGCCCTGGCGAACCAGAAAGCACTGGATTTGGCTGGCGTTACGCCACAAACTAAAATGGTAGGCGGCCTGGTGGAGGTTGAAAACGGCAAGATGACCGGCATCCTGGTGGATAACGCCATCGACCGGGTAGCCAGCAAGATTCCTGCTCCAACAGAAGAAGAAAGCCGAGAGGCCCTGAAGATCGCGGAGGCCAACACCTTTGCCATGGGCCTAACCACGGTGGATGATGCTGGCCTGGACAAAGCAACGGTGGACCTGATGGACGACATGCACCGAAAAGGCGAGCTGCAGATGCGCGTGTACGCCATGCTGAATCCATCCCAGGAAAACCAGGATCATTACTTTAAGAACGGCCCTTACAAAACCGACCGGCTGAACGTGCGCTCCTTCAAGATCTACTCTGACGGTGCGCTGGGTTCGAGGGGTGCCAGCCTACTGAAGCCTTACGCCGATAAGCATAACCATTATGGCTTTTTGCTGGCCTCGGAGCAGGAGTTCCGTGACATCGCTGCGAAGTTGTACGAACATGGTTTCCAGATGAACACACATGCCATCGGCGACTCTGCCAACCGTTTGCTGCTGGATATCTATGGTGAAGTGCTGGGTGGAGAGAACGATAAACGCTGGCGCATTGAGCACTCGCAGATCATCAATCCTGCCGACATGGCCAAGTTTGGCCAGTATAACATCATCCCATCGGTGCAGCCCACGCACGCCACCTCGGATATGTACTGGGCCGGCGACAGGCTGGGCAAGGAGCGCATCAAACATGCTTATCCATTTAAGGAGCTGATGCAGCAAAACGGATACCTGGCACTGGGCACTGACTTCCCGGTTGAAAGTATAAACCCGTTTTATACTTTCCACTCGGCCGTAGCCAGGCAGGATGCCAAAAGCTGGCCGGAAGGAGGCTTTCAGATGGAGAACGCCCTAAGCCGTGAGGAAGCCCTGCGCGGCATGACGATCTGGGCAGCCAAGTCTAACTTTGAGGAACACGAGAAAGGAAGTATAGAGCCCGGCAAGTTTGCCGATTTTATACTGGTAGACCGCGACCTGATGACGGTGGAGCCAACGCAAATGCGCGACACGCAGGTGCTGCGCACCTACCTAAACGGCAAGCTGGTTTTTAAGAAATAGGCCTGTAGAGTTAGAGAGTTAGAGAGTTTGGGGGTTGAAGCATACCCGCTCTTTAGAAGCAAAAAGTCCGCTGGGGTTTATACTTCAGCGGACTTTCTGTTTGGTGGAGCAAGTATAAGTATGGCTTAAGTACAAGTCCATCTCAAGTATAAACGGCAAGTATAGCTAAGGAATAGAAGTATAAACAGAGAAACAGTTTCAAGCCACTACCTGAACTATGACGGTTTATACTTTAAAGTCTTTTGTCCTTTGTCTAAAGTTCCTTTGTCTGGCTACTAAAGAATAAGTATAACTACTGATTGCCGCTGATGGCGTGGGCGCTTTCCGGCTGCGCCTCCACAAGCCTTTTACTACGCATCAGGAACAGGAAGAGTAACCCCAGCGCAAAGAAGGTAATCAGCGCCAGGATGCTGTTGCGCATGGAGCCGGTCAGCTGCGTGATCAGGCCGTATGCCAACGTGCCCAGCACAATGGAAACCTTCTCGGTTACATCGTAAAAGCTAAAGTAGGAAGCGTGGTCTTTGGTGCTAGCCGGTATCAGCTTAGAGTAGGTAGAGCGCGACAGCGACTGTATGCCACCCATCACAGAACCTACCACAGCCGCCAGCGCATAGAACTGGAGTTGCCCGTGCGTAAAGTATGCGCCGATGCAAATGCCGATCCAGATGATTACCGCCACAATCAGCGCCCGCACGTTTCCATACTTCTCCGACAGCCTGGCAAAGGCGTGGGCCCCGGCAATGGCCACCAGTTGTATAATCAGGATGGTGATGATGAGCACATCACTCGGCAGCCGCAGCTCCACCTCCCCGAAAATAGCCGCCAGGTACATCACCGTCTGCACGCCCATGTTGTAGAAAAAATACGCGAGCAGGAAGCGTTTGAGCAGCGGCAGGCCTTTTACCTGGTCCAACACCTTTTTCAGCTCCTTAAAGCCGTTCAGTATCCAGCTTCCCTTTGGCTTGCGCTGATAAACGTTCCCTGGCAGGTGGTAGAAAGTATACTGTGCGAATCCCAGCCACCAGATACCCGTGCTCAGAAAGGCAATGCGCGGCGGCAACGAGCTATTTTCAGCCGCAATACCAAACCATTGCGGCTGCATGATCATGGCCAGGTTAAAGATCAGCAGGATCACGCTGCCGATATACCCCATCGAAAAGCCGCGCGCACTCAGGCGGTCGTACTGGTCTTCAGTGGCAATCTCGGGCAAGTATGCATTATAGAACACAATGCTGCCGCTAAAGCCAATGGTGGCCAGTACGAAAAGTATAACTGAGAGGGTGAATGTCTCGGCAGTGAAAAAGTATAGACCCGCGCAGGAAAGCGAGCCCAGGTAGCAAAACAGCTGCAGGAACATTTTCTTGCGGCCGCTGTAATCGGCAATAGCCGTAAGGAAAGGGCTGAGAAAGGCAATGATAAGAAAAGCCGCCGATATAGCGTAGGTGAACAGCACCGAACTATCCAACTCGAAACCCAGAAAATTAACCACGGATGTTCCGTCCGGCCTCCTGGCCACCGCACTAAAGTAGATGGGAAAAATGGTGGAGGTAATGACAAGCGAGTAAACGGAATTCGCCCAGTCGTAGAAGCACCAGGCCCGGGTAACGGTGGGATTATTCTTTTCCATCCCGAAAAGTACTAAAAATAACCTTAGCCAGTACAGTCCCCTGCCAGCAAGGTTGACAGCACTGGCTTACAGCTGCCCCTGCTGCCGCTCCAGCAACTGCAGCGCGTGCTCCCACAGGTGTTCGTAGGGCACGATCTCCACCTCCGTGAAGGCGTCACCGGGCAGGGGTTCGGCCTGCAGCCTCTCCAGTAGCTGCTGCCCCTGCTCCCTGGCCTCCCGGGCGTTCTGCCTGGTCAGGGCCAGCAGCAGCAGGCGCATGAACAGGCGCGGGCGCTCGGCTTTCTCCCCCCGCAGGTACTTCTGCGTGTATTTGCGCACCCGCTCGGCCTGCACCTCCAGCTCGTCCAGATCCCCCTCCGAGAGCCTCTCCAGCACATCCAGCACCAGTAACGCCAGGTTAAAGCCAGCTTTATCATTAGGAAGTATGAGAAGCTTGGCGGTAATCTCAGATGACAAGGCCTGCTGGCGCTCCCCCACCACGTGCTCCACAAGAAATACAAAGTACCGCCTGTACAGCTCCCAACGTTCAACACTAGCATCACTCAACTTTCTTATATGCTCATTTTCAATAACGTCTTTGAGCAGGTTTTCAGCCAATTGGTATTGTCTACTATGTATAGCCAGTAAGACATAGTTCTCCATGAAGGCAAACCAGTTAGACGCGTACTTTTCAAAGAGCTTGACATTTTTAGCAGCTAATTCAAGCCCTCTTTCATACTGACGGCTTTGCAATAAGGCGTATACTTCGGTATAGGCGTTATACTTTGTATTATACCAACTGTTGTTAACCTGATTAGCGGATACCAACTCCCCTGCATGAGCAATAGCTTGCACTATCTCTGAGTATCTCCCTGACTGCTCTAGGTAAGCAATTTGTAGTATGTGGCGATGATAAAAGATAAGGGATGAGTTAGACTTTTCATAAAGCAGCCACATTTTCTCTAGACTATCTGGTAAGCTCTCTACAACACCACGTCTGGGATTAGTATGCCCTCTAAGGGCTATCATAGTATGATCATATATCGCCAGCGCCTCCCGTTCAAAACACTGAATATCATAGCATCGTTTTAGGTCTGCATCACAAAGGTGAAACATTTTTGCCTCTGACGTATATAAGAATATTCTTTTTTTACCCTCAAGCGCTTTGATTAGCATCTCGTTAACCTCATGTTCTTCGGCAACTTCTATTACTTGATCAAATAACTTTAATGCTAGCTTTAACTCAGAATTTACCATTAAAGCATAGGCCTCTGTTAGCAGTGAAAGACATTTATAATTTACTATATTGGAACTCCTTTGTTCACCATGAGATATCTCTAAGAAATGTAAATGATTATAAAGCTTCTTACGAAATCGTGATTTCAAAGTCCTAAAACTTCCAGTCAGCTTTTCATCCCCGTATAGTTCCTTGGCAACAGCCTCATCTGAAAGGACTACACTTTCTCTGAGGAAATTGAAAAGCTTCGTTTCCAGTTTAGAATCATCCTGAATGTGTATCAGCGGGGCAAGCTTTGGACTATATTTATCTATCAGCCTTACTAACCTCTGCAATTCTTTCATTTCAACACCTCTCCTTACTTATAATGAATTTCCAATCTATCGAGTATGTGCTCCCAAAGATGTTCATAAGGCACAATCTCAATTTCAGCATAGGCATCTCCTGGGATGGGCGTCTCAATAAGCTTCTGATACAACTTCTGACCCTTCTTCTTACAGGCAACCACATCATAATCCTCAGTTACGATTAGTATCAGCAATTTGAGAAAAGTCTTGCTACGGAGGCTAAAGGTGTCTCTAAGATGGGTTAAAATATATTTTTTAAGACTCTCAATTCTATACAGTAGAGCTTCTGTTTCCTTCTTTTGAAGAAAATAAATAAATTGAAGTATTAGAATGGCTACATTGTAACCTTGTTTATCCTTGCTATATACAGGAAGAGATAAAAAGAAAGGATTAACTGTATCTTCATGGTTGAAAAACTCCCCAACCAAATTATAGTATGCTTGAAAAAGCGTCCATCTCTCCCTGGCAAACGCTGGCCGTCTCTTAAGGTGGGGATTTGAAAATACTTTATGTAGGAGGTGACCAGCTAGCTCATATTCTTTTGCATGCAGAGCTATCAGGAAATAATTTTCTGTATAAGCAAACCAATTAGGAGTGTTCTCTTCAAAATCGCTGTGGAACTTTGAGGCATATTGCAATCCCTCTAGTAGCTGTTTCGCCCGAAAGTGAGCGTAAACAAGTATGAATTTATTATAATTCGAATCAAACCTTAAGCTATTCACTTCTCCTGAGGCCAGTTTATCTTCAGAAGACACTGTTAAATCGATTATGGCAGAAAAATCTCCCACCATTTCGTGGAAAATAATGCTGGCCTTGTAATAGGCATTGAACGCCTCAAATGATTTTGCAGCCTTCCAGAGCCTGTACATATTATCAACGTCGTCTGTGATACTTGATAGATAAGCCCTCCTATGTTTAATAGATTTACTATACTTTACTTTTAGGAGCTGAAGAAAGGTAACAGCCTCCCGTTCGTACTTTTTTATATTTAAAAATTTTTCAAGCTCTTGTTTTGCCTGCAAGAAGCTGTTAATGCTACCAGTTTTTGAGTAGCAATCCATCTCTAATTCTAAAGCTGCAATAACAAAATTGATGTATTCATATTGAATAGCAATTTTCTTGACTTTAGCTGCTATACTTAAGACTAATACAGGTTCTTTTAACCTGAGTAATAAGTGTGCGTGGTGAAGTAAATGAAGACATTCCTGTTCCTTCTGATGGGCTTTCTTTAATTTATGCTTATCATAGAAGAATAGTGAGTTATACAGCTTTTTCTTGAGCCTAACTTTTAGCATTTTGTATTTTACATCATTGGGGCTTGAGCCATACAGATCCATTGATGCTACAGCATCATCTATATAATTATCTTGCATAAGATTATTATAAAACATCCCCTCTTTGCTGCTTTTATTAAAGTTGGGTAACATCTGTTTAGAATTGTTACTTTCAACAGCAATTTTTGCTAACGATTTTAACTCATCCATTTTAAAGCTTCTCAAGCCCTTCCCCAAGGCAGATCAAATAATAAAATTTATAGTGGTCAAAAATATTGTTCAAGTTACATTAATAAGGGTTTATTGACTGTATATACATACCTTTTTTATTAACATTGTAAAATGTACATGCCATACAGTAAGATGCATTTAGTTACCTTAACAGGATCAGTAGGCATTTTAAAAATAGTTAAATAGCTCAATCTAATCAACTGAAACTTACCAAATAGAATAAAATATAATACAACAAAAAGATTTCCTAGTTACTTTTATACATGAACATTCCTTTAATCCCCAACATCTTATACTCAACTTTGCCCTGTAATCATCAAAGAACATAAACCCTTTTAAAAATGGTATCTATAATCATCTCCCTAATTCTTAATTTGCTGACTTTAGGAAACACAGGAAATACAGCTCAGACCAACCAGCAAACTAAAACTACTTCAACGGCTGAAAGCGACCAGCAAATCTCAGCATTTGGAGGCACTGCGACCTGGGAAGAAGATTAATCCCTTTCTTTTCCCTAACTTGCCCTTACAATCTTTAGCCAAAGGGTAAGTACATGAGGAAAATCAACACAGCATTAACCTGCTTTCTCTTATTACTTTTTACATACTGTAGCCAGCCAGAGCGCGCACCTGAAGAGGTGCGGGTTAGGTTATCAACTGAACCGGAAACGCTGAGCCCTGTGAGCTACAGCCACGCCGGTGCACTACAGATTATCAACCTGCTGTTTCAGAGTTTGCTGAGCGCCGACCTGGGGACCAATGAAATTAAGCCATACCTGGCTAAGGACATGCCCTCGGTTGAGCGACAGGACTCCACCACGCTTTTCACCTATGAAATAAGGGAGGCGGCGGAATGGACGAATGGCAGCCCTGTAACAGCTGAGGATGTGGCTTTCACGCTGAAGGTGGCAAAAGCTCCGCTGTTGAACAACGAGAGTCTTAAACCGCAGTTGGAGTTCATTCAGGATATCAGGATAGATGCAGATAACCCGCGCCGCTTCACGTTTGTGTGCAGCGGGTATGCGCCTGAGATGGAGTTGCTCACCGGCGATTTCTTTATACTGCCGGCCTATCTGTACGATCCTGAGAACCTGCTGCGGCACATAGAAGTGGCTACCCTGAGCGGAAATCCCTCCGAACTGGAAAACGATGAGAAACTAAAAGCATTCGCAGTCAAGTTTAACTCGCCTGATTTTGGGCGGGACCCAGCACTGCTGCAAGGCAGTGGCGGCTATACCTTGGAGAACTGGGAAAACGGACAATACCTGACGCTGACGCGCAAAAAAGACTGGTGGGGGAACAACACATCTAACACACAACATCTGACAGCCATTCCACAGCGCGTCAGCTTTCAGGTTATTCCGGACATGACAACAGCCGTTCTTGCCCTTAAGAACCGGCAGCTGGATGTGCTGGAGGGTATACCGGTGGCTGAGTTTGAGCAGCTACAGCGGCAGGAGCCCTTTCTGAAAGACTATGCCCTGCACACACCGGATGCGTACGAGTTTACGTATGCGGGCATCAATACCCGCCGGCCAAAGTTCGCTGACAAGCGCACGCGGCAAGCTATTGCCCATCTCCTGGGTATCGAAAGCGTGATCAGAGTATCGCAGCAGGACTACGCCACACCTACGGTTGGCCCCATTCCACCGTCTGTTGCCGACTTCTATAACACAAGCCTGAAACATTATACTTCTGATCCCGCCAAAGTGACGGATCTGTTAAAAGCATCCGGATGGAAAAAGGAAAAAGGAGGCTGGTACAAGAACATCAACGGAAAGAAAGAGCAGCTCACAATTGAGGTGATCTTCCGTGCAGGGAACACCAGCTATGAAAATGCAGCTGTTATACTCCAGCAGAATGCCGCGCAGATTGGGATACCGGTACACGTGCAGGGGGTGGAGAGCAGTCTGCTGGCGAGTAAGTCCAAGCAACACGACTTCGATCTATACTTTCGCTCGCTGGGCGGCAACCCTTTTGCCTTCAACTTTAAGCCGCTGCTTCACTCCGACTATGCCAAGGAAGGCGGGCTGAACTACACCGGCTTCGGCACACCGGAAAGCGACGAGATTCTAGACAGAATCAGCGGCACCGTTACCTCCCGCCAGGAACAGGCAAGCCTGCTGAAACGCCTGCAGGAAATCATGCACGAGGAGGCCGCCTTCATTTCGATGTACTACACAAAGGAGCGCATCGCCATTCACCAGCGTTTCACAAATACAAAGATCTCAGGCCTAAAACCTAACTACGACGTTAGTGCCTTCACCTTAAAAGAGGACGAGTAAGCGCTATGCTTGTGTACCTGCTCAGGAGAATTCTGCTGGCTATCCCCACCATCTGGCTGCTGGGAACGCTGGTATTTCTACTGAGCAGGATGCTTCCGGGCTCGTTCGGGGAGGAGCGCTTCCTGAACCCGGAGGCCAGCTTCTACAATCAAAGCAGCCAAAGCAGCCGGGAAGCGGCCTTCCGGGAGTATCAGCAAAGAACCGGGCAGCACCTACCTCTTTTCTACTTCAGCCTCTCCTCTTACGAACAGCCCCAAGCGCCGCCAAACCTGCAGCCGGAAGCCACACAAGAGCAACTCGAGCTATCTTACTCCTACCTGCTGCCACAGTTTAACTGGAACGGCACTTCCAACCAGTATCATCACTGGCTCTCAGGTATACTCACTGGTGATTTCAGCACCTCGTACCGCACGGGTCAGCCTGTGCTGGAAATGATCCGGAACAGTATCGGCAACACATTCTGGCTACTGTTAACAGGCATGGCGGTTACCCTCGCCCTGGCCCTTGAGCTAAGTATACTGATAGCCCGGAAACGGATGCAGCGCCTGCGGCGCCTGTTGCTGCCATCCCTATTTGTTGTAGATAGTATACCGATGCTGGTGCTGGCCCTGCTGCTGCTGGTGCTACTCGCTAACCCCGATTTCCTGCAGCTTTTCCCGGTGTATGGAATGGGGTATTATGCACCTGACAACCTTGACTTTTGGCAAGAACTGGGGCAGCAGATGCAGTTCATGGCACTGCCGCTCCTGGCGCTGGTACTCGTGAACCTGCCCTACATTACCAACCAGGTCTATAACTCGCTGCAGGCGTCGCTGCAGGCCAACTTTACGCGCACGGCCAGGGCAAAAGGGTTGCCGGAACACCTGGTCATCCGCCGGCACGCGCTGCGCAACGCCTTGCTGCCACTCATCACCATCGTATCAGACTTTATTCCAGCGCTGGTGAGCGGCTCCATACTTGTGGAAACCATTTATGCCATACCCGGTATAGGCCGTTTGCTGATTGAATCGGTGATGGCGCGGGACTACCCGGTGCTGGTAGCGATCATACTGGTGGTGCTGGTGGTGCGCATGATTTCCTACGCGCTAGCCGACACGGCCTATGTCTGGGCCGACCCACGCATAAAGCAGAAGCTGGCATGAGGCGCATCTGGCAAAGTATAAAAAGCCTTTGGAAGGGCAAATGGGGGTTCAGAATCGCCCTGCTGTACCTGGCGCTGCTGCTGTTGCTGGCGCTGGTGCTTCCTTTGCTGCATTTGCCGTACGCTCCAAATTACCTCGACCTGCAGCACCCCTTCCTGGCGCCCTTCACCGCAACGGCTATGGAGTCGGGCCACCCACTTGGCACCGATGGCCTGGGCCGTGATCTACTGGCGAACGTGCTCTTTGGCGCCCGCACCGCCTTCCTGATTAGCTTACCTGTTATGCTATGCGCTGCCCTAGTGGGTATGGTGCTCGGAACTACGGCAGGATATTTCGGCAACAGGGGCCTGCAACAGCCATTGCACAGGATACTGCGCTGGGTCCTGAGCACGCCTCTGCTGCTGTACTATGGCCTGTACTTACCGTTGAAATTGTATAGCTGGGAGTCGGGATACAGGCACGTACTACTCTCTTTCGGCCTGCTGCTGGGCCTGCTCATACTTTTATGGCTCCTCTCAGAAGGTTTACAGCGCTGGTTCCCCTACTGGCGAAAAGCGGTAGCCATACCAGTAGACAAAGGAGTGATGCGGCTGACCGAGGCGCTCACGAGCATCCCGCGCTTTGTGCTTATCCTGGTGCTGGCTTCTTTTATCCCCCCTTCCCTGCCCCTGCTCTCACTGCTGCTGGTTTTTACACTTTGGCCCGCCATTGCCCGCTTGTCACGCGCCGAAATGCTGCGTATCAGGCAACTGCCGTACTTCGAGGCGGCCCAAAGTATAGGCAACCGGCCGGCGCGGCTTATCTGGCGGCATGCGCTGCCAAACCTGGCCGGCCCGGTTCTGGTAGCCTTTACGTTCGGATTGGGTGGGTTGCTGGCGCTGGAGTCCTCGCTCTCTTTCCTGAATATCGGGGTGCCTACCACGCTGGTTAGCTGGGGACGCACTATCTCCAGTATCCGAAGCAATACCTCTGCCTGGTGGCTGGTACTCTTTCCCGGAGGCCTGCTGAGCCTTACGGTTCTCGCACTTTATACTTGCAGCTATTATTTTAATCAGGCCTTTAGCTCAAAAAGCAGCCAGTAGAACGTTACTTTTTGAAGCAATTTACCAATTTTCTTGCTACTTCTTCAATAGCTATGGCGTTCATCCAGCACCGTTCCTACAAGTACACCTGCTTATCAATATGCTTTATTTCAAATACTTACAACAAGAAAACATTATAACCCAAGCACAAACTCAGGAATAAACAGACCTGAACGCATTGATAATTATAGGAAACATCGCATAAATAAACCAAAATATTCATGTTACTCTTGCCGATTAATATTCCTGTTTCTGGAGAGGGGGCATGCTTATACTTGTAGCGTGTTAGAACCCAAAACCCCATCGTCACATGAACTCGACATTAAACCCTTCACCCAAACGACTGGTTGAGCCCTGCCTGGTAAAGGCTGCGCTATTACCAAGCAGTACAGGCCCAAAGGCTGCCTTGCTACACGAGGAGCCTGCTGGCTTTGCAACCATAGATGGCAACATGATTACCTTTCATGCCGGCTCCAGCGCAGTTAGCAGCGGCTCGGGAATCTTCATCGGAGATTACTTTGTAGGGCTTGCGGACAACTTCGACTCGGTAAGCGTAACACCATTCGTACGATACTAAAAGGCATTCTTATTTGTGTAACCCCTGATTCCCTTTAATTTAATAGATTTTGTTGGTTGTTTGTGTTTAGATTAGGCAAGCCCTGTAGTCTCCCCCACTACAGGGCTTTTGCTCGTTTAAGGGGGCTTAAGTTAAGCCGTCGTTCCCAGAATTCCAACTCCCTGGTTCCTAGCCACCCTACGCCGACTTCAGCTTGGCACCGAATACCTTCCTGAACTTATCCACCTTTGGCCGGATGACAAAGCTGCAGTAAGGCTCGTGCCCGTGGGTGTTGAAATAATTCAGGTGGTAGTCCTCGGCCGGGTAGAACTTACCCAAGGGCTCAATCTCCGTTACAATAGGGGCATCGAAGGCCCCGGAGGCATCCAGTTCCTGCTTGTACCTTTCGGCCAGTTCCTTTTGCTCCGAGTTGTGGTAGAAGATCACAGAGCGGTACTGCGTCCCGATGTCGTTGCCCTGGCGGTTGAGGGTGGTGGGGTCGTGGGTGCTCCAGAACACCTCCAGCAGCTCCTGATAGCTGACCTGCTCCGGGTCATACGTTACCTGGAGCACCTCGGCGTGGCCGGTGGTGCCTGCGCATACCTGCTTGTAGGTTGGGTTGTCAACATGGCCGCCGGCATAGCCGGATAGCACTTTCTCCACGCCTTTTAACTCCTGAAAGATAGCCTCTGTGCACCAAAAGCACCCATTGCCAAACGTTGCTGTTTCCATATATCCTGATTTTATATACTCCTATTGCCGGCAAAAATAAACCATAGCTAAAGCCCTGCTTTTGCCCGCAGCTAAACTAACCTCTTCTACTTATACTTTCATTTAAGGGTAAAGAAGTTAAAGCATCTTTTTGTTTATGAAAATAATAGATGCAATACAGATCTTGGACATCCTCCTGACAGTCAGCGCCTGCTCTTCTTGCAATTAAGAGCGAGCCCGGCAAGGGCACCACGTTTAAGGTGTACTTCAAAAAGCAGGCATCCCCTACCTGAGAAGTATGAGCTCAAGCCCCACCGGAATTGCACCGATCTCCCGGAAACTGCTCCTGCTGTAGCCTCCGGGAAAGTATAAAACTACCGTTTCGGATTCTAGCACAAGTATACTCATTATCCCCGCTTAAAAGCCGGCAGTGGCATGGCACAAAAGTATAACTATTTGGCAACCTCACCCCAACCGCTTCCCTTCCCTGCCGTACAATCCTCAGCACCCGCCCAAACCCAATACCTTTAATTTTACAGGATGAGAAAGTATGCTATCGCCCTACATGCCGGTGCGGAAACCGTGAAGCGTGAAGAGGTAACCAAGGAGCAAGAGAAATTATACCGGGAGGGGCTGGAGGAGGCGCTGCAGGCCGGGAGCACCGTGCTGGAGAAAGGCGGTAGCGCCCTGGATGCCGTAGCAGCCGCCATCGAACGTATGGAAAACAACCCGCTGTTTAACGCCGGCAGGGGCGGCAGCCTGAACATACACGGGGAAACGGATTTTGATGCCGCCATTATGGACGGCCGGAACCTCAATTCGGGTTCTGCGGGCAACGTGCGCTACGTTAAAAATCCCATCAGGCTGGCCAAAGAAATCATGCGCAACTGCAAGCACAGTTTCCTGGCGGGCACCGGTGCAGAAGAGTTCGCGCTGGCGCAGGGCCTGGAACTGGAGAAACCATCCTATTTTGTAACGGAGGAGAAACTGAAGGCCTGGCATAAAAGCGTTCTGGACGAGCAGCAGCGAAAAGGCCACGATACCGTGGGGGCCGTGGCCCTGGACCAGGACGGTAACCTGGCAGCGGGCACCTCCACCGGCGGCCTTGCCAACCGCCTGAAGGGCCGCATCTCCGACAGCCCGGTGATTGGCGGCGGCACCTATGCCAACAACCCTTACTGCGCTGTGAGCTGCACCGGAGAGGGCGAGGTGATCATGCGCGGTGCTATTGCACACGAAGTATACGCCCAGATAAAATATGCCGACGAGCGCCTGCAGCAAGCCGCAGATCAAGCCATTACTATGCACAGGGAGTTCCTGAAAGGAGACATAGGGCTGATAGCACTGAACCAGCAGGCGGAGGTTGCCTTTGCCTTCAACACCAACCTGATGAAGCGCGGCTATAGTATAGGCGGCGAAAAACCAAAGATAGCCCTATGGAATAGTGAGAAGCTTTAACAGCATCCTCGTCTGTAGCGACCAAGGAAGCGTACAATGACCAAGTTCACCACTTCATCTTACAGAGAGCAGGCATCTCTCACCAGCAGCATCGCCTTTCTGCCGTCTATCATCTCCGTGGGCTTCTTCATGCTGGCCATCGGGATGCTGTACTTCGAGACGCTGCCTATCAGCACGGCGCTGGAAGAGCGGCTGCCATTCGAGCTGGTGCGCGACGAGGAAAATGCCCGGCTTATACTCAGCACGGTGGCGGCTGGCATCATTTCCCTTACCGTCTTCAGCTTTTCGATGGTGATGATCGTGCTGAGCCAGGCAACGAGTAACCTTTCCCCGAGGGTTATTCCCGGCCTTACCACCGTCCGGTCGCACCAGGTGGTGCTGGGTTTCTACATCGGCACCATCATCTACGTGCTGCTCCTGCTGCTGAGTTATAAGACGGATAAGGAAAGTGCGCATACGCCGGCCATCGCGGTACTGCTGGGGCTGGCCTTTGGCATCATCTGCTTGGTGTTGTTTGTGTACTTTATTCACTCTATCTCCCAGGCCATTCAGCTCGACAATATTGTAAACAGCGTGTTCCAGAAAGCGGCGCAGGCCCTGGAGGTGGAGAAGCAGGTAGTGAGCAACACCCATGCACCGGACAAGTCCAGCAACAACGACTTTAAGTATACCTTATACAACAACACCAACGGCTACCTCCGGCAGGTAGACCTGGAAGGGTTGCGGCAGCTGGCAAGGCAGCACCAGCTGCAAGTGAAGATACTGGTAGAGGTGGGCACATTTACCGTGGAGGGCACCCCGTTGATGCAGCTCACCAGTGACCCCAGAACCCCGGAGCTGGAGGGAAGCTGCAGAAGTGCTTTGTGATGAGTGTGGAGGAGGTTGTGATGAAGGATTTTGAGCAGGGCCTGAAGCAGCTCTCCGAAATAGCGGTGAAGGCCCTTAGTCCGGGCATTAATGACCCAGGCACGGCCATGAAAGCTATTGACTTTATGACTTTGCTGTTTATCCGCCGCATGAAAAATGAGGACCTCAACTGCCTGCTCGACGAGGAGAAGAAGGTGCGCGTGATCGATTATACCCTTACGTTGGACGAGCTGATGCACCGTTACCTGAGCCCCATCCGCACCTACGGGAAAGCAGATGTGCAGATAGACCTGCGGCTGCTCAGATGCCTGCAGGGCTTGTTGCACCAGAAGCCAGACGCGCAGAGGTTAGACGTCATCTACACCCATGCTGCTGCCGTCGTAAATGACGCTGACCTTTCGCTCCATAACAAAATGGACAGGGAACGGCTGAATACTTTCTTAAAGGAGATGAACCAGTTGTTTCCCGGTGCCCGGCACCTTCCCCTGCTGCAAGTATAACCCGCTACCCCTTTGCCTCTTCTCTCTCCACGTACTTCTTGATGCAGTGCACCGAGCCGGCAAACGCGGCAAAGGGATGGAAGTCGCCGAGGAGGATGACTCTGAAGCCGAGCTGCTCCCAGATGGCCTTGTTCTCCTCGTCTGTGCGTTGCAGCTCCGGCCAATTGCCGTGTCCATAGCTGGGCAGCCACACGGTTCGCTCCTGCGCGCTTCTGACCTCCACCAGCGCATTGTTGTAGGTGGCATAGTACCACTTCCGTACCCTCCTCTGCTCGTCATCCACGTACACGAGCGGCAGCGGGTTCCGGATCACCTCAAACTTCAGACGCGTTAACAAAGCCGCTATCTCATCGAAGGCCTCCGGTGTGGCAAGGGCTGCATACTTATTATGCAGCAGGTCCGAGGCCATGCGCGGGTCCCCCACCAGCACCCGATACTTGCCATTCTCGTTGCGGCCGGCCAGCGTCAGGAACATGTCGATGTGGAAGACAGGCTGCACCGAGCCTTCCTTGTTCCTCATGTACAGCAGCTCCTCCCATTCCTCACCGTTGCGGGTAAACCGCCTTTTTTGCTCGGCTGGCAGCTGCAGCGTGGAGCCGACAAGGTATAGGATCCTGTCTTTATCGAGGTACTGCTGGTATAGTTCGGTGATGGCTTTCTTCAGCTTCAGGCCTTTGTCCGAGAGCAACTGTTCACTAAGGTGAAGGCAGGTGTCCACCGCATAGTTGGCACCCAGCAGAAAGAAATCATCGCCCACCAGCACGTTGCCCCCCTCAAAGTACACGGGCACCTTTACCCGCTGCCAGCCAAACCGCTCCGCGGCGTAATAGCTGGCCAGCTCGTCGCCGGCCCTGCGGTTGGAGTGCGGCTGCAGCCACTCCTGCAGGGGGTACTCAATAGATTCGTGGGTGAGGATGTAGATGGTGGTATAAGCGGGAAGCTTCAGCATCAGGACGGCGTATACGCTCCAGTAAGGGTTGTTGTCGCCGGCGAGGGCGTAGGCAGGTATGGTCAGATGGCTTTCAGGGCACCGTCGGCGCTGGGCACCAGGCGGGGCTCCAGGGGCAGTGTCTGGTATTCCTGCAGCAGGCTGGCGGCGATGCTGCGCCGGCGCATGGCGCCGACGCTCAGCACCTGCTCCTCCTCTTTTTCCAGCTCCTGCACAAGCGGGTAATGCCTTGCCCGAAGCGGGGTGTTGTCTGGCTGCTGCATAAATGTGTTTTCGTAGCTATTCTATACTTTTCAGGCCTTTGCCACCGGCCCACAGCCAAAGTATGATCAGGGTCGCTTCGGCCACGGCATCCAGCAGGTATACGTCCCGTATCACATCGTTCAGGGCGTAGTATACGTCTATGCCGATCAGCCCCGCGGCGGCGCCCACCCCCAGCCACTTTATCTCGGCGGTTACCTGCTTCCGGATGCCGGCAGCCAGTAGCGTGGCCCCTATTACGCTTATCAGCAAGCCCACAGTATACAGGAGCCAGTAATCCTGCTTGGGCCCGGTTACCCACACAAAGCTCTCTAAGTGCACGAAGGGCCAGACGCCCGTGACCAGCCAAAATGCCCCCTGCAACGTAGCAACTAAGCTAGCTTCAGGTTTAGGGATAGTGGCGGCCATGTTGGAGGGGGCTACAGGTGCAGCTGATCGAACGTTGGGATGGTATACTGCTCGCCCGGCGACAACAGGTGCACGCACAGGTTGTGCGCCGAGAAGGGCTCGCCCGTACCGATTTCGTAAATGTTGGTTTTAGCCAGCCTCATGCCATCCACAATCGTGATCAGGCCGCTGCCCACCACCTCCAACTCGCGCCCCTCCGTAATGTAGGCAGCCGTGTCCTCTTCCAAGCCGATGCCGATACAGCCGGGGTTGGTAACAATGCACTGCGCCATGCGCACCAGGCGCCCCCGCTCAATAAAGTGCGTGTCTATGGCCACGTTCTTGAGGAATTCCAGGCCGGTGGTGATCCGCACATCGCCCTTCAGGAAACCTCCCTTGGTATCAGCCTCGTAGATCATGGGCGTGGACAGGGCCATGGCCCCGGCAGAGGTGCCGGCGATGAGGATGTCATCGTAGGTGAAGCGCTCCTTCATCAGTTGCAGCACCCTGGTGCCCCCCAGAATAGAGGTGAGCCGGAGTTGGTCGCCGCCGGTAAAGTAAATAGCGGAGGCTTTCTCGATCACCTCACAGTGATGCGGGTCCCGCGCGTCTTCCCGGTTGCGAATGTCCAGCACCTCCACGTTATTTATCCCCAGCTCCTTAAATATTCTGGTATATTCGCGGCCTACCTCCTGCGGGATATCGGAGGCTGTCGGGATGACGGCAATGGTGGGGTTGCTGCCTTTCAGCTCCTGTACCAGGAACTTCAGGATCTCCTCGCTCTCAAAGTCTGTGTTGTTTGCCTGCTCGGGCTTCAGTTTTTCCTGTTTACCCTTGTCCTCACTGCCACCTACTGCCAGTAGCCTGCCTTTTGGCACCGGCGCTTCCTTTTTATTTTTATGATGATCAGATACCTTGTGTTTAGCCATAGTGTTTGTACCTATCTATACTTCTCGCGGGGTGTAGCAAAGAAAGTTTAATCTATTAGGTATAGTTGATGTCTTTATTTGTGTTTATCGAGGTTCTTGCCCAGGTCCTTTACCTGCCTCATGTAGTTTTCCACTATCTCGTCGCCATAGGTGCCATACGCATCCGACAGGGTACCCTTTGCGCCGCTGGCAGTCTCCAGCACATAAAGTATGGCCATGTCTCCGGGATAGCTCTCCCCCTCAAAGCGATAAAAATTCACGATCTGCACCTGATCCGGCACGAACTCCTGCTTGCCGTCCAGGGTGCATAGCTTGCCGTCTTCCGTCACCCTGAAATCCTCCGTATACCCCTCTTTCCGTAGCCGTGCCAGCACATGAACCATCGAGGTCAGTTCAACTTTATCTTCCATAACACATCATATGTTTATTTTGCTGATATACTTCTACGCCTAAATACTATATGCTGGCTCAAATTTGTTGCAGCGAGTAGTAGAAAGTACAGGCCTTTAAAGCATACAGCGCCAGTAAATGTTACTGGCGCTGTACAAGTGTCAATTTTATACAGAAGTCTATGAGAGCTACTCAGAGCCCTTAGTAAGTCAGGCCTGCAAGTATGAAAAGCCTTGAGGTAGGTAGCCTATTTGTGTAGGCATCAGCGCTCTGCTGGGTGGCCGCAGTGCCGCTGCGACTGTGCCCCGTAGTTAAAGTTCATGAAGTCGCTGTAAGACTGCTCCCTCACTGGCTTCTCTTCTGGCTCTGGGATGATGCCTACCGAGGCGCTTCCATTTTTGCCATAGCTGTCGTTGCCCCGCATGCAGCCGCTGTCTACGGCAGCCGCACCTGCCTTCCGGTGCAGGTAAATGCTGCTGCTGACCGCCCTAGCTTTTAGCACTGCCACTTTCCGTGGATATCTTTTTGCCGCCATAACATATCGAGTTTATACCTACCCTTAGGTTGAGCTACCGGAAAGGGAGGCATAAAAAAGGGAGGGCTACCCTCAGCACCCAAATAGGTATAGCCACTCCCTGTTTTCAATGCTTGGTTAGTACGCTAAAGATAGCGCCCTTTCACCGTTCCTAAGCAGGCATGTGCTCCGCTATACGCACCTAACATACCCATGTCTGAACTTGATTCGCTATTTAAGTCTTTATCGCTGGCATTTACCGCCTTGCCGCAAATACTACGTATTTAACGCAGCAACAGGATTGGCTTCATGCAGACCAGGAGTTAAATACTGTATACCAGTCTTCTCCTCAATCGTAGTATAGCTGCTGACGCCATGTGTTATGCTGCTCCTACAGTGCGCGCAGGCCAAGGTCTTACTATTATTTGCCGGGTACAAGGAAAATATAAAGAACCCGTAAGAAGGCTCCTTTATACTTTCAGAACCTGTGCCCAGGCCATTAAGAGTCCAGGTCGATAAGGTTATGCTGGATGGCGTACTTGATCAGGTTAGGCGTGTTCTTGGCCTGCGTCTTCTCCAGGATGTTCTGGCGGTGTGTTTCGATGGTGCGCTTGCTGGTGAAGAGCTTCTCTGCGATCTCAACGTTGGTGTACCCCTCAGCGATTAGCGCCAGCACTTCCCGCTCCCGCTTCGACAGCATCCTGCTATCCGCCGGTGTGCCGCCCGCCTCTGCAGGCTGCATCGCTTTCTGAACGATTTTCATAGACATACCCGAGCTGATGAAGGGGGTGCCTTTGGATGCCAATTTTATAGCCGTGCAAAGCTCGTCGGCGCCTGTGTCTTTTAGGAGGTAACCGATGGCGCCGCTTTCCATCAGCCGGTGCAGGGTGGCGGGGCTGTCCAGCATGGTCAGCACGATCACCCCTAGGTCAGGGTATAGCTTCTTTAGGTGCTGCAATGCCTCAAAGCCGTCCATTACAGGCATGCACACATCCATCAGCACCACATCTGCTGCTGTGTGCTTCAGTAACTGCAGGAGTTCCTGGCCATTGCCAGCCTCCCCTACCACTTCTATCTCACCGTCGCGCTCCAATAAAGAGCGCAGCCCTTCTCTTATTATCCTATGGTCGTCGGTGATGATTGTTCTGATGGTGCTGTTTTCAGTCATTATTAAGTGTGGAGAATTAATTTGAGAGGAGTCGGGTTCTAAGCGCTGGCTATGTTTAGTTCTGAGTGCACAATATACCTATATTTTTACGCAGGAAGGTATAGTTCAAACTATATTCTCACTAAGATTAAAGCCGTATTTGCCATACTTTCTCTTCTCATACACAGAAAGTTACACCTGCTTTTTAAGTAATTAGCGCAGTGCAAAATCAGTGTTAGCCACATAGCCGGACATATCGGAATTTGTACATTTGGCCTATGTTACAGCAAAGAGAGAACGTTTGATGAGAGAGGAGCTGGTGGTACGGCGAATGGGAGACCTGGTGGTAATGAGTCTTCATGGCGCGTGTGGCAGCAGTGTGCTAGGGCAGTTGGAAGTAAAATGTCGCGAGGAGATCCTCCGCCGTACAAAGCATATCCTCCTGGATTGCCAGTATGTCACCTCCCTTCACCCGACCGCACTGAAGACTTTACTCAGCAAAACGTCCGAGGCCGAAAAGGCAGGCATCAACCTGGTGCTCTACCAGGTACACCCGGACCAGGCCAGAGAAATACAGGACTCTGGCCTGGACGCCGTACTGCACATCAAGAAGGATTTTCAGGACGCCTACCTACACTGTAAGGCCAAAGAGGCCGCCGGCAGGGCTGTCCTTTAGCTCATTTATGAGCGCTTCTTTGTGCAGACGGTGAGACAGGATGAGAACTTCAGCTTATTTTACACGAAGGGGTAAGCCACCTCAGGCTGAGTTCCGCTCCGCATTAATGATCCCAAAAGAGCAGCGTACCACCAGCTTCTCGTATACCTTTTTTCCCTGGTGCTGCGGGTCCTGCTCTTCCAGACTCCGTATCCTGGCCAAGCCATACTGCTGAATCGTGATCAGGGGCAACTCTATGCGCTGCCGCAAGTGGATGGAAAGCTCATCCAGTGGCTTGTCTGCCATCAATGTCTCGGCGCCGGCCAGCAGGAGCACATACTTTTTGGTGCGCTCAAACTCCTCATAGATCTGCCTCCACAGCGGGCCATACTTCGTATGGTCGGCCAGGTATGCCGTCACCGGGAAAAAGCACTTCTTCATCGCCATCTCGCAGTTATCCAACAGGGTCTTGAAGTATAGCGAGCTCTTGTAGAGGCGCTGCAACCGTTCCCAGTCCCCTTTCCGGTGGAGCGCCTCCAGGGCCTTCCCCACGCCATAGTACCCCGGCAGGTTCTGTTTCAGCTGACTCCAGGCACCTACATAGGGCACGGCACGCAGGTCGTCCAGGTTCAGCTTTCCGGCCTTGCGCTTGGAGGGACGGCTGCCGATGTTGGCCTCTCCGTAATAGCGTAACGGGCTCACGAAGTTCAGGTACTCCAGGAATTCTGGGTGGTTCTTGAGCTCGGAATAGGCCCCGTAACTCACCTCGGCGAGCTCCTGCAGCAACTGATCATCTTCCTGGGTTAAGTCAGACCCGCTGCGGCTGAACAGTGTGTTGCTGATGCCGGCGTACAGAAGCTGCTCCAGGTTGAACTGGGCGGCATCTACGGAGCCGAAGTTAGAGCTTACCGTTTGCCCCTGAATGGTGAGTTGGATTTCCTTGTTGGCAATGTTGTTGCCCATGGAAGCGTAAAACTGCTGCGTTTTGCCTCCCCCGCGCGCTGGCGGTCCTCCCCTGCCATCGAAGAAGATCACCTCCACGCCATACTGCCGGCTCACCTGTGTGAGGGCCTCCTTCGCTTTATAGATGCTCCAGTTGGCCATAAGGTAGCCGCCGTCTTTCGTGCCATCGGAAAAGCCGAGCATAATGGTCTGGGTATCGCCTCGCCGGGCCAGGTGGCTTCTGTATACTTCATCTTCGTAGAGCTGCCGCATCACACCGGCTGCTTGGCGCAGGTCCGTTATTGTCTCGAAAAGAGGCACGATGTCGACGCTGATCTCCTCCGGCTGGCAGCCTCCCAGCCCGAACAACGTATAGACCTCCACCACATTCAGAGCGCTGGTGCAGTGGCTGATAATGTAGCGGTGGCATCCCTCCTCGCCGTTGCGCTCCTGAATTGTCTGTATGGCTGAAACCGTACGCAGCGTATCCTGCAGCAGTTCATCATCTTCCAGCAGATCAGGGGAAATCATACTTCCGCCTATACCTTGCAACGCGGCCAGCTTCTCCTCCTCCGGCAGTTGCGCATAGTCCTTCGGCAGGAGAGTAGTACGCACCGACAACTCCTCGTAAAGGGCGGCGTGCACGGAGGAGTCCTGGCGGATGTCCAGGGAGGCGAAAAACAGGCCGAAGAGCTCCACCTTGGTGATCAACTCCTCCACCAGACTCAGAAATAAACTGTTGTGCTCCTCCAGCAGCAGCCTCCTGATTTCCTGCAACGAGCTTAGAATGTCCTCCTGTTTGATGTCCAGCTTGTAATCGGGAACAAACAGGTTATTGTACAGCCTGGCCTCCAGGTCTTTTACCAAATCCTCCACTCCCCGGAACGTTAAACGCCGCCGGAGCTGGCGCACATCTGCGTAATATGCCCTGATGATGGCACCCCGCAGGGCATCGGCTACCTGCAGCGTCGTATCGGCCTTCACAAAGGGGTTTCCGTCCCGGTCTCCACCCGGCCAGAAACCCATCCGCAGCATTTTAGAGCCTGCGCGGACCGCATCCGGAAACTGGGAGCTTAGGTAGGAGATGATGTTACCGGCAGCACGGTAAAAGACGTTTTCCAGAAACCAGATCAGGCTAATGGCCTCCTCGTAGGGAGTGGGCTTCTCTTTTTTGAAGAAGGGTGTTTTGCCCAGTTGCCGCAGGTAAGAGTGCGCCAGGGAAGTATTGTCTGTTGCCAGCGCCTGCGAGAGGTCGTTGATGATACCCAGCACATTGCTCGGGTAGAACTGCGTGGGGTGCGCGGTCAGCACCGTCCGCACGGCAAAGTCCTGCAGTTTTTGGGTAAGCTGCTCCTGCGCCTTCTGGTGCAGCACCGCTGCACTGAGCTGCTTTAGGGTGCCCATGCCGTGCATGTCGTGGGTATCGCGGAAAGCGGCTTCCTCCAGGGCATCAAACAACACTACCTGGCGCTCCGCGTACTGCACAAAGCGGAACAAGAGGTCGTTCTGCTCCTGCTCGGTGCGGTAATGGGTATACTGCTCAAAGAAGCTGTGGATGATCTGCTGCGGGCTGAGCTGGCGCTGGTAGCCTTCTTCGCAATGCAGCACCAGCAACGAGAGCAGCACGCCTGTTTTCTCGACCCGGTGGAAAGGCAGGGACGAGAACAGGCTGTTATACATTTCATAGCGTGTGCCAACCAGGTTGCTAAAAACCTCGGAGGCAGTATTTATTCGCTTGGTTTCAGAGGGTGTCATAGGCGCAAATTTTACTTAAGATAGCGATAAATATAGAAGTTTACCAATCTGATTCCGCTCCTGGCTCTCCCAGCGCCCTCAAAAATATACTTCTTACAGCGGTGCGGCCACTACCGCTGTCACCTAAAATTTATACTTCAGCAGGCCCCTGGATGGTCATGCTGGCTGCGCGAGAGGAGGGTATCTCAGGCAATGGGATACGCGGGAAAATCAGCAGAAAGTTGGGTGAGAGAGGCTTGTTCATACTTTCAGCGCGCTTGGCGGAACCTCAACATAGAACCTCCGAACGCATCAGAAGTACCAGGAGGGGTGCCTGCGAAAAGTATAAGCCCGCAGGTGCCGGTAACATTTGCGGGCTTCCACCCTTCCCTTACCACATATCTTTATACTTTTTTAGCCTGAGCGACAGGAAAACCTGAAAAACACCAATGGAAATCAAGGCCACGCCGGTGTAGATGACGATGGTAAGACCGCCAAACAATGGGTTCCACAGCATGACAAGGGCAAACAGCACCCCGAGTAAACCCACAGCCAAAAACCACCCCCAGTTGGGTACCTCCCTCCGTTTCAGTTCAAAGGCCCACCCAATTGCCAGGGTGGCACGGAACAGGACGCCAAAGCCAACATAAAGCGGCAGGACTACCATGGATATGGCAGGCGTAGAAACCAGAATGATACCGATGATCAGATCCACTATACCGACCGCCAGGGACCATCCCCATTTGTTGAGACTACGCCGGTTCGAGATGGCGTATACGATCTCCAGTATTCCTGAGATAAGAAAGGTAACGGCAAAAAATATAGCCAAAGCCAGGAACGACTCCAGGGGAGTGAAAAGAACCCAGATCCCTAAGGCAATAAACAGGATCCCCAGCAGCAGCGGGAGGTACCAGTAACTGCCAATTCTTGCACCGGAGGGATTCATACTTTCAGACATAGCACTTGGTTTAAAAAATTTTCGATCGTTCCAAACACGAGTTTCGCCGCACCCTGCTTCGGGAGCCTCTTGTGCCGGCTAGCTATACTTCTGTAGCTCATACCTGGCATTTTAGATTAGCACTTTTAGTATACGGCTTATTTTTAGTATGGAATACAACAACTCCTGATAGCAAGTGAGTTAAGCACGTAATACACGGCCAGGAAATTTAATACCTGTAAATGAGTGGGTATGAGAAACAGGCAGGAGCACCTCTTCAGGTATAAACCAGTTTCTCTTTTGTCTCAGCCAGGACCAGTTGAGTACCTGCGGCAACAATGCCATCCTTAATCAAGTACTACAGTTAACCGAAAGCTATACTTTGTTTCTTTGCTTAACAGAAACCATAGCAGGTTCTTATATAAACCATATCAGAGATGAGCACCACAGACAGGTTAAAAATAGCTGTAATTATTGGAAGTACGCGTCCCGGCCGGAACGGTGAGGCGGTAGGAAAATGGGTATACGAGATCGCCTCGAAGCGCTCCGACGCTACCTTCGAATTGATAGATCTGCTGGAGGTAAACCTGCCATTCCTGGATGAGCCCAACTCGCCCGCTATGCAAAAATACACCAAGCAGCACACCAAAGACTGGTCTGCCCGGATTGACCCATTCGATGCCTTTGTGCTTGTTACGCCGGAGTATAACCATGGTGTGCCGGCATCGCTCAAAAACGCCCTGGACTTTCTCTACAAGGAGTGGAACAACAAAGCAGTTGGCTTTGTGGCCTACGGCAACGCCGGCGGTGCCCGGTCCGTGGAGCACCTGCGCAACATTGTGGCAGAGCTGCAGATGGCCGACGTGCGGGAACAGGTGGCGCTCTCGCTTTTCACCGATTTCGAGAACTACACTGACTTTAAGCCTGCTTCCTTCCAGGAGAAGAAGCTCAACACCTTGTTGGACCAGCTAATTAGCTGGGGAACGGCCTTAAAACAGGTACGCACGCAGAAAAAAGAGGCTTAAGTCAGGTGACACTGGGCGGAGACGCTGCCTGGCTGAAGGCATACGGCTTGCCAATCAGCTTTACCTCGTAGGGATTGCTCACGCCCTTCAGGGTCAGGTAGGCGCAGCCGGCGGAGTAGGGCGGGTTCTTCAGCAACCGGTAGGCACGCTCCGAAATCACGAAGCTGTTGTTGAGTTCTTTCGTGGCTGCCTGGAGTCGGGCGGCCACATTCACGGGATAGCCCATCACGGTCAGATTATCGCTCAGCCCAATCCCCACGTTACCCACGATCACCTTCCCTACATGCACCCCGATGCCCACCTCGAAAGAGTGGTTGAAGTATGGGCGCAGGTACGTGTTGTTGAATATCTTGATGTCTTCCAGGATCTTCAGCCCGGCCAGTACAGCCGACTCTGCCGCCTTCTTGATCCCGTCGTTCAAACCGAAGACCGCATAGAGGCCATCCCCGGCTGTGTCTATGATTTTGCCTTCGTACTGGCTGATGGCATTACGCATGAGCGCAAATACCCGGCGCATAATGTGGATGACATCGAAGGGCAGGTGTGCCTCAATAAAAGGAGTAAAGTTTCGGATATCGATGAAGAAAAGCGCCAGCTTGCGTCGCTCCCCCATCACCCGGGTCATATTGTCCTCCTTGCCGTTTATGAAGATATAGCGGTCGGTCTCATCCCGGATCAGGCGCTGTACTTCTACGCCTTCCCCCCTTACGTAAGACTGGCAAGCCAGCCGCACGTTGTCCGGAAACTTCTTTACGTTTTTAATGGCCCGTTCAGAGGTGGTGGGCGGGGTTAGCAGCTCCTGCCCCTCCAGCACCAGGATGCGGCAGGTCGTGCACTGCCCCTTTCCGCCGCAGGCATGGTAATGGGGTATACCGGCAGCCAGCGATGCCTGCAGCACCGTCTGTCCCTCTTCTACAGGAACCACTTTCTCGCCTTTAAATTTTACAGGGAAGGGCATGTTGCTTGACGTATACCTTAAACACGGTCAGCTTTAGACTTTTATCTATACGCTTTCATTGGCCTTATCTTTCACCAGGTACGCGTACTCCGGGTGCTTTTTTAGATATGCCTGCATGTAAGGGCACAGCGGAACCAGCTGCAGGTTATTGGCCGCCATGTGCTCCAGCGCAAACTTCGTCATGGCGCCGGCTATTCCACGACCCTCCAGTTCTTTTGGCACTTCGGTGTGTAGCACCGTCATTACGCCAGGCCGCAGCTTATAGTCTATAAAGGCGGTGCGCCCTTCTGTTGTTGCCTCGAACCGGTGCCTGGCCGGGTTGTCCTTCACTTCGATCTCCATAGCCTTAGTCTGTTTTAGGTGATTTGAGTATGCGGTTAGCAAGATCCAGTTCTTGCTGCCCAATGGTGTGCGGGCGCCCCGGGTATACCTTTTTGGTAACGGCAGCCCCAAGCTTCTCCATTACTTCCACCGTCTCCTCCACCCGGCTAACGGGCACGTGCGGGTCCGGGTCGCCGGTGGTGATGAGTACGGGGGTGCCGGCAAAATCGCCCTTATACTTGCTGCTATCCAGTTGCTGCCCGATAAGCCCGCCGGTGAAGAGGAGCACCCCGCCATACTTCCGGGCGTTTCGGGAAGTATATTCGGACGCAAGACAGGCCCCTTGCGAGAAGCCTGCAAAGTATAAACCCTCGCTCTTTACGCCCTGGTCCAGGATACTTTCCACCAGCTCGTCCAGCCGCTCCAGGGCAGAGTCCAGGGCCGGCTGGTTTTGCGCTTGCGGGGCCATAAAACTGTACGGGTACCAGCTGTGTTGGGTAGCCTGTGGGGCGAACAGCGTATAATCCTGCACCGGCAATTGCTGGGCCAGCCCAAGTATACTTTCGGCGGTGGCCCCCCGGCCATGCACCATGATCAGCGCTTTACCGGTTTCAGACAGGGGCTTGCCCTTTGTAATCACTTCTGTACTATGGGTATACATAATAGCTTTTCAGTTTTATAAAGTATAGCGCATCGCCTTCAGCTCTTTTCCTTCAGCGTCACGAAAACGGAACTGCGGACTTCAGGCTGCAGGTTGCGCGTCTTATGCCCCTTGCCGGTAGTGTCCTCCAGGAGCAGGACCTGCCCCGTCTCGAAGCGCCGCTTCTCGCCCAGCGAAGTCTCTATCTCTATCCCGCCATCCAACAGAAAAAGGTACTGCCGGTCTGGCGCCGTGTGGAAATCATAGTCATAGGTAGACACCACCTTCCGGAAAATGATGCTTTCCACAGCCTCGGGCTCCGACAAAAACCCGATCTCCCCTTCCGGGTCCAATGGCCTTTCGATATCCTCAAAGCGGCTGTCGCCATTCTCATCGGCGTACAAGCGGGTAACGGCAAATGCTTTCATACTTTGTTTTTGATGCTTTACTTAAGTTTACGGATCCAATCTCCTTCCGGTGCTTAATCAAGCTTAGGCAACACGGCCTCCAACTCGGCTCTGCGGGGCTCGTATTGCGGCGGCAACAGCAGGCTTTCCCCCAGCTTATCCCAGGGCTCGTCGATGCCGAAACCCGGGTTATCGGTGGCAATCTCGAACAGCACGCCACCCGGCTCCCGAAAGTATAGCGAGTAGAAATAGTTGCGGTCTATTTTGTTCGTGATGCTATAACCCAGGCCCGCAATTTTGTCGTGGAAGTGCATCAATACCTCCTCGTCCTTCACCCGGAAGGCGATGTGGTGGTTTGTACCCGCGCCCCCAATGCCGCGGGCCTCGTTCGGCAGCTCTACCAGGTCAATGATGTTGGCCGTCTCCACCGCATCGGTGGCAAAGCGGAAACGGTTACCGCTCTGCTCCTGAAACGTATACCCGAGAATATCAGTCAGTACCTCAGCTGTTTTCCCCTTGTTCTGCAGCGTCAGCGTTACCCCATGAAAGCCTTTGGTCGCCACATCGGCCTTTACTTCGTCTGTTTCCCAGGCTATGCGGTTATCGCCGTTTTTGGGGATAACCAGTTCCAGCTTCAGCCCGTCCGGATCCAGGAAGGTCAGGTACTGCTCCCCAAACTTTTCAGAGGGTTTGTTGTAGATGACGTTGTGCTTCTCAAAGCGGTCTATCCAGTAATTGAAGCTGCCCTCCGGTACGGCATAGGCAATATTGGTGGCCATACCCGTTCCGACACTCCCCCTCCGGGCCCCTTCGTAGGGGAAGAAGGTGAGGATGTTACCTGCGCTTCCTTTCTCGTCTCCATAGTAGAAGTGGTAAGTGCCCGGGTCGTCGAAGTTCACTGTCTTCTTGAGCAGGCGCAGGCCCAGTACTTTCGTGTAAAAATCAAGGTTCCGTTTGGCCATACCGGCAATCGCCGTAATGTGATGCAGGCCTAATATTCTGTTTTCCATGATGTTCAATTATTTGTGGCAGTATATCCCTGGTTATAAAGTATACGGCCCTGTTGCATATTTAATTAATTCCAAGCAGGATAGGGTACCTGCTTCACCAGCTGAACCTCAGCGTGCAGCTTTATCTCATTGCTCACTACCACGCTGCCCGCCTCGGTCACGGCATTCCAGGTTAGTCCGAACTCTTTGCGGCTTAGCTTGCCGTGCACCGAAAAGCCAGCTTTTGTCTGCCCGTAAGGGTCTACGACAGTGCCGCCATAGGCCACATCCAGCGCCACAGGCCTGGTTATTCCCCGGATGGATAGCTCGCCTAGCAGTTTATACTTCTCACCAGATACCTGCTCATACTCGGTGGCCACAAAGCGAACCTGGCTATGCTGCGCGGCATCGAAAAAGTCCGCTGACTTTAGGTGGGTGTCGCGCTGCGCGTTGTTGGTGCTGATGGAGTCTACTTCGGCAGTGAACACCAGGCTCTCCACACCAGTAAACGCAGCATCAGGCGTAAGCGCCTCTACATCAAAACTCCTAAAATAGCCGCTTACAGTGGTGAGCATCAGGTGCTTTACCTTAAACTTTACTTCGCTATGCGTCAGGTCTGCTACCCATTTGATACTTGCCATGCCTTTAAGTTCTTGTGTGGGTTTCTGCTCTTTATCATTCTAACAATGTATACACATTTAATGTATATACATGTGTTTAGTCAAAATGTTTCCTTTGCCTGCTTTTTTTAGTAAAGCCAGCTCAAACAACCGTAAGAAAAGGATTTACGCCCCAAGGCAAGCACAAAAGGTAGCGGCTAGCCTTCGTCTCGGGGCAAATTTTGCTGGCCCGCACCTTCAGCCACAGGGCCTGCTGCTAGAAGCAGGGGCTGGGCCTTGCCGTTCCAAATAGGTAGTGGGCCGGACTCCAGGGGCTGCCAGGGCTGCGTGAACCGTTGTGACAAGGCAGCTTCGGAATGACCGCAGCTACTCGGAGCAGGACAGTCTCGACGGGAAAAACGGGGCTGCTAAAAAGTGTAGCCCATGGAAAGTATAAAGTTGCGGGGAGCCCCCGGGAAGGCCCTTTGGTAATCGTAGCCCCCTACGAAGTAGTACTCATCAAAAACGTTGTTGACGTTTAGGCTCAGTTTGAACTTGTTCACCCTATAGAAAGCCGCGGCATTCACCACGGTATATGAGGGCCAGTATTCCCAAACCCAATCCCCCGTTCGGACGTCCTGCACCTGCAGCTCCATCCGCCGGTCTCCCACGTAATTGCCGCCTATGGCCAGCCCAAAGCCCTCCAGACCGGCTTCGGAGAAAGTATACTTGGCCCACAGGCCGGCCGAATGCCGGGGGGCGTTGGGCGTCTGCAGCCCCTCCTCCCCCTCCAGGTCCGAAGCCAGTACCTCCGTGTGGTTGAAAGCGTAGTTCACGCTCAGGTTCAGGCCGGGCGTTATACTTCCGGTGGCTTCCACCTCCACCCCCTGCGATTTGACGCGCCCGTTCTGCCGGTAGATGGGGTTGCCCGCTTCCGTGAGCTGGCCGGTGTTCACCAGCATGTTGCGCTTCTCGATGTGGAAGAACGACAGCGTGGAGAACAGACGCTTACCGAGAAACTCCCCTTTCAGCCCCGACTCTACCTGGTAGCTGCTCTCGCTATCGAAAGGCTCGGTGCCGCCATAGTTTTCCGGGTTGCGGACAAAAGCTGGGTCAATGGGCTTGAAGCCCTGGCTGTAGCTGGCAAAGTAATTCAGGTTATCCCGCACCTGGTAGTTCAGCCCCAGCCGGGGGAGCCACACGTTCTGGTGTACCTTTTCTTCCCCGCTGCCATACTCGCGCTGGTCCCGGAACATCTCATAGCGCAGGCCCATGAGTAGCTTTAGCCTGTCCGATATGCCAACCTGGTCCTGCACATACAGGCCGGTGGTGCTATAGCTGGCGTTGAGGTAATCCAGAAAGAAGGAAGCCAGGGGCCGGCGGATGTACTTGCTCGGGTCCCGCAGCTCGTAGGTGGGGTTGTTGAGGTCGAAGGTCAGGGGTACCCGCTGCCCGTCCACCTCCATCTCACGGGCCTCCCACTGGTGCCCGCGCTTGTCGGTCTGGAAGCTGATGTAGTCGAGCCCTAGTATGAGGTTGTGCTGCAGGCTGCCGGTATGGCCACTGGCCGAAAAGTAGGTGGAGAGGTTATCGGTATACTCGTTCACCTTCTTTTCCAGGTAGCGCAGGTTCATGATAGTGTTGGCCGGGGCATCGGCAAAGGTATTGAGCGTGCGGTGCTCGCTCAGCTCCTCGTGGTAGACAAACTTCATGTAGGCCGCGTTGAAGGAGAGCCGGTCGGTGAGCCGGTGGTTGAGGGAGGCGTTGAGCGACACATCGTTAACGCGGTAGTAATCGCTGGGCTGGCTCAGGGTGAAGGACCTCGGCAGCGCGTATAAGTCACCGCCCCGGATGCCCATGCCGCGGTCCAGGTAACCGTCGAATTTGCTGTAGATCAGCTCGGCGTTGACGGTGGTCTTGTCGGTGGGGCGGAAGGTGACGGTGGGCGCTATCATCAGGGAGCTGCGGTCGTTCACCTCCCGGAAGGTTTTGGTGTCTTCAAAGCCGATGTTGAGCCGGTATAGCAGGGATTTGTCTTTGTTGAGCGGGCCTGTCATGTCCAGCGTGCTGCGCATGGCCTGGAAGCTGCCCACCGAGAAGCTCACCGCTTTCCGGTCTTCCTCCAGCGGCTTTTTGGTCACCAGGTTCACCGTCCCGCCCGGGTTGATGTCGCCGAAGAGGGCAGCTCCCGGCCCCTTAAGCACCTCCACGCTCTCCAGGTTTACCGTAAGCGGCACCCGGAAAAAGCTCGTGCCATACCCGTAGCCGGAGCGAAGCCCGTTCACCAGCCTGTACCCTGTTTCATAGCCGTTGCGGAAGCCCCGGATGGTCAGGTCATCATAAGCGGAGTACTGGTTCACACCGGCCAGATTCTGCACCACGTCTGTCACCAGAAAGGCCTGCTGGTCCTCTATCAGCTCCTTCGTGACCGAGGTGATGGTCTGCGGCACATCCATCACGCGGCTTTGGAGCTTGGTGCCGACAAAGCTGTATTCATTCACATAGTCAGTTTCCTTGCGGCCCGTCACCAGCACTTCCTGCATGGCGTGAGCCACGCGATTGAGCCGTACCTCCAACTGCACGTGCTCGGCGTGTTCGCTCAGAGTCAGAGAAACTCTCTTTTCCTCTAGCCCCAGCCCCTTCACGAGCAGCACATAGTTACCATAGGGTATCTGCGAAATGCGAAAGTGGCCATCCAGGTTCGTGACATCCCCTTTTCCTATACTTTCAATGCTTGCCGAAACGCCCACCAGGGCATTGCCTTCCCTATCCAACACCTTGCCGCTAACACTTCCCAAACCGTTTCCTAACACGGAAAACCGGACTAGGAACAGTGCCATCAGCACACCGATCCACTTCAACGTTACGTACATGTCGCTCAATACTTCTTATAGTCCTATTGTGACTTCCTTTTCAATTTCAGCCGCGTCTGCAGCGCCCAACATGGCGAGGTCCATGTGTATCGTGCGGAAAACCTCAGTATCGTCCTGACATACCACCCGGAAGCCTTGCTTTGTCCAGAATTCCAGTGCGCCCGACAAGAAAGGGTGGGTGTGCAGGTAGAGCGTTTCAATGCCCCGCTGCCAGGCCTCCGACTTCAGGGCGTTGACCAGGGCCTTGCCAAGTCCTTTTTTCCTGTAAGCCGGCTCAACGTATAGCTTGAGCACCTCGTTTACAACCTGGCCGGTATAGTTTAAGTGAGCGAAACGGTGGTCATACCTCCTCATGCCGATGGTTCCGATGATGGTATCTGACGCGTCTGTGGCGACCAGGAACACCGCATTATCATCGGCCACATAGCAGGACTCAAAATTAGCCAGGTCCTCGGGTATCGCGCGGTGGTCAACCATGGGGAAGAGCTCCTTCCGGAAGTCCACCACGTAGGCCACGAGTTCTGCAATTCTCTTCTTCTCTATCTCTCTGATTTGAATGTCCATAGGTGCTTACATAGTGGGTACCACGATCGTTTTTTCTTTCACCTGCACGGCTGTGAAGTTCACGTTATATACGTATTGCAACAGCTGGCTGTCATGGTTGGCCAGGTCTGTTTTCACGACCGTTTTGTTCTTCATGAAGAAGCAGTGGTCGGCATAAAGGAAGGCCAGGTTCGGGTCGTGCATGATGGCGATGACCGTGAAGTTATTCTGGGACAGCTTTCGAAGTTTTTCCAGCACAAAGGTTTGGTAGTACACATCCAAGTGGTTGGTGGGCTCATCCAGAAGTATGATACCAGGGTTCTGCACTAGCACCCGCGCAATCATCACCAACTGCTGCTCTCCGCCCGACAGCTCCGTATAGGGTCTATCAATCAGGTGGGAAATCTCCAGCTCGGCGATAGCCTGCTCTACTTTCTCCAGGTCTGCTTTCTTGGGGCTGAAGGAAGAGAAGGCGGCACGCCCCGTCAGCACCACATCGCGCACCTTGAAGGGGAAAATGGATTTGTGAAACTGCGGCAGAAAGCCCAGGATAGTAGCACAGTCGGCAAAGGACATTTCTTTTCGTTCACGGCCCATCAGCTTGACCGAGCCCTGGCGGTAGTCGGCCATGCCGGACAAGATGTTGAAGAGCGTGGATTTTCCGCTGCCATTCCGCCCCAACACCACCGAGAACTTCCCCTCCGGAAAAGCAACGTTCACATCCTCCAGGATGGGTGTGCTGCCGTAACTGAAACTCAGGTTGCTTACCTCAATTGCCTGCTTCGTCATACCCAGTTTATTTTGTTCTTCTTCATTAAAAAGATAAAGAAAGGCGCCCCCAGCAGCATGGTGAAAATGCCAATCGGAATCTCGAACTCCATCAGCGAGCGGGAGAAGTTATCGATGATTAACAGAAAGGAACCGCCAAAAAGAATGTTGGCCGGCATGGACTTCCGGTTATCCGGCCCGACCATCATGCGTGTCAGGTGCGGTACAAACAAGCCATACAGGCTGATGATACCCGCTGCCGCTACTGAAGACGAAGTCGTTAACGTAGCCAGCACGACGAGGATGATCTTATCCCGGTTTGGGTTTACCCCGACGGCCTTGGCCTCCTGATCGCCGAGGGCCAACAGGTTCAGCCTCCAGCGCAGCAGGTACATGCCCCCCACACCCACCGCTATGGGTAGAGCGGCGCTGTTGATCTTGTCCCAGGAAGCATGGTGCAGGTTGCCCATGGTCCACTGAATAATGGCCTGCAACTTGTAAGGGTCGCTGATGTACTGCACAATGGTCAGCATGGCTGTGAAGATGCCCGACACGATCATGCCCGAAAGTATGACCGCTACAATGGAGGCGCTTTTATTGGAGAAAGCAAAAGAGTACGTCAGAATCACGGAAACCACTCCCAACGCAAAAGCCGACAGGTTGATATTGATAAGCGGGAACGCGATGGCCAGCGCCGCCCCGAAGGCCGAGCCCGAGGAAATGCCCAGCACATAGGGGTCTACCAGCGGGTTCCGGAAAATGCCCTGCAGCGTGCCCCCCGAGGCGGCAAGCCCGGCCCCGATGATAAAGGTGAGTATTACCCGGGGGAGCCGCACATTCTCAATGATGTTGTTGATCATGTAAAGGTCACCGGCACTGTCAGTTATACCTCCGGAAAGCACTGTCTTGGCCCACTCCCAGTAATCCGATAGGTGCAGGCCCTGCGATGGGCCTACTGTAAGCGAATACAACAGCAGTGGCAAGGGCAAGCCATAGATCAGGAACCCGATAAGGTACTTTCTCATTCGAACAACGCGCTTGCTTTCGCCTCTCCATACAGGCTGGCCATGATCTCCCTCCGGTTCTCTTCCAGGTCGAAACTGCCGCTCTCCCCGTAACTCAAGTTATGCAACTCCAGAGCGGCAACCATGATTTTGAGGGTATGCGGGTCGTAAAAGAAAGGCGGGTCGAGGACATATACTTCTTTGTTTTTAACGGCTTTCAGCACTGATAATTCTTTCTTGTTATAGACATCCTGCGGGTCTGTGCTCCACAGCAGAATCAGGTCCGGGTCCCAGGAGATAAGAGTCTCTGGATTGATGTTGGGTTGGTCTAACTCAAAGGTGCAGGCATTTCTTACCCCTGCCAGCTCAAAGCACTCGTTCATGCGGCTGTTCTGGCCCGAAGTAGAATAGATACGGCCCCCTGACCAGGCGTAGTAAACGGACTTCTTTGGCATGATATCTTCTGTCTTCTGCTGGATCTCCTCCAACTTCCGGCGGGTATAGGCTAGCAACTCTAATGCCCTTTCGTGTGTCCCTGTCAGCTTACCGATGGCCTCCAACTCGTCGTACAGCTGCTGATTGGTTTGGGCTTCCACCGCGAACACCTTGATGCCCAGGTTTTCGAGTAAGCCTATCGCGTCGGTTTGATTCGAGGCCATGATCACCAGATCCGGCTTGAGCGCCACCACACTCTCGATGTTGGTAGAAGTCTCCCAGTTGCCCGGGGCAGGAAGCTCTTTTCTGGCAATACGTGGATCGAGCTTGCTGAAGTATTTTAACGTGCTGGGATTCGTGTAAATGTTGTTCTGTATGCCTACCAACGTATGCTCGGCGTGCAGCATGTACATGCCGTCCAGCGCACCCTGGTAGAGCACCACGACTCGCTGGGCAGGCTCCTTCAGCCGCACTTCCTTTCCCCGGATGTCTGTCACGACGATGCCATTTTCCGTAGCCTCGTGCTCCGGCTCATAGCCTGTGCACGAACTGAGAAAAGCAAGACAAAGGCTCACTAAAAACAATATTCTGGTCATAGCTCTTTCACTCAATTATACTACTCTTTCCCTCCACGCTATACCTGCGCGGGCTTTCCGCAACTGCAGGTATAATTGAAAGAACAGCCATGTCCGTAGTACCGGCTCAGGCTGCCTTCCAACCCTCTCACCTTGAATCCAACAAGCCATTAATTATATGGGGTATGACTCAGACCACATTTCCATAAGCCTTTACCATTTGGTAAGGGCATAGCACTCTTTCCTCTATGGCGGGCGCAAAACCATTGCTTAGCAACATCTGGTACAAATACCCGTCGTATGCCACGCAAACCTCTTCCTGTTCGGTCATAAAAATGGGCACATGCTTGTTGCCGATCTCAAAGCAGACGGTGCCCACCTCCTGCAAGGTGGTTGGGCGAAGCACAATGCAGTCGCAAGGCCTGATGCGAAGTATAACTACCAGTTCGTCTGACAAGTATAGCGTATCGCCGTCCTGAAAGGTGCCTCTGTCCCTTCTGTTGATGAGCACCTCCCGCCCCGCTTTGGTCTTGCGCCGCATGCGCGACTTAGGGGTTTCATGCCACTCCACTTCCAGCACATCCACCGTCCGCTGGCCTACATCGAGGCCATTACCCAGCGCATGTGTCACTTCTATCTGTTTATTCAGCATGATCAGGAAGGTATGCGCCTATACCTTAGGCTGTCTCCAAACTGGCTTTCTTTTCCTGCACCTTTGCCAATAGCCAGTTGCACCACTCGTCCATGCCGTCGCCTTTCAGGCTGCTGATGGCCATCACGTCTATTGCCGGATTTACTTCTCTGGCATCCTGCGCAGCGGCCTCTACCGAGAATGGCACGTAGGGCAGCAGGTCAGCTTTTGAAACGACGAGCAACTCACTGGTCAGGAACATGCGCGGGTACTTTTTGGGCTTGTCATCGCCTTCCGTAGCCGCCAGCACCGTTACGCGGATGTCCTCGCCTAAATCAAAGGCAGCGGGACACACCAGGTTACCCACGTTTTCGATGAAGAGCAGGTCCACGCCGGTCAAATCGATGTGGTCGAGCGCCTGCAGGATCATCTGCGCCTCGATATGGCACATGCCGCCGGTCACGATCTGCAGGGCATTGATGCCCACCTCTTTCATGCGGATGGCGTCGCGGTCTGTTTCCGGGTCTCCTACCAGCACGGCCAGGTTGAGCTTTTCGCTCAGGCGCTTGCCCGTCTCCTGCATCAGGGTGGTCTTGCCGCTTCCCGGCGAGGAGCACACGTTGATCACCAGCACGTCCGACAGCTTCTCACGGATGGCCTTGGCTACGAAATCGTTTGCCTTCAGCAGGTTCAGGGTTGTGTTGTCGCACTGCACGGAACCTACCGGCATTTGGTTACTTTTTGGATATTTTGGCGTACTCATATCTTTCTGTTTTATCTGTTTAATTCCCGAAGAATTCTACTTTACTTATCTGTAATTCCTCTCCCTGCACAATCTTTCTGGAGGGAGTGCCACAGGCGCACACGAACTTGTGGCGCACCACCTCAAAGCCTTTCTCACAAGTCTCGCAGTGGGCGATGATCGGAAGCTGCACCACTTCCAGCTCAATATCTGCCAAGCCTGGCTCTTCCATGATCAGGGCCTCAAAGGCGTTCTGTATCAGGATCGGCTGTATGTTGCTCAGCAAACCGGCCTCCATTTGCACCTTGCTGATTCTCCCGAACTTTTCCGGGTAGGTTTCCTGCAAGGTGTCAAACACATTCCTCACAATGGATATCTCGTGCATATGCCCTCCTTCTTTGCTGGTGAATCTGTTTTAACTTTTGTTAGCTACCGTCGCCGCTACTGCACCTCAGATGCCGGTGCTGGCTCAGTGATTGCTTCGCCGCCAGTAGCCGCCAGCTGTACCTGATTTGATTGCGTGTCAAGCAGTTGCTGCTCTTCTGATTCCGGTTGGCTTTTGTGCATGGTAAACTCCCAGCACAGCTGCCCCATGGTACTTAGCCAGTCATGCAACACGCCACCGTCTTTCCCCATGCCGCGAAGCATCACGGCATTCGGCGCGCACTGCGTGAAGCCAAAGTCGATCTCTTCGAACTTCTCTACCAGGATCTCGTCCAGCTCGGCTTTCAGTTCTTCGGCAAAGGGAGACACATAGAGCAGCGTGGCCTGGTGGGTATAGCCCTCATAAAAAAGGATAGAATCCATCGGCTGCCTGGCCGGCTCCAGTAGCTGATTGTCCAGCAAGACAAGCTTTTTGTCGCAGGTCACCTTTGTGATGCTGTGAAATCTTTTAAACGCAAACGACTCCCCTGAATACACACGGCCGGAGGCAATGATGTCGCCCCAGATCAGCGTGGAACTTCCCGTCATCTGAATCTCGTTGAGGGTTTTAAAGATGGACCCTGCAAACGGGGTGACCGGATGCGGAATGTACTTGAAGACCCCTCCCTTCTTGATGGTCACGTTCGTTTGCTGCACCGCTCCCTTTTTCATGGGATGCAACTTGCTGAAAGATTGTGTGGACAGCTTCAGGTGCGCCTCTTCGTGCACATCCACCTTTATCGTAACCTCATCCTCATCCATGATACCCGGCGAGGAGCTCATCAGGATAAGCTCCAGGTGCTTTTGCAAATGGCGGGAGCCATAATGCACCACCTTATAGGGTGCATTATGGTAGCTGTCTTTTAACAAGGTTCGCTCTCCCTCCCTCTCCGCATTTATGCCGATTCTACTAAGCATGTTCCTCCTCTTTTTCTAGCAAAGCATAGGTCTTGATCCACTGGATCACCTCATCAAGGCCCTCCAGCTTCATCAGGTTGGTGAAGATGAACGGGCGCTCGCCCCGCATCTTCTTCGAATCCCGCTCCATCATGGCCAGGTCTGCGTTCACGTAAGGAGCCAGGTCTGTCTTGTTGATGATCAGCAGATCGGAGCGCGTGATGCCCGGGCCGCCCTTGCGGGGCATCTTGTCGCCCTCGGCCACATCGATCACGAAGATGGTTACGTCAGCCAAATCCGGGCTGAAAGTAGCTGATATATTGTCGCCGCCGCTCTCCACAAATACGATCTCGGTGTCCGGGTGGCGCTCCACCAACTCCTCCACCGCCTCTATGTTCATCGAAGCATCTTCCCGGATCGCGGTGTGCGGGCAGCCGCCCGTCTCCACCCCAATGATGCGGTCGGCTGGCAGGCTGGAGTTCTTGATCAGGAAATCAGCATCCTCCCGGGTATAAATGTCGTTGGTCACCACGCAGATGCTGTACTCCTCTCCCATCTTTCGGGTCAGCCTTTCTATCAAAGCCGTCTTACCAGAGCCTACCGGCCCTGCCACCCCTATTCTCACGTGTGTTCTTGGCATAAAGTGTCTGTTTAAATTATGTCTTTAGGAAATGTACAGTCTTGAGTATTGCTTCTCGTGCTGCATGCAGCGGATCTCCTGCCCGATACAACACAGCCCCACCAGCGACTCGTCCAGATCCTCCTGCTGCTCGACCAGCTGGCTGATGGTGGCCTGCAGATTGAAGAGTATCTTCTGCGCGTCGTTCTGGCTAATGGGTACCAGCTTGGCGCAGTTGGTCACGATGCCATTCAGCGTGTTGTAGTAAAAAGCCATCAGCGCCTCCTTGAGCGTAATACCATGAGCATGTGCATACATGGCAAAGGCCACGGCGTAATGCCCGTGCAGCTTGCCCTCCTGAACTTTGACCAAGTAGTTACTGCAGCGCTTGACCGGGTGCAGCGTCTGAGTCAGCTTCAGGAAGCGGATCGCCAGTTTCTTGCTGGCCATCCGGATCTCAGACGGAGCCTTGAGCGCGGTGATCAACTCATCCAGCTTCTGGAACTCCCGCGCCGGCTTTTTAGCTTCCAGCAGCCTCCAGGCCATCTGCAAAAAGGCGGCGTCGTTGTAGTAGATGCTATGCGCCAGCATGTCTCGGGCATAGACTGTCGCAGAGGGTGTGTCTTTTACAATTCCCTGGCTCACATAAGATTCCAGACCGTAAGACTGGGTAAAGCCCCCAATCGGGAACATGGAATCGTTGATTTGGAGCAGGGTTAACAATGGCTGCATAAGCGTACCTTATTTGATGGTGATTTTTCTGTTGTAGCTGCTTTCATGCTTGCGCACGCGCAGCGCATGTGTTTTTAACAGCTTTCTTACCTCCCGCCGCGGCTCATACCCGGAGCGCTCCAGCAACCGGTACAGCGGCTGCTCAAACTCCACCAGCACCTCTGCCTCCTCATTGATAAAGATGGGGATGTGCTTGTTTCCGATCTCAAAGCAGATGGTGCCCATCTCCCGAAAATTCCGGGGCTTGAACACAATGCACTCGCAAGGCAGGATATGGACCACAATGGCGCGCTCCTCGTCCAGGTACAGAATATCGCCGTCTTCCAACGGAGTAGTGTCCTTACGGATGCCTACTTCCTGACCGGCACGCGTTCGCTTCCTGAGCGTGGTCTTGCCCGTGTCGAACCAATCAAGATCCAGCAAATCCACTTTTCTGCCATTCATCGCAGTGCCTGCCAGGCTACCTATTACCTTTTCTACCAGAATCATACTTAGGTAAATGTGTTGCCAGCTTAAGCCGGTTTGGGCTAGGCTGGCAACACGTTAAAAACTAGAACAGGAAGTAGCGCTGCGCCATGGGCACCACACTCAGCGGCTCGCAGGTCAACACTTCGCCATCCGCTGTTACGGTGTAGGTTTCCGGATCCACCTCAATCTTCGGCATGGCGTTGTTGTGCACCATGTCCCTCTTCGATACTTTCCGGCAGCCCTTTACCGCCAGTGAGTTTTTGGACAGGCCCAGGCGATTGATGTTCCCGTTCTCAAGGGAGACACCTGACACGAAATTGAAGCCGGCACGCCCTATGGATTTGCCTAGTGTACCGAACATCGGACGGTAGATTACTGGCTGTGGCAACGAGATGGAGCCGTTTGGATCACCCATCTTAGCACCTACAATGAATCCGTTCTTCAGGATCATGTCCGGTTTTACACCAAACAGGCTCGTTTCCCACAGCACCAGGTCGGCATACTTACCTACCTCTACTGAACCTATGCAGTAATCGATTCCCTGCGCCTTAGCTGCATTGATGGTATACTTGGACACATAGCGCTTCACGCGGTAGTTATCGTTGTCTTTGCCTTTATCCTGCGCCAAAGGACCTCTCTGGATTTTCATCTTGTGGGCCGTCTGCCAGGTACGGGAGATTACCTCGCCCACGCGGCCCATGGCCTGGCTGTCGGACGACATGATGCTGAACACGCCCATGTCCTGCAGGATATCCTCGGCCGCGATGGTTGCCGGGCGGATGCGGGAGTCGGCAAAGGCCACGTCCTCGGGGATGCTCTTGTCGAGGTGGTGCACCGACATGAGCATGTCCAGGTGCTCATCCACGGTGTTGATCGTATAAGGCTTGGTCGGGTTGGTGGAGGCTGGCAGCACGTTCGGGTACATGGCGATCTTGATGATGTCCGGCGCGTGGCCGCCACCGGCACCCTCCGTGTGGAACGTGTGGATTGTCCGGCCATTGATAGCCCTCACCGTATCTTCCAGGAAACCCGCCTCGTTCAGTGTATCGGTGTGGATAGCTATCTGCACGTCATACTTGTCTGCTACTGTCAGGGCATTGTCGATGGTGGAAGGAGTAGCCCCCCAGTCCTCGTGAATTTTAAGGCCCAATGCACCCGCTTCAATCTGCTCGGCCGCCGTCTTGAAGGAAGAGGTGTTGCCTTTACCAAAGAAGCCCAGGTTCAATGGGGTGCTTTCCGAAGCCTCCAGCATACTTTCCAGCCACCATTTTCCTGGGGTTACGGTAGTAGCCAACGTTCCGTCCGCCGGGCCAGTGCCGCCGCCCACCAGGGTTGTTGTACCACTATAGAGCGCTACATCAAACTGCTGTGGGGCAATAAAGTGGATGTGGGTGTCGATGGCGCCTGCCGTCACAATCTTACCGGCGCAACTATGTACTTCCGTGGCGGCACCTATGATCATGCCTTTGGTGACCCCCTCCTGGGTATCCGGGTTACCGGCCTTGCCGATGCCGACGATCTTGCCGTTCTTGATGCCGATATCTGCCTTCACGATGCCCCAGTGATCGATGATGATAGCGTTGGTCAGCACCAAATCCAGCACTTCGTCTTGTGTGGCCGAGGTGGACTGGCCCATGCCGTCGCGGATGGTTTTACCGCCCCCGAACTTGTTTTCCTCCCCGTAAACGTTGAAATCCTTCTCAATTTCGATGAAGAGCTCTGTATCTGCCAGACGCACCTTATCCCCCGTGGTAGGCCCGAAGAGAGCAGCATAGCGATCTCTAGGAATGTAGAGTTCACCGTCTATATATTTCACGGAAGACTTGTCACTTCCCAGTGCATCAAGCCCTAGAAGCGAAAGCCCGGCAGTAGAAAGCCCTACTACTTTAATCCATTCGCGTCTGTTCCAATTTCCCATGGTTCCTTAGTTAGTTGATGATTACCTTATTTCTTCTTGGTAGTTTTGGTAGTGGTAGCTCCCTTGTACCCTTCTTTTTGCGCCTTTTTGAGAGCATTTTCCCGGACGCTCTTCTTCGACACATCGCCTTCCGTCAGGTTATTGAAGCCGTGAATGAGCTTTTTACCGCCTATCTCTACCAAGACCACGGTCTTCTTTTCCCCGGGCTCAAACCTCACTGCCGTGCTGGCCGGAATGTTCAGGCGCATGCCTAGTGTTGCTGCCCGGTCAAATTCCAGCGCCTTATTCGTTTCGAAGAAGTGATAATGAGAACCTACCTGAATAGGGCGGTCTCCGGTGTTGGCAACCTTGACGCGTACGGTCTTTCCCTTCTGATTGGCTTTTATCTCCCCCTTCTTGAGTATGTATTCACCTGGTATCATAGTTGTAAATAATAATGTTTTGCGTTGGATTAGTGTTAGCGGATTGGATGGTCCACCGTGATGAGCTTCACGCCGTCCGGGAAGGTTACCTCTATCTGGACGAAATGTATCATCTCCGGTACCCCTTCCATCACCTGGTTCTTCTTCAGGAGCTGTGCACCGTATTTCATAAGCTCTGCCACCGTTTTTTTACCGTCACGGGCCTCTTCCATCAGGATACCACAGATATAAGCAATGGACTCAGGGTAATTGAGCTTCACACCTCTTTTTAACCTTTTGGCGGCAAGCTCTCCCGCCAAATGCAGCATTAGTTTTTCTTGTTCTACTGGGTTTAAGTGCATAGTTATTTATTGTTTATGAAAAGGAATACTTTACAGGAAAGTCTGGAATTGAACTATAAACTCGCCCCTGTTACCATCAATGTGATCGGTTGCTATGTAATTGGGTCTAAGTGAGTACTGAAAGGACACCTTGGCATTGTGCTGCTGAATGAGCACATTGCTACCAAAGTCCCAGTAGTCGCCGCCCTTCTCCAGCGCGTCCAGGTTCTTTCGTGTATAGGCCACAAAAGGCTGGAGCCGTACCTTGTCCTGCTCACCTAAGCGGGGCAGCAGAAGACCCGCCTGGCTATAGTAAATATCACCGGTGCCCAGCATCGGCCTGGCGTTGCCGGAACCTGAGATAGACCTGGGCCCATCGTAATTCGAGTCGTTAGTGCCCAGGTTCATGGTGCCCGAGTGGCGCAGGTAGTTCGGGCCGTAGTCGTAGCGGTACGCAACCGTGTAGGAAGTCAGGGACATGTCTTTCGAACCGACGCTGAAGGGCAGGTCTATGAACATATCTCCCGCCAGCAAGGCGATGTTATGGGATTTATACTGGCCGTTCTGCAGGCTCATGGTTCCGTCTTGCTGGGCGTTGAAACCGACGCCGATGTTAAACACGCGCTTCTGCCCCAGGTAAGTGCCCACCTTGAAAGGCAGCGTGTTCGACTCCTGGTCCAGGAACTGGTATTCAAAGTAACCGGCTACATAGGGCTTGCTGCTGCCGTTGTTGTCGACGGCCACATTCTCCTGCTCCGGCACCAGGTTAGTGGCGAAGGGCTTGTTCACGCTTACCCTGTACTCTAATTTGTCGACCTTGCCCTTGGCAAATATCCCGAACATGCGCACAAACTGGTCGCTCTGGTCAACGTTTGGAAAATTGAAGCCAGGAGAATCCAGGGTGAGGAAGTTGGTGGTGCTGGCCATGGTCATGCGTGACAATCCCATCCAATAATGGATGCCTGCTCCCAGGGTCATCGAAAACTTGTGCTTCTGCCCGGTATAGGAATCAACCGCCGGGAAAAGGGTATACTCACTTGTAAAGTCATGGAAGAACATCCCCGGCTTTTTACCGGCTCCATAGCTCCCGGTGCCACCGCTGCCTGCGGCCCCTCCCCCCACAAAGGTCTGGCTGTTGATGCCAAAGTGGGTCATAATCATGAACCGCGGAGACAGCTGCGCCATGGCCAGCATGCGCAAGCGACGCGCCCCGATATCAAAAGACTTCTCCTGTGGGGTACCGTTTACCAGTGTGCCGGGATTCTGCTCCGTAGCCCGTGCCCATATCTGGTTCCAGAGCATAAACCGGATGTAATAATCATCCTTGTCATTCAGATTTATTTTGAGGCCCTCGTTATACTCAGGGGCATACTGCGCCTTAACTGGTTGTGTAGAAAAGAGACATACACCTAAACTGAACAAGGACACTCCTATAAATCTTCTAAACATGCTTTAATCGCCTTTAACTTGTGTTACCTAATTGGACAGCCTCAAAACATGGCACTTATGCCGGGCTGCTTACAAAATGAAAGTACTATTAGTCACGAAGGTACACCGGGGGTATTAAGCTCATTTAAGAATGAGATTAGAATGAGATTAGAATCTGTTTTTAGGGAGTCTTTTTGCGTCAGGTAGGCTTCCCTGAGCTATTCTGCTCAGAAAGAGGGAGATAAAAAAGTCCTCTCTAACTATTAGAGAGGACTTTTAGTGAGGCAGTGCGCCTGCTTAACTTTTTACTTAAAAAGTACTATGTGTTGCCAAGCAAGGCTTTTATACTTCATGACATGAACAGCTATACTTCCTGCCCCTGCATTTCGGGCTGCTGCGGTTTGGCGACAGGCAGAATTACCTGCACAGTAGTCCCTTTCCCTTCTCTGGAGTTCACTCGTATGTCGCCGTTGTGCATCCGCATAATCTCGAGGGCTAGCGGGAGGCCAATGCCAAATCCTTCGAAGCCTTCGGTGTTGGAGGCCCGGAAGTACGGCGTAAAGATTAGTTGCTGCTCTTCTTCCGGAATGCCGATGCCAAAGTCTGTCACCTCCACTCGGATGGTGTCCTTTTCGGGGATTAGCTTCACCTTAACCTCCTTGTTACCGGAGTACTTAAACCCGTTCAGGATGATATTGGACAGCGCCAGATCCAGCAGGTGCTCATTTGCGCTAACACAGAGCAGAGAATCATTATCCGGCAGGTCGCTGTAGTCTATCCTCATCTTGAAGCTCTCATCCATTTTGCTTATTGTATGGGTCACGCTGTTAAGCACCTCATCCAGCCTGGTCACTTTCCAGGTGTCTTTCCTACCGCTTCCAATCACTTTCACAAGCTCCAGTAGGGTGTTTACTGTATGCTTCAGCTTCTCTGCTTCCTGCATGATCATTTGAAGCGAGTACTCGGCCTTGTGGCCCTTCTCAATGCTGCGCAAGGCCAGTTCTGCCTCTCCCGCAATAATGGTGAGCGGGGTGCGGAGCGAGTGGGAGGTGTTGCTCACATAGTCCTGCTGCGCTTTGAAAGCCGCCTCGATTCGGTTCAGCATTTCATTCAACGTGTCCTGCAACTTGCTGATCTCTTCCAGACTGGGCTCTTTCTCCAGCCTGTCATTCAGGTTAAAGACATTGATGCTGTTCACCTTCTGGATGATTTTAACCATCTGCCCAAAAAGCTTTCTGGAAAAGAACAGGCTGGTGAGGCCCATGGTTAAAACAGCGCCCAGGTAGGTAACGGCAAGCGTTGTTCTCAGCCTTTTGCGGTAGGCATCCCCCTCCACGTCCCGGGCAGTCGAGACTACCAGAATGTCATCCTCCCCTTCGTTGTTGTTCGTATAAAGCGCAACATAGTAGATGCCATCTTCATAGTGACGTGCTCGGCCGTTAGTAATCGCTTGCCGATAAAACGACTCATCCAGAGGCAACGAAGTCGGGAAGTCAATGTCTTTGCTCCCCGGTTTGATGCGCAAGATATACTCCTCCTCATCTTCTAGGTGCTGCAAGATATTATTCCTGATGGCATAAAAGTCATCTGCCTTCTCCTGCTGCAGCACTGCACTGGCAACAATGGTAGCACTGTTTTCCATACTATTGTAAAACCCGTGTTCCCTGTAACCTGAAGACATCGAATACATCACCAGGTTGATCCCCAATAGTATCAGGGCCATCAAGCCAGTAAATATCAGAATAAGAGAATATTGAAGTTTCATCTTACTGAGCCCGCATCACATATCCTACCCCCACTACCGTATGAATTAGCTTAGGGCTAAAATCCTTATCTATCTTTTTTCTCAGGTAGTTTATATAGACGTCCACCACATTTGTTCCCATGTCAAAATCTGCCCCCCACACGTTCTCAAGGATGTCGAGGCGTGGTAAAACCTTTCTCTTATTTTTGAGAAGGTACTCCAGCAAGCGAAACTCTGTTCCGGTCAGTGAGATTAGCTTATTGTTTCGCGTCACTTCCATCGTGTCAAAGTCAACTCTCAGGTCAGCCAAGGTAATAAAGTTGTGCTTTGTTAAATCCCTATTAGACCTCCTGATCAGGCTTTGCATACGGACACGCAGCTCCGCCAAGTTAAAAGGCTTGACCATGTAATCATCGGCCACGGAGTTGAAGCCGGCCACAATATGCTCCGTGGAGCCAAGGGCCGACAGAATGAGAATCGGTGTGCTATGATCTGCCTCTCTGATGTGTTTACATACTTCTAAACCATTCATACCGGGCACCATAATGTCCAGAATTATAATATCGTAGTGGTTCAGCCCTACCATTTTCAGCGCCGTGAACCCGTCCATTGCCACTGAAATCTCATAACCTTCACCCTCTAACCCTCTTTTAATGAGGGAAACGACCTTTGGCTCATCCTCTAACAATAATACTTTCATATATTATAATTCATACTTGCACATCCAACTTACCACGTGTTATCCACAGAAGCCTCTACTTGCTATAAATTTATAGTTGTGATATAAGGCACTCACTCGGGTGAAACATCTATAAGAGGGAACGGAAACTACTCTATCCAAAGCCTGTCTAGGTGGTGTAGCGTTTTTGTAAACAGCCTGGCAGCCTCAAGGTTTGCCGAAAATGGCGGGAGGAAGTATAGAACTGCGCAGACAAAGATACAAATACAGCCTTTTGCGCTAAACGATAGCGCAACATAAATTTTATTTTTTAGAAGCCGACCGATTTATAAGATCATTGCTTAGCCGTGTGCAGATCTATTCTCAGCGCCGCCTGCACCAAAAGGTGACGCGTGCAGATCATGTCTTTCAGTATTCCGCTAGTATAGTAACCTTGCCACGACCCGCCCGACAGTCAGCAACACATGCTGCGCTTATACTTTTAACGATGACCGCTTTACAAATAGAGGCAGTAATAGAACAGGATTTCACACCTTAAGAGCTTAGGCTGAGCCTGCAGGAATGGGGTTCGGTTCCAGGAAGGGAGTGATTTTTGTTAAAGGGGCCAACCTTAGCTGTTGTAAGTGGCTCTTTGCGTATTCTTCCACAAGCGGAAGGACGCTTTATAAGGTTGGGAAAAACAGCACTGTGGTCAGCTAAAAGGGCGTGCGCCAAGTATAGTCAACCTTCACCTGTTGCCGGTTATGTTTGCAGCTTCCATTCTCCATCCATACTTCGATATCCATCAACTACCCTCGCACAGCTGCCACGCGACAAGCACTCCGCTGAAGGCCAGGACGTAAAGTATGGTTAGAGACTGCTACAGGATTAAGCCGGTAGAATACTTTTACCTAATCTAATATGGATATAAAAGAGGTACTAAGGCTCTACTTTCTTCGGCAGCTCGCTGCAGGGCCCTTCATACCTGATGAAAATGTTAATCCAGAGTACCCTTGATAACCTGAAAATGATCGGCAGGAGCCCAATTACGATAACGCCCACCACACCTAACATCATAGCCATGGTCACCTCGCCCAAAAACCGGTAAAGTATAAAGAGCGACACCAGGAAAATACCCACGTTAAAAGCAAAGCTCACATACATGGCGCCATAGTAATAGCCCGGCTCGGGTTCCAAAGCCAGTCCGCAGCATGGGCAGTTCTTATGCATGTCTGCAAACTTTGTCGTATACAAGGTGCCCTCCGGAAACATGTTTCCCTCACGGCATCGCGGGCATTTAACTGTTGCCACGCTATATAAAAGTGAATGTCTCTGGCTCATTTGTTCAGTTCATCTACTAACACAACAAAAATACGACAGCAATAGGATAGTATCTCGGCACAAACTCGACGAATTACTGTACTTTTATACTATAGCAGGAGTAGGCCGGCCCACAGGATAATCCTTTAGTGACTTGGGCTGCGTAAACAATATATATGCAGAAGGAACATTTACCCATTTACCAAATACAGGATTTCGAAGCCCTGACGCATAAAGACCGATACTTCTATTTTAGCTCCTTCGCAAGCCACCTGCAGGAGCATCTTTTCATCCGTGAGCCTCACAAGCACAACTTCTATATAATTCTTTTTGTGACGCAAGGCTCAGGAACACATACCATTGATTTTAAGGAGTATGAAGTAAAGCCGGGAACAGTGTTTTTTATGACGCCCGGGCAGGTGCACAGCTGGCAACTTTCCACGGATGCCGATGGCTATATTATCTTCTTCACGCAGGAGTTTTATGCCAGGGAGTACCCTAATAAGTTATTGTTTGAGTTTCCATTTTTTAATGCCCTGCTTTACAACCCAGTCCTCAGTATCACAGAAGAGCATGAAGCTGCGCTGATGCCGATTCTGCTACTGCTCCGGGAGGAGCACAGCCAGACCAGGCCGATGCGGGAGGTCATGCTGAGCAGGTACCTGGATATTCTCTTGATTCAACTCTACCGCCTGTACCAGCCAAATGAGGCACAAACAGGATTTAGAGGGAAAGAGCAAACACTCCTGCAAAACCTGGAGAAACTCATTGATTTGCATTATAAGGAACACCAGCCCGTGGCTTTTTATGCAGAACGTCTGCACGTAACTCCCAAGTACTTAAACGAAACCTGTAAAAACTCCTTGGGCAACACAACAAAGGAACTTATACAGTACCGAACCCTGCTGGAAGCACAAAGGCTGTTGGTACATGCCGAATTGACGAGTTCACAGATAGCCGCTGAGCTCGGGTATTTCGACAACACCTATTTTTTCCGCTTTTTTAAAAAGCATACAGGCCTTACCCCGGAGCAGTTCAGGACAAAAAACAAGTGAGCACCCCCACGTATCTGACTATACTTGCAGATATTCAATACCGAAATATATACAACCCCCACGCTTCAGTTGAAAAGGCTTCCCTGCAGCTACTTCTTTGGCTGCCATTTTCAGCAGAGTTAATCTAGCCAGGTCTCAGTAAAAGCTCCATGCGCTAAGAGCGCGTTATCCTAGTACCTTCCATCCCGACCGCGCTATATACTATACTTTCATTGGTTCAGATGCGCAAGGCAGGGCAACCTCAGATACGAGGCACCGTTACAAGTCGGGGAAACAGTCGAGCTCCGGGCTAAGATACCTAGAGCACCTGCTCTTCCTGTTTAGCGTTACGAACGTAAGCCTGCTTACCAAAATATGCCACACGAGATAACTACACCATACCCAAGGATAGGCAACCTCCGCTTCCTGCTTCTGCTCCTGGGAATCCTGATACACCTCTTTGCCTTCCCCACGCCCTCCCTAGCACAGGAAATAGCCAGCGACACAACTGAAAATCTCCAGGAAGCGCTGGAGCCAACCTGGCCCGATGACTCGCTAGGGCGGCGCACGCCCCGGGGAACAGTGGACGGATTCATTGACGCGGTGGCAGACGAAGATTATGCAAGGGCGGCTTTATACTTAAACCTCGACACCACCCAGCAGGAAAACCAGGATGGGGCCATGCTGGCACGGGCGCTGCAACGCATGTTAGACCAGCGTGGTAGGATTCTGCCCTTGTCCTGGCTGAGTGACGACCCCAACGGCTACCAGGAAGATCGCATCGGCCCGAACCTGGACCGTGTGGGCACCGCCACTGTCGAGGGGGAATCCTTCGACGTTTTCGTTGAGAAGACGGAAGGACCAGAGGGCGGGCCCATCTGGCTTTTCTCCTCACAGACAGTTCAGCGGACCCCACCCTTGGAGGAGGAGGTCGCAGCCCCTATCACCGACAAGGTGCTGCCTTCGGTGCTGGAGGAGAATAAATGGGGAGGCGTACCGATTGGGCACTGGCTGGCCATGCTGGCCTGTGCGGTGGTGGCCTACCTGATTGCCTGGTGCATTACCGCTGTCGTCACCTACCTCATCCGCTTAGGCTGGCGAAAAGCCAGGGAAGAGCCCACCCTCGGCATTATTAAGGCATTTGCCTTACCCATACGGCTATACTTATCGGTATGGATTCTGGTGGTCTTGGGCCAGCAGGTCGGCATCTCTATTATTGTACGGCAGCGGTTCAGCGAAATGACCGTTATTGTAGGATTGGTGGCAGTGCTGCTACTGCTCTGGCGGCTCGTGGATGCCATTACTAATTTCAGTGAAAGAAGGCTCATCCGCCGCGGCAACATGGCAGGTATATCCGTTGCCCTGTTCCTGCGTCGCGGCGCCAAGATTGCGCTGATTGTGCTGGGCACCATTGCCATATTGGACACGCTGGGGTTTGATGTAACTACCGGCCTCGCCGCGCTGGGTATTGGCGGTATCGCGCTGGCCCTGGGGGCACAGAAAACAGTAGAAAACTTCGTGGGGAGCGTAACGCTCATTGCAGACCAGTCCATACGCGTGGGAGATTTCTGCAAAGTAGGTGAAACGGTGGGGACAGTAGAGCAGATAGGTATGCGTTCCACCCGCATCCGCACTAACGAGCGCACCATCGTGACCATCCCCAACGGTGACTTCTCCTCCCAAAGGATTGAGAATTACGCCCATCGGGACCGCTTCCTGTTTAACCCCGTTCTCCGGCTGCGGTATGACACCACACCCGATCAGATTCGCTCTCTCCTCGTTACGCTCCGGTCTATCCTGGCGTCGCAACCCAAGGTAGCCCAGGACCCACGCGTGCGTTTCACAGAGATAGGCAATGATTCCCTGAACCTGGAGATTTTCACCTATCTGCTAACCAGTGATATTAATGAGTTTCTACAGCTGAAGGAAGAACTGAATTTACAGATGATGGAGGCGGTGAAAGTGGGCGGAAAAGGCTTTGCCCTGCCCACGCAGGCACTCTACCTGGCTGGAGACAAGGGCAACAACGAAGAAAAAGCTCCCCCTAAGGAGTAGGGCCGTTAAGTTCTGAAGCTACGGAGCACAAAGTCTTCTGTCATTCTGTTAAGAAACCTGGTAGAAACAGAGGCCCCTTCCCAGAAAAGTTAAGTATTACGACTGGCCCACAAGATCCTCCGAAACAGGTGCGGGATCTTCAACTTCCAGGATAACAAAAATGGTTAAACGTAAAACCCCTGTCCCTGAAGAGGGAGAATGATGCCTTTGTCCGTGCCTCGAATCAGACGATACCCTGCAATCCGAACAACAGAAGGCTGTAGCTAGAATCTCTTTTGCCTCACTCCTCTGGGGTTCAAACTACAGCACAGGCATGCAGCGCACCAGCTTGTTACCTCAATGGTGGTGAACGAGCACACCACTGCCTTCCGCTCCTGGAAAGCGTAAATGCGTTATAGGCTTCATACTACCGCCATAGCATGCCAGGCTAGTGCATTTCCTGGTGGGCCTCCTCCCTATCGGGAAGCAGAAGGTACAAAGAAAACGCTCCAATGGCCATCACCAAATCCCGAACGGCCACATCAAAATACTGGCCCGACAGCAGCAGGTTAAGGGCAATACCTACCAACCATAAGCTTACCACCAGTGCCCCAATCTTCGGTCTCAGCAGCACCAGTACGCCTGCTATGATCTCAATTATACCAACTATACTCATAAAAGTACTGACACTAAAGGGCAGTATATCGGCTATCACCGGTGCCAGGTACTTGTCCCAGTCAGTAAGCAGGTGCGTGAACTTGTCGAGCCCCGCCACAATCGGAACAATGGCATACGTATACTTTAACAGGGTTGTGGTAGTAGCCAGGCGGTTATACGCAGGGCGCGCAGCATTATGCGCACTAGCTGTTGTTGATGCATAAGTTTCCATAATAAGGTCCTCCTATTTTTGATTGTGATTATTAGATGCGGATGAGATAAAAACGTTACAGAATAATGTAACTATTTGACAGGCAACGCATCTAACAATAAAACAGTAGGCAATGGAAGCAATCAAACAAATAAGAGCATCCGGAGAAGCAGCGCTTACCGATGAAGCAATTGTTTCCCGGGTACTTGCCCGGGAAACCTCGTTGTATGAACTCCTGATGCGGCGGCACAACCAGAAACTCTACCGCGCCATCAGAAGCTACCTGAAGGAAGAGCAGGAAGTGGAGGATGCCATGCAGGACACGTACCTGAAGGCTTTCGAAAAGCTGCACCAGTTCCGTTGCGACGCCCAGTTCTCCACCTGGCTCATCCGGATCGGCATAAACACGGCCCTTGCAAAGCTACGGGAACGCAAAAGAATCTTTCCCTTTTCGCTTCTGGTGGACCAGCCGGAAGATATTTCGAATTTGATAACACAAATAAATTTTATGAATCCCGAGCATATCGCCATCCAGCAGGAGGTGAAGCAACTACTGGAAAAAGCCATCGACAGCATTCCCGAGAAGTACAGAATCATTTACACCCTCCGCGAAGTGGAAGGCATGCCCCTAAGCGAGATCACCGAATGCCTGGACCTGTCGGAAAGCAATGTAAAAGTAAGGCTGCACCGGGCGAAAGCGATGCTTAAAGAGAGCCTGTTTAAGCTATCTGAAAACTGCAATGTGTTTGAATTTGGCAACAAGCGATGCGATGGCATTGTGGAGCGGGTGATGAAAGCATTACCCGACAGCAAGAAACGATAAACCCTCAACACCAGAATGACTACCAGGCTATCAGACTATGCCCTGATCGGAAACGCGCGTGCGGCTGCCCTGGTCAATACAGCAGGGGCAATAGACTGGTGCTGCCTTCCTGATTTTGATTCCCCGGGCATTTTCTCCGCTATTCTGGACAAGGAGCGCGGAGGCCACTTTGCCATTAGCCCTGCAGGTAAGTATAGTTCAGCGCAACGCTATCTGCCGGATACGAACGTGGTGGAAACAATATTTGAAACCACAGAAGGCGATGCCCGCTTGCTGGATGCCTTCATAGCCCAGACCGAAGAAGATAAAAAGCGCAACCTGTTCCCCGACCATGAACTGCTGCGCGTAGTGGAAGGCATTTCCGGAACATTAGATTTTAAGCTGGAATATGCCCCCAAAACCTACTACGGCAAAAACACGCCGCACCTGGAAGACCGGCAAAAGCTTGGCATTCATTTCGTCTGGAAAGAGCATATTTATACTTTGCTGAGCACCCTGCCGCCGGAGCAGCTAACAGTTGAGGCTGAGGCTCCCGGGAAAGCAACTGCTACCTTTAGCATAAGTCCGGGAGAGCGGATTCTGTTTTCTTTCAGCTACTCGAATCAAAGCCCAGCTATACTTCCTGAGCTTAATACCACAGGTTGGGCACGCCTGCAGCGAACTATCAACTTCTGGAAAAACTGGATCGGCAAATGCACTTACTCGGGCCTGTACAAAGAAGAAGTAAGGCGGAGCGCGCTTGCGCTTAAACTGTTAACCTATGCGCCTTCGGGTGCCATTATTGCCGCTCCCACCACCTCCCTGCCCGAGAAACCGGGCGGAGAAAGAAACTGGGATTACCGTTACTGCTGGTTGCGTGACGCGTCCTTTGCCATCCGGGCACTACTTAAACTGGGCTACGAAGAAGAAGCGCATGCCTATATGAACTGGATCCTGCATGCCACACGGCTTACGCGGCCCAAACTGCAGGTAGCATATTCCGTCTTTGGTCATGCATCTTTACCCGAGCAAAGCCTTGATTGGCTAACGGGCTACGCTGACTCCAGTCCGGTGCGAGTCGGAAACGGAGCGGATAAACAGTTCCAGCTAGACGTGTATGGAGAAGTGCTGGATGCAGTATATGCTTATTCCCCCTTCATGAAAGAATTCGACCGTGACTCAAGGAAGTTTGTTATCGGGCTGGGCAAGATCATCTGCGAGACCTGGGATAAACAGGATAATGGCATCTGGGAAATCCGCTCGTCCGTCATACACCACACGCACTCCAAGGTGATGGCCTGGGTCGGCCTGGACCGGCTCATCAGGCTTACAGAAATGTATAAATGGCACGATGTTCCGCTTGAAAAGTTCAGAAAAACCGCTGCAAGTATAAAGGATACAGTAGAGCAGTCGGGTTATAACAAAGCGTTGGATTCTTATACCCATGAGCTGGATGGCGATACACTGGATGCCAGCCTGCTGACGTTCTCTCTGGTTGGGTATTGCGAGCCCTCGTCCCCCAGAATGGTTTCTACCACAAAGCTGATCCAGGAACGCCTGACAGAGAATAACTTGCTTTACCGCTACCTAAACCTGGATGATGGACTCGAAGGAAAAGAAGGCGCGTTCGGCATCTGCAATTTTTGGCTGATCGAGAACCTGGCCAGGTCCGGAAGACTGGAAGAAGCCATGACACTCTTTGAAAGTATAATTAAATGCGCCAGCCCCACCGGGCTGTTAGCTGAAGAGATCGACCCTGCCTCGAATGCCCTCTGGGGAAATTACCCGCAAGGCTTCACCCATATCGGCCTGATCAACGCTGCCTACGCCCTTAACGAAGTTTACCAGAAATCTCCCGCACCTTATGCATATTCCTGACTTACTTCTCTGGGGTTTTGCCGCCACGTTAATCCTGACCGTTTTGCTGTCGGTATCCAGGCCGCTCGGCTTTACGCGTATGGACCTGCCTTTTATGCTAGGCACTTTTTTTACCTCCGACCGCAACCATGCACCCTGGCTGGGCTTTGCAGCGCACCTAACCATGGGGTGGCTGTTTGCCTTGATTTACGGTGCCGCTCTTGAAAGCTCCGGCCTGCCTACCTGGTGGTTTGGAGCGGCAATTGGTTTGGTACACGGGGCTTTTGTGCTCACTGTGGGGCTGGAGATCCTGAATTATATCCATCCGAGAATGGCCCGGCCATACCAGGGCCCCACCCCCACCAGGCAACTGGAGCCTCCTGGTTTTCTGGCGCTAAACTATGGCAAAGGCACTCCGCTTGTCACATTGCTGGGCCATATGGTATACGGCTGTATACTTGGAGCTTTTTACTTCTGAAAAGTTAAGATAGAGTAACCTGCCGCTTAAATTCAATCAACTCAGGAACCATGAAGTATAAAAATAGCCCAGGTAGCAATCCTTTTTTCAAAGGTGTTCTTCTTGTAACCATACTTCTCTTTTATCATCTAATGATAAATCATAAACTCTAGAACTATGAAAATACTAAAATCGATCAGCGCAAGTGCCATCGGGCTACTAGTTGGTTTAACCTTGTTACTTACGCCTGCTCTAGGCCAGGACAATCCGACACTATCTGATGCAGAAGTGGCTCATACTGCCGTAACTGCCAACCAGATAGATATTGACTATGCCAAGCTGGCCCAAGAGCGGTCGAACAATGCAGAGGTACTTAAATTTGCTGAAACCATGGCAAATGACCACAAAGCCGTGATCGACCAGGCCGTAGCGCTTGTTACTAAACTGGGCGTTACACCAGAAGATAATGCCGTAAGCAAGCAATTGCTAGCAAACGCTGAAGAAACAAAGGAAATGCTGCGTACCAAGTCGGGTGCTGCCTTCAACAAAGCGTATATCGATAATGAAGTAGCTTACCACAAAGCAGTGATAGAAGCTGTGGAAGGACTTCTTATTCCGGAATCAGAGAACGCAGAGTTGAAATCGTTGCTGCAAAGTATAGTTCCGGCTCTTCAGGCACACCTGGAACACGCCCAGATGGTACAGGCAGAACTCAACGGCAAATGAAAAACCTGAAACTGGGGCTATTGCCAACAAGTTTATACTTCCTCTGCCTATTCCTGTTTGGGGCTACCTTTTCACCGGCGCCACCCAAAGTACACACGGTAGAGATCAGCCAGATGCGGTTTAATCCGGATACATTGGTGGTGAGTAAAGGAGATACCATTGTCTTTGTAAATAAAGATTTGGTAACGCACGATGTGACAGAAGTCTCCGGCAAATCATGGAAATCGCCCGCCCTGACTTCCGGAGATACATGGCGCATGGTGGCCCTGAAAACCACGGATTACTTCTGCAGCTATCATCCCGTGATGAAAGGAAAGATCGAAGTAAAGTAAGTATATGCAAGCTGCCAAAGGAAGAATAGTGGCCATAGGGGGCAATGAAGATAAAGGCACATTACCCACCACAGAGGCAGATGAGCTAAAAAAGCCTTCGAATTTCTTTGATCAGGGGATTCTCAAACGCATCCATGACGAGCTTCATGGCCTTGGAACCCGAATTGAAGTGATAACAACAGCCACCCGCTTCCCTGAAGAGGTAGGGAATGTTTACCTTGCAGCCTTCCTTAAACTTGGCTGTGACAATGTAGGCATTCTTCCAATTCAACAGCCGGAGGATACCAGCAGAGTCGAATACCTGGAGCGGGTCAGAAAAGCAGACGCCATCATGTTTTCAGGTGGGGATCAAAATCGACTTTCACAAATTCTTCTTGGCTCTGAGATACTACATATCATTAAAAGCAGGTATAAGCAGGAAGAAAAATTCCTGGTATCCGGGACAAGCGCCGGCGCTATGGCCCTGTCGCACATCATGATAAACGGGTCCTTGGAAAGAGACCCGCTTTTGAAAGGGACAGTCGAGTTAACAGAAGGATTGGGACTACTGGAGCAGATCATCATTGATACCCATTTTGTTAACCGGCGCCGTATACCGCGCCTGATCGAAGCCGTTGCCGCCATGCCCTCGCACATTGGAATTGGGCTGGGCGAAGACACCGGCATTCTGATGAAACAGAATTTCTGTATTGAAACCATAGGCTCAGGGCTGGTCATCATCATAGACGGTCGTAAAGCTCATAAGAATAACTATCCGCTGATAAAAACAGGTGAGGCGCTCTGTGTCGAGAATCTGATCCTGCACGTACTCCCGAAAGGACAGGCTTACAACATACTTACGGGCGGGTTTATGTTGGAAGGGCTCCTGCATTCCCAGTTTCTCTTATAGTTAGTTCGGGGACTAGTAAACCGGCAATATAAGGTGGACCGAATTCCTGGTCTACTATCGGAAATAGATCAGGTTTGCTTCTGTGCACTGGCTGGCTGTTAGAAAGGGGATTGCATTCCGCCCTCCAATGCGCCTCAGCCCTATTCTGCTCTCCCCGGCATATACCCTAGCCCTTCCCCGAACGTGAACAGGGCATACCCTTCGCCTTCCTTGTATCCGGGCAGATCCTCCATATTTTTCTCTACTACCTGCTGGTTTACCGGCGTTGTAAAGGGCATTTTACCTGTGGGGTTAAACTTTCCAGACACGACATCCAGCAGTGCTTCGGGCTCCAGCCCAAAGGTCGCCATTACGCCAATAAAACGGTTGCTTGTCTGATCATTGTAAACTTCATTGATGGCAAAGGGGTTGGCGTAGTTGATGACCAGTACGGTAGGCTTTTTAGCTGTGAGCGCATTTACATATTGCACATCCACCGCGCAGTTCGATAGGTTTACCCGCAAGGGAGAAGCATCAGAGGGAAAGAGTGGGCGGATGGTAGGTTTAACCCACAGCAGGATCACGTCCGCTTCTTCGGGAGTGGAGACAAAGGTAAGCCCTTCATACTGCTGCGTATGGACTTTGCCCGGACCGGGTGTCATCTTGCCATAATTCTTAGCATATTCCTCGAAGTATACTTTCGTATCCCTGGCCAGCGGCAAGGCGTTTTTTTCGTTGCGCAGCAGCACGACTGACTTGCGCTGCGCTTCTTTACCAGCATCTACGAATTCCTGCCTGCCCACCACTTCTCCAGCCTTTTCCTCGTCTACATACGGGTTCTCAAAAAGCCCAAGTTGGAACAGCTCCACGAGCAGCAGCAAGACCGACTCATCCACGAACTGCATGGCCTCCGGATGCGCTTTCAGCGTTTCAAGGAGCGGGGTAGGATCGGCATTGCCGGCAAACATGTTGGTTCCTGCATCCAGCGCCTTGACGTACCGCTGTTCAATGCTAAGTTCTTCCACACCCCATGGCATGGATTCGATGGGGCCGGTATCGGAATTGATGATTCCCTTGAAGCCCAGTTGGCCGCGCAGCACGTCCCGTAAGAGGCCTTTGTTATAGGCATAGGCCACTTCTTCAAACCTGGTGTCTTTTGGCAGCGAATAATAAGGCATGATGGAGGACGTGCCAGCCTGAATGGCTGCTTTGAACGGGAGCATGTTTTCCTCCAGCTGCCCTCCCGGAAATACGGCAAAGCGGCCATAACGATAGTGCGGATCAAAGCCCTCATTAGTTGATCCTCCTCCCGGATAGTGCTTGGTGGTCATCGCAACCGATTCGTGGTTCAACCTCGGCCCCTGAAAGCCCAGTGTAATGGCTGCGATGGATTGAGCGACATGGGCGGGGTCTTCCCCGAAAGTGCCCTCAACGCGCTGCCAGCGGGGCTCGGTCGCCAGGTCAGCCATGTACATATACCCTTTGCGTATCCCTACCGCCAGCCATTCCTGCCGTGCCATATCCCCGAATCGGTGAATCATCGCTGAATCGGCCATGGCGCCCAAGCCAATTTCAGCGGGCCATTTGGAGAAGCCGATCGTGGTAGAACCCGTGGCGCCCAACGCCCCGGAAGTGATATGGTTGCGGGGATTGGACGCGAACAACACTGGTATCCCCAGGCTATCGCTTTCTGCCAGTGCCTGTACCTTGTTGGCCCAACGCGCCATCGTATCAGCCGGAGCCGTGGTAGTACGCCAGATAAAGTGCCGCATTTTATGCTTCACGATTCCTTTGGTAGTGCCTACTGCGCTCATCACCTTAATGGGAAGCGGCTCGCCGGTAAACTGGTTTTTGCCTGAAACTACGTCCTCCTCGTTAAACCCGCTGGTGATGGGTTTGGACTGCCCTGAAGATTCGAGCATGAACGATTCGTTCTGCATGCGCATGTCGGCGATCAGCATCATCCCTACTTTCTCCTCCACCGACATCCTGCCTAGCAGGTCCTTGCTTCTTTCTGCCGGCGTTAAGCGCCAGTCCTCATACTTGTCTAACTGGCCGTTGCGGTTGAGGTTTTTGAATCGCAAACCGTTTACCTCCACAAGCTTGGCGGAGCGGTAACCCAGCCTGGGCTGCGTTGTTTTTTCTGTTCCGGTTTCAGGATCAGTACTGGATTGACCGCAGGCATGCAACATGGCAAATAATACAATTAAAAAAAGGGCCGTATGAAAATTTTTATTGACCATCAGACATTGTCGTGTTTTTAGTCTTGTTATTCAGGTAATCCAGGATGATCTGTACCTGAGCTTTCACCCCGTTTGCCAAGGCGCTTTCATCCACCTTAAATTCGGGGTTGTGGTTAGCTGCCCCTTCCCCAATGCCGAGTATCATATAACTCACGGGGGCAATTTTTTCGAAGTAGGAAAAATCTTCACTGGCAGTTGTTAAGGGGGCGTCAAACACCTGGTCTTTTCCCAAGATGGCGATAGCACTGTTCTTGGACAGGGAATTAAGGGCAGCATTGTTTGTTACGGCCGGGTAGGCATGGATGTAATCCAGTTTGTAGGTAGCTCCATAGGCCTTTGTGATGTGTTCGACTATTTCCTTTACCCTGGTCTCCACCATTTTCCTGGTATCTTCTGAGGTGGTGCGAACGGTGGCAGCCAGTTTCGCTTCTGGCGGTATCACGTTTGCCGAATTGCCTGCCTGAAATAGACCGACGGAGACCACTGTCAAATCTCCCGGCGGAACATTTCGGGATACGATCGTTTGCAAGGCACCGACAATGGCAGACCCTACCACGATCGGATCAATTGATAAATGGGGACTGGAGCCATGTGATCCTTCCCCGATAATGGTCAGGTTGAAGATGTCCTGAGCGGTCGTAGCATCTCCTTCAGGCAAAATACCCACATGGCCTACAGGGTAATTGGGTATAACATGCATCCCGAAAAAGGCTTCCACACCTTTCAAAGCCCCTGATTCGACAATATCTATCGCTCCGCCGGGTGGGGTTTCTTCTGCGTGCTGAAAAACAAAGTAGACAGTTCCATTTACCTGGTCCCGCATCTTGGAAAGGGTTGATGCAGTTCCTAGCAGCATAGCCGTATGCGCATCGTGGCCACAGGTGTGGGCCACACCTTCTACTTTTGAGCTATAAGGCAAGCCAGTATCTTCCTCCATAGGCAAGGCATCCATGTCTGCCCGGAAGGCCACGGTCTTACCGGGCTTGGCGCCCTTCAGAACCCCAATAACGCTTGTTTTAGCGGGTCTCATAACTTCAATACCGGGAAAAGACTTCAGAATTTCTTCCACATACTTGCCTGTTTTATCCTCCTTGAAAGACAATTCGGGGTTTTGGTGGATGTGGCGGAACCATTTGACAACATCTTCTGCCGGTACATTCTTTGCCCAGGAAGCATTCGAAGTAGTATTAGCTGTTTTTTTACTTTGTTTAGTTTGATTGCCCGTATCTTTATTTGTTTGCGCACTGAGTACTCCACTCAGTAACACGGCGAGTATAAGCGGTATTATTTTTTTCATGATAGTTAATATGTCAGGTACAGATCTTCTGTTTTTTGGGGAAATAAGCTTTTACTTAAGAATTAGCTGCTATCAGGCTCCTAAAGAGTCAACGGAGAGGGGCTTTTGACCGGGATATGGCCAATTTTGAATGAATTAAATGCTGTTACTTAAGGTGATAGTAACAGTAGTATCAGTTAAACAAATCAGACCTTTTTGGCAGCCCGTGCAAATGAAGGTAGTGTAGGTTCGCGGAACGCAATGAAAGCTTCTAGTAAAAGCTTCTAGTAGTTGTACGTCATGGAGTCGCAATGGTGACGAGAGTGCAGAAAAAAGCCTATTAAGGTGAACAGAGAGGCTATCTAAATAAATCACAATACGAATCTCATATTTTTACAAAAAGTCTAGAGATTACAGCCTTTACTACAACAAGCCTGTGGAATTGCAACAGTTTGCGGGAGGCCTTTCTTGAGCAATTATACTTCTTGTTGTTGGAAATTGTACAGGGAAGTGTGTAAAGGAGGATCGGGCTTGTGTCTGAGAACTTGTTACACACTGATTAAGGATATCACCACCATCATTTGGGCAAACATATTCTTATCCAATTTAAAAACCATTGGAAGTCTTTAAACTCAAACAGGTGTATTCTTTTCATTTTCAATATTGGCTACAGCTACCGGGTAGCACCATCATTTTGTCATTCACCTGCACCATGGTAAAGCGAACATCATACACGTACTCCAGAAATGCCCCTGTGGAGTAGTCAAAAGCCTCGCCCGGCGTTACCACTGTTCTATCTTTCATAAAATAGCAATGGTCTGCATACAGGAAAGCCATATTCGGGTCGTGCATGATGGCAATGACCGTCAGGTTGTTTTCCGTCAGTTTCTGGAGTTTCTCCAGCACGTAGGTCTGGTAGTAGATGTCGAGGTGGTTGGTGGGCTCGTCCAGAAGTATGATGCGTGGGTTCTGCACCAACACCCGCGCGATCATAACCAACTGCTGCTCTCCGCCCGACAGCTCCGTATAGGGCCTCTCGGCTAGGTGGCTGATGCCTAGTTCCTCGATGGCCTGCCCTACCTTATCCATGTCACTTTTTCTGGGGCTGAAGGCGGAGAAAGCGGCTCTCCCGGTCAGGACCACGTCTTTTACCTTAAACGGGAACACCGACTTATGGAACTGGGGCAGGAAACCAAGCACACGGGCGCAGTCCGAGAAAGACATTTTGCTTCGCTCCTTCCCCATCAGTTTCACGGAGCCTTGCTGGTACTTCTGCAGGCCTGCCATGATGTTGAAGAGCGTAGACTTGCCACTACCGTTCCGGCCAAGCAGCACCGAAAAGCTGTTGGCCGGGAAGGCCACCCGTACTTGCTCCAGTATGGGCGTGTTCCCATATCCAAAGCTGAGGTTGTTTACTTCTATCGCCGCTTCTGTCATACCCAGTTGATTTTATTTTTCTTCATTAGAAAGAGAAAGAAAGGCGCCCCCAGCAGCATGGTGAAGATGCCGATCGGGATCTCGAACTCCATGAGAGAGCGGGAGAAATTGTCGATGATGACCAGGAATGACCCACCGAAGAGAATATTGGCGGGCATGGCCTTGCGGTTATCCGGTCCGACCATCATGCGGGTGAGGTGCGGTATAAACAGGCCATACATGCTAATGACACCAGCCGCCGCCACCGATGTGGAAGTAGTTAGGGTAGCCAGGCTTACTAATACCGCCTTGTCGGCTGTGGGGTTCACGCCAACGGCCTTTGCCTCCTCTTCTCCCAAGGCCAGCAGGTTCAGGCGCCAGCGCATGAGGTACATGCCCACGATCCCTACCCCCACCGGCAGGGCGGCCGTGTTGAGTTTGTCCCAGGAGGCGTGGTGCAGGTTGCCCATGGTCCATTGCACAATGGCCTGCAGTTTGTAAGGGTCGCTGATGTACTGCACCACCGTTAGAGAGGCTGTAAAGATACCCGACACAATCATGCCCGAAAGTATAACCGCTACAATAGAAGACCTGCTGTTACTGAAGGCGAAGGAGTAGGTCATAATTACAGAGACGATGCCCAGCACAAAAGCCATCACGTTGATGTGAAACAGCGGGAAAGCAATCGCCAGCGCGGCCCCGAACGCCGAGCCCGAGGAAATGCCCAGCACATAGGGGTCAACCAGCGGGTTCCGGAAAATGCCCTGCAGGGCTCCTCCGGATGAGGCCAGCCCCGCCCCTATGATAAAGGTGAGCATCACCCTCGGAAGGCGCACATTCTCGATGATGTTGTTGAGCATGTATAACCTGGGGGAGCCTTCCTCAATATCGCCGGTCAGCGCAGCCTTGCCCCAATCCCAATAGTCAGCCAGTACCAGCCCCTGCGACGGGCCCACCGTCAGCGAATACAGCAGCAGCGGGATGGGCAAGCCGTAAATCAGAAAGGCGGTCAGGGCTTTCCTCATTCGAGTAGCGCAGTAGCTTTGGCTCCATACAGATTCGTCATGATCTCCCTTCGGTTCTCTACCAGATCGAAGTTCTCATTTTCGCCATAGCAGACATTATGCAGTTCTATAGCGGCATACATAATTTTGAGGGTATGCGGGTCGTAGAAAAATGGCGGCTCCAGCACGTGCACATTTTTGTTCTTGACAGCTTTCAGCACCGACAATTCCTTTTTGTTATAAAGCTCCTGCGGGTTTGTGCTCCAAAGCAGAATCAGGTCAGGGTCCCACGAAATCAGGGTTTCCGGGTTGATATTGGGCTGGTCTATGGCAAAGGTGCAGGCGTTTCGTACCCCTGCCAGTTCAAAGCACTCGTTCATGCGGCTGTTCTGCCCCGAAGTGGCGTATATTCGCCCCCCCGACCAGGCATAGTACACCGACTTCTTGTGCTCTATGTGCTTTGTTGCCTCCCGGATCTCGTCCAGCTTTGCACGGGTATAGGCCAGCAATTCCTTTGCCCGCTCCGAGGTGCCGGTCAGCTTGCCGATGCTTTCTATTTCCTCAAACAATTGCGCGTTATTCTGGGGCGACACCGCAAATACCTGAATTCCTAAATCTTCAAGCAAGCGAATGGCATCCGTCTGCCCGGAGGCGATGATCACCAGATCCGGTTTGAGCGCCAGTATGCTTTCAATGTTGGTGGAGGTTTCCCAGTTGCCCGGAGCCGGAAGCTCTTTTCTGGCGATGCGCGGGTCCAGTTTGCTGAAATACTTGAAGGACACAGGGTTTGTGTAAATGTTATTTTGAATGCCTACCACGGTATGCTCCGCATGCAGCATGTACATGCCATCCAGGGCGCCTTGATACAGCACAATCACCCGATCGGCCGGTTCACTCAGCCGCACCTCCTTCCCCCGAATATCCGTTACCACGATAGCGCCATCCGCTACCATACTTTCACCGTTTCCGCTATTGCACGCACTCAGGAGGAGCAGGCAGGCACTTAGAACTACAGCCAAATGGGAGGCCATTTTTCCGTTCAAAAGCGATATGCGCCTTTCGCAAAATAACTGTGTGCTTCCTCTTGAGACCATCGTACGGAGCTATCGTTTAAGTTCAAAATATAAAATAACTCAAGTTGCGCTTCACCCACCCCTGCCCCTCACAGGAGGGGAATCACGTGTTTTGCTCAAAGTTCCCCTCTTGGGAGGGGTTAGGGATGGGTAAAAGCTTTTCAGTTTATGTACTTATCGAAACTCGGGTTAAATGTTAAAAGGCAGACTGCTCCTGCCGAAACAAAAGGGACAGCCTGCTTTTCAATCTTCTAAAGTATACCTGACATCACCTTAATAAAAGGGACCGTGGTGATACAGCGCCACTGCCCTTTACTTCAGACGCTTGTTGCCATAGGCCTTGATCATCTGGGAGGGGTGCAGCACCCGCTCCTCTATTTCCACCTTGAAACGTCCGCTCAGCAACAGCTGGTACAGCAGGGCGTCGTAGGCGACACATACCTCGTTCTCGTCGGTCAAAAAAATGGGCACGTGCTTGTTGCCGATCTCGAAACAGATGGTACCTATTTCCTGCAGGCTTTGGGGCCGCAGCACCACGCAATCGCAGGGCTTTATCTTCAGTAGGATTGCGCGCTCATCCGACAAGTATAGCAAGTCCCCGTCTTCTAGGGCGCTTCTGTGCGACTTTTCGACCAGCACCTCTACGCCTTTCTGCGTCTTCTTTTTCATCCGCGACTTGGAGGCCTCGTACCACTCTATCTCAAAAAAGTCAATCGTTCGGCCACTCAAATCCTGATCTTTAGCAAGCGCCTGCGTTACAACAAGGGGCTCTGTCAGCAGCGATGAGTTAGTAGCCATGCCGTCTCAGGTCGTGGCCAGCTTGGCTTTCTTTTCTGCTACTTTTGTCAACAGCCAGTCACACCATTGGTCAATACCATCCCCTTTCAGGCTACTGATGGTCATTACCTCAATAGTGGGGTTCACTTCCCGGGCATCCTTCGTAACGGCCTCCACTGAAAAAGGCACGTAGGGCAGCAAGTCTGCTTTGGAGATAACCATCAGCTCGCTCGTGAGGAACATGCGCGGGTACTTCTTGGGCTTGTCGTCGCCCTCGGTGGCGGCCAGCACCGTCACCCGGATGTCCTCACCCAGGTCGAAGGCAGCGGGACACACCAGGTTCCCCACGTTCTCGATGAAGAGCAGGTCCACGCCCGTCAAATCAATGTGGTCGAGGGCCTGCAGGATCATCTGCGCCTCGATGTGGCACATGCCCCCGGTCACGATCTGCAGGGCGTTGATGCCCACTTCTTTCATGCGTACCGCGTCGCGGTCCGTTTCCGGGTCACCCACCAGCACGGCCAGGTTCAATTTGTCGCTCAGGCGCTTGCCTGTCTCCTGCATCAGGGTGGTCTTGCCGCTTCCCGGCGAGGAGCATACGTTGATCACCAGCACGTCCGACAGTTTCTCGCGGATGGCCTTGGCCACAAAGTCATTTGCCTTCAGCAGGTTCAGCGTGGTATTGTCGCACTGCACGGAACCTACGGGCATTCGGTTACTCTTCGGCGTGGATGGTGTACTCATATCGTTTATAGGTTATGTCTTGTAGTTACTTCTCTAAGAATTCAACCTGGCTGATCTGCAGCTCCTCCCCCTGTATAATGTTCTTGGAGGGAGTGCCGCAGGCGCACACGAACTTGTGGCGCACCACCTCAAAGTCTTTATCGCAGGCCTCGCAGTGGGCGATGATGGGCAGTAGAAGCACCTCCAGCTCGATATCGGCCAGCGCCGGCTCCTCCATGATCAGGGCTTCAAAGGCGTTTTGTATCAGGATGGGCTGGATGTTGCTGAGCAGCCCCGCCTCTATCTGCACTTTCGTGATCCGCTCGAACTTGTCCGGGTACGTTTCCTGTAGCGTTTCAAAGACGGTCCGTACGATCGAAATTTCGTGCATGGCTTCTCTTGCTCCGGCTTCTCCTTATTTCTCTATCACCGCTGCGGCTTCAGGAAGTGTTTCTTCAGCTGGTACCTCAGCAGCAGCAATGGTCTTTCTGGTTGCACCATTTGCTGTTACTACTTTTTTTATGCGTCTTGTACCGCTGCGCTTCGTCTGTTTAGTAGCAACAGGTTCTGCTTCCACCACACGTGGCAAAGTAACTTGCTCTTCCTCAGGCTCGCTTTGTTCCACCCCTTGCTTATACTTCGTAAACTGCCAGCACAACTGCCCCATGGCGCTTAGCCAGTCATGTAGCATGGCGCCTTCGTATCCCATAGCGCGCAGCATGACGGCATTTGGCGCACATTGCGTAAAGCCGAAGTCAATCTGCTCATACTTCTCAACCAGGATCTCGTCCAGTTCAGCCTTCAGTTCCTCGGCAAAGGGAGACACATAGATCAAGGTGGCCTGGTGGGTATAGCCCTCATAGAAAACGATGGAACTCATGGGCTGCCTGGCCGGCTCCAGCAACTGGTTATCCAGCAGCACGAGCTTTTTGTTGCAGTATACTTTGGTGACAACGTGCAGGCGCGTGAACTCAAACGACTCCCCCGAATGCACCCGCCCCGAGGCAAGGATGTCCCCCCAGATCAGCGTGGCGCTTTCATCCAAATGGATTTCATTGCTAGTCTTGAAGTCAGACTTTGCAAAAGGGATGATCGGGAGAGGGATAAACCTGAAGACGCCATTCTGCTTTACCTGCACATGTGTTCTTTGCACGGCGCCTTTCTCCATCGGGTGCAGCTTGTTGAACGACTGTGTGAAGAGCTTCAGATGTGCGCCCTCATGCACATTCACCCGGATATCAACCTCATCGCCATCCATAATACCCGGAGAGGAACTCATCAGGATAAGCTCTAAGTGCTCGTGCAGATGCCGGGAACCATAATGGATTACCTTATAGGGTACATTATAGCTGCTTTCTTTCAGCAGCGTCAGCTTTCCTTCCCTCTCTGCGCTAATATTGATGGTACTTTTAAGCATGTTCCTCCTCTTTTTCTAGCAAAGCATAGGTCTTAATCCACTGGATCACCTCCTCGAGGCCCTCCAGCTTCATCAGGTTGGTGAAGATGAACGGACGCTCGCCCCGCATCTTCTTCGAATCCCGCTCCATCATGGCCAGGTCTGCGTTCACGTAAGGAGCCAGGTCTGTTTTGTTGATGATCAGCAGATCGGAGCGCGTGATGCCCGGGCCGCCCTTGCGGGGCATCTTGTCGCCCTCGGCCACATCGATCACGAAGATGGTTACGTCAGCCAAATCCGGGCTGAAAGTAGCTGATATATTGTCGCCGCCGCTCTCCACAAATACGATCTCGGTGTCCGGGTGGCGCTCCACCAACTCTTCCACCGCCTCAATGTTCATCGAAGCATCTTCCCGGATCGCGGTGTGCGGGCAGCCGCCCGTCTCCACCCCAATGATGCGGTCAGCGGGCAAGCTGGAGTTCTTGATCAGGAAATCAGCATCCTCCCGGGTATAAATGTCGTTGGTCACCACGCAGATGCTGTACTCCTCTCCCATCTTTCGGGTCAGCCTTTCTATCAAAGCCGTCTTACCAGAGCCTACCGGCCCTGCCACCCCTATGCGTACATGTTTTTTTGGCATAAAGTGTCTGTTTAAATTATGTCTTTAGGAAATGTACAGTCTTGAGTATTGCTTCTCGTGCTGCATGCAGCGGATCTCCTGGCCGATACAACACAGCCCCACCAGCGACTCGTCCAGATCCTCCTGCTCCTCCACCAATTGCTTGATGATGGGCTGCAAATCGAACAGAATTTTCTGCGCGTCGTTCTGGCTGATGGGTACCAGCTTGGCGCAGTTGGTCACGATGCCGTTGAGCATGTTATAATAGAAGGCAAGCAAGGCGTCCTGCATCGTGATGCCGTGGGCGTGCGCATACATGGCAAAGGCCACCGCATAATGCCCGTGCAGCTTGCCCTCCTGAACTTTGGACAGGTAGTTACTGCAGCGCTTGACCGGGTGCAACGTCTGGGTCAGTTTCAGAAAACGGATGGCCAGTTTCTTGCTGGCCGTCCGGATCTCAGACGGAGCCTTGAGCGCGGTGATCAACTCATCCAGCTTCTGGAACTCCCGCGCCGGCTTCCTGGCTTCCAGCAGCCTCCAGGCCATCTGCAGAAAAGCGGCATCGTTGTAGTAGATATTATGGCGCAGCATGTTTTCCGCATACACGGTAGCCGAAGCCGTATCTTTCACAATGCCTTGGCTCACGTAAGACTCCAGCCCATAGGAATGGGTGAAGCTCCCGATCGGGAACATGGAATCATTGATTTGGAGCAGGGTTAACAATGGCTGCATAAGCGTACCTTATTTGATGGTGATTTTTCTGTTGTAGCTGCTTTCATGCTTGCGCACGCGCAGCGCATGTGTTTTTAACAGCTTTCTTACCTCCCGCCGCGGCTCATACCCGGAGCGCTCCAGCAACCGGTACAGCGGCTGCTCAAACTCCACCAGCACCTCTGCCTCCTCATTGATGAAGATGGGGATGTGCTTGTTGCCTATCTCAAAGCATACTGTACCCATATCTTTAAAATTGCCTGGCTTGAACACAATGCACTCGCAGGGCAGGATGTTGACCACAATCGCCTGCTCCTCGTCCAGGTACAGGATGTCGCCGTCCTCCAGCGGAGTCGTGTCTTTGCGGATGCCTACCTCCTGGCCTGCCCGGGTTCTCTTCCGCAAAGTGGTTTTGCCCGTGTCAAACCAATCAAGATCCAAGAAATCAATCAGCAGGTCACCTATGGAGGCATCTGCCAAGTTACCCCTTGTCTTCTCTACTAAAAGCATTTATTATAGCGTGCTACCGGCATAGGTATAGCCTGGCCGGTGGCACGTTTTGAAATATTAGAATAGGAAGTAGCGCTGCGCCATGGGCACAACCTTCAGGGGCTCGCAGGTCAACACCTGGCCATCAGCTCTTACCTCAAATGTCTCCGGATCCACCTCCAGTTTCGGCGTTACATTATTATGGATCATGTCTTTCTTCGTTACTTTACGACAACCTTTTACTGGCAAAGCACCTTTAGCAAGGCCCAGGCGATTGATGTTGCCATTCTCAAGCGAGATGCCGGAAACGAAGTTGAAGCTGCACTGGCTGATTGCCTTCCCACGGTAACCGAACATAGAGCGGTACATGATTGGCTGTGGCAGGGAAATGGCTCCGTTCGGATCACCTAACCGGGAGCCCACAATCATCCCATTCTTAAAGATCACCTCCGGCTTCACACCAAACAGGCCCGTTTCCCACAGCACCAGGTCTGCGTACTTGCCTACTTCTATAGAGCCCACATACTGGCTTATTCCATGGGTTATCGCTGGGTTGATGGTGTACTTGGCCACATAGCGTTTCGCGCGGTAGTTATCGTTGTCTTTACCTTTATCCTCCTGTAGCGGCCCGCGTTGCAGCTTCATCTTATGCGCCGTCTGCCAGGTTCGCAGTACTGTTTCAGCAACTCGGCCCATGGCCTGGCTGTCGGACGACATGATACTGAGCACGCCCATGTCCTGCAGGATATCCTCGGCCGCGATGGTTGAAGAACGGATGCGAGACTCGGCAAAGGCCACGTCCTCGGGGATGCTCTTGTCGAGGTGGTGAACCGCCATGAGCATGTCCAAATGCTCATCTACCGTGTTGATGGTATAAGGCTTGGTCGGGTTAGTGGAGGCCGGCAGCACGTTTGGGTACATGGCGATCTCGATGATGTCCGGCGCGTGGCCGCCACCGGCGCCCTCCGTGTGGTAAGAGTGGATAGTCCGGCCATTGATGGCCTTCACCGTATTCTCCAGGAAGCCCGCCTCGTTCAGCGTGTCTGCGTGAAGTGTTACCTGCACGTCATACTTGTCTGCCACCTGCAGGGCTATGTCGATGGCCGATGGCGTGGAACCCCAGTCTTCGTGGAGTTTCAGGCCTAGCGCGCCGGCCTCAATGGGCTCGGCAGCCGCTTTGAAAGAAGAGGTGTTGCCTTTACCCGTGAAGCCTAAATTCAAAGGAATTGACTCTGAGGCCTCCAGCATCCGCTCTACCCACCACTTGCCCGGCGTTACGGTAGTAGCCATCGTACCGTCAGTTGGGCCTGTGCCGCCACCGATCATGGTCGTAACGCCACTATAGAGCGCTACATCTATCTGCTGTGGGGCAATAAAGTGGATGTGGGTGTCGATGGCGCCTGCTGTAACTATGATGCCGGCACAGGCCTGCACCTCCGTGGCGGCACCTATGATCATGCCCTTGGTGACCCCCGGCTGCGTGTCCGGGTTACCGGCCTTGCCGATACCGACGATCTTGCCGTTCTTGATGCCGATATCTGCCTTCACGATGCCCCAGTGGTCAAGTATGATGGCGTTGGTCAAAACCAGGTCCAGCACTTCGTCCTGTGTGGCCGAGGTGGACTGGGCCATGCCGTCGCGGATGGTTTTACCGCCCCCGAACTTGTTTTCCTCGCCGTATACCGTAAAATCCTTCTCAATTTCGATGAAGAGCTCTGTATCAGCCAGACGCACCTTATCCCCCGTGGTAGGCCCGAAGAGAGCAGCATAGCGATCTCTAGGAATGTAGAGTTCACCGTCAATGTATTTTACGGAAGATGAGTCTCTTCCCAATGCATCGAAGCCCAGCAGTGAAAGCCCGGCTGTGGACAGGCCTACCACTTTTATCCATTCGCGTCTGTTCCAATTTCCCATGGTTTCCTGATTAAATGATTCTCTTGATTATTTTTTTTTCCTAGGAGATTTAGAAGATCTGCCTGCGCTCATAAATCCTTGTTCCTTTGCCCTTTCCAAGGCTTTATTCCTCACTTCCTGCTTCGATACATCTCCTTCCGTCAGATTATTAAAACCACGGATTACTTTGTTACCTCCATACTCTACAAGGAACACTGCTTTCTTCTCGCCCGGCTCAAAACGCACAGCAGTGCCTGCCGGAATGTTCAGGCGCATGCCCAAAGCAGCCGCCCGGTCAAACTCAAGCGACCTGTTAGCCTCAAAAAAATGGTAATGTGAGCCTACCTGAACAGGTCGGTCTCCGGTGTTGGCTACGTTTACTCGTACTATTTTACGATTCTCATTTGCCTTTATATCCCCTTTCTTTAGTATATATTCACCTGGTCTCATATATAATTTTTTAGTTGTTCTTGGCGTGGACTAGCGGATAGGATTGTCAACCGTGATGAGTTTCATGCCGTCCGGAAAGGTGACCTCTACCTGTACAAAGCGTATGATATCAGGCACACCTTCCATTACCTGGTTCTTATTCAAGAGCTTTGCACCATAGTCCATAAGCTCTGCCACAGTTTTCTTCCCGTCACGGGCTTCCTCCATCAAAATGCCACAGATGTAGGCAACGGACTCGGGGTAGTTGAGCTTCACACCTCTTTTAAGCCTTTTTGCAGCAACCTCCCCTGCAAGATGAAGCATTAGTTTTTCGTATTCTATTGGATTTAAGTGCATAAAACTGGTGGTAAGAATGAATGATTACAGAAACGTTTGAAATTGATAGGCACTTCCCCCTTATCCAGTTAAGAAGGCTTGTTCCTACATCAGAAGTGAGCGTGTTAGATTTCATAGTGACCTTCCCTGTTATGGCGGTTCACTTCCGGTCCTTTGTCATGTTCAGGGTTGTTTTGCGCGCAAACAGGAAGTATGCTGAGCAGGCTAATATCGAGAGTCAAACTGAGCAGGAGGGTACTTTTTAGCTTGCCGCACATACCATCAACACTTCATATAGTATACAAAATCCAACCACAGCCTATCGTAACATAATGTGTTATGCAGGATGCCTCCTGTAAGAGGAGATTCATTCAAGTGCTTCCAGGGCTAAGGCTTTCCCGAAGAGGCAAATCTCTCCGGCCAGTCGAGTGAACCCTGTCCAAGGTGGTTTCCTTTTGAGTCTAAACTTAAAAGAGGGGCTTAAAGGCTGTTCGGCCAGAAGCAGGTGCTAGCACTGCCACCCACACGCTAAACTAGATATAACTACTTCACGCTGAGTTTTTACGATATTAATAGCACTGAAGTTAGATATTTTTTGACTTTTATTCCAGCTTCCCTGTTGCTGTACTTCCGTCTCTATTCAACCTTTCAATCATGGTTGGCACTGAAACACATCCCGTTACTGTATTTTAGGCAGTGCTGTTTCTGGAGATTGATTGGCTTCCAGCAACTGAAGGGCCTGCCGAGGTGGCGAGCACAGGGAGGTATCAGAAAAGAGGGCTGTCGAACAGACAACCATACTCTCTGTTGGGCGGCTAGGCAGGAAGCAGATACATCCGAAGGTGTTCGGCCATGAGGCAGCATAGCCTGCTAACAGCTTTGCACATAAGAGTTTGTGCACCAGGCGGGAATCAGAGGAATAATCAGGGAACTTTAAAGGATCCCATACTTTGGATGCCTCCTCCTGCTTCTGCTGGTGTCCCCCCGGTGCATCCTCCCTAACACGGCTAACCAGGCAAGCCAGGTTTTGACAGAAATAACCTGGTTGAACGCATGGGAGGAGCGGTCCGGAGGGTGTTAATGAACTCCCCCACAGAAAAGAACTGCTACCTTAAAGTATAAATATTTTGCACTATTCCTGTTACAAACTTATTCAACCTGCTTAAGCCAGGCCATGACCCCGTTTTTTAACCGGGCATTGAAGTATGGCAGGAGCAACGATACTGTCACTGCCACATAGTGCTGTATCTGCTTTTCCTGGCTGAGGTGTCGGTTGTGCGGCAGCCGGGCATACCTTACCCAACTATCTGAGATAATGAACACCTGCTCGAATAGCAGCGGAAACAGGTGAGCTTCCACTTTGCCCTCAAATACGCCTTCTCTTTTATACTGCTCAAAAATGGCTAAGAACATCTCCCTCCTGCTTTGGAATAATTGCTCGTAGGCGAAGTATACTTTGGGGAATGTCTCCAGTATAGCCGTTGATTCTGTGAAGAAGAAGATATACCGGTACATGACCCTGTAAATGTTGGTCAGGGGAACCACCAAAGCCTGCGCATCTTCAAGGTAAGCGACGGTCGGGGTGGCATGAGAGGTTATTTCTTTTTCCATTTCTGAAAAAATGGATAGCACCAGTTCTTCCTTGGTCTTAAAGTAGTACCGCAGATGCCCGTCGCTGATGGTTAACTCCCGGGCAATATCCCGGAGGGTGGCCTTGCTGATACCTTTCCTGTTAAAGACTCCGACTGCCTTGCTGATGATCTTCTCCTTCATGTTAGCTCTTTGGAGCTAAACTACGAAAAAGTTGTTACCTTTGCATTGACCTGTCGAGCGAGACAACTGATTTTTTACAGTCAGGCTTAACAATACTTTGCCACCCGTTTACCACCTCAGCGAATCGCTGAAGAAGTGAGCTATACCTGAAATACCTATGAACGCCAGCAAAAAATGCCCCCAATGCGGTAAATGGTCCCGCTGGACCCAAAATGCTACGGATCGCTGCGAACACTGCCATAGCATACTTGACCCTGTCACTGTTGCCCGTCAGCAAGCGCGGGAGGAACGCAAGCTAGAGGAGGAACAGCGCTTCTCTGTGAAGTTCATCGAGATTAACCCTGATGATCCCTGGTTTACCAGGTTCTACAAGAGGATCGGGCTGGGTTTTCAGATTGCGTTTGCATCCCTTATCTCTCTTTTCCTGTGGCTCATCGCCTTGCTCGCCGGCTGAGTTGGAATACCCTCAGTCCGCTGTTCTGGGTGCTGGCAGCGGTTTACCTGGGGCATTGGGGATGGCGCTGGCTGGCCTTGCCCCGAAACTGGCTGGTGCAGCATTACCTGGATGATTTGCTTTGCCTGCCGCTGGTTCTCACCACCACCCTATTTGTGCTGCGGTTCTTTTACGGGCCTCAGGTGCGCCTTTCCTGGTACCACGTAGTTTTTACGGTGCTGTACTTCTCGCTGGCCTTTGAAGTTTTCTTTCCGAAGTTCATGCCCCGCTATACCGGCGACTGGATAGATGCGGTGCTTTACGCAGTGGGCGGCCTTATTTTCTACCGGTTCCTGAATAAGTAGCTGCGGTACTTCAGTAGTGACTTTTGTGGATGGACAAGAAAGGGAAACCGGAAAGCTTATACTTGCATTGTTTTAGGAACGCTTACTCCTCTGGTCCTGAGCTTTTCATACTTCCTTCCGAAATAAACCATAGAAAAAACAGTGAGTAAAATGCCGATCGCTGAAAGGCCTATCACACTGTTTGAAAAGAACGTTACCCAGTTTAATTGTACCCTGAAGATCTCTTTGCTGAACAGTACCCCCACGCTGCCCACATACCCGAATGAATCAGCTAGATAAATTAAAAAACCTACGTTTCCGGTATACTTAAAGGTGGAAATCAACCGGTCGAAGAATACAGCATTAAACGGGATGTATACCATGTACAAACCCAGCCCGACCAGCATCATCCACCAGAATGGCTCTATTGATTTCGTGGTAAAGAGCAAGGTTGAAGCCCCGGCGATGGTAAATCCGATCAGAATAAAAACATGTGCCGTTTGCAAAGCTTTATAATTGTTCTTGATGAGCACCATGCTGCCGATCAAAACAAGTATAATCAGGGTGATGGGGATTTCTGTTTTTGAGAATATGGACGGCTGGCTAAAATACCCCAGCTCTTTCCACATTTCGGCGCCAAAGTTATCGCGAATATCCCGGAAGATGGTCGCAAAGCAATAGATCAGCACGCAGGCTGCTATACCGGCAAAAAATTCCTTCACAAAGCGCTTACGGTCTCCTTCGGTCATGGGAGCACGCTCTGCTCTCAGCTGAATGTCTTCTTCACTAGGTGGCGGAATTTTCTCCATCAGGAAAACAAACAGCAATAACGGCAGGGCGAAGACCAAACCGGTATAAAACGGTACCCAAAATTCGGATACGCCAAACTGCACCATCAGCCAGGCACCAACGGATTTAACAAACCCGGAGGCGAAGATGAAGCTCACCGCTAAGGTTGCCCCAATGAAGTCGGTACTTCTCCTGCCCTCCACATACGAGAAAACGACTCCCCAAAGCATACCGAGCGGGAAACCATTGATGAACAGAAAAGCGATGTTGTAAGGAGGCGGCACCAGAGCAAAAAACAGCCAGCTTAACCAGGAAATTCCTGTCAGAAGGAGAATCACCTTCCCCCTGCCCGTTCGTTTAAGCTCGGAAATATACTTAATGCCATAGAACTTGGCCAACAGGTATCCCAGCACCTGGCTGACGACCAGTAGTGTTTTATAGCTATAGCCGGCAACTTCAAGTCCATCGAAAGTGGCCACTGTAAAAGACTTTCGGAAGCCGAAGATCATCGTATAAGCCAGGAACACCACAACGGCAGCATACAGCCCGATTTTGATCTGGCTACTATTCTTATCTAGTATCTTTGACATGCCGTTGACCTTAAGTATCTGGAATGAAAGTTCGTTTTGCTGTGGAATATAGTAATTAGCGCTGGAAGTTGCTTAGCAGAGATGTGAATTAGGAAAGTTTTCTTAAAAAGAATCCTTGGTTAATAAGTATACCTTTCGCTCCGGATCGGGTGAACAGTTAACCTCTATACGCTCGCGTCAAGTTCGGAACGTAACCTTAAATCCTGCTCTCTAGAAGCCAGCCCCTGCAGCCTGACACTCTGACTTGGAGCCTTCAGTCGTTGTTGTAGTTTAGGAACTGCCCCTGCCCCGTACTGGCATTCGACTTTTCTCTCTCCGGCACCGTTTACCAAGGCTGTGGCTCGTTTTCAGTCCACTCGTGATTCAATCTCTCACTCTGCCTCACGGGGCCGGAAATCGCCTGCACCCCAGATGATACCGTGCCCTCCCAGCCTGGCAAGGCAGCCCATTTAGTTGACCTGGAACCCCCTCAAAACACGTAAACAAAGTATAAAATATTTCTTTTAGCCAAGGCAACCATTCTTGGAAAAGCTCCGTGATGGGAGCGCAAACTCTGGAATAGTGAGCGTAACAGAAAGCAAAGGGTTGGAGACGTTGCTTCAGGGCTGCCTCAAAGAGGACCGTGAGGCTCAGAGAAAGCTGTACAAGCATTTCTTCGGCTATGCTATGAGTGTTTGCGCCCGCTACTCTAAGAACATGGAAGAAGCAAAGGAAGTGCTCAACGATGGTTTCATGAAAGTGTTCACCCGGCTAAAGCAGTACGATCCGCAAAAGCCCTTTAAATGGTGGCTGCGCCGGATCATGATCAATACCGCACTGGATAACTACCGGCACAATCTGAAGAATTACCACCTCCAGGACCTTGAAGCGGCAGCACCCACATCAGACCCTTATGATGTAGTGCAGCAGATCAACTACGAATACCTGATCTCACTCGTGCAAAAGCTATCTCCAGGATACCGCGCCGTGTTTAACCTCTACGTGATTGATGGCTACACACACGAGGAGATTGCCGTGATACTGGGCATTGCCGTTGGCACCTCGAAGTCGAACCTTGCCAAGGCGAGGGCAAACCTCCGGGAAGCGCTAAAGAAAAGTAGGATAGAAGAGTTTAAGCAATATGTCTGACGAAGAACTTGACGATCTGTTCCGAAAATCAGCCGAAAGGTATGATCCACCCTTCGATCCAGAGGCCTGGAGAGCTATGGACCGCAAACTGGATGGCAGGCACGGGGGATGGTCCGACGGAAGGCGCTTTCTGCCCTTGCTGCTGGCATTGCTGGGAAGCATGGTGTTGATTTGGCAACTATCAGATAAACCCGCTACCTCAACAGCAGAAAAGCCAAAAACTGAAAGTCTTGCCGCAGCGCAGGCAACAGAAGCCGCCGGGACACAGCTACAAGCTAAAACCAGAAACGGAGAGGTTGCTACTTTACCGGGGCCTCCAGTGGGGGCGACACAGCAACAGGAGAAGCGCACAGGCCCCGGTATTGTAGCTCCCGCGGAGGGTGACCATAAAACACCAACAAAACGGGATGTGGTGCCTGTAAAGCCGCTGGAAATGATCCCGATAGAGCTAAAGCAGAGCACAGCAAGTATAACGACAACCATGGAAGCCGCAGCCGTTACTGTGGTAAGCCCTGAGGCGCTTTTGCCTGACACAGCAACGCAAACGGCTTTAAAGCAAGCCGTGCAACCGAAAGTAGCTGATAGCAGCGAATCAAGCCAAAGCCAAAAGGAGCCGGTGTTCCTGAAAGGAATTAGCCTGGCCCTCGTGCTGGCTCCGGACATAACAACCGTCAGGTTCAGGAACGCAGACGCGGTCAGTATGAACGCCGGCTTATTAGTAAGCGTGCCGCTAACCGAACGCCTCAGCCTGGTAACCGGGGCAGTAGGTGCCAAAAAGATCTACAGTACAGAGGCAAGAGAGTATGAACCTTACCCGGGCTTCTGGGATAACAAGCCGCTGCCAGATGGCATTGAGGCGAAATGCCAGGTACTGGATATCCCCCTGAACCTGCAATACCATCTCCTGAAGCGGGGTAAAAACATACTTTCTGTGCAGGCTGGCGTTTCCAGTTACCTTATGCTGGAGGAAAAGTATACTTATACTTACCAGCACGCCGGGCAAAAACCTTACAGCAAGACCTGGGAGGTTGCGAACGAGAACAAGCACTGGCTTGGGGTTCAGAACCTGTCTGTCGGGTACACGCGCAGGCTATCTCCCGCTTTCTCCGTTGGTGCTGAGCCCTTCGTGAAGATCCCCCTGTCGAACATTGGCGCGGGCCGGTTAAAGCTGACGAGCGCAGGCATATTTATTATGGCAGGTTATACTTTGAGCAAGTAAATCACCCGCTTCCGGAAGCACACATACCACCTGTATAACACAGCACACCCGCTGTGTTAGGAAGAACCCTATGACTTTTTTCTTTTCTTACCTTAATTCTAGTATTATGAAAACGTACCGCATATCCTTTGGAATACTGAGCACAATGCTGCTAAGCCTGGTGCTTGGGCTGAGTAGCTGCAACGATGACGATGATGACGGCGACATGCCCACTCCGGTAGATGAAGTCGTGATGCTACGCGAGGTTACCCTCAGCGGAGCACAGGAGGTGCCGCCAAACAGTTCAGAGGCAACAGGCACCTTCAAAGGCCAATACAATAAGGATACAAAGAGGCTGTCCTATACCATCACCTTTGAGGGCATAACCCCCACCGCCATGCACTTCCATAAGGGGGCGCCAGGTATGGCCGGGCCTATCGTTATTCCGATAAACCCTGGCTCAAATCCTTATTCAGGCTCCAATCCTTTCGAAAGTCCCCTCTCAGGATCTACCTCAGCCCTGACAACGGAACAGGAGGCAGACCTCCTGGCCGGCAACTGGTTCCTGAACATACACAGTGCCGAGTTTCCTGATGGAGAGATCCGAGCGCAGATCATACAATAGCTCACTAACCTGCTGCCTGGCTGTAATGCTCACACACAGCCGGGCAGCTATACTTTACTTATTCGGTAGCTAACAAGAAGCATGTATGCGACGCACAAACATCATTTGCCACTTACTGGGCCTGCTGCTTCCGGTAGCCGCTGCCTGTACCAACGACAACGAAGAGGACCTGGCCCCGCAGCCGGACCATCAGCTCCAGTGTGATACCACCGCCATTACCTTTTCCGGTACGGTAGTGCCCATACTGGCAACAAACTGCTACAGTTGCCATGCAGCAGGTATAGCAGAGGGAGGTGTGGTACTCGACAATTACAACGGAGTGAAGGAAGAGGCCGGCCACGGGCACCTGGTGGGGGTTATCACGCATGCCCCCGGGTTCCCGCCCATGCCACAGGGAGCTGCTAAACTCTCTGACTGTGACATTGAGAAGATCCGGAAATGGGTAGACGCAGGTGCCCCTAACAACTAACTTCTGATCATGAGACAACTTACCCTACTCCTTGCAATACTCTTACTTAGCAGCGCCGACGTTCTGGCGCAAGAGCGATTCTTTACCAGGACCGGCCACATTTGGTTCTTTTCCGATGCTCCCCTGGAAGACATTGAAGCACATAACAGAAAGGTGGTGTCAATACTGGATGTAGGCACCGGGGATATGGTCTTCTCAGTGCCGATGAAGGAGTTTGAGTTCCGGAAGTCCCTGATGCAAACACACTTCAATGAAAACTATGTGGAATCCGATAAGTACCCGAAAGCTACCTTCAAGGGGAAGGTAACTAACATCCAGGCAGTTGACCTGGAAAGGGATGCAGCCTATGAAGTGCGGGTGAAAGGCGTGCTCCACATACATGGGCAGGACAAATCCATAGATACCGTCGGGATACTGGAAGTAAGAGCGGGGCGGCTGCTTGGCAAATCCACTTTCACCGTTACCCCACAGGAGTTCGGCATTAAGATCCCCCGGCTGGTGCGAAACAACATCGCCAGGCAAATCGACATCACAGTGGACGTAGTGTATGAGCCATTCACCGAAAACAGCCTTTAGCTATGGTAAAACTAAGTTTTCTTCTGGTGCTGGTTTGTCTGCCCCTGACTTTTGCGCAGGCACAGGACGAGCTACTGAAACTGGCAGAAGCCACTGACAGCGCCGCCTCCGAAGCTGTGAGTGGTAGCTTCAAAGCAACGCGGCTGGTGAACGGCCACTCGGTGGAGACGAACGGCGAAGGCGTCCTGCTCTTTTTGATCTCCCACCGCTTTGGCACCCTGAACAGTGGCGCCTATGAGTTCTTTGGCCTCGATCAGGCCACCTTACGCCTTGGCCTGGAGTATGGCCTGACCGATCGCCTGAATGTGGGCATCGGGAGAAGCTCGCTTGAAAAAACGTTCGACGGCTTTCTGAAATACAAGCTACTGCAGCAGCAAACAAAACGGGGCATGCCGGTAACACTTACGCTCTTTACCAGTACCGCTATCCGGTCTCTTAAGTGGCCGGATGAGGAAGAAAGCCTTGATCTGGAACACCGGTTTACCTACACGCACCAGTTGCTGATTGCCCGCAAGTTCACGGAGCGGCTGTCCTTGCAGCTATCCCCTACCCTGGTGCACCGCAACCTGGTGCCAGCACGCCAGGACGAAAACGACGTCTATGCACTAGGAGGCGGCGGACGTTTTAAACTCACCAAACGCACCTCCTTCAATGCAGAGTATTATTACCTGCTCTCCGACCAGACGCGCGAAGACTTCAGGAACACCCTTTCCCTGGGATTTGATATTGAGACGGGTGGGCATGTATTCCAACTGATCTTCACCAATGCGCAAGGCATGGTCGAGAAGTTTTTTGTGCCACAGAACACAGGCTACTGGTCGAAAGGAGACATCTACTTCGGTTTCAATATCTCGCGCACATTCGATTTAAAGGGGGGCGAGGAATGGTGATAAGATCAACACGCACAGAGGGCTACGTTTCCGAATCCCATGGAAGCTCCTGTACCGAGGCTTCCTATCCGGCACCAGGACCAGAAAAAATCTCCTCCACCTGCGGGGCTCGCTATCCAGCGGCCCAAAACAACACAGACTCCGGGTCTGTCACAGGACAGGATATTAGAAGCAAAAAAGCCTGCAAATCGCTGATTCACAGGCTTTTAGCAAATTTTGGTATCGCTACCGGCAGAGAGCAAGGGATTCGAACCCTTGATACCCTTTTGGGGTATACACACTTTCCAGGCGTGCTCCTTCGACCACTCGGACAGCTCTCTTTGTTTATCGAGTTGCAAATATACGCTAACAGGAAGCACATCTGCAAGTATAGTTTTTTATACTTTTAAAGACTTATCTCGCCGCGAAGGTTCTGCTGCAGCAGTCGCTCACGCTCCTGGTGGCTAAGTTCCTCGTGTGCCAGCACATACATCAGCTTAGAGATGGCCGCCTCGGTGGTAATATCGGCCCCGCCAATCACCCCCATGTTCAGCAGGTACTTGCTCGTTTCGTAACGGCCCTGGTCTACCCGCCCCTCATCGCACTGCGATACGTTCAGGATAAGTATACCCCGGCCTATGGCCTCCTGCAGCAGTTCCAAAAACCACGGCACCGTCGGCGCGTTTCCAGAGCCGAAGGTCTCCAGCACCAGCCCCTGCAGCCCCGGCGCCTGAAGTATACTTTGCACTACATGCGCCGTAATGCCCGGGAACAACTTGAGAATGGCCACTTTATCGTTTAAGGCATGATGCACCCTGAATGGCTGCTGCGGGTACGGCAGTATGCTCTCGAAACTAAAATCCAGTTCAATGCCCGTCTCAGCCAGGGGCGGGTAGTTGTCGGATTTGAAGGCATCGAAATGGCTGCTCTCTACTTTCTTGGAGCGGTTGCCGCGCAGCAGCAGGTTACGGAAGTAAATGCACACCTCCGGCACCACGCTTCTACCCTGCTCTTTGGTGGCGGCAATCTGCAGGGCGGTGATCAGGTTTTCGCGCGCATCGGTGCGGATGCGGCCAATGGGTACCTGGGCGCCGGTAAAGATCACCGACTTCTGCAGGTTCTCCAGCAGGTAACTCATCGCTGAGGCGGAGTAGGCCATCGTATCCGTGCCGTGCAGCACCACAAAGCCGTCATACTTCTCGTAGTTCTCCTCGATCAGCCGGGCCAGCATCAGCCAGTCCTGCACCGACACGTTGGAGGAGTCGATGGCAGGTTCTATACTTAGCACCGTGAGCAGGTAGTTAAACTGCCGCAGCTCCGGCACGTGCTCTGTGATCTGCGAGAAGTTGAACGGCACCAGGTGCTGCTCCTTCTCATCAAACACCATCCCTACGGTGCCGCCGGTGTAGATAATAAGGATGGAGGCCTCCGGATGCAGCGGCGCGGCAGTGTCGATGTCTACTTTTACAACCTGCATACTATAGCTTGAAGAGGTTGAGGGCATTGGCCGTGGTTTTCTCCGCCACCTCCTCTACCGGTCTCTGCATCAGTTCAGCCACACGCTGGGCAATGAGGGGCAGGTAAACGGGCTCGTTGCGCTTGCCGCGGTGCGGCGTGGGCGCCAGGTAGGGGCAATCGGTTTCCAGCACCAGGTCCTCGAGCTGCACATACGGCAGCACCTTGTCCAGGCCGCCGTTCTTAAAGGTAGCCACCCCGCCTATGCCCATCAGAAAGCCCAGCTCCTTCACCTTCTCCGCCTCCTCCACGGTGCCGCTAAAGCAATGGAAAATACCTTTCAGGCTGCCATCCTGGGCAGCAGCGATGATCTCGTAGGTTTCGTTAAAGGAGTCGCGGGTGTGCAGCACGATGGGCAGTTTATACTTTCTGGCCAGCTCTACCTGTACCTTCAGGGCCTCCTGCTGTTGCGGCAGAAAGGTTTTGTCCCAGTACAGGTCGATGCCGCACTCCCCTACTGCCGCAAAGGGGCGCTTGCCCAGCCACTCCTCCACCAGGTATAGCTCCCGCTCAAAATCCTTGTCTACCGAGGTGGGGTGCAGGCCCATCATCGGAAGGCAGGCGCCTTTATACTTCTCCTCGGCCTCCAGCATGGCGTCTATGGAAGTGTGGTCGATGTTGGGCATGTATACTTTGCTCACCCCTTGCTCCTGCGCCCGCTCCATAGCCTTGGCCCTGTCGGCATCGAATTTCTCAGAATAAATATGTGCGTGCGAATCAACTAAATTCATCATCTTTTAATACGTATCACGTAGCTCGTATCAGGTATCACGACTACGGCTTGAAGTATAAGTCAAACACTAGGCTGCAAGTTAGGGATTTTATGGCTTTTGGATGGCTGCATTGTTAAATGGTTGAATGGTTACATTATTAAGCCACCCCAGCCCGTTATGGAAGGGAATTTATACTTTCTAACTCCTCAACTCTCTAACTCTCTAACTTCTAATACTTTCTCCCCTTCCACCTGGTCTTGAGCGGCAGGAAGAAGTAAATAATGAGGATGACGGAGGAAATAACCAGGTACAGTTCGAAGAAAAAGTAGAGGTACCAGCGGACGCTGCGGCCAAGGCGGCGGAGGCAGAGGTGCAGGTAGAGGCTCTGCAGCAGCAGTTTAAAGGTAAAAATAGCCAGCATCACGCCTACCGAAGTATAGGCAAAGAACGGCAGCAGCACCGGATAGTAGGCCGAATGAAGTATAAAAATGATAGCCATGTACCAGGGCAGGTGCATGGAGCCCCGCATCCAGCGGCGACGCTGTTGCAGGTAGGCCGTAAACGTGGGCGCCGGTGTGGAGAGCGCCAGCACATGGGGGCTGTAGATGTTCCGAAAGCCCCAGCCGCGCCTGAGCACCTCGTTAAAAATGGCGATATCCTCCGTGATAGAGAAATTTATACTTTCATAGCCTCCCACCTCTTCGTAAGCCTGCCGGCGCAGCAGCATGTTGTTGCCCATGGTCGTTACCCGCAGCCCCAAATCCGACACCACCTGCATCAGGCCGAGCGCATACAGCCAGTCCATGGCCTGCAGCCGGGCGAAAAAACTGTTGCCCTCTATAGAGGTAATGCCTGTCACCACGCCCACTCCTTCCTGCATCTCCGAGAGCATGGCCTGCACCCACTCCCTGGGCACGGCAATATCGGCATCAGTGTAGAAAAAATAGTTTGTGGTGGCGATTTTGGCGAGATGGGCCAGCACGTTAGCCTTGCCTCTGGCCTTCCCTAAGGTCTGGGTGATGGTGATGCAGGTATACTGCGGCTTGCCCTGGATAAAGTTATCAATGACAGCACGGGTCTTGTCCGTGGAGGCGTCATCTCCGATCAGCACCTCTATCTTATCTTTGGGGTAATCCAGCGCCTCGATGGCGTGCAGGCAGCGCAGGATGGTGTGCTCCTCGTTTCGGGCGGCGATCAGGATGCTGATGCGCGGCTGCTCCCGCAGCTTTACAGTATAGCGCCTGCGGTTGAACACCAACAGGGCCAGCAGCACCAGGAAAAGGGAGAAGTAAAGTATAAAATAGGCTACCGATACGATCATAGGGTCTCGAAAGTATAGCCCAGCTTCGTGAAATGGTCCAGGTAGCGCGGCAGGGCATGCATCAGATTACGTTGGGCCTTCAGGCTATCGTGGAATACGATGATGCTGCCGCTCCGGGTACTTTTTATACTTTGTCGCAGGCATTCCTCCGGCGCAAGGCGCTGGTCGTAATCGTTGGTGAGCACGTCCCACATCACCAGTTCATACTTGCCGCGCAGCTGCTGCGCCTGCCTTCCGGTAATGCGCCCGTAAGGCGGACGGAAAAGACTTTCAGTTTCGGGTTGCAGCTTCTCCAGTTCCTGCTGGCAGGCTTCGGTGTTCTGCACATACTGCTGCAATGGTGTCTGCCAGCCTTTCAGGTGGTTAAAGGTATGGTTTGCCAGCTTATGCCCCTGTGCCAGCGCCTGCCGCGCCACCTCCGGGTGCTTTGCCACATTATCGCCCACGCAAAAGAAGGTAGCCTTTGCCCCATACTTTTCCAGTTGCTCCAGCACCCACGGGGTTATCTCCGGAATCGGACCGTCATCAAACGTAAGGAAAAGCACCTTGCCCTGCACCTCGCGGTGCCAGGTGTAGCGGGGCAACAGCTTCTTCAGCAACCAGGGCGTTTTGTAGAGGCGGAGCAATTTAATTGTTAGTTGTTAATTGTCGATTGTTTGGTAAAACTTGTAAAAAGTGGTAGTGATTAAAACAATCAGCAACCAACAATTAGCAATTAATTACTTAAACCGGCAGGAGAGCAGGGTGATGTCGTCGTTGAAGTTGGCCTCCTCGTTGTAGAGGTTTATTTCGCGGAGCAGCTGCAGGTGCAGCATCTTGGAACTCAGGTAGCGGTGGCGGATAAGAAAGTCTATCGTACCCTCCACCCCAAACTCCGCCTCGTCCTCATCGAAAACCTCCGTCAGGCCATCCGTGTAAGCCAGCACGATGGATTTCTCCGGCACGTGCACCTTACCCACGTTCATGAACGGCAGCACATCAAACACGCCCAGCATGGTGCAGCCATCGTTCAGGAGCGTGTGCGTGTTATTCTCATACAGGAGTATGGGCGCGTTATGGCCGGCATTCACATAGCTTAGTTCGCGGGTGCGGCGGTTATAGAGGGCCACAAAGGTGGTGATAAACTTCTCTGCGATCGCGTTGCGGTAGATCAGGTGGTTCAGCTCCGACACTACAGTGTTCAGGTCTGAAGTCTGGCGCAGGATGGTGCGCAAACCTGCCTGGAAGTTCGACATCAGCAGCGAGGCCGGCACGCCCTTACCCGACACATCCGCCACGCAGAACAGGAACTGGTCAGCATCTATCTCTATGAAATCGTAGTAGTCGCCGCCAATGGAAGAGTGCGGAATGTAGCTGGCATGTATGGTCACGTCCCTATCATTGGGCAGGCTTTTGGGGAACAGCATAGACTGCACCTCGCGGGCGATCTCTATCTCGCGGCGAATGGATTCCTGGGCCAGGCGCTGGCGTGCCATGCGAAGGTTCTCGATGGCCACAAGCATGATGTTACTGATCGTCTGAATGAAATTGAGGGCATCCAAGCTGCTGGAGTATTTATCAATCTTACCAACCATCACAAAGGCCAGCACCTTGCCATTGTGCAAAATCGGGATCACGATATCAAAGCAGCGCCACTTCTTCTCTACCGGCAGTTTCGACACTTTCGTGATCTCCTTCAACTGCAGTACCTCCTCCGGCAGCTGCGCTTTGGTAAAGTCTTGCTCGGTGCCGGCACATATCCTGCACTGCCAGTTCTCGTCGTGCACAAACAGTGTAAGGCGGGCAATCTTTAACTGAGCCAGCAGGGTAAAGCGGTATATTTTGTACAGCGAAGCCTCCGGCAGGTTGGCGTTGATGGCCTGCGTGATCTCAAGCAGCGCCGTCAACTCCAGCTTTTTCAAATTAAGTTCCTGCTGTGGATTCGGTACGGATATATCAGACATTCAATATCAGAATTTTAAATCGTACGCATCCACTAAATTTTCTGTAATCATAAGGATGAAGCAGATGCTAATGCACGGTAAACATATAAAAAAATGGTCAGCTTTAGCAGCTGTTCACGTAAAACCTCTCTACTCTCTTTTAAAGGTAATTTGGCAAGCCACATGCTACTCTATGCGTATTAAAGTTGCCGAGCCAAGTGCACCAAAATGCTGCCAGCCTGTGCCAATAACGAGGTGCATGCCCCTCTTGTTGGGCTGCAGATGCTGAAATATTGCTTTACGTATCTAAACTCTCAGTACCTGAATGGCTTCCGCTTTTTATTTTTTTCTGTTCCTTGCCTGGCCATTTCAGCCCCGGTTGCAGGTACACCTTCACCACCTGAATTATACTCCCCAAGCTAGTTCCAGCACCACCCAAACCATAGCACGTTACCTATCAGGCATTTTAGGCATTGTACCTAATACCCCACTCTAACCCGAAACCTGTTAATTCTCGAGAACGGACTTCACGTTTGCTGCAACTACGTTCCAGCCTTTTACTCTATAACAGATTATAGCTTTGGGATTCCGAAGATCAGATAGAGTTATGCACGACCAGCCCAGCCTTGGTGGCCAGGAAAAAGTAGTCCCGGCAATGCCTGCCGAAGGTGGCCTCGTCGTACGCATGCTCAGTGTCCGGGTCAGGATAAAAGATCTTGACGTACCCTTTCTGGATAAGTACCTGTAAAGCAGCGCAAAGCTCTGAATCTGTTAAAGAAAGAGTACTCTTCAGGTCAGGGAAAGAAGTAACGAAGTATAGCTCGTCCAGAATGTCAAACTCGTTGTTGGTCATAGGTTCTGATGGTTCGGCCTTTCCAGTTGTAGCGGCCCCAGAGGCCTAAAACAGCTGTAACAAGCACATATGGGATGTATACCAACTGCAGGGGCAGTATGTACCAGAGGTAGCGGCGCGCCTGCAGGAAATCTGTTATCTCTCTTAAAAATAAGAAATCAACAGCAAATTTGGTAAGATACGCCGATAAAAAGACCCAGACCGGCATGCTGCCCCACAGTGCCAGCGGTATAGCCAGGAAAAGTAGCAGGTTTACCAGGAAAACACATAGCGCCACCAGCTGCACCTGCAAGCTTTGGTAAGACTTCCATTTGCTGGCCCACCGAACCCGCTGCTGTATGAAAGAAATCAGTGATTTACGTGCCGTAGTATAAACTATCGCTTCAGCACTCCTCAGGAACTTTACCCGCCCCGGAAAGGCTTGGTGCACCTTGTGCAGCAGGAATTCATCGTCGCCGCTGGCTACGGCTTCATTGCCTGCAAAACCGCCCACCTCCTTAAAAACATCCTTGCGGTAGGCCAGGTTCGCGCCGTTGCACATGTTTGGGTGGCCCATCGCAATGGAGGCACCCCCTATTCCGATCAGGCTGGAGAACTCCACCAGTTGCATCCTCTCAAAAGGGGTATGGGTGTGATGGAAACTAACCGGTCCGCTGATAAAATATGGCCGCTCTGTTTTGTAGAGATAAGAATAGCTGCGCAGCCACTCCGGTCCCACCCGGCAGTCGCCGTCAGTAAACAGCAACAGCTCGCCCTGCGCCTGCTCCACCCCCACCTGCACGGCTGCTTTCTTGCCGCTGTACTTTACATAATTCCCCAACTGAATACACCTTACAGAAGTCCTGGAACCGAGCATAAACTGCTCTACCAGGGCAGGCGTTTCATCATCGGAGTGGTCGTCCACCACCAGCACCTCCAGCAGTTCCTTGGGGTAATGCTGGCGATCCAGGTCCTGCAGCAAGTATAGGATATTCTCAGCCTCGTTACGCACAGGAATGATAACGGTAAGGCGGGTGGAGGGTTGAAAAGCAGCAGGAGCAGTAGTGGCAGGTAGCTGCTTCCAGGCCAGCCAGCGGCTCAGAATAATCCAACTATACCAGAGCAGCGAGAGCAGGAGCAGGAGCAGCCACGTCATGCCACCACTCCTTTCCGCGCCAAACGCATCCGCAGCACAAAGTATAAACCTACCACGCTAGGCACTGCAATGTTGAGCAGCCACAGGCTGAGGCTGGCGCTGAGCACCTGCAGGCGCTCTTGCCCCAACAGCCCGAACAGGTACATGGCCGACAGCTCCCGCACCCCCAAATCAGAGATAAGGCTAACCGAGGGCACCACCGATTTGAGGAAGAACGTGCCCGACACGCCGCTCACGTACTGCAGCGGGCTAAGGCGCACCTCAAAAAGCAGGAGCAGCAGTATGAACTGCACCAGGAACACTGCATAGCGCCCCAGCGAGAGCCAGAGCAGCCGCGACATCTCTCCGGAAGTATAACTTCCCATAACTGATAGGTATGGTACGAACTTGCGCAGCGGCCGGATGGCAGCCACCACGGCCACCATGGCCCTGGCGTTATAGAGCAGCAGCAACATGGCGGCACTCAGCCCTAGCAGCAATGTAAAAACGCTCAGCGACACGCCCGGGTACTGCTGCCAGCCAAAGGCAAGTATAAAGTAGAACAGCCCCACCGAACCGGCCAGCACCGTGGCCACCAGTTGACAGAACCTGCCGATGAAGATGGCCCCGATCGCCTCCAGCCGCTGCCGGCTCTTCAGCTCCAGCACCCGGCCGGCATAATCGCCGAGGCGGTTGGGGGTGATGAAACCCAGCGTGAGCCCTACCATCACGGCGCGATAGGCGCGCCAGTACGAGATGGGTTCCAGTTTTTGCCCCAGCAACTGCCACTTTCGCGCCTCAAAGCCCCAATTTATGGGGATGAGGATAGCTGTCAGTATAACCAGGAAGCGCAGCGGGCTCTGCAGCGCTTTGCTCAACATCCCGCCCCAGCTCAGGAATGTATCGGGCGCCGTAAAGATAGCCTGGTAGAGCAGGAACAGCGTTAGCCCCACCACCAGCACCTTTGCCAGTACCAAAAGGAATTTTTTATGCGGCTTGATGTTCAAGATAATGTCTTAATTTTGCGCCCTATGGCTTACTCTACTGCACTACCACCCCATAAACTCATCCTAGGCATTGACCCCGGCACACAAGTAATGGGCTACGGCCTGATCGAAGTGACTGGCGCTAAGGTGCAGGTGCTGCAGTTCGGCGTTATCCACCTGAAAAGCTACAGTAACCACGCCATCAAGTTAAAGAAAATTTTTGACCGGATGATACAGCTCATCGACGAGTACCTCCCCGACGAGCTGGCCATCGAGTCGCCTTTCTACGGCACCAACGTGCAAAGTATGCTCAAGCTGGGCCGCGCGCAGGGCGTAGCCATCGCCGCCGCCCTCTCCCGCGACATCCCTTACGTGGAGTATGCGCCCAAGAAGATCAAGCAATCTATCACCGGTAATGGTAACGCTTCCAAGGAGCAGGTAGCGGCGATGCTGATGCAGATCCTCAAGATCCAGGAGGTGCCGAAATTGCTCGACGCCACCGATGCGCTGGGCGTGGCGCTCTGCCACCATTACCAGAAAGGCAATAATGCCAAGCAGGGCGGCAAGTCGTGGAAGAGCTTTTTGGCGGATAACCCGGATAGGCTGGCGGGGAAGTAAAGTTTATGCTTTCTTTAGTGCTTTTTCTGGCGCAAGTCTTCAGACTTGCGTCCTCAATTGCTGGCGCGGGTTTGCAATCGGCTGGCTTGCAGAGCCATCCTTATACTTCGGCTGTGTACTATACTTGAGCTATACTTTATACTTCTATACTTGTTGATTTATACTTGCTGCTCCTATAGCCTACTGACGCAAGCGTCCGTTTGTGCCTCTACTAGCCACTGCTTTGTGCAGCTGGAGGCAAGCTATTCTTTCTAACTGCTGCTGATCCTCCAGACTAATAAGCCTACAGTTGCTTCTATACTTTCTGCTCTCAAGCCCGAGAGGGCTCGTCCTTTGGCATCGCGCTGTCTATTGAAGCTGCTCCTCGCTCCGCTCCGGGCTGCTGAGCAAGCTCAGCACCGCATCAATAGAAGGCGCTCAACCCAAGGACTGGATATCAGTTCGATAGCCACGGCTATTTGTCATCTAGACCTATGGGAGAGATCTCTATAGAATTCCGGATAGAACTCTCGCCCTGCTCGAGATGACAGAAAATTATAGCAAGTGTGATTCCCCTCCTTGGAGGGGCTTGGGGTGGGTTTATACTTGTAGGGACAGGTCGCGACCTGTCCGCGCGATACCAGCGACAATGAAACTTATACTTTAGTAGAAGCAGTGACAGGCTCCCCTCCTGGGTCAAGGAGGGGCAGGGGTGGTTGGAATCGCCACTGCATAACTCTAACCAAGACATCTGAACAGCAATAAAAAGACAAAAACAAAAGAGCCGGTACTTCTGCAGCACCGGCTCTCCCAAATTTCTTTCTCCAGATGTTGTTTAAGAAGCATTGTAGGCGCTTCGTATTTTTTCGGCTACTTCTTCGAACTCCTCTTTTCTGAACTGCTTCTTATTGGCGAAATTCATGTCCTGCATGCTGTTGAGCGGGATGAGGTGAACGTGCGCGTGCGGAACTTCTATACCTACCACGGCCACGCCTATGCGCTTGCAGGGCACCACCTTCTCAACGGCCGCCGCCACCTTCTTAGCGAAGGCCATCAGGCCCAGGTATAGCTCATCGTCCAGGTCAAAGATATAGTCAATCTGCTGCTTCGGTATTACCAGGGTATGGCCCTTGGCGGTCGGGAATACATCCAGAAAGGCCAGGTAGCGGTCGTCCTCGGCCACCTTGTAGGCCGGTATCTCTCCGTTTACGATCTTAGTGAATATCGAAGCTTCCATAGCTTAGCGGCTTATTTCTAATATTTCAAACTTGATTTTTCCGGCTGGCACCGTGATCTCGGCTACATCGCCTACGGATTTGCCCAGCAGGCCCTTGCCGATCGGCGACTTTACGGAGATCTTTCCTGCTGCCAGGTCGGCCTCCTCCTCGGCTACCAAAGTATAATTAACGACCATGTTGTTCTTCAGGTTCTTGATCTTCACCTTAGAGAGGATCAGCGCCTTGCTAGCATCCAGGTTTGATTCGTCGATGAGGCGTGCGTTGCCCACGATCTCCTCCATTTTGGCGATCTTCAGCTCCAGGTGCCCCTGGGCGTCTTTGGCTGCATCATATTCCGCGTTCTCGCTCAGGTCACCCTTATCGCGTGCCTCGGCCAGTTGACGGGCCACCTCGGAGCGGCCTTTTGTCTTGAGCTCTGCTAACTCGTCTTTCAGCTTTTGCAGCCCTTCAGCAGTGTAATAATTGATCTTGCTCATAATTAGGTTTTCACGTTTTAAAACACAAAAACAAAAAGAACGGTTATGGCCTGCATAACCGTTCTTTTTGCCAAATATGTAAAATTATCTATTCTTTTCCAGTGAGGCGGCAGGTAAAATTAAGCTACCACCCCGTTTAGCATAAGCCTGACTTTTTGCTTTTCTGATCGCCGGAGAGCTCCTCCCCCACAGCGCATGTAAAGCAAAGATAAAAATATTTATGATATCCCGCTTAAAATTTTTCCTGTGCTAAGTCCGCACCTGTACCTCCTCCATCGTCGGATCAGGCATAATAAGGAAGGGCTACCCCAGCAGCAGTTGCTGCACTTTCTGCACCAACACCTCATTTATTTTTACGTAGGATTCGTGCGTCCAGCCGGCAATGTGTGGGGTCAGAATAACATTCGGCGCGGAGGCCAGGTAGTCAAAATCCTGCTGCTGTTGCTCCGTAAGTGCCTGCAGTTTCTCGTTTTCCAGCACATCCAGGGCTGCCCCTTTTATACTTCCGGACTTGAGGTGGTGCACCAGCGCCTGCTGGTCCACTACATCGCCGCGAGAGGTGTTCAGAAACCAGACCGGTTTCCTAAACCCACGGAAGAAGGCATCGTCGGCAAAAGACAGGTTTTCGGGTATGAACGGAATGTGCAGGCTCACGATATCGGCCTCCGCCTGAATCTCCTCCAGCGACACGCGCGCCACCGGCCCGCTGATCTTTTCGGGGGCGAAGCGGTCGTAGGCCAGCAGGCGGCAACCGAAGCCAGCGAGCGTGCGCGCGAAACTTTGCCCCATATTCCCAAACCCGATGATGCCCACCGTTTTACCGAAGATCTCCTCGCCGCGGTTTTCTTCGCGCAGCCACACTTTCTGCTGCACCTGGCTGTGGCTGCGCGAGATATTGCGCAGCAGCGACACAAGTATACCCACTGCAAACTCGCCCACGGCCTGGCTGTTGCCCTCGTTGGCGGCAAGTAGGGAAATTCCCCGCTCCTGCAGCGCCTGCTGGTCTATGTTGTCCACGCCAGCCCCTGCCCTTGCCACGTATTTTAGCTTAACAGCCAGTTCCAGCGTCTGTGCCGTGATGCGCATTTTGCTCCGCACCACCAGCCCCTCAAAGCCCTGCAGCGCCTCCCGCACCTCCTCCGGCTTAATATCGGGTCGGTAATTGGCCTCCACGCCTATACTTTCCAGCATCGGAAAAATGCTCGGGTGGATTTCGTCGATAATAAGTACGGTGGAAGTGTAGCGTTTCGTTGGCACGGTTAGTTGAGGTTGGGGATCAGTGTATTTGTTTAATTCTAAGGATGCAGCCAGTATAGATTCCGCCGCCAGCTGCAGGAAAGGTAAGACATCCGGCAGGCGAACATCTATATACTTTTTCTGCCCATTTTATACTTAAACCTGGCTACGCCTCTAGCGGCTGTAGACTTAGAACTCCCAATTTAGGAAGAAACTAAGCAAAAAAGCCAGTACCGCCTTTACAGATTATACAGCACATGCGCTATACCAAAGTAAATGGTCAGGCCCAGCAGGTCGTTGGCGGTGGTGATGAAGGGGCCGGCGGCCACGGCGGGGTTGATGCCAAACTTATCGAGAATCATCGGAGTGATGGTGCCCATTAGAGAGGCCAGCATCACCACCGAGAACAGCGCTACCGACACCACCACGGCTAGCCTTATATCGCTCTTAAACAGGTAAGTGGCTGAAAATACAAGGATGGAAATGATGAGCGCGTTAAGCAGGGCCACCAGAAACACCTTTAGCATACGTTGGGCAATGTTATCGAAAATCACCTCGTTGGAGGAGAGCGTCTGGATGATGATGGACGAGGACTGTATGCCCACGTTTCCGCCCGTGGCCGTAATGAGCGGCACAAACAAGGCGATGGCGGGCAGCAGGGCGATATCATCTTCGTAGAAACCCATGAAATGCGCCGCCAGCAAACCACCCACCATGCCAATGATGAGCCAGGGCAGGCGGGCACGGGAGATACGCAGCACGCTGTCGTCCTCCTCCACGCTTTCGGTTATACCGGTCATGAGCTGGCGGCTGAGTTCGGCCTGCTCCTGCATCACGTCCACCACGTCGTCGATGGTGATGCGGCCCAGCAGACGGCCCTGGATGTTTACCACAGGGATGGCTTCCAGGTCGTAGCGCTGCATCACGCTCACCACTTCGCTCTCGTCCTTGTACGACTCAATGGAGATCACATCCTCGCTGTAGATATCCTTTACGAGCGTGTCGTCCTTGGAAAGGAGCAGCCGCTTCACGCTGACACGTCCCAGCAGCTTGTCGCGGTCGTCCACCACGTACACGGTGTAGATGCGCGCCACTCGCTCCGCCTGCCGCCGCACCTCCTCAATACACTGCCGCACGCGCCAGTTCAGGTTTACCTTGATCAGTTCCTTGGCCATCAGACCGCCGGCACAGTCCTCCTCGTAGTGCAGCAGGTCCAGAATGGCGGCGGCCTGCTCGTCATTATCTATATGAGCAATAACCTCCTCCCGCGTCTGCACCGACTGATCGTTGAGGATATCCACCGCGTCATCGGAATGCATCAGGTTGACGTAACGGGCAATCTCCTCACTGGTGAACTTGTCGAGGAACTCGTTACGAATGTCTTCGTCGAGGTCGCTCAGAATCTCGGCGCCGATTTCCGGTGGCAGCAGGTCCAGGATGTAGCGCGACTCGTTGGCATCCAGTTCGTAGAGCACCGTGATGATGTCGGCAGGGTGCATCTCGTCCATGGTACTCAGGATAAACTCCCGGTCCTGGCGTGCAATGGCTTCCTCTACCTGCTCAATATACTCACGTGTGATCTCTACCTGCATACTATTGCTTTATGTTCTGCTCTATCAGTTGTGTCAGCTCCACGAAATCCTGCACCGAAAGCTGCTCGGCCCGCTTATCGAAAACAGGCAGGGCCTGCACTTCGGGCGGCAAGTTATAACTTCGGAGGGAGTTACGCAGCGTCTTACGGCGGGTTCCAAAACTTAATTTCACCACCTGGTGGAAAAGCTTCTCGTCGCAAGCCAGCCTTTCCACGTTATTGCGCACCAGGCTTATGACCGCCGATTTCACTTTCGGTGGCGGGTTAAACACATGCTCGCTCACCGTAAACTTGTAGCTGATCTTATAGAAGGCCTGCAGCAGCACGCTCAGGATGCCGTAGGCTTTGGAGCCCGGCGGCGAGGCCAGCCGCTCAGCCACCTCCTTCTGGATCATGCACACCACCTCCGGCACCACGTCGCGGTGCTCCAGCACTTTAAAGAATATCTGGCTCGATATGTTGTAGGGGAAGTTGCCTATAACGGCGAACCTGCCCGGGAACAGGGTGCTCAGGTCGGTTTTCAGGAAGTCGGCGGAGATGATGCGGTCGCCGAGCTGCGGGAAGTGCTGCTGCAGGTAGGCGATCGACTCCCGGTCGATATCCACCACCGTGGTACGGTATTCTTTGTGCTGCAACAGGTACTGCGTGAGCACGCCCATGCCCGGGCCAATCTCCAGCACATCCTGCACGCCGCCGGGCAGCGTGAGTTGCTCCACTATCTTTATCGCGATGTTCTGGTCTACCAGGAAGTGCTGGCCCAGGTGCTTCTTAGGTCTTACGTTGCTCACGTTATGTTGCTTAGGGTTTTACGGGCGCAAAGTATACTTTTGGCCCCAAAACCGTTATACTTAAATTGTATGCGATTACGGAAACTGCCGCGGCGGTGGCGTTTTTCGTATTACGTATTATACTTGCTATATTGCGCACCAAAGATACGAACGACAGATGCCAACACAACTTAAATACGATACAAGCTTCGCGAAAAACACCAACCTGGCCCTGATTGTGGAGGGTGGTGAGGTGGCGCAGCTGCCCGAACTGCAGCCCGAGGAGCAACAGTATGTGCAGCAACAGGCAGAGCAGGAAGCAAAACTCATCTCCCTGAACCGCTATACGCACCGCGTGTACGTGGTGGTGGCACCCGAGGCAAAAACGGAGAGCCTACGCAAGGAAGCCATCCGCCAGGCCGGCCACACGTTGTTAAAGCAGTTAAGATCGGATAAGGCAGAGCATATCACCTTACAGGATAAAACCGGAACCGGAGCCAGCCTATACCTGGCCGAGGGCATTTACCTGAGCAACTACACTTATATTAAGCATAAAACCAAAGACACCAAACCTGGCCCGCTGCAAAGTATAACGCTGGCCGATGCGCAGGTAACGGAGCAGCAGGTGCAGGAGCTGGCCCATGTGCTGGAGGCTGTAGTGCAGACCCGCGACCTGGTGAACGAACCGCACAGCCACCAGTCGGCCACGCAGTTTAGCGAGCAGTTGGTGGAGTTGGGAGAAGAAGCCGGCTTTAAGACCGAGGTGCTCGACGAGTTGCAGCTACAGTCGCTGAAGATGGGTGGCCTGTTGGCCGTAAACCAGGGCAGCGAGGAGCCTGCTACCTTTACTATTATGGAGTGGAAGCCGCAAAACGCCAAAAACACAAAGCCTTACGTGCTGGTGGGCAAAGGCGTGGTGTACGATACCGGCGGCCTGAGCCTGAAGCCAACTCCGAACTCCATGGACTTTATGAAATCCGACATGGCCGGAGCCGCCGCTGTAGCCGGTATACTTTACGCGGTGGCTAAAAACAAGCTGCCCCTGCACGTGATCGGCCTGGTGCCCGCCACCGACAACCGCCCCGGCGGACAGGCTGTGGCCCCCGGCGATGTGATCACGATGTTCAACGGCATGACCGTGGAGGTGATGAACACCGACGCCGAAGGGCGGCTTATATTGGCCGATGCCCTGAGCTTTGCCAAAAAGTATAACCCGGAGCTGGTGCTTGATTTCGCGACGCTGACTGGCTCGGCTATGCGTGCTATCGGCAAGGAGGCTTCTGTGGCCATGGGCACGGCGAGCGAAGAGACAATGAACGCGCTGAAAAAAGCCGGTGAAGAGGTACATGAGCGCCTGGTGGAGTTTCCGCTGTGGGACGAGTATAAAAAGCAGATCGAGTCGGACGTGGCCGACCTGAAGAACCTGGGCGGGGCTGATGCCGGGGCCATTACGGCGGGCAAGTTCCTGGAAGTTTTCACCAGCTATACTTGGGTGCACTTCGACATTGCCGGCACGGCTTACCTGCAGAGCGAGGATTCCTACCGCGGCAAAATGGGCACAGGCACCTGCGTGCGCCTTGTTTATAACTACCTTAGCGCTTTGGCACGATAACCACACATGGATAACAAGTATAAAATAAAACTAGGCATCAGCATCGGCGACACCAACGGCATTGGCCCGGAGGTGATCGCGAAGACCTTGTCTGACAACCGCATCCTCAACTACTGCACACCGGTGATATACGCTTCTGCTGGTGTCCTGAACACCGTACGCAAGGCGCTGCACTCGGAGCATTTCAACTACCAGCAGGTGGACTCGGCACAGGCCCTAGCCCCCCGTAAGGTAAACCTGATTACCTGCTGGGACCACGACCTGGAGCTGAACCCCGGCACGCCAACCCCGGAGTCGGGCAAGGCATCGCTGGACTCGCTGCTGGCTGCCTCCCGGGATCTGAAGGGCGGATTGCTGGATGGCTTGGTCACGGCTCCTATTAATAAAGACAACATACAGGCCGAGGAGTTTAAGTTTCCGGGCCACACGGAGTTCCTGACCTCTTACTTTGATGCACCCGAGAGCCTGATGCTGCTCGTGAGCGGCGACTTGCGCGTGGCTACCGTTACGGGGCATATGCCCGTGAAGGACGTGCCCGGCAAAATCACCGAGCAACTGCTGATCCGTAAGCTGACCATACTGCTGAACTCGCTTCGCAACGATTTCGGCATACTCAAGCCGCGCGTGGCCGTGCTGGGCCTCAACCCGCACGCCGGCGAGCAGGGCCTGCTGGGCACTGAGGATATGGAGATCATCCGCCCGACGATTATGCAGATGAAAGAGCGTGGCCATTTGGTATTCGGCCCCTACCCTGCCGATGGCTTCTTTGGCATGCAACAGTACCGCCAGGTAGACGCCGTGCTGGCCATGTACCACGACCAGGGACTGATTCCGTTTAAAACGCTGGCCTTTGAGAGCGGGGTAAACTATACGGCCGGCCTGCCCATTGTGCGCACCTCGCCCGACCACGGCACCGCCTATGACATTGCAGCAAAGCACGTTGCCAATGAAACCTCTTTCCGCGAAGCGCTGTTCCTTGCCTGCGACATTATCCGCAAGCGCCAGCTGGAGGCAAATCCTGTAGTATAATTAGTGCGGGGTATTTTATTTATCAGAATTATATTCTAATTTTGCAACCTTGCAATAAAGAGTCGATTGGTGTGAAGAAGCTAAGAGATTACGAAATCGGCATTGCCAAGCTTAGTAACAGGAAGCATAAGTATGAGTTTCAGCTGAACGACGACTTTTTTGAGGAGTTCGGGAAGGAGATCATACTTGGCGGCAACCTGACGGCCGATGTGGAGCTGGATAAGACAGAGTCGCTGCTTACCTTCCACTTCGACATTACAGGCCACGTGCGCCTGATCTGCGACAGAAGCCTGGAGGAGTTTGATCATCCGCTGGATATCCAGGCCACGTTCCGCATCAAGTATGGTGACGAGAACACGGAGCTGGCTGATGACCTGTGGCAGATAACGCCGAACACGCAGACGATCAACATTGCCCAGCACCTGTACGATTATATCGGGCTGGCGCTGCCGATGAAGAAGCTGCACCCACGCTTTGTGGAGGAAGAAGCGGATGAGGAAGAAGACGATCGGGATATCCTGATCTATAGCTCCCGCGCCGATTCAGACACAGACGAGGATGAGGACGACGAGGATGACACGGACCCACGCTGGGACGCCCTTCGGAACCTTAACTAAAAGAATTTCAGAAGTATAAAGTATAAACGCAAGTAAATCATTAACTAAAAATGGCACATCCAAAACGTAAGATTTCGAAGACCAGAAGAGATAAGAGAAGAACACATCAGGGTCTCTCTGAAAAAGCCATTGCAATTTGCCCTACTACAGATACGCCACACCTGTTCCACCATGCTTACGTGGTAGACGGCGACCTGTACCACAAAGGCAAACTGGCTATCAAAAATTATACAACTAACGCCCAGTAAGCATTAGTCTGCTTTAGTTTTAGCACTGTATAATTTTTAACACCCCCTTTAGATGAGAATCGCTTTAGACGCCATGGGCGGTGATTTTGCACCCGAAGCAATTGTGAAGGGTGCTATTTTGGCTGCTCAGGAGATAGACGAAGGCACAACCCTTTTGCTTGTTGGCAAGGAGGATGTGGTCCACAGTCTGCTCAAGGAATATGGTTACACAGGCAACAACATAGCCGTTGTAAACGCCAGCCAGGTAATTGAGATGGGAGAACACCCCACCAAGGCCCTGACACAGAAAACCGACTCCAGCATATCCGTAGGGTACGGCCTGCTTAAAATGCAGAAAGCGGATGCTTTCTGCAGCGCCGGCAATACCGGAGCCATGCTGGTAGGGTCCATGTTCAGCGTAAAAGCAATTGAGGGAATCCTGAGGCCTCCGATCGCCAACCTTGTTCCAAAAGTGAGCGGAGGGTACGGCATCATGCTAGATGTAGGCGCCAATGCGGACTGTAAGCCCGAGGTGCTGGAGCAGTTCGGTATGCTGGGCTATATCTACGCCAAGTATGTGCTCGAGATCCCGAACCCCAAGGTAGGTTTGATGAACCTCGGGGAGGAAGAAGGCAAGGGCACAACGGTTATACAGGCGGCTTACCAGCGCCTGAAGGCCAACCCCAACCTCAACTTTATCGGTAACATCGAGGGCCGCGATCTCTTTAACGACAAGGCCGATGTAATTGTGTGCGATGGCTACACAGGCAACATCCTCCTGAAAATGGCTGAGTCGCTCTACGAAATCCTGAACCAGAAAGGCATCAGCGATCCTTTCTTCGACAAGTTTAACTACGAGGCAGAAGGCGGCAGCCCTATCCTGGGTGTGAACGGAAACGTAGTGATCGGGCATGGTGTTTCTACCCCTACAGCGGTGAAGCATATGGTGCTGCAGGCCCAGAAAATGGCTTCTACTAAGGTTTGGGAACGCTTTAAGAAGCACTACGGCGAGTAACATAGCTGGCGCAAGTCCGCAAACGCACTTTATACTTGGCATAACCTGTTAAAAGATTCTTTTTGAAGAAACTGACAGGCTATGCCAAGTTTTTTTTATTAAATTGCCCCTCTTAATCTTTATCACCTTAACAGAATTAGCAAATGAGTAAGATTACTGCCGCCATTACCGGTGTAAGTGGCTATGTACCAGATTACGTGCTCACCAACAAGGAGCTTGAGACGATGGTGGAGACCAATGATGAGTGGATTACTTCACGAACAGGTATCAAGGAAAGGCGCATCCTGAAGGGAGAAGACAAGGGTACGTCGCACATAGCGGTGCCGGCGGTTAGAGAACTGCTCAAGAAAACGAATACAAAACCGGAGGAAGTAGACCTGCTGATCTGCGCCACCACCACCCCGGACATGGTTTTCCCGGCCACGGCCAACCTGATCACGGCTGAGGTAGGCGCGGTGAATGCTTTCGGTTACGACATCCAGGCGGCCTGCTCCGGCTTCCTGTTCGCGCTGGCCACTGCCTCTAAGTTTGTAGAGTCCGGCCAGTACAAGAAAGTAATCGTGGTGGGTGCCGATAAAATGTCCTCTATCGTGGATTATACCGACCGTACCACCTGCATTATTTTCGGGGATGGCGGCGGTGCCGTCATGCTGGAGCCTAACACGGAAGGGCTGGGTATCCAAGATTCCATCCTGAAGTCGGATGGAACAGGCGCGCAGTTCCTTTACATGAAGGCCGGAGGCAGCCGCAGGCCGGCTACGCTCGAGACCGTACAGAACCGGGAGCACTTTGCCTTCCAGGAGGGCCAGCAGGTGTTTAAATTCGCGGTGAAAGGCATGGCCGATGTATCGGCAGAGATCATGGAGCGCAACCACCTGTCGGGTGAGGACGTGGCCTGGCTCGTGCCACACCAGGCAAACAAACGCATCATCGAGGCCACGGCCAACCGCATGGGCCTGAGCAACGACAAAGTGATGCTCAACATCCACAAGTATGGCAACACCACCAGCGGCACCATTCCGCTTTGCCTGTGGGAGTATGAGAACCAGCTGAAGAAAGGCGATAATATCGTGTTGGCAGCCTTCGGCGGCGGCTTTACCTGGGGTGCCATCTACCTGAAGTGGGCGTATGATCCGAAGTAATCTTGCTTTAAAGTATAAATAAAAAGGCGAAGGCGGCTTCAGCAAGGGCTGCCTTCTCCTTTTTTGGCTGATTATGTGATGTGGCTCGATGGCTCTTCTGGTGCCAGCGTCCCTTTGTGCCTTTCTTCTTTAGCCGCTGCTTCCTGTGTCTTGACACAAGCTATCCTAGCTAGCTGCCGTTCATCCAAGGCTTTACAACCAACTTGTTTCATTTCTGGCTTTGGTACTCTCCAGCCCGAGAGGGCTCGTCCTTTGGCATCGCGCGGTGTACATTTCCTTTGCTTGACCTGCGGTCTCCGCAATTTCGCTAAAGCGAAACCGTAAATCTACAAGGCGCTCAACCCAAGGACTGGGTATCATTTCGATAGCCGCTGCTATTTGTCATCTCGACCTGTGGGAGAGATCTCTTTAGAATTCCGGATAGATCTCTCACAGCTACGCTGGCTCTCCTCGGCTCCCGCCTCAAGAGTACTCGAGATGACAGGGATAATGGTAGTATAAACTCCCTCTCCTGTTCTTAGGAGAGGGCTGGGGTGAGGTGTAATTCCCCTCCTTGGATGGGCTCAGGGGTGGGTTTATACTTGTAGGGACAGGTTGCGACCTGTTCGCTCAATAAAGCTGGCTGTAACACCTGTACATCCGAAATTTCAGCTACAGAACCCTACATGCCTCTACACTTCAGCAACAGGCTTCAAGAGCTTGATCGCAGCCGCTTATAAAAAGCAGAAGGGGAAGCTGGCTTCAACCAACTCCCCCTTCTGCAATTCCTCACAAGCCCAACTTACGGCATGTAGGAAAGCTCTACTCTGAAGCGAGGGTCTACAGCGCCGAGTTTCTGGTAAGCCTTTTTGGACAGGCGTACCACCACACGCTCGTTCTCGCCCGTCTCCGGCAGCTTTCCGATAACGCGCACGTACACCACTTGTCCGTTCATAGCGTTTTTCACCTGCATGATGGTGCCGACAGGGGCCGTCTTGTGCAGCGCCAGGTATTTATTCGTATCATTTGTTTTCGGGTCGATCATCTCGGCCATGCCTGACTCGATCATTTTGTTCATGCCGGCGGCGGCCTCCTCTTCCGGCTCCTCCTCTATTACCCTTTCTTTCGTGGTAACGACAACTGGCGTGGCGTTTACGGGCGCTGGGTTGGCCGGCCCGGCAGAGGCCACGGCGTTGGAGTCCGCACTTTTCGTCATTTCATCGTCGGGCTCCGGTACGTACAACGGTTTCTGGGTTGGCGTCGGCTCCCCCACCCCAACAATCAGTTCCTGCCCGATCTCGATGGTGTTACCTGGCAGCTTGTTCCAGAACCGTAGGTTCTCTACCGAAATGTTGTACATGCGCGATACCGAGTAAAGCGTTTGCTTGGGCTCCACGATGTGCAGCTTATTGCCGATGCTGTTCACCGTATACGTGCGGTTGCTGGCTGCCGGCGCTGTACTTTTCGGGGCGGTAGCCGCCACCGACACAAACCCTCGCGGGATCAACACGATTTCACCTATTTTAATGGCTGTTTGCACCCCCGGATTGGCTTCCACAATCTGGGGAACCGGAACGCCATACTTTCTGGAGAGGGCATAAAGCGTCTCCTTAGGCTCCACTTTGTGCTGCACAAAGAGCTTTCCGCCTTTCCGCTCCACACCCACCGAGTCGCGTACGGCTGTAAGGTCCAGAGCATTAGCCGAAAAAGAGAGTACAGGCACTGCTACAAGAGAAAGTAAAAGAGATCGTAACATAAGGGCTAGGCTAAAAGTTGGAAAACCTGTAGAATGACTTTATTCAGGATGTAATATAATTTGTGGTTAAAGATAAAAAAAGTATCTGAACCAAACCCATTTAAATCACTTCCAATTTTCATCTTTTGGTGCAATTTTCCCTCCAGGTCGAAAACAGCCAGTTCGTTCTGCAATTTACCCTCAGCGCCGGTGGTATAAAAACTCACGACCAGCCAGTTTTCTGTCTCGGCATACTCCAGGGCCTGCACAGGCCGCACCTGCAACTGCTCCTGCAAAAAAGCCTGCACCTGCTCAAAGTATACTTCTCCCTCGCGGTACAGCACCGGGTACAGGCTATTGTGGAGGCGGGTCTGGCTATGGCGCGCCACCTCCTCTGCCGCCTGCTGCTGGCTGTAGGTTATGCCTGTAGGCTTGCCTGTTTGCGGGTTCAGCGCGAGCAGCGGCAACGCGGGCTGCTGTGGGTTGTAGGCCAGCACACCGGATGCTGCGATGCCGTAAAAGGCCATTTCCTCCGCCTCCCATACTTTGCCACGGCCCGCCTCGCTGAAGGCCGCAATGCCCTTGTGCTGGCCCAGTTGCCGGTTGCCGTAACCGTGTAGGTACACCTGGCCATACTCGGCGTCCTCCAGCCCCTGCCACCAGGCCTTCGCCTGCGGCAGTTCCAGTTCCGCTAAAGTACACGTATGGGTATCCAGGGTATAGAAGCGCGTCAGCAGCAGATCGGGGTCGCGCACCTCCAGGGCCAGGCAGCCGGTGCTGCTATCGAGCCGGATGCGCCACACGGGCGCCTTAAAATCGTATGTAAAAAGTAGTGGTATGATATGCGTAGGTATTTTAGTATATTATCTGCTCAACCTGATTCTTAAACTGCTGCAAATTTATGGAAATATGCCCAAAGCTCCGGCACCTGCCCCTATACACTCTGCTGCTTTGCTTGCTGCTGCCCTTGCTTGCCGCTGCGCAGCAGGACAGTGCAGCCCCGCAGAGAAAACCCAAGGTGCTGCTGATGGAGGTGAAGTCGGAGATTGACCCGCGCACCAACCGCTACGTGGAACTGGCACTGCAGGAGGCCACGGCCCGCGAGGTAGACCATGTGCTGCTGGAGCTGGATACCTTTGGAGGCGCCCTGAACGATGCAGACGAGATCCGGACCCGCATCCTGGAGTACCCCAAGCCGGTGTATGTGTTCATCAACAAGGATGCCGCCTCGGCAGGCGCCCTCATCTCCCTGGCCTGCGACAGCATATACATGGCCCCGGGCGCTAATATTGGGGCCGCCACCGTGGTAGGTGCCGATGGGCAGTCCGCTCCGGGCAAGTACCAGAGCTACATGCGCTCCATCATGCGCTCTACGGCGGAGGCCAACGGCCGTGACCCGCACTTGGCGGAGGCTATGGTAGAGGCCAGCGTGGACAGCACCCTCTCGGCCGGCCAGGTACTCAGCCTCACCACGTCAGAGGCCATAAAGTATGGCTTTTGTGATGGCACAGCCACTTCTATAGACGGCGTGCTGGAGCAGCTCAACCTGCAGGATGCGGAGGTGATCCGCTACGAGCTTAGCACCACCGACCGCATCATCTCCTTTTTCCTAAACCCCTTTATCAGCGGCATACTTTTACTCATCATTGTAGGTGGTTTATACTTTGAGCTGCAGACGCCGGGCGTAGGCTTTCCGCTCATAGCTGCCGTTGCGGCCGGCATTCTATACCTAGTACCCTACTACCTCAACGGCCTGGCCGCCAACTGGGAGATCCTGATGTTCGTGGCCGGCATTATACTGATCCTGCTGGAGGTGCTCGTGATCCCGGGCTTTGGCATAGCCGGAATCAGCGGCATCTCGCTCACGGTAGTCTCGCTGGTGCTGATGATGGTGAACAACCACATGTTCGACTTCACCTTTGTGCCTTCCGAGAACCTGATGAAAAGTATCATGGCGGTGGTGGTCGGCATGGTGGGGGCTGCCGTGGTGATCGGCCTGACCTGGAACCATTTGCTCAACAGTCGCTCCATGCAGCATGTGGTGCTGCAAAGCACGTTCCATAGCAAGGAAGGCTACCGCTCGGCCAATACCGCTGAGCACCTGATCGGTAAGACCGGCATTGCCCATACCCGCATGACCCCCTCCGGCCGCGTGATGATAGACGACACCCTCTACGACGCCCAGGCACGCGACGGCTTTATTGAGAAAGGCGACATGGTGCAGGTGATTGACCACAGCACCTTCGCCCTGCGGGTGAAGAAGATCGAGCCCCAGGTATGAAACAGCTATATTTTATACTTGTAGCTGCAGTTATACTTGCCGGTTGCCAGCCGCAGGAGGAGGTGATCAAAAGCCACGGCATTAAGGAGGTGCACCTGGTGCAGTTCAGGTATTATTATCCTGAAGAGTATACTTATAAAGAAGGCGATATACCTGACCCGAAACCAAAAATAATCGGCTATACTTCCCTGCAGCCAAAGAGTGGCAAAATGGAAGCATGGACGGGGTTTTTCGATGATTCTGTCTTTCATCATCCATATGGATATGCTCCCAGGGCTACCGTTGCTACAGGTTTAGCCAACATTGCTGCACTGGAGGCAGATCAGTTTTACTACCATGACTGGGAAAATCCAAATGAAATGGGGCCTATGTACTCTGGCCCACAGTTATTCTTTCTGGTAGTAAAGGAGGATGGGAACGTGTATACTATAGGTTTTGATCGGTGGAAGCTACCGGAGGAACTGAAAGAGTTGTTTAATGCAATGAATTACTACACCGGCAGTCTTACGGAAGGGAAACGCATCATGGATACCTCATCAACTAAGAGCGCTACATTTCTGCATACTATCGATGAAGATATCACAGGCAAAGTACGCTTTCCTCCAACTCTCGTGAAAGTAAAGTATACGCCACCTCCGGCTGCCAGGAATTAATTAACGAAGCTTTTACGCACATCCAGCCTCCCCCTTGCAACCCTACCGGCTAAATAAGACTCTTGCTAGAAAGAGACAGAGTATGAATCAAAAGCTTCTGCCCTTGCTTCTGCTGCTGGCAAGCATGGTTTCCCTCTCCTCCGGTTGTAACAAGGAGGACGACACTTCTACAACAGTAGAAACTATAGACGCCACCCTTGTCTGGACAGGCGACTATGCCTTGGATGGCTGCGGTTATATGCTGCGTATAGGGGAAGTGGAGCATAAGCCGCTCAACGAGGATGCTATCAGCAGCTCGTACAAAGCAGGTTCTCCAACGGAGGTGGAAGCCAGGATCATTAACTACCACAAAAAGGAGAAATTTTGTATGGTTGGTGCCGAGATCAATACTATCAAAATTGTGGAATTACGCAGACGCTAACCTCAACGGCTATACCTATGAAACCGATCCTCTTGCCTGCCTTTCTCTTTCTTATCGCTTCCTGCCAGCAGGCAACGCGACAGGCCGAGTTGGCCCAGCTAAACCAAAGCACCACCGCCACCCTTTACTGGACCGGTGAGATAGCCGCCGATGGCTGCGGTTTCGAGGTGGAAATAGCCGGCAAGCGGTACCTGCCAGAGAACGAGGAGGCCATACCGCAGAAGTATAAAACGCAAGACAGCAGTAGCGTACACCTAACGTATAAAACGCTGCCCGAACCCATAGACCGCCGCTGCGGCATGCTGCCACAGCCACGTATCATGCCCGCCATCAGGGTTCTCTCGGTAGAGGCGCTATAATTATATTACAATTTCTTGCTCAGCCGTGCAACCATTTGGCAGCCCGCAGACTCTGTAAAGTATAGCCTTACAAGCCAGTTTATGAAAAAGTATCTTTTCTTCGGCCTCTACATACTTTCCAGCCTGTTGCTGTTTACCTCTCGCGACCCGCAGAACCGGGAATAGCCAGCCCCGCCAACAGGAAGGCACAGATTAGGAGCAGCTGCCGCTGGATAAATGGCCACGCTTGTGTACCTTTGAGGCTCATCCCAAACCTGACACAGTTATGGAAGTACTCGGCATTATTCCGGCCCGCTACGCCAGCACCCGTTTTCCGGGCAAACCCCTTACCGACATCAAAGGCAAAAGTATGATCCAGCGGGTGTACGAGCAGGCAAAGAAATCGAGCCTTTCAGAGGTATTGGTAGCCACAGATGATGCGCGTATTCTGGAGCATGTGCAGGGCTTTGGCGGCAATGCCGTGATGACCGGGAGCCAGCACCAGAGCGGCACCGACCGCTGCTTCGAGGCTTATAAACTGCACAACCAGCCCTATGAGTATATCATCAACATTCAGGGGGATGAGCCTTTTATACATCCGAAGCAGATAGACCTTGTAGCGCGATGTTTTGAGAGGCCACAGACGCAGCTGGCCACGCTGGTAAAAAAGGTGGAAACGGCCGAGGAACTGTTCAACGTGAATGCACCCAAGGTGGTGCTCAACCAGGCGAAGGAGGCTTTATACTTTAGCAGGCAGCCTATCCCCTACTGCCGCAACGTGCCCAACGACATCTGGCACAAGCAGCATACGTACTATAAGCACATCGGTATTTACGGCTACCGCGCCGATATCCTGGAGCAGATAACGCAGCTGCCCCCTTCCACGCTGGAGCTGGCCGAGTCGCTGGAGCAACTGCGCTGGCTGGAGCACGGCTTCCGCATCACCACGGCCCTCACCCACCACGAAACCATCGGCATCGACACACCCGAGGACCTGGAGCGAGTGATGAATAATTATTCATGATGCATTAGGAATGAGTAATTTGAAAATGAGTGGAGATGCAGTAAAGCTGACTATCGTGAGCTGCCCAAGCCTCAGGCACACACTAATTATTAGAAGCTATCTCAAAAATACCTCAGGTTAGCTAATTCTGCTTTGAGATCACCATGAAAAGTAGCTTTAAAGGCACGTACTATAGGAGTACAGTTGATCGCACTTATTGTACTTTTTATTTTTGAGATAGCTTCTACTCATTAATCATTAGTCATCAAACATTAGTATGCGGAATTATACTTTGATGCGCTTCGTGCGGCTGAACCTATACTTCTTCGCGATGTACTTCGTGCTGACGGCGATCTGGTACGGCCTGAGCGGAAAGTTTTCAGAAGGGAGCACGGGTATGTTGTTGCAAGAGATTGCGTTCAATGCGGCCGTTTTCTCGCTACTCTTTAGTATAACCATGCTGGTTTTGTACCGCCGCACCAGGCTGCGTGTGCCAGTGGGAAAGTATAGCCCCAAGCAACTGCAGCAACGCCTGGAGGAGATCGGCTTCGTTAGGACCAGCGAGTCGAAACAGCCGCTGCAGGTATACAAGCCTACCCCTCCCAAAGCCTCCGCCCTTGCCGGAAACCTTTTCGTGCAGCAATCGGCCAACTTCTATCTAGTGGAGGGACCGAAGAAATACCTGGGGAAGCTGGAAAGTTAGAGAGTTGAGGAGTTTGGGAGTTAGAGAATGGCTTTCTAAAGTTTAACGAGCGAGTTTCTCTATGCTTCGATTAGCCATTGCTAAAGTATAGCTATAGCCTTTTCCCGCCATTGTTGGTGTTATCACCAACAATTTATACTTCGACAGACTTTGTGAGCGAGCTTTGAATGCTTTTTAATCAAAGTATAAAACTCAAGTTGCGATTAACCCACCCCTGCCCCTCCGAGGAGGGGAATTATGCAAAAGAGTAGGTGATTCCCCTCCTCGGAGGGGTTAGGGGTGGGTTACACCTGCACTTCATGCGTAGATCGCAACTTGGCTTATAAAGTATAGCCAAAATCTCCGTAACCTTGCTTTTCCAAAGCAAACCTGTTTAAAACTGCTGCCATACTTTGCCACATGTTCACATGTTACGCTATTGCTAAACTTGTGGCATTCATCCACTCTCTAACTCCCAAACTCCTCAACTCTTAAACTCCCAATCATCCTCCCGCCTTCTTGGCTTTGTAGCCAGCGGATAGAAGAACTTGCAGGGCTTTGTCGCGGAAATCGCCCTGTATGAGGATTTCGCCATCTTTGGCAGAGCCGCCTACACCGCACTTGCTTTTGATCATTTTGCCCAGCTCCTTCAGGTCGTCCTCGGTGCCCACGAAGCCGGTGATCAGCGTTACCTGCTTGCCGCCGCGGGCTTTCTTGTCGAGCATGACTTTCAGGTTCTGCTGCTGCGGTGGCAGTGTCTCCTGCGCCTGGTCCTGCTCATACTCGTAGTTAAAGTCTTGGTTGGTGGAGTAAACCACCCCCTGCCGGCCTTTCTTATTTTTATCGCTCATCTGTTTTATACTTTATACTAAAGAGGAAAGCCTGTTAATCATTCCCCAATTTCCTCATCTACAAATCTTACTACGGCACCAGCACCTTCAGCGAGAGCGGCAGCATCTTTACTTCAAACTCGCTGGCCTTTCCCAGGTACTCGCCGTCGGCATGGTACATCATTTCCTCCTCGGTCTGCACGGTAACGTACTCCGTTTTAAAGTATTCGGCACTGTCGGCGTTGGCCAGTTGCTTGGTGAGCATGCAGTAACTCAGGTTCAGGGCTTTTACCAGGTCAAGGCGTCGCACCAGGCACACGTCCAGCAAGCCATCGCGTATGTCAGCAGTTGGCGCAATGTAGGCGTTGTTGCCATACTGTGCGGCATTGGCAAAGGCCATTACAAAGCAATCAGTATCCAGGGTGTTGCCGTTTATACTTGCTATTACGGGCAAATGCCTGTAATTGCGCACCTCTTTCATCACCAGTTCCACATAGGTCTGCAAGCCGCGCTTTTTGTTGCCGGCAAACACCGAACTAATGTAGGCATCGAAGCCAATGCCGGCGGTGGTGAAGAAAGGATGTCCGTTTATCTGGCCGCTGTCAATCGTGGTCATTTTCCCCTTGTTGATCACACGCAGGGCTCCTTCCAGGCCCATTGGTATCCCCAGGTGGCGCGCAAGCCCGTTACCGGAGCCCTTCGGAAGTATGGCCAGCACCGTTTCGGTGTGCAGCAGGCCGCGGGCCACCTCGTTCATGGTGCCGTCTCCGCCTACAGCCACGACTATCTCTACGCCCTCATCCGCAGCTGCACGTGCCAATTCAGGCGCATGGCCAGCCCGCTCCGTGAACACGATTCCGTGGTCATACTTTTGGCGGTCGAGGTGCTCCTGAATGCGGGCTTCCACATCCACGCGGCTGCTGGTGCCGGAGGTTGGGTTAACGATAAAGCGGATTTTGGTACGTTGACTCATAGTATGGGCGATGGCCTTGCGTACAAAATTACCTTTTTCGGGCGGTAATAAAAAAAGCCTGACGCTGTAGGGCATCAGGCTCTGGTAACTCCAGGTATACGTTTATACTTCTACTTAAGCTGAACAGTCAGCACCGGAATGCTGGTATGGTTCACCAGGTCCTCGGCTATACTTCCGCTGAGCAGGTGCGCCAGGCCGGTTCTGCCATGAGTAGCCATCATGATCATATCAGCGCGGATGTCGTTGGCAAAGTTGAGGATGCCGTCTTCCTCCATCACATCGTTGTACACATTGATGGTATAGTTCTGCAGGCCATATTTCTGGGCGGTGTACTCCAGTTTTTGCTGTATATTGGCGCTGGACTCAAAGGCGCCGGGCGTGTTAATGTACACCAGGTGGATACGTGCACCGAAAAGCTGCTGAATCTCCTTGAACCGGTCCATGGCGCCGCGGATCTCCCTTCTAAAGTCGGAGGCCAGCACAATCTCGCGCGGGTCAAAGTCCTGGAGACGGTTTTTCACTGTCAACACAGGACACTCGGAGGTGCGCACCACTTTCTCGGTGTTAGAACCGATCAGGAACTCATCCAATCCGCTGGAGCCTTTAGAGCCCATCACCACCAGGTCTACCCCATCCTCTTTTATAGTTCTCCTGATCTTGTTTATAGGACGGTCCACATCCACCTCCTGCACCACTTCCACCCCCTCATGCGCCACAGTGCGCAGCAGCTCGTTCATCTGCCGCTTGGTGGTTTCGAGCAGGCGCAGCATATATACCTGCTCCATGCCGTTAGAGCCTGTCGTTACATCGCCGGTGGCGCTGAAGCTGGAGCTGTAGTAGGGTGTTTCCACCACGTGCAGCAGCTTGATGGCGGCACCGGTGCGGCGTGCTATGGAAATGGCTACCTCGTAGGCATTGCGTGCTTCCTCCGAAAAATCAGTAGGTACTAAAATCCTTCTCATGGTTTGTGCGGTTTTGATGGATGTTTTCAGATTTCTAAAGTATAAATTCCGTATCGGTCAGCAGCCTTACTAAGCAACTGAGGCAGAACGAATCAACAAACTTCAGGCATAAAAGTATAGCGTTTACTTAATATAAACTATGATCTTCGTCATTTTATACTCTGTTGCCTGATTTGTTGTTCAACAAGGGGCAAAAAAGAAGGGCCTCCCTATAGTCGGGAGGCCCTTCTTTTATACTTTGATGAAGCGTTCTGGCTAACCGATGCGCGTGATCAGGTCAGCGGCACGGTTAGAGTAACCAGCCTCGTTGTCGTACCAGCCCACTACTTTTACAAGCGTTTCATTGGCAGAGGTCATCTCTGCGTCGAAGATGCAGGAGTGCGTGTTGCCCACGATGTCAATAGAAACGATTGGATCCTCGGTGTATTCCAGGATGCCCTTCAGTTCGTTCTCAGCGGCCTTCTTCATGGCAGCGTTGATCTCTTCTTTTGTAACCGGCTTCTTCAGGATTACCGTCAGGTCGGTCAGAGAGCCGTCCGGAATAGGCACACGCATGGCCACGCCATCCAGCTTGCCTTTCAGGTGCGGCAGCACCAGGCCTACAGCCTTAGCGGCGCCTGTAGAGGTAGGCACGATGGAGTAAGCGGCTGCACGGGCACGGCGCAGGTCTTTGTGCGGCGCATCCTGCAGGTTCTGGTCAGCTGTGTAAGCGTGTACCGTCGTGATATATCCTTTCTCGATGCCGAAAGCATCGTCCAGCACTTTCGCCATTGGTGCAAGGCAGTTAGTCGTACAAGAGGCGTTAGAAACGATTCTTTCCTCGCCTGTCAGTACATCCTCGTTCACGCCCAGCACTACGGTCTTCACCTCGCCTTTAGCAGGAGCGGAGATTACTACCTTTCTGGCGCCAGCCTCCAGGTGGCCACCGGCGCTCACATCATCCACAAAACGGCCGGTAGACTCCAGCACTACGTCCACGCCCAGCTTGCCCCACGGTAAGTTCTTCGGCTCGCGCTCTGCCGTGATCTTGATTTCTCTTCCGTTCACGATGATGCCGCCCTCAGAGGCCTCTACCGTTCCGTTAAATCTGCCGTGTACAGAGTCATACTTCAGCAGGTGTGCCAGTGTTTTAGTATCTGTCAGGTCGTTAATGGCAACTACCTCTACGTTCTCTTTTTGAAGCAGAGCCTTAAAAGTAAGTCTGCCGATTCGGCCGAAGCCGTTAATTGCAACTTTAATTTTAGACATGGTATCTAGTTATGAGAGTTATGTTAATGCTGCTAAGTTACGATTTACGACAGTGTAAAACCAACATTTTTTTCCACTCTGGGCCTTAGCATCTTACACGGAAAAGCTGAAAATATTTACCATTTGTTTTTGGATATATGGAAACACAGGCTATATTTGCACCGTCAATCAACAAGAACGACGCGTTATAGTAAACATTTGGCCCGTTCGTCTAGGGGTTAGGACGCCAGATTTTCATTCTGGTAACAGGGGTTCGATTCCCCTACGGGCTACTTAAAAGCCTCTCAGTTTACGCTGAGAGGCTTTTTTTATGCGCTTCGACCTACTACTCAAGCACTAAAGCAGCTCGCACCTCTGCTTTCATCTAACAACTAGCGTTAAATGCTCCTGATTGAAAGACCAGTTCTTAATTTATTAGCCCACAGTTAGCCACCTGATCAAGTTATCCAGAATTTCCTGCGTGTAACCAATGCCTCTGGTATACTCCAGGCACAACTTATATTCCCTTTCTTCCACTTTACCATCCTGCAGGACCATCATGATAAGGGTCTGGAGCTCGAGATGTTTATGCAGCCCTTGTTCTGGAACAATGAAAGCAAGGGTGGACAAGTTATCGGCAATAGGAAGTGTGTCATCCTGTGTCAGCCCTAGTTGTTCTCCTATAGTCAACAGGAAATCGCTTTCCGCATCATCTACATACTTATCTGCGACGGCTATTAGTACTAGGTTCTGGAAAAAGGCAAGTTTTTTCTCCTTGGTATTCAGAAAGTCATTTACTATCGGTTTTGTATTCATTTTTATTCGATTTAAGTTAATAAATTACTAATGAGGTGCTTACCCACTACTTAGGCAACCATTCTCTTACTGTGCTTCAAAATCAGGTTTATAAGATCCGACACGGTCAGATTAAGTGAGATATCCCCCTCCTCTATTTCCACGTTATACTGCCATTCCACCGTATTCAGTAGCCAGTTTACATCCTGAATTGTTATAAGGAGCTCCCTTAACGTTCTTTTGCGTACCTGCCTGAAATCCTGTGAGAGGTGCCATTCGGATTTTAGAATGTGATAAATGCCCTCTGGGGTTCTTGATAAGTTCGAGTGACGCATCATACTTTAAAACTAATTCTTTCATTATTGGCTTGTTAACTACAGATAGGCTGAAACCTATATTTTACAAGCTACAAGAGTAATACCCGCATCACTGCCTGTCAACACAACGATGGCTTCGACGAAATACCCATGTACCATTAGGAGCCCTGCAAGGCCAGTTAGCATCCATTATTGATCTTTGGCTTGTTTATTCCCAGTTTTGTAAGGGTCGTTTTTAGCTTGAGCACATCGTCGCAGGCTATCGGCTCTTCCTGCTTGCAGCCAAACTTACACTTGCTTATCCTGTGACAGCTGGGACGCCCACAATGCTGCGCCACTTCTTGCGCCAGTTGACCAAACGCCGGCGGTTCATTCTGCCAAACCGGAAAAGCACTACCACTAGCATGATCCAAAGCCCGGCCATGGCCACATAGCCCAGCATCTCCTGGGCCGTAACCAGCACGGCCTGTGGCATAGCTGCGCCATAGAGTCCCAACGTTCCGCCAGAAGTAGCAGCGCGCGCCGTCACGGCAGCATTGGTTACGTCCATGTGCTGGGCCAGTTGCTGGAGGTTCTCCACCTGTCCCTGGTACATGCCATAGGAAATAAGTGCTGCGAAAAAAGCAGGACCCAGAAAGGAGCGCACGACCACCAGTATGGCGGCAGATGACAGCATATCCATCATCTGCAAGCCGACAGCATTATACACACCCAGCCCCGCAAAGAGCACTACCATGCCAAAGCCCCGGAGAGCAGAAGCCATGTAAAAGTCATGCATGCCTGCGCCCGGGTTTACTTTGGTGTAGAGCAGCAGAAAACCTAAAACAAATGCCCCAAATCCAATCAGAATCAGCCCTTTATGGTTGTGTTCGTACTTGTTCCAGAAAAAGAGCAGCAGGCCACCAACTATCACGCCTGGTATCATCCACAGGTTAAGTTCAGCATTGACTTGAGCACTATACTTCAATATACCTGATGTAAGCGCACTCTGAATAGCGCCTGCTGAAAGAAACAACCCTGTCAGAAAGACCATGACATTACTGGCCCACACATTCCGGATCTTAAGCATTCTAAGGTCCAGGTAAGGTTGTTCAGCTGTTAGTTGCCGTCTAATGAAGAGCAACATCGTGATCACAAAACCTATGGCAGCGCCCTGTATATAGACCGAACTGAAGTAATCTTCCACGCGTGCAAAGACCAGCACATAGTTGAGCAGCATCAGCGATGTCGTCACCAAAAAGAAGCTTATCAGATCCAAACCTTTCAAGGGGGCATAAGGCATTGTCCGGTCGTTGTGGTAACAGATGACCACCAGCAGCAAACTGACCAGCAGCCCCGGCATCATAAAATAATAAGCATACTCCCAACCATAGGCAAAAGAGAGCTCAGCTGAAAAATAGGCTCCCAACTGCCCCAGTATAATACTTATAGGATAGAAGGTTGCGTAAAAACGGCCACGGTTGCCATCCGGACTGATTATCATCATGATTGGGATAATCACCTCCATCATCGCGATAATTTTCAGAGAACCTATCATCAGGTTGCTGATTATAAGCACCGCCGGAGAAGTGGTCAGCGCGCAGACCACCGACAACAGCAACATGCCGCTCAAAGATAGAAGCAGGATGGTACGTCCTTTTAAATAGGCTTTGATCTTAAGCAGAAACGGGAAGACCACCATCATGCCTATAACGGAGGCATAGTTGGCCATCATCATGTACTCGGACATAGAACCGAGGCCGCTGACCATGTCGTTGATGTTGGCTGTGTAGAGGCCGTTGGTGGTGAGCGCCGTTATCGTGAGCACCAGAATCACCAGCAGCCCCACCGGCTTTGGTACCCAATCGTTAAAAAGTCCTTTTCTTACTTCCGACATCTTATAAAATTGCTTTTACCTCTACGTTCATGCCTGCCCGCAGCTTCTCAAGGTCTTCTTTGGTGTTCGCTTCTGTAAACTCGATGCGCACCGGGATACGCTGCTGCACTTTCACGAAGTTACCCGTGGAGTTATCTACCGGAACAGCCGAGTATTTGGCACCTGTTGCCTCTGAAATGGCAGTTATCTTCCCTTTAAAGACCCTGCCTCGTATGGCATCCACGGTGATTTCAATGGGTTGGCCTACTGACAGGTTTCCTGTCTGCGTTTCTTTGTAGTTGGCCACTACCCACACCTGATCACTGCGGACAATGTTGGCCAGCGCCTGACCTGGCTGTATCAGCTGGCCTTCCTGAATCGTGCGACGACCCATCACGCCATCATAAGGGGCTGTGATAAAGGTGTATGACAGGTTCAGTTTTGCCATGTCCAGGGCAGCTTCGGCTCGCTTGATGTTGGCATCGTTCACTGCCAGCCTGGAGCTGACTTCTTTGGTGGAAAGCTGCGTGGTCTGCTTCTGGCGCTCCAGCGCAGCCAATCGGGCCCGGGCCGCATCGTACTCCGTTTTCATTTGCTCGTATTGCTGGCGCGTCACGGCTTCATCTTTCAGCAGGCTTTCGTAGCGTTTATAATTCTGCTCCACGTTCCAGAGCCGGGCTCTGGCTTCGGCGATGTTGGCCTCCGATACGGCAATGTTGTTGCTCACCGTGTTCACGCTGGAGCTGGTCACGTTTCTATTAGCCTGGGCATCAAGCAAAGCGGCTTCAGCCTGTGCCAGCTGAATGCGGATCTCATTGTCGTTGATGATCACGAGCGTATCGCCCTTCTTGACCGGCTGATGCTCAGTGAAGCGGATCTGGTCGATGTAGCCACCCACCCGGGCGTTGATCGGGTTGATGAACTGTTCTACCTGCGCATCGTTGGTCACCTCGTTCTTGCTGAAATCAAAGTATAAGCCGGCTACCCAGATCAGCCCGCCTGCGATGGCTACCAGCAGTAAAAGATTAAGTAAGATTTGCCCTGTTTTACGTTTCTTGGGCTTTGAATGCGCAGCGTGCGCGTTTGTGTCTTGTGACATATGTGTTCTGTAATTTCTATTAAAGGTTTCCGGCTAAGCGTTCTAATTGGTAATAAGTATACATGATGTTGGCATCGGCATTGGCCTTCTGCAGCTCCGCATCCAGCTTGGCATTGGTGGCGTCGAGCATATCAGCAAGCAGGGCCAGGTTGGCCAGGTATTTCTTTTCCACGATGCGGTAGTTCTCGTTGGCCAGGCGCACGCCCTGCTCAAAGCTTTTACTTCGCTCCCTGGCCTCGTTGTGCTTAATAAAGGCGCTGTTCACTTCGTTTTCGAGGTGCTGGCGTTGCAGCGTTAATAGTTCCTGCTGTTGCACCTCCTGCGCTCTGGCCACACCGATAGTGTGCCTGGCGTTATAAAGCGAGGAAATATTGAAACTGACACCCACACCGGCGTTCCAGCCCTGCGAGTACATATCCACCACAGGGTTTGAGCTGGTTATCGGCCTTACTGTAGAGTTTCCGGCCTGCAGGCTTATCGTCGGCAGTCTGTCTGCTTTGGCTATCTCCAGGTTCTTTTGGGCAATCTCAATGTTTACCTGTCCTGCTTTTATATCCGGGAAGTCGTTGAGGGCCTGGGTCAGGTACGTGTCATAGTTCTGCACCTGCGGCAGGGTTTGAATAAAGGAAGAATCAGGGACAATGAAGGTGCTGGCAGGCAGCCCCACTATCTGAGCTAACTGCTGGTTGGCAATGGCCAGGTTGTTGTTTACCTCCTGCAGGGCCATGTTCAGGTTCGTGATCTGCAGCTCGCTTCGAATCACGTCGTTGCGGGTCAGCATACCTTCCTTGTACAGGTTCTGGATGTTCTGCAGGCGCAGTTTTGCTAGGTCAATGTTGCGCTGGTAGGCTTCCCGCTGGTTCAGCAAGCGATACGTGTCCGCATAGCGGCCCACCAGCAGCAGTTTGATGTCTGCCCTGTTCTTCTCAAAAGTAAGCTGCGCCACCTCTTGGTTGAGCGCTGCGGCCTCAATACCCTTGTTGATGGCACCTCCTTTGAAAATAACCTGGCTGGCCTGCACCGCAAACGAGTTACCAAAGTGGGGCATATCTACATTGGCCACTTCTTTAAATTCTGTATCCAGGATACGGGCATTGCCAATGTAGCTTCCGGTAAGGCTGGCACTCAGGCTTGGTCTTTTCTGGGTTTTAGCTACTTCGCTGCGCTGGCTGGCTATTTCTATACCTGTCCGCGACACCTGCAGCTGCTGGCTGTTCTCCTCTGCCAGTGTAAAGAGCTCCTCTATCGTCAACACTCTCGTCTCCTGCTGCGCGAAAGCCCCAATAGCAAGAAAGAGAAATACAAGACTCAGAGCTAAGGATTTAAAATTCATAAAGCATTAAACAGTTAAACATTTAACTAATTAGGGAAAAAATTTTATTCGTAATGCTGCTCAAAATTTCGAGAGATTGCATCAAATAAAGCCAGGCCGTTGCCTAGTAACTCAGCGGGTAACCCTATACCGGCAATCTGATACATTTCCACAATCCAGGGCTGGATCAGATCCCGCATCTGCTGGCCTTCTTTCGTTAAGGTAATGATCTTGTTACGGCGGTCGTGGCTATCTTCCGTTCGCTGCACCAGCTTGCGTCGTACCAAGTTATCGATCAGGTAAGTCAGGCTGGCTTTGTCTTTAAGTATAGCATCCGCTATTTCCTGCTGGTTCACCCCATCCTTCTCCCACAGAAACCGGAGCACCTGCAGCATCTCGAAGGTGATATTGATGTCATGCTCCTTGAATTTTTGGCGCATGAACCCCTTCATAGCCGACGCAACCTTCGCTAACCCGTGCAGGAAGTTTTCAAAATTTTCGTTTTTAGTATCTGTCATATCTTCAATGATGCCACAAAGTTAAAGCTGCAATAGTTAAACAACAAACTATTTTTTAAATTTGTTTCGTCTTGCCCAGCATTCTTATGAAATTCTAACTATCCTCAAAGTGGAAAATAAGAAAGGGATTTAAAGGCAACTGGATCAAAAAAGTGTTCTCAATTCAAGTTCCATTGCCTGCAGCTGGAGACAGATGAATCAATCCTTCAGATGTATCACATAAAGCATACCTATTAGTAACGCACCTATGTTCTTTAGCTCCTGTTGCCACTTCCTGATTGAGCCAACACGGTTGACGTGCCCCATTGTCCCCCTGCCGATTTGAGCCAATAATGAGCCCATAACAAATGTTATGTAAATAACATTTGTTATGGGCTACTCCTCTCCTACCACCAAATAATCACTCACAGCCGTCAAGTCAATGTGGATAAGGTTCGATAATTCAATCCTACGGTCTACTAAAACTAAAAAGCCGCTTCACAATAAATGAAGCGGCTTTTTGTTTCCATAGTAATAGAAAAGTAACAAAAAGTTATTCTTTCTCCATTACTCACAACACTCCCCTCTCACGTAACACCTATAAGTAATTGAATTTTATGGCCAGTAATGTTTATTGGCTACTCCTTGTTAGCTCCACACAAATGTGAGATCGCTTGTTCAATTAGTTTGTTATTCGGCTTTGTCTTTCCTTCTGGTTGCCTTTTGTGCCTACCTGTTCCAAGACCCTAAACTTCTATATGCCCTCATTTATTTCCAGCATTATTTCTGCAAATAATCGTGTTGATTTTAAACGGTCTTCCAGGTTGTATATGTTAGATACAGTGATCAATTCATCCACTCCCGTTTCTTCCAGAAATTCCTGAATTTGGGTTTTCACCGTTTGCTTACTACCTACAAAGGAATACCGGAGCATTTGCTGTAAAGTTGGATGCTGCAATACTTGTTTCAACTCTTCGGTCATTTCGGTTGGTGGCTGTAATGGTTCTCTGGATCCGGTTAATACCCCCACAAACATTCTGATCAAGGAGGTGAATAGCTTTTCGGCTTCTTCATCGGTATCAGCAACCAAAGCATTCACACCGGCAATGGTATAGGGTTTCTCTAAGAACCCGGAAGGCTGAAACTCCTGCTCATAGATTCGTAAAGCGTTGTGTAAATGCGTGGATGCAAAATGGCTGGCAAATGCGTAAGGCAGTCCCTTTTCAGCCGCTATATGTGCACTATCGGTCGTAGAGCCTAATACATACAGCGGAACATCGGTGCCTTCTGCAATGGGAGCCCTTACTTTTGCCCCTTTATTTTCTAAGGAGAAATACTGCTGAATTTTTTCTATTTCCCGGGGAAAAGAATGGGCAGCCTCCATAAAGTCTGACCGGATAGCACGGGCCGTTGCCTGGTCGGTGCCAGGCGCCCTTCCGAGACCTAAATCAATGCGGCCCGGGTATAAATGGGCCAAAGTCCCAAACTGTTCTGCTATAATCAAGGGCGAATGATTGGGAAGCATCACACCACCTGAACCTACCCGGATGGTAGAAGTGTTTTCCGCCACGTATCCCATGAGCAGTGAGGTGGCGCTACTGCCAATATTGTCTGAGTTGTGATGCTCGGCAAACCATATGCGTTTGTAGTTATGTGCTTCCGCTTCTTTTGCCAATGCCAGTGAATTTTGCAGGGTCTGCTGTATGGTTTCCCCCTGGGAAACAATGGCAAGTTCTAAAATGGAATAGGCTATCTTTTTGTTATTCATGGTGTTCAATACTAATAAAATTCTTATTCGTTTCTTTTTCCGGGTATGGCTGTTTACTAACTAATTCGTTGCTTCATTATGTTTAAGTCTGTTGGGATATCTTCTATTGGGCTTGATGGTATAGTAGGCACCGTGCATACTGACTGAAACACCTACTATCAGCACAAGTGAGAGACCATGTTACGGATAGTAGTGCTTCAGTCACGTATAAAGAAGCAAAAAACCTACTTTAGATTCCCAGCGGCAGCTGAACGATTCGTAGCAACCATTTCTTCGTGAGAAGGAAAGGGCTTTGAATGAATAAGTTTGTCCATTACAAAATCCCGTACTGCAGGGGCTTTTCCCTTTTCAGCTGCAGCAAGCGCTTGTTTCAGTTCTGCTGCATTCAACTCAGTGCAATAAGCGGGGGTACCCGGTTCCTGTCTCCATGATTCGGAAAGGCTTCCACCATCCACTGTGTCAAAGCCGGTCTTGTCCACCAGTTCAGCGGCTACTTTCTTATGTGCCTCGTTATCACCAGCTATCGATATAGCTATTCTTCCTTCCTCTCCGGCAGCTTTACCTTTATACTTCAGGGTGTATTCCAAAATATTGTTAAATACCTTGAGAACGGGCCTTCCCAGCGTTTCAGAGATATATTCACTTTCCGTCTTGCCTTCCAAGACAGGAAGTTCGCCATCCCGCATGGGGTAATAATTGGAAGTATCCATGATGATGACCTCATGAGGTACATCCTGCAGTAAATTCTTCGGCAGGTCTTTATAGGCTTTGAAAGGGATGGAGAAAATGATGGCATCCACATCTTGTACCACATTTTCAAGTGTGGCCGCCTCGGCACCTAAATTGGTAGCTATTTCTCTAAGCGTGGCCATATCTCGGGTGTTGGTAACCTTTACCTGATGCCCTGCAGCAGAGAGTTTCTTGGCAAGGATGCATCCAATAGCACCTGTTCCTATGATTCCTATTTTCATATTATTTTCTTTAAAGGTCAATCAATGAAATAACGGATTCTTTATAGCCTGTTCAGGAAAGCCTGGCCGTACATGACTCCTGTCGTGGCTTTAATTAGATCTTTCTGAAATCCGGTCTGGGCAACTCCAAATGGCCTCTTAAAGTATCTGCTTCGTACTCGGTGCGGAATATGCCGCGCTCCTGCAAAATAGGCACAACCAGCTCAATGAAATCTCGCAAGCCATGGGGATGATCCTGCCTGATCATGAACATATCCATCGCGCCAGACTCATACCACTTCTGTATCTCATTGGCGACTCTCTCTGCTGAACCCATAAATAAGGGTACAGGGATATGCGAGTACGGGCCAAGGGATATAATTTCCTTATACTTCTCATAAGCTTCGGCATCGGTTCGTCCCACTATTGGATTTTGGGAAGTAGTAAGCACGTAATTTTCCGGCCTTCTCCCTTTTTCATCCAGCTTCGCTTTCAGCGCTTTCGCGGTGAATAAGGTTTCCTCCAATGTACTGCCATGGATGAATGCGCCGTCTGTGTAAGAGGTGGCTATGTCAATAAATGTGGGAGAGCTTCCGGCCATGTAAAGTACTGGCCTACCCTGCACCGAGCGGCTTAGATTCAACGGGCCATCCACGGAAAAGTACTTTCCCCGGTAATTAACCGTATGCATCTTGCGGGGGTTCAGAAAGACGCCACTCTCTTTATCACGGGGAAAAGCGTCATCCTCATAGGTATCCCAGAGGCCCAAAAGAATTTCGAGAAACTCCTTATGCATCGGATATTGGTCCGCCTTGCCCAGATGTCCGCGACTGAAGTTCACCATGCCGCCCGGATTGGAGGTAATGGCGTTCAGTGAGGCTCTCCCCTTGCTTATCTTGTCCATGGACAACACTTGGCGGGCAATGTTGTAGGGGTCCGTGTAGGAGGTGGAGGCGGTCAGGGAAAGCCCGATGCGTTCCGTCTTCATGGCAATGGCCGACATGATGGATACCCCCTCAAACATACTCAGGTAATGGGGGATATTTCCCGGGCCTACATGGCTAACGTCAAACAAAAACAGGGTTTCAAATTTTGCATCCTCCACTAGCTTTGCTTGTTGAATATAGAAATCGATGTTTTCGCCTGCGTCTGCTGGCATATCTGGATGTCGCCAAGAAGAATAGTTCCAGCCTGTCCCGTCAATAGCTGCTGCCAGCTTTAATTTTTTTCTGTTTCCCATATTAATTACTATTGATGCCCAATTTACCCATGCTGATACTTCTCTATGGTCGAGCATTGAGCTCCTCTATTTGAAAGATCGACAAGGCGCTGAATAATTTGTTGCAAAGTTACGGTTTATCACTTTCCTTTGTATAGCACTTTCCCAAAGGAAAGCGGAATGCCTTTATGTGAAGAGCTATGGCTAATAAAATGGGATACCTGTCGTGCCTAGACACGGTAAAGCCGGTGCGGGATGCGATTGATGTAATTAATGGCAAGTGGAAATTGCCTATCATCATCTCTGTGATGACGGGCAATGAACGGTTCACCGATATACAGGAGAGTATACCTGGAATCACACCAAAGGTGCTGGCCAAGGAGCTGAAGGACCTGGAGCAGCATCAACTTATCAAGCGAGTGGTGGTAGAGGATTACCCGGTGAAGATCCTGTATAAACCGGAACCCTATGCGGCTACCTTAATTCCTATCATAGATGCCCTGAAAGTGTGGGGGTTGAACCACCGGAAGAAGATTTTTGAGAAGGAGTAGGCTTTGGAAACGCCTTGTCGGTTGGTTCGATGTGGAGCCTGTAGGCCTTGAAGGTATCATACATCCCCTGGAGGAACAAATGGTCCAGGATGGTCCGTTGTGGCGTGAAATAGCCAGGCGGTACAATCTTGTAGAGCCGGATCTAAGCAGACTAGCATCACCTTGGTATACCGATCTTGACCTGGGACGCCCAATTGAGGTTATGACCGACATGTCTAAAAGTCGCAAATTGGGCTTCACCATCTATCAGCAAACAGAAGAGTCGTTCTTCGAATTGTTCAACCAACTACGCAAAGACCGCTTGATCCCATAGCATTCCATTTTTTATTTATGCGCAGGCATCAGCATCTAAAAGAAGCGTGAGGCAAGGAGGAGTTTTGAGTTGTGCATTTTCTTTGCGCCTATGGGAGTACAGCAGTAAATGGCTTTTACAGCTCTAATGTTCAGCAGGCTTTAAATTCAAATCAGACTATATTTCTCCGAATTAAATAATCATTCAAAAGTAATAAATTTCTGTGGATAAGGTTCGATAGTTCAATCCTATGGTCTACTACAGCAAAAAAGCCGCTCCATTTTCATGGAGCGGCTTTTTTGGTTCGACAAATTTGCCACCGGCTTTGATCTCAGGTCTTACTCATTGATTTTTCCTTCAAACCTGAAGATAATTTGCCTATTCATGCTTTGCGTCGGCAGTGTGGGCAGCAGTTCGTAAATTGGGCCTGGTGTAGCCGAGTCTATCTAATGATAATGTGCAGTTCCGGGTGAAGTGTGGGATGTTCTTAAGGCTGCGGCACTACAATCGTTATTTCCCGAACATGCACATTTAACATAATAGCGTTTCAGTAGAGGAGGTTCCTGATTTTCATACGCTAACTTGTTCTCTTGGCTAATTAAGATTAAAAAAGTAATAACAGGAGCGGCTACTGCTCACCAATCCTTGCCTATAGAAAGCAATTATTTTTAGATTAAAGCAGGTATTTATATCCAGCGTCTCTTTCTTTTGGGCTGCCTTTAACACTTCATCAACAACCATTCACTAACCGAAAGCAGCCTTTCACTATTAAAATCATACCTGCGCCAAAGAAAATCATGAAGTGGTCTGTATTGAACCAGTCCAACTTCGTAAGGAAGTACTAAAATATTAAAGTCCAATAATTTTCAGGTTTAGGTACCTGGAGAGGGTATAGCAGATCAACCACGAAATCAGACAAAAGCCTATGCAAAACACTACCTAACCCACTCTGCCTGATGCATTCTATTCTCCTAGCAGTTAAAAACATCAGCTAAAATTAATCTTAACAAATGTACATCATCTAAAAGCAGTGAAGCCAAAGGTTCATCTGCATGGCCTTGCTTTGCTATTACTAATTAAATATTCTTACAAAATACGCTATGAAAAAACTTTACGCCTACACAGTTCCAGAAAACACAACCTGCTCTACTTCCTCCCGGTTGTGGCGTCTATTTTCCCTTAGTCTTTTGTGCCTTTTGTTATATCCGGTTGCAGGCCTTCAAGCGAGTACGAAAGCCAACAGTAATGCTGCAGCAGATCAATTATCAGTGATCATTGAAAATTTCCGTAGCCCAGGATATATTAGTTGCGACAATAAAGAAGTAACGCTTATTGCCATGTCTTACCTGAACGGGAATGTCACCGACGAGGGTATTTCCTATAACTGGGCCGGGCCTGATGGTTTCAAATCGACTGCAGACAAAGTTGTTGCGACAGAAGCCGGTGAATACCAAGTAACCATCAGAAACGCTGCGGGCTTATCCGCTTCTACAAAGTATATGGTAAGAGGTGTTGATGGTGCTGCAGGTGAAGACAAAGTACTCAGACGTACAGACTCCTTTATAGAATTGGAAGCCAGTACTTGGGGTTTGTTTATTACACCTTCCTGGACAGCAAGCGACGGTGGCAATATAGTTTATGGTGCAGATACCTTTACCCCCCTTGTGAATGCACCAGGCACCTATACCTTAACGCTTACAAGCCAAACCAATGGCTGCACCATGCAGGATCAGGTGGTTGTAACCAGCGAGAATGTTCCAGTTGAGGATTTCGAAACCAAAATTGATAAATTAACACCAAAGGTTCTTAAATTTACCTATCCAACTGTATCACTTTGGGGAGACGCTTGGTCTGAAGGCAAAATAGTGGAAAGAGGCCTTGACTACAGGTGGTCTGGCCCTGACGAATTCACATCGAATGAAAGGGTTATTAGAGTATCCTTGGCCGGTGATTATATTCTAACCATAACAGATCAGATGAGCGGAGCAGCCGACTCCGACACAGTCACAGTAACAGGTCCTGAATATTCAACTGGCAGCGCAGGTCCCGACAAAAAGCTGACCTGCAAGAACAGTACCGTCACCTTGGAGGGTTCGGGTAGCCAACCGGTAGTATGGCTTGCCAGTGATGGGGGTAACATTGTATCCGGCGCACGAACGCTTACACCTGTTGTGGATGCCCCGGGAACCTATACGATGGTACTTACGGAAATAACAAGCGGATGCAAGTTTGAAGATGTTGTTGTGGTAACGCGGGATGAAAGCAAGCCTGCGGTGACAGCTATTGGCGGCAAGCTGGATTGTACCACTTCTTCTGTACAACTCACAGGGGCATCTTCCGCGGATGATGCCACCTACAACTGGACCGGCCCGAACGACTATACTTCCACCGAACAGAACCCTACCGTTACGGTAGCCGGTGATTATATTCTGACAGTGACCGACCCGCAGAGCGGCTGCAGCGCTTCCACGATGGTTGCCGTGACGCCATCTTCCTCGGAACTCATTGCCAAGGAGTACCTCATCGACTTCAACCGTGAGCAGAGCGGCCTGATCTCAAGTATAGAGACTAACGCGGGACCGGTAAGCATAACGGGCAGAAAGCGTAAGCCGGGAGGCACAGAGACCTATGCACCAGAGAATCATGCCGCCATCTTCAACTCTCAGGCGCCTACCGGTGATGACGCTGACCTCTACACCACTGACTGGGGGCGCGTGCTGATCATCAACACGGATCAGTCGGATGTGCCGGACGACAATCAGTGGGGCGGGGAGTTGATCCTTGACTTCTCTGCCATTGGCGCGGTTACTTTGGAGTCCATGGGCTTGCTCGACCTGGACCACTACGAGGACATGTCGTGGGTGTACATGTATGATAAGACCGGAAACGAGCTGCACAAGATACACCTGAAGACAATGGGCAACAACAGCAAACAAACAGTTGACTTGGGCAACACGAGAGGCGTAACGAAGCTGAAAGTAGTACTAGACGGCAGGGACGGCTCAGGCTACTTCGCCGGCTCAGGTGCTATAGATGACATCAAGTTCCGTGTGGAGAAAGAAGTAGCAAGCCCATGTGAGCACGCACCGCAGCAAGAGGCGCTGCAGGCGCTGGCCTACCCTACCACCTTCAGCGACAGGGCAACCGTGCAATTCACGCTGCAGGATGCCGGGGTCTATGCCGTGAACCTGTACGACACCCAGGGCAACCTTGTAAGGGAGCTGCAAAAAGGCACAGCTGTGGCGAATGAGCAAATCATAATAGAGGTTGCAGCAGGCAGCCTGAAGGAGGGCATGTACCTGGCCCGTATCGTAAGTCCTGTTGGCAACAAAACCCTTAAGTTGATACTGGAGCGTTAGCGAAAGGTACTGACAAGGGCATCGTGAAACAATGTCAGATGATGCTAATTGGCTACAAGAACTATTTGCTTACAGCTTAAACTCTAGAATTAGCCCGAAAGCCTGCAAAGCATACTTTTGCAGGCTTTCGGGTTTGAAACCAGTTCTCCCATTGGCTAGGCACTGCCCTGCAACAGATAAGGCGAAACCGTGTATAGGTTAAATTGGGCTACCTCACGAAGCTGAAGGACAGTGCCAAAAGAATAAATCATAAACTCCTTTCCCACTTCGTGTACTCCTCTAAACCACCAAATCCCTGCGGAAATGGTTCGGTAATCCCATCCCTTGGTCTACACAAAAGCCGCTCCAGGTAAACCTGGAGCGGCTTTTGTGTTTATTTCCCCCCTCAACTAAGTAGCTTGCTTAAAAGTAACCTCATTTCTGTACAGGTTGCGTACTGAAAGCAGCTTATACTTAGTACCTGCAGGTGCTTCGCATACGCATTACTTTTCTGCTTCCTTCAGCAGGTCAGACAGGTCCAAAGGCTTGGTGTACATCGTCAGCGAACCGTCTGAGAGCCTTGGCCATAGTTCCCGTGGCTTGTCCCAGTAAAGCTCTACCCCGTTGTTGTCGGGGTCCCTTAAGTATAAAGCCTCGGATACACCATGGTCGGAGGCGCCAATATGCGTATAGTTAGCTTCGCGCAGCCTTTTGTAGATCAAGGCAAGATCTTTCCGGGTAGGGTACAGAATGGCTGTATGGTAGAGCCCTACCCCCTCCCGCGAAGCAGGTGGGGCGTCTTTGCTGTGCCAGGTGTTTAGCCCGATGTGATGATGGTACCCCCCTGCCGAAATAAAGGCAGCCTCCTCCCCGTAATGCATCATGAACTCGAAGCCCAGTAGATCACAGTAAAAGGCAAGGGAACGCTTTAGATCAGCCACTTTCAGGTGAACATGGCCAATCCTTGCTGCTGCAGGTATTTTATAAGCTGTTTCCATACTTTCAGGATTTATGGTTTTTAATAAGAAAGGGTGTAGGTCTCAACGCCTATGGGCTTCTGGTTTAATAAGCGACGGTAAACCGCTGCCGAATGTGCTTCGGGTTTTCCAGCTCATCCACCACTGCCCCAGCCAGGTCCTCTACGGAGATCACACTCCGGCCATTCTCATCCAACACAGGAGTCTCCGTTCCTACTCTGTAATTTCCTTTCTTCTCGCCCGATGTGCCCGGATGCATCTCTATGGCCGGGCTCAAAAAGGTCCAGTCCAAGTCCTGCTCCTCTTTCAAGGTATTGAGGTAATCTCTTGCCCCCAGCGCTCCGGGCTTCCAGTCTGCCGGGAACTGGGGCGTGTCCACCAGTTGTACCCCTTCCGAAATAAAGAGGCTACCGGCCCCGCCCACTACAAGCAATCTCTTCAGCCCGGCTTTTTTAACGCCACGCTGGATGGCCTGCGAGCCTTTCATAAAATCATTGTACAGGTCAGGGTTACTCCAGCCGGCATTGTAAGCGCTGACAACAGCCTCATTTCCTTTTACTGCTTCGGCCACCTCATCGGCATTTAAAGCATCTGCCTTTAGAGCAGTTACGTGCTCCGCCTCTACTACTTTCTCTGGATTACGAACAATTGCCGTAACCTGGTGGCCTCTTTGCACCAACTCTTTCAATATGGCTGTTCCTACGAAGCCTGACGCTCCTATCAATGCTACTCTCATGGTTTTATACTTAGGGGCTCCCAAAGCAGTTTACCCTGGGAGCCCTTGTTTTGATACTTGCTTTACTTTACCGAGTACTCTCTGCTATACGCCGGTTTAAATACCTTTTGCAGCAACAAATAGTCCAGGGAGTATTTTCCGCTTCCCGTGAGCAACAGCACCACATAAGGTAACAGGTACAGGAGGGCCAGCTCTTTCTGGGCAAACGGGTCTGCTCCATGTACAACGAAAGCTGCCACCAGCATGGTGATGATCAAAGGGATGGCTGCTAGCCGCGTGGCCAGCCCCGCCAGCAGAAGCAATGAGCAGATCACTTCGGCAAAAACGGCCAGGGCTAGTGCCGTTGTGGCGCTCAGGCCAAAGACGGCAGGAAACTGAACCGGACCGGCAGAGAAGAGCTGCTCCAGCTTCGGCAAGCCATGTACTAGCATCAGGGCGGCAATGCCTACCCGGGCTATCAGTAGCGCTACGTCAATGCTGTTTGCGCTCTGGTACACGCTAAGTAGCTTTTTCATTGTCGATGCTTTTGTTGTGGATTCCTTCCGTTACTAATTACTGGATAAACTCGCCGTCCGCTTTGATGCGTACTTCATCGCTTACCATGGGAGCCGGGAAGCCGCTGCCCAGGTTAAAGTCAGAACGCTTGATGGTGCCCGTTACTTGGAAGCCTGCCGTCTGCTTCTTGCTCATTGGGTTCTCTACCGTGCCTTTGTACACCATGTTCATGGTAACCGGCTTAGTCACCCCGTTTAGGGTCAGGTTGCCAGTGAGCTTGTAGTTGTCTTTACCCGCTTTTTTAACTGCAGTGCTTTTAAACGTCATGGTCGGATACTTCTCTACATCAAAGAAGTCTGCGCTCTTCAGATGGGTGTCCCTGTCTTCCACTCGGGTATCGATAGAGGCTGTTTTCGCAGTCATCTCCACTACGGCATCACTGAAATCGGGCTTGGTGGAGGTGATGGTTACATCAAAGTCGTTAAAATTACCGGATATGTCCGCAATGCCCAGGTGTGAAACCGTGAAGCCTAACTGCGAATGCGCATCATCGTTCGTCCATACACTGCTGAGTGTAGTAAAGGCCGAAAGAGACAGGAAAGCGAAAAAAATAATGGATAATCTTTTCATGTTACGTGTAAGTTAAATTGTGTGTATTTATATTAATTATAGGTGATTTGCTTACTGATGTAGGATTTTCCAGCCCGCCCGCCAGTTGTAGTTATACTTTGAATTCAGCTGGATGAGCAGGAGCTGCATACGCTCCAGCGTTCTGCTCACAGTCAGCTCTCCGGCTTCGATAGGATGGAAACCGGCCGTGCTTACCAACTCGGAAACGACTTGCAAGGCATCCGCATCATTGCCTGCTATAAAGGCGTCTACCTGTTTGCCATCGATCACCGGTGTAGCGAAATCAGCAGCGAAGGTGGTATTGAATGCCTTTATAACCCTGGAGTTGGGAAGCAGCTGTTGCAGCTCTTCTGCTGCGCTGGTATCGGGTGCTGTTACCAGTCCGTTATAGGTGTCGTTTAGCGGGTTGGCGATGCTGATGACGATTTTCTGGTTGGCGACCTCCCTGATCCTCCGAGCCACTTCTTTCTCTGCCGCATAGGGAACAGCCACGATAATCATGTCCGCCTCCCAGGATGCCTCCACAGAGCAATCCGTCGCTTCTGCCGCAGCAGCAGGGTTGTTTTTTCTGATGTCTTCCGCCACTGCCCTTGCCTTGTCCAGATCATTGGCACACAGGAGCAACCTATAGTTGCCCTTAGAGAGGCTTTTAGCTAAAGCGGAGCCCATGTTTCCGGTGGCGCCGATGATGGCTATGGTTTGCGTCGTCTTCATAACTCTGATTTATTGACAATGCAAAGTTACGACGACGCAGGGCCCTGATGCCTTGCGCGCAGTCAAGAAAATGCATTGATCTGAATCAATGCATTTCGGGAATTAGGCGTCTTATTTGTTGGAGGAAATCCTTTTTCGGATGCGGCTTAGCGTTTCGGGGGTGAGGCCCATGTAGGAGGCGATCATGTGTTGGGGCACGCGCTGCGCGATATGCGGATAAAGGGAGATGAAATCCTGGTAGCGCTCCTCCACTGACGAGCCAATGATGGAGGTGAGCCTCCGCTGCATGGCCAGGTATGCACCTGTGATGTTCAGCCTGGTGAAGGTTTCATACTTGGGCATGGTCTGCAGCAGTTCCTCGTGCGCCGCTTTGCTGATAAGCACCAGCTCGGAGTCTTCTATGGCGTCGATGTTATACGTGGCAGGCTCTCCTGTCAGGAAACTGAACAGATCAGAGATGGTCCACCCTTCCAGCCCGAACTGGATGATATGCTCCGCGCTGGTATCGTCCACAGAATAAGCCCTTAGAGCCCCCTTCTCCACAAAGGCAATAAACTTACAGACATCCCCCTCCTGCAGGAGGTATTGCTTCCGGCGGAGCTTCTTATAGGTAAGGTATGTAGCGATACGGTCCTGCTCCTCTTCTGTCAGCCGGACTTTCTCATTAAACTTCTGGAAGTATAGTTGGTGCATCCCTATAGGTTTGCTGGTTTAGGTTTCCTCTTTTGTGCGCTTTGCTCACTCAGAGGGATGTTACATACATCGGCTTCAGTACCCGCACGCTGTTTATCTGTAATTTTGCGGGGTATACCTCCCCTAGATCATGCCTGCAGTAGGGCCGCTCACCCTTTCGCAAAGATAGCTTTTTTTACTGCCTTGCCAGCATTATAGTTCCCAGACGCCCGGTGCAGGCTGGTCTATAGAATAGTGCCATACAAGTATATGAAAAGATGTACAAGCCGCTCAACTTTTCATTCCGCTAAGCGTTTGCCATAGGTTCGAGGTACAAGGGTTGCCAGGCACTTTTCGGCACCAGTGGCAATGGTGTTCAGGGTGCGACAGTAGGTAGCAGGAGCTCCCCGGCATCCTATGTGGGGCTTCCTGCGTTAGACGCGAGATAAAGCCCGCTGCTTTGCCCTGACAATGAGGAGACTGTGTACTCCCGTTAGAAGAACCCATTAGAATAAATTGCTTTTATGAGCGTCAATCGTTTACTTTGGTATATATTTTTGAAATAGTCGTGCTGCCCCCAAACAGATTTTTTTGCTCATCCTCAAAGCCATTCACAGGTCTTGTCGCAGCCTCACATCACGTATCTCTGAGTGATGTGCTGAATGGCTATTGCCTTCACTTTTACACAGTTCCCAAGGACTTCATTAAGTAAGCCGGGTACCTCCGGCCCTAACCACGGACGCTGGCCAGGATATGCCTGTACCATGCAGAACTGCCGCTGAGCGTTGTTGTACTGCTCACTAAGTAGCAACAGTTTCTCATCGCAACGTATGGCTGGCATAGTTAATGCCATACAGCTATACCACTGCTTTAAACTTGCTGCTTATCTGAAGTGATATGCGGGTACCCGGGATAAAATTTCCACAGCACAAGGCAGAAGTGCGCTGCAACAAGCCCTGAGGAAGGCAGTTTATACTTGCCCGCCCGCGCCAGCAGGAAAATGCACAAGCCGGCCGGATCGTAAAGCGCTTAGCCGAACAGGCCAGGAGAAGGAATAGGAGCCGTCCACTCCTGCGGCAGGCAAGAGATAAGCTAAAAAAACAGGCTGACTAAAACCAAAAATCGATAAGACAATAAAATGAACAATACTCCAAAGCAGATGACGCATACTATTTATTTAACAGAGAAGGACTACGAGCGTTTGCACTCGCTGGTGCAGGTTCATCGTCTGGAAAATAACCGGCTCGCTGTTGAGGCCTTAGGCAGGGGGCTAAAGAGGGCGAAGGTAGTGCCCTCAGAAGAGATCCCCGAGGATGTGGTCACCATGAACTCGCTCATACGACTTAAGGAAATGAGCAGCCTGACAGAAATGGAGCTGTCTGTCGTATACCCCAAGGATGCCGATTTAAACCAGCGGAAAATATCCGTACTGGCTCCTGTTGGCACGGCCATACTTGGCTGCAGAGTTGGCGATGAAGTAGAGTGGCCTACCCCAAAAGGTGCCCGAACTTACAAAGTGATGGATATTATTTATCAGCCAGAAGCGGCTGGTGACGTTTACCTTTAATCTCAGGGGCTTAATCCGAAACCATAACAGCGCCCTAATTTTTTATATAGTATGAGCTTTTTCAACTTTCGCACACAGGGCATAGCAATCGACCTGGGCACCGCTAACTTTCTGATGATCTTTGAAGACAAGGTAGTGGTGGATGAGCCTGCGGTTATCGCTTTTAACCGCACCACGGGGAGTACCATTGCCGTAGGCAGAAAGGCGGAGCAGATGGAAGGCAAAGAGCACGAGAACATCCGCATCATCCGCCCGCTAAAGAATGGGGTAATCGCAGATTTTCATGCGGCGGAGCACATGATAAAAGGGATGCTCAAGCTGGCTAATAACGGCAAAGGCATGTTCTCACCTTCCTACAGAATGCTCATCTGCGTCCCCTCGGGTATCACGGAGGTAGAAAAGCGCGCCATCCGGGACTCGGCTATGATTGCCGGCGCCAAGGATGTATACCTGATACATGAACCTGTTGCCGCTGCTATCGGGATCGGCCTGGATGTGCAGGACGCAACCGGGCATATGGTTGTCGATATTGGCGGCGGGACAACCGAGATCGCCGTCATCGCGCTGAGCGGCATCGTCTGTGATCAGTCCATCCGGGTGGCCGGCGATAATTTTAATGCGGACATCATCCACCACGTGCGCCGCCAGCATAACATTCACATTGGCTCCTCTATGGCGGAGAAAATAAAGCTGGAAGTAGGCGCTGCGCTGCCTGAGTTGCCGGACCCGCCGCAGGATTATGCTATAAAAGGCCGCGACCTGATGAGCGGGTTGCCCAAGCAGATCATGGTTTCTTACCAGGAGGTGGCGCATTACCTCGATAAGTCTATCACTAAAATTGAGGAGGCCATCCTTAAAACCCTGGAGATCACGCCACCTGAGCTGTCATCAGACATACACCACTCGGGCATTTTCCTGACAGGCGGCGGCGCATTGCTGCGGGGGCTCGACAAACGAATTGCGGCCCGCACGAAACTTCCGGTTCATGTGGCAGAAGAGCCGCTGCTTTCCGTTGTGAAGGGAACCGCCATCGCCCTGAAGAAAATAGATGAATTCAGGTTCCTGATGCGATAGGCATCCCTGAATTTCTTATAAGTACTGCGCCTGGTATAGCCAGCAGTGCCGCCCCAGGTGTTTGGCGGTACTGCTGGCTATACCAGGCGCTTCTCCTCTGCCTGCCGCAAAAATTTCCCCCGCCACTTCCGTCGCATCAATATCCTTTATACCTTACCCGGGTGTAATAGTGCCACCCAAAACCGTGGACCGATGCGGAACCTCCTTATACTTATACTTTCTTTTATGAGTCTTTTACAAGCGCAGGCCCAGACCAAGCCTGTAACCAGGATAGCGCAGCAGGCTTTTGAGCAACACGCCAACTACCAGGAGCCGGCGTTGCAGCACCGCCGCTTCAAGCACCAGGACATCGTGCCGCTGCTGGAGCAGCTTCGCCAAAACCAGCTATTTGAGGTGCAGGTGGCGGGGCAGTCGGTAGAGCAACGGGCTATTTACCTGGTGAAGGCGGGTACCGGCAAAACCAAGGTGATGCTCTGGTCACAGATGCACGGCGATGAGCCTACCGCCACCATGGCCTTGTTCGATCTGTTCAACTTTCTGCAGCAAAGCGACGAACTGAACCCGCTTCGGCGGCAGATACTGGAGCAGGTTACGCTTTACATTGTGCCGATGCTGAACCCCGACGGGGCGGAAAAGTATAAACGCCACAATGCCCTGGAAATTGACCTGAACCGCGACGCACTACGGCTGCAGAGCCCGGAGGCCCGCCTGCTCAAGAGCCTGCGCGACAGCCTAAACCCGGAGTTCGGCTTTAACCTGCACGACCAGAGCCGCTACTACACGGCAGGCAACAGCCCGAAACCCGCCACCATCTCTTTTCTGGCCCCGGCCTTCGACCACAGCCAGACGGTGAACCATGTGCGCGACCGCGCCATGCGCACCATCGTGGGCATGAACGAGGCGCTGCAGCAGCTGGTGCCGGGCCACGTAGCCAAGTACTCTGATGAGTTTGAGCCGCGCGCCTTCGGCGACAACATTCAGAAGTGGGGCACCAGCGTGATCTTGATTGAATCGGGCGGGTACCCCAACGACCCGGAGAAGCAGCATATCCGCCGGCTGAATTTCGCCTCCATCCTCTCAGCCCTGCACCTGATCTCGGGTAACGATTATACTAAGTATGAATTAGAAGATTATTACAAGATTCCGGAGAACGAGCGCAACCTCTACGACCTGGTGCTGCGCAACGTGCGCTATACCAGGAGCGGCCATGACGTGCTGCTGGATGTGGGCATTTTCCGGGAGGAGGTGGACGCGCCTGTAGGTAAAGGCTTTTACCACAGCAGTGCCGTAGACCAGATCGGCGACCTGAGTGTTTTCCATGGCTATGAGGAGGTGGATGCGAGTGGTCTTACTCTGGTGCCTGGCAAAATATACGGGAAGCCCTTTAAAACGATAGATGACCTGAAACCCCGCCGCGCCAAAAGCCTGCTCGAGAAGGGCTACACCACCGTGCAGGTAGAACAGCTGCCCGCCAACAGGGAAAGTATAAACCCGCTGGAGCTTCCGCTCAACATCGTAGGTACCACAGCCGAGGAGGTGAACCATGAACTGAGTCTGAACAGCGGCGCCAACTTTACGCTCTACGATGCCAAAGGCAAGCTGCGCTACGCTGTTTTGAATGGATTTGTGTACGACATGCGTGGCGATAGGCCGGAGCTGTTCCATGGGTTGGTGCTATAACCGCAGGCTATACTACAGAAGCCATCAGATTTTAAAAAACCATTGATCCCGGTGTGGGGCCAATGGTTTTTCTTATAGCGGCTTTGTATCTTACAGGCTAATTCTGAACCAACCCCAACCTTTCACCAATGGTTTTAAACTACCTGTGGGCTACCTTTTTCCTGATCGCCTTTGCTATTGCGCTGTTTCAACTCATCTTTTTCAACGATACCGAAATATTCCAGAAGCTCGTTGCCAGCACTTTCGATAACGCCAAGCTCGGCTTTGAGATCTCGCTGGGCCTGACGGGCGTGATGACGCTCTGGCTGGGCCTGATGAAGGTAGGTGAAAAGGGAGGTGTGGTGGCCATACTGGCCCGGTTGGTGGGGCCTTTCTTCCACCGCCTTTTCCCGGAGATTCCGAACCGGCATCCGGTGTTCGGCTCCATCCTGATGAACTTCTCAGCCAACATGCTAGGCCTGGATAACGCCGCCACACCGCTTGGTCTGAAGGCCATGAAGGAGATGCAGGAGCTCAACCCGGATAAAGACACAGCCTCCAACGCCCAAATCATGTTCCTTGTGCTCAACACCTCCGGCCTGACCATCATCCCGATCAGCATCATGGTGTTCCGGGCACAACTGGGGGCCGCAGACCCTTCCGATATCTTTATCCCCATACTTTTAGCCACCTTTTTCGCCACGTTGGTAGGCCTGGTAGCCGTGGCCCTGTACCAGCGCATCAACCTGTTCGATAAAGTGATTCTGGCCTACCTGGGCACCTTGCTGTTGCTGATCGGCGGGCTGATGTACTACTTCTCCATCATCCCGCAGGAGCAGGTAAGCGTGATCTCCACCGTGACCAGTAACGTGATCCTTTTCTCCATCATCATCTCCTTTATCGGACTGGCGCTGGTACGGAAGGTAAACGTGTACGAGGCTTTTATCGAGGGCGCCAAGGAAGGGTTTTCCGTTGCCATTACCATCATCCCATACTTGGTGGCCATACTTGTAGCCATTGGGGTGTTCCGGACCTCCGGCGCGCTGGATATGCTGGTGAACGGCATCGCCTACCTGATCGGCCTGACAGGTGTAAACACCGACTTTGTACCGGCCCTGCCGGTAGCGTTCATGAAGCCTTTGAGCGGCAGCGGAGCCAGGGGCTTGATGGTAGAGGCCATGACGAATTATGGTGCCGATTCCTTTGTAGGACGTGTGGCCTCTGTTTTCCAGGGATCTACGGAAACCACCTTTTACATTCTGGCGGTATACTTTGGCTCCGTGGGCATCCGCAAATCCAGGTATGCCATAACCTGTGGGCTGCTGGCAGACTTAGCAGGTGTAATTGCCGCGATCTTCATTGCTTATATGTTCTTCCATTAAGCGTCAGGCAAGAATTTATACTTTTAAGCAGCGGGTCCGGCCTTACAAGGCCGGACCCGCTGCGTTTTTTCCTATGCTGTAACCACTAAGGCTGCATCAACATCAATCCGAAAGCCAACCAGGCAAGTAGCACACTATCAGGTAGAAATAGGCAAAGAAACGTTGCAACTGAATCATGAAAACGCTATATTCACAAAGTATAAATCTCACCTTAACCTATGCAAGCCTATGCGATTACTTCTACTTATCCTTCTCTTCTCTGCCTCCACTGCCATGGCGCAGGACATCCCTTTCCGCTGGGACGAGCTAACCGCCAGTGACTGGCCCCAAGCGCTGGAGAAATCCAAGCGCACCTGTATTCTTCCCATCGGTATTCTGGAGAAGCATGGTCCGCACGCGCCGCTCGGTTCCGACCTGATCCATGTGCGGGAGTGGTCGGCGCGGGCCGCCAAACAGGAGTACGCCGTTGTATTCCCGGATTACTTTTACGGGCAGGTATACGAAGCACAACAGCAACCGGGCACCTTCGCGCTGCCGAGCCGCGTGGTTTGGGACCTGCTGGAGGCAACCGTAGAGGAGATCGCCCGGAACGGCTTTGATAAGATCGTTATCGTGAACGGCCATGGCGGCAACCCGCAGCTGCTGCGTTACTTTGTGCAGGCCCAGTTGGAGAAGCGCCGAGACTACGCCGTTTACTTCTTCGACCCCGGACAGGACCCGGTTTTTGCGGAAAAGGCAAAGAAGCTGCGTAAGTCCGATGCGGCCGGCGACATGCATGCCGGCGAAAATGAAACCTCCACCCTGCTCTACCTGCGCCCGGACCTGGTGAAGCAGAAACTGGCAACAACCGAGTCCGGCGAAGACCAGAAGCGTATGGCCTCCCTGCCGAACCTGTACACCGGCATCTGGTGGTATGCCAGCTACCCGAACCACTATGCAGGCGAGGGCGCAAAGGCGTCAAAAGAAATGGGCAAGCTGCTGACCGAGAACAAGGTGGAAACCCTGGTAAAGGCCCTGAAAGCAGTAAAGGCCGATACTAAAACCCTGGAACTGCAGCGGGAGTATTTTGACAACGTAGACAAGGTCGGCGCCCGCCCCTAAACGCCTGCTTCTCGATGAAGCGCACAGCATGTATACTTTAAAAAGCATCGGGTCCGCCTTAACGAAGGCGGACCCGATGCTTTTAATCTAAATCCAGCTGGAGCTGCTTTCTCCTTTATACTTTCAAGGTAGGAGCTCTCCCATCCAGGTTCCAGCCCCAGGGAATAAGGGCTTACCCGAGCTTTACCGACGTCATGGTGAGCGAGCCGCCCACGGCCTTGTCGTTAAAGAAGGAAACGTCGTCTTTGCTGCCTTTCAGGCCTAACGTATAAAGCAGCGGCCAGTAATGTTCCGGTGTCGGGATGGCAAGTCTTGCCTCCCGGCCCAGCTGCTCATACTTGATAAGTTTATCGTGGTGGCCGTTCCGGATCAGCTCCTTGAAGGTATCGTTTATCTGGAGGGCCCAGTCGAACCCATACGCGTTATCATCCAGCCTGTCCCAGGCCACCATGCGCAGGTTGTGCACCATATTCCCGCTGCCCATGATCAGCACGCCCTTCCGGCGAAGGTTGTAGAGTTCCTTGGCCAGGTCATAATGATACTGCGGGCCCTTGGTGTAGTCGATGCTGAGCTGCAGCACCGGCACGTTGGCCTCCGGGTACATGTGGCGGATCACCGTCCAGGCGCCATGGTCAAGGCCCCAGTCGTGGTCCATCTCCACGGTGGCCGATTTGATCAGGGCAGCCGTTTCTTTGGCAATCTCTGGGGAGCCGGGTGCCTTGTACTGCACAGCAAACAGCTCCTGCGGGAAGCCGCCGAAGTCGTGGATGGTTTTCGGAAAATCCATGGCAGTAATGCGGGTGCCCTTGCTGAGCCAGTGCGCCGAAACAACCACCACGGCTTTTGGGGTGGGGATATCCTTGGCCAGTTCCTTCCACTTCTGGGTAAATTCATTGTCCTCAATACCGTTCATCGGGGAGCCATGCCCCATGAACAGTACCGGCATCAGGTACCCATCCTCCTTCAGGTCACTGGTAAACCGGCTGAATGCTGCTATACTTGTCATACTTGCTGCTCCTATCGCTAATGTCTTAATGAAATTCTTCCTGTTCATTGCTCATGCATTTTGTACGGCTGGCCCTCATACCCCTGCAGGGTTCAAGTCCAGCCGACATACTTTCTTATGCAAAGGTACTGCCAGTTGAGGCCGCAAGTCATTGACCCAAATCAAGAAAGCACATTTCTGTAATGCCAACTTTCAGGAGTGGTGCCCAGGCAGGACGCAATCAGGTGCGAGTGATTTTGGTGCAGGATACAAGTACAGGCACAGGATCTGATTATGGCAGCCAAAAGTTGCTGCTTCTTGGTGATTGTTGTTTATCGGCACAAGCTTTTCGCGCGGGCCCGCTCCTTATACTTCACCTAAGCGTTTACAAGACTATCAGTATACTTTCCTAAGGCTAGCCGCAGTTCATACTTCTCTGAATGGAAGGCGCAGCCGGATGCCCTGGTATAAAGTATAGCCGGCTCAGGGTTCAGCCCCCAACGGATGCTTTTTCGGCTCTTACACGGTTCTCCTCCAATAGCCGCCTGGCAGCATCCGAGGCAACAATGAGTCCGCCGGCCATCATGATCACGTCTTTGAGCACCAGTCGCCCTGCACCCGACAGGTAGGGGAAACCATGATCCGGCCCGCCCAGGTCCGGCACGTATACTTCGGGGGTGGTGACAAGGAAGGAAAGCGTTACAAGGGACATGCCGAAGGTCAACAGGCCGCCCACCAGGTCAAGTTTGGCACTGAAAATACCCAGCAGCGTGACCGTGCCGATGGCGATGATCACCGCGCCCAGCGCGTAGGAGAACGCATAGGTATTGTTTTCCCGGTGCCAGGCGATGTGCTCGGGCACCACCTCCCCTTCCTTGTTTTTATACTGAGCGTACTCCGGCGCCTCTTTGCTATAGAAAAAGCTCATGAACGGGCTGTTGGCCACAAAAGGCACGATGCCGTCTGCCTCGTACTGGAAGGCTTTCAGGCCCCCGATCCAGGCCATGACAATAAAAATGGAGATCCGGAGGAAATGAATAAAGTAGCGCTGTGCATCTGCTAACTGAACGAGCAGGTTTTGTGTGAGTTCTTTCATAAGGCAAACCTACTCTATACTTTGCCCCGGCAACATGGACAGATTTTTCTATCTCATGGACAAATCCGCCACCACTGAGATGCCCACCTTCTCCCGGAAGAGCGTAGGCGATACGCCCGTGTGCTTTTTAAAGAAGCGGCTGAAATAATGCTCATCGTCAAAGTTCAGGGCCACGGCCACCTCCTTTATACTTTTGTGCGTGAGGTGCAGCTGCTTTTTGGCCTCCAGCACCACCCTGTCCTGCAGCAGCTGCGAGGGCGACTTGCCAAAGTATAGCCGGCACTTGCGCGAGAAGGCTCCCGGCGAAAGCGCCATTTCCCGGGCATAGAAGGTAATGCTGCGCTCGGTGAGAAAATGCTGCTCCAGCAGCTCCCTGAATTTTTCCATCGGGTTTGGGGCGACGGTGGTATCGAGCTGTTGCTGCCGCTTCACCCGGCTGGCGATGGCCAGGATGAGTTGCAGGTAGGTCCGCAGCACCGGCTCGGAGTAGGCTTCGTTCTTTTCTATTTCCACCCGCAGCTTGTCGAACACCTCGTGCAGCTCCTTATCTTTTAAGTGGATGAAGGGTTGACTGTAGAGGTTGTTGAACAGCAGGCCGTTGCAGGCCACCTCGTTTTTATGATACTCGATGCAGTAGAAATCGCCGTGAAAGGTAAGTTGCTCCACCTCCACATCTGACGTGCCGCTGATACTCAGGTGCTGGTAGGGTGAGGTAAACAGGGCGATCTTGCCCTCGAAGGTATACTCTGTAAAATCCAGGCTGAGCTTGCCGATCCCCTCCAGCAGCAGGATGTTGTAGAACTCGGAGGAGGCGGGTTGGCAAAAGGCGCTGCAGTGGAGCCGCTGCAACCTAAACAAATCAGGAGGTGCTGTCATGCGGGTGATAAGGTACCAATGTATGGTTTAGTCAAAAGTATAAAATGCAAACAAAGAGAAACGCCACCTGGTTTGCAATCCCTGACCTGTCTTACGAAAGCGCCTGCGGCGCGGGACCTCCCGCCGGCTTCGACTTATCCTCCGGCAGCGGCACAAACGCGGCGTTATCGGAAGGCGGCAACAGGATACGACCATCTTTCCAATCGGCTTTTGCCTGCTCGATGCGGTCTTTTCTAGACGAGACAAAGTTCCACCAGATATACCGTTCGCCCAGCGGCTCACCTCCCAGCAGCATCAGCGTCGTGTGCTCTTTGGCCTGTATCACCGGGTCTGCCCCTTTGTTAAAGACGAGCATCTGCCCCACGGTATAGGTGTTGCCGGCTATTTCTATACTTCCCTTGGCCACGTAAATGCCGCGCTCCGCATGCTCTTTAGGCAACCCGAAACGGGCGCCCTGCTCCAGCACCACGTGCAGGTAAAACATGGGCGAGTGGGTTTTTACATTACTCTGCAGGCCAAAGGCGTGGCCGGCAATCAGGCGCATCCACACGCCCGTGTCGGTAAACACCGGAAGCTGCTCTGGTTTATAATTGGTGAACGAAGGAGCCGATTCCTCGTCCTTTTCCGGCAGGGCCACCCAGGTCTGGATCATCTCCAGTTCGCCGCCGGCCAGCGTGGCGGGGTCCTCGAAGCGCTCGGAGTGGGCAATGCCGCTGCCGGCCGTCATCCAGTTCACCTCTCCCGGCCGAATCACCTGCTCCACGCCCAGGCTGTCGCGGTGCGTTACCTGGCCTCCGAAAAGGTAGCTGACGGTTGAGAGGCCGATGTGCGGATGTGGTAGTACATCCATGTTGTGCGCCAGCTCCGGCTGCAGGTCTACTGGTCCCGCATGGTCCATAAAAATAAAAGGCCCTACCATCCGGCGCAGGCGAAAAGGGAGAATACGGCGCACGCTCATGCCGGGAGCGATCGCTGCTTTTCGGGCTTCTATAACAATGTCGAGCATCTTGGTCTGGTACGTTTAAAGGGTGATACATTAAAACTACAAAACAATTTTGCATCCTGTCTGCTTAATAAAAGAACGATAAGCACCGGCAGAAAGTAAAGCTAAAAGACAGCCCACGGGCAGCTATTGTTTTATACTTCTGCTGAGATTTTATAGTTTGCACCATTATCCTTTAGGAAACCAAGTAGAAACACCATCATGGAAATCGGCATCACCACCTTCGTAGAAAACACCCCTGACCCCGTTAACGGAAACCTGCTGTCACCCCAGGAAAGACTCAGCAACCTGCTCGAGGAAATTGAACTGGCTGACCAGCTGGGGCTGGATGTATTTGGCATTGGAGAGCACCACCGCTCCGACTATCTGGTTTCCTCGCCAGCCGTGGTGTTGGCCGCCGCCGCTGTCCGGACCAAAAACATCAAACTTTCCAGTGCCGTCACGGTGCTCAGCTCCGACGATCCGGTGCGGGTTTTCCAGGATTTTGCCCACGTGGACCTGCTCTCCAAGGGCCGCGCCGAGATCATGGCGGGGCGCGGTTCCTTTATCGAGTCTTTCCCACTGTTTGGCTACGACCTGAAGGATTACGACACCCTCTTCACGGAGAAACTGGAGCTGCTACTGGATATTAACAGGCACGAACGCGTCAGCTGGGACGGCAAACACCGGCCGGCCATCGAAAACCGTGGCGTATATCCGAGGCCTTACCAAGATGAGCTGCCCGTTTGGATTGCCGTAGGGGGAACGCCTGCCTCGGTAGTGCGCGCCGCAAGCCTTGGTTTGCCCATGGCGCTGGCCATCATTGGCGGCATGCCCGACCGCTTTGTGCCCTTCACCGACCTCTACAAAGAAACCTTTAAAAGCGCGGGCCACGACTCCGCCAAGTTTCAGCTGGCCATCAACTCGCATGGCTATATTTCGGAAGACTCCCAAAAGGCGGCCGATGAGTTCTACGGCCCTTACGCCCAGGTAATGAGCAAGCTGGGGCGCGAGCGCGGCTGGTCACCCATGAGCCGGGAGCACTACGAAATGATGCGGGAGCCGCAGGGTTCGCTACTGGTGGGAAGCCCGCAGCAGGTTATCGATAAGATCCTTTACGAGTATGAGCTGTTCGGAAACACCCGTTTCCTGCTGCAGTTTAGCGTGGGTACGCTGCCGCACAAAAAGATGCTGCACGCCATCGAGCTGCTGGGCACCGTGGTGGCGCCGGCGGTAAAAAAGGCGGTGGCAAAGCAAACGAGCGCAGGAGAGCAGCAGTAGGTTTTAGGCGGGGAGCAATTTCTCTCATGGAAGGAACCAAGGCATACACGCTGAATTTCTAAAGGATAAAACAGCATTTACCTGTGAGTAATTTAAGCTTCGGCTTATATGTGCCTTTTCCTCATTTCAGAAAAATTGATGTTAATCCCTAACCGGTTCATTAAGCTCGAGTTTAATCCCGCGACTGACACCCTCTTTATAGAGTGGCCCAATATCCATGATTACACGCTTTATGAGCTGCGCTTCATGTTAACAGAGCTGATTGACACGGTCAGGAACTACGACATTGAAAAGATCCTGGCAAATTCCAGAAAGTCTGCTGTTACGCTGCCTGAGCAGGAGTATAGCGTCATTGTAAATCAATTTGCCAAAGACCTGAGCACGACGCGCCTTCAGAAGTTTGCAGGCTTACGACCGGCCTTGGTTACCGCGAGAAAGCAGCCGAAAAGGCTGCCAATGAGGTGAAGGGTGCTTTCTCGGTGCGCAGCTTTTATACCATGGAGGAAGCGCTGGCCTGCTGAATGCCTAAACCTGCTTAAAGCGATACTATAGCAGCATCAGGCGCAAAGTAGAGGCTCATAACATCCCCCACTAAATCTACCTTGGGATGCTCGCGTAAAACCAACCAGCTTTCCGGCAGGAAACGCCAGCGCATCGTCTTGGCTGGCACTATAACCTTTCAGGAAAAGGGGGCCCGGTACTAGCATCGGGGGCAGTCCTGAAGGCACCGGCGTTAAACGAGGGCGTGTCGCCTAGCTGCTCCCCCAGCGGTACCTTGTCTGATTCCAGCACCTCCTGTTTCGTGGTCCTGACCTCTTCCAGCTCCAGCATGCCCACATTTACCGCCTCCTTCTGCACCAACACCTTCTTCCTGAGTGGCCTAAAACCTTGGACGTTTACCTGCAGCATATACATGCCAGGTGGCACATTGGTATACCTGAAAGTGCCATCTGTGCCCGCGGTAACCTCCAATTTGCTGTCATAGGTGATGCGGTGCAGCACAACATGGGCACCCGGCAAGGCAGCCTGTTCCTGGGCGTGCAGCACTTTGCCATATACCGTTAAATCTTGTGCGCATACCTGCACAACGGTGAGGAAGGCAAGTATGGATAGCCGAAGTCTTTGCATAAATTCCTTGTTTATAGCGCTACAAAACAAAGCTTACCTGTGGCAGCATGTCATTACATCGTTGGCAGGCCTCATGCACAAAGTCTGCAGTAATCGGAAAGCTAACTACAATGCCGTACCTTTGCGCCGGGTATCATTCGGGCTGTGGTATTGTGCCGCTTTGTTCGAATCAAAACAGCCTGGTACCCGGTTATACTTTTGCCAGGACAACAGCTGTACCTTCATAGCCGGAAAGCCTGCTTTTACTTAAGGTCCATATCGACATTAGCCTTATCGCATACATGAGTTTTTTAGAAGTAGCCGGAATCCGGGTGGAGGAAGCAGGCAAAACCGTGCTGCACGACATCAGCTTTACACAAAAGGAGTTTCAGAAAACAGCCATTGCCGGCGAGACTGGCTCAGGCAAAAGCACGTTGCTCAAAACCATTGCTGGCCTGGTAGAGCCTACCGCCGGGAAAGTGTTTTTTGAGGAAGAGGAAGTGATTGGCCCGGCAGAGAAGCTGGTGCCGGGGCACCCGGGTATTGCCTACCTCTCGCAGCATTTTGAGCTGCCGCACTCGCTGCGCGTGGAGCAGGTGCTGCGGTATGCCAACGCCCTTACAAGTGAGGAAGCGGGTTTTCTGTACGACATCTGTCGCGTGACCCACCTGCTGCCCCGCAAAACCAACCAGCTTTCCGGTGGCGAGCGCCAGCGCATCGCCCTGGCCCGCCTGCTCAGCACCGCCCCTAGCCTGCTGCTGCTCGACGAGCCTTACTCCAACCTCGACACCGCCCATAAAAGTATACTCAAGGACGTTGTCCGCGACATCAGCGAGGAAATGGACATTACCTGCACCCTCATCTCCCACGACCCGCACGACACCCTCTCCTGGGCCGACGAGATCCTGGTGCTCAAAGACGGGCAGTTGCAGCAGCAGGGCACGCCGGAGCAGATTTACAGGCAGCCCGTAAACGAGTATACCGCCGCCCTCTTTGGCAGCTATAACCGCCTCACCACCGCGGGCACCAGGGCTTTCTCGGATGTGTTCGGCATCAAACCAACCGGAAAAAACATGCTGGTGCGGCCCGAGAGCTTTAAGTTGGCCGCAAACGGTAACAAGGCCCTTGCGGGTAAAGTAAAGAGGATAGGCTACTTCGGGAGTTTTTATGAGGTAGAGGTACAGTTGCCGGATGATCTGGTGAAAATCAAAGCGACCGAAAACCACCTCACCACCGGCGATACCGTATTTATTACCCTCTCGCCGGAGGATGCCTGGCAGGTTTAAGTACAGTGAACGATGCAAAAGAAGAACGCAATGCAGGTGGAGGAGCCCCAAAGGCTGTTCGACTGCCTGGCCTATCAGCTAAGGAATTTTCCGCAGGAGGACATGCTCAGCGCCAAGGAAGAAGGCGCCTGGCGAAAGTACAGCACCCAGGAAGTATACGACAAGGTAAACCAGGTAAGCGCTGGCCTGCTGACCCTGGGTATATCCGCAAACGACAACACGGCAGAGGGGCGGGATAAAATCGCGATAATCAGCCAAAACTGTCCGGAGTGGATGCTGGTGGACATGGCCATTCAGCAGACGGGGGCGGTGTCGGTGCCGGTCTACCCGAACATCAACGACAGCGAGTTGCAGTTTATACTACAGGACGCCGGTATAAAAGTGGCTTTTGTAGGCGATGCCAGCCTTTATGAGAAGCTGCAGCATATAAGAGGCGGCCTGCCCGACCTGCACACCGTTTATACTTTTAACCCCGTGCTGGGCGCCAAAAGCTGGACAGAGCTGCTGGTGGAGCTGAGCCCTGAGACCCAGCAGCGGGTAAACCGGCACCGCGACGCTGTGAAAGAGACAGACTTGGCCACTATACTTTATACTTCCGGCACCACAGGCACCCCAAAAGGCGTGATGCTCTCGCACTACAACATCATCCACAACGTGTTTGGCAGCGCCAAGGTGATCGAGGAGATCGGGGTGCGCGGCAAAAGGGCGCTTAGCTTCCTGCCCCTCAACCACGCATTTGAGCGCATGGCCACCTACTGCTACTTCTACTGCGGTGTATCCATTTACTATGCCGAAGGAATGGAGAAGATCGGCGAGAACCTGCGCGAGGTAAAACCAACGCTGTTTACCACCGTTCCGCGCCTGCTCGAGAAAGTATACGAGGGCATCGTGGCGAAAGGAAGTGCGCTGACCGGCACCAAAAAGAAGCTGTTCTTCTGGGCGCTGGGGCTGGCAGAGCAATTTGAGATCAACAAGCCACTGCCCCTCAGCTATCGCCTGCAACTGGCCCTGGCTGACAGGCTTATCTTCAGCAAGTGGCGGGAGGCCCTGGGTGGAGAACTGAAGGCTGTGATCACCGGGGCTGCCGCCTGTCAGGTGCGCCTGCTCAAAATATTCACCGCGGCAGGTATCGTTATCCAGGAAGGGTACGGCCTGACCGAGGCCTCCCCTATCATCAGCGGCAACCGCTACAGCGAGCAGAACCGCATGTTTGGCACAGTAGGCCCGCTGCTGGAGAACGTAGAAGTAAAGATAGCCGATGATGGTGAGATCCTGTGCAAAGGCCCTAACGTGATGATGGGCTACTACAGACGGCCTGACCTGACAGCTGAGGTAATGGAGGGCGAGTGGCTGCGCACCGGCGACATCGGCACCATGATAGACGGCAAGTTCCTGAAGATCACCGACCGCAAGAAAGAGCTGTTTAAGACCAGTGGCGGCAAGTATGTGGCTCCGCAGCCGATCGAGAACAAGATGTTGGAAAGCACCTGGATTGAGCAGATCATGGTGGTGGGCGAGCTGCAGAAGTATGTGGGGGCCGTTATCGTACCTGCCTTCCATGCCCTGAAGGATTGGTTCGAGAAGCGGGGCCTACCCTACCCTGGCGACGCTGCCGTGGCAGAAGACACGCAGGTGCGCGCACTCATTAAAGAGGCGATAAACCAGTACAACCAGCACTTTAACCCTGTGGAGCAGGTAAAGCGTTTTGTGCTGATGCCCCACCACTGGACGATCAGCGGCGGCGAACTCACGCCCACGCTCAAGCTCAAGCGAAAAGTGATCATGGAGAAGTACGGCGATATGATCGGCTCGATGTATAGGTAAGGTAGTGGTTTTATACTTTATGCTGGCATCTTATTGTTACTTGGCTCAGATATGGAGTAATTAATAACTATACTTTATACTATCCCTTAATATTTTCGCTGGCGCGGGTTTGCAACCCGTGCCTTCTATGATGTCGGGTTTGAAACCCGGCTGGCTCGCAGAGTCAAATTTGCACTTGGGCTGTGCTACTATACCCGAGCTATATTTTATACTTGTTGATTTATACTTGCTGTTCCTATAGCCTCCCTGGCGCAAGCGTCCGCTTGTGCCGCTCTTAGCCCCTGCTTGTCTAACCTGAACCAAGCTATACTTACTAGCTCCCGTTCATCCTCCAGCCTTACGAGCCTACTGTTTCATCTCCTACTTTGGCTCCCTCCAGGCCGGGAGGCCTCGCCTTCGGGCATCGCGCTGTCTATTGAAGCTGCTCCTCGCTGGCGCTCCGGGCTGCTGAGCAAGCTCAGCACCGCATCAATAGAAGGCGCTCAACCCAAAGGCTGGGAATTAGTTCGATAGCCAGAGCTATTTGTCATCTCGACCTATGGGAGAGAACTCTTTAGAACTCCCGATAGATTTCTCACAGCTACGCTGGCTCTCTTCGGCTCTCGCCTCGAGAGTACTCGAGATGACAGGGAAAGGAGCAAGTACAAACTCCCTCTCCTGTTCTTAGGAGAGGGTTGGGGTGAGGTGAAATTCCCCTCCTCGGAGGGGCCAGGGGTGGGTTATACTTGTAGAGGCAGAGGCTATAAAGCTTATACTTTGGCTAAAGCAGTTACAGGCTCCCCTCTTGGGGGTAGGGGCCCTCGAAAAAGCCAAGGAGGGGCAGGGGTGGTTGGACCCGGTACTGCAAAGTTCCCTCTCCTGTTTTTAGGAGAGGGTTGGGGTGAGGTGAACCTACTCCACCCACAAACTGGCCGCCCCCAGCAGCGCAGCCTCTTCTCCAAGGATAGCCGTTTTAACAGGAATCAGGCAGTGCTGCTGCTCCAGCCCCTGCCGCAGCGCGGACTCAAAAAGGACATAGGCCTTACTGATGTTGCCTCCCAGCACCAATACCTCTGGCTCCGCCTCCCGGATAAAGGGCACCAGGAACGTGGCCAGGTTCTCGCCAAATTCCCGGAAGATCTCCTCCACCACCGGCTCCTGCGGTAACCTGTCCACCATCGCTTTTACATGGGGCACTTGCTTTCCCGTCAGCTCGTTATAGCGCTTCACAAACCATCTCGAACTCAGGTACTCCTCCGCTATACTTTCACCGAAAGGCGTATCCCACAGATCGGCGTCTTCGGCCAAGCCATCTTTAAATCTGGCAGTGCCCAACCCGGTTCCGAGGGTCACGCCGATGGCGCGGCTGTAGCCTTTTGCTGCCCCACCAAACACCTCTCCCTGCAGAAAGCAGGCGGCGTCGTTTAAGGTTCGGATATCCGATTTAGAGAGTCCGAGTTTGTCGGCTACCATGGCGATAACGTCCACACCATACAGCGCGTCATATTTGCCCTGCCCCTGCATCAGCGCTATTCCGTTAGTATAGTCAAATGGCCCTGGCATGGCTATCCCGATCTTCCCTACCCGCTCGGTGCACTTTTCCATAGCCGCCTTCATCGCTCCTGCCCAGGCTGTCGTGATTTCTTCCGGGGAGGCGCCTGCATCTATGTGTTCCCGCACCTGTGCCTGGGGCAGCAGCGTTCTTGATTCCATGTCCACTGTTGCCGCCGTTATGTGCGTGCCTCCAATATCAACTCCTAGTACAAAAGGGTTCATGCGCTAATATCCTAACTGAAAATATGAAGCTGAAATAACGAATACTTTATCAGAAATGAAAAAGCGAACAGCAAAACCGGCACCTGCACCTACCTGTACCCCATGCCAGGCTTCGCTACAAGCAAACACGCATCTTTCCGCACAACACAAGACACATTATCACTTTTCAAATACACCTAAGTAATGACTCACTTTCATTAATTTCCACCAAAATGATCTACCTACCTAAGAACTGCTACCTGCACCTTAGCAAGGCAAAAAGAAGACCATAAAATCAATTCCTTAACAAAGCTCCAATTCGGTATCAAAACCTCAAATTTTACGACCCCATATTACATTATAGGCAGCATCTTCAAATAAAATTTATCAGGTTTTTAAATCACACAATTTGGATATCTAATATTTAAAGTATAAATTATGGATTCTTCTTAATAAGAACCGATGTATAAACCCTAAACCCCTTCTAATGGCCAAACTAAAAAACGCCTCCAAAGGATTGTACAAATCCGAGTTTGAGCACGATGCCTGCGGTGTTGGATGTGTGGTAAACCTGAATGGTAAGAAATCGCATAGCATTGTTAAAGATGCCCTGACGATGCTCACCAACATGGAGCACCGCGGCGCCACAGGCAGCGACCCTGAAACCGGCGACGGTGCCGGCATCCTGGTGCAGCTCCCACACAGCTTTCTTAAAAAGCAACTGAGCGAGTTTGCCATTAGACTGCCCCAGGAAGGCAGCTATGGTGTTGGGATGATCTTCTTCCCCACTGTCTACGAGGTCAGGGATAAATGCAGGCAGGTGATGAACGAGTGCATCCGGCAGCTGGGCTTCACACTGCTGGGTTATCGCCTGGTGCCTGTTAATGGCCGCGTGCCCGGACACGAAGCCAAAGCGGTGGAACCTTATATTGAGCAGGTGTTTGTGCAGCCTGTAGATGCAAGTATAAACGGCGATGAGTTGGAGCGTAAGCTATATGTACTGCGCAGCCTCATCACGCACGAGATCAACAAAACGGTGAGCGGCGAAAATGGCACTTTTTACATGCCCAGCTTCTCCTCGCGCACCATTATTTATAAAGGGCAACTGAAAACAGACCAGGTGGAGGCCTATTACCACGACCTGCGCCACCCGGAGTTTAAATCAGCCCTGGCCCTCATCCACTCCCGCTTCTCGACCAACACCTTCCCGAACTGGAAGCTGGCACAGCCTTTCCGCTTTATCGCCCACAACGGCGAGATCAACACCATCCGGGGCAACGTGACCAAGATGAAGTCGAAGGAGGCACTGATGTCTTCCCCACTCTTTACGGAGGAAGAACTTAAATGGCTCCTGCCGATCACAAACCCGGCTAACTCCGACTCGGCCAACCTTGATGCCATGGTAGAGTTGCTCACGCTGGCGGGGCGCCCACTCCCCCACGTGATGATGATGCTGGTGCCCGAGGCCTGGCAGGATAACGCCTTTATGGACCCGTACCGGAAGGCATTTTATAAATACCATGCAGCGCTGATGGAGCCGTGGGATGGCCCTGCTGCCCTTTTCTTTACCGACGGCAAGCAAATCGGCGCCACCCTGGACCGTAACGGTCTGCGACCGGCACGCTTCTGCATCACAAAGCAGGGGCGGTTGGTGATGGCCTCGGAAGCAGGCGCGCTGCCGGTGAACCCGAAGGATGTGGTACGGCGTGGACGTTTGCAACCTGGCAAGATGCTGCTCGCTGACCTGGAGGAGAACAGAATTTATGAAGACGAGGAGATCAAGCAGCTGGTCTGCAACGATAAGCCATACTTTGAATGGATACAGCAGAACCGTATTAAGCTGCACCAGCGCCCGGATCCCGCTTTCTGCCTGAACACCGTATCACCGGAGGAGTTGCGGCAGAAACAGAAAGCCTATGGCTATACTTCCGAAGACCTGAAACTCATCATCCAGCCCATGGCCACGACCGGCAAGGAGCCGCTGGGAAGTATGGGCTCCGATACGCCGCTGGCGGTACTCTCGCGACAGAGCCAGCACGTGGCCAACTACTTTAAGCAGCACTTCGCGCAGGTAAGCAACCCACCCATCGACCCGATCCGGGAGCGGCTGGTGATGTCCTTGTTTACCCGCCTGGGCGAGTCGCTGAACGTGCTGGATGAGACACCGGCCCACACGCGCCAGATCCATATCTCGCATCCGGTGCTCAGTCACGGTGACTTCAACAAGCTCATCAACCTGAAATCCGAGGGGTTCGATAACTACACCATCAACGCTACTTTCTCCACCCATGAGAAAGGCTCGCTGCAAAAGGCGCTGGACGAAATATGCGCGGCGGCAGAGGCTGCCATCGGCAGGGGCAAAAAGATCCTTATCATCTCGAACCGCGCTGTGGAAGCCAACCGTGCGGCTATCCCTTCGCTGCTGGCCGTAGGTGCCATCCATCACCACCTGGTGGAAAAGCGCATCCGTACCAAAGCCGGTCTGGTGGTAGAGGCCGGTGATGTATGGGAAACACATCACTTTGCGACCATCATCGGCTACGGGGCCAGCTGCGTGTATCCTTACATGGTATATGACACCGTGCAACACCTGCTGGAGCAGGAGAAACTGGATACGACAAAATCCTTTTCCTATTATACGGAGCAATACATTCAGGCAGTGGGCAACGGCCTGCTGAAGATACTCTCCAAAATGGGCATCAGCACGCTGCAAGCCTACCAGAGCGCGCAGATCTTCGAATGTATCGGCTTTGGACAGGAAGTGATCCAGAAATGCTTTAAAGGAACGGTTAGTCGCCTGGAGGGTCTGAACTTCGAGGACCTGGAGCAGGAAGCCCTAACTAAACACTGGTCCGCCTTTGCCAGTGGCGACAAGCTACTGGAGGCAGGCGGCTACTTCCAGTGGCGAAGACGCGGCGAGGAGCACCTGCTGCGGCCCGAGGTGATCCACCTCTTACAAAAGTCTACCCGCCTGGGTGATTACCGCCTCTACAAAGAGTATGCTAAACTCCTGCGCGAGCACCAGCAATCGGCCATTACCCTGCGCCACCTCTTCGAGTTTCGCAAGCGCCAGTCGGTACCGTTGGAGGAAGTAGAGCCCGTAGAAGGTATACTCAAACGCTTTGCCACCGGGGCCATGTCCTTCGGTTCCCTTTCGCATGAGGCACATAGCACCCTGGCCATTGCCATGAACCGCATCGGGGGCAAGAGCAACAGCGGCGAAGGCGGCGAAGACGAGGCACGCTATATCATAAAGGAAAATGGCGATTCGGAACGCTCTGCCATCAAGCAGGTGGCCTCCGGCCGCTTTGGCGTCACCAGCCATTACCTGGCCAATGCCGACGAGATCCAGATCAAAATCGCGCAGGGAGCCAAGCCCGGAGAGGGCGGACAGCTGCCGGGGCATAAAGTGGACAAGTGGATTGCCCGCGTGCGCCACTCCACCCCGGGCGTGGGCCTGATCTCGCCTCCGCCACACCACGACATCTACTCTATCGAGGACCTGAAACAGCTGATCTACGACCTGAAGAATGCCAACCCGAATGCCCGCATCAATGTGAAGCTGGTGGCGGAAGCAGGCGTGGGCACTATTGCAGCCGGCGTGGCCAAAGCCAAAGCCGACGCGATCATGATATCCGGTGCTGACGGTGGCACAGGTGCCAGCCCGCTTAGCTCGATCCGCCATGCGGGCTTGCCCTGGGAAATGGGCCTGGCCGAGGCGCACCAGACGCTGGTAAAAAACAACCTGCGCAGCCGCGTGGTGCTGCAAACCGACGGCAAGCTGATGACAGGCTTCGACCTGGCGGTAGCTACCTTGCTGGGTGCGGAAGAGTATGGGGTGGCTACTGCCGCCCTGATTGTGGAGGGCTGCATTATGATGCGCAAATGCCACCTGAACACGTGCCCGGTAGGTATCGCCACCCAAAACCCGGACCTGCGCCAGCTCTTTACCGGCGATCCGGAGCATGTGGTGAACCTGTTCCGCTTCATGGCCCAGGAACTGCGCGAGATCATGGCATCGCTCGGCTTCAGAAGTATAAATGAGATGGTGGGGCAGCCGCAGGTACTCAAGGTACGCAACGACCTCAACCACTGGAAGTTCAAGAACCTAAGCTTCGACCCGATCCTGCACCAGGAGGTAGCGCCTAACAACGTGGGCATCTACCACCAGATACACCAGGAGCACGACATTGAAGACGTACTGGACAAGAAGCTCATCCGCGACTTCAGGAGAGACAGCAAAGCGCCCTACGAGTACCGCATCATCAACGTGGACCGCTCTGTTGGCGCAATGCTTTCTTATGAAGTGTCCACTAAGTATGGCAAGGATGGTTTACCGGAGGATAGCTTCAACGCCACCTTCCATGGCTCGGCAGGCCAAACGTTCGGAGGCTTCCTGGCACCAGGGCTTACCTTCCGCCTGGTAGGCGAAGCAAACGACTACCTGGGCAAAGGCCTCTCGGGTGGAAAGCTGATCCTGCAACCCTTCGAGGGCTCTACCTATGTGGCTTCGGAGAACATCATCACGGGCAACGTGGCCTTGTATGGCGCTACTTCCGGTAAAGCTTATATCAACGGGATGGCCGGTGAGCGCTTCTGCGTCCGCAATTCCGGGGCTGAGGCTGTAGTTGAGGGCATCGGCGACCACGGCTGTGAGTACATGACCGGGGGCAAAGTGCTTATACTTGGTGCTGTGGGCCGCAACTTTGCCGCAGGCATGAGCGGTGGCATGGCCTATATCTACGACCCCGCCAACGCTTTCCCCGACCAGTGTAACCTAAGCATGGTAGACCTGGAGCAACCCGACAATTCCGACCTGGCCTGGATAGAGCAGAAGCTGAAAGAACACGCTGCCTACACCGACAGCGCCCTGGCAAAAGACCTGCTTAAAGGCTGGCACGTGCATCAGAAATTCTTCCAGAAAGTGATGCCGCACGACCTGAAGAAGGCCCTGCAGAGAAATGAAAGTGAAACAGTTAAAGCGATTGCCTAATGGGAAAGACAGACGGATTCCTGCTATATACCCGCGAGCTGCCGCAAGCCCGCAACCCTAAAGAAAGAATCAACGACTCGAACGAAATTTATACTTCCTTTCCGGAAGAAAAAACCCGGCAGCAAGCCAGCCGCTGCATGGACTGCGGCGTGCCGTTCTGCCACAGCGGCTGCCCGCTAGGCAACCAGATTCCGGACTTTAACGATGCCGTGTACGAGGGTGAGTGGGAGCGCGCGGCGCAAATCCTGTACAGCACCAACAACTTCCCGGAGTTCACGGGCCGCATCTGCCCTGCCCCCTGCGAGTCAAGCTGCGTGCTGTCGATCAACAAGCCTGCGGTAGCCATTGAGCACATTGAGAAAAGTATAGCCGAGAAGTCTTTTGAGCTGGGGTTGGTAAAGCCACAGCCACCGCTGCACCGCACGGGCAAGAAAGTAGCTGTCATAGGTTCAGGCCCTGCCGGCCTGGCGGCGGCAGCCCAGCTCAACCAGGCTGGTCACGAGGTGCATGTATACGACAAGGACGATAAAGCCGGCGGCCTGCTGCGCTACGGAATTCCGGACTTTAAGCTGGAGAAGTGGGTGATCGACCGCCGCCTGGACATCCTGGCAGAAGAAGGCATTCACTTCCACCTTGGGGTGGAGATCGGGAAGCAAATCACCCTGAAAAAGCTGCACCGCAAGTATGACGCCGTGCTGATGGCCATCGGCTCCAGCAAACCGCGCCTGCTCAACATCCCGGGTCACCACCTGAAGGGCATTCACTTCGCTATGGACTACCTGACCCTGCACAACCGCCGGGTGGCCGGAGAAAGTATAGCGCCTGAGGAAGACCTGCTGGCGACGGACAAGCACGTGCTCGTCATTGGTGGTGGCGACACAGGCTCCGACTGTGTGGGCACGGCCAACCGGCAATTTGCCCGCTCTATCAGCCAGCTGCAGTATCGTACCATGCCGTCTACGGCACGCGCCCCGCATAACCCATGGCCGGAGTGGCCTATGACCTACACTTCCTCCAGCTCGCATGAAGAGGGCTGTGAGCGCAGCTGGGGATGGCTAACCAAAGAGTTCGTTGCCGATGAGAACGGCCACGTTAAAGGGCTGAAGGTGGTAGAGCTGGAGTGGAAGAACAGCCACGAGTATACCGAGAAACCCGAAAGTGAGAAAGTACTGCCCTGCGACCTGGCGCTGATTGCCATTGGCTACGAGCGCCCGCTGCACGATGCCTTCAAGGCCAGCTTCGATTTTGAAACTGATTCCAGGGGCAACTTCAAACTCCGGGACTGGCAAACCAACGTGCCCGGCATCTTCGCCGCCGGCGACGCCTGCCGGGGCCAGTCGCTCGTGGTATGGGCGATCTCCGACGGCCGCGAAGCCGCCCGTGCCATCGACATCCACCTGACAGGCAAGTCCGACCTGCCTTCTAAGGAGGTGTCGAGGCTAGTGCTGGAGGGGTAGGCTGTAATCACCATATTTTAATTAAAAAACTCTCCTTTTGTCATCTCGAACATAGTGAGAGATCTATTTAGAATTCCGGATAGATCTCTCAACTACGCTGGCTCCCTTTGGCTCTCGCCTCGAGAGTGTTCGAGATGACATCATTTATTTACTCATCCTGCACTTCCTGATTCAGGACCTTCCAGAATGGATTAAAGCTATAGATAAGGGCTTCTTTCTTGCTCCTGCTCCACCTCTTAATTTCCTTCTCCCGCGCAATAGCATGCTCAACTTGTGTATGGCGCTCATAGTAGACAAGGTTATAGCAAAAGTACTTCCCAGCGAAGGTAGAGGGATTGCCACAGTTCATGAAATGCTCCCTCAGTCTGCGGGGCAAATCATTGGTTACACCCGTGTAAAGCGTTGTTCTTTTCGGGTTGGTTGTAATATAGACGAAGTAGTTATGCGAGGCCATGATGGTTACGCTACGTTCATGAGTGTAGCGTAGTTCAGTTCCTACCTTTCATTTCCCCAACCTGTCGTCTCGAACATTCTCGAGGCGAGAGCCAAAGGGAGCCAGCGTAGCTGAGAGACCTATCTGGAATTCTAAAGAGATCTCTCACTGCGTTCGAGATGACAAAAGGAGTTATATCAACTCTGAACCTTAACCTGCCGATAGCCTCCGCTTCTCCCTCCACACTCCCCTCCTATACTTTCTCAAAAACAATCCCGAACTTTGGGAGGTGATACCGACTGCTGACTTACTGCCTATACTACCCGACCTGCCTGTAAAAGAGGCGTTGCCACGGCTGCTGGATGCCCTGGAAAACTGTAATCGCGCCGTGCTGGAGGCGCCTCCCGGAGCAGGTAAAACCACGCTGGTGCCGCTGGCACTGCTGCAGGCAAGCTGGCGCAGCGATGGCAAAGTCCTCGTGCTGGAACCGCGCCGCCTGGCTACCCGTGCCGCCGCCGAACGCATGGCCGACCTGCTGGGCGAGCCGGTGGGGCAAACAGTAGGCTATTGGGTGCGGATGGATCATAAGGTATCGCTTAAAACTCGCGTAGAAGTGGTGACCGAGGGCATCCTTACCCGCCTCATTCAGGAGGATCCGGCATTGGAAGGCATTGCGACCATCATCTTCGATGAGTACCACGAGCGCAACCTGCAGGCGGATGTAGGCCTGGCGCTGGCGCTGGACGCACAAGCTGTACTACGCCCGGACCTGCGTATTTTGGTGATGAGCGCTACCTTAGATGCCACAGGGATAGGCAACTGGCTGGAGGCCCCTGTCATCAGCAGCGAGGGGCGCATGTTTCCGGTCGAGACACATTACCTCTCCCCTGCCGAAGTGGCCGCAGCCGGAAACTACCCAAGCCAGCGACTGACGAACCTGGTGCCTGCAGCCATACGGAAAGCGCTTGCCGAGGAACCGGAAGGAGACATACTTACTTTTCTGCCAGGCATGGGCGAGATCCGCAAAGTGGCGCAGCAACTGGAGGGAAAGTTAGCAGCAGGCGTTGAACTGCACCTGCTACACGGAGACCTCCCGCTCTCCAGACAAGTGGCAGCCATACAGCCATCTCCCCAGAAAAGGCGGAAAGTAGTGCTGGCCACCAGCATCGCCGAAACCAGCTTAACTATTGAGGGGGTCCGGATCGTGATTGACGGAGGATACGCCCGTGTGCCCAAATTCGTGCCGCGTACCGGCCTTACCACACTGGACACCGTGCCCGTGTCCAAGGCAGGTGCAGACCAGCGGCGTGGCAGGGCAGGCCGGCTTGGCCCCGGCGTTTGCTACCGGCTGTGGTCTACGGCTGATCAGCTGCAGTTGCCGGAGCGTCAGAATCCGGAGATTTTCGATGCCGACCTGTCGGGCTTAATGCTGGAGCTAGCCCTGTGGGGGGTAAAGGATGCTGCTGAACTCAACTGGCTGGACACACCACCTGCGGCCGCTCTTTCCTTAGCCAAAGACCTCTTGCTACGCCTGCAGGCTATAGACAACAACGGAAACCCAACGCCCCACGGAAAGGCCCTGGCCGCATTGGGGATGCACCCGCGCCTGGGCCACCTGGTCGTGCGCGGACATGAACTAGGCTACGGTGCTACCGCCTGTGCGCTGGCCGCCATACTTTCGGAGCGCGACCTGCTGAAGCCGCAGCAACTTTCGTGGGGAGATGGCCTGCCCGACCTGCACCTGCGCCTGGAACTGTTGGCTGGCAAACGACCACACACACCGGGCTTTGTACTGGACGAAAATGCCTTGCGCCGGGTAAAGGAACAGGCCCAGAACCTGCGCCAGCGGCTCCGCGCTACTGATGCCAGTATAAACCCGGAACTGGCCGGTATACTTACGGCCCTGGCATACCCCGATCGGCTGGCGCAACGCGAGTCGTCGGGGCGGGTGCGACTTGTAACCGGCCAGCGGGCAAGCCTTCCAACCGAGCTGTTTGGCGAAGCAGACTACTACGCCATAGCACACCTGGACCTGGGCAAGCAGCCGCGGGTACTTCTGGCGGCACCACTCGCTAAAACAGAGTTGCTGGAGCACTTTTCTGAACAGCTGGAGACTTTAGAGGAAGTACGCTGGCAGGAGGCGACACAACAGGTAACCGCCAGAAGAGTAACCAAACTGGGCGCACTGGTGCTGGAAGAGTCCAACATCGCCAAACCTAACCAGGAGCAGGTTGCAGAGGCGCTACTGCAGGCGCTGCGCGAAAAAGGTATTGACAGGCTGCCCTGGTCAAAAGACGCAACAGGCATACGGCAGCGGCTTGCGTTTCTGCATGAGCTGGAGCCGGAAAACTGGCCGGATGTGTCGGATGAGGCCTTGGCAGAAAGTTTGGAAGTATGGCTGGCACCACATCTCTACGGACTCCGCTCGCTGGACCAGGTGGCGAGGCTCGATTTAGGGGAGATGCTCCTTTCGGACCTGAGTTGGGAGCAGCGGCAGGAAATGGACCGACTGGCCCCCTCGCACCTGCAGGTGCCCAGCGGCTCCCGCATTGCCTTAGACTATTCCGATGTTGCGACACCTGTACTGGCGGTTCGGCTGCAGGAGGTATTCGGCATGCTGGACACACCCCGCATCGGGGGCGGTAAAGTACCCCTGCTCCTGCACCTCCTCTCCCCCGCCTCACGTCCGGTGCAGGTTACCCGCGACCTCCGCAGCTTCTGGAGCAACGGCTACTTTGACGTGCGCAAAGACCTGCGTGGCCGCTATCCCAAGCATCACTGGCCAGACGATCCGCTTTCGGCCCAGCCTACGCGAGGCACCAAGAAGCGTCCACAATAGCTGAGGCAAAACGTTTTCTTCTGCTGTTCATGTCAGCAACTGGCCCTACCATCGTGCTTTTATGAGCGCTACATCAAAAACAGGAATAATTCTAGGATATTTGTTTAAATTATCCCACTTTAGTATGGCTTTAGCCATACTTTGCGACTGATCAACACACCGGATTCTCACCATTAACGATAGAAGCGTATGAATTTGAAACACGTTTATGTTAGCGCCTTAGCTCTTGCCATGGGCTCCCTGCCTATTTTGCCTTTACCGCTGTCAGCACAAAAACGCGAAGGTAAAAGTATAGAAGTGGCCCCAGCTAACGGCAGTGGCTCCAGCGTAATCCAAAATAAAATGTATCGCTATCCGGAGTTTAAAGAGGGGAAAGTGACGTTTAAGAATGGAACTGCTACAATAGCCAACCTTAACTACAACGTCTTCTCAGGTGAAGTGGAGTTTGTGAAGGGCCAAGATACGTTGGCTATCGATAACATGCTCACCATCTCCTCCATCTCTATCGGGGACGACCTGTATTTCTATGATCAGGAAAGCAACAGCTTGTTGCAGCAGCTGGAAAAGTTCAGATCGGCCACACTGCTTGTAAAGGAAAAGTATGAGGTGGCTGATATCAAGAGTAAGGGTGCCATGGGCTCCAGCCCCAGTTCTATTGCGGCCACCAGTGCCACCCAGTATACAGATAAGTCGCAGACATATAACCTCAAGTCGAGCGACAATTATAAGTTCAAGGTAAAGACCTCTTATTACCTGGCCGACCTGAATGATCACTACTATGAGGCGAGTAAGCGCAATATCTTCCGGCTTTATCCTAATGCCAAAGACGCCCTGAGCGAATATTTTAAAACCAACAAAGTAGATTTTGATAACGAAGCACAGCTAAGGAAACTGATACAATACATAGAAGGACATTCCCAGAAGTAAGCACTTCACGCTCCGGTACGGCGCTTCACTTAGAAGGCCGCGCCGGAATCACCCTGTATACCTGCACGGGCACCAGCCTCAGATGCAGTCCCTTCCTTTTTTTCTTTCTTTCTTCTCATAAGCTACCGGTTCTGTTGCGCCAGTCCAGAAAATTTCCCTTAATTTTAGGGACGGCCTCTTCTTTCCGGGCCAAAGTATAGTCTACCACTGAAAATCTAACAGCTTTCTTTCCCTTATGGAAAACATTATTTCTGCCGTAAACGATATTGTCTGGAGCAACGCACTCATCATACTTTGCCTCGGCGCAGGGATCTACTTCTCTGTCGTCACTAAATTCCTGCAGGTGCGCTACCTCCGCGAAATGCTGCGCCTGCTGTTCAAAGGCCAATCTTCACAGAAAGGCATCAGCTCGTTTCAGGCTTTTACCGTAGCCATCGCGGGCCGGGTGGGTACAGGTAACATTGCGGGAGTGGCCACGGCCATCGCCATGGGCGGGCCTGGCGCTGTGTTCTGGATGTGGGTGATCGCCTTCCTGGGAAGCTCCTCCGCTTTTATCGAGGCTACCCTAGGGCAGATCTACAAGCAGGTAAAAGACGGGCAATACCGGGGCGGACCTGCCTTTTATATCGAGAAAGGACTGGGAATAAAATGGTACGCCGTCGTATTTGCCGTAGCCACGATCGTGAGCATGGCGCTTTTCCTGCCGGGCGTGCAGAGCAACAGCATTGCCTCTGGTGTAAGCAATGCGTTTCAGATACCGGTGGCCTATACCGGTGGCACCGTCACCTTGCTGCTGGCCCTCATTATTATGGGTGGTGTAAAGCGTATTGGTAAGGTAGCACAGGTAGTTGTTCCGTTTATGGCGGGCGCCTATATCCTGATGTCGGTGGTCATCATCCTTATGAACCTCACAGAAGTACCCGCCGTCCTTAGCCTGATCTTTCGCTCTGCCTTCGACCTGGAGCCTGCCTTTGCCGGCATCTTCGGTACGGCTGTCGCGTGGGGCGTGAAGCGCGGCATTTACTCTAACGAGGCCGGCCAAGGCACGGCACCACATGCAGCGGCGGCGGCGGCCGTAAGCCATCCAGCCAAGCAGGGACTGGTGCAGGCGTTCTCTGTGTATATAGATACACTATTTGTTTGTACCGCTACGGCTTTCATGATCCTCTTCACAGGCCAGTACAATGTGGTAAACCCTGAAGGTGGTTTTATTGTAGAGAACCTGCCGGGCGTACCGTTCGGGCCGGAGTATACCCAATCGGCTGTTAATACCTACTTCCCTACCCTTGGCAGCGGCTTTGTGGCCATCTCTCTGTTCTTCTTTGCCTTTACCACCATCATGGCCTACTACTACATCGCCGAGACCAACCTGAGCTACCTGAACACAAAAGGTAACAAGTGGATGATCTGGGGATTGCGTGCCCTCATACTTGCCTCCACGTTCTACGGCTCAGTTAAAACAGCAGAATCTGCCTGGATGCTGGGCGATATCGGCGTTGGCGTGATGGCCTGGCTAAACGTGGTGGCGATCATACTGTTGAGAAAACCAGCCCTCCGTGCACTTAAAGATTACCAGGAGCAACGCAAGGCCGGGCTGGATCCGGTGTTTAACGCAGAGAAACTAGGAATCAGGAATGCAGAGTACTGGGACAAGACCGCGCAGGAGGACAAGGAACTGCAGGCGGTATAAGCATACAGTTACAAGTATAGTTAAAGTATGGCGCGGGCTCAGAAATGGGCCCGCGCTTTTTACATAAAGCCCTCATACGCTATACCTTGCTAAATATTATACTTTATACTTCAGCCGAGACATACTTTTCGGCTTTCCTCTCCCTATATTTGCACCCGAACCGGACTAGGGAACTTAAACACACTGTTTAACAGCAGTAAAATCCATCCATAGTCCAATTTTAGCAACTACACATCTCGTATGAGATAACAGGCAGCGCGCTGTAGTCTGAATAAACCTGCGCTGCTCAAAATGCACGGCCCACTTGTTAAGGCAGGTAGAGGCTGCGTAACGGAGAGATGTGAAGGGGTGTAGCAGATGTACCACCTCCTTGATTTATTACTAGATTTGTGATCTGCACTAGGTAAATACATCGTAGCTGCAGTGGCCTATGGCAACACAAATACGTTGTTTGAATTTTTATCGTTTGATACCTGTTACCCCTCTGTAGCACCGAAAAATAGAGATTGGCTCGTGTGGTTGGGGGTGCACCCTGCTTTTGCGATGGTGGCGACCAAAACAAGTGCAGGATCTATTTATAAAGTTTTTTTATGCTGGAAACGCTCATTCTTACTTTTTTACTTAGCATCTCTCCGTTTGGGGAAGCACGCGCCGGTATTCCTTACGCTGTTCTGAACAATGTGCAGCTGGTTTGGGCCGTCCTGGTTGGCGTAGTAGGTAATATATTGATTTACCCCATGTTCTTGTGGCTGGTGGATACGTTCAGCAAGAAATTCTGGCCTTTCCGGGCCTATAAAAGGGGGGTGATCTACTTCTGCAAAAGAGCCAAGAAAATGGCCGGCAGCAACGTGAATAAGTATGGGTTCTGGGGTCTTATGGTCTTTGTTATGATCCCGCTGCCCGGCACCGGAGCTTATATGGGTGCTATCGCAGCTGAAATCTTTAAGATAGAACGCAGGAAAGCCTTTGCGGCCATTACGATTGGCGTGGTGATGTCTTCTATCATCATAGGTGTTAGCACCTACTTAGGCGTTGCCGGCTGGGAGAAGCTATAATTAGAAACGACTTTAAGGAAGCCCTCACTGTTTTTTAGAAGCGGTGAGGGCTTTTTGTTTCTGCTCATGTGTCGAGTCTGTATCCTGACTGACTTAAAAAGCCATACTTTATACTTGAGCTATACTTCATTCTTCTCTGGCGCCAGCGTCCGCTTGTGCCTTTCACCACCGCCTCCCGCAACTTGACAAGAGCTATACTTTTTAGCTGCCGTTCATCCACGGCCTTACAACCAACTTGTTTCATTTCTGGCTTTCTGCTCTCAAGCCCGAGAGGGCTCGTCCTTTGGCATCGCGCTGTGTTCCCTCCTGCCCTCGTGCCTCGGGCTGCCTCACTGGCGTTCGGCACCGGAAATCTATAAGGCGCTCAACGGAAAGACTGGGTGACATTCGATAGCCACGGCCATTGCTATGGAACAAGTATAAGTCCCCCTTTGAAGGGGACAGGGGGATGTAATCGTCTGCTGAAAATTCCCCTCTTGGGAGGGGCTAGGGGTGGGTTTATACTTGTAGGGACAGGTCGCGACCTGTCCGCGCAACGGCAGCAACTATGAAACTTATACTTTGGTAGGAGCAATGACAGGCTCCCCTCCTTTGACAAGGAGGGGCAGGGGTGGTTGGACACGGTACTAGCTCCATCTCCTGTTATGGGGTAGGGGTCCTCAAGAAAAGGAGAGTTCTGGAGTTAGGAGATGAGGGCCAGAGGCGGTTGTAATCACTATTCCACCCCCCTTTCATCCCAGAACTCTTGCCCCTAACAAACATATTGTAACTCAATAGACCTCGCGGTGTCTTCAAGACCCGCGAGCGTCTGATGCCGGGAGCCGTTGCTTCGTAGCCAAGCCCAGACACCCCGAAAATATTCGGGATCTTCGACTTACAGGACCTTAGAGCGCTGCGACATCGTAAGCAACTTTCTAACCTTTTAACTTTCTAACGACGAACCTCTCTCCCACTTCACCTCCGGAAACACCACCTCCAGCTGCCGTTTGATCACGCGGTAATTCCCTTTCCAGAAACTCGATAGGTCAGAGACAGTCGTAATTGCTTTCAGGTCAGGCGTCAGCAAGGCCAGCTCCACCGTCATCTCGCCTTCATCTACCTTGGGGCTTTCCTCCCAGCCAAGTATATCCTGCAGGCGTATCTCCAGTGTTGGCTGTGCGCCGTCGGGTTTATACTCCAGTTCTATAGGTGAGCTATCCGGCAGCTTTATACTTGCCGGAGCCAGTACCTCCAGCCTTGCCCGCTGCTCCTCGTTCAGGTACTTCTTTTCCAGTATAGGCAGCAGCTCCAGCTCCATTAGCTCATCCGGGTGCTCGATGTCGAACAGGTAGGGCTTCAGCCAGTCCCAGTTGGTTATGAGCAGCGTAGACGTGCTCACATCGGGCCAGGACTCGGAGGGGCGCCATTTGCGCAGGCTGAGCACGCGGTTTTGCCATTGCGTTAGCTCGTGGTTGAAGTCCAGCAGGTGCTCGCCTTCTGCTTTGATGGCCTCGGAGATGGCCGGTACGCGGTGCTTCTCGTCGGGTGGTGGCAGCGGCTTGCTTTGCAGCACAATGCTGCCGATGCGGGTGTCCAGCGAGGCGGTGAGCTCACCGTCGTTCACGTCCCAGTGGTATACTTCCTGCTGCTTTAGGAGCGGTGCCAGGTCGCGGGGGTTGAGCGGTGAGGCCAGGAAAATGCGGCCCGGGTTATCGCCGGTGCCCGCGTGCAGGTGCGCGATGGCCAGCCAGGGCTCGTGCGCCAGGTCGTCGCGGTGACCGGCAGAAGCATATTGGCCGCTGGCCAGCTGGAATTGCGCGTTGTTGCCGGGGCGGGCGTAGGCAATGCGCTCCGGGTAGCAATGCGCCAGCAACACACCTGTTTCATATTCATCAAACGCGCCGTTCTCGGGCTCCACTTCAAACAGCTGGCGGTAGGAACGGGCGATCTTCTCGATCTTACTGAAACGCTTGCCCTGCCCCTGCTCTTTCCGGTAGCGGCGCAGCGCTTCTACCCTTAAATTGATGTCGATGCCGGCGTTGCGGTCCAGCGGGTCGCGCTCTTCCAGGACGGCGGCAATATCGCTTGCCAGCGGCACCTGGCCGGTTTCTTCGGCTTTGAGCAGCATGTGCGCAATACGCGGGTGGCAAGGCAGCGTGTGCATGCGCTTGCCGTGCTCGGTGATACGGCCATTCTCCAGGGCCTGCAGCTGGTGCAGCATGTCGGTGGCATATTGCAGGGCAGCACGCGGCGGCGGGTTCAGCCAGGTAAGGCCACGGATATCCGTAATGCCCCATTGCGCCATGTCCAGCACCAGGTTCGACAGGTCGGCTTCCATGATCTCGGGAGTGCGGTGCGGCGCCATGCGCTCCTGCGTGGTTTTGCTCCACATGCGGTAGGCGGTGCCGGGGCCCAGGCGTCCGGCGCGACCGGCCCGCTGGTCGGCGGCGTCTTTGGAGATGCGCACCGTTTCGAGGCGCGACAAACCGGACTTCGGATCGAAGCGGGAGGTTTTGCCGAAGCCTGTATCCACCACCACCGAAATGCCTTCTATGGTTAAGCTGGTCTCAGCTATACTTGTCGCCAGCACCACTTTGCGCCTGCCCTGGCGGTCGGGCATGATGGCGGCGTACTGCTTGCCGAAGGGCAGCATACCGAACAGCGGGTGTATCTGCACGCCGCGCATTTGCTTGCGAAGTAGGATTTCTACTTTGCGGATGTCGTTTTCGCCGGGCAGGAACACGAGGATATCGCCTTCCTGCTCCTGCGCTGCCTGCTGCACTACTTTGGCCGTCATTTCGGGCAGCATGCGGTCGTCAGCATCGCCGGTGTAAAAGGTTTCGATGGGGTACTGCCGCCCCATGCTTTGCGCCACCGGAGCCTTGAGCAGGCTCGTGAGCTGGGGCATATCCAGGGTGGCCGACATCACCATAATGCGCAGGTCCGGGCGAAGCGTGTGCTGCGCCTCCCGGCTCAGGGCCATGGCCACGTCGGCATGGATGCTGCGCTCATGAAACTCATCGAAGATCACGATGCCGATGCCCGTCAGTGAGCGGTCGCTGTGGATCATGCGGGTGAGGATGCCTTCGGTTACGACCTCGATGCGGGTAGCAGCGGAGATGCGGTTCTCGAAACGGATGCGGTAACCGACGGTCTGGCCTACCTCCTCGCCCAGCAGCTGTGCCAGGCGCTCGGCAATGGTTTTGGCCGCCAGGCGCCGGGGCTCCAGCATGATAATCTTCTGGCCAGTCAGCCATACTTCATCAAGTATAGCCAGCGGTAGCAAGGTGCTTTTACCGGCTCCGGGAGGGGCATTTACGATCAGCGTGTTCTGCGCCGCCAGGTGCTCCCTAACAGCAGGTATGATTTCCCGAACGGGTAAGTCTATGGTAAATGGGTTGAAGGGCAAGGGGGTGATATTGATGTTAGATAATAATAAAAAATATGAGTGCAAGTTACGGAAGTTCTGAAGCATTTCTTTCTGTTACAGCAAAGGCATCAATCTGAAAGATGTGTATCAATTAATGCTAGGAAATCTTAATATTGCGGATCATTTACTACCCAATAAAATTTTATTACACCCTTAGCCCAATTTTACCTGTGAGAACAAAACTACTAGCGAGCCTACTTTTTGCCTGCACCTTACTGAGTTGTGACTCAGATAATGAAACAGCACCTGCACCCCTACCTGTTAAAACATTTGACTTTAGCTTCAGGTTCGAAAACTACCTGAAGGCGAAAGACTTCGAGCTCATCTTGTCCGATAAAGAAGGGAAAGTTCTTTTAGATACTTTGTTAGCCGTTAACGCCAACCATAACCTAAGCGTTAAATCAGAAGATACCAAGCATGACCTGACTACCATACTATTAGATTCAACTAATAATATGTGTGTGATAGAAACATTCCTTCAGGTTAACCCTGATAAATGGCACCTCAATTTCCTTCCTTCAGCTTCTAGTACATCATTCAAACATGAGAAGGCTGAAATCACCTATACCAATGTTCCCTATGACAGTGATTTCCACTTCAGGACAAAATATAAGTTCGGCAGTGGCTATACTGCCTCATGGCCTGGAACCAACTTTGTTATTAAAGGCTTTGACAGGGCAGTTCCGACAGATCTAGCTTATATTATGCTGCCAAGCCATGGTCTGTACCTGTTCACAGAGCTAACATCAGATCAGACTACGGCAGATTTTTCTGATGCAGGTAAAACCGAGAAACGCAAGTATAAAAAGCCATCTAATGTTACTGATTACAGAATAAATCTATCTGGCTACACCAAAGCCGGTGATCTTAATAGTAGACTCGACCTTTATTGGTCAAACTTTTACCATAGCGAGGAATATGACTTGCAATTCCCCCCAACAGGTATCGACGTGTACAGCCTTGGCGTGTCATATAAAGATGCCGACGGTTACTTACATAATTATCATTACTCTGGTAAGCAAATCCCTACAGAGTTTGATTTCTCACCCACTTCAGATTTTTCTGTTTCTAAATCTGAATTCGATGATTTCATGATATCGTTCACTACGGATAAACCGGACATTTATAACTCGCATTGGGTAGCAATTGATCCCAGTCTCATAGTAAATTGGATTGTGTACGGCTCACCAGATGTAACCAGTTACCAGTTAAAAACCTTTATAGAAGGCTTGAAAAGCAAGAAGTTTGCTGACCTAGATTTACCTCAGTTGGAACTGCTAAGCGTCAGCACTCTCAAGTTTAAAAACCACACATACCAAGATTATCTTAATATCAATGCTAATCATACTTTGTACTTACACGATAAGGTAGAACAATCAAGATCTATAATGAAGATTTTCAAGACCTTCTAACAAACGAAAAATCAACATAGGTTAAGGAAAAACCCACTGCATTGCTAATACAGCAAAGCAGTGGGTTTTTCCTTACAATCATACTCGATCCTGTCTCAGTGGCAGCAAGGTGCTTTTACCAGCTCCGGGAGTCGATCAGCGTACTCTGCACCACCAGGTGCTCCCTAACGGCAGGTATGATTTCCCGAACGGGTAAGTCTATGGTAAAGGGGTTGAAGGGCAAAGTAGGTGTGATCTAAATAAAAATAAAAAAAGGATATGAGCAATCATATCTTACTTACAAAGGAGTATTAGTATTAAGAATACTAAAAATAATAGATGAGTATTTAGATTGATACTCTTTATATTTGATTTAATACTAAAAGAGAAAATATGCAAATAGACTTAGATAAAGGGATCAAAGGTCTTGTAGTTCACCACCAACCATTAACTGAAATTCAGCTTAAAAGGCTTTTACTAATTTTTGATGAAGTTTATTTTACACCTCCTAGCGATAACAAATACTTCTTGGAAAAAGGTGCTCTGTGTTATGCATACCAACCTATCGAAGGAGGTGTTAGAATAGACAGTGTAAATGGCTATGAGTTGTTGAAGCAATATGCTGAAGAAAACATACATCCGCCAGAAGTAGCTCCTGATTCCCTAGTTCCTGCTTCAATACTTTCTTATGGAGGTGAGAAGGGTACAAGGAATGGTGCCTACCAAGCTATAGTTATGAATGACATCTTGCCTTTATTCAATTCTAAAGAATTTGAAAATGAAGAAGATAGACTTTTAGACAAATTTGAATACGCTCAAAACAGAGAATTTTTAAAGGTACTGGACTACAAAAGTTCAGATTTCTATGTAAGAAATAGTATCCCTTTAAAAATAGCTCATGATTATGATACTATAGATAAGCGTGCTGCAACTTTTCTTGCTCCTCTTTTAGTAAAAAAGAAGAGAGAGAAAGGCTTAAATTACTTTATAGTTCATCCTAGTTTTAGCATGTATGGAGCCAACTTATTCCCGAGTATAGAATATAAAAGTTCATTTCCAGAGAAGAATAATAAACTTTATGATTACGATAGGCAATTCCTTTCCATCATAGCCAAAGTAAATAAAAAACTCACTTTATGTGAGCAGTATAATCTTGTCCCAATTTTCCTCGATCAAAACATATATAATTTTTTTAATTACAAGGTGGAGAAAGCTAGAAATAATAAAGAGTTGGGTGTGGTAAATGAATGGAATAAATCAAATGAAGTTCCGTTATTTAACTTAAGTCAATTGATTATAAAGGCTTCAGAAATACACATTACAGACAGTACATTGAGAAGCTTAACAATTCCTGAAATTGTATCTTATAAGGAAAAGTGTTTGAATGAACTGTATAAATTGAGAAAAGTATTCATCAACGATTTTAATGATTTAATCACTAGTGGCTTTGGGTATACCTTTAATAGAGAAGTAGAAAAATTTATGCATACAAAGCTTATTCCTGATTTGAATAATTATCAAAAAGCACAGAGAGATATTCTATCTAATGAAGTATCTAAAAAAGCGATAAGATTTTCTGTTGGTGCCATTTCAAGTTACATAGGAACCATACAAGGACTATCACCTGGCTTAATAGCTCTATTAGGAGGGACGAGTGCCGTATTTTCAGAAGAAATGCTACAACTATCTAATAAAGTAAGGGAAAGAAATAAAAAGAAGTACGAAAATTCCTTTGCATACTTCTTAAAAATTGGTAAATAAAATCAACGTATTTAATCCCCCCGCTGGCGCGAGCTTGCAGCTCGTGCTTTTCTTTTCCACGCAGCTATACCTTCAGCTAAAGTAACAGTACGAGCTACAAGCTCGCACTAGCGTAAAATGACCAAAACCCAGACGCTGCTGTCATAAGTATAAGCAGAAACATGAGCCGGAAGTATAAATTTCACAACCAGGAAGGGCTGTACTTTGTCAGCTTTGCAGTGGTGTACTGGATAGACGTGTTTATGCGGGAGGAGTACTTTGCTATCCTTACCGACAGCCTGGACTTCTGCCGCAAGAACAAAGGTCTGGAGATCTATGCCTGGTGCATCATGCCCAGCCACGTACACCTGATCTTCCGGGCCAAAGACAATAACCCCAGCATGCTGCTGAAGGAGCTGAAAACCTATACTTCCAAACAACTCCAGAAAGCCATTGCCGAGCACAACCAGGAGAGCCGGAAGGAATGGATGCTGTGGCTCATGGAGCGGGCCGGGCTGAAGAACAGCAACGTACAGCACCGGCAGTTCTGGCAGCAGCACAACCAACCCATCGAGCTGTGGAGCACTGCCGTGATAGATGATCAGAAGATCGACTACATCCACAACAATCCCGTGGTAGCTGGCTTTGTGTCGGAACCGCACCATTGGAAGTATAGCAGCGCAATTGACTTTAGCGGCGGCAAAGGTGTGTTGGAGATTGATATTGACTGAATGGTGAAGGCACGAGCTGCAAGCTCGCGCCAGCGGGGCCAGCGGGGGTAACAGCCTGCTATATTTTAAGTAGATTAGTGCATGAAAAAAGCTAAAACAGAGATCATCAACCACCTGCACTTTCATGAAAAATACCTTGAGCTGGTGCGGAAGCGTCAGAAAACGTCTACCGTCCGGTTAGGGTATGTTCTGCCAAACGCCATACAGTTGCCGCTGGTTTTTGGCGATTTAACCCTACCAGAAAAGGCACAGATAGAAAAGCTGGATTTTACCAAATCGTTTGCCGACTTAAACGAGGCTGATGCCCTAACGGATGGCTTTGAGAGCTTGGAAACCCTCCGGGCAGACCTGAAAGTGTTTTATCCGGACATTACAGCCGATGACCGTTGCACCATCATTTACTTTAAGTTGCTACCCGCATAGAAATTAAAATGCAGGCGATTCCACCGCTGCCGCGAGCTTGCAGCTCGTGTCTTTTTTTCACGCAGCTATACCTTCAGCTAAAGTAGCAGTACGAGCTACAAGCTCGCACTAGCGTTGATTTACTCATAACCTGTAGCGCTTGCATTAGAGTACAAGCCATATATGAGCAGGAAGTATACATTCCACAAGCAAAGGGTTATACTTTATCAGCTTTGCGGTGGTGTACCGGATAGACGTTTTCAAGCGGGAAAAGTACTTTAACATCAGCATTCCTTGTGCTAACAAGTATAATGCACCTCCTTTATCACTATCTTGCAAGGGAACTTCCATCACGTAACCCGGAGCAAAACCTTGCGCTACTTCTTTCATATCGGCTATAGCGGCACACACTACAAAGGCTGGCAGCGACACCCCTATGGCCTAGGGGTGCAGCAGGTGATAGAGGAATGTCTTCAAAAGATTCTGAAGCAGCCCGTAGCGATTGTTGGCTGTGGCAGAACAGATGCCGGGGTACATGCGAGCCAGTTCTTTTTTCACCTGGATGTAGCGCAGCCCTGGGAATTTGACATGCTTTTCCGGCTGAACAAAGTGTTACCGCCCGATATCGCCGTGTTCGATATCATGCCGGTGGAGGGCCAGCCCCACGCCCGATTCGACGCCAGCAAAAGAAGCTACGACTATTTTATACATACTTACAAAGATCCGTTCCTGCATAATGTAAGCACCCTGTACCCCGTTCGGAACCTGGACCTGGACACGATGCAGGCAGCCACTGCTCTGCTCCCCCTTTACACCGATTACCGAAACCTGTGCCTAACGCCGGCAGAGCAGGACAGCACCATCTGCCACGTAACAGAAGCCCGCTGGTTGATGGACCCACAGGGTAATAGGCTACGTTTTCAGATAACGGCCAACAGGTTTCTGAGCCGCATGATCCGAATTCTGGTGGGACAACTCCTGAAGACCGGAACCGGCGCGCTCAGCCTGCAGGAGTTTGAAAGTTACCTGGCGCTTGAGAAAGCACCCAAACACCTTACACCGGCATATCCGCAGGGGCTGTACCTTTCCAAAGTAACCTACCCTTTCCTGGACATGGCGCCCCGCCCTACCTTCTCTCCTACCTTCCACTAAGTAACAGATGCCGGCTGGCAGATACCCTGAGAATCCCCATCTGCTTCGAGCTTTCTGCTCGTGCCTTATCTTTTCACACAGTTATACTTTCACCAATAGTACCAGCACGAGCTACAGGCTTGCACCAGCACCAATATGTTGGAGAGTCAATCTGTTTTAAAGTGGAGGCACGAGCCGAAAGTTCGCGCCAGCGAAGGAATCCCATTTTCCTGCGCTGCTAAATCCTGTAGCCCAACAAAGCCCCCAATTTCGCCATCACGTTTAAAACAAATTCAGGCGGTTTTACAGATAGGATGGTGTCTTTATAGTTCAGGGCATGCTGCGAGAGGTAAAACAGGTTTTTAAATCCTTTTGTACCGTTAACTTTTCCTTCTTTCGCCAGCTTCGCCATGGCAACCAGCGATGCGCCGAAATTGAGGCCGGGTGTATGGATATTTGTCAGGTAGGTAGGTTGGGAAGAAGTGTTTTTGAAGCCATGAACTGCATTTGTGGGTATGTGAGCCTCTTCGCCGGCTTTAAGTGTTCTCCACTTTCCATCCAGGTATAGCTCCAGTTCTCCTTCGTGAATTTTGTAGTACTCGTCCTGGTAAGGGTGCCGGTGGATGTTGGATGCTGCACCCGGATAGAATGTTGCTTTTACTATAAAAGGCTTATCCGGAGAGATCAACTGCTGGTCTTCATCATATTCCGCAACCAGCCCAAGTACCTGCTTTAAATCTATTGTCTGATTCTTCAAGTTATCAGTGGTTAGCTTTATACCTATTCATGACGGATAAACATAATTTATACGTTTATTTCATAAAGCATGACAAGTCATTGTATCCCTACTGTATCTTCTCTGGCGCTTTCGTTACCGAGAAAAGGTCCGGCCAAGTTGTTTGGCAAAATAATAATAAGACCACTGATTCCGCCCTGTGGCACCTTTCCTGAAACAGTCTGGAATAACCCGTTGGTAATCAATTAAAATGCGTACATTAGAGTATGACAGAAAACAAATTTCCCATTGGATCCGAAGTGTTCGCGAAAGTGAATCCAGATCTAGTACTAACCATTCGTCAATACCTGAAACGCATCTATTACTGTACTGTAAAAGGTAATCCTTCGCAGAAGGACCTGGTATACTTCGAACGTGAGTTAGTACCTGTACCGATAAGCTAAAGATAAACCCCCTGCTAAAACAGGGGCTTTTTTATGACGATTAGACCGCTGTTTTTATAGTTAGTTTTAAAAACCTTCCCGTAATTCTTTTGACTGGGCGTAACATACAGGGCTGCTGTTTTCCTTTCGCTCAGCTTTTTCCTTCACCAGTTCATCGTAGTTGTCTGGGGTAGACAATAGCCTGCACTTCGGGTAAAGCACGACGCCCCGCCGGACGATCTTACTGTTTGCTTCTATCTCATGTGCGTTTACCCCTTCAGCCCCATATACATGAATTGTGAAGAAATGATAGTTCGTTTTCTTCGCATACCCCTCTGCCGTTATCCTACCGGTAATAGTCCGCTCCCCGATAAAGTCTGATGTCTCCCCTTCTCTATAAGGCGTGTACACCGACTCTGTCCATTCTACTTTACAACCTACTGTCAGATTCATACTTCTGCTATGTGCTTTCCTAGCTTTACGTTTCCCGTATCGCACGGTCTATACTCTCTGGCTCGCCGCTGGCATTTGCCAGGCAAATTTAAACCTAAAGACCAGGAAGCTATACTTTATTTATAGTTCACGTACATATTCCTTCCTCTCACCTTAAACCGATACCCCATGAAATCACTCCGATCCATCCGGCAGTTATCTCCTGCTACTTCTGAAAATGCTGGCGGCCACACGCCTTCTGTGACAGATTACTTCAACTACTCCGGTACGGAAGCCGAGTTGAGCGGCGGCGCCCGCAGGATCACCATCAGCACCCCAAAAGACGACTTTTACATCTGGACGAAGCGGGTAGGCAATAACCCCACCATCAAACTGCTCTTGCTGCATGGCGGCCCGGGCGGCACACACGAGGCCTTCGAGTGCTTCGACAGCTACCTGCCCAAGGCTGGTATCGAGTATTATTACTACGACCAACTGGGCTCCCACTACAGCGACAAACCCGACGACACCAGCCTCTGGAACATAGACCGCTTTGTAGAGGAAGTGGAGCAGGTGCGTCAGGCGCTGCAACTCGGCAAGAGCAATTTTTACCTGCTGGGCCACTCGTGGGGCGGCATCCTGGCCACCGAATACGCGCTCAGATACCAGCAACACCTCAAAGGCCTGATCATCTCGAACATGATGTCGAGCATTCCAGACTATAACACGTATGCCGACGAGGTGCTGGGTCCGCAGATGCCTGCCGAGGTACTGGCCGAGATAAAACAGATAGAAGCCGCAAACGACTTCACAAATCCGCGCTACATGGAGCTGCTCATGCCGCACTTCTATACTCAACACGCCCTGCGCATGCCGCTGGAAGCGTGGCCGGACCCGGTGCTGCGCATGTTCGACCACATGAACCAGACGGTGTATGTGCAGATGCAGGGCCCGAGCGAGTTTGGGATCCGGGGCAATGCCTCCCTCCTGCACTGGAATCGCTCCCGGGATCTGCCAAGTATAAACGTGCCCACGCTCACCATCGGCGGCCAGCACGACACCATGGACCCGAAACACATGGAATGGATGTCCACCCAGTTTCCGAACGGCCGCTACCTGCATTGCCCCCAAGGCAGCCACATGGCCTTCTACGACGACCAGAAAACCTACTTTGAAGGGCTGGTGAGGTTTATGAAAGAGGTGGACAAGTTGGAGAGTTAGAAAGTTAGAGAGTTTAGGAGTTAAAGAATTTGGAAGTTGCTTTAGACCTCGCAGCGTCCGTAGGTCCTGAGAGTGTCTGAGTGGCTATCAGATTGGCTTTGTGTTATTTGACCTCCATTAGGTAAGAGCAGCGCTGTAGGCTTCGGCGGCAAAGGATTGTTGGAGGTAGATGCTGCCTTGCATTCAGGTATGAGCTCAGGACCCCAGCTACGTCTAGCAAAAGCGTGTCCCTTGATCAAGGTAAGCACACGGCTTTTGTACTAGATGAGTTAAAACAACGGAAGAGAGTGAATGCAACGCCGCTTAAAACCACTTAATTAGCTGAGATACAAACAATTTTAATTAATACATAATATCACTATATTTCAGCATTAAGATTCTTAACTAAATGCATGAAAACAAAGCTACTCCCCTTCCTTCTCCTCTTCACGCTTACTCTCTCAACAGCATTTGCCCAATGGACATGGCTTAACCCGAAACCTTCCGGCAATACAGGCAAGAGCATCACCTTCGCAAACGAGCAAACAGGTTTTATTGTAAATGACTCAGAGTTGCTGCAAACAAAAGATGCTGGAGCTACCTGGAGTGTGAAGCAAAGTATGGCCAGAGGCAACGAAGTCAGGTTTGATGGACAGACCGGTTTTGTAGTGGGGGATTTTGGTGCTGTTTATCAAACGACCGACTTAGGCGAAAACTGGAAGAAACTATCCGTCAATACAACTGAAAACCTGAACTCTGTTAATATCCTGCATCCGGATACGATATACATCACCGGAAATAAGAGCCTGATTAAATCAACTGATGGTGGTAAAACCTGGACCATAAAAGTAATCCCCCCTCCTCAAGCCGATCCCTATTCTTATACCATCACAAAATCATACTTTGTCAGTTCGAAAGTAGGCCATGCCACCAGTTCCAGAGGTACCATCCTCAAAACGATTGATGGGGGTGAGTCGTGGTACGTTACAGAAAGCACGAACACCATCCCTTCCAGCTATTTCACTATCCTCTTTGTCAACAGCAAGGTTGGCTTTGCCTCGAAAGAACATAGCACCTTGATGAAAACTACCGACGGTGGGGAAACATGGGCTGCCCTTTCTACCCTCAGGCAGGTCTCTTCTGCCGCTTATACCATGCATTTTCTGAATGAGCAGGTAGGCTTCGTAGCTGGAGACCACGGTGGTATGTACAAAACGAGCGACGGCGGCCATAACTGGACCAGGATGAGTTTCCAGGCAGGCTTTGTTGATGCCACATCCATGTACGGCATCCATTTCATAGATGAAAACGTGGGCTATGCGACTGGCATGAGAGGCCGTATCGTGAAGACGACAGATGGTGGCAAGACCTGGACCTCACCGGCTTTTACCTACTATAACATCCGGGACATGGCATTTCCTACCACTACCACTGGGTATGCAGCAGGCGCAGAACTATATAAAACTACTGATAAAGGACAAAATTGGCAGGCATTAAACACCGGTCTGGACGAATCCTACCATGCTTACGGATCGATGCAGTTTTTCTCCGCGGACACAGGCTATGTGGTAGCGCATACAGGAACTAGCACGCGTGACGTGCTTATCAAAACAACAGACGGCGGCAAATCCTGGACGAAGATTGACGTCCACATGTATGTGCAACAGTACAGCGCTATATACTTCCTCAATAACAGAGTCGGATACATGAGCACCTCAGACAGGTATTATGGCAATGGCTTCCTTAAAACTACAGACGGCGGACAAACCTGGCAACAGGTATCAGATTTCTATTGGGCGAGCAGAATGCATTTCATAGATATTAACAATGGCTTTGCTATCCGGTATGGTGATTTGTACAAAACAAGCGATGGAGGGCTTAACTGGACTAAAATCTATGAAGTGTATGGAAATTTTACTGGTTTCAGTTTTGTAAACGATAAGGTAGGTTACGTTTCGGCGGAGTACGGCGTGGTGCTGAAAACGAAAGATGGTGGTGCGAATTGGGAAGAGCTCAAAACAGAATACGACCATCTTAAGTCAGTTACTTTCTATAACGAAAACACAGGCTATGTATTGGGCGAATACGGGAAAAACTTTCGCACATTTGATGGCGGGTATAGCTGGGAATCTGTTGCGCTTCCTACTATGATGTCAAAACTAATCGTTACAGATGATCATGACATTTTTGTTTCGGGAGATTATGGCAGAATATTGAAAGGCACCTTTGATAATCCTGCCTATTCTCTGAAGGTGTTGCCGGCCACTAACATTACAGCAGATGGGGCTGATCTTACGGTCGTGGCAGCCTTAAACAGCGGGTCTCTTACCAATGTCAGGCTTGAGTACGGCAAAAACATGCTGCTGTTTGACAAAAGCATCGCCCTCACTCCAGCGGAAGTGCCAGCACATGCAGCCGAGAAGTATACCTATACTTTAAAAGACTTAGAATACACCACTAAATACTATTACAGAATCAGGGCCACCCACAATGGCGTTGAGCGCGTTAGCGATATCGCTGAGTTTACAACCTACGCTGCTTTTAACGTGTCGCTCGGGTCGACCTTTAACCTGACTACCACAGGATGCGAGATAACCGGCAGAATCGCCTCCTATCTCGATGATATTACGGCTATACAATTCGAGTACGCTACTGACAAAAGCTTTACAAACAGCACCAGTATAGCAGCTACCCCTGCTGTGGTACAGGCTAAATGGTCTTCGGGAGTTAATGCTTCGCTACGCCAGCTAAAACCGGACACACAGTATTTTGTCCGTCTGAAATTTACCCATAGAGGGAAAGTGCATTATAGTACTGTCTACAGCTTTTACACCAGGCCGGAGTATCGAATTACGATGCACTCCCCTACTATTACGGAGACAGATATACAATGGGGGGCACGGGTAGAAACGTACAATGGCGACATCAGCAACTTAGTTTTTGAGTATGGCAAGACCCGTGAATTTGGAAAGGAAGCGGCTGCAGCGCCCGATGCTGTAGCAAACAACACGTGGCGCAACATCCAGTTTTCGTTAACAGACCTGGAACCGAATACAGTGTACTATTATCGTGTGAAGGGCCTGCAGGGCGATACGGTTATTTATAGTAATGTGCACATGTTCAGGGCCAGTGGCGGCGCACTGCTCGAGCCTGACAGGGCAGTAGTTGCTGGCAGCAGCGCTATTCTTTCAGGGTTTGTTGCCCCACAGGGTGTTGCCATTACGAATCTACAGATAGAATATGGCGAAACAGCAGAGTTGGGCCAAACGGTTGCTGCCACGCCAAACTCACTCATTTCCGGAACAGGCAAGGTACAGGCCGAAATAAAAGACCTTGCCCCCAACACGGTATACTACTTCAGAATTACGGGAACGGTGAACGGCGAGGAATTACATAGCGAGAAAATCTCCTTCGCAACAGCAGCTCCGACGGGCATAGCCGACGCAGAAGGTCAAAAACTAAAGGTATACCCGAACCCAACGCAGGACAGGCTTTACTTCTCGCACCAGCACCCAATACAGCGCATTGAGGTATTCGACCATGTAGGTAAGTTGGTGCTCGTTGTTCTGCCTGATGCAGCGCAATACGTGCTCGACCTCACCAAGCAAGTGCCGGGAGTTTACCATATCCGGGTACACCATAAAGCCAATGTACATATCCGTAAAGTTGTGAAGCTCTAGCAGCCCCGTCTTTGGCTGCGTTAAAGCCTGGCCTGTACCTGCTGGAAGTAAACAGCGAAAAAAAAGAAACGCTCAAATTTATCGTGCAATAGCGCTGTCCCACTTCGCCAAAGTATAACCCAATGTGTCAGGTTATACTTTGGCGAAGTGGGATGGCCTCAGGAATATTCTCCCGGGAACAATTGCCTACGCTAGCGATAACCTGGTTGTGCAGGGCAGTTCAAAAAGGCATTTGACGCTAGGCAAGGTATGAATTCTTCCGCTGTTCCGGACATCGGTGTCCGGAGCCATTTCTGCTGCGGATCACCAGATCCGTGTAAGCCATACTTTTATACTTGCTGCTATACTTTATACTTCCTATGGCGCAAGTGTGCGCTTGTGCCTTTATACTTTTTGCCGCTGCTTCCCGCAACTTGAACTAAGCTATACTTTCAAAACACCCCTGATCCTCTAGTTCCCACCGGCCTATCGTTTCATAGTATACTTTCTGCCCTCCCAGGCCGGGAGGCCTCGCCTTGGGGGTAGGGGCCCTCGATGAAGGGCATCGCGCTGTGTTCCCTCCTGCGCCAGGGCGCTGCCGCTCACGCGGCACCGGATCTCACAAGGCGCTCAACCCAAAGGCTGGGATTGACACATCTTAGTTAAAGCTTTTGCTACTGAAAAGGGAAGTATAAACTAGTACTACAGAAACTGTCCCCTTGAGGACAAATAATAACGGGAGTTCGAAACTTGCGAGCAAAGCTCACAGGGTGGGGTATACTTTGAAGGGGCAGCAGCTACAGCACTCATACTTCAGCAGAAGTAAAAGCAGGCTCCCCTCCTTGGCTAAGGAGGGGTAGGGGTGGTTGGATTTCGTAGTCAGCGGCCTCGGTTTCACCTCCCTTCCCACAAGATCCTTTCAGGAGGACAGAAAAGATGCAAGCATACTTCTTAGGAGGGGTTAGGGGTGGTTGGACCCAATACTGCAAGTATAACTCACCCTTTCGCGGACTACCAGAACAAAAGTTATGAGCTGGCGAGCGTGATACTTAAAGGCCGGTTTATCGCAACCTGGATTACAAGTATAAATCCCCGTCCCCTGCCTCCTCTCCTGCACATCCCCTGAAAGCACCTATTACCGGCGCCTGAACTGGCAGGAAGGGAAAAACGTTGCGGTAAAACGTATAAAGTAGTAGTACCTAAGGCATACCATTAACCGATACGAGCGATGATCATCAAAAAATCATTCATAATAGTGGCCGTTATTATCCTCATACTGATCGGCATCCGGTTGGCCCTCCCCTCTCTGGTGAAGGACTATGTGAACAAGACGCTCGAGGAACTCCCCGGCTATACGGGCCATGTCGAGGATATTGACCTGCACCTCTACAAGGGTGCGTATACCATTGATGGCCTGGTACTGGAGGAAGAAGGTGGCAACCCCAAATACCCGTTTTTAAGAATTAACCAAACCCACTTGTCTATCGAGTGGAAATCGCTGTTTAAAGGAAAGCTGGCCGGCGAGGTAGTCATGAACGCGCCCCAGCTGAACATTGTGGAGGCTGCCAAGGCCGATACTGCCTCCAAGGAAGAACCTACCCGACAGCATTGGTCGGATGTGGTAAAGGACCTGATGCCTATCCAGATCAACCGCTTTGTGGTGAACAACGGCAAGTTGGCTTACTTCGACTTCACGGAAAAGCAACAGATAGACCTGCACATATCCGACATGCAGCTGGTGGCCCTGAACCTGGCCAACGTGGAAGATGCAGCAAACGAACTGCCCTCGACGGTATACCTTACCGGGAAATCGGTGGGTGGTGGCGCGTTGAAGGGGAACATGAAAGCCAACCTGTTAAAGGAGATCCCTGACTTCGACATGAACATGCAGCTCACGCGGGTAAACCTGACAAGTATAAACGACTTTATAGAGGCCCACGGCAAGTTTGATGTGGAAAGAGGTACCATGGACCTCTACAGCGAGCTAAAGCTGAAAGATGGTCAGTTGGATGGATACGTAAAGCCTTTTTTCGAAAACGTAAAGGTGCTTAACCTGAAAAAAGATGTGAAAGAGGAAGGTATTCTACGGACAACCTGGGAAGCCATAGCAGGCTTGTTTGTGGAGGCGGCCGAAAATCAGCCACGGGACCAGGTTGCGACCAAGGTGCCGATCTCCGGTAATGTGAACAAGCCCGACACCGACATTTCCACCACGGTGTTCAACGTCCTGCGCCATGCCTTCATCCAGGCCTTCAACAAAGGCATAGAAGCAGAAGCAACTAAAGCGGAAGCCAAAGAAGAAAAGAAGTAAGCGGCAGGAAGGAGGTTTTACCGGCACAGAACAGGGGCTTTAACGAAAAGCCCCTGTTCTGTGCCGAAAGGTGTTCCCCGCTGGCGCGAGCTTCCAGCTCGTGTCTTGTTCCATAACTTTTCTGGAACAAGGCCTCATGTAGCAGTATTGTCCCCTTAAGGGGGACTACAGGGGTGTAAAACTACAGAGCAGGCTGCTCATGTGCGCAAAAACGGGTGAATCTGCAGGTATAAACATCCCTATGACCTACGCTCGCAAGTTTCGAACTCACGTTCTTACTTGTCCCCAAAGGGATAGTTTAACCTCAAAAAGGCCGAATCTGAAAAAGATATGGAACAGGATATGGCTTGCAGCTCGTGTCTTTTCATTTCCACGCGCTATACCTCCAGCAGAGGTAACAGTACGAGTTGGAAGCTCGCACTAACATGACCTATACCAGCGCAAATTTATACTAGCACTGCCCGATACATACCTTGTGCGTTACCCTGAGGCGGCTGTTATAAGTAGTTGTAAGAATAAACAGCAAGTATAAATTTCAGAAAAAGGCAGGATTAGGCTTTGCGGTTGTGGCCCGGATAGGCTTGTCCACATGCGGGAGGAGTACTTTTCCATACTTACCCAACGTGAAAAACCGTCAGCTCTGACAACAACATACCCAACCCATCGAGTTGTGGAACATAGCGCTAACAGACCAGAAAAACTGGCAGAGGCTATCGTAGTACTGGAGCCACACCTCAGGAAGTATAGCCGCCCATTAGGCCACTGTGTAAGCGTTTTATTCCGGAATTTGCAGCCTTAACACCAGGCGCCGGGCCGTTCACGCGGTAATTCTGTAAGTTGTTCGGGATGTGCTAGCTTATGGGTAAATTAGGTAAGAGTTTTCACACTTATTTTACCTAAAACCTTACTGCTATGAAAATCTTTTTATTTATTTCCTCCCTGCTTCTCTTCTCTTTCCTGTTGCTTACACTGCCTTTAAAAGATCTGCCCGAAAAAAACAGCAAGCCGACCAGTACTGCTGCTGCCCTTCAGGATGACCAGGAAAAGATTAAGCTCGGGGAGCACCTGGTCATTACATCCGCCTGCCACGATTGCCATACGCCTAAGAAAATGACTGCCAAAGGCCAGGAGTTCGATTTCTCGAGAGCCTTATCCGGCCACCCTGCCGATATGCCGCCGCCTGATGTGAACCGCAAGGAGATGGAGCAGAAAGGCCTGGTGGTAACCCAAACCCTGACCGCCTGGGTAGGCCCCTGGGGAATTTCGTATGCTGCCAACATAACCTCCGATGCTACCGGCATTGGCAACTGGACGGAAAAACAGTTCTTTACGGCCATACGGGAAGGCAAGTATAAAGGCATAGAAACCAGCCGCCCCTTACTGCCCCCCATGCCCTGGGACATGTACAGAAACATGACAGACGAAGAGTTGAGCGCCATTTTCGCCTACCTCAAGTCTACCAAGCCCATCAAGAATGTTGTTCCCGCCCCTGAGCCTCCGGTTACAGCCGCACCCGGCAAATAAACAGTATACTTTGCTCTAACGTATCCGGCAAAAGCCCCCGGGCGAAGGCTGGCGTAAGGGAAACCTACGCAATGATCCTTAGATCCTTGCCTGGTAGGTATACAGCTGGTAGTATCTTCCCTGCTTTTCGAGCAGCTCTTCGTGGCGGCCCTGCTCGGCAATGCGCCCCTGCTCGATCACCAGGATCTGGTCGGCCTGGCGGATGGTGCTGAGGCGGTGGGCGATCACGAAGGTGGTGCGGCCCTGCATCAGGTTTTTAAGGCTGGCCTGTATCAGGCTCTCGCTCTCGGTGTCGAGGTTAGAGGTAGCCTCGTCCAGTATGAGGATGCGCGGGTCGGCAAGTATAGCCCGGGCAATGGCAATACGCTGCCGCTGCCCGCCTGAAAGCTTCACGCCCCGCTCCCCGATCAGCGTGTTCAGTCCATCTGGGAAACGGTCGGTAAACTCCTGCACGTGGGCTGCCTGCACGGCCTGCATCAGCTGCGCCTCCGTGGCGTTGGGCCGTGGGAAAAGGATGTTTTGGCGGATGCTGCCCTCGAACAGGAAGTCGTCCTGCAGCACCACGCCCAACTGGCTGCGGTAGCTCTGCAAACTGATGCTTTGCAGGTCGTGTCCGTCTACGGTAATGGTGCCGCTGTCGGGGTTCAGGAATGAAGCGGCCAACCCGGCAATGGTGGTTTTGCCCGAGCCCGACGTGCCTACCAGGGCGGTTACGGTTCCGGCAGGGGCCTTAAAGCTCACCTCCTTCACCACGTCCTTCCCGGTTTCATAGGCAAACGATACCCGGTCGAACACAATGTCGCCGTGGATGTGGTTGAGCTGCAGGGTGCGCTGGCCGCTGGCATCTTCTGGGGGCGTGTTCAGGATCTCCTGCGTGCGGTCCAGGCCAGCGAAGGCCTCGGTAAACTGGCTCCCGATGTTGCTCATCTGCAGGATAGGCGCGATCATAAACCCTAAGTATAAGGTAAAGGCCAGGAAATCGCCGAAGGTCAGTTCGCCGTTCATGATCAGGTAACCGCCAATGCCCATGATGCCCGCCGAGGCCAGGCCCAGCAGGAGCGTTGCCGCACTCGTCACCATACTTGTCGTCACCAGGCTTTGCTTCACGTTCAGGAAAAGCCGCGTTACGCCGTTCTCAAAGGTTTTGATCTCCTGCTCCTCGGCATTAAAGCCTTTGATCACGCGCACGCCGCCCAGCGTCTCGGTCAGGCGGCCCGTCACCTCGGCATTAATCACGCCCCGCTCGCGGAAGATAGGCCTGATCCGGCCAAACGCTTTTGTGGAAATCATCCCGAAAATAGCCACCGGAATCAAGGCAAAACCTGTCATAAGCGGGCTGATGTAGAGGAGCAGCACCAGGCAGATGAGCGAGGTCAGCACGCCGCCCACCATCTGGGCAAAGCCTGTGCCCACCAGGTTGCGCACCCCTTCCACATCCGTCATGATGCGCGACACCAGCTCCCCGGTTTTGGTGTTGTCGAAAAAGCGGATGGGCAACCGGATGATGTGCCGCTGCACCTGCGCCCGCAGCTGCGAGATGAGGTGCTGTGCCTCCACGCTCAGGATCTGCGTGAGCGCAAAAGAGGTAACCGACTGAATGGCAATGGCCGCCACCACCCCTCCGATGAGCCACCACAGCATGGTGCTGTCGTTGTTGGGGATCACGTCGTCAATCAGGTACTTGCTCGCCCCCGGCAGCACCAGCCCCGCCACCCGGCTAATGATGATCAGGACCAGCCCGACTCCCAGGTATTTTTTTCGCGGCCAAATGATGGTCTTAAACACCTGGGCCATGGTAACGTTGTGCAGCTTTTTCGATTTTGACATAGTTTATCTTTTGTCTCCTTTGTTAGGAATGTAGGGCGATGGTATTGGCGTTGAAGTAGGTTTATACTTTGGCTACCGGGGCACAAGTTAGCTGTTTTCCTGGTTTCAGGTAGAGATTGTTCAAAGGGCAAATCATCTACAGCTCATTCAATTGGGGTTTTAAGCACATTTTCAATCCTTCACCAGTAGATCTTCCCCTACCCTCTTCGAAGGAAGAGTCGTGTCATTCAGGCAGACTCTCCCCTTGAGGGCAGGGCCGTTAGATTCTCCCGAAAACTGTCCCCTTGAGGGGACCACAGGGGTGTAAAGCCTTTGCCAATGTTTTCTGCCAAGCGCCCCCCCACCATGAGCTGCGCTCGCAAGTTTCGAGCTCCTGCTCCCACTTGTCCTCAAGGGAAGAATCTAGTTCTCACTATTTTCAACTTTACCGCCACGATAAGCCACTTTAAGTAAGAACTTAACGGCCTTCCCCGGGAGGTTAAGCCGATTATATTTGTCTTCAAGATTCCCCGAAACAAGCTCGGGATTCTCAATTTCCAGGATGACAAAAAACTTTATAAGTAGAAGAGGCAGTTGAACAGATTTCTGCAATAATTCAGAGGAAATGCTAATAGGCCAGCAGGCGCCCGCACGCAATCACCACCACCCACACCACGATAGAGCACACGGCCACGCCTTTTGCAGCCCAGGGTGTTTTGGTATGCCCCCACTCCGCCGATGCTGGAGCGAGATACTTCTGAAACACCCCTGCATTTAAACCGCCCACTGCCAGCATGATCATCTTAATATGGAAAACGGGATCGCCTGCCAAGGCTACCGCATTGGTGCTGAACAGCAATATCCCCGAAGGGATGATCAGGTATAAACCCCTTCCGGACCAGGGCAATAAATGATGGGCAAGGTCTGGCAGAGGAAGCTTCCTGGCATAGCCCAGCAAGCGCAGATCAAAAAGAAAGGCAGCGCCTACCAGCAGCACAATGCCCAGGATGTGCAGGATCTCCAGAAAAGGGTAAAGCCAGGCTGACTGCCGGATGACTACGGCCAGCGAGGAGTCTTCCAGTGCTTGCAGCAGTTCTGCCAGGGTAAGGCCCACCGCTAGCGCAGCTCAAATTTCTTATCCCCCACATAAATTCTCTCGGCGCGCATCTCGTCCTTTACTTCCTTATGCGGATATCCCACCACGCGCACCGAATCGCCGGGCTGAATCATGTCCTCTGTCAGGCCGCGGGATTCCATTCTGCTGGTTGGGGCCAGCACTACAGTCCACATGTTGTCCTCGTGCTGCATTTTCAGCATCCCGTGCGGGTTTTCATACGTGAGTTCCTCTACCAGCCCGGTATAGTCGAGGGTTTTGGTCTGGTCGTAATTTGCCCAGCCATGATGCAAAACCGAAAGAGCCACAGACAAGGGCACGAGCAGAAAGAGGGGAAGGTTACCAGATAAGACCATAAGTATAAACCGTTTAAGTGATACACTTATGTAAAAACGAGGGCTAGAAAAAAAGGTGCCACCTCCGGCGGGGGCAGGAGCTACGGATACCAGGATCCTCCTATACTCTCCCTCTGGCTATGGTCGGATAGTATATTTCATGCTTTATAGTCTATCAGAATCAGCCACTTCCGAAAACCTGCTTCTGTTTTATTACATTTCTAATAACCTCTGCAGCAGCCAGAACGTACTAAAGAAGCTAAAAAACCAATATATACGCCTATAGCCATTTGTACATACCTATTACGTTAAAACCCTTATTTCCTTAAATTGTACATTTTATGAAAAAGCTATTATTTATCCCCTTATGTCTTTCCCTGTTCCTGGCTTCCTGCAACAACGATGACGACGAAGCAGTGATCCCGGCCGTTTCGGAACTGGATGCTGACATGCGTGGCGACTGGACCAATACCTCCGTAGAAAGAACATACTACTCCGACGCAGGCACGGTCATGTATGCCGACACATCAGAGAGGCAGGCAAACTTTCATTTCGATGGTCAGAAGATGACCGTGACCCTGCAAGGTAGCAGCAATAAGGATGTATGGAACTACAGCTTCCCGGACCCGAATGACTCTACCTACATACAACTACAGCAAGGCGGTGAGACAAATGACTATGTAGTTACGTCCATGTCAGACACGGAGATGGTCTGGGTGGATGAGATCGACTGGGCTGGCTTCCCGGAGGAAGTACCGGATCAGGAAAAAACTACCTCCCGAAAAGGAGTCTACGTCTGGAAATTCGTACGGAAGAACTAACCTTATAAGAGATTATAGTTTATTCTCAGGCCCGGGCTTATCGTCCGGGCTTTTTTTGTTCCTCACCGTTTATGCTTCTTACCTAACCTGGCCTTGCCCTGGCAATATCAAAAGAAATATATCCTGTACCGGCAGGCCACCGTTAGAGAAAGTATAAAAATAAATATATGAACACGAAGCACATAAAGCGAGGGGTGCTGGGATTGGCCTTTCTGAGCACCCTATGGCTGGGCGGCTGCCGGACTACCTCACCTGGCGGCTCTCCGGGTTCGGCTACGGCGGAAAACAGAAGCCTGGCTCCCCAACGGGTGGATATAAGAGGAAACGTTATTGCGAGCCGGTATGCCGAAGGACAGGTTGTTTTGGAGGTAGAAGCGCTTGCTCCTTCTGTGGATTCACGCTACCAAAGGGCTTATGTGCTTGTAACGCCAACAGCCCAGATGGTTGGCCCGGATGGAGGGCCGATCAGTGTAAGTGAATTACGCCAGGGACAGAGGGTGGCTATCTTACTGAGAGGCGGCGGACAGGGCACCCTGTATGGCGTTGGCGTAGCCCGCAAACTATGGGTAGAGGATGACATTTAAAACAAGATAGCCAGTACGAGCTGTAGATTAGTCATAAAAGGAGCAACCAAACGCCCCTTTTCTTTATCTGATCTATACGTCATCCAGATACACTTATACAGTATAACTAAAAACACACCAAAGCAATATGCACCAGCCTGACGCCACCTGCTTTTGAAAACAAAACAGCCGCTGCTTTTCAGGCAACGGCTGTCTTGCTTATACTTGCATCAGGAGAGGTTAAAACCCTCCGAACTCTCTGGTCCCTCTGTCGGTGTTGTGCGAGGTTTCCCCGTTGCCGCTGTTACTCCGGCCGCCATAGCTGCCGCCGCCCATTGAGCTGGAGCCGCCATAGTTTCCGGAAGAGCTTCCGTAGGTGCTTTGGCCGAACGCGCCTCCCCGGTGGCCACTAGAGTAGCCGGTGCCGCCGCCGTAGTTGCTGCCTCCATAAGAGCTGCCCATGCCTGTGCCGTAGTTCTCTGAGAAGTTACGCGTGCCATAATTAGGAATGCCGCGATCGGAATGCGTGGAGGACTCGCCCATGCCATCGCCGAAGCGTGAGCTTCTGTAACCGCCTCTGGTACCGGGGTAATATGGTTGGTCATCTCCAGAACCTCCCCTGTTCCGGGTGCTGTCTAAGGTGTTATACCTATCAGAGGTGCCCTCGTAGCTGGAGATGCCATATCCCTGACGTATGTTGCCGCGCAGGCCCCGGTCGTTGTCCCGGCTGTCTTCGTACCCTCTGTAATCATCCTGGTAATTCCTGAACCTGTCGCGGTCGTGGCTGCTGTTTTCAGGGTAGCGGCTGTTCTGGCTCCAGTCGTTGCGTGGGTAGCCGGAGTTGCCTCTAAAACTGTCTTCCCCTCTCCTGCGCCGCTCATAGGCGTCGCCCATGTCGCCCTCATGGTAGCTTCGGATGCGGCTGTTGCGCTCGTAGTCGCCGCCCCTGTAATGACGCTCAAAGTCATCCGTCAGGTTTCTGGCGCTGTGGTAGTGGGAGTCGTTGCTGTAGCCCTCGTACCCGCCATAATCAGGTCCGTAGTTGTTGTTTCCGTAACGATCTCTTTCTTGTCTGTTCATAGCTGTTTATTAGGTTTATAAAATGTTACTCTACCTATAAACGACCCACGGCCCGGGCGGTTATATTTATACCGGCTGCTCGCATCAAGCACCGGGAAGAAAGTGCTCATACTTTGGCCCCTGGCATTAAGGCAGCTGATAGCTTTCCGCGAGCAGTTTTTGGCGAGCAGGCTCCTACTCCCCTGTTTCCCGCACACGCCAGGCCAGTACCTTAAACAGGATGTACAGCACCGCGAAAATAGCCATGGCGATTAGTGCCCAGCGCTTCTTGCGGTTCATCTCCTGCCAGTAGTCGCGGTCGGCCTCCGTGGCTTTTAATTTCTGCCGGATGGCCGCGTTGGCCATCTGCTCGATCTTCAGCTCCCGGCTAAGGGAGTCCAGTTGCAGGGTATCGGGCAGGTAAACGGTCTTTGTGAGGGGGGTGCCGGGGCACTCGGGGCAGCTTCTGTAGCGGGGGGCGAAAGCAGCGTCCGGCCTGGCCACCAGCATCGGGCTGGGAATCAACCTGTCGGGCGAGATCTGCTGCCTGGCAGGTATGGCGGGCGGGTAGAACCTCGGGGGCAAGCGCCTGGCAGCGTGGGCTCCGTCGTGCCTTTGGGCGTAGGCTTCCTTTTTAACCACGTACTCGGCCAGCTTCCCCGGGTTATCCTCGAAGAACTTTTCGGCCTGCCGTTGGGTAGCGCAGGAGCACAGCAGTAGCAGCATTAGTAGAAATATAACCCTCATGTTTGCGATTGCCTGTTAGTTTTGCGCCCCGCCGTGGTTCGGCCTTCCATCGTTACATACGGAAACATTCCATACCTGCGGTACTTCCGGGGTATAAGGTATGGCCTGCCAAAGCAGCCGGATGCCCTGGCAACTTAAAAAAATATGCCCAGGTTAGCCACCTTATAATTGGGTAAAACGCTATATCTGGAAGTATCTATCTCTCGATGGAGAGAGTTTATACTTTGCAGCGCTTGTTGGGTTGCACCGGAGGAGAAGCTTTTTACGGGCGAGAACTGCATAAAAATCCTCTGAAGAATGGCGGCGGGTATGGGTGTATGGCAGACGGCACCACCTTTCACAGGCATGTTGCGTGCATTGGCTTTGAGAAAACCTTGTTATACCCGAAAATTTTAAATTTTATGGAAACGATTTATACTTTTGGCCTTATTTTTACCAAAAATAACCTGATGGAGTACAGGAAGATTCATTATTGGCAGTATGAGCCGGGGGAAGAGGAAGAGCGCGTGCTGGAGGCGGCCCTGGCGCTTACCAAAAAAGGAAGGCATAACAGGTACCTCTCAGAGATAGCCACGTTTATCACCGAGCATACGGGCGCAAAGTACATCGTTATCGGCCAGCTCTCCGAAGACCGGGAACACATCCACACCCTTATCTTTATGGACGATAAAAAATTGCTGGATAACTATACCTACCCCCTGAAGGGCACTCCCTGCGAAGTGACCCTTGCCCAACGCTTCTGTTACCATCCTTTTGATGTGGCCCCTTCCTTTCCGGAGGACAAGGAACTGCAGGAACTGCAGATCGAGAGTTACCTGGGCAGTATCCTCCTCTCGGAGGAAAATGAGCCGATCGGCCTGACAGTGCTGATGGACGCGAAGCAGATAGAAAACGCGGCCTTTGCCGAGCATCTGATCATGGTGCTAAGCCCGGCTATAGAAGAAGAGATAAAGCTGCTGCGCTAGCGCCCGCTTCCGGGCCTCACCCTCTACTTCCACCCCTTCAAGGGTATGATCAGGACATAGGCTCACTACTCGGCTCACCTCCCGCGCGTTTTCAAAGCGTGGTTCTCAGGGTCGGCCCAGCTTTTGGTTTGCATGCCTGGCAGCAGGTGTCGCTTATACTTGTGCAGGCTGAAAACTGGGCCGACCCTGAGAACCACGAACCGCAAGCTTTCGGCAGAAACAAAATGTGTCCGAATGGCAGGCCCACCCACAAGAGGGGGCTTCAGTTTGCCTGGCAAACGGCCCTGATACGCACAAGGGAAGCTCTGGTGGTATAAGCTCCTCCTCCCCGACGCATTTGTACTTCATTTATACTTTCAGAAGCGTATACCCCTTAGCGCCAGATCTTTGGCAGACTGAACTGCGTTCTCCCGATGTGTAAACAGGTATGGCAAATGAAATCATGTACGACCAGAACAGTATTTTAATCGTAGCGATCCTTTTTGTGTTGATCCTGTTGGCAGAAGAGGCGGGATACAGGCTGGGGAAGTACCACCAGGGCAAAACCGATGTGGATGTAAAGGCGCATACCAACACCATTCAGGCCGGCATGCTTGGTTTACTGGCGCTCATACTTGGCTTTACGTTCAACATGTCGCTGCAAAGATATAACGGCCGGAGCGAGGCCGTCATCCAGGAGGCCAACGCCATCAGTACTGCCCTGATGCACACTTGGCTGCTGCCCCATCCCTACGACTCGCTCACGCACAGGCAGCTGCAGCAATACGTAGACCTCCGGCTGGCCCTAAGCAATACCGACTACGCCATGGTGACGGAGCAAAAGGCGCTGGCTGAAGAGACAAAAAACCTGCAGAAAGCCGTCTGGATGAACGCCGTAAGCGCAGCCCGCATCGATCCGCGCCCCGTAACGACAGGCTACTTCCTTAACGCCCTCGATGAGATGATCAATGCCTACGGGGAGCGCAACGCCCGGCTGCAGCTGCATGTGCCGGAGGTGATCCTGTTTATACTCTTTGTCGTGTTCATTTCGTCGGGGGCGCTGATGGGCTACGCCAGTGGCCTGGGCCGGAAGAGAACCTTTATGCCTTCTGCCATGATGACGTTTCTGATCTCGCTCGTTGTCTTCATCATCATAGATCTGGACAGGCCCAACAGGGGCATCATTAAGGTGAACCAGGAAAGCATGCGGCAGTTAAAGGCAGAGTAACGTATGGGCCGCTTTTATCATCCTGTTATAGCCTTTGCTTTATTCCCGTAAATATCCCAGCTTTAGGCTGTGATGCCCATGAACCGTTTTTTCCCACAAGAGCACGCCGCCAGGCTGCTCCGCACTATCCAGTCATCAGGTATCAGGGCGGCGTATGAGCCGGAAAAACACCGCCTCACGCTGCTGGACGAGGCCGGGCTGGAACAGTTATACCTCCGCTTGCCCTTAACGCTTCCATTCCCACACCCTACACAGGCGAACCAAAGTATAAACTATGTGATCTTGCTGATACAGGCAGGCAACTGTGCGCTAGGCTATTTTGAGAGCGGCCGCTGCCTTAACCACAAGGTGTTCCGATCTTACATGGTGCGCAAGAAGCAAGGCAAGAGCCAGATCAAATACCTCAAGACCAAGGGCAAGTCGCGGGCAGGCTCCCGGGTGCGGCTGGGCGAAACGGTGGAGTTCTTCGAGAACATTAACGAGCGGCTGCAGGAGTATTTCGAGGCGCACGAAGTGCACCGCGTCGCCATCAGCTGCTCCAAAACGCTCATCCCCTACTTATACAGCTCCAAAGTGGCCACGCCTTTCGACAAGCAGGACCCGCGCCTGTTCAAGATCCCGAAACACATCCACACGCCTATTTACGAGGTGCTGCTCGATGCAAACCGCTTCCTACAGCGTGGCGAGCTGATCTACGAGGAGCAACAGCAGGAATGGGTGGATAAGCTGGTGGCTGATGCCGGCTTAGCAGGCTTAGAGGAGGAAAGGGATTCGGATGAAAAAACAGCGTGGGCCGGCGACCTGGAGGAGGAGGAGTACTTTGATGAGGAGGAAGAGGATATAGGGGAGTGGGACTGAGCGATTTATAAAGCCAGTCCTCTGCCCCACTCATGATCGGTATTTTACCTAAGCCCTTTACCTTACTCCATCATCTTTGATCTTGGTTTTAATCTGCTCGGCCATCTGCGGCGATACGTCTACGCCATGCACCTCGCGGGCGTGCTTGCTGGCTTGGGTCAGGACTTCCTGCTCGGTATTGGCCCGCACTTCGGCATTGCAATCAAAGCCCACATCGCGGCACTTCAAAGTTTTCATAGTCGGTAGGTTTTAAAGTATAACAATCGGTTTTGCTTCTGCACCGGTATTAGGTTTCCGAGCAGTGTATGATAAGTTATACCCCCTGTCAATTATTTAGTTATACTTTATCATGATAATTTAGTATACTTAAAATATAACACTCCCGCCTTCCTACTGTCGTTCTGCCTCTGCCGTCATGCGCTTCTGCCAGGGCCAGCCATCGGCCTCGGGCCGGGGCGTTACCCAGCTTTTGGCGCCCCAGGTATACGGCACGGCAGCCAGATCTACGTTGGGATCTACGATGGGGTGGCGCGGGTAGCCGTTGAGGCTGAGTCGGGAGACGGCGTATACTTCAGGCTCCTGCATGCCCTGCCGCTTGTACTCCCCTTTCAGGAACTGCGCGAACTGCCAGATCATGTCGGGGTGCTTGGGCAGTTCCTTCAGCTGCTCCTTTGCCAGGTATCGGTTCGGGAAAACAGTTTCCTGCCGCTGCGTAGCCGCGTCTTTTACGAGGTAGGTAACCGTGCCGCGCTTGGTGCGCAGCATCATGCGCCACGAGAAGCGGTGGCCCTCCTCGGTCCAGTTCACGTCGCCGGGTATGAAGAAGTGCCGCAGCGGGAACAGCAGCTGCCAGCCCAGGTAAAGTATGAAGAACTGCACCCCCAGCCGCTGCTGCCAGCCCGGCTGCCTCAGGGGAAGGTGCTGTAGCGCCTGCGGGTCGACATCCTTTCTGAAAAACCACCGCGCGATCTGCTCCGGGCTGAAGAAAAGCACATTGGCCGCTATCATGAAGTAAGGGAACACGCCCACATGGAACACCGCCGAGTTGAAGATATGAAAGGCAAAGGCTACCCAGAAGGCCACCATGCGCGTGCGGGGCCACAGCAGCGCAAACCCGATCAGGAAGTCGAACACCACGCCGCCCCACACCACCAACTGAATCATAGCCGGCGTGTTCAGGTACGGGCCGATGACGTAAAAGTGGGTTTTTGCCGCCAACCAGATGCTCACGGACTTTGCCGCCAGCCAGTCGGGCTGCAACTTGGCCACGCCGGCGTAGAAGTATACCAGCAGCAGCTGCCCCCTGAAGAGCCATAGCGTCCACTGCGGCGCCACCTCTGTCTCCAGCTCCGGCTGCCGCTGCACGTCCCACGATAGTTTCTGGTGCGCCGGCAGCAGCACCATCAGCCCGCTGATGAGCCAGATAAGGTAATGATGGTTGAGGTAATGCGTTTTCTCGGAGAAGAAACCATAGCCGAACAGCAGGAAAAACAGGAAGGAGGAGAGTTTGTAACGCCAGCCCACCATCATCAAGAAGCCCAGTAGCGCCATCAGCAGGTACACATACACCATGCCGTAGCCCGGCAGCGGCCTTATCCACTCCAGCCCGATATAGCCAAAGTGGTAGGTAGGCTCCACGTAATGCTCCTGCACCCAGTTTATGAGTACGGCCCCCACCCCCTCGCAGAACATCAGCAGCCCGAACAGGATGCGGAAGTACACCAGCGGGTAAATACTAATAGGCTTCAGTAGCTGCTGCGCGAGTTTCTTCATAAAATGGGGAGGATAATCAACCTCTACGAAAGTATAAAAAATACCACTAAATCAAAGTATACTTCCAAACCAAAAATACTTTGCTTTCTCATCGGTAGTGCATTACCCACACATGATATTAAAACAGGGCCGCCACCGTATAAATTACTGATCAGAAACATCCTTTTCCTGATCTTCGTCATCAGTAAAGTATAAACAGGTGCCGATTTTTGCTCCGTACAATATCATGAACCATTAAAAACAAACTTATGAAAGAAAACACAGCCAAACAGTTTGCGGGCAGAGTGGCCATTGTAACCGGGGCCTCGTCGGGTATTGGCAAGGCAGCTGCCCTGCAGTACGCCCGCGAGGGAGCTCGCGTGGTTGTCTCGGACATAGCCCAAGACAAGGGCAGCCAGGTGGTGGACGAGATAAAGGCCGGTGGTGGCGAGGCCATATTCGTGAAGGCAGACGTCTCGAAACCGGAAGAGTGCGAGCAGGTGGTAAAGCAGGCCGTGGCCGCGTTTGGCCGCCTGGACGTTGCCTTTAACAACGCCGGCATTGGCGGGGAGACGAACCCTGTAGGCGACATGAGCATAGAGGGCTGGGACAAAGTGATTGCGATTAACCTGAACAGCGTGTTCTATTGTATGCACTACCAGATCCGGCAGATGCTGCAGAACGGCGGCGGGGCCATCGTGAACAACTCGTCTATACTGGGGCAGGTGGGTTTTGCCACCTCGGCGGGCTATGTGGCAGCCAAGCACGGCGTAGTGGGTCTTACTAAAAGCGGAGCGCTGGAGTACTCGGCAAGAGGCATACGCGTGAATGCGGTGGGGCCAGCCTTTATCAGAACGCCTTTGATAGCAGATATGGGGGAAGAAACCCTGCAGATGCTAACACAAAAGCACCCCATCGGCCGGCTCGGTGAGGCAGAGGAGGTGGCAGAACTGGTGATCTGGCTGAGCTCTGATAAGGCCTCGTTCGTAACCGGCGCTTATTATGCCGTGGATGGCGCTTATCTGGCGCAGTAAGGTTAAAGCGACGCTGTCACCTGGTTGCCCCTGCGCCGTAATTGAACCCCTTGCAGGTAAGTATGCTCCTTACAAAAACAGGAAAACCTCCTGCCCTCGAATTTTCACTGCGGCAGGAGGTTTTCGCTTACTATTGCTTTGCAAAGGAGCTTAAATAGCCGGATCGGGTGGTGTGTTCGGGTTATTGAGTCGCTCTTGGTCCGGGTAAGGATAGAAGTTTCTGTTACGCTCTGCCGTACTTTCCGGAGGTCCCGGACGACCGAAACGGCGGCTGTCTTCCCATTTCTGCCCCGTTAAGAATAGCTCGGCAGAACGCTGCTTGTATACTTCCAATAACAGGGCCTCCCTTGTAACCGGGCCACTATACGCCGGCAGCGCAGCATTAACCCCAAACGGATCTCCGGATGTCTGTGTCCGCACTTCATTGATCAAAGCCAAGGCCTCTTCCAGCGAGCCATCACTACGAAGTATAGCCTCTGCTTTAATCAGCTTAATTTCGTCAGGCAGGTACACCGGAATAGGATCTGTTGGCTCTGAAAAGAAGCCTGTAAGTGTTCTTACCGGATCTCCGTTCACAACTGCGCTCGGATCACTCATATAAAAATCCTCTCGTGCATCCCCTTCTTCAAACAATTCTGCCGGTAAGCCAAAGTTATCGCGCGGCCTGAAGTACCCAAGTATAGCTACGGTATTATAAACTGGATTAGGACTAACCGTACTGTAAACAAACTCCGACGTACTTTCCAAGTCTACAAGATTAGCATTGGCCAGTGCCGCTTCGTAGTTGCCGGCATACAGGTTATACCTTGCATTATAGGCATAAAGTATATTTTTTAGATCAAAGGATGATCCTGTAACAAGCCTTGTGAATTCCGTAGAAACCGGTGTTTCATCAAGTATGGCAATGCCCTGGTTAAGGTGTGATATAGCCTCCGCCAGCACCTCTTCTCTGGGCTTAAAGGTCACTTTTTCGCCCCTGCTGGTTTCGGTATTTGCCTGCTCAAAAGTAGTGGCGAGTGTTGCAAGCGCGATAGCTTTAAATAAATGTGCGTTTGCAAGCATACCACTTAACATACCGTCTGTGATAGTCGGAACATTAGGGGCATTCTCCAGAATCTGCTCACTCATCAGCATCACCCGTTGCATCCTCGACCAGATACCAAGAATATTCCCGTTAAAACTGGGTAATGCCGTGCCTCCGGCCTCCAGTTCCAGCACGTTCGTGAACGTGGCCACCCCTTTCAACTCCCGGCCGGTAACTCCTCTGTACAGGTAGGCGGCTTCGATCCCGGAGGTGGAATAAAACTGCCTTACACCAACACTTAGTGCGATCAGGCCTTCCCGGGTTTCGACCACCTGCTCTTCATCCGGAGCGTTGGGGTTGGTGAGGTCAAGCTCACAACCGCTTATTAACAGTAGCATGCCTGAGAGGACACCTATTTTCAGGTTTTGAAGTATATTTTTCATGTTCGTATCGATATCAGGTAAGACAATTAGAAAGCCACAGTTACACCTAAGGCATAAGTTCTGGGTATGGGCACCTCCACAAAATCGAAACCGCGTACGGCATTGGTTTGCCCTGCAGCGTTCACTTCCGGATCGTAGCCGCTGTAATCATCAATGGAGAAAAGATTGCGGCCTGCCAGGTTTACGCGCACGCTGCTGTTTCCCAGAAATGCAGGCTTAAAGTCATAGCCAACCGATACTTCTCGGAGCTTGATGTAGGATCCGTCTTCGATGTAGTTTTCAAAAATACCGAACAAGGCAGCCGAAGTCCCTTTTGGCACCTCTCCTCTCAGTTCAGGCTCATATCCTGCAAGGCCACCGTACAGGTCGCGCTCTCCTACGCGGCGTGTAAAGTTAAATACATCAAAACCGTAGGCAGCATCAAACTGCGCCCGGAAAAAAAAGCCATTCGTCAGGGATATCTCGTTTATCCAGGATCCTGTCCAGTCGGGGTTAGGATCACCGATCACTTTCGGCACGGTTGCCCCAGCAGGTTGCCCTGTTTCGGGGTTTCGCCCTACACGTTCGGGCTGCGGCAGCCCCGCAGGGGTCAGTAAAAGCGATCCGTCAGGGTTTCTGGCAAAATAAGTACTGTAAAAAGCCCCGATCGGATACCCGTTTACAGCAGCCACCTGCCCGAAGCCGCCAGGAAAGGTTACTACGCCTCCCGGTATGTCGTTTAGCCTGTTCTTGTTCCTGGAATATATCAGCGTTGACGTCCACTTAACGCTCTCTTTTTGAAGCGGGGCGCCGGTTAGCAGAAACTCAACGCCCTTATTGGTCAGGGTGCCAATGTTTACATACTGTGTCAGGTAACCGGTGGTAGGTGCCAGCGAAATGTTGAGCAGCAGATCTTCCACGTCTTTGGTATAATAGGAGAACTCTAAGCCCAGGCGACCGTTGAGTAAGCTCATGTCCACGCCAAACTCTGTTTCTGTTTGCCGCTCGGGTTTGATTTCCGGGTTACCCAACAGGGTTGGAGAGGACACCCCGGGGAAACCAGGCAAGGAGGCGCCCACAAAGTTTGTTAAGCGGTCGTAGGCCTGAATAGCTGTTAAATTACCAGATTGGCCGTACGATGCTCTAAGCTTCAGGGTAGGCACCACCGAGCTCCAGCGCTGCCAGAACTGCTCATTGGAAATCAGGTAGCTGGCACTCACTTTGGGGTAAAACTGCCACCTGTCGTCGGGCCCGAAAACAGAGGACACATCATACCGGCCTGCACCTGTTAAGAAAAAACGATCACCGAACCCAAACGTCTGCTGGGCAAAAAAGCCTAGTATGTTGATGTCGGATCTTGCCTCACCGGTAACTATAATGGCGGCCGTAGAAGGAGTCTGTGCCTGCGGCACGAGCTGTGTACCTGTTATGCCTGTCGTGTATATTTTCTCAGTCTGAGCCGTAGCTCCCACACCGGTGGTAGATTCCAGCCAATCAGACAGCATCGTTCTGTAGGAAATGTTGAGGTCATTGTTCAGCAGGTAGGCCGTTCTGTCTGCACGTCGAGAATAACCTGCATCGTAGGAGGGAGTGGTGTTGCCTACCGGAATAAATCCGGTGGCTATCTGCGTAGAATTATCATAACCTAATGTATAGTTGATGTTAAGGTTGTCAATAGGCGTTACCATCAACTGGAAGTCACCAATAAACCTGCTGGTACGCTGGCGGAAGTCAAACCGGTTGATGGCCTCCAGTGGGTTTGTTCTTCTAAGTATAGCCGTAGGGGCCGTAGAGGGATATACTCCTGTTACCGGATCCGGCTGCGGATCAATAAAGTTGTTGCTAAAGATAAAGCCTGTCAGGGCACCATATGCCTCACTTAAGCCGCCGTTTGGTATTTCCTCGCTGGTGCTAAGCACATAGTTTGCCCCCACCGAGACGGATATCCAGTCTTTCAGAGTCTGGTCAACCCGGATGCGGGCGCCTCCCCTGTTAAATTTAGTGTTATCAATAATCCCCTGATTCCGTAAGTAGTTTCCGCTAAGAAAGTACTGTGTATTGGCGCTACCTCCCGAAACCGAAACGTTGTTCTCTGTTCCAAATGCTGTCCGGAAAATCTCGTCCTGGTAATCGTAGCGCTGCACCGGCTCCTGCGTCAGGTCAGTGGCAGTAGTATTTATAAAACGAAAAGGGTAATCGTTATACTCCAGTGTTTTGCGCACTTCGCTTACTCTGAATTGGGTAGATACCTGTATTTGTGGCTTACCTTCTACACCACGCTTGGTAAATATCTGCACCACACCATTGCTCGCCCGTGAGCCATAGATTGCCGCTGCTGCAGCGCCTTTTATAATTTCGATGCGTTCTATATCATTCGGGTTGATATCTACCAGACGGTTTTGGGCATATCCTCCCAGGTCAATCAGTTCCGGAGAGCTGTTGTTGATGATCACACCGTCTACGATATAGAGCGGGTCGCCGGACCCCACTACTGTACTGGTACCCCTCAGGCGCACACTGATACCACCGGCAGGGTTACCGGAATTCTGCGTGATCTGGGCGCCGGCCACTTTACCTGCCAGGGCCTGGTCTATGGAAATGGCAATGCTGTTTTCGATCGCTTCCCCGGATACAGTAGAAATGGCATTCCCTAGCTGCTTTTTACTTGTAGCTACCGAGGTACCTGTTACCACCACTTCATCCAGCCCCACAATATCCTCGCTTAGCTGAACGTCCAGATCAACTGCCTCTGCAGTACCCAGTACAACCGGCCTGGTCTCCGGTTTAAAACCGATAAACGAAAAATTTAGCTGGTATGTGCCCGGCGGTAAATTAGCCACTAGGTCGTACTCACCATTGGCATCTGTTGCCGTAGCGGTGTTGCTATTCTGAAACTTAACAACAACGCCCGGAAGGGGGCTTTTTGTACGGGCGTCTGTCACAGTCCCCGAAATGGTGTAGCGTGTGTTCTGTGCCAGCGCCGCCTGGTTTAGCAGACCAAGTAGGAGCAAACACAAAAAGGAAGCCTTTACATAAGACTTCCTTTTAATGTAGATCTTTTCCATAGTTAGGTTATTTTGTACTGTTCCTTCGCATTTATACTTTAATCCGGCAAGCTGATCTTCCCCATGTGCACAGAAGGGACACCTGTATGTTCAGGCCCGAAGTCGATGGCATTTCCTACAAGGCACTCGTTGGCAAGTGTGGCAAACAATACTGCCTCCTTTGCGTCCGGCGACACACCCAGTTCTGCCGTATTTCGTATCGTTACGCCTGTTATCATTTCCGCTATATTCTCCATCAACAGCGGGTTGTGCATGCCGCCTCCACTCAAAAATAGCTCGAAATGCTCCTTATTCATGGTTCTTTCCAAGGCCTCACAAATACCCGTTGCAGAAAAGCGGTTTAGGGTAGCCATTACATCTTCCGGAGAAAGATGCGTTGTCTCAGACCTTTGTTGTGCCTGTTCCAGGTAAGCAAGGTTAAAAAGCTCCGGACCTGTTGTCTTCGGAAAGCCTTGGTTAAAGAAAGGGTGATCTAAAAGGGCACTTAGCAGCCTTGTATTATACGTTCCTTTTTTTGCAATATCCGAATTAGCATCAAAATATTTACCCGGGTACTGTGTTTGTACATAAGCATCCATAAGGGTATTGCCCGGACCTACGTCTGTTGAGAAGATTCTGGAGGTGTTCAGGTCGCCGGGCAAGAACGTGAAGTTGGCTATACCGCCGATGTTTAGCATGATCCGGTTTTGCCCTTTTTCAGAAAACAGCAGGTAATCGCCGTATACTGCCAAAGGTGCGCCTTCGCCGCCTGCTGCAATGTGCTTCTGCCTGAAATCGCTTAAGGTTATAATGCCCGTCTTAACAGCGATATGGTCGCCATCCCCTATCTGCAGGGTAGCATTGGGCATCCCCGGGATCTGGTGCAAGGAGGCAGGAGCGTGGTAAATGGTCTGTCCGTGGCTGGCAATAACATCTACTTCCCGTGGCTGAATATTCCACGTTTGGAGGCACTCGTTGATTAAATCTGCATGGAAACTGCCAACGTAGGCATTCATCAGGCACACTTTCTCCAGGTCAGCCTCTCTTTTGGAAAAGATCGATTTCACCTGCGCTTTAAATGCGGTGTCATAGGGCATAGTAGCAAATTCAAGAAGCGTCATCTGTGTATCTGTTCCATGTCCCGTAAATTCGCACAGTGCAACATCCAGTCCGTCGAGTGATGTGCCGGACATAAGACCGATGATCCTTCTTCTATCTTTGTTCACGACATCGAATAAGCTGCTTAAACCTTTATTCATTCAAGTCCTCCATTGTACAGTTACAAAATAAATTCTCTTTCGTAGTGCTTGCTCCAGCACTATGACATGCATCCCATTTACTATTGATTCTAATCTAGAGAAAAGGAGCAAAATAACCACCTATCCTCTCTGATTTTAACCAGCTTTACCAGCCATAGCATGGCGGCACTTCCTCATTTTTTGTGCCTAGGTGTTTCCATGCTGTTCACCCTTGTATCAGTTGAGAAGAACATATACTATAAGGTTGCCAGGCGTAAAAGCGAGGCTGCCGAGCTAAAAGCTTAACCGCATACAGAATAAAAGCCATCAGGCGCAGATTTGCGCCTGATGGCTTTTATTCTGTATGCTTACCAAGCTTAAGTACCCGGCAAAGGCATGATGCTACGGAAGGATCAGCGCTCCATCAGGTTATAGAACCACTTTTTACGCTTCTTCTCCCCGGCGAACATAAGTACGGCAACGCCCACGACAGCGGCTCCAACGGCCATCTTGGTCACAAGGCTGCCCTTCTCATACTTCCATTCGGCTGGATAGCCTTTTTCGGCAAAGATGTTAGGCGCTTTCCCCTCCTTAAAATCCTCGATGATGCCCTCTACCACGTTCACGCGGTCGGCCAACAGGAGCGGAAGCCAGTGCAGGTAGCTGTTCTCACTATGCTTAAAGGCAAACCTGCGGATCATGCCACTCAGCCCGCTTGGAGGCATAGCCGTACCAAACACGGCGCTGATATTGGGTCGTTCGATAGAATGCAGCACCTCCATGTTGATGGGCTGCTGTGGCGGCCGCTCCCAGGAATAGCCGCTGTGCTCCTCGTTGGTACGGCGTTTCATGGGGTACGTAGGATCATTCTTCGGATCGGCGTCTATACCCCAGCCATTTATATGCGAATAGTCTTTTGTTGTGTCTTCCATAGTACTTTGATTTACATGTTGGCTGATGGTGGAATAAGCACTGGCTTGATACAGTTGTCCAGCTTATCAGAGAAAATGCGGTAGGCATCGGCCACCTCCTCCAGCGGCACGCGGTGCGTGATGAGCTGCTTCGGCTTGATCACCCCATTCATCACGTGGTCGATCAGGCGGGGAAGCAGGCGCTTCACAGAGGCCTGGTTGGCCCGTATGGTAATGCCTTTGTTCACCACGTTGCCGATCGGCACCAGGTTATCGGTAGGTCCGTACACCCCTACAATCGAAACGATGCCGCCTTTTTTAACCGAATTAATGGCCCAGTGCAGCGCCGTGGCGGACCCTGCCTGCAACAGCAGCTTGCGGCCCGTGATGGTCTGCAGCACGTTACCAGCGGCCTCTGCGCCAACGGCATCAATACACACGTCGGCTCCCATCCAATCGGTGGTCTTTTTCACGAATACCGCCGGGTCGTCCATCTCCATAAAGTTATAGGCCTCGCACTGGGAGTAGTTGCGGGCAAACTCCAGGCGGTACTCTTCCTTGTCTATCACGATCACGCGGCCTGCCCCGAAAAGCCAGGAGCACTTCGCCGCCATGATCCCGATAGGCCCGGCCCCGAATACTACCACGGTGTCGCCTTTCTGGATACCGCCCATTTCAGCGGCCTGGTAGCCGGTGGGCACAACGTCAGTGAGCATCACGGCATCATCCAGGTCCATACCCTCCGGGATGACGGTTGGCCCTACATCGGCATAAGGCACGCGCACATACTCTGCCTGGCCTCCGTTGTAGCCACCCGCAGTGTGCGAGTACCCGAAGATGCCTCCTACCGCCGAAGCCTGTGAGTTGGCCTCGTGGCAGTTGCCGTAAAGCTCCTGCTTACAGAAAGCGCACTTTCCGCACGCAATGTTGAATGGTACGATTACTTTGTCGCCCACCTTCAGTTTCTGTACATCGGGGCCAATTTCCTCCACTACCCCTACAAACTCGTGTCCGAAAGTAGAGCCCACGCGGGTGTCGGGTACGTTGCCGTTGTAGAGGTGGAGGTCAGAGCCGCAGATGCAGGAGCGGACTACCCGGACGATGGCATCCTCAGGATGCAGAATCTCGGGCATGGGTTTGTGGTCTATGCGAACCCGTTTGGGCCCACGATAATTCATTGCCAGCATAAGCTTGTTTTCTAGTTTACGTTATAAAAATCTTTGAACAGGTGCGTTTCCAGCTCTAAAACCATCCTTTCGGAGCAGAAACAGGTTCCAACAGCTTGGATATGTAGATACTTGTATACAGCCTCAAAGTTTCAATAACAGCATTTTTATCAGATAGCACTATATTTAAAAAGTACTATAAAGTAGAGCGAATCCGTTGTGCGGGAAGTATAAATCGGAAGGAGAAAACAGATACTCCAAAGTAAAAATTACCCCATGCCTTCCGGGATGGCAGGTGTACAGAAGCCTATTAGCTTACTTCCGGATGATCCTGCCATCCTCCATCTCGATGATGCGGCCGCTGCGTTCTGCGAAGCTTTGGTCGTGGGTAACGATGAGCAAAGTATGGTGGAGCACCTCTGTCAGTTTCTTGAAGATATCGAATACGATTTCGCTGTTGCGCACGTCGAGGTTGCCGGTTGGCTCATCGCCCATCAGGATAAGCGGGTCGTTGATGAGGGCACGGGCAATGGCCACGCGCTGCTTCTCGCCACCGGATATTTTATAGGCCTTGTTCTTGGCCAGGTGACCGATGCCCAGCATTTTTAACTTTTCCATGGCGCGGTACTCCACTTCCTGCTCGCTATACTTTGCCAGTTTCATGCCGGGCAGCATGACGTTCTGCAGCACCGTAAATTCGTTGAGCAGGTAATGGAACTGGAACACAAAGCCGATCTTCTCATTACGGACGCGGGCCAGCTCCACATCACTTCTGCCCGTCATCAGTTCCTGATCAAGCAACAGTTCGCCCTGATAATCGGTATCCATGGTGGATAGGATGTAGAGCAGCGTGGACTTGCCGCTACCCGATTTACCGATCACCGACACAAACTCGCCTTTCCGCACCGAAAAGGTAATATCAGTCAGCACCTGCACCGTTACCGGATCATGGAACTCCTTGTTAATATGCCTTGCCTCAAGTATGATGTCGTGCATGAGATGCCTGTATTCTATGCTATAAAGTATAAATAGTTTCGCTACGCGCGATGTCCCGCTTCCGGGAACAGCGCGGTTAAGTTCTACCCATTTGTCATCCTGAAAGGATCCTGGTGGCCAATTGCGATAGCTTAACCTGCCGGAGGAAGGGCCCTCTATTTCTACCAAGTTTCTTTACAACGTGACTGAATTTTTTGCTCAATCGTTTTAAGCTGAGCGGCCCTTTACTCACAGGGGATAAAAATTTATCCTGCAAGCTCTTGCCCTTTACTTCCCTCTTATGATCTCCACCGGGTCCACTTTACTTGCCTTTCGGGCCGGGAAGAAACCGGCAAAGTAGGTGGTGATCAGCGAGAAGGAAGCACCTATAAAGTAGAACATCGGATTATAATTAATGGGGTACGTCTTAATGGTGGGCAGCGCGGCCGTGTCGAACGGGATGTTGTCGATGATGACAGAGAAAATAAAGCCGAAGAGCAAGCCCACCAACCCGCCGAAAAAGCCTATACTTAAGGCTATCAGCAGGAAAATACGGTTCACGTCGGCGCCCGAAAAACCGGTGGCTTTCAGGATGGCGATCGAATCCATCTTCTCGTAGATCATCATGTTCAGGATATTGAAGATGCCAAAGCCCGCCACGATAAGCAGCACAATGCCTACCGCGTAAGAAATGATCGAGCGCACGCTGCTGCCTGTTTCAAACTGCGCGTTGGCCGTCTGGATGTCTTCTGCATCGATGTCAAACAACCGCTCATACTCTTTTGCCACGGCAGGCGCCCTGTCCAGTTCGTGCAGCTTTACCTGAATGTCGGTGATGTAATTGGCGGGTTTGCCCAGCAGCTTCTGGGTCGTGCTGATAGAGGCATAGCTCTGCACTTTATCGATCTCCTGAATGCCGGACTGGAAATAACCCACCACCTTGAGCGGGATACGTTCGCCCTGAATGGTGGTCACCTGCACCACATCGCCGATATCAGCAACCAGGATATCGGCCAGGCCTTTACCAAGTATAATGCTGTTGGCTACGTTCTTGGCGTCAATGGCATTCCCGGCAGTCACATAATCCCGGAAGTTGAACAGCCTGCTTTCTTCCTCCACATCCACCCCGTTTATCGTGCCGGTGATCTCGATGGTGCCTTCGTTAAAAAACACCTGGGCCGTGAGCTTGGGCGTTGCGCCCAGCACCCGCGCATCGTCTTTTACAGCCTGCAGAATGGGGCCGCTGTTGTAGATCTCCTGCCGCGAGATCCCGGACTTAACTGAGCTGATAAAGTTGTAGAAGTGTTTATACTCGGTCGCAGCATTTACCGGTTGGTTTTCGCTTGGTTTTATCTCGTTGTAGAGGCGCACGTGCGGGGTACGGTTCAGTATAAGGCCGTCGAGCAGGTCGTTAAGGCCGTTCATGAAGCCAAGCAGCGTGATGAACATGGCAATACTGAACGCAACCCCCACGGCAGCCACCAGCGTCTGGCGCCAGCGGGCCAGCAGCAGCGATTTTGCTATGCCGTATATGAGCCGGGTGTTCATCGGGCAGGTTTGAGTAGCACGTCTTCCTTCGTGATGCCTTCCACTATCTCCACTTTCTGATAATCTTTCAAGCCTGTCTTAACAGGTACTTTTTCTTCGCTTTCCGTCAGCACAAATGCCCCATCCACCAGGTATTCACGTGGGATAAGGAGCGCATCTTTTTTGGTCTGGATGAGGATATTGGCTTCGGTGGTAAGGTTCGGATACAGGGCCGGAGGTGTAGTAACAAAGCTGGCTTCTACGGTAAAGGAGCGCGTCCGCTCGTTCATGGCCGGGTTCACCTTGTATACTTTGCCCTCAAACACCTGTCCTTTGTAGCTGTCCAGGTTAAGCAGCACTTTCTGGCCCGGCTTTACACGGGCAATATCATACTCATCGACCTGCAACTCCAGTATGAACTCATCGGCATTGCCCACCACCGCCACCGGGGTCTGCGGAGTCACCAGTTCTCCTTCCTCCTTCAATACGCTGTATACTTTTCCATCGGTTTCGCTCCGGATCGTGTAATCTTCCGACATCGTCTCGCTTAGCTGCAGGTTTTTTTCTGATTGACGGGCCGCGAAGTTGAGTTGCTTTTTGAGGTCGTTGTAGCGAAGTATGGCCGATTTGTAAGCTGTAACGGAGTTTTTATAGTTTAGCTCCCGCTGCTCCAGTTGTACTTTCGTCCCTATGCGGTTTGCCCATAGGTTGCGCTGCCGCACCAGCAGCAACGAGTCATTCTCTTTCTTGCTCCGGGCCAGGTCGATGGCTTCCCGCAGCTCGTTCAGTTTTTCGGAGTTAGCGCTCACACGGGCGTACTCGGCGGCAATCCGGGCATTTTCGGTGCTCAGGCGAGCTGCTTTGTTGTCGAGCCTGAAAAGCGGATCGCCTTTTTTCACCACATCTCCCTCGTTCACCGGAATATCCAGAATAACACCACTCACCGTCGGGAAAACCTGGTACTGGCTGCGGCTCTTTACTACCCCGGAGGCATACACCGATTCTGTGATATCTGCTATAGTTGGCTGCGTTTTTTCCCGCTTCCCGGAGCAGGCGGTAAGTATAATCAGCAGCAGGGTGACAACAAAGTATGGCTTCATGGGCGCAATCCGGGTTCTGAGGTCGCAACAGCAAGGTATGTATTGGGGAGTCACACAGTGGCTCCCGCAAGTATAGATTTCTATACCCACCCGCCTTTTAAATTATGTCTCAAATGTACGGTATTTATATAACGGAGATATCTCAAAAAGCTTTCTAGGACTGCTTCTTTTGTAATGCTGAACACTGCTTCAGAAGGCACAGGAGCAAGGCTACTGAACAGCTTCGCTATTTCAACAAGGGCGATGCCTTAAATGGGTTCCAGGTCTAAGTAATCGATCATCAGCTTTTGGCCGAACCCCTCTGCCGGCAGCCATCTGAATTCCAGCACCTGTTTTCCCGGCTTCAACTCAAAGGTACCCAGTTCCACCACGCTGGCTTCAGCAGGGGTTACCTCACTTTTGAGGTTTAGCTCCTGTTGCACTTGCTGCCCGTTGAGCGCCAACCGGAACTTGCCGCCTTCCGGATTCCGGGCCACGTGCGCCCGTACCCTGTATTTGCCCGGCTTATCCACCTGAAAGCTCGTGGTGAGTTTGTTTTCTTTTTGGGGCTCCCCATGCCAGAGCAATAGCTTGTGCCCGCTTATCTGGTCGAACATTTTTTCATGAGCAAACTCGTCGGAGTTGGCCCATCCACCTGTGTTATTCTCCACCTTCAGATCCTCCCCTTCGATCACGCCCGGCTCGCGGTATACCTGGTAGGGGATTTCAAAACCATAAAGTTCCGCCGCAGGGGTTGGCCCGATAGGGTCCTTCCCACCTGGGTTGAGGTACCAGTAGGTAGTGACCGCATACTGTGTCGGCCACTTATCAGGGAAATACTTCTCCAGATAGGCCTTGAAAGACTTCTGAAATGGCACGTTATCAATAACCTGCCAGCGGTTCAGGGACTGGTAGCCCATGTTTTCCTCTGTATGGCTCTGGCTGTGATAAGCGTGGGTAAAGTAATTGGGCATGCACCAGGCATAGCCGAAATAATCCTCGGTGCCGGTACCAAAAGTAGAGGGAAATGTCTCGTCATCCACAAAGAACTTCTCATCGCCCTCGCCCCACCAGAAGTAGCCATCGCCGCCATACTGCCGACAGGAGCCGCCTTTCGGATTCCAGACCATCAGCGACATACCCAGGAAACGCCCTTTACCCTCGGTTTCCAGGACCGTCCAGTCGGGCCAGCGGGCGGTGTCCGCTATGGCTTCCAGGTTACGGTGCCATTTGGCATGGAAGCGGCTCGGGTTCTTTTCCTTACTGCTCAGGTTTTCCAGGCCTACGGTCAAGTTCAGGTCAACAGGCTGGTCAAAGTGGTTTATCAACGTTATCGTTGCCGACTGCTCAAAAGGCATATACCAGTAGCTGTACATATTTTCCTTCGTCATGCCCATGGGCAAGGTACGGTAGAGGTTGTAGCCCGGGGCAGAACCAAAGAAATCGCCGATCGGGGACCAGACGGCAGGCTCCTTTTCATTGTCCCACCGGATCTGCAGGATCAGCTTGCGCATGGCCTCCTCCAGCCGCTTTTCATCCGCAGTATTTAAATTAGCTTTGAGAGCATAAATCGCTTTCCTGCCCTTAAGGGTTATAGTTTTGGTTTCGCCAGGCGCTATTTTTTCCGCTATTTCCCTAGTCTCGGCCTCCTGCACCGGATAAGGGAGTTCTCCCATCTTGTTTTTGAAAAAACTGTTGACCTTGGCTAAGGCAGCCCGGCTCTCCGGGGAAAGCTTTGGATTGAAAGCTTCTGGTTGTACCTCCTTCGGGAAGGTGATGTAGTTGAAATGGTAATACTGACCCCACTCCGGTTCAGCCACTATTTTGCAGGATTTTTGATAAGTGATGGGCACGTAGTTATTGAAGCCCCGGGCAGCTGTTTCGTACACCAGCTGCGGATACGCAAATGCAGGGATGGCCGTTGTGTCAAAATATTGGATGAAGGGCATGTCGAGCACCGGTATCTGCTGCCCGTCGATGTAGACCTTTACGCGCCCCTTGGCCGGGTTGGCAGACCACATGCGCACAATAGCCCCCGGCCCCTCCATCTCGGCCAGCACCATGTTCTCCCCTTCCTTCCGGATGTACTGCGGGTTCAGCCCATCGTCGTTGGCGCCCCACGCTACGAACCGGCCGGTAGCTTCATCCACCTTCGTGCGCCTGTCATAACTCGACTCCATGCCGCTGCGCTCGCCCTCAACCGGTGGTACCGCCAGCGCCTTCAGGTCCGTGAGCCTGCCCACAAGCTCCGCATAGCTGATCTTTTTCCCCTGGCTCATGAGCGGAAAACTGACCAGCAGTAAGACGACAAGTACAAGTAGTAGCAGTTTTCTCATAGCTATTTCTTCTTATGCTCCTCTCTAACTGATGGCAGGCAGGGGCACTACTTCTACTATATTTTTCCACAATTAATTACGTATGCTACTTAAAGTTGATGTTGCCAATACTGCTGCCTTGCTTAAAACTTTATTCAGAACGGGACTTATACTTGCCACGCTATACCTGCTACTCATGGGCATATTATCTTTTCAACAGGAGCGCCTAATCTTCTTTCCCGAGAAGCTGCCCGACAATTACGCCTTCCGGTTTGAAGAGGACTTTGAGGAAATATTCGTGACAGCCGAGGACGGCACCCGGCTGCATGGACTGCTTTTCCGGGCACAGGAGCCGAAGGGGCTGGTGTTTTACCTCCACGGCAACGCAGGCTCTGTGGCCTCCTGGGGTTGGGTTGCCCAAACGTATACCGCCCTCCACTACGATATTTTTGTGCTCGACTACCGCGGCTACGGCAAAAGCGAGGGCAGGATCAGCAGCGAGGAACAGTTTTACGGCGATGTGCAGGCAGCCTATGATCACCTGAAAGCAAGGTATGAAGAGAAGCAGATAATCGTGATCGGGTACTCCATAGGTACGGCGGCAGCAGCCAGGGTGGCCGCTACCAATAGTCCCAGGCTGCTTATACTGCAGGCACCTTACTACAGTCTCCCCGACCTGATGCAAAGCCTCTACCCTTTTGTGCCCACGTTTCTGCTAAAGTATAGATTAGAGACGTTCCGGTTCGTGGAGAAAGTGACAGCGCCTGTCGTGCTCTTCCATGGCGATCGGGATGAGATCATTTACCACGGCTCTTCCGAGAAACTGAGACCCCACCTCAAGCCCACCGATCAAGTGATCTTGCTGCAGGGGCAGGGACATAACGGTATGAACGAGAACTCCGAATTCAGGCGGGAACTAGCCAGGGTGCTAAAGGAGGTGGAGTAGGCTTTTGCCCCTACTTCGCGCTGCTGGGGCAAAGGGAGAGCTATTCTATCGCTCGAAAGTAGATCATTTCCGGAAACTTCTGCAGCGCAAACAGCGTCACATCACAAAGCCAGACAGACTGGATGCTGTGATTCACAGGCTTGTAGTATGCTCCTCCCCCTGGCTCCCCCATTCTGACCAGTTCCAGGATAAGCGCGCCCGCAAACGGCTGCTCGCTCATCTCCACCTCCACCCTTTTGCCGCCCCTGGCCAGGTAGTCGAGCATATCATCGGCCCCGGCCACCATCGCCAGGTCTCCCTTCGGCCCCGGATAATCCGGCAGGTCGATGTACCAGGTGCCATGCGCCTCTTTGTAGAAGCTAAAGTTATTTCGATCAGCAGACATCTTACTTCCTCCTTACCCCGGATAACGGCTATACACCTTATCCAAACCTAATTACAGCTCACCTATTATACATATACTTTTAAGCGAGAAACCACGTCACCGCCTTTTCAGAAATGAAGCCCGGTATCTCGTGCTTTCCATCAAACTCCGTGTAGTTTACCTCGATTCCCTCCCGCCGGAGTTGCGGCACAATACGCCTGCCACAAGGGTCAATAGGCAATACAGGGTCATCAACACCATGCGAGATGAACACCTCGGGCTTCCCGTTTTTCTCTACTGTATGTGCAAAACCGGGGGAGAAAGCAAGGATGTGACTGAACAGGTCGCCATTGGTCAGGCCCAGGGACAAGGCATAGGAAGCGCCGTCAGAGAAGCCGCCAATAGCTACGCGTGCCGGATCAATAACGTAGTTTCGGAAAACCAGCGCCAAGGCCTGATCAATCAGCACGACATCCGGCCCGAAGGCTCTGCCGGCGATGATGTCCCAGGAGTAGGACCTGGAGGCCGGTGCCACAAGTATGAGGTTGTTGGCATCGGCATGGTTCCGAAGCAGAGACAGGCCCTGCTCTGCATGAGCGCCGGCACCATGCAGCATGACAGCCAGCGCCGCTGGCCTGCTGCTGTCATACCCTTTTGGAAGATAGATAAAGCCATCCTTGTGGCTGTCTAAGTCGAGTCGCTGCACTCCTGCCTGCTTTTTACCGCTACCGGCGGCGGCTACTCCTGGCTTTGTGGTTAACCTACCTGTTTTATAGCTGTCTCTTGCTGTTGCCATCGCATCACCTGAAAAATAAGGAATACCTACCTATCATACGGCATAGTGCCCTAATTATGCGCCTGAAACAAGGCATGAAAGCAAAAAAGGAGCGCCAGGCTCCTTTTCTGTTTAGTGATGCAGGCATTATATCCTGTTGGATGTATCGGCTTTGCCTACTGCTTCAAAATGCGTCGCTTGCTTGATGGTTTTTTCTTTGCCATCGGCATCTTCATAGTTGCGTTCTTCTACTTCAATAGAGAGGGATTTCCCTTTCAGTTCCTTCGAGTCTACCTCCTGTTTATGGATGCCTATTGCTTTGAGGAAAGAAGCCAGTATCGGTTGGCCTGGCTCGCTCAGGTAAAAGCGCTGGTTCACAAAACCATCCTCATTTTCCATTCGGCAGTTAATGAACGGAATATCTTTGTTTTCGCTTCTACCTTCTTCTACTTCCGTTATTTTCACCACGTGCCGGCCTTCCGGTAGAAATGGTTTTTCATCTATTTTCAGCTTCATACTTTTCTGTTTTTGCTAATATTTTACGCAAAACAGAACATCATGTTTCCATTTTAAAGTTATTACAACCCATAATACTAATATTATTAGTAAACAACCTATTATTTGGCCATTCTATGCAAGCTTTCCGAGTTGATGCAGTAACGCAGGCCCGCTGGCTCCGGGCCATCCGGAAACACATGCCCTAAGTGGCCACCGCATACATTGCACAGCGCCTCTATCCGCTCCATATGATGGCTGCTGTCGAAGGCATACCTGACGGCGCCCCTTTTGGCGGGTTGAGTAAAACTAGGCCAGCCGGAAATGGCATGGTACTTTTCGGTGGAGTTAAACAAAAGGCTTCCGCACCCGGCACAGGTATACTTGCCGGGTTCATACGACCGGCAGTAGGCATTTCGGTAAGGAGGCTCGGTTCCCTTTTCCCGCAGCACACGGTACTGTGCCGGCTTCAGCAGCTGTTTCCACTCCTCCTCCGTTTTTTCTACCCTACTGGCAGGTTCCGGATTGCTGTATTTAGCATAGTAAATGATGTCTTTCCAGCGTAGCATTTTCTCTAAGCTTACGCACTTAGCCTATTGCTAAGAACATAATTCCGCCCCGGTGTTCTTTACCGCACCTTCTTTGCAGCTTGCTATCATATCACCCGGTGGTGAGTTTCAGTGCCGGCCCGTACGCCCGTATGCCTGGCAGCATCCACGCTCCAGATACCGGAGCCCCGTGCGGCCATGTAGAGGAACAGGAAAGCGTACAGCAGGGCCAACTCGCCCTGGTTCAGGATAGGCCATGGGCCCTGTGGAACATGGGCCATAAAATAAGCTACTGCCATCTCGCCGCTGGCAATAAAGGCAGCCCAGCTGGTCAGAAAGCCGAAGGCGATCAGGAGGCCGCCCACCAGCTCAATGATGCCCGCCAGCCCCATCAGCGACGCCAGTTCCACGGTTTCGCCGTCTCCGGGCCATCCAAAAAGCTTCTGCGTGCCGTGCATGGCAAACAGCAGGCCGGCAACAATACGCAGCAAGGCGTAGAGCTGCGGGCTGTAATTTCCTAAAAATCTTTCCATAGTTTATCGTTTGTTAAACCAGGGCCACAGCAGGACAAATAACCCGCTGTAAGCCAAATAATTACACAACACAATAAACGTATATATGAAGCATTAGGTTAGTAAACGACAATCCGCAAAGGAATTGGGCGGGGGCAGTAAATTGTGCTGTTATCCGGCGGCTGGGGCTACTGGAAAGTATGGATAGCTATTGGATTTCGGTGAAGGCGGTATCGATCTGGTAGTGCTGTAGCACATCCATGAACTCATCGCAGAGCACCTGCGAGATATCTTCTCTTTCTTTGCTGTTGCTCAGCTTCACCTTATACTTTTCCTCCTCGCGCACTAGCAACAGGTGCTGCTTGTTCTGGCTGCTGTTCAGGGATAGCGAGTCTTCCTGTATCTGCCCTATGCGGCGCTCGTTATTCCCGAACAGAATATTGAACACATTCACGTCTAGACTTAGGCGCGCGCTACCTTTCATGGTATAGGATCCCCGCAGGTCGAAGGCCGACAGGTTGTTGTTCAAGCTGAAACCGGGTGCCACGAATTTGTTTTTGTAGAGCACGAAATCTGCCGCCACATCCTCAAAGTACAGGTGCCCGGTCCGCTCCTCCCGCATAAAGCCGAGCGCCTCCTGTATGGGTTTCACATTGATCAGTTCCATGTCACGGAAAGTAGTGCTGGCATAGGCGACCGTGCGGTCGAAACTTGGAACAAAGGCTTGGTCGAGTTTGGTAAAAACGGCCACGTTGCAGTCAGCCTTGCCTTTGATGTTCCGGCTCTCCAGCATATCCAGCTCCATCTGCTCGGCCACGGCAAACAGCTGCTCTAGGTCCACCTCCTGTACCTGCGCCTTCAGCCGGACCGGGATGGTGTCGGAAGGCTCGTTGAGGTACATCACGCCCTGTGCGTAGATGGTTCCCCCGAAAGCGTTCAGGTATAGCTTGTCCAACTGTGCCTGCTCCCGGTTCATGCGGGCGTCGATGGCCAGGTTTGTCCCTGTAAGGTACTCATACCGGAGCTCCTGCGCCTTCACGTGCAGGCCCAGGTCGTATACTTTCTCCCTGCGCTTGTCTTTTCCATTAGTCTTGTCCGGCAATGGCTCGGCCTCCGCTGGCGGAAGCAGCGTTTTGAGTGCGGCGATGTTCTGCATAAAGGCCTGCAGGTCGAGGAAACCATACTGCATGGTCACATCCAGGTAAGGCCGGGTAATTGTCGAGTTGATGAGGTAAAAGCCACCGTAAGCAGTAGCAGCACCACCTTTTGAGGTTTGAAAGAGCATGTCCCGCATCAGCACATGGCTCCTGTTTTTATTCAGCTGCACCGACAGGTTTTCCAGGTCTTCCGCCCCCGGCAGCTTTACCTGCTTTACATGCAGGTTGATTTGCGCCTTTTGCAGTGGCAGTACATAATCCAAGCCGCTCCCTTTTGCCGCTGCAGACTTTTTAGGGCCGGCTGCGCTGGCCAGGGAGTTGATCTGCTCCATGTTGGTCAGGTCCAGGGTATCGAGCCGGGCGGACAGCTGCAGGTCTGCGGCATACAGTTGCCTGCTGTCATTCAGAACCGACACCTTGCCACTGACCGCTATACCTTGCGTTGTCAGGCCAATGTCCGAGAGGGTCAGCCGCCGCCCATCGCTCCTTAGCCGGGCCCGCATGTTTTGAACGGAAGCCGACGGCAGCTCTAGTTGCTCGCACTGCAGGCGCATGTTCACGCGCAGGAAACCGGGAAGTATAGTTGTGGAGGCCTCCCCGGCGCCAGCATCTGACTTGGCAGGTATGGTCTTATTCTCCGGCGCCAGCTTGATCCAGCCCGTCTGTACCTGCTTTAGTTTAACTGCCCCCTCTACTGAAACTGTAGGGTGCTGTCCCAGGAGGTAATTCATCACATTTTTCACGGAGCCCTCCACGGCAAACGCCCGCCCGCCGACCTTGCCCCTAAGCTGGTGCAGTCGCAGCTCATTACCTGCCAGCCTGGCTTCGCCATTTACTTCTGTGCAGGGCACGGTTAGCTTTGCCGGCTGAAAACCGACCCCGAGCAGGCTGATCGCCCCCTGCCACTGCAGGTCCTGCTCCTGCCGGCGGTCCCCGCTGGCGTGCAGGTTCCCCTTAATGGCCACGTTACCGGAAAGCATGCCCCGGGGCAGGGAAACATATTCTGGCGGCAGAACCTCGGCCAGGCTGTCCAGAGTGTAGCGCCCACTCAGCTGGGCATCGAGGTATGGCTTGTTGAAGTTGGTGATGTTGGCTTTGAGCTGCAGGCTGTCGTTGCCGGTGCGGGCCGACAGGTGGTGCAGCGTAAAGGAGCTCGACTCGGGGGAGTGCTTTGGGCCGTTATCCAATTGCCCGGCGATCTGTATTTGCGACAGGGTGATGCGGCTGGTGGGCCAATGCAGCCTGCCGTCCTGTAACTCGAAGTGTAACCTGCTGCGGGGCCTTTGCGTGGGGCTGGAGTGGCCGGCAATATGGTACTGCAGCTTCACGCGGCCATCGCTCTCCACCTGCTTCAGCAAAGGGATAGACCGCACAGAGGCCATCTGGTTTAGCAGAAAAAAGAAAGGCTGCTCTCCCTCAAAATGAAGATCCAGTTCTGAGCCAACGCCGTGAACGGCCTTCTGGTGCGTGCCGAAGATCAGCACCTCGTTCCCGTTGAGGATGACGCGACTGTCTTTTATCCGACCCTGCTTCTTGTGGCGGTCGAAAGTATAAACGGCGTCGGCTGTAAACGCCCTGTCCCGGAAAAGCTGCAGGTCCCGGCTGGAGATATGGTTGATTCGGCCTTGTAGTTTGCCCTTCAGTTCCAGCCGGTTGCCCTTTACTTCCGCAGACAGATCAGAGTCTAGGAGTTGCAGGGAGAAAGCGCTCTGTTTGAAGTGATTTTCGCTTAATATTTGAGCACTCCGGATGCGCAGCTGCCGGATATCTAGCGCAAAGCCGCCCGAGTCCTGTTCCTCTTTCTCATCTTTCCTGAAAGAGATGCTGACCTTGTTGCCGGCAGAGTCTACCCGCTGGTGAAAAGACACCCCGTCCAGAGATACTTTGCTGATCCGGATGCCCCTGTTTGGCAACTGCAGCAGCGGCAGCAGCACCTCTGCATGTTGCACACGCAGCACCTCCAGGGGGTGGGCCTGCGTGGTGTCTGTTAAGGAGATATTGTCGAATGAAACCGTTAAGTAGGGGAAGTTCTTCCAACTGGAGATTTCCGTCTGTAAAGGAGCCAATACCATGTCTGAGTTACCAGCCAACTTCGCGCGCAGGTAGGCGGGTGCTTTTGCCTCGTAGAGCGGGGGAAGCAAAAGAAAAGCACCCAGAACCAGTAATAGGATCAGGCCCGTAATCAGCAAAAGGAATTTAACCGCAGGGTGCGTTTTCATATAGTAAGCGAAGGCATCTCCGGAAATAAACTCTTCCGGCTAGCTTATCCTTTAACTTACTTTTCCTAAATAAGTTTGGTGCTCGCAAAAGCGAACGCAGGCCTCTGTTATACTATAGCCTTGTTCTATATTTACAGGACTTGCTGGTACTGCTCCCGCCTTCCTACCCTATTGTAGGCAAGGTGTACGGTACCCGATGCTGAACCGGCAGAATTGCACTCTTTTTTAACCCTCTCCGTACTTTCATGCGTACAACAAGACTACCACGGAGCATTCCGATGGGTGACAATTTTAATCTAACACGAAAGGAAACAAACTATGAGTAGCAACAACAGAAATATCTCGGAAGACCCAAATTCAAGAAAAGGCGAAGGCGTGAGCGGACTAGGCAAGGGCAAACAGACCGGCCCTGTGGCTGGCGGTGCCGACAATACCCGTGGTGAGAACAAGCCAAGCCATGAAGGCAGCAGCGGCGGTGCCAAAAAGGGCAAGAATACGGATGGCAGAAGAGACGAGGTAACGCCACAGGACCCGCACGCGAACCTGACCACCACCTCCCGCGGCGCCGACAGCACGGACAAGGAGTTCCGCAACGACCAGCCTAACTCCAGCACCCTCAAGAGCCACAAAAGCAGTGCAGATATCAAGAAGAAGAAATAATTCTATACTTCAACTAACAAAGAAGGCCCGGTAATTCCGGGCCTTTTGCATTTATAGTATACTTTACCGAAAAGGCCTACTTGAGCTCATCGAGCACCTGGTACATCTTCTTGACAAGCGCGGAGGCCGAGCCGTTGTAGTTGTTGACGATAAAGGAAAAGACATACTCCTTGCCGTCCTTACCCTGATGGTAGCCGCAGAAGCCTTTTACGCCGCGTATGGTGCCGCTTTTCATCTTCATGCCGTTAAACACCGGCAGCGAAGCATAGAAGCCGTTGTACCAGGGCTGCGACTGAGCGTGCTGCAGCAACTGTACCTGGGCATGGGTGGTCACCCGGTTCAGCGGCGACAGCCCCGAGCCATCCACCATGCTCAACTCTGTTTCCGGTACGCCCCGCTGCTTCCAGAAAGTACGGATCTCCTTCAGACCATTACCTGTCTGGCTGTCGGAGGTATGCTTGTAGGCAATTGTCTTCACCAGCGCCTCGCCGTAGAGGTTGATGCTCTTGCGGTTAAACCAGTAGATGATGCTATCCAGCGGAGGGGATGTGACGGTGTGAAACACAGTATAGCCATTAGGCAACGGGGCGTTGTGCTCTACCGGCTGCTTTGGCAGCTTGATGCCCAGCGTCTGCAATGTATCGGATAAAGTGCTCACAAACTGGCGTGCCGCAGAGGGCATGGCACCCGAGATTTTAAAGCTGCTCTCGTTTACCGGGATAGTACCCCGGATGGTGGCCGATGGCGCGCTAAGCGGAAAGTAGATGTAGGCATTGTCGCCGGTGCCGGCCGCGGCTGATGTTAGCTCGGAGCGCAGGCCATAGCCGTTCAGCTCCGGCACCGTTTTCACGATCGCCACCGGGTCGCCTATACTTGTTCCTGACCTGAGTATAACGTCGTACTGGTTTTCGCGCCAGTTCAGCTTGGCCGGGCCTGCGCCGTAGTAGTTGGCAATGTCCTGCCACATCCAGCCGTCGGGCACGGTCTCGTCGTTCCAGCCTTCGTTGGCAACCGTTACATGCTTATAGGATTTTATACCTGTGCGCTGCAGCGATTTCGTCAGTCCCGCCAGTACCTGGTCTTCTTTGGTTTCGGCCCAGCGCCAGCTGCCAAAGGTAGGGTCGCCGGAAGGAAGTATGACGAGCTCGTTGTTCCCCTTGTTTTTGCGGTAGGCAAACTTTGTCTCATACCTGAAATCCCTGCCCAACAGCTCGTAGGCGCTGATGCTGGTGATCACCTTCATGGTGGAGGCGGGCGCCAGCCCGATCCGGCTGTTGCGGTCGAAGATAACCTCTCCGGTCTTGGCATCTGTGATGTAGAGGGAGGCAATGGCATTCTGCAGTTGCGGGTCCTGTTCGAACTTACTATAGGCAGCGGCCAGCTTTTGGGGCACCGCCTGCGACCAGGCAACGGTGTGCGCCAGCAAACAGGCCAGCACAAGTATAGCTTTGGGTGTAAAGAGTTTCATAGCCAAAATGTAAGCATTTCAGTGGACTTATACCTACCCCTCCTGTGATTTAGCTCCATAAGCCACGCTAAAACAAAAACAGCCGCCTGTTTCTCACAAGCGGCTGTTCAGATTCATACGCTAAAGTATAAATGTCAGTAAAAATTTGGTCTAAGCCTTATATGACAAACCGGGCTTGGCTACTGTTTGCTAGTTTTTGTCTTACCAGTTCTGGTGCCTGTTGCTGTTGCGCTCGTTGTAGCGGTGGTCATCTTCCTCACGATAATCACGGCTGCCGTAGGCGCTGCGCATGCGGTCTTCGTCGCGGTTGTTGTAGCCGGTAGCGCCGTAGCCGGTGCCGCCAAAATCGCGGTAGCCGCGGTCGTAGCCGTAGTTTTCGCGGCGCTCATTGCCATAGCCCTGGTTGCCCTGGTAGCTGTCGTCGTAGCGGCGCTGATAGCCACGGTTGTCCCTGTTCCGGTTCTCGTTTATATAACCGCCGTCGCTGCTGCGGCCAAAGCTGTCGCTGAAGCGCTGGTCGCGGTTGCGGTAATGCTCCGAGTCTCCGTAGGCATCGTACTGCCTGCTTTCATCCCAGCCTCTGTCGTGCTGCGTAAAACGTGGCCCCTCCTGGCCGGATAGGCCATAGTAGGAGTGGCCGTAGGCCGAACCTCCGCCCTCGTAGCTACCGCCTTCGCCGTAGCGGGTGCCGTGGCGCATGTCACCGTAGGCGCGGGCCGAGTTGGAGGTGTATTCTCCGTGGCGGCGCTCATCGCGCGCATCCCTGTCGCTGCCGTAGCCTCCTTCGGGATTATAGTGTGAGAGGCTGTTCCGGTTGCCGGTCAGCGGATTGCCGTGCTCGTCGAAATCGGCGTAATGGTTTTTGCGCTGGTAGTTGTTTTCATCGTATCTGTTCATAGCGTCGGTTCTTTTAGGTTAAAATACTTTCCCTACTAACGCAGCGAACAAATACTTGTTCCTTCAGCCCGGCCACCTCGCCTTTTGCCCAGCTTATACTTTGGTGTTACAACTTGTGCAGCTGGAAGTACCCCAGGTGCAGCTCGTCTTCTGCCGCGTTGTTGGTTTTGGTGACCAGCAGGCTATACTTTTGCTTCACGGCCTCCGGCAGAATATCCTGCACTTCAAAAAACTCATCCACATCCACGCCATACTTATCGTCGATGTGCGAGGTGGCTCCTTGAAAACCGGTGTGCTTGTAAAAGGCGGTTTGCTTGGCCTGTTGCACGGCACCGGCGGTATCCCCGGCCACAGCCAGCATCTTGTAGTGGAACTCATCAAACTCGCCCGGCTTGTACCCGCCCAGGTTCAGGAAGAAAAGCTTGTCTGTGGCTTCGGTCGCCTGCTCCTTCGGCACCACGTTTATACAATAGCCATTTACCTGCGTCACCTCGCGCCAAGCGTCTATGTGAATCTTGCCTTTCGCCTCGGGCCAGAAAGCCTTGATCTCAGGCACCAGGTCTTTTACCGTTTCGGCCACACTGAAGAACATGTCGTGCTGCTCGGTGTTTCTGCCGGCGGGCCTGCAGCCCAGCATCAGCATAAAAAGTTTAGGTGTTTGCATACCGCAAGATATGCAGAAGCAAGGGCAAAAATAAGCTCATGAAGCTTTCACCTCATGAGCTTTCCATTTCTCATCACACCTGCTATACTCTTGTAGCACAGGCCAAGGCTTCTATTTGCCGCTTTTCCTGATGAAGATGTTGCCGTTCATACTTTTCACCATGATCTCGGCACCTCCGCCGTTTACTTTTCCCGTCACGAAGTTTGCCGTGCTCACCCGGTATACGCCTCCCTCTGTTCTGGCGCCGGATTTTACCTGTGTCGGCTTGGTGTCTTTCGTGAGGTCGAAATCCGTGTATATCTCCCCTCTGTCGGAATTCAGCTTAGCAGTGAATTTTGAACCCGCCGGCAGGGTAATGTCCACGTCGCCGTTCAGGGTGGAGAAAGCCATGGGCGACTTGTTATCCCACTTCAGGAAGTTAGCCTTTACTTTGCCATTGGTGGTGTTGGCCAGCGCGTTGCCCGATACGTTCTCTAGCGTAATCGGTCCGTTCACGTTGTCCAGCTCAAAATTGCCGTTCACGTTGCGCACCAGAATCTCGCCATTGTTCACGGTCGAGAGTTTCAGGTTGAAGTTCTGCGGCACCTGTATCTCCAGGTTTACAATGCGGTTCATGGCCTCCGATAATACCTCCACGTTGTTGTTATGCTCTTCCACCGTAATGCCCAGGCTGGTGTTGGCAATTCTCCGCAGGCCGCCTACCTCCTCACTTGCCCTTTCTCGCCCCTGCCGCCTGGCGTCTCTTTCCCCCAGGCTGGCTTTGATCACCACCTCTTTAGCCTTCGTGCCTGTAACCCGGATCGCTCCGGAAATAAGCCCTACTTCCAGGGTGCCGGCTTCGTTGGGCTTGGTCAGGGGCACTACAATTTCTTCGGTTGTACTACTTTGGGCAAAGCCGTATGTGCTCATAACCAAAAGTAGTAATACAAGTATGCTGCGTTTCATTATGCTGTTTGTTGTGTTGGTTGAATATGATTCAGGGTAATAAATTAGCCTCTCGCCTTCACGATCACTTTTCCGTTAAAGGTTTTCAGCTCCAGCCTGGCTGCGCCCGCACCTGTTTTGAAGGATGCCGCCTGCCCCAGTTTATAAGTAGTCCTTGATCCGTCGGAGCTGCTGACCTTCTCCACCTTGGGCGAGAGCTTTTGCAGGTCCTCCAGGTCGGTATAGAAGTCGCCGTTAAAGGAGCTGAAGTCGATGGTGGCTGAAAGCGCTTTCTGGTACAGCAGCTCAATGTTGCCGTTCAGCGTTTCCAGCCTCGCCTGCTTTTTTGGGTTCTCGCGGTAACTCACCACCACATTCCCGTTGATGGTTTTGGCGTCCACTTCCGCGGCAATGTTCTCCAGCAGGATCGCCCCGTTAATGTTAGAGGCCTCAATGTAGTCCGTGGAGATGTTCCGGATCTTGATGTCCCCGTTGTTGATGGTGATGATGGAGAGGTTCGTGTGCTGCGGTACCTTGATCGTATAGTTGTGGGTAAAGCCGTACTCCAGCTTCCGGTCTATGTTAATCCCCCGGTTGCCTTTTGCGTTTGTTCGGTGGGATTGGATATAGGGCGCCTTCAGGTAACTGATGATGCTGTCGCCGCTTACCTCAAACTCCACGCTCAGCTCCTTGGCCTTCTCCAGTCCGTTTGCGGCTTTGGGCCGGATGATGCGCTCCACCTCAAACAGCACCTTATCGCCGTTGTAGGGCTCCACGTGCACGAAGCCGTCTATGTTCTCCACCTTCAGCACATTGGCCGCCGACTTACGGGCAAAGCTCAGCTCCCGCACGATCTTCTCGGTGTGGTTTTGCGCCACCAAACTTACCCCGTTTAGCAGGAATAGGAGCAGCACGATCAAAGACTTCATGTTTTCCATCATTTCTAGATTAAGACGTTTATACTTTCCTTGATTTTATCTTTTACCTGTTCGTTGGTGTTCTCATCCTGCAGCAGCTGCTTGAGCTGCGGCACCGCGTTTCGCTCCTGCAGGTCCTGCATCAGGTCGGCCAGTGCAATCTGCACCATCGGCGACTCCTGCTTGTTGATCGACAGGATGAGCTGCTCGCGCACCTGAGGGTTGGCGGTGTGCTTTTTCAGGGCCTCTACGGCGGCCAAACGCACGTTCACGTTCGGGTCGTGGTTGAGGGAGTTAAACAGGGCACCGATTACTTTCTCGTCGGCATCCACTATCTCGCTGGAGATGTTTACCGCCCGCAGCCGGTCTACTGCAGCCGGCTGCTCTATCAGCGTGGCAAACAGCATCTGCCTTACCTGGCTCAGCTCCATGGCCAGCATCTGGGTGTCTGTGTTTGGCTGCTGTTGCTGGCTTGGCGAGAAAGCCAGCCAGGCGGCAAAGAAGCCAAAGGCGAATACCACCAACGTATAAGCCAGCCGCACAGGGCTCAGAAGGGTCTGCATACTTTGCCACAAATCGGCCCAGGTATACTGCGGCTTTGCCAGCTCCGCCTGCTCTATTTTGGCGGCCAGCATGCGGTTGAACTTCGCCTGCAGGCCAGCGCCTGGCTGCGGGTCTGGCAGCACGCTCATACTTGTGAAGGTAGCCTGCAGCGCCTGTAGCTCCTCCTCACGGATCTCCCCTGTCTGCACCAGCGCCTCGAACTCCTTTTGTTGCGCCTCGTCCAGGTTTCCTTCCAGGTAATCCAGGATCAGCACCTGTTGTCTCTCGTCTCTCATATGTTTATACCCTTCGCTTGTAGTTTCATAAAGACCTCCCGCAGGTCGTTTACCGCCCGGAAAACCTTTACTTTCACATACGTCTCGGTGCAGTTGTGCAGCGTGGCGATGTCCTTGTACTTGAGGCCCTGTAGCTTGGTGAGCAGCAGCAGCTCCCGCTTCTCTTCACTCAGTTGGTCCAGTGCCCGCTCCATTAACTGCAGGTGCTCCTCTTTCTGCCTTGCCTCCTCCGGCACCGACAGGTCCGGCAGCTTGTCCTGTTTCTGGTCTATGTCTGTGCTGATACCGGCACGCTTTGTCTTCTTCAGGTGATCGGCCAGCACGTTGCGGGCCAGGTGGTACAGCCAGGTGGTGAACTTTCCGTCACCCCGGAACGTGTGGCGGTACTTCAGCACCCGCTCAAACACATCCTGCACCAGGTCCTCGCTCAGCTCCGCGTTCCGGGTCATGCGGAAGTAGAAGCCGTACAGGCTTTTACCGTACCGCTGGAACAGGAGGCCGAGCTTGTCAAGGTCACCGGCTTTTACCTTGAGCATCAAAGCATTGTCAGTAAATATTTCCAAATGATCAGGTTTGGTTTTGTCTTCCATAAAGGAAACTGCGGTTTTGGGAAAAGTTACAGTATTTCTGCCGTTTTTTTTCAGGAGCTGGATCAGGAACTACCCGGTGCCTATAAAAGCAAGAGGGACCCATAGAGCCCCACTTGCTTTTATCACTAAAACAAACAATGCTAAATCAACCTCCGGTGCGGTTCAGCTCCTCCAGGTTATTGCGCTTGCGCTCTTCCAACTTCGCGCCCCTGCTGAACTTGTAGCGAAGCGTTAAGCCTACGTTGCGCTGCCGGAAGTACTGGTCCCAATCACTCACGTTGCCTTCGCCCACATTGGCCCCGATGATGAGGTGCTGGGTATGGAAAATATCGTTGGCGTTGACGGTCAGATCCAGTTTTTCGTCCATAAAGCTTCGCTTCAGCCCCACATTCAGCCACCAGCGCGGGTCCACCCGATACAGCGCGTAGGCGCCGGGCCCCTGGTAGGTGCCGTTGATCTCAGCTTTCAGCTTCCAGGGCAGCAGGATGGTATGGTTGGACTGCAGCATGTAAAACACCTGATCATTCGTCACCTGCTGCCTATCCACGATGGTGCTAAACTCGTTGTAGGCCACCACCAGCGTGTTGCTCGTGTCCCACTTCTTCATGATCTGCACTGGCACTACCGCTGTCATGCTCAGGTTGATGGCGTCGTCCACGTTGCCTATGGTGTAAATGGTCGTGGAGGTTTCGGCATCAATGATAGGAAGCTCCGCAATCACGTCCTGCTGGAGCTGGTAGCTGAGCGCCAGGCTGTAGTTTTTCTTATAGGTCTGCGTGATGCCGAAGGAATGGGTGTACTGCGGCCTCAGGTAAGGGTTTCCGAGCCAGTAGGTGTACGGGTCGCGGTAGGAGAAGAAAGGGTTGAGCGAGCCGTAGTTTGGCCGGTAAATGCGGCGGCTGTAGTTGTAGTTCAACTCATAGTCGTCGCTCACCTTTTGCATCAGGAAAAGGCTCGGGAACAAATCCAGGTAATCGCGTTTGGTCACCTGCCCCGTGGTCAGCGACTCCCCTTTGGATACGGTTTGCTCTGCCCGCAGGCCAGCCTGCAGGTTAAAGCGCTCTCCGAGTTTGCTGCTCCAGTTCACGTAGGCCGCGTAAATGTCCTCGTCGTAGAGGAAGTGGTTCGTGCGCGAAAGGTCCGGCACACGCACATCGCCGTTGTTAAAATAAAAGCGGGAGTCAGCATCCGAGGCCACCCGGCTAGCTTTCACGCCTAGCTCCAGCTTGCGGCTATTGGAGAAGGCTTTGGTGTAATCTACCTTCCCAGAGAAAATATCGAAACCGGAGGGCGTCTCCGTGTAGAGGAAATCCTGTCTGTCGGCCCCCTCCCCCGTCAGGTCGTAGAAGTAGTTATAAAAGTAGGCGTCTCCCCTGTTTCGGATCTTTACCAGGTCCAGGTCCGCGCTCAGCTGCGTGCCCAGCGTATCGAACTTACCCACGTAGTGCACGTTGCCGGTATAGTTCGTGAAACGGTTCTCCCTAAAGTTATCCGCATCTATAAACTGCGTTGGCTGGCCCGGCGCATTGCCCAGGTAAGTCTCCGTTAGGAAATCAGCATTGAACTTGTTCGTCACAAAGTAGCCCATCACCCCCACACTATGGCGCTCGTCTATGCTATAATCGGTACCCAGGCGCACCGCTGGCGGTCCCTGTACCTCATAGTCCTCGGTCGCTTCCTGGTCGAAGTATACGGATTCTTCTTCTCCCTTGAACACACGGGTAAACGTAGCGTCGCGGCCTCCCACACGGCGGGCCGCATCCAGGTTCAGGAAGGAGTTCCAGTCACCGGATTTGTAGTTGATCGTGGCGCCGCCCGAATAGCCTACCTGCTTGCCGTTGTAGGTCGTGCCTGCATAAACACTGCCATTCACGCCCTGTTGTGTGTTCTGTTTCAGGTTAATGTTGAGGATGCCGGAGGATCCCTGGGCATCATACTTGGCGGAGGGGTTGGTGATGATCTCGATGTTACGGATGTTCTCTGCCGGCATGCCTTCCAGCAGAGAGCGGAGGTCGCGGGCCGAGAGGTAGGTGAGCTTTCCGTCCAGCATCACAGTTACCCCGCTCCTGCCATTGAGCTGTATATTGCCCTCCTGGTCTACAAACACACCCGGAGAGGTAGCCAGCACATCATAGGCCGTTTTGCCCGCTGCCAGGGCGGTGCCCTCTATACTGACCACCAGGCGGTCTGCCTCCTGCGTAATAGTGGGCCGCAGCGCCTGCACCTGCACCTCCTGCAAGGTGGTGGCCGTGGAGGTGCCCAGGGCAACCTTGCCTATACTTACCTGCGGCTTGCCGGCTGTTACGTTCACCTGCCGAACGGTCTTCGAAGTATAGCCAATAAAGCTAAAGGCCAGGTCATACGTTCCGAAACCGATATTTTCGAGCTTAAAGTGCCCTTTCTCATCTGTGAGGGTGCCGCCCACAGCCTGTGCAGATCCTTGTTGCAGCAGAGCCACAGTGGCATATTCCAGTGGTTTGCCCGTGAGCGAGTCGGTTAAGGTGCCTGTTATGGCGCCGTTTCCCTTCAGACTAGCCCCGGCTTGCTGCTGCGCGCCATCCTGTGCCAGGCCTGAGAAGCCAAACAGGCTGAGGAGAAGGCATAGTTGTCCCAGCAAGAAGAGTCTTCTTTTTTTCATAGTTCAGTAGTTAAGATGTGAATGTGATAATGTTGTTAAGGTATAGCGTAAAGACAAAAGCTGTGAGCCACAGTTGCACGCCTACCTGAATTCCTGTAAAATTTTACGCTATCTTCTCAAACCCGACAGATGCAGCATGGCTTCAGGTATGCTGTCTGCATTTCTAAACTTCCTTCTCAGCTGCTGCCACGCAAGGGTATCCTTACCAACTGGCCGGTGCTCAATTAGGTAAACTCGGGTTCTCGGAAAGGTTACAGCATCCGGAGCGATTTATTTTTGAAAGCTTGGCGAAGTATAAAAAAATAAGGTGCCCGCTATGCCTATTGCTTTCCTCAGTAAAAGCAATAGGCATAGGGGTATACTTAATCAAACCGAAGATTGGCGACCGGGTTCATTGATGCGGCTTTCAGTGCCTGATAACTTACTGTCAGGAAGGCCACCAGCGCGGCTGTTATTCCTGCCGCAAAAAACACCCATACGGGGATATCGATGCGATAGGCAAAGTTCTGCAGCCATATGCTCATGGCGTACCAGGCCAGCGGGAAGGCGATGAGGGCGGCTACGATAATAAGCGCCAGGAATTCCTTGGAGAGCAACGCTACAATGGTTGCGTTCTCGGCTCCCAGCACTTTGCGGATACCGATTTCCTTTTTCCGGCGCTCTGCTGCATAGGCTGCCAACCCGAACAAGCCCAGACAGGCCACAAAAATGGCGATGCCGGTGAAAATCCAGAGCAGCGTTTTCAGCTTGTCCTCCGCCTTGTACATTTTGGCAAAGTTCTCATCCATAAACACATATTCGATCGGGTAATCCGGCGAGAACTTGCTCCATACCTGCTTTACCTGCGCTATCGTGCCGGCCACATCGGCCGCGTCCATCTTTACGGCCACTTTCCAGTAAGCGCCCGGGAAAATCTGAAGCACCGTCGGTTCCACCCTCTCGTAGAGGCTCTTGAAGTGGAAGTCTTTTACCACACCGATGATCTTTCCCTCCTTGATGGAGTCAGGGTTCACATCGTTCCAAATGTTCCAGCGCAGCGGCTGGCCAAGGGCTTTCTCAGGAGTGCCGAAGCCTAGTTCCCTTACCGCTGTCTCGTTGATCATGAACGCCTGGTCGGCATCTGTCCGGAACTCTTTCGAGAAGGCCCTGCCCGCCCGCAGCTTCACGTCCAGCGTGTTCACATAATCATAGTCCACCATGAGCTGGGTCACGCTGTGGTTCGTTTGCTCTCCGTCTTTAATCGTGGTAATTCCGTCGCCGGCCGTGGCGTCGCCCGGAAACCCGTAGCCGATCGACACATTTTTAATACCGGGCACTTTCTTCAGCTCGTTCTTGAACGTCTCATAGTTTTCGAACATCTGCTCGCCCCGCATCTGAAAGAACATAACCTGCTCCCTGTTAAAACCCAGGTCTTTGCTGTGCAGATAGGTCACTTGCTTGAATACCACAAAGGCACTGATAATGAGAAAAATAGACAGAGCAAACTGCACCACAATCAGCCCATGGCGCAGCCACTGTATCCGGCCCACCCTGCTATCTACCATCACGGCGCTTTTGAGTACTTTTACTGGTTGGAAGCCGGATAAGACAAGCGCTGGGTAAAAGCCTGCTAAAACGCCTACTACCACAGTTAAAAAGAGCAGCAACAGGAGCAGCAAGGGATTGGTGAAGATGTTAAAGCTCATTTGTTTGCCAGTGAAAGCGTTGAGCGAAGGTAGCAGCAGCGAGGTAAGCGCGGCGGCAAAGATAACGCTGATGAGCGTGAGCAGCAGGGTCTCAGCGATGAACTGCACCACCAACTGGCTGCGGCTGGCGCCCACCGCTTTTCTCACCCCCACCTCTTTGGCCCGCTGCACTGATTTAGCCGTTGCCAGGTTCACGAAGTTAAAGCAAGCGATCAGCAGTATAAATACAGCCACAATGCTCAGGGCCTTCACATAGGTGATGTTTCCTCTTATAGCCTGGTCATACTTAAAATCGGCGGAATGCAGGTACACGTCGTGCAGTGGCTGAAAGTGCGGCACATAATCATACGGCCTGTTCTGGGCTGGGTCGATCTGCTTGCCCACAACATCCCGGAACTGTGCCTCCACGAACTGCGGATCTGTGCCCTCCCGTAGTTTAACGTACGTGTAAAACTGCTGCCAGCTCCATTTCTTCATGCGCTCGGCCGGAATCTCGGCAGCCTCCATCGGCTGAATAAAGTTCACGGGCAGGTGAAAGCGGTCGTTGCTGTAGAACACACCCCGCACAATGTACGGTATCTTGTTTACACTGATCTTCTCCCCCACCGGGTCTTTGTCGCCAAACACGCGCGCGGCCATTTTATCCGACAGCACAATGGAAGATGGGTCGGCCAGGGCCTTTTCGGGGGAGCCATACTTGAAGGGCAGCTGGAACACCTCAAAAAAGGTAGGATCGGTAAAGGTGCGGCCATTTTCGTACAAGCGTTTCTCCCCTACTTCCACCAGGTTGTTGGCATCAAACTGCAGCATCAGGATACGGGCTACCTGCTCTACCTGTGGGAACTCCTGCTCCAGGGTGGTGCCGAACATGGGGGGCACCGGGGCAACCGTGGAGCCCGCCTCTCTTGCCGACATGTCGTTATAGATACGATACACCCTATCCCCTTCTGGCAGGAACTTGTCATACTGCAGTTCGTCGTACACAAACAGGCCGATGAGCAGACAGGTGGTAAGCCCCAGAGCCAGGCCGGCAATGTTGATCATGGAAAAGGCCTTGTGGCGTACAAGGTTCCGGTAGGCGGTTTTCAGGTAATTCCTCAGCATAGTTTTATGGAATAAGAGCTTTGACTGTAACAGCAGTACAAGCGCGGCCACTTGGCGCCTCATCTGCCACAAAGCTGGCTTGCACACGCAGTGCCAAAACAAAATATCCTTGTTTATCAAGCCATTACCGCGTATGTATACTTTTACAGCGTGCAGTATCGCGCAGCAGGTGTGCGATTTCGCACGCTCACCCCTTGGCTACCATTGCCCTAGGGGCTCTGGTTGAGGTAGTTGTATCAATGGCATAATTATAGTTTCTTTAGGTGCTGTAAATGTAAGTGTATGCAGTTAAAAAAGGCCTCCGTACTGTTAGTAGATGATGACACCGATGTGCTGACCGCTGTTCGGCTGTTGCTGCGGCCACACGTGCGGGACATCGCCGTGGAGAAAAACCCGGACGCGCTTCCCGCCCTGCTCCGGCAGCAAAGCTTCGACCTGATCCTGCTGGACATGAACTTTAAGAGCGCCCTGAACACGGGCAACGAGGGTTTATACTGGCTCCGGAAGATAAAGGAACTGAAGCCGGATGTGGCCGTGATCATGATCACAGCTTATGGCGACATCGACCTGGCCATACGCTCCCTGAAAGAAGGCGCGGCAGACTTTGTGGTAAAGCCCTGGCATAACGACAAACTGCTGGCTATTCTGGCCGACGCTGTAGGAACAAAAAGTAAGGGTACCCCCTCCAGCGCGACAGAAAGCACTGCGGAGATCTTTGGCACGGAGCTGTTGGGTACTTCAGAGGCCATGCAGGATATCTTCCTGAAGATCCGAAAGGTAGCCCCCACCGATGCCAATATCCTGATTTTGGGTGAGAACGGCACCGGAAAGGAACTGGTGGCTAAAGCGATACACCATTTTTCCCTACGGGCAACTAAGCCCTATGTTAAAGTGGATGTGGGCGCCCTGACCGAATCGCTGTTCGAGAGTGAGCTGTTTGGCCACAAAAAAGGCGCTTTCACGGATGCCCGCGAAGACCGCGCCGGCAGGTTTGAGGCAGCCAACGGGGGTACGATTTTCCTGGATGAGATTGGCAACATCTCGCTGCACCAACAGGCCAAGCTGCTTAGCGTGCTGCAGAACCGGCAGGTTATCCGCCTGGGCACCAACGAGGCGGTGAATGTTGACGTGCGCCTGCTTTGCGCCACCAACGTGCCCCTGGCAGAGCTGGCGAACGAGTCCCGCTTCCGTAAAGACCTTGTCTACCGCATCAACACCGTGGAGATCACCATTCCGCCCTTGCGGAAAAGGGGCAATGACATCCTACTGTTGGCCAGACATTTTGCCGCTGTGTATGCCGATAAGTACATGAAACCTGCACCTGAGCTCAGTAAAACCGCCCTGGAGAAGCTGCTGCAATACCACTACCCGGGCAACGTGCGGGAACTGCAGTACGCCATAGAGCGCGCCGTAATCATGGCCGATGGCCCCGTGCTGCAGGCCGACGACATTATTTTCTCCCCCATCGAGTTGGCACCGGTAGAGGAAAAGCAGACGGAGGAAAGTAACCTGGAGGAACTCGAGCGGGTTACCATCAACCGGGTGCTGCAAAAGCATGGCGGTAACCTGACCAGGGCCTCCAAAGAGTTGGGTATCACCCGTACCGCCCTGTACCGAAGACTTGGCAAGTATGGGCTTTAAGGGGTTTGACTGGGATGTGCTGCTGCGGGTGGCCTTGCTCCTCCTTACCCTGAGTGCGCCGGCAATCGCCATCATCAACGGCTGGTCGGAGGCGCTCGTGTTCATACTTCCCATCATTGCTTACCAGGTGGCCGACCTGATCCGGTTTGTCAGAAAGTCGCAGGATGAGCTGAACCAGTTCATCGAGTCGGTGCATTACCGGGACTTCTCCAGGTTTTATAATGAGCAGTACCCCAGCGCCAGGCTACAGTTGCTGCACAAGGGTTTCAACGAGATCAACTCCACCCTTAAAAGTATCAACAAGGAGAAGGAAAGCCAGCACCTGCACCTGCAGAAGATCATGGAGCTGGTCGAGACCGGCATCCTGTCTTACGACACCGAAAGCGGTGAGGTGGTGCTGATGAACGACTCGCTGAAAAAGCTCCTGCACCTGCCTTTCATGAAGACGATCCACCACCTGGAGAAGCGGGACCAGGAGCTCTACCAGGCCGTGCAGGAGCTGCAGCCAGGCCGCTCCAAGATCGCCACGGCTTATACTTCCAACTTCGAGAAAAGCACCCTGAAAGTACTGCTCTCGGCCACCGCCTTCCGGAGCGAGGGACGCACCTTTAAACTGGTGGCTTTCCAGAACGTGAGCGAGGCCCTGGACGAAACGGAATCCCGAGCTTGGCAGAAGCTGCTGAACGTGATGACGCACGAGATCATGAACTCTGTGGCCCCTATCGCCTCCCTGGCCGATACCTTGAAAACCCGCCTGCACGAAACGGCCGCCACCGGCCCCTCGCCGCACGACCTGGAGGACTTTGAGCTGAGCGTGACCACCATTAAGAACCGGAGTGTGGGCCTGCTGCGCTTTGCCGAAGTATACCGCAACCTGAACCGCATCACCAAACTGAACCTGGCAGATGTGGCGGTGAAAGAGGTGTTTGCCAACTTAAGACACCTGATGCACCCGACCATGGCTCAGAAAAACATTGCGCTGGAGATCTCGCTGGAAGACCCTACGCTGCGCCTGCAGGCCGATAAAAACCTGCTCGACCAAGTGCTCATCAACCTGCTGGTGAATGCCATGGAGGCGGTAAAAGGGCAGCCGGAGCCGGCCATTGTGTTGTCGGCCTATACTTCTGGAGAGAACACGTTTATCAGAATTGCGGACAATGGCGCCGGGATGTCGCGAGAGGTGCAGGAGAAGATCTTCATCCCATTCTTCAGCACCCGCAAGAATGGCACCGGCATTGGCCTGAGCCTGTGTAAGCAGATCATCATGCTCCATTCCGGCTCTATCCAGGTGCAGTCGGCTGAGGGAGAGGGGACGGCATTTCTGCTGCGCTTCCCGCCTAACCGGTAATTGGTTTATACTTTCCTGCACCCGCTTTTATACCTGCATTGCCATACTTTATTAACTACCTTTGTAGCTGCAAAGTATACTAGCACATGAAGCTGATCGGAAACATCAACGATATAAAGTACACCCGCGAGAACAGGAACCAGGACATCGCCCTGCACATCAGCAGGATGGAGTACATCACGCACAAAAAGGACGGCCGCTTCTTCCAGCCCTTCGACCTGGAGGTGGAGCTGGAAGACCCTATAGTGCTTACCGGCGACCGCCTGGCCCGCATCCAGAACAAACTCCTGGCGGAAGGCGAGTATGAGTTTGAGGTGTACGATAAGGAAGGCGATGCGTACACGCTGAACCCCGATAAGCAGCTATCCTTAAGTATAGAATACGATTTTGACGCGGATGTAACGATCCTCTCCTCTTTATACTATACCGTGACGGTATCGAACGAGGAATTTAAGGAGTTGAAGGCGGAGCACATCAGGCAGAAGAAACAGCAGCAGAAAGGGCGCGGCAAGAAAGGCAGGTAGTTTATACTTTACCTAAAGAGACACGGCCTCTGCGCCTGCTAAAGTTTATACTTTATAGCGGGCGCAGAGGCCGTTTTTATACTTTGAGGGTGCTTAGGGTTTACTGCCCTTGCTGGCTTGTTTGACCCACCAGCAGTGCTTCGGAGGGCTTAAAGTTCTCCGCTCCAGTTACTTTATACTTTGCAGCAGCCGCGCGGAGAACTTTATATACTTTACACCTTCAGTTCATACTTTTGGACAATAATCAGGAAGCAAACACCTCCTCCGGGTTTTTGAATGCTTTGAACTCCAGCGGATTGCCGCTCAAATCGAGAACGAACATGGTGCGCTGCTCCCCCACCTGCCCCTCGTAGCGCGTGTGCGCCTTCACCACAAATTTAATATCATGCTGCTGCAGCCTTTCCTGCAACTGATCGAACTGCTCATAATTCAGGATGCAGCCAAAGTGCGGCACCGGCACGCTCACGCCGTCTACCTTGCCGCAGTAATCCAGCTCCGGGATGTTAGCGCTTACGTGGCCCGAGAGCTGGTGCCCGAAAAAGTCGAAGTCGATCCATTGCTCGGTGCTCCGGCCCTCCCGGCAGCCCAGGATATCCACATAAAACCTGCGGGTGGAAGCGATGTCTCTTATCTTGAAAGCGTAGTGGAAAGGGTTCATGCTAGTATCCTTTGATTCGTGAAACAAGATTGAGGAGCGGCTCGCCGTTCCGAAGCCTGTCGTAGTTTTCCAGGATCTGCCCCACCGCCGACTCGGGGTTGGTCACGCTGGCGATGTGCGGCGTCACGTGTATCCTGGGGTGCGCCCAGAACGGGTGGTTTTTCGGGAGCGGCTCCTCCCGGAACACATCCAGGCTGGCGCCCGCCAGATGGCCTGCTTCTATCATCTCCAGCAGGTCCTCATCGACCAGGTGCTCACCGCGCGCCACGTTGATCACGTAAGCGTTCTGCGGCAGCTTCTGGAACGTTTCTTTGTTCAGGATATTGGCCGTTTCCGGTGTAAGGGGCAGCAGGCAAATGAGGACATTGGCGGTAGCCAGGAAGGCATCCAGTTCCGCAGCCCCCGCGTATACTTTTATACTTCCCAGCTGCTTGGGGGAGTTTGCCCAGCCCGTTACCCTGAAGCCGATGCTGCTGAGGCGGCGGGCCACCTCCGTGCCGAGCGTGCCGATTCCCATCACGCCTACGGTTACTTCCTCGTTTCTCCTGTACCGCAGCGGCTCCCAGTTCCGCTCGTGCTCGGCGGCTTTGTACTGGTGCAGGTCGCGCAGGTGGTTCAGCACTAGGGCCATGGTAAAATTGGCCATGTCGCTGGTCAGGTTCTCGTCTTTGATGCGGGTGATCTGCACCGGCTCAGGTATGGCCGGATCCTTCAGGATATGGTCTACCCCCGCCCCTAAGGAAGAGATGCATTTTAGGTTCGGGTATTCGGTGAAGGCCCCCAGTGGGTGGTTCCAGGCCAGGGCAAAAGTTACGTCCTCGCGCGGCTGGTCATCCGGGTAGATGCGCACATCCAGCTCCGGCCTTTCCGCTTTCAGCGCTTTCACCCAGGGATTCAGGTCTCTGCCCTGGCTAAAAATAGAAATTGACATAAGTATGTTTCAGTATCAGCAGCTGCTTTATATTTTAGGATAGGAATTTGCAGCTACAGCCTCTAAGTTACAACCTATCCGCTTAAGAGCAGGCATGAAGTCGCCTAAAAATCAGGAATGCTTTGGGTCAGGATTAAAGTTTGAAGGCACCCTGGCCCGGGTACTAAAAAAATAACCTGCCTCAAGTCGGACTTGAGGCAGGTCTTTCTCTTTGCTTTCCGAACAAACGTAATTGTAATCGTCGCAAAGCTTCTACAAGCTTTAATCAGGCTTTCACCTGTCTGATCGAAAATAAAAGATGTATACTCTTTATACGAAGCACCTTACGGGAGGTTATGCTGTCGTGTCCTGCCCCTGTTGCCTGCCCAGGTAGATGGCATAGCCAATCAGGCCGAAGGCGGCGGCGAAGAGTAGATACTGCTGCTCCTTAACCGATAGCCCTTTGTAAAAGTCTAGTCCCTTTGTTGGGTCTTTGATGATGTCTGCCAGTTGAGAAGGGTCCTGTACAAGACTCCGCAGGGAGGTATTTGTCAATGAGTTTTCCATGTGTTCGTAGCTGTTTTAATGATCTTTTAGTAGATACGTCAGCAATAGTGGATTAGATATACCCGGCGCTGTTCTGTGTGAGGTGGAGGAGGCTATGAGCCAGGATTTCCGGAGTTGTACGGACAGGCAGGATGGATAACCACGACCATTTATACTTGCCGCGCCGGAGCATAATAGGAGCCAAGAGGTATAACACAAGAGTAAAAGGGCAATTAAAGCCTTCCAGGACAAGTATAAACTACCAAGTTTTGAAATAAGATTAAGAGCATTCCCCAACTAATTCCGCCTCATACTTGTTACCTTCAAGGCCACGCAAGTATACGCGCGTGCGGCAGAACATCCACCTAAACCAGAAACCTATGAAGAGCCTTCGCTCCGACAACTATAAAAAAGAATTCGTGACCACCTTTCCCGGCGACGAGACCGGCGACCTGACGCCCCGCCAGACCCCGGGCGTGCTGTACAGCAAAGCCGTCCCCACCCCTGTGGAGAAGGTAACCCTGCTGGCCTGGTCTGATGAATTGGCCGCAGAGCTGGGAATAAAGAAACCGGAAGAGCAGCAGGAGCTGGATATACTGGGCGGCAACTATGTGACCGATGCCATGTACCCCTACGCCGCCTGCTACGCCGGCCACCAGTTCGGCGGCTGGGCCGGACAGCTGGGCGACGGCCGGGCCATTACCCTGGGCGAGTGGCAAGCGCCGGAAGGAAAGACCTTCGAGCTGCAACTGAAAGGCGGTGGCCCTACGGCCTACTCCCGCCGCGCCGATGGCCGGGCGGTGCTGCGCTCCTCGGTGCGTGAGTACCTGATGAGCGAGGCCATGCACTACCTCGGCATCCCGACCACCCGCGCCCTGAGCCTGGTGGCTACCGGCGAGCCCGTGCTGCGCGACATGTTCTACAACGGCAACGCCGCCTACGAGCCCGGCGCCATCGTGATGCGCGTGGCTCCGAGCTTCCTGCGTTTCGGCAACTTTGAGCTGCTGAACGCCCGCAAGGAGCACGAGCACCTGCGCCAGCTCGTAGACTGGACCATCAGCCGCTATTACCCCCACATAGCGGGTGAAGACAAAGTGATGACGTTCTTCAAGGAGGTGGTGGAGCGCACCGCCAGCCTGATGGTGGAGTGGCAGCGCGTGGGATTTGTGCATGGCGTGATGAACACGGATAACATGTCCATACTTGGCCTCACGATAGACTATGGCCCCTACTCCTTCTTGGACGATTACGACCCGGACTTTACCCCCAACACCACCGACCTGCCGGGCAGAAGGTATGCCTTTGGCAAACAGCCTAGCATCGCCTACTGGAACCTGGGTTGCCTGGCGGCAGCGCTACTGCCCCTGGTGGAGAAAGATCAATTACTGACTGCGCTGGAAAGCTACAAGGAAGTATACTGGCGGAAGTACTATGCCATGATGGGCAACAAGCTGGGCCTGGATAAGCTTAAGAGCGGCGATACGGACCTGATCACGCAGTTTGAGCAGACGCTGGCCGCCCTCAAGCCCGACATGACCATCTTCTTCCAGCTCCTGATCGATCTGCCGCTGTTCATGGGCAGTGCCCAGGAAGTGGCCACCTACTTTAAAGAGAGTTTGTACGATGAGCTGAGCGAGGAGCAGCAGCAGGCGCTGTATTCTTTAATTGAGAACTACCTGGAGCGCCTCAACACGAATACGATCACGCGCCAGGCCTCGCAGGAGTTGATGCGCAAAACCAACCCGCGCTTCATCCTTCGCAACTACCTGCTGCACCAAGCCATAGAGGAGCTGGAGAAAGGCGAAACGGCGCTGTTCGAAAAATTGCAGCAAGCGCTTCGGGAGCCATACTCCGATAAACATGACGAATTCTTTGAGACAAGGCCGGGGTGGGCCACGCAGAAGGCCGGATGCTCCATGCTGTCGTGCAGTTCGTAATCATTTCCTGCAGCAAGCCTTTTACCTCATGCCTGAAATACCAATGGGTAAAAGGCTTGCTTTCGGTTGAACTATAACAGAAAAACCTTCAACTCTTCACTAGCCTCAAAGCTACTCCTGCAGAAGCCTCATTAAACAATCTATTATATTTTTCTCACCTTCTACCGTTTCTATTTGGCCCATTCTTTTTACCTGTTAGCTTTGTTTTTTTCAACTCCCGCAATTAAAGCACCTGATACCCAAACAGAAAGTAAGAAGCAATCGTATTTAACTTAACAAAGTTTAAATAAAACTTAACAAAGACAACACAATATCACCTTTGTTGTTTCTTTATTAAATATTTATAAAAAATATTCTTATAATCATTTTTTACACCCTAGACCCATAGCAAACTCGTTAAAACCGAGATTGGTTCATGGTATAGAAAATTAGGCTTGGTATGTTTCTGACTGCATAGCCTTCCGATATTAGTTCCATTTGGCTTCACCTAAGCATCAATTAGTGCAAATTGTACGCTCGATTCCGTGTTCTCAACCTACTTATACTCTTTATAGTATGCGAAGCCCTGAAAACAACCTGTTCTTAACTATAATCTACAAATACCAGCCATACTGGCCATTATTTTTAGCGATCTTAATTGTTTCCCTCATCGGGACATGGGGGTATCTAAGTTTTTTTGCAACCCCTACTTATGAGGTCTCAGCTTCATTGATCATCAAAGATGAAAAGAAGGGAGTTAACGATTCTAAAATGACGGAATCTATAGATGCATTTACCTCTAATAACATTATTGAAAATGAGATAAAAGTACTCTACTCCCGTGCGTTAATGAAGAATGTAGTAAATGACCTGCATCTGTATGCACCGGTGTTTGAAGAAGGAAAGCTAAAGACCACTTCGGCTTATACTTCATCTCCTGTCCAAATTAGAGTGCAATCCCCGGATAAGCTTAAAGAAGCATCAAAAATATACTTCACTGTGGACGAGGTGCATGGAGAAATTAAGATTGATAGTGACGTTTATCCTCTCGGAGAATGGGTTAGGACACCATTTGGTGTGTTACAATTTGTAACCAATGAAAAGCGGACTAATTTGGATACAAACCCGCTCTACTTTTCTCTAGTCAAGCCGAAAAAAATAACTGAAGAGTTATTTAAAAGCATAAATATTGAGGCGGAGAATAAACTTTCCACAGTTATAAATTTCACCATGTATGATCCGGTGCCTGAGCGAGGCGAAGACATTTTGAATGCGCTTATAAAGACCTACAATAGGGTAGCAATTAGCGAGAGAAATAGGCTGGCCGCTAATACACTCGAGTTTGTGGAGGGCCGAATTAAGCTTGTAGAAAAAGAACTAGAAAACCTTGAGAGTCAGGTTGTAAAATACAAATCAACAAAAGGCGTAATAAATCTAAGTGAACAGGGAAGATTATATTTAGAAAGTGTAGGCAACATTGATCAAAAATTAGGTGAAATCAGCCTGCAGCTAGCCGTTCTTGAAAAGGTAGAAAGTTACGTAATCTCAAAAAACAAATCGGCAGGTATAGTACCATCTACCTTGGGTGTCAACGACCCTGTCCTGTCGCAGCTTCTACACAAATTGTATAACGCAGAAATTGAGTATCAGAAACTAAAAAATACAACAGCTGAAAATAACCCTATATTGATTTTACTAGCTGAAGAGATTGAAAAAGTGCGTCCCAGTATACTGGAAAATATAAGCAACCAACGTGCGGCACTGCTGGCGAGCCGTGCCAACCTTACCTCTACAAACAGCCAATATCAAACCTCTTTAAAGTCTATACCTCAACAGGAAAGAGAGCTAATGGAGATTAGCCGACAGCAAGCCATAAAAAATAATGCCTACAGTTTTCTTTTGCAGAAAAGGGAGGAAACGGTTCTCTCGTACGCCCCGAGCGCTGGCGATAGCAGAATCGTGGATATGGCTGAATCTTCATCCATACCTGTCAGTCCTAAACCTACGCGTTTATATCTGATAGCGGTAATTTTCTCGCTTGCTTCGGCTGTTTCTACTGTCACGGTTAAAGAACTCTTCAATAGGAAGCTCTTATTCAGATCAGAAATCGAAGAGCATGTGCATGCACCTATTGTTGCGGAACTGTCTCTCATGAAGCAGGAAAAGGGAGGAATATTTAAGGCACCTACAGCGATTCCGACTGTGGAGCAGTTCAGAAAGCTAAGAATTAACATGGGACTGTATGGTAAATGTAACAAGAAGAAGATTATGGTTACCTCCAGTATCCCTGGCGAAGGCAAGAGCTTTGTCAGCTCGAATTTAGCTTACAATCTGGCCTGTTCTGGAAAGAAAGTGGTGCTTGTTGATTTTGACTTAAGGAATCCTAATACTTCCGTGCTTTTCGACATGTACAAGCAGGAAGGCATCATAGAGTACCTTTTTGGTGGAGCAACGTCTGAATCAATAGTAAAAAGTACCCCATTCATCCATCTGAACGTGGTGCCGGCTGGTATAGCTATAGGCGACCATACAGACCTGATCTTGAATGGAAAATTTAAGGCGCTCTTCAGCTACTTAGAGAAGAAGTTCGATTACATCATTGTAGATACGCCACCAATAGACCTGGTTTCAGATGCCTATGTTCTCTCTAAATATTGTGACGTAACACTGCTGGTAATGAGACATGCCCATACACCCAAAAACTTGGTTCAGGACCTTTCTCAAAACGATGTACTGAAGGCATTAAACAATGTGGCATTAGTATTTAATGGCGTTAAACCCAGGGGCTTTGTAAAAGGCCAATACGGCTATGGCTACGGTTACGGACGGGCAAGTATGTACAAAGACAAGACTTACCAGGCAAGGAAAGTGAAAGTTGGAGCATAATCTAATTTATACTTTGGAAGTAGTGCCATATAAGTACTTATTCTAAACATTTCTGATATGGATAAAGGTCTTACTTTGCCTTAGTACATATAAAGTGTTCAAGTTCAGAAGGGGAATTAAGCTTCCCACTAATCACCCATTTTAAGTTTCCTACAACCATTTTTCTCCGGTTACCAGATGTGACTGAGATAGGCGAAGCCTTGGACAATTAGGAAGATCGAGATACCTTTTTGGAACCAGGCTTTATTATGTGCTAGTACTGTACAGCTAAATTCACAAACATCGAAAAACTGAAAATGCTAAGGAATAATTTCTCTGCAAACTTAGAAGTAATGGGGCCAATTCAGTTAAAGCAAGAACTACAGGAGAAACTGAAATTACTAGGTGGTAAGCCTATGCGAGATGGCCTTGTTATAGGAATATTAGGCAGAGATGGGTGCGGGAAGTCTACTTTTATCAACGAGATAGCGGCAGGGCCATTAGGTTCTCTATTCAAGAATACAGTTACTTTCAAAAAAATGCCTGCTATTCTCTATAAAGGCGCTATACTAAACAAGAACGAAGGCTATCATTTTTCTAAGCCACACCAATATAAAGAAAGAGGTATCCTTGCTTCTTTCCTCAAGCTAAACCTTCTTCTAATTGAATTTATGCTTGGTTACTGGTTAAAAGTATACCCTTTTAAGGCAAAGTCGCACCTCGTTTTGTATGATCGTTACTTTGTTGATGTATTAGCTGATCCGCTACGCTATCGCATAAAGGGGAATAAATTTTATATCAAACTCATACATCATATTCTCCCGAAACCGGACCTCTGGATAATACTTGACCTTCCGACAGAGGTGCTACTACAACGAAAACAGGAGCTAAATTTCGAAATGGCAGAGAAGTTAAGGTATGAATATTTGAACCTCCACAGATTCCTCTCTAACTGCACTGTCATTAACAATGAACAAGATATGAAACAAACGGCACAACAAGCCACAGCAGTCATTTTGGATCATGTGTTACAAAGTAAAACGACCTTGAATTAGTGAGCCTTTATGAATTTCGAGCACTTGATTCCTGATGAGAGAGAGAAAGGAGAAACGCGCATAGAGCAATGCCATCTGGTACTGCTGAGAATGTTTAAGATATTCGATTTGCTGTGTCGGAAACACCAGATTCAGTATTTTTTATGCAGCGGCACACTAAAAGCGGCTGTCATTTACAAAGGGTTCAAGCCTTGGGACGATGACCTGGATGTAGGCATGACACGGGAAAACTATGAAAAGTTTGTGCAGCACGCCGTGCCCGAACTTCCTGGGGATATCTTCTTTCAGACACCCGAAACAGATGCTTTCTTTCCTGACTGCCACCGGGTGGAAGCCAAATTGCGAGACAAGTATAGCAGCTACAATATGCCGGAAAGTATGCAGCAGGTAAAGTGGCACTGCGGTTTAATGCTCGACATACTTGTTTTTGACAAAGCGTTTCTGCCACATAATTTTTTCATTTACCTGCAGAACCGTCTGCTCATCTTTTTCCTGCAGCGCAATGGCAACAAGGCCCGCGCTCGTGTGCTCCGCTGGATAACACAGCATACACCGATTCCGCTGGTGTATGCTAGCAGCTTTATCAACAGCCGCCAGATGGTAAAACTCGGGGCAAACTATTTTAAAGAAGAGGAAATCTCGGAGCTAGTAGAAATAGAGTTTAAAGGCGTAAGCACCTATATCCCAAAGGGCTGGCACCGTTACCTAACTAGGCGCTACGGCAACTACCTGCAGCCGCCTCCACCTGAAAAGCAAAAAGGTCACCACAGTATCGGTATACCTGATCCTTTCACCCCCTGCCACCACACTGAGGTTCTTCACTGGAAGGACAGACAGCAAGCACACGTCGTTGTTGAGCCGATAAAAGTATAGCAGGCATGTATCAAAATGTTTATGTCATAGGCGTCTTCGACCTCTTCCATAGAGGACACACCGAGCTACTGCGTAAAGCTAAAGCCCTCGGGCAAAGGCTCATCGTTGCGGTAAACGGAGATGAGATGGTAGCAGAATACAAGCGAAAGCCATTCCACTCGGAACAGGATAGGCTTGCCATAATCAAGGCCTGCAAGTATGTCGATGAAGCCTTCATCATCAGAGAGTACGATAATAAACCCTACCTTGAAAAGTATAAAATTGAGGCGATCGTGCACGGTGATGATTGGGAACGGCACAGCTATTTAGAGCAGATAAGGGTTACAGAGCAATACCTGAAAACACGCAACATCGAGATGGTTTTGGTTCCTTATACCTCCGGTATCAGCACCTCCAGCCTCATTGAGAAGATCAAAGGAAACAGGTATTGCCAAAACAAAACGGTTCAGCTTCCCACCATTTTCCAGGTGAATGAGAACATCCTCGATAAAATTCCGCTCTTTTTAAAACAAGCCAAGCTTACCTTCAAGCACATACTGGTTATATCCGGCAGTACCAGCTCGCTGGTCTATGCCAAAATCATACTTCAGACCCTGGAGGCAGATCACTTGATCGCTTATCGGAACAACGAGGAGACGGTAGAAGAACTAAAAGAATATTGTTTAACAAAAAACATTGACTTGCTTATTGGTGTTGGCGGCGGCTCTATCCTGGATATTGCAAAGCGGGTAAGTTTGCTGGCCGATATAGAGAATCTGCTTGTTCCCACCATTATCTCGAACGACGGGCTGGTGTCGCCCATAGCCGTTATCAAAGACAACCAGGGCCAAACCCTAAGTTTGCCTGGCAGAACTCCTTTCGGCGCGGTTATAGACATCAGCATCATCCGCAACTCTCCAACTAAATTTCTGCAGGCTGCCGCAGGCGATATCCTTTCGAATATTTCGGCAACAAACGATTGGGTCTTGGCCGCTCGAAACAAGGGAGAGCCGATTCATGACTTGGCTTACATGCTGTCGCGAAGCGCTGCCTTTGCACTTGTTCACCACGAGTCGAAAGACATCCGAAACAGAAATTTCTTAAAACAGGTGATCTATTGCCAGATCAACTCCGGTCTGTCTATGGCCCTGGCAGGTACCAGCCGCCCATGCAGCGGAAGCGAACACCTGATCAGTCATGCCATAGATTATAATAACCTTTCCGAAACGACGCTGCACGGGTATCAGGTCGGCTCCATCAGCATCTTTTGCCTTTACCTGCAGAAAAAGCTGGATGCCAAGTGTATCAACTACGCCCAGGAGCTTAATATCCCGCTGGCGTTCCATCTGCTGGATGAAAAGCTGGCAGACAAACTTTCCATGATCTATGAAACTTCCTTTAAGATGAGGCCCGGGCGGTTTACGGTGCTTGATACCTGTAAAAACATGCAGTTTGAAGATGTATACAACGAGTTTCTTGTCTTTCTGGAAAGATTTAAAGTATACGACACCTCGTACCATTTGTCCTGATCTTCTAAGTGAAGTAGGAACGTTAACACCAAAAGTATAATCTAGGAAGTAAGTCTACTCTAAAAAAGCCTGAGATGAATTTTGAACACCTCTTCCCTGACGAGCGAGAGAAAGAAAGTGACCGTTTCAGGCAGTGCCAGCTGGTAATGTTGAGAATGTTCAAGATCCTGGATTTCCTGTGCCGCAAACACCAGATCCAGTACTTTTTAAACGGAGGCACCTTACTGGGCGCCATCCGCCATCAGGGCATGATTCCGTGGGACGATGACCTGGACGTGGGCATGACGCGGGAAAATTACGAGAAGTTCGTCGAATTCGCTGTTCCCGAGTTGCCACAGGATATTTTTTTCCAGAGCGATGAGACCGACCGTTACTTTCCTGCAGGTCATATAATTGAAGCAAAGCTAAGAGACAAGTACAGCAGCTATGTCCGTCGTGCTGAAGACAAAGCATCCTGGTTGAAATGGCATGATGGCTTGCAGGTAGATATTGCCGTTTTTGATCAGGCTTATTTGCCGCATAATTTTTTCATCTACCTGCAAAACCGGCTGCTCATCTTTTTTCTGCAGCGCAAAAGCAATAAAGCCCGCGCGCGCGCGCTCCGCTGGATAGCCCGGCATTCACCGATTCCACTGGTGTATGCCAGCAGCTATATCAACAACCGCCGGATGGTTAAACTGGGCAAATATTATATCAAGGAACAAGAACTGGCAGAACTGCTTGAAACAGACTTCGAAGGCATGAAGGCTTACATCCCTATAGGCTGGGATAATTACCTGGCCAGGCGGTATGGCAACTATATGCAGCCACCTCCTCCCGAAAAGCAGAAAGGCCACCATAGCATTGATGTTCCGAACCCGTTTATACCATGTGATCATACTGAAATCTTGTATTGGTAACAAAACATCGAATGGAGCACTTCAATTGAGCGAATAGTTCGGCATTTAAATGTCAGCATTATGATATGTTAACTAAAACCACGGTGTCCGGGAGGGAAGATGTACAAATAGCGGAGGTTTCCGTGACTGTAGAAGTATTGGTCGGTTCCAAGGCACTGGAATTATTATCTGATAATCTGTTTTTAGAGAAGTGGGATTCACTTTACCATACTTGTCCGTGGGCCACCATTTACCAAAGCAAAGAATTTGTCATCAATTGGTATAGAGTATACCACGAGAAAAATACCCCCATACTTGTCAGAGCTGCTTGCGGAGCAGAATTAGTAGGCCTTTTACCTCTATGTAAGAAAGAAGCTGATTTGATTCTTGGGATTGGGGAGTATCATGTTTGGATTTCAAAAGTATGGAATGGAAACTCTTTTATAGAAAAAGCACTGCTAGAAATATGGAAGGAGTTTCCTGGCGCAAACTTCCAATTCAGGTTTTTACCTGGTGCAGCACCACTCAAGTGGTTAGCAAGACCACAATGGAAAAAAAGGTGTGTGCTCTTAACGTATGCTCAACCATTATTAGCTCTTGATAAGACCTATATTTCACAAGAACTCAGAAAGAAAAACAGGCGCGAAAAGATCAACCGGCTAAAAAGATTGGGGGATCTTCAATTTGTGCACGTCGAAGATAAAGAGACCTTTTCAAACATATTCGATGATATTGCTGCGCAATATGATTTTCGCAAAGGAGCGATGTACAACAAATCGCGCTTTTTCAGCTCTCCTTTAGCAAAACAATTTCTGTTGGCTTTATTCGATGCAGGACTCGTTCATGTCACCATCTTGAAAGTTAACGATGCTATCATTGCCTCCAATGTCGGAACAATAGGAAAACCGTGGGTACATCTATGCGGCATGAACACGCACTCCCCGCCCTATTCAAAATACTCTCCCGGTATCCTGCATTTTTTGATGTTGTGCAGGTTCTTGGCCGAAGAGGGTTTTAAGACGTTTGACTTAACTCCCGGAGGTGATAGTTATAAAAACCTTTTAGCAAATAAGCAGGCTGTCGCATATGAATTAAGAATTGCGGGGAGCACGAAGTATTATTTGCAAAGTGTCGTTACCATGAAGGTGGATGAGCAACTAAGTAATGAGAGTAGTATTTTAAACAGGCTGGTTAGAGCAGGTATTTTGCCTGCGTTTCCGAGAAACGACAAGCAAAAAGCGTTTCGAAACTTATTGGTTTATCTGGAACGACTACAAAACGCCAAACGAAAAGGACCGGGTCCTCTTTTCAGAGAACTAGTACCTTCTACAGGAAAGAACAAAAGGTATACTATCTATAAAGTTAATGCTCACGCAGTAGGTAACAACAGAGCCTCGGTTCAAAAGGATAATCTTCACGATCTGCTAAATTATAAGCCAACCGGGCGGGATCTGACAAAGTATGAATTTTTATCTGACGCCATGAGGAAGCTGGAAAATGGTTCTCATGTTTACACCATTTCAGATAATCATTCCTTGATATTTTGTATTTGGGCTATCAACCAATCCAACAGCATGGCTCCTTCCATTGCTTATAGTGCGATCCCTCCCCAAAGCGATTCTATTATCCTTTATGATAGTTATTGTCAGTATCAATTGAAGGATCAGATAGAGAGCTTCATCGAGGCGACCGTAGTAAGAATGCTAAGTGAGTGCCTTATAAGTAGTATCTATTTTGCTGCTGATACCAGGGATCGTATCCTGAATGAAAGGGTTAAAAAAGCTGACTTTGTTCAGATAGTAGGTAAAAATGAGATACCGAGGAAAGACTAAATATATTTCGCATTGCTTTAGTTATTGCCTCAATTTGAAAGTTCCGATGACCTACCACTTCAGAAATGACTTTTAATCCACGATAGCGTGGAGCCTAGAAGTTCATGGATAGAAGAACTTTTAAGTATCCTTAATTTATATGAGCCTGAATGAGCTATTTCCGGATAAGAGAGAAGAAGGTGAGACACTGATAAAGCAGTGCCAGCTGGTGATGCTGCGCATGCTCCAGATTATGGACCATCTGTGTAACAAGCACCATATACAGTATTTCTTAGTAGGTGGTTCTTTATTAGGTGCTATTCGCCATCAGGGCTTTATTCCCTGGGACGATGATCTGGACGTGGGCATGACCCGGGAGAATTATGAAAAATTTGTAGAATTGGTCGTACCGGCACTTCCACAGGATATCTTTTTTCAAAACAGTGAAACGGATCGAAATTACCCTTATAGTGAGCAGGTCGAGGCACGTTTAAGGGACAAGTACAGTAACTATACCCTCAACAACGACCAATGGCATGAAGGGCTGCAGGTTGATATCTTCGTTTACGACCGGGCGTTCCTGCCGCACAACTACTTCATCATTTTACAAAACATGCTCCTCGGCCTGTTAGGCAGCGATGCCAAAAGGGCAAAAGCGTTGAAGTGGATTAACAAACACGTGCCCCTCCCTTTGGTATATGCCAGCAGCTACCTGCAAAAACCGGGGATGTGGAAATTTGGAGCAAATTATATCGAAGAAGAAGAGCTCCGCAAACTGATCAAAGTCAAATACGAAGACATGCAGGCCACCATTCCTGCCGGATGGGACAAGTGTCTGAAAAGGCAGTACGGAAACTACATGCAACTCCCCCCTCTTGAAAAACAGAAAGGACACCATAGCGTAGCAGATCTGCCAAATCCTTTTACACCGTGTCGGCATACAGAAATACTCTACTGGCAAGCAGCAAAACAAGCTTAGCTCTACTATAAAACAGTTTTATACTTCAGTCGGAAATTAAATTGGCAACGGTTCGGATGATTGGGATTGCGAAAGAAGAAATGGAGGAGAGAAAGGTCGCTATAAAGGCTGCTGTGCCCTGTAGTTTCATAGAATTGCTTGCAGGACATGATGCATTGGAATTGTTGTCTGATCCTACTTTCCAGGCCGCGTGGAACGAGCTCTATGAATCATGTCCCTGGGCTACTGTTTTTCAGAGCAAAACGTTCGTGCTAACCTGGTATTCGCTTTATACAGAAGAGTATTTACCCATTCTTGTTAAGTCTTCCACCAACGATAAACTAACGGGCCTTCTCTTGCTGGCAAAAAGTAACAAAGGAACTATCGTTGGAGCGGGAGCAAACCGAGCCGAATACCAGACCTGGTTGGCTGAGGCTGCGGAGGGAGTAAAGTTTATAAAAGAAGCACTGGGTGAGGTCAGAAAAGCCTTTCCAACGTGCGACATAATACTCAAATTTATACCTCCCAATGTACCTCTGGAATGGGCACGTAAAGAGGCGCCTTGGAGGAGAATATGCGTCTTACGAGCTTTTAATCAACCTCTATGGGAACTTGAAAACGAAAAGATTGCAAGACGTTTAAAAAAACAAAAAAGTAAAATCAACCACTTAAAAAAACTGGGCGAACTGACGCTGGAAGTGATCACCACTGTCGAACAGTTTAGATCTATTATAGACTTTATTATAATACAATCAGATTTTAGAAAAGGAGCAATTTATAATACCACACCTTTTCAGGAAGATCCACAGCGAAAAGAGCTCTTACTAAAACTATTTGAGAAAGATTTCCTACATGTGAGTATCATCAAGCTGAATGAGAAAATCATCGCGGCTAAGGTTGCCACAAAAGCTGACAATTGTATCATTTCGCAAGGTGTGAGCTCTTACGCACCCGCTTATGCGCCTTATTCCCCCGGCATGCTGCATTTCCTGTTCTTGGCAAAGCGTTTGATGCACGAAGGCTGCTCTACATTTGATCTTACGCCAGGAGAAGACGCTTTTAAAAAGGAGTTGGCAACAAAAAACTTGCTGGCTTCTGAGTTACATATTACCGGTACTGCGAAATCCTTGGTGACCGCCCGATGCACGAAGCTATACTTTGATAATGTAGTAAAGAAGAAGGCAAAGATCTATGCTCTCTTTTCAAGGATTGGCATTAGCCCTAAGACATTAAGACAAACTATACGGAAAATAAAGATAGTTGCAGAAACAGTACGGCACACTAAACCCAACGATTCTGAGGCCACACTTTGGGGAAGTCAGTTTCTGTTGAAAAGCAGAATCTCCCTAAAGTATAAAGTCTTTAAAATCAGAGCAAGCAGTGTTGCCAAGCTCAAAGAAAATATAAAGATAGATGATCTGGAAGATCTGTTAAAGTATGATTCAAGTTCTAAATTATTGCGCGGAGAGTTCTTGACTAACGCAATGGGAAAATTTGAACTGGGCCAACATGCTTATACTTTAACAGAGGGCACCTGTTTACTCTGTTGTGTATGGGTAAAAGAACAGGCCCGTAACTCTAAGGGTTCTGCTGTTGAGTTGAAACACGCAATTCCGGATGGATCGAAGCTAATCTACAATGTGTACTGCCACCCCAAAGGCAGGAGCCAACTCCAAGATTTTCTCGCTACTGTTTCAAATTTAATTTCATCTGATAGAGAAATATATGCCGTGATTAATGTTGCAGATAAGTTTCTTTGTTCAACTCTTCAGAAAGAGGCCTTTATAGAAAGGGTTTCTTAACAATGTATAACCCCATACCCAACGTCTTACAGAACAGCTATAATGCCTGTAGGAAAACGCCCTATTTTTCTTGAAGTGAAACATAAAGATGAGCATGAAATTAACGGTCTAGCTGGTGACAGTACGACAAAGGACCTAAAACTTTCCTCGGTTAAGGCTACAGGACTTGTCTTAGGTTTTATCATGCAGCTAGTATTTACAAGAGTTATCGGGGTGAGGGAGTACGGTCTTTATGTCCTTTTCCTCACATGGACTAACTTCTTTTCTATACTTTTATTCCTGGGATATGACAGACTGATCATTAAAGAACTGAGCTATTTGTATCTTCAGAAGAAACAAAACACTTTCAAAGCAACACTCGACAAATTAATGCACATGGTTGCATTGAATAGCGTTATTTTTCTTTTGTTTGCTTTTTTAGTGCCGCACCAAGTATTAACGTCTAGTTTTTTTTCGAAAGAAATATCCAGAACTACCTGGCTTCTGGTTGCGACAGGAACCGTTTTATCCACTGCTTTCACCCTGTTTGGAAAAGTACAGATTGCAACCCAAAGAGCCGAGTTAAGTTCTATAAGATCAGAAATTGTATACAAAGTCATCTGCTTCTGCACCGTCTTACTTCTTTACTTCAATGTAAGAAGTATTGTAGGAGATAATATCATTATCGCTGGTGTAGTAGTTGCTTATTTCTTCTCTTTACTGCTGTATGTCTTCATCATAGACTGGAAAAAAATAAAACAGTATTTAGCCATTAAGAAAGAAAACATTATAATTAGCAGAGAAAACTATACCTTCTTTTTCACTAGTCTGAACTACTACATCGTACTTCAGCTAGACAAAATAATCCTTAGTAAATATGTTTCTTTAGAGACGTTAGGGGTTTATGGACTTGTTTCAACCTTGGTTATTCTTATATCTTTTTCGACAGTAGTTTATAACCGGTTCCTTCCAAAAATTTCAAATTATATCTTTTTAGGTAGGATTAGCGAATTGGAAAAAGAATTTAAAATTACTACCAGAAACTCCTTGTTGATCGCCCTCCCCTTCATTATGTTCCTCATCATTTTCACCGAGGATATTCTATTATTTTTTGGTAAAGAGTTTACCTCTGGCACACCTATTTTAAGGGTGCTGATATGGGGGCAATTGTTGCAGTTTCTGACAGGACCTAACGGGAGCCTACTTGTTATTGGCAAATTTGCGAAGGTGGATTTAATAAACTCCATATTATTCGTCGTGTTAGCTATTGTATTAAACTTTATAGGCTTTAGATATTATGGAGTGCTCGGTGTTGCCGCAGCGTCTAGTCTTAGTCTGGCTTTGATCAACCTAATAAAGGTGATCGAAGTAAAATATTACTATAACATCTTCCCATACGAGCTTGAAAATTTGGTACTGATCGTACTTGCCTTTATGGCCTTTTATGCGGTAAGCCTGCTGCCAATTACAATTGATAATTTATTGCTGAGGCTATTAACAAAGTTTACCCTAAGTTTTGCTTTAGCAGCTATACCGATAGCATTTTTCTTCTTCTTAAAGTATGGGGATAAACCGAGACTAAAAGGGCTTCTGGGTTAACAATTCCTAACTACTTCTTCACACCTTTTTCCGAAAAGTGCATCAGATATGAAGGTAAGTTTACTGGTGCTTGCATTGCTACTGGCAGGTCTTGACTATTTTGTAAGCAAGGAGCTTAATTTCCTGATAATCTGTGGGGTATTGCTTCTGCTGTTGCCACAAGATAAAGCAGCAGTGTATGGGCAATTGTTCAGACTCCTCTGGCCAGTTACACTTTTAATAGGAATTGGTTTTCTAGCGGGTTTAATGAATCTGCAAGAATTGAACAGAGACTTTTACCGGGATATTTTCCTGTTTGCAGGTGTGCTCGTCTATATAATTGGTGGTGTGCTGTTAAGCAAGTATGTCCAAAGCTCCGATACCTTTTTCCAGTACTTTTCTTTGGTAGTGGTTTTATCCTCTATCCTTCACCTCGGGCTGGTGGCAGCCAACTTTGGTCACTTTGAGTCTCTTCAGAAATACCGGGAGGCAACAGGCATGACCAATCTGAGCGAAGCAATTTATGTTAGTTTTCTATTCGCCCGCCTTTTCAATAAGGAATTTCGAAAACTGATTCCCTCTCTTTATGGGGTTAACAAGATTTTTGCTGCTGTTATCCTTGTTTCTTTTTTGCTGTACTTCTCCAGAACAATGATCTTAACATCTGTCGTACTTACTTTTTTCTTAAGCAACCTAATTAACATCCGGTACTTTATTTCGAGCAGAAACAGACGTCTGCCCTATGCTGTGCTCTTCTTAGCACTCATCATTGTCTCTTCTGGCTTTGTCGTTTCTTTACTCCCACCACAGGGGTTTGTCACCACTTTGGTTGAAAAATTTGAAAGGGCTCCTGAAGAAGTACTCTGGGAAGATAAAAATAACTATGCCACGCCCCTGGCTGATATTCGGGATAACTGGAGAGGGTATGAAGCCTCACAAGGTTTAAAGATGTTTTACAAGGCGAGTGACCTAAAGAAATTTTTTGGTCATGGCTTCGGAGCATTAATTGATTTAGAACTTAGAATGAGATTAGCGGGAAAAGAATATGAGAAGGTACCCATCATACATAATGGATATGTAGCCTTACTAGTGAAGAGCGGAATCTTAGGCTTACTATTTTACTTAGTCTTTATTTACAAAGTTGGCTTCTCTAAAATTGATGAGCATGCTAATCAAGATGTAGAACTTTACTACTATTACCAGATGCTTTCCGGGATAAGTGTTGTACTCATTCTAAATACGTTTACTATGACAGGACTTTTTAGTCAAGGTAGTGCCTATATATCCATTATCATGGGACTGTTTATAGGAATTATTAAGAGAAAGGAGCTTTCAGGCTCAATCAATTCCTTGCATACAAGTTCACATAAGAAACATGTATACTCTACAGTAAGAGGGTAACTTCCTTAGGCCTGCATCAGGTACTCCACTTTTGCCAGTGTATTTCGCTGAAGTGATATCTCCTTTACCCATGTATTAAATAGAAACTCCAATGTATAAATTGTCATTTCTTTTACTGGTTATCATAATTGTACTATTGTCATTTCAGAACCATAAAACGGCTACTGAGCAACCTGTCGCCTTAGGAGCCTATTATTTTAATGGTTGGAGGCCCGACAGTACCCATATAACCCAATACCTTGTTGATTCTTTTCCTGAAAGAGAGCCTATTTGGGGATGGGTTACTAACACTCAGGAAATTATGGATGCACAAATAAACGAAGCAGCCAATGCAGGTTTGACCTTTTTTAGTTTTTGCTGGTATTACAACAAGCGAAAGCCACTGGAAGAATCCAACCCCATTATTAAAGTATACCTGAACTCACCAAACCGCGAGCGCTTAAAGTATTGCCTGATGGTTGCTAACCATCCTCATAATGAAATAGGGCCCAACGATTGGAACAAAGTGACCACAGAATGGATAAAGCTTTTCAAGGGTGATTCGTACATGACTGTAGATGGAAAGCCCCTGCTAATTTTCTTCGAGGTTAGCTCTCTAATCGAAAGGTTTAATAGTGCTGAACATGTAAAGGAAGCTTTTGACTTGCTGCGAAAGAAAGCTCAGAAAGAGGGTCTAAAAGGAGTTGTAATAGCTGTGTGCGCTTCTCCTTCTACAAAAGGCATCGCTAAGGCTGAAGCCTGTGGCTTTGATATCATAACTGCTTACAATTATCCCAGTGTTGGTTTCAATGAAGGAGAAAGCCGCCAGACTCCGATTGATAGTTTAATTGTATCAGAAAAGAGAATTTGGGACAGAGTTGCTCAATTGAGTAAACTTCCTTATGTACCTGCCTCAACGCTTAACTGGGATGCCCGCCCATGGGCTGACTCTGCTGAATATCACACCAAGCGTTATTACACAGGTTTTTCATCTAACTCTGTCTACAAGTCAACTAAATCATTGACAGCATGGATAAAAGAGAATAAAGAACAAACAACAAAAGATCCGATAGGCTTGCTTTATGCATGGAATGAATATGGAGAAGGTGCTTGGTTAACACCTTCTAAAAATTCAGAAGATAATTTGTTGGATGGGGTTAAAAAAGCGCTGACGGAGTAATTCGTTTTTTGCCTCTTTGAGCATTAGGTCCCATTACCTGAAAAACAAATAAAGATCAGTTCTATGGCAATTCTGATGATCGCCCGATCCACCCTTTACAAATCTCCGGGTGGAGATACGACCCAGATTGAGATGACAGCGAAGTATCTGAGGCTTTTGGGTGTAGAAGTTGCCATTGCTTTAGCCGATGAGACGATAGATTACACCAAGTACAGGTTAATACACTTTTTCAACCTGATCAGACCAGATGATATTTTACCCCATTTAAGCAGTGGCTTGCCATTTGTCATTTCTACAATCTTTGTCGATTATTCGGAATTCGATAAACAGGCAAGGAAAGGGCTATCGGGATTGCTTTTCCGACTTTTATCCAAAGGGCAAATTGAATATCTGAAAGCTGTTGCCAGGTATTTTGTTAAGGGAGATAAGATTAAATCCTTATACTTTTTACTGCATGGACAAAATAAATCTATTGAGTACATTCTTAGGCGCTCCGAATTACTTCTGCCCAATTCCCATAGCGAGTACAGGCGCTTAAGTAATTGTACTACTCTGAGGCCTCCCTATCTAAAAGTAGTCAATGCAATAGATCATCAGGTTTTCAGCGCTTCAGTTAAAAGAAATTTAGCTTATGATAACCATGTCCTATGTGTCGGCAGAATTGAGGGTTTGAAGAATCAGTTGAATTTGATAAAGGCCCTGCTAGATACTGCTATCCCACTTGTAATAATTGGGAAGCCTGCTTTAAATCAGCAAGCCTACTATAATGAATGCAGAAGATTGGGGGCCACAGCATCTAACATCCAATTCATTGAACATATTGATCATACAAAACTGGCAAGTATCTACAAGGCCGCAAAGGTTCATGCGTTACCCAGTTGGTTCGAAACGACCGGCTTAAGCTCCCTGGAAGCTGCTGCAATGGGATGCAATGTCGTGATCACAGAAAAGGGCGACACCAAAGAATATTTTGGGAACATGGCATTCTACTGCGAACCCGACGATGTAGGATCTATAAAAAGGGCTGTTATAAGGGCGTTAGAAGCACCTCGTAACAGTCAATTACAGGCACACGTTCTGCAGCATTATACCTGGGAGAAAACAGCCAGACAAACCCTGCGTGCCTATGAGCATGTATTGAATAGTGCTAACATTCGAACCGGTCAGGAAATCACAGTTACTTATTAGCAAGCGATCACAGAAACACTCGATCGCCTTGGGCTACCAGCAGCCTGCAAGTTGCTAAACTTGATTACGTCCTTCTAGTTTCAATGAGCCAGAACTGGAGCCTACAGTCGTTGCAGCTATACGCTGCTCCTACAATGCTGGGAAAGTTGGATGCCATTGAAGACCTGTATCCCTTTTTAAGCCTGCACAACTATGAGTGGAATGTTATCCAGCTATTATCTTTCTAGGGCAACAGGGTCGGATTATTTAACCCACTGTTCTCCGTCATAGCTTTCCTGGCCATCCGGAAAAATACTGTCATCAAAATCAATGCCTTTACTATCATCAAAGCTGGCAGCCTGCCTCTTGCCAAGTACTACCTTGATCCTAACATATCAATCATAATTAAAACAAACATCCTATGGTAACTTCCTTAGTAACTGGTGGCGCTGGCTTTATTGGCGGCCACGTAACAAATGAATTAATCGGCCTTGGTCATCGGGTAATTGTTGTTGATGATTTAAGTGGTGGCTATGAAGACAACATCAACCCCAAGGCTGAATTTATACTTGGATCTATAACCGATCATGAGCTGGTCCAAAAGATTTTTGCTGATAACCGGATTGATTATGTTTATCACTTGGCAGCCTATGCCGCTGAAGGATTGAGTCATTTTATCAGGAGGTTCAACTATACTAATAACCTCATTGGTAGCATCAACCTGATCAATGAATCCATTAAAGCAAAGGTTAAATGCTTTGTTTTTACATCTTCTATAGCTGTTTATGGTGCCGGACAGCTCCCGATGAGTGAAGACATGGTACCTGCACCAGAGGATCCCTATGGTATATCAAAATTTGCAGTGGAACAGGACTTAAAATCTGCACACAGCATGTTTGGTCTGGACTACATTATCTTCAGGCCACACAATGTTTATGGAGAGTATCAGAACATTGCGGATCGCTATCGAAACGTTCTGGGCATTTTCATGAACCAGATACTTCAGAACAAACCTCTGACAGTTTTTGGAGATGGATCTCAAACCCGTGCTTTTAGTTACATAGGGGATGTAGCTCCTTACATAGCCAATTCGGTTAACGTTCCAGAAGCGTACGGTCAGACTTTTAACATCGGTGCCGATCAGGACTATTCAGTCAATGAGCTAGCTACTACCATCATGGAGATAATGGGAAAGGAAGTAGCGATAGAGCATCTACCTCCCCGAAACGAAGTGCTCCATGCCTATTCAGACCATACCAAAGCTAAAGAAGTCTTCCACATTACAAACTATACAACATTAAGGGAAGGGGTGGCTCGAATGGCTGATTGGGTAAATCAACATGGAGCTCGTAAAACCAAACCCTTTCATGAAATCGAAATTTTGGAAAAGCTTCCATCGGTATGGGTTAGTGATCAGGAACCTGCTAACATTGTTTCCTCAGATAACAACATTTTAAAGTAGAAAATTATGAAAATAGCAATATTAGGTACCAGAGGTGTCCCAGCCAATTACGGAGGATTTGAGACCTGTGCTGAGGAAATAAGTGTGGAATTAGCCAGAAGAGGCCATGAAGTTTTGGTATATGGTAGAAAGGGAAACTACAATGATCAGGAAAATTATTACAAAGGCGTCAGAATTTATCACATCCCGAGATTGAAAGGGAAAGTCACTGAGACATTTTCAAATACATTGCTTTCAATGTTTCATGTATTAGCCCAGAAAGTAGATATTATCTATGTAATGAATACCGCCAACAGTCCCATTTGCATCATACCTTGGCTCTTAGGGAAAAGGGTAGTAATTAATGTTGATGGGCTGGAGTGGAGGCGAAAAAAATGGGGTTGGTTTGGTCGTAATTATTATCAGTTTGCGGAAAGGCTGTCTACTATTTTTTCAGACAGGGTAATTTCAGACTCAATGGGTATCAGAGACTACTATCTTGAAAGGTATAAAACAGATTCTACATTTATCGCTTATGGTGCCCAGATAGAACAGTCTACAAGGCCTGAGATACTACAAGAATATGGGTTAGAACCAGGCAGCTACTTTTTTGTTGCGAGTCGACTAGAGCCAGAAAACAATGCTGATTTAACGGTAAAAGCTTTTGAAAAAGTAAAGACAGACAAACAACTGGTGATTGCGGGTGGTGCTAATTACAAAAGCAGCTTTATTAAAAACCTAGAAAAAACAACAGATAAAAGGATCCGTTTTTTAGGTCCTGTATACAAAGAAGGGCACATCAAAGAGCTGCATTGTCACTGTTATGCCTACGTCCATGGAAATGAAGTTGGAGGCACCAATCCAGCTCTGTTAAAGGCCTTGGGATATGGTAATACAGTTTTGGCATTAGACGTGCCTTTCAATGCTGAAGTAATAAAAGATGCAGGAATTATGTATCAAAGATCATCAGAGGATCTTGCCGAGAAGATGCAATTTCTTGTAGACAACCCTTACGTGAGGTCAACCTTCAGTACGAAGGCAATCAACAGAATACTAGAAGATTATACCTGGACGAAAATAACTGACGAATACGAACAATTTTTTAAGGATGTAATGGCTGGTGCATTCAAGAAAGGTGTCAATGAAAAGGAGCTTATTCGTACTTCATAATCCGTCCTTACCATACTTCCAGCCCAGGCATAGCTCTTCATGTTATAGCGGCCCGCTTACTTATGGTGCAAATTCTTCAAAGCAACTAGCCAAGTAACTGCTAAAGTATAAACAGGTATAATTTGTGATATTCTTATACTTCCCGTTATCCATTACCTCTTCGTCTGCTGGAATACTATACCGACAAAGTAACTTTCCAATTACACATCACTCGCTTTTTACTACCTGAACTATAAGGAAGTGGTAAGGTGTGCATGTGGCTCCGGACGGTTTATACAGTTACAGATCTTTAATTTCTGCTCACCTTATTTGACAACAACATGAGCAAATTTATTTACCTAGCAGCCTGTGTCCTGCTGATTTCCTTTAAATTAACAGCACAATCAAGTGTCATACCCTTTAAATCTACCTGGAAATACCTCGACAACGGTACCAACCAAGGCACTAGCTGGCGAGACGTGTCTTTTGATGATGCGACTTGGAAAACAGGCAACGGCAAACTCGGCTATGGCATAAGCGATGCCGCCACGGTAGTCAGCTACGGAGGCAAGTCCAACAGCAAATACATCACTACCTATTTCCGGAAAAGTATAACCATTGCCGATGCTGCGCTTTTCTCTTCCTACCAAGCCAAAGTGAACCGGGATGACGGAGTGATCGTGTATGTAAATGGGGTGGAAGTATACCGCAATAACATGCCATCGGGTACGATTTCCTACACTACGCTGGCAGCAGGAACCTCCGGTGGCGATGACGGCGCTACCCCGATCCCTTTTACTATTACGGCTTCCGCCTTTAGAAGTGGAGTTAACACCGTTGCCGTAGAGATTCACCAGGCCAGTCTGACCAGTTCTGATATTGCTTTTGACCTGGAACTGTTAGCCACAGGAGTTACTGCTCCGACAAATCAGCCTCCCATAGTACAGATCGAGAGTCCTACAAATAATACAAGTTATACTTTAGGGCAGGATGTTCAAATCACAGCAAGTGCCTCCGATCCGGAAGGTTCTTTGGCAAAGGTTGAGTTTTTCGCCAACGACACCAAAGTAGGGGAAGATGCCTCCAGCCCCTACAGCATTTCCTGGAACCCTACAAGTGTGGGCACCTACCAACTCTCAGCCAAGGCAACCGACGGGGCGGGTGCCTCCACCCCGTCTACAGGTATAAGCGTCACTATCACATCTGCGACACCTGTAGATCAGACGGCACCTGCCGTACTTAGCATAAATCGACAGTCCCCCACCACGTCAATCACAGAGGCCACCAACATTACATTTAGGACCACCTTCTCAGAACCGGTGACTGGGGTAGACCGAGGCGACTTTAACCTCACCGAAGTTTCCGGCAGTGTAACAGGCATACTTTCACCCGATGCAGTAGCCGCTGTTGGCACAGCGGGTAGTACCTATGACGTAACTGTAAACTCGGTGAGCGGCAATGGCGTACTTCGGCTTGACCTGAAAAGCAACGAAACGGGCATTGCAGATACAGCCGGAAATGCCATCAGCAGCGGCTATACTGCGGGGCAGACATACACCATTGAGCAGGATCTGACCGGAGAAGAACCAACAGATCCAGCTCCTCCACAGGCAAAAGGCTTTGCTTCTTTAGTCCGTCTGAATCCCGTACCCATTTCTACCAGTACAGGCGAAAAGCCACAATCCAAAGTATGGACCTATGACGGAAAGCATTGGGCGGTATTACCCAACTCTTCGGGTACTTATCTTTGGCGGCTCGATGGAACATCCTGGACGAACGTGCTCAAGTTATCCTCCCGTACAACCACAAAAGCAGACTGTAAACTAGTCAATAACATAGCACACATTCTGCTATATCAGGGCCCTTCATCGCAAATGGCCTCGGTAGAGTATGTTCCTTCCCTGGGAACGTACAAACTCTGGTCGCGAAGAACTTCCACTGTAGGTCTTTCCCTGGACACCGGCGTTGAAACGGCCACCATCGACATCGATAGCGAGGGCAGGATGTGGGTAGCTTCTGCTGGCGTGAGTGACGTGAACGTGCGTTGGAGCGACGCTCCTTATTCAAACTGGAGTGCACCGGTCACCATCGCTACCGGTGTAAAGGATGATGACATATGTGCCGTTATCGCTCTACCCAAATCAAAAAAAATTGGGGTACTTTGGTCGAATCAGAACACCAAACGGTTTGGTTTCAAAACCCACAGCGACGGAGCAGCGCCTTCCGACTGGTCGGCAGATGAAGCGCCTGCTGCGAATGAGGCCTTAGAGGTAGGTAATGGCATGGCTGATGACCACATGAACATGGCGGTCGGAAGCGACGGCACCTTGTACTGCGCCGTTAAGACCAGTTACGACATCAACGGATATCCTAAGCTTATCCTGCTCGTTCGCCGCCTATCCGGCAACTGGGATCCTTTATACGAGGTATCTCCAAACGGTACCCGCCCTATCGTGATCCTGAACGAAACCAACAGTAAATTCAGAATAGTATATTCTTCTCAGGAATATGGAGGAGATATTTTATACAGAGAGTCCTCAACCTCCAATATTTTGTTAAGTACTCAACTCACGTTGATCAAGGGGGGCACTTATGATAACTCCACCAGTACTAAGGCCAATTTCAATACCGATGTAGTTATACTTGCATCTAGCAGTACGGAAGCCGTAGGTGTCCTGGCAAGTGATGGAACGATTGAATCGGTACCGTCGGTGCCTGTTTTGGCTTCCCCTACCAACGGCGCAACAGGAGTTGAGTCAGCTCCAACTCTGGGTTGGAATAGTGCATCAGGTGCAACTTCTTATCAGGTGCAGGTATCCTCAGTTGCTGATTTCAGTAGCGTAATATTTGATGACGGAACCACCAATACATCCGTTGACATCTCCGGTTTAGCTTTTAACACAAGCTATTTCTGGCGTGTGAAAGGTATCAATGCAGATGGTAGCAGCAGTTGGTCTAGTGCCTGGAGCTTTAAAACCAGTTCTGCCCCAACCAATACATTGGTAGGCCACTGGAAGATGGAAGAGGCAAGCGGCACAACACTTTTAGACGCCTCTGAGTATAAAAACCATGCCACCACGGTTGGAAACCCAACCTGGACTGGCGGAGTCGTAGGGCAGGCTTTGCAATTGAATGGATCTTCTCAATATGCAACTGTTCCAGATAATACCTCGCTGGATATAACCGGGTCTATCACATTAGCAGCCTGGATCAAGCCCGAGAAAGTGGCCACGCAGTACCTACTGAAAAAGGCAACCCAAAGCGGCACCAACGGCTATGAGCTTTCACTTTCAAATGCTGGCAAGGTATTCTTCAGGTTTAACCAGGCCTCTTCTGGTGATATGTACCGGCAAAACTCCGTAGCATCGTACCCTACGGATGGTACTACCTGGATGCACGTTGCTGCCACTTATGATGGCACGGTAATCAACATATATATAAATGGGAAACTAAACAGCTATAAAACTCTCTCTGCCCCATCTTCAATAAACGTCAACGCCCTTGCTCTGGGTATCGGAGCGCAGAGTGACGGGGGCAGTAAATTCCAAGGGGCAATTGATGATGCACGCGTCTATAATACGGCCTTAAGTGCATCACAAATTATGGAGTTGACTACAGTTTCCCCTTCCATGTTAGCCTCCGCTTCCTCTGCTTCCTTTGTCATATTACCAGAGGAAGGTGTACAAGGTAAATTGGCTGTTTTCCCAAACCCCTATCAAACTCAGGCAACAATTACGTTTAGCCTTGTTAAAGATGGAGACTATGTCCTTATGTTAAATGATAGCAAAGGCATGCAGATAGCTGAATTAAAAAGGGGAAGAGCCATTGCCGGTGAACAGTACCAAACAATTATTGATAGAGCGACACTATCTGTTGGCATGTACATTATTAGATTGCAGACTAATCAAGGCACAAAATCAATTAAACTATTATTAAGTAACTAACTTATAAGTCACATTTGTTGTGCTTCCCTATCAGTCTATAAGAACCTTTTTCTCAGGTACCTAAAGCCATCCAATACAGTAAAGCTATCGCTGAAATTATAAGTGTGGGTGCCTAGTATACCATTGCCCTTATCTGGTAAAATTTTTGTCAAAAGATGCTCATTATATTCTGTTTCGGACAGAGCCGTTACCTGGTTTATATTGATAGCTTTGCCATACATACCCGAACAATCCTGTGAAGGGCGATATATTTTGTTATCTTTCATGAAGATCCTGCCTGCTGGCCTGGCTCTGCTTACGTCTGTAATAATCGGGTTGCAAGGATGGCTTATCCACTCCGTAGAGAAGAGTTCCTCTGAGTAGTACAGGTGTAGTTCATCCAGCATACCAATGTTCTGATCTGTGCCATCGACACAACAGAACATCCACCACTTTCCATTGTAGAAAAACAGGGTGACGTCAGCAGTTAAAACATTTTCCATCAGGTTCATTACAAACTCCCACTTATAAGGAAACTCGGTACATCGGTAAAGCTCCACAGTTCTATTTGCCCCTGTTTCGGGTATCATATAATAGGTGTTGTTGTGGTTTAGAAGAAAAGGGTAAGACAAGTGATACTCCTTTTCAAGCACTTTTTCAAAATGAAGCACTTCCCCATTACTATTTGTCTCCACAACCGTTATATGACCTTTACCCGTCCTATTAAGTAACTCCTCAACAAAGAGGTAATGCTTTTCGGCATGAGTTACTAGGAATGGATCAGCCCAGAACCTGTCTGCGGGCTGGGCAAGCCTTTTATACCTGGAGAGAGAGGTTGTCAGTGGGTCTTCAGTTTGGGTGGAAAACAGGATGAACCAGTGGTCCCTATACATGATTTTTCTCCACACCCGGTACAGAAGATAGGTAAAATGACTGACGGCTTTAGTTAATGCTTGCACAGGGTTAGGTAGAGCTTCCAATCTGCCTTTGGGATCCTTGGTATCAAACCTCTTCGCTAGATTCTGTAGATAACCTTCTCCATACTTGAATAGGCCCTGCAAAATCCGGGGCATGGCAAGGGAAGTTCTCCAGTAAGCCGCGTGCTGTGTATTGATGATAGAAAGGTGGTCTGGCAGCATGAACGAGCGGTAAATGAGTTGGCCATTTGGAAAGAAGGGACTAAAAAGCAGTAGATCTGTGCGGAGGGTATCCTGCTGGTTAACTACCTCCATATAACCGACCGGGCAGTCGTTTACTTTATGTTGGTAAGCCCACACACCATACCTAGGAACAGAAAGAATTTCACCTGATAATTTGTCTCCTGCCAGTTGAAGTATCACATCCAGGTCATAGTAGTTTATCTGTGAAACTATTTTTGAATTAGAAATAGCACTCCCCGCACTTTCTTCTTTCAGGTATACACTTAGTATATCAGTTTGACCAAGTGCTTCCTTCAGGTCCGATGGTCGGTCAAAATTTGTAGTGCTGCCAAACAACATTCTATCCACTTGCAAATGGAGGTTCACTACAGCAGTATACTTCTTTCCAGCCGCCCTTTTCCTGCACCTTTTGTTTGTAGCAAGGGAGGTGAGCATCAGCACCAAGCTTATCTCAGCATAAGCTGATTTTACTAAAGTTTCAATCAACTGGTACTGCCATAGTGGAATTATCTCCTGGTCTAAGATTAGGGCGACTTTCAGCTTTTCAAAATTCATTTCAGAGTTCTTGTTACCTGGGAAGCCCCTATGACTACCAGTGGATTTGCCTCCTGAGACTTGCCTATGGCAGCTAGATTATGTTTATTTTATCATAAATCGCTCTGAAACACATCATTAGCTAGAACATCAACGAGTATAAGAATAAGTTAATTTAATCTTCGTATCATTAAAAAGATCATTTACTCTCCATTATATCTCTTTACCTAAAGAAAGATGAAAACTATGATCGTTTTCCCTTAAACGATGTATAAATTATCATGTTATATTTACATTAACTTTTACAAGTTAACATCAGCTTAACAAGCTGCTTATATAACTCCCAAACTGTGTTTCTGTATTGTATGTGTAAATAATACAAACTCCAGAATCGTCTATATTTAATATTTCAGTATACACTAGGTTAACATATATAGTTTACTAGAGAAGGTTTACTATGCAGCATAAATACACAACGCTTTTCAAGTGGATAAATATCTTAGTAGACTATTTAATACTAAATATTATCCTATTTATATCCTTCCTCATTTTTAACCCGAACCTGGGGGTAATGGGTCTGTATGACTTCAGATTGATTCTCTTGATATCTAATTTATGCTGGTTCTTCTGCTCCAACATTTTCGATCTTTACAACAATATCTTGAAGCGCGAAGCTGTCCCTACGATGACGGCTAACATTGCCTGCTTGGGGCTTTACATCCTCCTCTCGGTAAACCTCAAAATTATATTACCAGACCTGAACATTTCCTTCCTCTCCTTAGCATTTATGGCAGTATTCTTTTCTTTGCTGCTACTGCTATGGAGAACGGCATTTCTCTTACTAAGAAAATACAGGCGACAGTTCTGGATACAGTACACAAATGTAGTAATAGTGGGCACAAGTACTGTAGGCACTGGCTTGTACAAATACATAAGCACGAATACACAGTTAGGGTATAACGTTCTCGGCATCTTCGGCGAAGATACGCCTCAGCTTTCCCCTGATGTAAAATACCTAGGGCACATACAGGATTGTATCGATTATGCCTGTGCGCATGATGTCCAGGAAATATATTGCGCTCTGCCTACAAGTGATAGTGAAACCATAAACAGGCTCCTACAGGAAGCTGATAACCATATGATCCGGTTTAGGCTGGTGCCGGATGTAAAAGGTACGATTGACAGAAACTTTATGGTTGAACTCTACGGCTTTATGCCTGTACTCATACCTCGGCAGGAACCGCTAAATAATAAGGCTAACGAAGTAGTAAAAAGAGTTTTTGATATTCTTTTCTCCTCTCTCGTAATTACCTTTCTGTTAAGCTGGCTGATTCCTCTACTGGGCATTATTATAAAACTAGATTCCAGCGGACCTATATTCTTCAGACAATTGCGCTCAGGTAAAAATAATAAGCCATTTTACTGCCTTAAGTTCAGGAGTATGGCTCAAAACAACCAATGTGACGACCTGCAGGCAAGTAAAGATGACATGAGAATAACCAGGGTCGGAAGATTTATAAGACAAACAAGTATAGATGAGTTGCCCCAGTTCTTTAACGTGCTACTGGGAGACATGTCAGTGGTTGGTCCTCGCCCTCACATGATTAAGCATACACAAGACTATTCACAGCTCATCAACAGCTACATGGTTCGCCATTTACTGACACCTGGTATAACAGGTTGGGCTCAAATCATGGGCCACAGAGGCGAAACAAAAGAAACCAGCGCTATGATAAACCGCGTGCAGGCTGACCTGTGGTACCTGGAGAATTGGTCAATGTTCCTGGATCTTAAGATAGTACTGCTAACAGTATGGCAAGTGCTCAAAGGAGATGAAAAAGCATTTTAGCCCCCCACTCAGCACCTGTACTAGTGGCATTCTTTTCTGACTACTAATTGCTTAGGACACCTTCTCTCCCCTGATTCCCATAGCGAAGCACCTGACAGTGGTTCCCAATGCTGCTTCTCTCGCCCTGGGAAACCAACCCGCGCTTCATCCTTCGCAACTACCTGCTGCACCAAGCCATAGAGGAGCTGGAGAAAGGCGAAACGGCGCTGTTCGAAAAATTGCAGCAAGCGCTTCGGGAGCCGTACTCCGATAAGTATGACGAATTCTTTGAGACAAGGCCGGGGTGGGCCACGCAGAAGGCCGGATGCTCCATGCTGTCGTGCAGTTCGTAAAAATGCAAGTATAAACAAAGGCGGCTCCTGAAACAGGGTGCCGCCTTTGTTGTTTTATCAGCTTTATACTTCAGGTTTTGAAAAAGGATGATGTATTATCTCAAACAGCGCTAGAGGTTCTCTTAAAATCTCCCTGTGCAAACACCGAATAGGTCGTGCGCAAAATGACACCTTACTCCTTCTGAACTCACCCCTCCACAGGTTCCACAACTCCCTTGCTTATTACCTTCCCTTCTTTTAGCTGCAGCACCTTATCCACCGATTCAGGGATTTCTTCCTGGTAGTGGGTAACGTACACCAGTGTTGTGCTGCTGTGCGTGCAGATAGTATCCAGCAGCTGTTTAAAGTATAACTTCTGGTGCTGATCCATCCCCTGGCAAGGCTCATCCAAAATCAGCAGCGGCGGATTCTTGACAAGGGCCCTGGCCAGCAGGCACACCCGCTGCACACTCACAGGAACATGTTTCAGGAGCTTGTCTGATTCCTGCTCCATGCCCAGAAGTTTCATCCAGCGTCGGGCTTTTTCGCCATTAGCAGCCTCGCCCGGGCGAACGAGGCCAAGGGTATCATAGAAGCCAGACTCCACCACCTCCAGGCACGTACAGTTGTCAGGGAAGTACTGGTACAGCTCCGGAGACACAAACCCAATTCTTTTTTTAATGTCCCAGATGCTCTCGCCGCTACCCCTTTGGCGGCCGAAGAGTATGATTTTCTTAGCGTAGGCCTGCGGGTTATCGCCCGTAATGAGGCTAAGCAACGTAGACTTACCAGCACCGTTATGCCCCAGCAGTGCCCAGCGGTCGCCTTGCCTTATCCGCCAGTTTATACTATCCAGCACCAGCTTATCGCCATACTTGATCGACACGTCTGTCAGCTGCACCACTATACCGCATTGTACGGACGGATCGGGAGAAAACAGCTCCTGCAGCTCCTGCTTGGTTATGGTAACTGCAGGAAAGTTTCTTGCCTGCAGGGGCAAGTAGGCTTCTTTCAGTACAGCCGCCGCGATTTGCCTTTCTTCCAGCACCGCCACATGCGTTATTCCTTCCGGTATCTCCGTAGCGGAAGATGTCATGATCACCGTTATACCTGAGGCAATGATCTGGTTAATGACGTCGCTGAAAGAAGCGCGGGACTCCACATCCAGCCCCGTTAGCGGATAGTCGAGGAGCAACAGGCTGGGGTTCCGCAGCAACGCAGCAGCAACAAGCAACCGCTTGGTTTCCCCATTCGACAGCTTGATCAACTCTTTCTCCAGCAGGTTTCCCAGCCTGAACGTATGCACAACCTGGTCATAGTTCCAGACAGCCGGAGTAGTGGTGGCCGGCTTTATCTCCGATAGATACGTTTTAACTTGTGGAGCATCCTCAGAGTCACGGGCATGATAGCGTTGCTGGTAGTAAAACTCGGTGGCGTTAGATGACAGGTTTCGGAAGTTGTGCTTCTGCATAACCTCTGCCACCAGATCGGAAGGCGTGAAGGGCAACTTCTGCTGGGGATTCTCCTTCAGGTACTCCTCGTAATACACATGCCGCACGCTTCCCTGTGTTACATTATACTTCCCGGCAATGGTTTGCAACAAATCTGTTGCCCCCTCCCCTGTTAATGCCCAGTGCTCGCCTTTGTTAACCGTAAAGCTCAGGTTTTGGAAAAGCTGCTGGTTTAAATAGCGAACAGTAATGCTATCGAGGCTAAGAATAGTAGGTAATGTGAGCATGGCGTGTGTTATTTTGATTTTGCTGGCGTAGTTGCGGTTCACCCTGAGTCTTACAGGCAGCATGTTTCATGATGGGCTATGGTGCTCTCCCAGGCCGAAACTCCTCCCTAAATGCCTTGGGTTAAACCAATCCCGGGAAATCAGGGAGAGTTGTTCTTTAATCAGGCAAAATCAGCGCCTTACGTTTCCGGAGTATCGCTGTTATACTTCCTGACATTCATTTGACTTACCGCAGCAGGCGTTCATCCTTTCAGAGTACAGCACTTTAAGCTCCTGTAAAATATAAGTCTCCGCCCGATATGCACCCGGCGGAGACTTATACTTTCAGATAGGGTTGGTTTACACCAGCAGATTCAGGAAATCCTGCTTTCCGTTCAAGTATTCGTAGGCAAAACCCTCTTCGGCCATGCGGTGCTTGATGTTCTCCACATCGTGCGGCTGTTTTACCTCGATGCCGATAAATACAGGGCCTTTTTCCTTGTTGTTCTTCTTGATGTACTGGAAATGGATGATGTCATCGCTGGGGTGTAGCACCTGGTTCATGAACGTACGGAGGGCACCGGGCTTCTGGTTGAAAGTCACCATGAAGTAGTGTTTCAAACCCTGGTGCTGCATGGCCCGCTCCTTTATATCCTCCATGCGGGTGATATCGTTGTTGCTGCCACTGATCACGCAGACCACGTTCTTTCCGGCGATTTTATCAGCATACGTTTTCAGTACCGACACCGTAAGCGTACCCGCCGGCTCCAATACGATTCCTTCCTCGTTGTACATCTTCAGGAGGTCTTCGCAAACCTGTCCTTCCGGCACCAGCACGATGTCATCCAGCAGTTCCCGGCACAGCTCATAGGTCAGCTCACCCGGGCATTTCACCGCGGCCCCGTCCACAAAGCTATCTATGCTTTCCAGCGCCTGCCGCCTGTCCTCCCGGATGGAAGTATACATGGAAGGCGCCCCCATGGGCTGCACGCCCACGATCTTTGTTTTCGGGCTCAATTGCTTGAACACGCTGGCCACTCCGGACGCCAAGCCGCCCCCGCCTATCGGCACAAAGCAGTAGTCGATGTCGAAGGTAGCGTCCTGCAGCACCTCCAAGCCCACCGTTGCCTGCCCCTCTACAATGGCCATGTCGTCGAAGGGGTGAATAAAGGTGGCGCCGTGGCTATCACATAAATCCTTGGCAGCGGCATAGGCTTCATCGTACGTGTTGCCGGTAAGCACCACCTCCACCTTATCCTTTCCGAAAAGCCGCACCTTGCCCACCTTTTGGGCGGGTGTGTTGGCAGGCATAAAGATGTAGCCTTTAATACCGAGCAGCTGGCAGGCATAGGCCACTCCCTGAGCATGGTTGCCGGCGCTGGCGCACACTATCTCCCGCTCCGCCTGCTGGGCAGAAAGCGTAGAAATCTTGTTGTACGCCCCCCTGATCTTGTAGGAGCGCACGATCTGCAGGTCCTCGCGTTTCAGGTAAATGTCGGCACCATAGGTCTGGGAAAGCCAGTGGTTCTGCAACAGGGGCGTCTTGTAGATCACTCCCCTCAAATTCATTGCCGCCCGCTGCACCCTCTCCAGGGCTACGACGGTATTCTCTAAAGCTACATCTTTATCCATACTACTAATTACTTGGAGCGGAGCTTACGCACCGTTGCTCCCGTTTGCCATAATTCTGATTCGCGTATCTCTGCCAGTTCTGCCTCCAGTTCCTTGCGGTATCCCGGTGTAGAGCCGCGCTGAATGGTACGCTCCGCCTCTTTGCCGGAGGCCACGCTGTCGTACAGCTCGTTGAGCACCGGCAGTGTTGCTTCTCTGAACTTGCCTTTCCAATCCAGGGCGCCACGCTGAGCCGTTACCGAGCAGTTGGAGAACATCCAGTCCATGCCGTTTTCGCCTACCAGCGGCACCAGGCTTTGGGTTAGCTCTTCCACGGTTTCGTTGAAAGCCTCCGACGGCGAGTGGCCACGCTGACGCAGCACCTGGTACTGTGCCTCAATGATACCGGCCAGGGCGCCCATCAACACGCCACGCTCGCCTGTCAGGTCGCTGAATACTTCTTTTTTAAAGTCAGTCTCGAACAGGTAACCTGAACCAATGCCGATGCCCATCGCCACAGCCTTCTCATAGGCTTTGCCTGTGGCATCCTGGTACACGGCGAAAGAAGAGTTAAGGCCGCCGCCGCTCAGGAACAGCCTGCGCAGGCTCGTGCCGCTGCCTTTCGGGGCCGCCAGAATCACATCCACATCGGCAGGCGGTACAATGCTCGTGTGCTCCTTAAACGTAATGCCGAAGCCGTGTGAGAAGTATAGCGCTTTGCCTGGCTTCAGCCTTTCTTTCAGGGTTGGCCACACGGCAATCTGGCCGGCATCCGACAGCAGGTTGGCGATGATGGTGCCGCGCTCCGCCGCTTCCTCGATCGAGAAAAGGGTTTCGCCCTCTACCCAACCGTCGCTTTTTGCTTTCTCCCAGGAGGCCGAATCCTGGCGCTGGCCCACGATCACGTTAAAGCCGTTGTCTCTCAGGTTCAGTGCCTGGCCTGGGCCCTGCACGCCATAACCGATCACGGCGATCACCTCGTCTTTCAGCACTTCGCGTGCCTTTGCCAGCGGGAATTCGTCGCGGGTGATAACGGTTTCGTCTACTCCTCCAAAATTGATAGTTGCCATTGGTTTAATTTGTTTTAAGGTTGATTTATACTTTTGATGAAAGACTGTTTGACAAAGGACAAAAGACTAGTAGAGATCGATGCTTTATACTTCCCGATTGTGTTGTCTTTTGTCAAAACGTCCTTTGTCTTTTGTCTAAATAATTACATGGTAAAAACTTTCTCGCGGCTGCTCAGGTACTCGTTCTCCACCACCTCGTCGCCAGGCTCGCTTTGCTCGAACTCCTGCAGTTTACGGTGGAAGCCCTCGCTGTCTTTGATGATAGCGATGCGGGCGCTGCGCACGAACTCGATCAGCCCGTAAGGCTCCAGCACTTTGATCAGGTTGTCTGTCTCTTCGCGCTGGCCGGTGGTCTCGAACACGGTATAATCCTTGCGGATCACCACGGCGCGGGCACCGTTCTCCCGCAGCAGGCGCTCCACGACGGCACGTTCGGCAATTACATCGGTAGGCACTTTGTAGAGGGCCATCTCCTGCCAGATCACGTCCTGGTTGGTGTTGAAGTATACTTTCAGCACGCCCACCTGCTTTTCGATCTGCCCGGCTATCTTACGCACCACTTCCGCTGTTTCTGTGATCACGATGTTAAAGCGGTGAATGCCCTCGATCTCGGATGGTGAGGTGTTGAGGCTTTCCACGTTGATCTTTCTCCGGGAGAAGATGATGGCAACGCGGGTGAGAAGCCCGATGTGGTTCTCGGTATAAACCGTGATGTTGAACTCCTGCTTGTCGGTATGGGTCTCGTTACGCATACTTATACTTGTTTATGCGGCTACTATTTCAGCCTGATCTCACTTACACTACATCCCTGCGGTACCATCGGGAACACGTTGTTCTCTTTGGTCACCATCACTTCCAAAAGGAAAGAACCTTTGTGCGAGAGCATCTCCTGCAGCGCCATTCTTAGCTCCTCTCTTCTGTTGATGCTTTTGCCGCTGATGCCATAGCCGCTGGCTACTTTCACAAAGTCCGGGCTGGTGATGTCTACAAAAGAGTAGCGACGCTCGTGGAAAAGCTCCTGCCACTGGCGCACCATGCCCAGGAACCGGTTGTTGAGGATCAGGATCTTCACATCGATCCCGCTCTGCATGATGGTGCCCATTTCCTGCAGCGTCATCTGAAAACCGCCGTCGCCAATCACGGCCACCACGGTTCTGTCGGGTGTGCCGAATTTGGCGCCAATGGCAGCCGGCAGGGCAAAGCCCATGGTGCCCAGGCCACCGCTGGTGATATTGCTGCGGGTATGGTTCAGCCGGGCATAGCGGCAGGCTACCATCTGGTGCTGCCCCACATCCGATACCACAATGGCGTTACCGTCCGTCAGCTCGTTGAGCTGCTGCATCACCTCCCCCATCGTCATCTCCTCGGAGGTAGGGAAAAGCTCCTCCTGTATCACCGCCTCCACTTCCTGGTCGTTATACTTCCGGAACTGCTGCAGCCACTCCTGGTGCTCCTTTGCCTCCACCAGTTGGGTCAGGAGCGGAAGCGTTTCCTTACAATCGCCCCACACGGGCACGGTTACTGGCACATTCTTGCCGATCTCTGTCGGGTCTATGTCCAGGTGGATGACTTTGGCCTGCTTGGCATACTTGTCCAGCCGGCCGGTTACGCGGTCATCGAAGCGCATGCCGATGGCAATGAGCACATCGCACTCGTTGGTGAGCACGTTAGGGCCATAGTTGCCGTGCATGCCCAGCATGCCCACGTTCTGTGGGTGGTCAGTGGGCAGGGCGCCTGCGCCCAGGATGGTCCAGGCAGCCGGAATACCGCTCTTTTCCACAAAAGCTTTGAACTCCTGCTCGGCCGTACCCAGCATCACCCCCTGGCCCCAAAGTATAAATGGTTTTCTGGCCTGGTTAATCAGCTCGGCCGCCTCCACAATGTACTCGTGCCGCACGGTTGGCTTTGGCTTATAACTGCGGATGTGTCTGCAAGGCTGATAACCGGTAAATTCAAACTGCTGCAGCTGGGCATTCTTGGTAATGTCGATCAACACCGGCCCCGGACGACCGCTTCGGGCAATATAGAAAGCTTTGGCCAGCACATCAGGTATCTCACTCGCATCGGTGACCTGATAATTCCATTTGGTAACCGGGGTGGTGATGTTGAGGATGTCTGTTTCCTGAAAGGCGTCGGTGCCCAGCAGGTGCGCGAACACCTGCCCCGTAATGCAAACAAGCGGCGTACTATCGATCTGTGCATCCGCCAACCCGGTTACCAGGTTGGTAGCACCGGGGCCGCTGGTGGCAAACACCACGCCTACCTTACCCGAGGAGCGCGCGTAGCCCTGGCCGGCATGAATGCCTCCCTGCTCGTGGCGCACCAGCACATGGTTCAGCTTAGCTGTATAGTCGTACAGGGCGTCGTACACCGGCATGATGGCCCCGCCCGGGTAGCCAAAGACGGTGTCTACCTTCTCTTCCAACAGGGCAAGTATGAGCGCCTCGGCCCCGGAAATGGTTTTAGCCTCCCTAGGCGATGCTGGCGCTTGTTTCTCTTTCGTTAACATGAGATTCCTCTAAATCAGTTATACATCCGTTACTGGCGTCGCTCACCGTTCGCATGTACTTCAGCAGCACGCCCTGCTTTACATTAGGCGCTGGTTGCTGCCAGTTGGCACGGCGCAGCTGCAGCAATGCCTCGTCCACGTGCAGGTGAATGCTGTTGGTAGTAGCATCTAGGGTGATCAAATCATCGTTTTCCACCAGGGCGATGGCGCCGCCATCGTACGCCTCCGGGCAAACATGACCGATCACGAAGCCATGCGTGCCACCTGAGAAGCGACCGTCTGTGATCAAGGCAACCTTATCGCCCAAACCGGCTCCCATGATGGCAGAGGTTGGCTTGAGCATCTCCGGCATGCCCGGCCCGCCTTTCGGCCCTACGTAGCGGATGACGACCACATGACCGGGTTTTATCTTGCCCTGCGTGATGCCTTCGTTAAGTTCTTCTTCGGAATTAAACACGATCGCCGGTCCTTCGAACTTTTGCCCCTCTTTGCCGGAGATCTTCGCCACCGCGCCTTTCGTAGCAAGGTTGCCAAACAGCGTCTGTATATGACCGTCTGCCTTGATCGGGTTGGACAGCGGGCGGAGCAGGTCCTGCTCCTCGCCCAGCGGCTTTACATCGGCCAGGTTCTCGGCCACTGTCTGTCCGGTCACTGTCAGCAGGTCTCCCGTCAGCAGGCCCTCGTCCAACAGGGTGCGCATCACGGCAGGCACGCCCCCCAGCGCCGACAAATCCTCCATCAGGTACTTGCCGCTGGGCTTCAGGTCAGCCAGCACCGGCACCCGGTTGCTCACCTCCTGGAAATCCTGCAGCGAGAGCTTCACACCGGCGGCATGCGCAATGGCGATCAGGTGCAGCACGGCATTGGTGGAGCCACCTAGCACCGTGATCAGCACCAATGCATTTTCAAAAGCCTCGCGGACCAGTATATCCCTTGGTTTGATGTCGCGCTCGAGCAGGCGCAGCAGGTAGTGGCCTGTGGTGAGGCACTCGGCCTGCTTCTCGGCGCTGATGGCCGGGGAAGAGGAAGAAAACGGGATGGACATCCCCAAGGCCTCGGCTGCAGAGGCCATGGTGTTGGCCGTATACATGCCGCCACAGGCACCCGGCCCCGGACAGGCATTGCGGATGATGCCTTTGTAATCTTCCTCAGAGATGGCGCCGTTCAGTTTTTTGCCGTAGGCCTCAAAGCAAGAAACGATGTTGAGCTTCTGCCCTTTAAAGTCGCCGCCCTTGATCGTACCGCCGTACACCATCAGCGAAGGCCGGTTGAGGCGCGCCATGGCCATCAGGGAACCCGGCATGTTCTTGTCACAGCCCACCACGCAGGCCAGCGCATCGTAGTTATGCGCCCCAGTGATGGTTTCGATGGAGTCCGCGATCACCTCGCGGGATACCAGCGAATAGCGCATGCCCGGCGTGCCGTTGGTAATGCCGTCGCTCACGCCAACCGTGTTGAAGCGCAGCCCCACCATGCCCAGTTGGTTCACGCCCTGCTTTACCTCGTCGGCCAGGCCGTTGAGGTGCATGTTACACGTGTTCCCGTCAAATCCCGTGGAGCAGATGCCCACAAAAGGTTTGCGTAGGTCGGCTTCCGACAGGCCCGAGCCAATGAGCATGGCCTGTGAGGCCGGTAGGCTATCGTCTTGGGTGTAGATGCGGCTGTATTTGTTTAATGCCATTGTTTTAAGGTGGTTAGAGGTAAACTAAAGCTCTCCGAGGAGGGCTACGTTACAGGTTAATTCGATGCATGCCATAGTGCTGAGAGCAGCCAATCTATAGCATCTGCATCCGCAAGTTCAGGTATCTAAATAGTAGGCTGAGGCAATCTTTCGCCACTTCCATCCTTTCTAACCCTATAACTAAAACACATAACTAGTTGATTTTAAGCAAGTACAAAAAGAGCAAACTACCATCTCTAACTAGTGATTTTATATTTGCTCATGCGCAAACAGCTGTTAAGCCGGTACAAGCCCGCCAGTTACCAGGGCCGAATATCTCCGAGCTAAAAAGGCCCCAATACTTTCCTCAAACGGCTTTTTAAAAACATGCGCATCGATGGACTGCACCCCTACTACCTCTGCCGCGGTACCCGTCAGGAAAGCGGCATCCGCCTCTTGCAGCACGTCCGGAGTAAAGAATTTTTCATGCACGGTTATACCGGCTTCGCGGGCCAGATCGATGATGGTGTTGCGGGTGATGCCCCGAAGTATACTTCCGGGAGGCGCGGTAAAAAGCTTCCCGTCCTTCTCATAGAAGAAGTTCGAACCAGGGCCTTCGGCCACAAAACCGTTCATGTCCAGCAGCAGTGCCTCGTCATACCCCTTGGCCTTGGCATCGGAGCAGGCAACGGTCGAGTTCACATAGTGTCCCGAAACCTTCGCCTCCACCGGCACCGACTTTGGGTTTGGACGCTCGTAGGGAGAGACCATCACACGCAGCGTTCTATCACCCAGATACTTCCCCCACTCCCAGGCCGCAAGCATCAGGTTGCTCTCCTGCGGTGCGGTCAGGCTCATGTTCGGCGTTGCGGCATAAACCAACGGGCGGATGTAGGCATCCTGCAGGTTGTTCAGTTCCAGCAGCTGGTAAGTTAACTGCGTAAGCTCGGCCACGGAGTACTTTAGCGGAAGTCCAACCGTGCGGCAGGAGAAATGCAGGCGATCGTAATGCTCCTCAGCCTTGAAAATACGCGTGCCATCCGGCGTTTTGTAAGACCGGATTCCTTCGAAAACAGAGAAACCGTAATGCAGGCTTTGGGCATAAACGGAGCAGGAGGCATCATCGGCCTTCACAAATTTTCCGTCGAGGTAAACGAGCGTGTTACTGTTGAAATACATGGTTTTAAAAGTATAAGGTTAGATATTCATACATAAAAAAGCCCTTCCAACCGGGTGGTCAGAAGGGCGCATTCAGATAATAGTAGGCCATTCCTTCAACCCGGCGGTAGAGGACGAATGAGAATAATAATGACTACTACAAGTGCTAAAAACATAGTTTTCTTTGAATGTCAGCCTGAAACAAAAACAGCCATCTCTTTTAGGAGATGGCTGCAGTTCGTATAAACTTTAAGTTATATTCAGCGTCGGCATACCATCTCTACTTCACGTGGAATGACCACGCGAATAATAATAGAAATGGATAGGACTAGCTGCTTCATACTTTGAATTTCTTTTCTAATGAATGCAAATGTAAAGGCTGGTGCCGAAGATGCAAGATAAATTTGGTTTATTTTTTACGCAATCGTTTGCTTTAGAGGCAAAAGTGGCTGACCTTCTTTATACTTTGTGCACCAGGCTTGTTTCCTCCTCCAGCTTTATCAGGTCCTTTAGCAGCGAGAGCGTCACCTCCCCCGGCTTACCCGATCCGATCGCCTGCTCATCTACCTGCACAATGGGCAGGATGCGTTTGGTGGTGCTGGTCAGGAATACCTCCCTGGCCTGGTACACGTCCTCCAGCGTCACCGTTCCCTCTTTAGCTTTATACCTCTTGCCGGCCAACGCCAGTACATTTTTCCGGGTTACGCCCAGCAGCACGTTCTCAGCAGGTGTTATCACCGTATCCTCATGGGTTACGATGAACAGGTTGCACCGCGGAAACTCCGACACCACGCCATCGCGCTGGTAGAGTACATCGCTGGCGCCGCGCCTGCGGATTTCCTCAATCAACCGGATGCCCATGGTATAGTTGATGGTCTTGGCACGCGGCACCTCCCGCACATAGTCATGGGTGATAACTTTGATGCCCCTCTCCAGCATGTCCGGGCCGGGCAGGTTAAGCGGCTGTTGAAGTATAACCAGGCTTGGCTCGGCAGGGTCGAAGCCATTAGCAGAGTAGCCTCCCGTCAAAATCATCTTCATGCCGGACGCAGGCATAGCATTTTTATGGATCAACTCCTGGACTACCTCTTTCAACTCATCATCCGAGAGCAGCACCGGCAGGTGCAGCGCCTGTGCTGATGCGCGTAAACGCGCCAGGTAGTCATCCAGGAAAACGGGCTTGCCATTGTATACCCTGAAGTAATCGAACACGCCGTAGCCGCGTTGGATGGACAAGTCGCTGATGTGCAGCGTGGCCTGCTCGAGTGGCAGCACCTGGCCGCGCACGTAGGCATAGTTAGGGGTTGATTGCATGGTGTTTCTTTAACAGCTTTAGAACCTTGTTAAGCGGCAGCGCCTCCACCTTTCTACCATCTTTGCCGGTCATGGTCTCGGCCATAAACAGGGAGTTGATGATGGCCTCCTCGGTGGCCTCGATCACCGCCATAAAGAGCGGCGACATTTCATCGTTGCGAAGTATAGGAGTTGCCTGGGTTTTATCAGTTGAAGTATAGGGAATGCGTAAATCTTCGTTGGTGGAGAAGGCGATCACGTAATCGCCGCTGCCGTTGGAGGCGATACCGCCTGTTTTGGCAAGGCCCAGCATGGCCCGGCTGGCCATGCGCTCCAGGTTGCGCGCATCCACGGGCGCATCGGTAGCCACTATGATCATGCAGGAGCCGTCGGCGCTGTCCTTGATCTGCTGGTTCATGAAATACTGGTCCAGTTCCTGCCCCACCGGCACACCGTTTACCTGCAGCACACCGCCAAAGTTAGTCTGCACCAGTACGCCCACGGTATAGCCCCCCGCGCTCTGCGGCAGCTTACGCGACGAGGTTCCGATGCCGCCTTTAAACCCGAAGCACACGGTGCCCGTCCCGGCACCCACATTTCCCTCCTGCACCGCTCCGCCTTTTGCCTGCTGCATGGCCTCCAGCACATGCTCCTCCCGCACATGCCTGCCCCGAATGTCGTTCAGATAGCCGTCGTTTGTCTCTCCCACCACGGCATTCACCGACTGCACCTGCTCGTTGCCGGGCTGCTGCAAGGTATGGCCTACCACCGCGTTCAGGGCAGTGCCCACGCCTAGGGTGTTGGTAAGTATGATGGGGGTCTCGAGGTTTCCCAGTTCCTGCACTTGCGTGCTGCCGGCCAGTTTGCCAAAGCCGTTGCCCACAAAAATGGCAGCCGGCACCTTCTCTTGGAAAATATTCCCCGCATGCGGAAGGATGGCCGTGACGCCGGTGCGGATATGCTCTCCTTGCATAAGTGTGGTCTGGCCAACACGAATTCCGTCCACGTCGGTGATGGCATTATACTTCCCTGTTGGCAGCACTCCTATCTTTACGCCATAGTCCCTGGCCCGTTTGCGCTCCTGCCCCCATGCCTGCGTGTACAGCATCACCAAAAGTATAAGTATAAGGGTTGGTCTCATTTACGTCTCCTAAGTATGGCGCAGCCTAAATATAGAGAGGCTGCAGCAGAAATGCTATACTTTGTAAATTTGAATCACAAGCTACGCTGTGACAGGGACGCACACTTCTATACTTCCCTGTAAAATTCAAAAGCCACCGGGTAACAACCCCGGTGGCTTTTGGATGCAATCAGCATGCTTTATACTTAACACTATAGGTGCACGGGCTATCAGCCTTCAGTATTTTAACCAAGGCAGACCAACTGGCCAGGCATTTGGGCCAGCTTACGCACAGCACGCACTACCAATAGTGGTCGTAATGCTTACGTGAGCGCCCTTGTTTTTTACCATAACAGTAGTAGATGAAGTAGGCTACTCCATACAGGGCCAGAACCAAACCTATAATCAGCGTTTCCATACCCCCAATATACGTAATAAAAAAGAGAAGTTATAGTGTAAACAGAAGATAAATAGTGGCTATCAGCAGAAATTTAGGGGTAAAACCTCTTTCAAGAGGTTCTCTATCTACCTGAGGAACAATTTTTTATAAAATTCATATAATTTTTAGGCCATATATTTTAATTAATCGTATACAACGATATTCTTTTTGATCTCCCACCCAAAAAGCCAAAAGGAGGTAGCTATGGGCACAGTAAGGCATATTCTTCAGAAGAAAGGGCACACCGTTCTCTCCATCGGTCCATCCACCACCGTCTACTATGCGCTGGAATGCATGGTAGAGCAAAATGTGGGAGCCCTGCTGGTCATGGATGGGGAGCGGTTCGCAGGTATTTTTACGGAAAGGGACTATGCCCGAAAAATTATCCTCAGAGGCAAGGCATCCAAAGAGACGCAGGTGCGGGAAATCATGAGCGAGCACCCTGTCACTGTAACACCGGATGACACAGTGGAAAACTGCATGAACCTCATGACGCAGAAGTATATCAGGCACCTGCCCGTACTGGAGGACGGCAAGCTGGTTGGTCTGGTTTCGATCGGCGATATCGTAAAATACATCATTGAGGATCAAAAGTTCATCATCGACAACCTCGAGCATTATATTACAGGGCATTGAAACGGGTTGGCAACATTGCCACCCGGTAAAACCATAAACTCTATTCGCAGGGAGGCGAACAACTATGGATGCTACCAGTATGAACACAACCGTACTTTGGCCCTTGCTGGTGTATGGCGCCATTGTGCTGAGCCTGGTGGGGCTTATACTTGGCCTCTCTTACGTGCTGGGGCAACGGCATAAGGAGCGCGCCACCGGCGAGCCTTACGAGGGCGGCATCATAAGTGCGGGTGGCGCCCGCATGCGCTTCTCCTCGCAATTCTACCTGGTGGCCATGTTGTTCGTCATCTTCGACGTGGAGGTGGTGTTTATACTTTCGTGGGCCATCGCTTTCCGGGAGCTGGGCTGGTACGGGTATGCCGGCGTGGCGGTGTTTGTGCTGATGCTGGTGGTGGTGCTCGTGTACGAGTGGCGCAACGGAGCCCTGGATTTCGGCCCGGACGGAAACAAAATCCTGGCCGCCTACAAGCGCCTGACGCAGAAACCTGCGGCGTGAGCTAAAGTGTATAGTTATGGGTTATGGGTTATTAGTTGCTAAAAAGCCAATAAACCTGCAACAAGTAACGCCCCTCGCCCATACCCTGGTGCCCTAACAACGAATAACTAACAACGAATTACTATAACGCCCATGAAATGGTGGCTAAGCAAACCCGATGATCCTGTAAAGGCAACGAGCGGCACCAGCTCCTACGAGGAAACGGTGCAGCAAAGTATTATGCTCACCACGGTGCAGGACCTGGTAGCCTGGGGGCGAAAGAACTCCATGTGGCCCTTCCACTTCGGGTTGAGCTGCTGCTTTGTGGAGATGGCCACTAGCATGACGCCCAAGTATGACCTGGCCCGCTTCGGTGCTGAGGTAATCCGGGGCACCCCGCGCGAGGCCGACGTGATGATCATTGCCGGCACTGTTTTTATAAAAATGGCCCCGATCATCAAGCGCCTGCACGAACAGATGATGGAGCCCCGCTGGGTGATCTCGATGGGCAGTTGCGCTAATTCCGGCGGCATGTTCGACATCTACAGTGTGGTGCAGGGGGTGGATAAATTCCTGCCCGTGGATGTGTACGTGCCCGGCTGCCCTCCCCGCCCCGACGCCTTTATGGAAGGCCTGATGTTGCTGTCCGAGTCGGTTGGCAAAGAAAGAAGGCCGCTTAGCTGGACCATAGGCGAACAGGGCGTGATCAGGCCTGAAAAGATAGACGTGAAGGAAAGACGGCAGGAAACCCGCTCGAATATGACGGAGTTTCGCTCGCCGGACGAAGTGTAGGAATGTAGAGAGTTAGAAAGTTTAGGAGTTAGAGAGGTATAGAAGTTTAAAACACAGTGTCATTCTAGAAGAAACTTGATTGAAGGGGGGGTAAGCTTCTGAAAATGGCAAACAAAAACTTTGCAGGGTAACAAAAAAACACTGAGACACCTTACATCAACAAAGAATACAAAAAATTTTACTTACCATAAAAAATCAACTACAGAAGGCATAGCATGAGGTAGCATAGTACGGTCATTTTTCAGATTTCACCCATGGAAAACGGGAACAGTACATTAGAGCAACTGCAGGCGCGGTTCGGGGTAGATACGTTTACCCCACAAACAACAAAGGATGAGGTGCTCACCCTCTGGATGCCGCATGATAAGATCGTGGAGGTACTCACCTTCCTGAAAAAGGAGATTCCGCAACCCTTCCGTATGCTCTACGACCTCACGGCCATCGATGAGCGCACCCGCAGGCCCGAAAACGGCCATGTTCCCTACGCTTTCACCATCATCTACCATCTCCTTTCTTTTGAGCGCAACAGCTTTATCCGGCTTAAGATAGGCTTCCGGGATGAGTTCCCGACCGTGCCAAGTATAAGCAGCCTCTGGGCCAACGCCAACTGGTACGAGCGCGAAGTATACGATATGTTCGGCATCCGCTTTACAGGACATCCGCACCTGTACCGCATCCTGATGCCGCGCACCTGGGTGGGCCACCCGCTGCGCAAGGAGCATCCGGCCCGTGCCACCGAAATGGGTCCATTCCAGCTTTATGACGACAAAATGGACCTGGAACAGGCCGCCCTGCAGTTCAAACCGGAAGAATGGGGACTGCAGCGGCAAAGTGATGACAGTGATTTCATGTTCCTCAACATAGGCCCGCAGCACCCGGGCACCCACGGCGTTCTCCGCATCATACTTCAACTAGATGGCGAAGATATTGTAGATGCCATACCAGACATCGGCTTCCACCACCGGGGTCAGGAGAAAATGGCTGAGCGGCAGTCGTGGCACACGTACCTCCCCTACACCGACCGCGTGGATTACTTAGGCGGCGTGATGAACAACCTCGCTTACCTGATGGCTGTGGAGAAACTGGCAGGCATCCAGGTACCCGACCGCGTGAAGGTGATCCGGGTGATGATGTGCGAGCTTTTCCGCATTGCAAGCCACCTGGTATGGTACGGCACCTTTGCCCAGGATGTGGGGCAGCTCTCCCCGGTGTTCTACATGTTCACAGACCGTGAAAAGGTTTTTGACATTGTGGAGGCTGTAACGGGTGGTCGCATGCACCCCAACTGGTTCCGCATCGGCGGCGTGGCGCAGGACCTGCCCAAAGGTTGGGAAACACTGGTGCAGAACTTCCTGGATTACTTCCCGAAGCGGCTGAAAGAGTACGATGCCATGGTGCTGAAGAATAGCCTGTTCAAGGCCCGAACCAAAGGCATCGGTATTTTTACGTTAGACGAGGCCATGGAATGGGGCGTAACCGGACCGAACCTGCGCGCCTGCGGTATGGAGTGGGACTTCCGCAAAAAGCAGCCCTACTCCGGCTACGAAATGTTCGATTTTGAGGTACCTACTGCTGCCAACGGCGACTGCTACGACCGGGCCTTGGTACGGGTGGCAGAGATGCGCCAGAGCCTGCGCATTATTGAGCAGTGCCTGAAAAACATGCCGGAAGGACCTTATAAAGCAGATCATCCGCTCACCACCCCACCCCTTAAGAAGCACACGATGCACGATATCGAGACACTGATCACGCACTTTTTAGGGGTGAGTTGGGGGCCAGTGATGCCAGTGGGCGAAGCGATGAGCTGCATCGAGGCCACCAAAGGTGCCAACGGCTACTATGTGACCAGCGACGGCAACACCTCACCCTACCGCCTGCGCATACGCACTCCCTCGTTTCCGCATATGCAGATGCTGCCTTACATTACCAAGGGTTATACTGTGGCAGACTTGCTCTCTATACTTGGTGCGATGGATTATGTATTGGCAGACATTGATAGGTAAGATCTTATGAGTTGATAAATAAAGTATAGTTGTCGCTGGTGCGAGCTTGCAGCTCGTACCGCCTTACACAAAAAGCTTAAAGTATAGAAAAAGTACGAGCTGCAAGCTCGCACCAGCACATACACAAGTATAAAAACAACAATTTAACATTCAACAAATCAACAATTAACCACCATGCTAACCGCCGAGGAAAAACATCAGATCGACCACGAAATCAGCCTGGTACCGTCGCCAAAGAATGCCTGTATTGAGGCGCTCAAGATTGTGCAGCAAAGCCATGGCTGGGTATCGGATGAGAGCCTGAAGGATGTGGCCGAGTATGTGGGCATGTCCACGGCAGAACTCGACAGCGTGGCTACTTTCTACAACCTGATCTTTCGCAGGCCGGTTGGCAGGCACGTAATCCTTCTCTGCGACAGCATCAGCTGCTATGTGATGGGCTACGAAGACATCCGCAACCAGCTTTTTGAAAAACTGCACATACAGTATGGCCAGACAACAGCAGATGGCCGCTTTACCATACTTCCTAACTGCTGCCTTGGCACCTGCGACTGTGCCCCCGCCCTTATGATAGACCACGATTTGTACCGTAACCTGACGGTGGAACAACTGGATGAGATCCTGAGCAAGTATACCTAAAACCAAAGCGGGCACCTATGGAGAAGCCCCTGACCCAATACATTGTACCAGGCCGCAAGCCACTCAACTTAAAGGAGTATGAGAAAGTGGGCGGCTATGCGTCTGTGCGCAAAATCCTGAAAGAGATGGCGCCCCAGGAGGTGCAGGCACTGGTGAAAGAATCGAACCTGAAAGGCCGTGGCGGAGCCGGCTTTAACACGGGCCTGAAGTGGAGCTTTGTGCCCATGGGGCCTGAGGCGGCACAGCCCAAGTACCTGGTGGCCAACGCCGATGAGATGGAGCCCGGCACGTTTAAGGACCGCCTGTTGCTGGAGGGCAACCCCCACCAGCTGATCGAGGGCATGATCGTGGCCGCGTATGCCATCCAGGCAAGTATAAGCTATGTGTTCCTGCGCTGGGCCTACAAAGTGGCCGCCCGGGAAATCACCCAGGCCATACAGGAAGCATACGAGGCCGGTTATCTCGGCAAAAACATACTGGGTTCTGGCTTCGATCTGGAGATGCACCTGCACACGGGCGTAGGCCGCTACATGTGCGGCGAGGAAACCGCCTTGCTCAACGCGCTGGAAGGCAAGAGGGCCAACCCCAGAGCCAAGCCCCCTTTCCCGCAGGTCAGTGGCCTGTTCGGTAAGCCAACTATTGTGAATAACGTGGAGACGCTTTGTTGTCTGCCCCACATCATCAATAACGGGGCAGAATGGTTCAAGAAGCTAGGGTTAACAGAGGATGCCGGCACCAAACTATACGGCGTGAGCGGTCGCGTCAAAACCCCCGGCTGCTGGGAGTTGCCCATGGGCACTACTATCCGGGAGCTACTCGAAGAGCATGCTGGTGGCATGCAGGACGGCTATCTGTTCCGGGGCCTTTTGCCTGGCGGGGCCTCCACCGATTTTCTGGTAGAAGAGCACCTCGATCTGCCCATGGATTATCCTTCCATTCAGGTGGCTGGCAGCCGCATGGGTACCGGCACGATGATTATCCTAGACGACCAGACCTGCCCCGTGGGTTTTACGCTGAACCTGCAGCACTTCTTTGCGCAGGAGTCCTGCGGATTCTGCACGCCTTGCCGCGAAGGGCTGCCCTGGGTAGAGAAAATACTCCTGGCCATCGATAAAGGCGAGGGTAAACCCGAACACCTGCTCACCCTTGACTTCCATACCAAATACCTCGGCCCCGGCAATACCTTCTGCGCCCTCGCGCCCGGCGCCATGGAACCCCTGCAGAGCGCTCTGAAATACTTCAGAGAGGATTTTGAACGGCATATTCACGAACACCACTGTCCCTGGAGCAAAAGCAAAGCATGGCAACCATCTATATAGATAACCACCCCTACGACGTGCAGACAGGCAAGAACCTGCTCGAAACCTGCCTCACCCTCGGCAAGGACCTGCCCTACTTTTGCTGGCACCCGGCCATGGGCTCCATCGGGGCCTGCCGCCAGTGCGCTGTGAAAGTATACAAGGACGAGAACGACACCAAGGGTAAGCTCTTTATGTCGTGCATGGAGCAGGTGCGAGATGGTATGCGTATTTCTATTGCCGATCTGGAGGCCAAGGAATTCCGGGCGCACATCATCGGCTGGCTCATGACTAATCACCCCCACGACTGCGCCGTGTGCGACGAGGGCGGTGCCTGCCACCTGCAGGACATGACCGTGATGACAGGCCACAACTACCGGGCGTACCGCTTCGATAAGCGCACCTATATCAACCAATACCTTGGCCCCTTCCTGAACCACGAAATGAACCGCTGCATCCAGTGCTACCGCTGTGTGCGCTATTATAAAGACTATGCCGGCGGAAAGGATCTTGACGTGTTCGCCGCCCACAACCATTTGTACTTTGGCCGCGCCGAAGACGGGGTGCTGGAGAGCGAGTTCAGCGGCAACCTGGCAGAAGTGTGCCCCACCGGCGTGTTCACAGATAAGACCTTAAAGCAGCACTACACCCGTAAATGGGATCTTACTTCTGCCCCCTCTGTCTGCCACCACTGCAGCCTAGGTTGCAACACCATCGCTGGCGAACGCTACGGTACCCTGCGCAACATCACCAACCGGTATAATGGCGAAGTGAACGGATATTTCCTCTGCGACCGTGGCCGCTTCGGCTATGAGTTTGTGAACAGCGCAGGTCGCGTTAGAAAGCCTTTGGTAAGAAGCAGACTGCCTGAGGCAACCGAGAAATATCCGGCCCTGAAAGCAGCGTCTTCCGCCATCAGCGCCGGCCGCGTCATCGGCATCGGCTCTCCGCGGGCATCCCTGGAATCGAACTATGTGCTGAAAAAGCTGGTGGGCGAGGATAATTTCCACCACGGCGTGTCGGATGTGGACCATGACCTGGTAGACCTGGCGCTGCATATACTTCGAAATGGCCCCGCCCGTACGCCTTCTTTGAGGGAAGTAGAGAAAGCCGACGCCGTATTTATACTTGGCGAGGACCTCACCAGCACCGCTCCGATGCTGGCGCTGGCCGTGCGGCAGTCGGTACGACAAAAACCTATACTGGAGGAGGTATCCCAGGCGAAGATTCCTGTGTGGCAGGATGCTGCCGTGCGGGAGTTGGTGCAGTCGGAGAAAGGGCCGCTGTTCATTGCCCACTACACGCCTACCAAGCTCGACGAACTGGCTACCCTTTCTTTCTTCGATTCCCCGGACACCATTGCCCGGCTGGGTTTTGCGGTGGCCAACCTGATCGATCCGGATTCACCCGAAGTGAGAGGCATCACGGAGGAAGGGCAGGAACTGGCCCAGCAGATAACCGACGCCTTGCTGGCTGCTAAAAACCCACTCATAATTTCCGGTACTTCGTCCGGAAGCGAGCGCGTACTGAAGGCCGCCGCCAACATTGCCCATGCATTGAAGACCAGAGAGAAAGCCGTCGGTATAAGCCTGGTGGTGCCCGAGTGCAACAGCATGGGCCTGGCTATGCTCGGGGGCCATAAGTTGGAGTCAGCGTTTGAGGCGGTGATGAACGGCTATGCTGACACCGTCATCATCCTTGAAAATGACCTTTATAGAAGAGCCAGTGCCGCCACGATAGACCAGTTTCTGAAAAACTGCAAACAAGTGATCGTGCTGGACCACCTGCACAACGCCACCACCGAGAAAGCAGGTATACTTTTGCCGGCCGCGCCCTTCTCCGAAGCGGATGGCACACTCATTAATAACGAAGGACGCGCGCAGCGCTTTTTCCAGGTGTATCCTACTGCCGAGGAAATTCAGGAAAGCTGGCACTGGCTGGCCGAGATCGGCACCATCATGGCCGACGAGCAGATCACCAGTTGGCATGGCTACGATGCTATTGTAAAGGCTATCGCCAAAGAATATCCTGAACTGGAAGGCGTCAGCAAAACGGCACCACCTTCGGATTTCCGCGTTGCCGGCCAACGCATTCCGCGCGAGCCGCACCGATTCAGCGGCCGTACTTCCATGCTAGCCAACATCAATGTAAACGAACCTAAACCAGCCGAAGACCCCGACTCCCCTCTCTCCTATACCATGGAGGGCTACCGTGGACAGCCGCCTTCCTCCATGATTCCGTTCTTCTGGGCTCCCGGATGGAACTCGAACCAGCAGGCCACTAACAAGTACCAGGAAGAGGTAGGCGGGCATTTAAAAGGCGGAGACCCCGGCGTGAGATTGATAGAACCTGCCGGTACCGCGCCCTTCTCCACAGCCGTGCCGCAGAAGTTTGTCCCGCTGGAAGGGCACCTGTACATGCTGCCACTGCACCATACCTTCGGGTCAGAGGAGCTAAGCAACCAATCGCCATCTATCAGGGAGCGGATTCCGGAAGCGTATGTGGCCATCAACGCAGCCGATGCCATACGCATGAAGCTGGACGAGGGGCAGCTGCTGAGCTTCTCCATCGAAGGACAGATCTATCAGTTACCAGTGAGATTAAGCCAAACCATTCCGAGCGGCACCGCCGGCATGCCCACTGGCTTACCTGGGGTACCTTTTGCCGAATTACCTGCCTGGGCCATCCTAAACCGAGACATCAAATGGAAACAGCAACCCCAAACTACTTTCTGATCATCGGCGGCGTGCTGTTCGTCATGCTGAACGTGGCCGCCTTGCTTATCTGGGTGGAGCGCCGTGGCCTCGCCTTGTTCCAGGACCGCTACGGCCCGAACCGCGCAGGTCCCTTTGGCCTGCTCATCGTGGCTGCCGACTCTATCAAGCTATTTTTTAAACAGGATTGGATTCCGCCTTTTGCAGACAAGCCGGTGTTTGTGCTGGCCCCGGCGATTGTGGTGGTCACCGTGCTCATGAGCTTTGTGGTGATACCGTTCGCGCCGGGGATAATTGTAGCTGACCTGAACATCGGGCTGCTCTTCTTCCTGGCCATGTCGTCCATGGGTGCTTACAGCATCATCCTGGGTGGCTGGGCCTCTAACAACAAGTATAGTTTACTGGGTGCCATGCGTGGGGCGGCGCAGATGATCTCCTACGAGGTATTTATGGGCCTCTCGCTCATGGGGGTGGTCCTGCTCAGCGGCTCCTTTAGTTTGGTGGAGATCGTGGAAGCGCAGCGGGGGTTGTGGTTCTTCATCCCGCAGATCGTCGGCTTTGTCATCTTCTTTATTGCAGGCATCGCCGAAACGCACCGCCTGCCTTTCGATATACCGGAGGCAGAAAGCGAGCTGATTGCTGGCTTCCACTCAGAGTATTCGGGCATGAAGTTCGGCATGTTCTTCATCGGCGAGTACATGGGCATCACGCTCATCTCCTGCATGATCGTGACTTTATACTTTGGTGGCTGGCTCGGCCCAGATTTCCTGCCGCCCATTGTGTGGTTTATACTTAAGACACTCTTCTTCCTGCTGATCTTCGTCCTCCTCCGCGCCTCCATGCCCCGGCCAAGGTATGACCAGCTGATGGAGTATGGCTGGAAGGTGCTACTGCCGCTCACGCTGCTGAACCTGATGGTAACGGCTGGCGTGGTGCTGTGGCTGAGTGAGAGTTGAGGAGTTTAAGGGAGTGAAGGAGTTAGAGAGTTGAGGAGTTTGGGAGTTAGAGAGTTGACTCCCAACCAACGCTCTTTCGGATTTGCAATCCGAAAGTATAGTAGCCGCGGATTAGTAATCCGCATTGCAAAGGCAGTGGCTAATGGCAAGCAAGCGGGTTGCAAACCCGCAATTCAGCGAGGTACGGATTACAAATCCGGAACAGCAACAGCAAAAAATAAATTAAACCGCTGGTGCGAGCTTGTAGCTCGTACCGCACACACTGAATGAAAATGGAGAAGCTTGTGCTAAAGAACAACTCAGAATAAGTAGTAAGAAAAATTCCCCGCCTTAGACAAGCGAGAACGCGAGTTCGAAGCTTGCGAGCGTAGCTCTGAGGGGTTAGGGGTGGTTGGACCCGGCACAGCCCAAGTATAAAAGAACTATAAAACGAAAGGAGCAGCTATGTTTAGTTTGTTGCGCAGTATGTGGCTCACGTTTCTGCATGCTTTTCATAAGCGGGAGACCATACTTTACCCGGAGCAGAAACCTATACTTCCGACCCGGTGGCGGGGCCGCATTGTCCTCACGCGCGACCCCGACGGCGGCGAGCGCTGCGTGGCCTGCAACCTGTGCGCCGCCGCCTGCCCCGTGGACTGCATCGCCCTGCAGCCTACCGAAGACGAGACCGGCCGTCGCTACCCTGATTTTTTCCGCATCAACTTCTCGCGCTGCATCTTCTGCGGCTACTGCGAAGAGGCCTGCCCTACCTACGCCATCCAGCTCATCCCCGACTTCGAGATGGGCGAGTACAACCGGCAGAACCTGGTCTATGAGAAAAAAGACCTGCTCATCAACGGCCAGGGCAAGTACCATGGCTATAACTACTACAAAGTGGCGGGCATGGCCATTGGTGGAAAAGGAAAGGGCGAAGCCGAAAATGAATTGCCCCCAGTTGACATCAAAAGTTTACTCCCTTAAGGCCTATGGAACTGACATTTTATATAGCCGCAGCAGTTGCCGTGCTCTCTACGATCATGGTGATCACGCGCTACAACATGATTCACGCTTTGCTCTACCTGGTGGTGTCTTTCCTGGCGGTGGCGGTGGTGTTCTTCACCTTGGGTGCTCCCTTTATGGCGGCCCTGGAGGTGATTATTTACGCCGGTGCTATTGTGGTGCTCATCATCTTTGTGATCATGATGCTTAACCTGACGCAGGAAGATGTGCAGCGCGAGAAGGAGTGGCTCAAGCCTTCGGTCTGGGTTGGACCCACTATACTATCAGCAGTGCTACTGGCGGAGCTCGTCTACATTGTTGCGGCCGGCACGCCTCCGCAAGCCGAGGCTGTCGTTGCTATAGATGCCAGATTGGTAGGCCTGTCGCTATTCGGGCCTTACATACTGGGCGTGCAACTCAGCGGTATTCTGCTGACGGCAGGCATTGTGGGCGCCTACCACCTAGGCAGGCAGAAGAAGAAAGTTATTCACCGGTTTTTACAGGAAAGGAGCGCAGCCGCATGAACGCATCAACCATGGAAGCCGCCCTGCTGCTGGCAGGTGTTCTTTTTATGCTGGGGCTGATCAGCGTCCTGATTCGCCGCAATGTCATTTTTATGCTGATCTCCGTGGAGATTATGCTTAACGCCGCCGGGCTGGCTTTTATCGTGGCTGGCTCTAAATGGGTGCAGCCCGATGGGCAGGTGATGTTCATTTTCATACTAACCATGGCGGCCGCAGAAGTGTCGGTGGGGCTGGCGCTGATCCTGCAGATCTATCATCAACTTAAAACCCTCGACAGCGACGCTGCCAACTTTATGAAAGGATAAGACTATGGAAAACTTCATCTGGCTCATACCTGCCCTGCCTTTTCTGGGGTCGCTCCTGCTCCTCCTTTTCGGCACCCGCTTGTCGCGCACAGGCGTGGCTATACTTGGTGTGGGCAGTGTAGGCATCTCGGCACTCGTTACCATATTGCTGGGCTTGCAGTTCTTGTCTGAGAAACCTGCCTTTTACCACCAGGAAGTATGGCAGTGGTTTAACGTAGCGGGTTTTAGTCCGTCTATTGCCTTTCACCTGGATGCGCTCTCGATTGTCTTTATTTTCGTCATTACGTTTGTGGGATTCCTGATTCACCTCTACGCCACCGCCTATATGGCGGAGGATACGGACTTCTCCCGCTTCTTTGCCTGCATGAACCTGTTTGTGGGCTCTATGCTGATGCTGGTAATGGCTGACAACCTGCTGCTTTTATACTTAGGCTGGGAAGGGGTGGGCCTCTGCTCCTACCTGCTTATTGGCTTCTGGTACAAAGACCCCGCCAACGGCTACGCAGCCCGCAAGGCCTTTATCATCACGCGCGTGGGCGATACGGCTATGGCGATCGGGCTCTTTATACTTTTCCAGACCTTCGGCACGCTAAACATACAGGCTATACTGACCCAGGCCCCTGAAGTATGGAGTGTAGGGGCACAGATGGCGGTGCTCGTGGGATTGCTGCTGTTAGGCGGTGCGGTAGGTAAATCGGGTCAGCTGCCGCTCCAGACCTGGCTACCCGACGCAATGGCGGGCCCTACACCGGTTTCGGCGCTGATACATGCTGCTACCATGGTAACGGCTGGCGTGTACCTGATTGCCAGAATGTATGTGATCTTCGACCTGGCACCCGTGGCGCAGCTGGCGGTGGCCGTCGTGGGTGCGGTTACGCTGCTGCTGGCCGGTTTCTCTGCCCTCACCCAATACGACCTCAAGCGGGTGCTGGCCTATTCCACGATCAGCCAGATCGGCTACATGTTTTTGGCTTTGGGTGTGGGTGCCTGGTCGGCGGGTATTTTCCACTTCATGATCCATGCTTTCTTTAAAGCGCTGCTCTTCCTTTGTGCCGGGGCTATTATTCTGGCCCTGCACCACGAGCAGGACATGCGCCAGATGGGCGGCCTCCGCAAAAGTATGCCCGTCGTGTTCTGGACCTTCCTGATTGGAGCGGCTTCGTTGGCAGCGTTGCCGGTTATCACTTCCGGTTTCTACAGTAAAGACCAGATCCTGTGGTATACCTTGGCTGGTCCGCAAGGCAGCATCTGGCTATACCTGGCCGGACTTGTAGGGGCCTTTATCACCTCCATTTATACTTTCCGGATGGTGTTTATGACCTTTTACGGCGAAGCTAAAACACATATAGCGCACCCGCCGGGCATGGTCATCACCATACCTTTAGTCATCCTAGCCATACTTTCGCTGGTAGGCGGATTTATAGAGTTGCCGCACAATTTCGCCCACATAGCCTTGTTCTCCGGACTGATGGCGCCTGTGTTGCCCGGCATTACGGCCAACGAGCTGTTGGCGGCTAACGAATGGCTGTTCCAGGTATTGGCGGCTGTGGTATCGCTGGGTGGTGTATTTGTGGCGTACCTGTTCTACCAGAGGAGCCCGGCGCTGCTGCAAAATCTGGAGCGCTCGAGCTTTGCCATGAAACTGCACCGCTTCTGGTTCTCGGGCTGGGGTTTTGACGCCTTATACGACAACCTGTTCGTGCGGCCCTACGTGTTCCTGGCCAACCTTAACAAGCGCGACATTATCGACAGCTTTTACACCGGCCTGGCCCGCATGGCCGAGGGCTTCCATGTGATGTTCTCGCAAACCCAAAGTGGCGTACTCCGCAACTACGTGGCGGGTATTGTGGTCGGTGCCATTATGATTCTCACCATAAGCCTACTGCTATGATACTCCTCTGGATGATCGTGATCCTGATGGCCGGCGGACTGCTGGCGTGGCTCTCCAAAAAGTGGCACCCTGAGCTGCCCCGCTGGATTGCCCTCTTCGCCGTGCTGGCTGATTTTATACTTGCCGTATACTTATGGCTTGATGCCCCTACTGCTACCTTAGGCGCATCGCCCTGGCTCCTGCAACTGGAGATTCCCTGGATACCGCAGTGGGGCGTAAACTTTATACTTGCCCTCGACGGACTGAGCCTGCTCATGCTGCTGCTTACCTTTTTTCTGGGCATCCTGTGCGTACTTATCTCGTGGCGGGAGATCAAAGTCAAGACCGGTTTTTTTCACTTTAACCTGCTGTGGGTGCTGGCGGGCATCACGGGCGTTTTCCTTACCATGGATTTGTTCCTGTTCTACTTTTTCTGGGAGGTGATGCTCATTCCGATGTACTTTCTGATCGGCGTCTGGGGCCACGCCAACCGCAACTATGCCGCCTACAAGTTCTTTATTTTCACACAGGCCAGTGGGCTGCTGATGCTGCTTTCCATACTTGGTTTATACTTCATACACGGCGCCCAGACTGGTATTTATACATTCAACTACTTCGAGCTGCTCGGAACGAGTATGGCTCCTGAGGCGGCCCGCTTGCTGATGTTCGGCTTTCTGGCCGCCTTCCTGGTGAAGCTGCCGGTGGTACCGTTCCACTCCTGGTTACCCGATGCGCACTCAGAGGCACCCACGGCCGGTAGCGTGATCCTGGCAGGGCTGCTGCTGAAAACCGGCGCCTACGGCCTGCTGCGCTTCGTGCTGCCGCTCTTTCCGACGGCAACGGTAGAGTTTGCCCCGTGGGCGATGCTGCTGGGCGCCGTCGGTATTATCTACGGCGCCATACTTGCCTACTCCCAAACCGACCTGAAACGGCTGGTAGCCTATACTTCGGTGAGCCACATGGGCTTTATTATACTTGGGGTGTTTGCCTTTAACGAATGGGCCCTGCAGGGCGTGGTCATGCAGATGATTGCCCACGGCCTGAGCACCGGCGCGCTGTTCATCATTGCCGGTTTTCTCTACGAGCGCCTGCATACCCGCGACATCGGGCAAATGGGCGGTTTCTGGGCCAAAGCACCGAAGATGGGCGTCATCGCGCTGGTCTTTGTCATGGCTTCACTCGGACTGCCGGGTTTGGGCAATTTCATTGCAGAGTTCCTGACGCTGGTGGGCTCCTGGCAGGCGAACAACTGGCTGACGGTGGTAGCCACCATAGGCTTGGTGCTGGCCACGGCCTACTCGCTGCGCATCATGCAGAAAGTATTCTACGAGCCTGCTCCCACTGATCACCCGCTCCCCGACCTTACTGCCCGCGAAATGCTTATCGCAGTACCGATGGTGGTGCTCATCCTTTGGCTGGGCCTATACCCACAACCCGTGCTGGACACGGCGCGGCCAAGTATAAACCAGCAACTGCAGGCCTATCAGGAGCCGGAGGTGGAGGAGAAAGTCGCGGTGGTGGCTGAAATTCCAAAAGCGGAGCTAAACATTGAAAAAGTTAAGAAGAGGTAAAATGCGCTGGTGCGAGCTTACAGCTCGTACCGCAAATCCGTTGAAAATTGACACGAGCTAAGAGCTCGCGCCAGCAATAATGACCAGCAAGAATGATTAGCAATCACAAATTTCCAGATACTCAAAACTCCAAATCATACTTACCATGAGCCAAACAGACTTCCTGCACCTGATGCCGCTGATTATACTGACCGTGGCGGCCCTTGTGAACATGCTGGTGGTAGCGGCATGGCGGAACCACAAGATCATCTATGTCATCTCCGCAGTGTCGTTTGTGGCGGCTTTTCTGTCGTTGTTTGAGCTGCGGGGCATCACGGCTTATACCATATATCCGCTTTTCGTGATCGATGGCTTTGGCGTGTTCTATATTGGGTTGATCCTGGCGACGGCGCTGCTTATCAGCATGCTCTCCTATGCCTATTTTGAGCAGCGCGAGGAGCAGAAGGAAGAGTATTATATCCTACTGATTCTATCCACCCTGGGGGCCTGTACTCTGGTCATCAGCACGCACTTTGCCTCGCTCTTCCTGGGCCTGGAGGTGCTGAGCGTGGCGCTGTACTCGCTCATATCCTACTTAAGAGCCCGCAAGCGCTCCGATGAGGCGGGCATCAAATACCTGATACTGGCTGCCTTTTCTTCTGCCTTTCTACTCTTCGGCATGGCGCTGGTATATTTCAGTGTGGGCACTATGACCTTTGCCGGCATCGCCACGGCTATGGCTGGCTTGCAGGAACTCCCCCTACTGCTGCTTACCGGCTTCGGCATGATGATCATCGGCATCGGGTTTAAGCTGAGCGTGGTGCCCTTCCATATGTGGACGCCCGACGTGTATGAAGGAGCGCCGGCTCCGGTTACGGCTTTTATCGCTACGGTGTCCAAGGCAGGTGTGTTGGGTATCATGATCCGCTTTTTTATGGAGGTGGATGGTTTCCGCTACCCCACCCTCATCACCATTTTCACCATTGTAGCCATTTCTTCTATGATTGCCGGTAACCTGCTGGCCCTAATGCAGACGAACGTCAAACGCATCCTGGCTTATTCTTCGATCTCGCACCTGGGCTACCTGCTGGTTGCCTTTTTGGCTGGTAATCGGATGGGTGTCGAGGCAATCACCTTCTACCTGGTGGCCTACTTTATCACCACCGTGGGTGCCTTCGGGGTGGTGGCCATGCTGTCGGACCCGGAGCAGGATGCAGAGCTGCTGGAGGATTACCGCGGCCTGCTCTGGCGCCGCCCCTGGACAGCCACCGCCTTTACCGCCATGCTGCTCTCGCTGGCGGGTATTCCGCTCACTGCCGGTTTTGTGGGTAAGTTCTATGTGCTGGCCGCCGGCGTGAACGAGCAGCTATGGCTGCTCGTGGCCATGCTGGTGCTCAACAGCGTCATCGGCTTATACTATTACATCAAGATCATCGCCGTGATGTTTCAGCAGCCGGAGGCGGAGGAAGAGACACCCAGGCGAAGGTTGCGCCCCTCTATTTATGTGGCCAGTGTGGGCACGCTCGCCATACTTACGCTGCTGTTGCTCCTGGTGGGCGTATACCCCACTGCCCTTGTCGATATTATACAGAATGTGTTCTCTTCGGCTCCAGCTATGGTGAACAGGTAAGTTTTTCCTCTTCAAGGCAGTGCCGTTTCTTACTACTCACACTGGCTCTAAATAATTTACCACTCTATGAAATACCCCCGGTGAAACTAAAGGCACCTTCTTCGGGAGTTTAAGCCGCTGCAATTGGCTACCAGTATCCTTCCAGGATGACATCATAGAGCCCATGGAATTCTGTCCCTTCGAATGGGGAATTTTACTTTGACCAATCAGGAAAAATACCCCTGGCACCTGATAAAACACAACTTCCCGCTCTTTCCCATAGTATGTATACTTAGGAGGATGTGGGGAAGATGGGGGGATTTCTGAGGCTTATCGTTATACTTCTTTTATTGCCTGTTGCAGGCCTTGGGCAAGGCAGGACTTGGGAAGTAGCCGTGGCAGGCGGCGCTGTGCATAACTTCCGGACGCCGCTGCACATCCGGCAGAGCGATGCTGCGGATATAGAAATCGACGCTACGTACCACACAGAGCCTTTCAACCCGCCCGTTTACTACGATATCCGGGTAAGCACCTGGCAAAACGACAAAGGCTGGGAGTTGAAGTTCACGCACCACAAACTCATCCTCGATAACCTCCCGCCAGAAGTGCAGCGCTTTTCCATTACCGATGGTTACAACCTGCTTACCCTAAACCGCCTCTGGCTGGTGCATGGCCTCACCCTCTCCGCCGGCGCTGGACTCGTCATCACACATCCAGAATCCACTATACACGGAGTACCTTACCCCGAAAACAGAGGTATCTTTAACAAAGGCTACTATATATCCGGGCCGATGGCAGAGGCAGCCGTGGCCAAACGCTACTACCTTGCCGACAGGTGGTTTATACTTGGGGAGGGCAGGGTAAGTGCCTCTTATGTAGAAGTGCCCGTGGCCAATGGCGAAGCGCGCCTTTCCAACATAGCCCTGCACGGACTGCTGGGAATGGGGTTCAAGATCAGGTGAAGGAGTTTCGCATCTAAATTTCAACTCTTCCTTAACGTTTTAATGCGGCTTTCATCTCTTTAAAGTACAGCAATATAGCCTCCGTCTCTACAAGTATAACCCACCCCTAACCCCTCCGAGGAGGGGAATTATACTTGCTGATGCTATTGCAAACTTACTAAGCCAGATTCTGCAGCACCGGGTCCAACCACCCCTACCCCTACTCCTTTCCATGCGGGACTTGGTTTCAGCTAGCTCCGTCAGCAGTGGCTATCTAACCAGAACCCAGTCTTTGGGTTGAGCGCCTATGCGAGTTTTTCCGGTGCCGAACGCCAGTGAGGCAGCCCGAGGTACGAGGGCAGGAAAAGCTCCCAGCGCGATGCCCGAAGACGAGCCCTCTCGGGCTGGAGAGCACCAAAGTATGATGTGCAACTATTGGTAAGTTAGTCTGGAGGATGAACGGCAGCTAGCAAGTATAGCTTGTGTCCAGTTACAAACAGCAGCGGTTAAACGAAGGCACAAGCGGACGCTTGCACCAGCTAAGAACTATCGAAGTACAGCAGATATCTTACCAGAAACCTACACAAAAAACGCCTCAAAAATCCCTAAACTCCTTTCCGGCCTTTCCCCAAAGCCGTACCTTTGCGCCTCATAACAAGAATACATGCGCACCAATACACGATACCCAAAAACCCCTTTTGAGGTAAAAGGCTGGGAACGGGAGGAGCATTTCCACTTTTTCAAAAGCTTCGCCAATCCCTTCTTCAATGTCCATACCGAGATAGAGATCACCAACCTCTATAATCACTGCAAACAAAACAACCTTTCGGTCTTTCTGGCTTACATGCATGCTGCCACTGAGGCCGCCCGAAAAACAGAGAACTTTCTGCTACGGCTAGATGGCGAGGAAGTGGTAAGGTATGCGGCCGTGGATATCTCCACCACCGTGCTCACGGAGCGCAAGACAGTGTCTTTCGTGCACCTGCCCCACCACCCGGACCTCGCTACTTTCTGCACAGAGGCCTCAGCTATTGTGGCCGAGGCAAAGCAAGGCAGTAAGCTGTTTCACGGCTACAACGGGCCGGACCTGCTACACGCCACCACTTTGCCATGGTTCAAGTATAACGGCATGGAGCACGCGCATATGGATGATCCGAACGATGCCGTTCCGAAGCTGGCATTCGGCCGGCTGGAGGTGCAGGAGGCGAGAGTAGTGCTGCCCCTGAGCGTGCGGGTGCATCATGCGCTGGTCGACGGCTACCACATCCACCTGTTCCTGCAGCACATGGAGGCAAGTATAAAGGCCTTGGCCTGATCAGCAGAAAAGCACATTATCCTGGGGCCGCTGGCGGGAGCTGTACCGCCACCACAGCCCCCTTTCACTCAGGGCACCTGCCCCACGCATATCCATACTGCCACTTCTCCGTATGTATGATTTGCTATATTTTCCGACGCTATGTTAGGAGGTACGGCAACATATGTATCATCAATTAACCAAAAAACTATGAAACGTTTTAAAGCAACATTGCTGGCTATCCTGTTCATGATCCCCTTGCTCTATGCCTGCAGCGAAGGCACCGATGTCGTGGAGTCGGGCACGTACCAGGGCACCGTGGATGAAGTGGAGCCAGAAAAAACGGAGATCTACGTAGAGACACAAGACAACAAGCGCCTGGAGCTGTACTTCAACGAAAACACCTCACTGACCAGGAACGGCGAAACCGTTGCCTTCGACCAACTGGAAAAAGGTCAGCAGGTAGAAGTGGAGGTAGAGAAGGTGGGCCAGCGCCTGGAGCCGATCGCCGTAAGAATTATGGAATAGCATGGCAGAACCAACCTTCTGGCGAACCGAAGTATGGCACCCGCTCACGGTGCATTTTCCGATTGCACTGCTGACGTTTGCCACGATTGTAAAACTGTTGGCCTTGTTCTTAAAGCCCGCTTCTGCCGCGTTCTGGCAGAAGGCGGGCTCTTTCTTGCTGTATGCCGGCACCCTTGCCGCCTGGATCAGCCTCTACACCGGCGACATGGCCGATGGCGTGGTATCCCGCAAGCTGTGCGACCCCACCGTGCTCAAAGACCATGAGATCTTCGCCGAATACCTGACTTATACTTTTACTGTTGCCGCGCTACTGGACGTGGCCCAGCGCTACCGCTTGCTAACGTACAAGCCGCGTTTAACACAGGTGCTGGTGGTCGTGCTGCTGCTGGTTGGCACCGGCTTTCTGACTTATGCCGGCCATTTGGGTGCCCGCGTAGTGTACCAGCAGGCAGGCGGCGTGTATGTGCCCTCTTCAGATTGCGCTGAGTTCAATTAACCTGCTGTTTATCGGTTGCTGTCCGGCTTCTGCCGTGAAGGATAGGAAATGATATAAAAGATTTTGATAATTGTGTAAGCATGCTTGCCGCACAGGTTGTACCTTTGTAGTAAGTATAATCTCAACTGATGAACCTATACCGCCAGATCATATTGCTGACCCTAACGCTGCTGGTGCTCGTCTCCTCGACGGGTATGGCCGTGGGCATGCATATTTGTGGCGGTGAGTTGCGCGATGTTACCTTCTTCGGGGCCGAGGCCGATTGCCCGATGGATATGGAAAAGCCTGTGAAGAAAGCACCGGCCTGCCATACCCCTCCCTCGGATGCTGATGACGAAGCCTGCTGCGCAGACCACCAGGTGATCGTGGAGCGGCTCGATGTGGCCGAGCTCAAGGCCATTAACCTGCACAAGCTCCAGGACATCAAATTTATTGCTACTGTAAAGGCGGTTATACTGCTGTGGTTCGCCCCTGAGGCTGACCTGAAGCCAACCTACGCGCTTTACGAATCTCCCCCGCTGGCCCGCGACATACCAGTGCTGGTACAGTCTTTCCTGCTATAAATCCCGCTTTTTTCGATGATACCCGCCTTTGTGGGCTGGTGTGGTTTTGTGCTGCCTTTTCGGCAGTCCTACTTCCTTGCATTCAATCGAATAAAGCATGTTAAACAGCATTATAAAATTCTTCCTGGAGCAGAAACTGGTCACAGTGCTGCTCCTGCTGCTCATCGTTGGCTGGGGCATTGTAGTGGCTCCCTTCAACTATAAAGTAGGTTTCCTGCCAAGCGACCCGGTTCCGGTAGACGCCATTCCGGACATCGGCGAGAACCAGCAGATTATTTTCACCGAGTGGATGGGCCGCTCCCCGCAGGACGTGGAGGACCAGATTACCTATCCCCTTACCACCTCCTTACTAGGGATGCCGGGCGTGAAAACGATCCGCTCCACTTCCATGTTCGGTTTCTCCAGCATCTACGTCATCTTTGATGAGGATACAGAGTACTACTGGAGCCGTTCCCGCATCCTGGAGAAACTTAACTCCCTGCCCAACGACCTGCTGCCAGAAGAGGTAACGCCTAAGCTTGGGCCGGATGCCACGGCACTGGGGCAGGTATACTGGTATACGCTGGAGGGGCGCGACGAGAATGGCAACCCCGCCGGTGGCTGGGACCTGCACGAGCTGCGCACCATTCAGGACTTCTACGTACGCTATGCCCTGACAGGTGCCGAAGGCGTGGCCGAAGTAGCCTCCGTAGGCGGCTATATCAAGGAGTACCAGGTAGACCTGGATCCGGTGGCGATGAAGGCGAACAACGTCTCGATGATGGAGGTGATGACAGCCCTGCAGAACAGCAACCAGGATGTAGGCGCCAACACCGTGGAGATAAACCAGGTAGAGTACCTGGTGCGTGGCCTGGGTTACGTGCAGGACCTGGAGGACATTGAAGAGGCCGTGGTGAAAGTGACGTCTAACGTGCCGATCCGCATCCGCGACATTGCCCGTGTGAACATTGGCCCTGCCGACCGCTCGATGCTGGGCATCCTGGACAAGAGCGGCGCCGAGGCGGTGGGCGGTGTAGTGGTGGCCCGCTATGGCGATAACCCGCTGGCCGTGATCAACAACGTAAAAGAGAAGCTGGACGAGATTGCCGCCGGCTTGCCTTCCAAAAAGCTGGCCGATGGGCGCACCTCCAAAGTAACTGTGGTGCCGTTCTATGACCGCACGCAACTCATTAACGAAACGCTGGGCACGCTCAACGAGGCGATCATCCTTCAGATTCTGATTACCATTATCGTGATCATCGTGATGGTTTATAACCTGCGCGCCTCGCTCCTGATATCTGCCCTGCTCCCACTTGCTGTGCTCATGACCTTTATCATGATGAAGCAGTTCAACGTGGATGCCAACATCGTGGCGCTGTCTGGTATTGCCATTGCCATTGGCACCATGGTGGATCTGGGGATTATCCTGAACGAAAACATCCTGCGGCACCTGGACGAGGCCCCTCCCGGGCAATCGCTGCTAAAAACGGTGTATAATGCCACCACCGAGGTGGCCACGGCCATCATCACGGCTGTTTCTACCACCATCGTCAGCTTTTTGCCTGTCTTCACGCTAGAGGCGGCCGAGGGCAAGCTGTTCGGTCCGTTGGCCTTCACCAAAACCTTCGCGCTGGTGGCCTCGCTTATCTTCACGATCCTCATTATGCCGGCTTTCGCCCATTCCATACTTGGTCTGAAGTCAAAGAACGTGGCTTGGTCCAGGATGCTGAACATCGGCCTCTTTGTACTGGGTGTGGTGACGCTGTTTATACTTCCACTGGCTGGCCTGGTGCTTATACTTATCGCTGCCAACAACCTGCTGACTTATTACCAGCCGGAGCGCTACGGCAAGTATAACACGCCTGTAATGGTGGGCATTGCGGTATTGGCCGTGTCGTGGCTACTGGCCACGCAATGGATGCCGCTGGGCGCAGCCGTCAGCCTGCTTGTCAATTTCCTGTTTATCCTGCTCGTCATTGGGTTGGTGCTGGGGCTGTTCGCCCTGTTCATTGGTGCGTACCCGCGCATCCTGATGTGGTGCCTCGATAACAAAGGCACTTTCCTGCTGCTCCCGGCCTTTATCATGCTAATCGGCCTGAATGTATGGCTGGGCTTTAACGGGGTGTTCGGCTGGGTGGCCAGCGGCATCGACAAAACAGGCTATAACATCCGCACCACCTCCGCTTGGAGCGGGCTCGTGCATACCTTCCCTGGCCTGGGCGAGGAGTTTATGCCTTCGCTGGATGAAGGGGCCTTCCTGCTGATGCCGACCTCCATGCCGCACTCCGGCGTGGAAGCCAACAAGCGTATTCTGCAGCAGCTGGACATGCTCATCACGGCCATTCCGGAAGTGGAAGTGGTGGTGGGTAAAGCCGGACGTGCCGAAACAGCTCTGGACCCGGCCCCTATGTCGATGTACGAGAACGTGATCCAGTACAAGTCAGAGTATAAGACGGATGCCAGCGGACAGCGCATCCGCTTCAAAGTAGACGACAAAGGGGAGTTTGTGCGCGATGCAAAAGGTGAACTGATTCAGGATAAGAACGGAGAGTATTTCCGCCAATGGCGCGACCACATCAAGAGCCCGGACGACATCTGGGATGAGATCGCGGCCGTAGCCAAAATCCCGGGTGTTACCTCGGCACCGAAACTGCAGCCCATCGAAACACGCCTTGTGATGCTGCAGACGGGCATGCGTGCGCCCATGGGTGTGAAAGTATACGGCCCGGACCTGCAAACTATCGAGGATTTCAGCCTGCAGTTGGAGCGCCTGCTAAAAGAGGTGCCGTCGGTGAAGCCGGAGGCTGTGTTCGCAGACCGCTCGCTGGGCAAGCCTTACATGGAGATAGAGCTGAACCGCCGCGCCATGGCCCGCTATGGCCTGAACGTGACGGATGTGCAGGAGTATATTGAGGTGGCGATGGGCGGCATGGCCCTGACCACCACCGTGGAAGGGCGTGAGCGCTACTCCATCCGTGCCCGCTACGCCAGAGAGTACCGGAACGGCCCGGAAGCCATAGACCGCATTATGGTTACAACGGCAGGAGGCGCACAAGTGCCGCTCGGGGAGATTGCCGAGGTGGTTTACCGGCCCGGCCCGATGATGATCCGCGGCGAAAACTCGTTCCTGACCGGCTATGTGCTGCTCGATAAGCGGGATGGTTTTGCCGAAGTATCGGTGGTAGAGGATGCGCAGCGCTACCTGAGCCAGAAGATTGAGTCGGGCGAGCTGGTAGTGCCTGCTGGCGTGAGCTATAAGTTCTCGGGCAACTACGAGAACCAGGTGCGCGCCGAGCAAAGGCTGGCTGTCATTATCCCGCTCAGTTTGCTTATCATCTTCCTGATCCTTTACTTCCAGTTCCGCTCCGTATCTACCACGCTGTTCATTTTCACCTCCATTGCCATGGCTTTTTCGGGTGGTTTTATGATGTTGTGGCTCTACGGGCAGGACTGGTTTCTGAACTTCTCGTTCGGCGACACCAACATGCGGGAGCTCTTCCAGATGCGCACGTTTAACCTGAGTGTGGCCGTGTGGGTGGGCTTTATCGCCCTGTTCGGCATTGCCACCGACGATGGCGTGGTGATGGGCACGTACCTGAAGCAGAGCTTTGATAGGTTTAAGCCGGATACAAGGAAAGGGGTACGCAAGGCCGTACTGGAAGCAGGTATGCGCCGCGTAAGGCCCTGCCTGATGACCACCGCCACGACCCTGCTGGCGCTGCTGCCGGTGCTCACCTCCACCGGTCGCGGCTCTGATATCATGATCCCGATGGCCATTCCTACCTTCGGTGGTATGGTGGTGGCCCTGATTACCTTGTTTATTGTGCCGGTGCTTTACAGCTGGCGCGAAGAGTCTAAAGTTAAAGAGGAGACGGTATGAAAAAGATCATTCTAAGTATACTGCTACTGCTGGCGCTCAGCCCATACCTGCAGGCACAAACCCTGGAGGAGTACCTAGTAATGGCCGGAAAGAATAACCCCCAGCTAAAGGCCCGCTACGCCGAGTACCAGGCCGCGCTGCAGAAAGTGCCGCAGGCCGGTGCCCTGCCCGACCCGGAAGCTACGTTCAACTTCTTCCTCAAACCTATGGACAGGTTCATGGGCAAGCAAGTGGGTGATGTTTCGGTGATGCAGATGTTCCCGTGGTTCGGCTCATTGGATGCCGCCAAAACAGAGGCCAACTACATGGCACAGATGCAGTTTGCCTCTTTTATCGAAGCCAAAATCAACCTCTACCACACCGTGCGCACCACCTGGCTTACCCTTTACCAGATCGATGAAGAGGTAAAGCTACTGGAACGGGAGCTGGAGATACTGCAGGCGCTGGAGCGGGTGGCATTGGCCAAGTATAAATCGGCCCCGGCGGCTAGTACGGCAGCCCCGGCCACGCAACGTCCAAGCGCAGGCACCTCGTCAGCAGCGGCTGCGGGTGGTGGTGCCTCGGGCGGCATGGCAGGTATGGGCGGTGGCTCCGCTGGCAGCACCAGCTCCTCCTCCGGAGGAGGAAGTATGGGCGGCGGTGGCATGGCCTCCTCTGGTAGCAGCATGGTGGATGTGATCCTGATCCGGGTGCAGGTGAAGGACCTGGAGAACCGCCTGCAGCTGCTCCGCGACTCCAGAAGGCCAAAGGAAATAGCCTTTAACAGCATGCTCAACCGCGACCTTACCCTGGAGGTGCAGTTAGCGGACACCTTAACGCCTGTTGCCTTACCTGCCTCCCTGGCCCTTATCCAGGACTCCATCCGCCTGAACCACCCCATGCTGAAGATGTATGAGTGGGACGAGAAGGCGCGCGAGGCACAGTACCGTATGGCCAAGCTGATGGGCAGACCGATGTTAGGGCTTGGCCTGAACTACATGGTGTTTAAACCGCGCACCGATGAGATGACGCAGATGCCGATGGGTGGCGAAAACATGGTGATGCCCATGGTAACAGTTACCCTGCCGATCTACCGCAAGAAGTATAAGGCCGCCCAGAAAGAAGCACAATACGCGCAGGAAGCTGCCGTGGCCAACCGTGAGGCTGCAGAAAACATGCTCTTTGCCGAGATGAGCAGCCTCTTATACGACTACCAGCGTGCCACGAGCACGCTGCAGCTATTGGAGGAGCAGATCAGGCTGAATGAGCAGGCTATCCGGCTGCTGACCACCAACTACAGCGTGGCGGGCGCAGGCATTGAGGAGATACTGCGGCAGCGCCAGGCCATATTGGGCTACAGGCAGCAGCAACTGCAGGCCATCACCGATCAGCATACGGCTGTGTCTGCCATTAACCGCATGATGAACAGCGACAGTTAATAACTGGCGCGAATCTTCTCATGCGTGACCTGGGGAATGCTGAGTCTCTGACTCAACCGGGCCAGAAGCCTAGGAATAGTATACAGCGCTCAAGGCAGCACCATATTTAGAATAGAAAATTTTATCTATCAGATAAACAGATGAAACCAAGAAATAAGCAAATCGCAACATACCTGCTGATAGCCTTAGGAGGCCTGCTGTTGGGCTGGCTGATCTTTGGAGGACGATCTTCCGATGAGGCGCACGACCATGCAGGAGAGACAGCGGGTGTAACAGAGTATACTTGCTCCATGCACCCACAGATCCGCCAGAACGAGCCGGGCAAATGCCCTATCTGCGGCATGGACCTTATCCCGGTCGCTACCGCCGGTGGCTCAGGGGAGCCAAGCCCTTATGTGCTGGAGATGACACCAGAGGCTGTCGCGCTTTCCAACATTCAGACCTCACCGGTGCAGTCGGTTAACCCGGAAAACGAGTTGCTGCTCTCAGGCACCGTGCAGCTAAACGAGCAGCAGGTGTCTTCCATCACTGCCAAGTTCCCGGGCCGCATCGAAAAGCTGTACGTGAATTTTACGGGCCAGGAAGTACGTAAAGGCGAGCGCCTTGCCTCCGTCTACTCGCCCGAACTGCTAACGGCGCAGCGCGAGCTGCAGGAGGCGGCTAAATCCAAAGACATAATGCCGGAGCTGTACGAGGCAGCCAAAACCAAGCTAAGGCTGTGGAACATCTCCAATAGCCAGATCCAACGCATCGAAAAGGCCAATGAGCTGCTGACCAGCTTCGATATTTATTCGGATGCCGCTGGCGTGGTAACCGAGCGCCTGGTAGCCGTGGGCGATTATGTGAGCACTGGCTCCGTGTTGTTCGAGGTGGCCAACCTGTCGTCGGTGTGGGTGGTGCTGGATGCCTACGAGAGCGATCTTTCGTGGGTAAAGGAAGGAGCCACCGTAAACTTTACGGTACCGGGCATTCCAGGCAAGGAGTTCACGGCCAAGGTACAGTTTGTAACGCCGGTGCTGGACGCCGCCACCCGTGCGGTGCAGGTACGCGCCGAAGTAACCAACCCCGGCAACCAGCTGAAGCCGGGTATGTTTGCCAATGCCCGTATTAAAACATCCTCGAAAACAACGGCCAAAGAAAACGCGCTGGCTGTGCCAAGAACCGCCGTGCTCTGGACAGGCAAACGCTCTGTGGTTTACGTGAAGGTGAACGACCGCGAGGCGCCTGCCTTTGAGATGCGTGAGGTAACGCTGGGTCCGCGCCTGGGTGAGATGTACCTGGTGGAAGCGGGCCTGAGTGAGGGTGAGCAGGTGGTCACCAACGGCGTGTTTGCCGTGGACGGGGCAGCACAACTAAGTGGCAACTATAGTATGATGTCGGCACCAGCCAACAAGCAGATGGAGGTGCCGGAGGCGTTTCAGCAGCAGGTGACGGCGCTGGTGGACACCTACTATACGTTAAAGAATGCCCTTGTGGCCTCTGATGCGGATGCCGCCCGCCAGGCGGCCGGCAAGTTTAACCAGGCATTGAACAAAGTGGACATGGGCCTGTTGGATGGCAGTACCCACGCCAAATGGATGCAGCTGATGCCAGCGCTGCAGGCCAACGCCTCGGCCATACAGAAAAGCACCGCTATTGAGAAGCAGCGTGAGGTGTTCTCCCCGCTCTCCGACCACTTAATTGAAGTGGTGGAGACCTTCGGCACAAACAAAGAAATCGTGTACAAGCAGAAGTGCCCGATGGCCTCTAACGACCAGGGTGCCTACTGGCTGAGCGAGCAGAAGGAAATCCGTAACCCATACTTTGGCGAGGCCATGATGACTTGCGGAGAGACGGAGCAAACATACAGACAGGGCACAGGAGCGCCTGCAGCAGACAAACCTGCACCGGTGCAAAGCCATGCCCATTAAACTATTAAGCCATGAAAGATTGTTGCAGAACCGGAGACGAAAACCCTAAAACCAACCAAAAGCCCTGGCTCAGGTGGCTCCTGTACCTTGCCCTTGTACTGGCGCTGGGGTTTGTCCTTTTTGAACAGATAACGACTTAACTATACCTGAATTCATGAGAAAGAACTTATTTTACAGCGCAGCTTTGGCAGCTGTAGTGCTGGCCTCCTGCTCTTCTGAGAAAGCACCGGAAACGCAGGCCACCACAGCCGCAGAGGCTCCAGCCAACCATGAGGCACATATGGCCAGCATGCAACCACAGCAACAGGCATCCCCGGCTGACCTGATGACCGAGGAAGGCTTACCGAAAGACCTGGTGTGTATGGTGAACAATGCCTTTATGGGCAAAGAGCAGTTTCCGGTGGCCTTCGAGGACAAGATGTACTATGGCTGCTGCGAAATGTGCGTGAACACCATTAAGAACCAGCGGGAAGTGCGGTACGCCAAAGACCCTGTCACTGGCCAGGAGGTAGATAAGTCGCAGGCATTTATCGCTTTGAAACCCGGCGGAGCGAATGGGGAGGTGCTGTACTTTGCCTCTGAGGAAAGCTTCCGTAAGTATGCGCAGTAGACGGGCCGGCCTTGCGTGTGGCAAGGTTTAGTCATGTCAGGCTATCTTGTAAGGAATGATTACTTAACTTTATACTTTCGTACAACCAAAGAATCAACCATGAGAAAGACACTTTTTGCAGCTGCTGTTTTAGCCGCTTTTACCTTTACCTCGTGCTCGGAGAGCAACACAGCAAACACAGAAGCTACAACGGAGCATCAGGGCCACGGCCATGACGAAGCGGAGCACGGCGACATGACCAACGCCACCGCCGCTAACCAGACCGTGGTGGAGACACCGGACTACTCTTCTGTGGCTGAGCCAGTAAAAACGCAGGTCTCGCAGCTGGTGGATGAGTACCTGAAGCTGAAGGATGCCCTGGTTGCCTCTGACGCCAAAGCTGCCAAGGCCACGGCCAACGAGGTGCTGCAGGTTGCCAAGGCCATGCCTGTTGCCGCCATCCTAGAAGCGGAGTCCAAGGCGTATGCGGAGGAAAAAACCGGGAATATCATCAGCAGCGCCACCAGCATTGCCGGTGCAGCCAACATCGACGCACAGCGCGAGAACCTGGAGTTGCTTTCAGAGTCTGTTTATGCTCTGGCCAAGGCCTATGGCGCCAACGACCAGAAACTGTACTACCAGCACTGCCCAATGGCCCTGAACGACAAGGGCGGCTATTGGCTGAGCTCTAACGAGGAGATCCGCAACCCTTACTTTGGCGATAAAATGCTGAAATGCGGCAGCACCGAGGAAGTGCTCGACTAAGTATAAAGAATAAACAACGCGGAAAGGCAGAGCACTCGGAAGGGGCTCTGCCTTTCTTTTTGGTATATGGGTCGCGCGCTTCACTACCCCTGTTGATTCTCACCGTGCCTCAGCAAAAAATATTCTCCGCCACCAGGCAACCCTTCCACCAGCTCCCACATCTTTCTACCCAAAGCCCCTCGCGAGGAGTTTGCCAGCCTAAAATCAGCTTCCCTGCCTGGGTTGGGCTGGTGTTAGAAGATAAAAAATCCCTGTTCGTCTAAAAGCCATTCGAAAAACACAACAGTACCTTGCTATACAAAGTACTATAGTATAAGTTTGCATCATCGATCCATTTATCAACACTACACAAAATAAAACCATGAAAAGATTTTACGTTTACCTCGCTTTCCTCTTCTTTCTCTGTAGCAGCCAGGCTTTTGCACAGTCTGCAGGAATGCTGACGGGCACCGTGCTCGACGACAAAGAGCAGCCGGTGGGCTTCGTGAACGTGGCCGTGCTGGAGGCTGCGTCCGCCAAGGTGGTTACCGGTGCCATTGCCGACATGGACGGAAACTTCCAGATCATGACACCCGCCAAAGGCACTTACCTGCTGAAGCTGAGCGGCCTGGGCTATGTGGAGCTACAGACCCCTGCCTTTGAGGTGACAGGGCCAAATTTCTCCAAGGACTTCGGCAAGCTGCAGGTAAAGCCGGATGTGAAAACCCTGAAGGAGGTGCAGGTGCAGGCCATGCGTCCCACGGTGACCACAGAGCCTGACAAGATGGTAGTAAGTGTGGAGGGCACGGCCCTGGCCAGCGGCAGCACGGCCTACGAGGTGCTCTCCAAGTCGCCGGGCGTGTGGATTGACCAGGACGGCAACATCCAGCTCAACGGCAAAGCCGGCGTGCAGATCATGATCAACGGCAAGCGCAGCTACCTGTCTGGCAAAGAACTGCAGACGCTGCTGCAGGGCATGACCGCCGAGAACGTGAAAGACCTGGAGATCATCACCAACCCTTCGGCAAAGTATGAGGCAGAAGGAGCCTCCGGCGTCATCAACATCAACCTGAAAAAGGCTGTGGGGATGGGCATGAGTGGCAGCGTGTACGCCGGCTACCAGTACAACAACCTGAGTACTTATACTTCCGGCGCGGAGCTGAGCCACAAAAGCGGCAAGTGGAACTCCTTCGGAAGCCTGGACCTGGCCAACCGCCAGCGTTACCGCGATATGGAAATGCGCCGCATCTTCCTCAACAAGGACGGCAGCACCAGCAATTTCGACCAGACCGGGCGCGAGGAGAGCGAGCGCTTTGAGCCTTCGCTGCGCATCGGTACCGACTATGACATTAACGACAGGCACAGCATCGGGGTGATGGCCAACATCATCGGCAGCAGCAGCGACAATAGGTTCCTGACCGCTTCTTACCTGAACGATGTGAACACCGGCGAAAAACTTTTTATCGATGCTACCAACAAGTCAGAAGGCGAGTATAGAAACGGCACTTTTAACTTCCACTACCTAGGCAAGCTGGATACTACGGGCACAACCCTCTCGGCCGACCTGGACTACGTGCACATCACCAGCGACGATGACTTTAAGTTCATCAACCGAAAGGAGTTCCTGAACAGCAACGCGCCGACAGAAGAGGAATTGTTGCTCAGCGAAAACCCGACCGGCTACGACATTTACTCGGCTAAAGCCGACTTTACTAAACAGCTGAACAAGCAGACGAAGCTGGAACTGGGCGCCAAGGCCAGCCATGTGGTATCGGATAACGAGCTACGTTTTTTCGAAACCACCGACGGCAGAAGAACACTCGACCCACAACGCAGCAACCACTTCGTGTATAAGGAAAACATACTGGCAGCCTATGCGAACCTAAACGCTACGCTGGGCGTGAAATGGACCCTGCAGGCGGGCCTGCGGGCGGAGCAGACTTTTGCCAAAGGCGAATCTTTGGACAAGGCGGAAGGAAAGATTGACCGCGATTACCTGGACCTGTTCCCGAGCGTATTTCTGCAGCAGAAGCTGAGCGATAACTACCAGATCGGCTACAAGTATAGCCGCCGCATTAACAGGCCTAATTACCAGGCGCTCAACCCCTTCATCTTCTACCTGGACCCTTATACATGGGCGCAGGGCAACCCGCAGCTAAAGCCGCAGTATACCAACTCCTTCGAGATGACGCACACCCTAAAGCAGACCTACAACCTGATCCTGGGCTATGCCGTGACCAAGAATTTTATAGCCGAGATTCCGAACCAGAACCCCGAGGACAACACCACGGTTTTCCAGCAGCAGAACGTGCGCGACATGAAGAGTGCCCGGGCTACGCTGGTGGCCCCGATCAAAATCTCCAACAACTGGGATATCAGCAACAACGTGATCGTAATGTACCAGGAGTTCACAAACTTCAACAACGGCAAAATGGTGGTCAACGATCAGGTAACAGCCATTGCCCAAACCACCAATAACATCCTGCTGCCTAAAGACATCCGCCTGGAGCTGGGCGGCAGCTATCAGGGAGCAGCGGTATATGGCCTTTACAGGGTAGAGCCGCAGTGGTGGGTGGATGCCGGCCTGAAGCGCAGCTTCCTGGACGACCGCCTGACCCTGAGCATGAACGTGACCGACATCTTTAAAAGCCGCGTGATGAAAGTAGACACCAAGCTGAACGGCAACGTGAACGCCATTGAGCAATACTGGGGCAATCGCTCTTTCCGGGTTAACCTGCGCTACCGCTTCAGCAAAGGCTCCGAGTTCGAGTCTAAGAAGCGCAACGTGAACCTGGATGAGTTGAACCGAACTGGGGGTAACTAATACCTATTTTGTGTAAGTCTGAGAAAGGCCTGCGGCGTTTGCTGCAGGCCTTTCTCGTTTTCTCCCCAATTCCTTTAAGCTTCTTAATCCGTGTGCGCTGGGCTTATACTTATACTTATACTTATACTTATACTTATACTTATAATTCGGCTATACTTGCATAGCCCCTGCTTCCTGCACCTGGAACCAAGCTATCCTTATTAGCTCCTGTTCAACCTCCAGACTTACAAACCTACAGTTGTATTTCTGGCTTTGGTGCTCTCAAGCCCGGGAGGGCTCGTCTTCGGGCATCGCGCTGTGTTCCCTTCCTTTGCTACCCTTCGGTCGCAATGCCGCCAAGGCGGCACCGGAATCTCACAAGGCGCTCAACCCAAAGACTGGAAACAGATTCGATAGCTGCTGCTAACGGAGCTTCAACAGAGCTCCCTCTCCTTGTTTTTTTTCGAGGGCCCCTACCCCAGGAGGGGAGCCTGGAGTTACTGTAGCTAAAGTATAAGTTTCATGGCAGCTTGTATTGCGCGAACAGGTCGCGACCTGTCCCTACAAAGTATAAACCCACCCCCAGCCCCTCCGAGGAGGGGAATTGCATTTACTCCCTTCCCTGTCATCTCGAGCAGGGCGAGAGATCTATCCGGAATTCTAGAAAGATCTCTCCCAAAGGTCGAGATGACAGTAAGGGCAGCGGCTATCGAACTGACACCCAGTCCTTGGGTTGAGCGCCTTGTAGATTTACGGTTTCGCTTCAGCGAAATTGCGGCAGCAAAGGAAATGTACACCGCGGGATGCCCTTATCGAGGGCCCCTACCCCCAGGATAAGGCCTCCCGGCCATGAGGGAGCCACAGCCAGAAATGAAGCGAGTAGGTTGTAAAGCCGTGGTTGAACGGCAGCTAGCAAGTATAGCTTGCTTCAGGTTAGGGTTAGCAGCGGCTATAAGAAGGCACAAGCGGACGCTTGCACCAGACAAATATAAAAGTATACCCAAAGTATAAAAGGCTAATTAAGCACCCCTAAAATAACCAGACACCTCCACACCCTGTTCATAAAGAAAGACACTACCTTATACTACTGCACCGAACATCCATACTTTAGCGTAAGCAACCGCATGAAGGCTAACCATACTTTACCCACCGACCACTATACCCTGACCGTAACCGGCATCCGGGAGGAACTGCCGGACTTTAAAACCTTTACACTGGAGCCAGACCAACCCCTGCCGTACAAAGCCGGGCAATACCTCACGCTAGTACATACGGATAAGGATCAGGACATTCGGCGCTCGTACTCCTTCACCTCCTCCCCTGCCCTTGATGAGCCGCTCAGTATCGGCGTGAAGCGCATAGAGAACGGGTTTTTCTCCAGAAGGCTGGTGGATGACGTACAGGTGGGTGATAAACTCCACGCCGCCGGGGCAGCCGGCCTGTTTATACTTCCGGAGAACATGCAGGACTACCGGCAGGTATTTCTGCTGGCAGCCGGGAGCGGCATCACTCCGGAGCTCTCGTTGCTCAAAACCATACTTTATTCTCACCCGGATATGGCCGTAACGCTCATCTACAGCAACAGCAACCCGCAGAAGGCTATCTACAAAAAAGAGCTGGAGCAGTTGGCAGAGGCATTTCCGGATCGCTTCAGGCTGCAGTATCTGTTCAGCAACTCCCCCGACCTGGCGCAGGCCAGGCTGTACAAAGACCTGCTGCAGCAGTTTGTGCGGCAGTATGCGGTGGCACCGCTGCACCAGGTGCTGTTCTACATATGCGGGCCGCTCGGCTATATGCGCATGTGCTTTTGGGCACTTACACAGCAGGGGGTACCACATGAAAACATCCGCCGCGAAAACTTCGACACCACCAAAGTAGCCGTAAAACAGATGCCTCCTGACACCGATCCGCATGAGGTTATACTTCATTTTAAAGAACAGGAGTATAAGCTGACGGTGGAATACCCGGATACTATACTGCGGGCTGCACGCAAGGCAGGCCTGCGCCTGCCCTACAGCTGCGAGGCCGGCAAGTGCGGCAATTGCACCGCCCGCTGCACCACAGGCAACGTTTGGATGTCGTACAACGAGGTGCTGACGGAGCGCGACCTGCACCAGGGGCTGGTGCTGACCTGCGTGGGCTACCCGGTGGGCGGCCCGGCCCGCTTAGAGCTCAAATCCTGACAAAGCCTTTCTTCGCTTCCCTGTTTTTCCGGCTGAAACCCGTAACTTTAAGCCTGCGGCAACTGCTGCATCAAAAATGGAATTTAAAACTATATAAACTATGAGCTCTGAAGTACGTAGCCTGGAGCCAAAGGCGCTCTGGGAAAACTTTGCTGACTTAAACGCTGTGCCACGCCCCTCCAAGAAAGAGGAGCGCGTGATACAGTTTATACTTGATTTTGGCCACAAGCTAGGGCTAGAGACTTTTAAGGACGAGGTGGGCAACGTCATCATCAAAAAGCCGGCAACCCCGGGCATGGAGAACCGCCAGACAGTGGCCATGCAAAGCCACCTGGACATGGTACACCAAAAGAACAACGACACAGACTTCGACTTCGACACACAGGGCATTGAGATGTACGTGGACGAAGATTGGGTAAAGGCACGTGGCACCACGCTGGGCGCTGACAACGGCATCGGTGTGGCCACCATCATGGCCATACTTGCCTCTAAGGATATCCCCCACCCGGCTATTGAGGCTTTGTTTACCATTGATGAGGAAACCGGCATGACAGGTGCCCTGGGCCTGAAGGGTGGTTTACTAGAGGCAAGCATCCTGCTGAACCTGGACACTGAGGATGATCGAGAACTGACCATTGGCTGTGCTGGTAGCGTGGATGTAACGGCTAATGGGAAGTATGAGCAGGAGGCTATACCAGCCGGAATGGCTGGCTACAGGCTCACGGTAAAAGGCCTTACCGGCGGCCACTCCGGCATGGACATTATACTTGGCCGTGCCAATGCCAACAAACTCATGAACCGCCTGCTGCACCATGCTGGCAGGCAGTTTGACCTGCGCATCGGAAGTATAGACGGCGGCGGCCTGCGCAACGCCATCCCACGCGAGTCTGCATCTGTGGTAGCCGTGGCAGAGGCTGACAAGGCCGCTTTCGAGCAGTTTGTGGGAGAGCAACGCAACATACTTGCGCAAGAGTATAAAACCACGGACCCGAACCTGCAGCTGCAGCTGGAAAGTATAGCTGCCCCGGCACAGGTAGCCACAAAAGATTTTGCCGCTACCCTGCTGCGCGCCATCTACGCCACACCGAACGGCATCTACCGCATGAGCCCGGAGATAGAGGGACTAGTGCAGACATCGAACAACGTAGCGCGTGTGGAGCTGAAAGACGGCGCCTACAAGATCCTGTGCCTGACCCGCAGTGCGGTGGATACAGAAAAAGATGATCTGGCGGCAGCCGTACAATCGGCGCTGGAACTGGCGGGGGCTGAGGTTGTGGTAAGCGGCTCCTACCCTGGTTGGACGCCAGCCCCGGACGCCTCTATTATTAAGTTGATGAGCGACCTGTACCGCAGCAAGTTTAACAGTGAGCCGGATGTGAGCGCCTGCCATGCCGGATTGGAATGCGGTATCATTGGCGCCAACTACCCGGGTATGGAGATGATTTCCTTCGGACCGAACATCCGCGGCGCCCACTCCCCCGACGAGAAAGTACAGATCAGCTCGGTACAGAAGTACTGGGACTTCCTGCTGGAGACGCTGCAGCACATTCCGGTTAAGTAGTTGCTGGTTTTTAGTTGTTAGTTGTTGGGATGAAGTATACTTGCTTCATCTGCACTCCTCACTTAACTAAGTATAAACAGGAGAGCCGCCCAAAGTATGGGCGGCTTTTTTGGTTTGATGAAGACATTTGTAGCTCCGGGTCCAAGCATCCCTACCCCTCCTTGTCTAAGGAGGGGAGCTTTTCACCCCTCCCCTCCCTCTCCTAAAAACAGGGGAGGGAGTTTCTGAAGGCAATTAACATCCCCCTACCCCCTTCAAAGGGGAACTTTGGTTCCAGTTGCATTAGGAAAGGCTTTGGCTATCGAACTGAACCCAGTCCTTGGGTTGAGCGCCTTGTAGATTTCCGGTTTCGCTTCAGCGAAATTGCGGAGACCGCAGGTCAAGCAAAGGAAATGTACACAGCGCGATGCCCTTCATCGAGGGCCCCTACCCCCAGGACGAGGCCTCCCGGCCTGGGAGGGCAGAAAGGTAGAAATGAAACGATAGGTTGGTGGGAACTAGAGGATCAGCGGTGTTTTGAAAGTATAGCTTGTCTCCAGTTGCGGGAAGCGGTGGCTAGGAAAGTATAAACAGCGAAGGTAAAGTATAACTGAAGTATAAAAGGACACGAGCTGCAAGCTCGCGCCAACGGGGGTATGGCTTGAAGGACACAAACCTGATGATTGTGCCGGAAAGAAAAAAGCCTTCTGCTAGCATAGGCTGCCAGCAAAAGGCTTATACTTCCAACTCTATCTTTGCTCAGACCTAAAAGCCGAGCATCAACTATTAAACAGCTCCTCATAATACTGGTGCGCCATTCGGTTCGACTCGAAGTGCGGCACCACGTTGCGCATACTTTGCTTCATGATGTGGCGCCAGCGCTCCTGGTTATGGTAGTATACCGGCACGATCTCCTTCTCCAGCAGCCTCATCAGGTTACCGTGGTCCTCGTCGTCCTGCGCCTCGTTGGGCTGGCTGGTATCGGCTATCGGCAGCACGAAACTATTTTCGCCGTGGCGGGCGTACTCCGGCAGCCAACCGTCCTGTATCGACACGTTTACGCCACCGTTCATACTTGCCGTCATACCGCTGGTGCCGGAGGCCTCGCGCGGGCGGCGCGGCGTGTTCAGCCACACATCGCAGCCCTGCTTCAGCTTCCGCGACAGCTCAATCTCATAGCCTGTCAGCACGGCCACATTGTCCAGCTGCTGCGATAACTTCACGAGCTTGTTAAACACGTTGATCGCCCCAAAGTCAAACGGGTAAGGCTTTCCGGCCCAGATCACCTGCACCGGCATCTCTTCATTTGTCACCAGGTCTGCGAAGCGCTGTATGTCCCGTACGATGAGGTCGGCACGCTTATAGGCCGCAAAGCGACGGGCCCATACTATCGTGAGCACATCGGGGCGGAAAAGCTTGCCGGCCTGGTTAGCCACCTCCTTGAACAGCTGCCGCTTCAGCTCCTCCTTGCGCTGGCTCAGGGCCTGGTCATCATTGCGCTCCTGCGCCTGCCACAGCTCCATATCGGCCCAGAAATTAAAGTTCTGTGCGTTGGTGATGGCTTTGATCTCGCAAACGCCTTCATTTTCGTACCACATGTCGCGGGCTACCTCGCCGTGCAACTGCGACACGCCGTTGGCTACTTTTGCCAGCCGGAGCGCCGCCAGCGTATGGTCGAACATCTGCCCGTGCATCGCTGTAAGCTCCCGCACCTCCTCCAGCGAGACACTGTTGAAGAAGCTCATCCTGTTCAGCAAATGAATATCGTGCTGCTCGTTGCCGGCCTTCTCGGGGGTATGGGTAGTAAACACCAGGCGCTTGCGCACCTCATCCAGCTTTCCGTAATCTTCAAACAGCTTAAAGGCCAGCGGCAGCGCGTGTCCCTCGTTCATGTGGTAGATCTCAGCCCCACCCAGGGCCTCTACCACTTTAGCGCCTCCCACGCCCAACACGATGCTCTGGGCGATGCGGGCCTGCGGCTCGGGGTCGTAAAGGCGGTGCGTGATGGTGCGGGCCAGGTGGTCGTTGTCCGGTATGTCGGTGGTGAGGAAGTACATGGGCACGGTGCCGAATATCTCAGGTTTGAGCACCATAGCCTTCACCAGCACCGGATGCTCGTTTACCAGCACCCGAACGGTGATGCCTGAATCCTCCAGAAAAGAATAGAACTTCTGCTGGAAGTGGGGCCGCATGGTCTGGTCGTCGTTGCGCTCCTGGTCGTAGTAGCCGTACTTCCAGAGCATGCCGATGCCGATCATGTTCTGCCGCAGCTCGTAGGCGCTGCGCATGTGGGAGCCGGCCAGAAAGCCAAGGCCGCCGGAGTATACTTTCAGTGCCTGGTCAATGCCATACTCCATACAGAAGTAGGCCACGCGTTTCTTGTACTGCTCATTTATCTCGTAGGGGTGAAACCACCTGTTGTATTGTGAAACCATGTTTAGCCAGTATTTTTACTCTATAAAATCTGTTTTGACTCATTCCTCCAGCCTAGAACGATAATGGCCGGAAATATTGATATACCTAAACCAGGTACGCAGGTTTCAAATTAATAGATAGGAATCTTGAGATATGCCTGCACATGAGCATTTTAGTTCTTATTTTTGCGGCTCTTAAATTACAAGAGAGATTTAGTTCTTAAAATTAGGAACCAAAAGAACTATGTTCTACCTTTGTAGTGTTCTTACTCTAGAATCACAGGAACAAAGCAAACTAACATGAACCTAACAGACAAGCAGCGGGCATTGATAGAGCGTATCGGCGTTTTCCAGGAAAAGTTGGGGATGCAACCGGTGGCGGGTCGCATTATGGGCCTGCTTTACGTCTCTGATAAGCCAGAGCTTACGTTCGATGAGATTCGGGAGGCGTTAGGTATTAGCAAGAGTGCCACCAGCAACGCCCTGAGCATGCTGCAGCACCTCAACCGCCTGGAGTACATTACCTACAGCGGCGATCGCAAGCGCTATTTCCGCCTGAAACTGGATAAATGGCGTGACCTGGTACAACAGGGGGTAGAATCTATCACCGACTTTTCTGACACCCTGCAGGAGGTAGTTGCCATGCGCACTGATAGCACGCCGGAGTACAACCAAAACCTGTTGGATATAGCTGACTTCCTGAATTACCTGCACCAGGAGCTTCCTAAGCTGCTGACGCAGTGGGAACAGCAGAAAAGATAATTTTTTTTACCCTATTTAGTTCTTTTAATACAGAACAAACTATAACCAACTACACCATAATAAATAACTAAAAACAACGCAACCGTGATAAAGAAATATTTTTTAATCGGAGTGATGGCGGTTTTCCTGAAGCCGGCTTTTGCCCAGGAACCGGTCGTAACCGGTCAGGTGCAGGAGCTGACGCTGCAGGAAAGTATAAACTATGCCCTGGAGAACAACGAGGACATCCAGAAAGCATCTTTAGACGAGATCGGCTCCAAATACCAGGTAAAAGAGGCACGCAGCGCCGGCCTGCCGCAAGTAGATATAAAAGGAACGGCCGTGAGAACCCTGGAAAAACAAAGGATGGTGCTGCCCGCCGAACTTAACCAGGAAGGCACCGGGCCGGTAATCCTGCCTATTGGCTCAGATTATAATATGCAGGGAGGACTCTCCGTGTCGCAGCTGTTGTTCAGCCAATCCTACTTTGTGGGCTTAAAGGCAGCCAAATCTGCCGAGGACCTCTACCGCATCCGCAAGGAGATGACCGAGGAACAGGTGATCTATAACGTAGGCAGCGCCTATTACCAGGTACTGCAGACCCAGGAGCAGTTCCATAACATCAATGCCAACCTGGACAAGCTTACAAAGCTGGAGCGCATCCTGCAGCTGCAGTACGAGAACGACCTGGTGAAGAAGGTGGATGTGAACCGCATCAAGGTAAACAAGATAAACCTGGAGAACCAGAAGCAAAACCTGCTGACGGCTTACGAGCAGCAGCAAAACGTGCTCAAGTTCTTTATGGGCATGCCGCTGGAGCAACCCATAGCGCTTACCGGCTCAGCCGATGATGTGCTGCTGCCGCAGCAACCAACGCTGGCCGATGCGGCAGAACCGGCGCAGGGCCGTGCCCAGTACCAGGTGCTGCAAAAGCAAAAAGAACTCCGGTCGCTGGAAAAGGAAAGCATCAAATCAGGCTACTATCCTACCCTGTCGGCCTTTGGTAACTACAACTACCAGTCGCAGTACAACGACAAGCTCTTTAACCAGGACGCCATGTGGTTCCCGAACGCACAGGTTGGCCTGCAGTTAAACATCCCGGTGTTCGATGGCTTCCGCAAAAAGGCGCAGGTGCAGCAGCGCGAAGTGGAGTTGCAAAAGCTGGACGTGGATATACAGCAGTACAACAAAAACACCCAGGTGGAGCTAACCAATGCCATCGCGCAGCTGCAAAATAGCCAAAGCTCCATTCTAGCCCAGGAAGAGAATGTGAAGCTGGCACAGGAAGTATACGACACCACCAACGAACTCTACAAAGAAGGCCTCTCGCCGCTCACAGACCTGCTCAACGCCGAAACATCACTTCGCGAAGCGCAGACAAACCTGAATAACGAAAGGCTCAAGTATAAACTGGCCCAGCTGAACTACCTGCAGGCCTCCGGAGATTTAGAATCACTTACAAAATAAGACATACATCAAACACGAACATGAAGAAGGTAATTTATATCGTAGTTGTACTGGTTATCCTGGCTGCCGTTGGCTATAAGCTGATGGCCAATAAAGAGCAGATGGCGGCCAACGCAGCCATAGCAGAGATTAAAAGCGATGCCATTCCGGTAAGTATAACCGAAGTTAAAACAGAACGACTGGATAAGTCATTTACGGCACAGGGTAACTTTGCCCCGATTCAGAGCCTGACGCTTCTATCGGAAACACAGGGCCAGATACAGCGCGTGCTCAAGCGCAAGGGCGAGCAGGTGAAAGCCGGCGAGCTGCTGCTACAGGTAGAGAGTAACACCATGACCGCAGACCTGGCCACCGCCCAGACAAACGCCGAGAAAGCAAAAAAAGACCTGGAACGATTCGAGAAGCTGGCTGCCGGCGATGCGATCACGCAACGACAACTTGAAGACGCCCGTCTGGCTGCCAAGTCCACGCAGGCGCAACTGGTAGCTGCCCGCCAGCGCCTGACCAAAACCCGCATCACAGCCCCTATCAGCGGCGAGATCAATGAGATTTATGTAGAAGTTGGCTCCTACCTGAACATGGGTACTAAGCTGTACGACATCGTGAACGTGGACAAGCTGAAGCTGAAAGTAAAGGCCTCCGAAAGCGAAGTTCTGCTGATCAGCAAAGGTGATAAAGTAACGGTGAGAGCAGATGCCGGTGCAGGTCAGGAGTACGAGGGCGTGGTAACTGCCATCGCCGCGCAAGCCGACCCTACCCTGAAATTTGACGTGGAGGTAGAAGTAAAGAACGCAGCCAACAACAACCTGAGAGCAGGTATGTACGGCACGGCTTACTTCGAGGTAGCCGACCAGCGCGACGCCATGCTGTTGCCCCGCGAGACGATTGTGGGCAGTATTCAGAACCCGAGCGTGTACGTGGTGAAAGACGGCGTTGCTAACATGCGCAAAGTAAAAGTGGGCGTGGTAACACAAGACAAGGTAGAGATTCTGGAAGGTGTGCAACCGGGCGAGCAGATCGTCAGGAGCGGCCAGATCAACCTGCGCGAAGGCATGAAAGTAACCTTGCTGAAGTAAAATCTGCCCCGATTATCATCCCCCTACCCCCTTCCAAGGGGGACTTCTGGCTACTACTCTTCCATTTGTCCTCCTGAAAGGATCTTGGGAAAGGGGGTTTGAGCAAGAGCTATCAAGTAAAAGCTTTAGCCAAAGCAACATCAGAAAAGTCCCCCTTAGAAGGGGGCAGGGGGATGACTCACTTTAGCAAATGCAGCAAAGCAATAACTTCTTTTAAAAGAGAAACTATAAAATGAACATAACCAAATTATCGATACAGCGCTCAACCATAGTGGTGGTGGTCTTCACGGTCCTCACACTACTAGGTGTTGCGAGCTACCAATCGCTCAACTACGAGCTTCTTCCGAAGTTCAACCCGCCGGTACTCACCATCTCCACCATTTATCCGGGCGCCTCTCCTAACGAGGTAGAGAACTCGGTGACCAAGGAGATCGAGGAGGCCCTGTCGTCACTCGAGAACGTGAAAACGATGCGAGGCACCTCCCTGGAGAGTTTCTCGATCATTGTGGTGGAACTGAACCAGGGCACCGACGTGGACCTGGCCCTGCAGGATGCGCAGCGTAAGATCAATACCATCCTGGCCAATCTGCCGGATGATGCAGAATCGCCGACGTTGAACAAGTTTGACCTCGACGACCTCCCGATCATCAAGATGGGTGCCACGGCCAACATGTCGCCGACGGAGTTCTACGACCTGATCGACAAGAAGATCAAGCCGGAGCTGTCGCGCATACCAGGTATGGCCGCCATCAAAATTCTGGGTGGCCAGGAGCGTGAGATCAAAGTGAACATTGACGCCAACAAACTGGAGGCCTATAACCTCTCTATCCTGCAGGTTCAGCAGAAGATACGCAACTCCAACCTCGACTTCCCTACCGGAAAGATCAAGCAGGAAAGCGGCCAGACACAGATCCGCCTGGCAGGAAAATTTGCGTCGCTGGACCAGCTGCGTAACCTGATCATACGCGAAGACCAGAACGGCATTGTGCGCCTGGCGGACGTAGCCGAGGTGCAGGACACGCAGAAAGACATTGAAGTACTGACCCGCGTGAACAGCAACCCATCCGTGGGTATCACCATCCAGAAGCAGTCGGACGCCAACGCCGTAGAGGTAAGCCGTTTGACAAAAGAAGCCCTGGCTGACCTGGAGAAGACGTACGCTGACGTTGGATTGAACTTCAACATCGCCAACGACTCCTCTGACTTTACCCTGGAAGCTGCTGACTCGGTACTCCACGACCTGATGATCGCGATCATCCTGGTAGCGGTGGTGATGCTCCTCTTCCTGCACTCGTTCCGAAACGCGGTGATCGTGATGATCTCTATACCTGCCTCTTTGGTGGCAACCTTTATCTTCATGTACCTGTTTGGCTACTCGCTTAACCTGATGTCCCTGCTGGCTCTCTCGCTCGTGGTCGGTATTCTGGTGGATGACGCCATTGTGGTGATCGAAAACATTCACCGCCACCTGGAGATGGGCAAGAAGCCGGCACAAGCCGCTTACGACGGTATCCGGGAGATCATGGCGACCGTTACATCCATCACCCTGGTAATTACAGTAGTGTTCATACCTATTGCACTTTCCTCGGGACTGGTATCAGACATTCTGCGTCAGTTCGCCGTGGTAGTGGCCGTGTCTACGATGATCTCGCTCTTCGTAGCTTTCACCCTGATTCCGCTGCTGGCTAGCCGTTTCTCACGTTTGGAGCATATCTCGGATAAGAACATCTTCGGACGCTTTATTCTGGCATTCGAGCGCTTTCTGGACCGCATCATCGATGGCTTTACGGCCGCGCTGAAGTGGGCCTTTAACCACAAGTTCATTACACTGGGTGTGACAATGATCTTACTGGTTGCATCTTTTGCGCTGGTACCGCTCGGTTTTATCGGATCGGCCTTTATACCTGCCGGTGACCGTGGTGAGGTGAGCCTGCAGCTGGAGTTGCCTAAAAACTCTACTGTGGAGCAAACCAACTTTGCAACGCGCCAGGTGGAGCAGTACCTGGAGGGTTTCCCGGAAGTGTCAAAAGTGTTTACCACCGTAGGTACTACTTCTTCCGCACAGCAGGGCCAGAACACGGCTTATAAAGCGGAAGTATCTGTTACGCTGGTAGATGTAAAGGAGCGTACGTTCAGCACCGACCAGTTCAGCCGTCAGGCCAAGGCCGACATCGAGAGCAAACTGCCAAACGTGGAAGTGACGCCGGTGCCGGTAGGCCTGGTGGGTAACTCACAGGCCCCTATCCAGCTGATCATTTCGGGCTCTAACTTGGACAGTGTGATGGCATTCTCACAGCGCGTGATGGGTGTGGTAGAAAATGTATCAGGTACGGCCGACGTGGAAATGTCAGTGGAAGGCGGTAACCCGGAAATTGAAGTAGTGGTAGACCGTGACAAGATGGCCAACGTAGGCCTGTCGCTGGAGAACGTAGGTGCGAGCATGCAGCTGGCCTTCAGCGGTAACTCCGACGTAACTTTCCGCTCCGGTACCGAAGACTACGACATCAACATTCGTCTCGACGAGTTCGACCGCCGCAGCGTGACCGACATCGCCAACCTGTCGTTTGTGAACAACCAGGGGCAGCTGGTGCGCCTGGGTCAGTTTGCCGACATCCGTCAGTCAACTGGTCCGTCGCAGCTGGAGCGTTATAACCGCGTAACTTCCGTGAACGTGAACTCACAGGTAATTGGACGTCCGTCTGGCTCGATCGGTGCAGAGATTCAGGAGAAGCTTGCGGAAGTAGAAGCACCCAAAGGAGTAAACTACGAGTTTGGTGGCGACATGAAAAACCAGAGTGAAGGTTTCGGTACGCTGGGTGTTGCCCTGCTGGCCTCGATCATCTTCGTGTACCTGATCATGGTGGCCCTGTACGACTCGTACGTGTACCCACTGGTGGTTCTGTTCTCTATCCCATTGGCGATCATCGGCGCCTTACTTGCCCTGGCGCTTGCATCACAGTCGCTGAGCATTTTCTCTATCCTGGGTATCATCATGATGATCGGTCTGGTAGCCAAGAATGCCATTATGGTGGTGGACTTTACCAACAAGCTGAAGGACGAGGGCGTGGAAGTGAAGGAAGCGTTGATCGAAGCCGTTCGTATTCGTTTCCGTCCGATCCTGATGACGACGCTGGCAATGGTGATTGGCATGTTGCCGATCGCGCTGGCAGGCGGTTCGGTGGCTGCTACCAAGAACGGTCTGGCATGGGCTTTGATCGGTGGTCTGAGCTCTTCGATGTTCCTTACCCTGATCGTGGTGCCGATTATCTACTACGGCTTCGACCGCATCCTTGCTAAATTTGGCCTCGATAAGAAGACCAAGATCGAGTTGGAAGAGAAAACACTGGAAGAACTGGAGCACGAAACCAAAGTACTGGAAGAAAAGAAAATGGCGCACGAGTTCGCCCATTAAGAAAGTACCTGTTTTTCATACTTACCTGTTTAGTGATGATGAGCTTGCGTGGGGCCTTCGGTCCCATGCAAGTTTCTACTCGCCAGGCCAGCTGCTGATACGGCAGACTTTAGTATACCTTTTACCCTTATGCCATGACTAATGTAACTTCAAACACGCAGGCAATCCAGACTGAAGTAGTGAACATCATTACCTCCGTTACTAACATTAACCCTAACCGGCTGCTCAAGGTCCGCGACCTGACCCGGCTGGGCCTCGATATCATTGATGTGGTGGACATCATCCTGAAAGTGGAGAAAACCTACCAGCTTACGATCCCTGACGAGGTGCCGGTGTATACGGTCGATGACTTTGTGAACTACGTGTATACCCATACTTTTAAAGAGGCCAGCTAAGCCACGAAAAGTATAAAACCAGAAAAGGGAGCCGCAAAGTATAATCTTTGCGGCTCCCTTTTTTAGTTTCAGAAGTATAAAAACAGTCAGGATCTATACTTCAAAAATAAAAAACGCCGGGTCGTAGCCTTCTTTCACCAGGATGGGTTTGGAGACGTTGAACACCTTCACGCCCTTGGAGGTTTCGCCCGCCAGCGTGCCGATGTGTGCATGCCCGTGGAAGGCGGCGATCACCTCGCGGCGGTTGATCGGCTCTGCCAGCCTGGAGGAGCCCAGGTAAGGGAAGATCTGCTCCGGCTCCCCCAGCACCGTGGCCTTGATCGGCGCGTAATGGAGCACGGCGATCTTCTTCACATCCACGTTATCGCTGTCGATGCGGGAGAGGGCGCCGTCCAGCTTCAGGGCCTCATCCACCGCCTCCTGAACAAACTGCTTGATCATCGGCTCCCCGAACATGCCCAGCATGGCGTTGTCGAAGCCACCACCAAAGCCCTTCACCCCGGCAAAGCCCACGTCTCCGATCACAATGCTGTCGCCATCCAGCATGTGCACGTTCTGCTTCATGAGGATTTTACGGATAGCTTTCTGATTATCGCGCTCGTAGTCGTGGTTGCCCAGCACGGCCACGACCGGTATGCTACAGGACTTTAGCTCCTCCACCAGTACCTCAGCTTCGGCGGTGCGCCCGGTGTCGGTCAAGTCGCCGCACAGCAGCAGCACGTCCGCCTCTTCCGATGCTTTCGCAAAATAATCCTTCCATTTTCCATTGTCTGTCTCCCGCACATGTATATCGCCAACTGCCGCAATCCTGGTTTTTTTCTCCTTTTTTGTAGCCATGTTTTATACTGATCTGATGGTAACTACTTTAAAGTCCCATTCGGTGATGTCTATTTTGTACTGCGTCTGGTCGATGAGCGGACCGCGGCAGATTTTCTCTTTTGGTGCCGGCATCTCCAGCTCATCCTGCGCCCGTTTAAACAGTTCGTCTACCAGCCACTTCGGGATCATATCACGCTCCGAGGGGTATACGAACTGGAAAGACAGGAACTGGGCCAGCAACAGTTGCCAGTGCGTTTCCATGTGCTGCCACAGCCACTTCCAGTCCAGCCGCTCGCCGTAGCGAAGGATGATGTGGTTAATGTCGGCGCCATCGTAGCGCTCCCTGTTCTGTACGTACAGCTTCGACCAGATCAGGGTTTCGGCGGGGATCACCCTTACCTTCACGCCCAGCAGCTCGCTTAGGGTAGAGCGCTCGAACCAGCTGTCATCCACGGCGCAGTGGTTGCCGGGGTTGTTAAAGATGATGTCCATGAAGTGCTCGCCCTTGATGGCCTTAGCCAGCCAGCGCACGTCAGTCAGCTCCGTCTCAAAGCCGTTCTCTTTGAATGCCTTTAGCAAAGCGGGGGTGTCACTTCCCTTGCAAAATACATCCAGGTCTTTCGTATCGCGCATGATGTCGGTGTAGAGGCGCAGGGCAAAGCCCCCTCCCACCATAAAATCAATGTTGCTTTCTGTCATGATGGTCAGGGCCTCCCGGTAAAAATCGTGCGCAGCCTGGCGGTGAATCCCTTCCTGTAGTTCTATTACTTTAGCCATTATGGTTTTCTTTCTGATAGTAGATTTAAAGCAGCCGCCGGGGCAGGCTGCGGCTGGCTAAGGGGGCTACTGCTTTGGGAGCAGCTGGTTAACGTGTGTCCACCAAAGCAGCGTAAAAATATTGTACTACCTTAAGGCAGCGATGGTTGCCTGCTTTTGAACAAATAATGCGCTTTGGAGGCTATACCAGCGTGAAATAAAGTATAACAAGGAACTAAATTGTACTATAGCAAGTATAATTATTTAAGTGGCTCGTTCGTCACGAAGAAGGGGATGTTGGCCGTGGCCAGGTTGTTTTGCCCGTCGCGCAGGTAGAGGTACAGCCGGTAAGCTCCCTGCTGGCGTGGCGTACGCAGCCATACTTTGGTTCCCTCCTGCTTCACCAGCACATCATCTACGGGCTTTGGTTTTACCTGCTTGTCGGCGTTGCCATCCTGCTGCTCGGCCTCGGGCAGCACCTCCCACTGCACCTCCACCGTATCCTGCTCCGGGTCGAAGGTAAAGGCGGCTCCCTCAAAGGTCTGCTCCGGCTTCAGGTAAATCTGGTCGAAGGCGAACTTGTTGTCGAGAGTAAGATAGGCGATGTAAGGCGGCTTGTTTACGGTATGGGTGGTATCGCCCCAGAGCTGGCGCATCTCGTGCACCAGGCCTGTTTCCTCTCCCTTCTCGTTGATCAGGCTGAACCAGGTGGGCGTGGTTTCCTGCTTGTTGCCCCACATAAACACGTAAGCCCCCAGGCAGCGGCTGGTGTCGGCCAGCACCGACTGCTCATAGCGCGCACGGGCAAACTCGGCCTTCTCCGAACTGGTCTGCTCGATAGGTGCCATCCACCAGGTATAGTATGACTCCCAGTAACCGCGTGCGCCGAACTCCGAAATCACATAGGGTCCTTCCCAGTCTGTGCTGGCCAGTTCCTGCGGCAAGTTGTGCATCGCCCCGAACGAGTTGATGGAGAGGATGTCGAGGGCAGGCGCACGCTTGGCGATCAGGTTCACAACTTTGTGTGGCACGTTCATCACGGTGGTGGTGGTCGGGTGGTCGGGGTCCACCTCGTGGATCATCTCGGCGATCCCGTTCACGGCGTCCCATACTTTCACGTTAGATCCATCGGCATAGAGTTCGTTGCCGATGCCCCACATCAGCAGCGCCGGGTGGTCCTTATACTTCAGCACCACCTCTCGCAACTCCTCCCGTTGTTGGGCCACCAGCTTTTTGTCGTAGTAGTTAAAACCCTCCCGCTCACGGGCCATCCAAAGGCCCAGCGTAACGGTAAGGCCGTGCACATGGGCCGAGTCCAGCACCTGCTGGGCGTCATCCGTGTGCCATACCCGCACCGAATTGCCACCATACTTGCGCAGGCGGTCGTAATACTCGTAGCCGGCGGCGCCTTTGATGAAGTAGGGCTCGCCGTTGCGCATCAGCACGTATGTATCCCCTTTCTTTATCACCTCCACCTTGCGGCCCTGCGGTTTATACTTTTCCGTAATGTCGGGGGTGCTGCTGCAGGAGAACAGCAGCAGGCATAACAAGCCAGGCAGAATGGTACTGGGCAAGAGCTTCCGTAGCAAAGGGTGAAGCATAGGGTATAGGGAGATTTGTAAAAATTATAGACAGTGCTAGGGGTTTACGCAGAACATTTTCCCTTGTTTCAAGTATAAAGACACGTTTGAAGCACAGTCTATACGATCGGCCTACTTCTACCTATACCACCCTAACACTACCTGCAGGTGGCTTAAATGCCCCTTGATAACACCCTAAAAGTATAGATTTAACATGCGACACTTACTGTCTCCTTTTTATACACCCACCCATACTTCAGACCAATCGCCGCTCCGCCGGGATGTGCTTACCATCCGGTTCATGATCTGGATGGGCCTGGTTACAATGGTACTTTTCCTGTACTGGTTTCTGGATGAGGCACACATCGGCTACGAGCCGCTCTATTGGCTGCTGACCACGGCGCTGGTTTTCAAGCTGCTGCGCACGCTCCACGAGTGGTACCACTATTATGCCGTCAGCATACCCGTAAAGCCGGAGTTGCTCTCAGAATATAAAGTGGACATTCTAACCACTTACTGCCCGGGCGAGCCGCACAGCATGGTCATCAACACGCTGGAGGCGATCCAGAACATCCGCTACCCCCACACCACCTACCTCTGCGACGAGGGCGATGACCCGTTGCTGAAGGCGGAGTGCGAGCGGCTGGGGGTGGTGCATGTTACCCGCACCGAGAAGATAAATGCCAAAGCCGGCAACATCAATAACGCCCTGAAGCAGGCCACCGGCGACATCTGCCTTATCCTTGACCCCGACCATGTGCCCGTGCCCGAGTTCCTCGACGAGGTGCTACCTTACTTTGAGGACCCGGAGGTGGGCTTTGTGCAGGTGGTGCAGGGCTACAGCAACCAAAAGGAGAGCCTGGTAGCCTACGGCGCGGCAGAGCAGACCTATAGCTTTTACGGCCCTATGATGATGGGCATGAACAGCTACGGCACGGTACAGGCCATCGGCGCCAACTGTACTTTCCGCCGCAAGGCGCTGGATAGTATAGGTGGGCATGCGCCCGGCCTGGCCGAGGACATGCACACGGCCATGCAGCTGCACGCCAAAGGCTGGACATCGAAGTACGTGCCCAAGATGCTGACCCGCGGCCTGGTGCCGGGCACGCTGGCGGCCTACTACAAGCAGCAGATCAAGTGGGCGCGCGGCACCTTTGAGCTGCTCTTTGCGGTGTACCCCAAGCTGTTCCACCACTTCACGCTGCGCCAGAAGATTCACTACTTCACACTGCCGCTCTACTACCTGTTTGGCGTTTTCAACCTGGTGGATTTCCTGATCCCGGTGCTGGCGCTGGTGCTGGTGGAGTTTCCGTGGTATGTGTCACTTGGTGAGTTTGTGGTGATGTTTGCCCCATTCTTCTGTATCTCCATCTGCATCCGGCAGTTTGCGCAGCGCTGGTACCAGGAGAAGAATGAGAAAGGCTTCCACATGTTCGGCGGCATCCTGCGCACAGGCACCTGGTGGGTCTTCCTGCTCGGGCTGGTGTACTCCATCCTCCGCATTAAAGTACCCTACATCCCCACCCCTAAGGATGATAAACCCAAGAACAACCTGCTGCTGAGCCTGCCAAACATCTTGGTGATACTGCTGAGCTTTGGCGCCATTGCCTACAGCCAGCTGGAGTACGGCCACCTCTACGACAACCCTTATGTGCAGATGATGGCGCTATTTACGCTGACGAACGTGGTGATACTTGGCAGCATCGTGGTGATCGGCCAGGAGCGGTTTATGGAGTGGGTGCGCCGGTATTTGCTGCACGCCTCGCTGCTGCAACCCCTGATCATGCCGCTGCGCTACGCGGTGTGGCGCACCCGGCACGGCTTTTATGACGGCATCCGGCACGTGGCCGTGGTGATGGTGCTGCTGGCCACGGCAGTCTCTGCCAGCTATATTTTTGGCAAGGATGAGCTGATGCACTATTGGCAACAGCAGTCAGTGGAGGCAGCGCCTGCCTCACCGCCACCGGCACAAGCCTATAAGGTGCCCGGTCTTCTGCCTCAGGAGCCTGTAAGGTAATTCGCCTCAACCCCTGCCCCGCCCCTGCGTTAAGAGGATAGAAAGAATCGTTTTTAACCTAAATAGCAAAGCTATGAACACAGATTATTCTAACTACTCCGACAGGAACGGGAGTAGCGGCTACCGTACGCACCGCTCCGACCGCTACCGCTTCCCTGAGAGGGACAGCGGCTACCGCTTCGATGACTACGGCTCTTCAGCCCGCGGCGGCTATGGCAACGAGGGCCATACCGGCACCTGGGGCAACCAAGGCAACGAGATGGGCGGCTCCCGCAACACCAGCAACCAGGATATCTACGGCACCTACAGCACCTCGCGCAACTATGGTAACATGGGCAGCTATGGGGGAGCACAGGGCTTCGGCGACTACAGGGGTGGCCGGCACCCACAAGGAAACGACTACAATTTCTACAGCGGCATGGGCTCCGGAAGCGACAGGGGCAGGAGCTACGGCCAGGATCGTCAGCGCAGCCACGGCTATGAGAGCGATTACGACAGCCATGGCTCGACCTTCCAGAACGACTCCAACTCCAGGCTATACGGCTCCGACACCTCGCGCAGGTTTCAGGGATCAGGCCAGGGGCGCTACGATTTTGACCTCGACAACTACAACCGGGGCAGCGGCAGTTTCCGCGGCTCCGACCGCAACAGAAACAGAAGCTATGGAAGCTCTGAGGGAAGCTACATGGGCAGCGGCTACAGCCGCACTACCCGGGGCGACTACGACACCGGCAACTACGGTTCCATGGGCAGCTACGACCGTGGCAGTTCCAGCATGAACTACGGCACCCCCTACGACAGGGACGATACCATGGGAGGCTTCAGCGGCAGCCGCGGCCCGCAGTATCCCAACGACACCTACGCCCGCGACCGGGAGAATACCCGCATCCAACACCGCAACAGTGACTACGACTACGACCCGGACCGCAGCTTTGACGCCAGCCGCGACCAGGAGTATATCAGGAGCCACAACCGTGGCCGCACCTGGGACCACAGCCACGAAGGCAACCGGGGGTATGACAGATTCTGATTGAATTAGTGTATAAAGCCTGTATAAAGTATAAAAGCGCAGCGGAATAGCTGCGCTTTTATACTTTTGTAGCTACTGAAAATAGCTTTTGCCTGCTGTATTCCTTCTGCTTCTTTGTAGCCGCCGCTTTCTTCAGCCAGAAACAGTTTCGCTGGCGCGGGCTTGCAGCCCGTGTCTTTTTATTCGTTGGGTTTTCAACCCAACTGGCTCGCAGAGCCATGCGTATACTTGAGCTATATTTCATACTTCTCTGGCGCAAGCGTCCGCTTGTGCCTCTCTTTGCAGCTGCTTCCCGTAATTGAAAACAAGCTATACTTTATAGTTACTGCTGATCCTCCAGACTTACAGATCTATCGTTTCATTTCTGGCTTTGATGCTCTCAAGCCCGAGAGGGCTCGTCCTCGGGCATCGCACGGTGTACATTTCCTTTGCTTGACCTGCGGTCTCCGCAATTTCGCTAAAGCGAAACCGTAAATCTACAAGGCGCTCAACCCAAGGACTGGAATCAGTTCGATAGCCACCGCCCTTGCTGTCATCTCGACCTTGGGGAGAGATCTCTTTAGAATTCCCAATAGATCTCTCGCCCTGCTCAAGATGACAGGGAAAGGAGCAAGTATAAACTCCCTCTCCTGTTTTTAGGAGAGGGTTGGGGTGAGGTGAAATTCCCCTCCCGGGAGGGGCTAGGGGTGGGTTTATGCTTATAGGGACAAGTCGCGACCTGTCCGCGCAACGGCAGCTGCTATGAAATTTTTACTTTTAAAGTGGTAATTACAGGCTCCCCTCCTTGGCTAAGGAGGGGTAAGGGTGGTTGGACCCCATAGCGGGAAACCCCATCCCCTGCTCTTAGAGCAAGGTGAGGTTATCACAACTTCTAAGGAATACAGAGACTCTTCAAATCACGCATGCTGCCGTAGAACACGTTGCAGTCTACAGAAGCTTCGATGCCTCCGATGGAGCCGTTGTCGGTGTGCTGCCAGAAGGAGAGCTTGCGGGTGTTGGTCTTATTTATACTTAGCCGGGGCACCTCGTAGTGGGCGATCCAGAGCGGGTAGCTGTCGAAGTGGCCGGCCAGATAATCTTTATAGAAGTGATAGCCGGTATAGATAATGGGTTTGGTGCCGTAGGCGTTCTCCACGTAGTCCAGCCATACTTTCAGGTCTTTGCGCAGCTGCGCGATGGGCTTGCGGCCGCGCACCTCCACATCCAGCACGGGCGGCAGGTCGCCGCTTTGCAGCTGCACCGTGGCCGTAAAGTGCTTTGCCTGCTTCTCAGGGTCCAGGTAGGGCAGGTAGAAATGGTAAGCCCCCCGGATAATGCCCGCCCCGGCCGCTCCTTCCCAGTTCTCCTTGAATTTTCTGTCCTTCAGCGATACGCCTTCCGTGGCCTTCACAAAGGCAAAGGTGATCTCGCTCTCGCGCACTTTGGGCCAGGCGATCTCTTTCTGGTAATGGCTCACATCCACGCCGTAAATTGTATGCCCCTCGGGCCATACGGGCTTCGGCTTCACCACAAAATACTCCACATAAAAAACCAGCAGCGCAATGCCCAGTAACACAGCCACACCAATCCAGAAGCGTTTGGGCGGTTCGTTCACCTGCTGCTTGCGTGGCTGCCTGGGCTTGGTAACACGCTTGGCAGGAACCTTCACAGCAGGGGCTTTCTTAGGAAGGGGTAGTTTGGTAGTGGTGGCCATATCTCTCGCCTGCAAAAGTATAAACCCGGGGGCAATTTGCTATACTTTATACTTAAGAATTCAGCTCCCGCTGCGGCAGGCCCGTCAGGTGCTCGATCGGTTCGCCTTCTGTAGTCAGATAGCCCTGCATCAGGTCGGCGGTGAGGCAGGAGTGCACCGGCAACACGTACATCAGATCGCCTATGTTATACTTTTCAAAATGCTCCGGAGAGGTCCTCACCACCCCGTGCTCCTGCGACAGCGACACCACCTTGATTCCCTCCAGCGGCTCCGACCAACCTTTCTCCGTCAGCTCCACCACCCGTCCGAAGACCGTAGCGCCCTCTTCCTGCAGCAGCACATCCTTAGAGAAGTGCACGCTGCCCCCGTAAAGTATGATCTCGCCGCGATCGGGGTGCTTAGCCACCACCGGGCAGGCCATACACACGGCAATATCTTCAAAAGAGCAGGAGCCGATGTGCTGCTGCGTAAGGTCATAAAATACGAAATTGCCCGGGCGTATCTCATCCAATCCCTGCAACTCCTCCATAATGCTACAGGAAGGCGTGTCGCCGATGGAGCGCTGCAGGTCCGGAAAATCGGCCTTGTAACGCTCGCGCAGCTGGTTGAGCTGAGTCACTGAGTTGTTGAAAATATCCCGGATGGCATCCGTGTTGGTTTGCTTGTAGGTGTGGCCGTCGTGCACCACAAAGCCCACGAACTGCAGCTTCTCCTGCTCCTGAATCAACTGCAGCAGGGCATCCAGCTCGGCAAAATTTGTAGCCGGTATACCCGTGCGGTGATAGCCTGTGTCGATTTTGAGCGAAAGCTGCACCGGGTGCTGCAGGCCTTTCGCCAGCGCCGTTACGGTTTCCGCGTTCACGGCCACCAGGTGCAGTTTTACGCGCGAGGCCAGCTCGTTTATACCTTCCAGCTCGCGCACGTTGGCCGGGAAGGCGACCATGATGTCGCTCCAGCCATGGTTGGCAAAGTAGCGGGCCATCCGTACCGACGACACGGTGATGGCCTCCACCCCAAACTCCCGGAACCACTCCCCCACCTGCACCGACTGGTGCGTTTTGAAATGCGGCCGCAGCCGTACCCCGTTTCGCCGAGCCTTCTCCACCATGCGGCTAATGTTGCGCAGGGCTTTCTCCTTATCTATCAGTAGCGTGGGTGTCGTTATTTTCATCAGTATAAAGTATGCAAAAAGTAGCAGATCCTGTGAATTTAAGCACTTTTTGCAAAGAAACACAGCCTGTTATACTTTAAGGTGATAAATATCATTTCCTGAAACGCCCCTTCTGCTGACATTTGCATAGATCAAAGTAGAAGAGGAGAAAAAAGAATGCAAGACGTACTGAAAACCACCCCCGCCGAACTGCTGGCCAAGTATGATGTGCCATCGCCGCGTTATACCAGCTACCCAACCGTGCCCTACTGGGACGAGAAGCCGCTGACGCAGGCACAGTGGATGCAGCACGTAAAGCAGGCTTTTCAGAAGACAAACAGCTCGGAGGGTATCAGTTTATACCTGCACCTGCCCTTCTGCGAGAACCTGTGCACCTACTGCGGCTGCAACAAGCGCATCACCAAAAACCACGCGGTGGAGGAGCCCTACCTGCAAGCCATGGTGGAGGAGTGGGAGATGTACCTGGCCGAGTTCGATGAGAAGCCGCGCCTGACGGAGATGCACCTGGGAGGCGGCACACCAACCTTTTTTAGCGCACAAAACCTGAAAAAGCTGCTGGAAGCCCTGCTGGAGAAAGTGGAGGTTACGCCTGATGCGGCCTTTAGCATTGAGGTACACCCGAACGCCACCAACGCCGAGCAGTTGCAGGTACTCTATGACCTGGGCTTCAGAAGGCTGAGCGTCGGCATCCAGGACTTTAACCCGCGCGTGCAGTTCGTGATCAACCGCATGCAGACCTTTGAGCGCACCAAGGAGACTTTTGACATTGCCCGCGAGATCGGTTACACTTCCATCAACGCGGATATTATATACGGCCTACCGTTCCAGAACGCGGACTGCGTGCGCCATACCATTGAGCGCGTAAAAGAGCTGCGCCCCGAGCGCATCGCCTTCTACAGCTACGCCCACGTGCCCTGGAAGAGCAAATCGCAGCGCCGCTACTCTGATAAGGACCTTCCGGAGCCATCCGAAAAGCGCGGGCTGTACGAACTAGGCAGAAACATGCTGGAGGAAGCCGGCTACGTGGAGATCGGCCTGGACCACTTCGCCCTGCCGGAGGATGAACTATACATTGCCGCGCAAAACGGTACGCTGCACCGCAACTTTATGGGCTACACGCCGCGCCCCACGGAGCTGCTCATCGGCCTGGGCTGTTCCAGCATCTCCGACACGGGCACGGCCTTTATGCAGAACATCAAGGAGGTGGAGGCCTACGAGGAGGCTATCGAATCAGGTGTGCTGCCACTGCTGAAAGGGCACGAGTTGACCGAGGAAGACCTGATCATTCGCAAGCATATCCTGAACCTGATGTGCCGCCTGTATACTTCCTGGACCGAAGAGGAACTGCCCTACTTTGTGGACGCCCTGATTAGGCTGCAGCCGCTGGAGGAGGATGGCCTGCTGGAATACAGCAACCACGACATACAAGTGCTGGAGGCAGGTCGGCCGTTCCTGCGCAACATCGCCATGTGCTTCGACGCCAGGCTTTGGGAGGCACAGCCTACTACGCCGGTGTTTAGTAAGTCGGTGTAACGAATAGATTTTAGTGATTTGATTGGTTTTGGGATGAAGAGGCGCCGTAACAGGCGTCTCTTTTTTCTTTGCTGGTTTCTTTCCTGGCGCCAGTATCCGACTGGTGACGCTTGGTGTGCAGCGAGTCTGGAGACTCGCTTTGAAGTATGGAAGCACACCGTGTACTATGATCTCACCGCCCCTGCCCCTGCCCCTGCCCTTCCGAGGCTACGATTCGGACACAAGTATAAAAGCCATTTGCTCTTCGGGATTTGTAATCCCGAAGCCCTTACTGTGACGTTTTGCAATCCGGCTTTCAGCTTATAGCCGCAGCTCTACAGCCAGCAAAGTATAAACTTGTATTTAAAACTCTGGCAATAGCATACTTTCAGCATGTAGATCTGAATGAGTGGGGAAGAAAATAACTTATGTCCTAATCGTAGCCGTAGCAAAATAGGGGAGGGAGCTTTATAATACCGGGCCCAACCACCCCTAACCCCTCCTTAGCCAAGGAGGGGAGCCTGTAATTAACACTTTAAAAGTAAAAGTTTCATAGCCGCTGCCTTCGCGCGGACAGGTCTCGACCTGTCCGCGCGAAGTAGAAACCTACCCCTAGCCCTCCAGGGGCGGGAATCATACTTCGCCTCCCGCAATTAAACATTTCGGCTTACCTTTGCAGAAACACAACCTGCTGCTATGAGCTATTTCTATGTAAAGGCACTGCACATCATTTTCGTGGTAACCTGGTTTGCTGGCTTATTCTACATCGTGCGCCTGTTCATTTACTACGCCGAAGCCGCCGAAAAGCCCGAGCCGGAGAAATCGATACTTCAGAAACAGCTGGCCCTGATGCAGAAACGCCTGTGGTATGGCATTACCTGGCCCTCTGCCATCCTCACGCTCATCTTCGGCCTCACCATGCTGTACCTGTATGGCTCCGTACCCGGCTGGCTGATCTGGAAACTCAGCTTTGTAGTGGGCCTGTACGTGTACCACTTCCTCTGTCACGCCATTTTTAAGCAGCAGCAGCAGGGCCTCATCAAGTATACCTCCACCCAACTCCGCATCTGGAACGAGGTGGCCACGCTCTTCCTCATCAGCATCGTCTTCCTGGTGGTGCTCAAAAGCTCGCTTAGCATGCTCTGGGGCATTATCGGACTTATCCTTTTCTCGGCCATACTCATGCTGGCCATACGCATTTATAAAAGGGCGAGGGAAAAGAGTTAGAGAGTTGGGGAGTTTAGGAGTTAGAGAGTTATAGAGTTTAGGATTTAGAGAGTTAGAAAGGTATGCCGCAAGTTTAGCGGTAGCGCAACTGGTGGCTGGCTTTGACGCCAGTTTGCAACTGGCTTTCTGCGTGAGCAAAAATTATAAATTAGCAGAAGGGTTATACTTTCTTAACTATTGCCAAAGTATAAAGTATAGCTTCAGCCATTGTTGGTGTTACTAAAACAAAGCAGCTACATCCACTGCGTAGCAAAAGGCTAAACCTGCAGTATAGCATTAAAGCCCGCAAATTCATCCCTCCAACCCTTTAACGCCCCCACCTTCTAACTTTCTAACTTCCCAATTTTCTAACTTCTAACTATTCCCCTTACCTTTGTACCTATGAACAAAGCACTGAAGGCAAACGAGAGAGAGTTGATTAAACTCACGCGCTTTTTCAGCAAGCGCGCGGAGCAGTTGGCGGTGGATGGAGAGTTGAGCGAGGATCAAAAGCAACTGACACAGGCCTGTGAGAACCTGGAGCGCCAATTGCTGCAGCACGCCGAAAACCGAGAGGCGATTCTGAATAAGCGCACCCGCCTGGAGAAGCTGATCGAAGACAATGCACAGTGCCCCAAGTGCCGCAAAGCCGATATGCTGAAGCAGCAGGGCGTAACCACCAACGAGCACGGCTGGAAGTTGAACACCTACCGCTGCCGCCGCTGTAATACCTCCTTTACCTGGAACCGCCCCAACAACCCCTGGCACATGGTGGAGTTCCTGGAGCTTTACATTAAGGAGTTAGAGGAGTCTTTAAAAGCAGACATGGAGCCAAGCCTGCGCCAGCACACAGAGGCCGCCATCCCGCAACTGCAGGATAGCCTCTTCCGCCTGCGCCCCGTGCTGCAGGACTCTGACGAAGAAATAGAGGCCCTGACGGAGAAAGAGCGGGAGATGGACAAACTCATCCACCAGTTTAAGAACTATTTACTCATCGAGAAGATCAAGCTGGATACGTACCAGGAGGAATAGTTTTTAGTTATTAGTTACTGGTTATTAGTTTTTGTTGCCTACAAATTCCAATAACTAACAACTATTAACCAATAACGAAATTCAAAACCCAGTACCAAAAGGCGAGCGTGATAAAGGATAAGGGGATACCAAAGCCCACCATCATGCTGGCGAGCCGTGGCTTCAGGCCATGGGAAGCCGCAATGATACTGGCCGTGATCATGGGGGCCATGGCTGCCTCCAGCACGCAAATCTGCAGCAACTCTCCCCGGAGGCCAAACACCCCGTAATATAGCCCAAGTATAATGGCCGGTGCAAGTATAAGTTGAAATGTTAGCCCCAGCGCCAGGAAGCCCCAGTGCTTGCTGCGCCACTCGGGCCGCAACTGCAGCCCCACCGACACCAGCGCCAGCGGCGACACCGTGCTGCCCAACCGCTGAAACACCTCTTTGAGATCGGCGGGAAAGTGCAGGTTGAGCACATTAAGCCCTAATGCAAGCAGAAAAGCGATGAACGGCGGAAACAGAAGAATTTTGCGGGCGATAACGCTGGCGCTGGCCGAACCCCTGGAGAAACTCGCCGCCAGCGCGATGCCCGCCGTGGAAAGCACCACAAACGTCCCCGGCTGATCAATCAGAATCACCGTTTCCAGGCTGTCTGGCCCAAAGAGCGCCTCTATCACTGGCAGCCCGACAAAGGAGGTGTTGCCTAGCCCACCCGTAAGTATAAGGCAGCCGACAAGTTTGCGAGACCAGCCAAAGGCTTTGCCCAGGCCCCAGAAGAACAGGGCAGCAGCACCAAAGCAGATCCAGGCCAGCGCCACTGGCAGCAGCACCGTGCTGTTCAGCTTTACCTCAGGTATAAAGTACAGCGCCAGGGCTGGCATCGAAATGTAGATGATGAACTGGTTGAGCACCTGCGCGGAATTCTTCGGAAACTCCTTTACGCGCTGCAACAGCAAGCCCAGCCCCAAACATCCAAACAAAAGTATAAAACTGCTCATCTTAAAGCTTCTGGAAGGTGCAGCAATATGCTGCAACGCGCAAAGGTAAGCCGCCAAATCGGAAGAAGCATGATATGGCACCTGCACGTCATAAAAAAGCAGAGGTACTTCTTCAGCACCTCTGCCCTATCTTTACAAAGCTTTTTTACAGCAACACCACACGCCGCACAACCCTTATATCCCCCGAAATCACACTTAAAAAGTAAACACCTGCTGCCAGTTTATCGGTGTCTAATTGCAGGTTGTGTTCCCCGCTGTGTAAACGCCTGGTTACATCCAGCACGTTGGCCGACTGCGCGTTGGTAAGTATAAACCGTACCTCCGGATGCTTCAGGCCGTTTATTTTCAGTTTCAGGTTGCCGCGGGATGGCACCGGATATACTTGTACCGCCCGCTCCAGCTCCTCTTTTTCGGCAGAAGCCAGCGGCCCCGTGTACGTCAGCTTGTAACTGGCATGCGCGGCATCATCCGAAATAAAGAGGCTGCCCTCCTGGTCCACGGTAACGTCTACGGGGCGGGCATAGGCCTCTGTAGAGTCGCTGTTTAAGAAGCCGCCCACCAAGTCGATCTGCTTGCCTGGCTTATCGCCCTGCCACGGAAAATAGATGATCTTATAACCGGTAGCCTTGGAGCGGTTCCAGGAGCCATGCAGTGCGATCAGCGCCCCGTTGCGGTAAGGCTCAGGCATTTTTGTATCCTGCGTGAACAAAAAGCCCAACGGCGCTGAGTGAGCCTGTATGCCCTTGCTGATGCGGTCTACACTGCCGTTCGGGTTTAGCTGCACATCTTTGATGAAAGGCATGTTGTCCATTCCCTCGCGTTGGTCCGTGTTGCAGTAGGGCCAGCCATAGTTACCGCCGTCGCGCACCAGCGTAAACGCTTCCGGCGGATTGTTATCCACATAGCTCTGCACCACTTTGCCGTAGTTGCCGGTGGCATCCTCGAAAGGGTACGCCACATTATCGCGGTTGTTCACGGTTACCCACAGGTCTTTGGTGCCGGGCACAAAATCCAGCCCCTCCGCATTTCGGATGCCCTCGGCAAAAAGGCGGCCGTTAGAGCCGTCGGCGTTGTACTCGTAAATAGCCCCTCGCTTCGGGTTACTCTGGGTGTCCTCTATACAGGCGTTGCAGGTGGAGGCAATAGACACGTACAGCTTATCATTGCTGTCCAGGGCGATGTTCTTGAGCACGTGCCCATAGTTGCCCTTTAGTTCTGCCAGGCTCTCGTCCGGAAGGTTGTCCACCACAACCTCCAGGTTTTGCCCCTGCAGGTCGCCGTTGCTGTACTTGTAGCGGATGATCCTGTTCTTCTCGGCAATGTAGACGTACTGCTGGTCACCTATTTTGTGAAACACTATGTCGTGCGGCTTCTGCAGCCCGGTGGCAAAATCCCGCTCTTTAGGTGCGCCACCACTAGGTTCTGGGCGGAAGATTTTAACGTAGCCGTTATCTGGCTTCGACACGAGCAGGTCCCCGTTTGGCGCCACCGCCATAAAACGCGCCCCTCTCAGTCGGGTATATACTTCTAACTTGAAATTGGCAGGCACACTGGCAAAACGGTCGACATTGAAAGGCTCCTGTCGCATACTTTCCGTCACTTCTATTTTCACGGTTTCAGTGGCGGCGGGTGGAGCGCCCTGGGAAATAGCCACTGTCGGAGCTGTTAGCGCAGTTGCCAACAGGTATGTTTTGAGTAAATATTTTTAAGGCATTCAGGAAAAGTTTTAAAGTTTGAAAAGCAACTTCTTTTATTGATTTTGACACGAAAGGTTGCACCTCCAATGAAGAATCAATCCGCCTACTTTAGCCGCCATCTCATTTTCGTCTGCGCTTTCTCCGTCTCCTTTAACTGCAGACAAAGGCCCAGCCATAGAGTCCATTCTTCTGAGGAGACAGAGTAGACTATAAAAACACACCTTTCCACTATTAATATAAAACAATAAAATATTGCTTAGGTATAAATAATTACCTGCAGTACAGACTGTTCCATCCCTTTCACCCAGAAGAGATATCCTGTGCCTTGCGCAACACACCCGGCAGGAGGCGATGCATCTCCAGGGTTCGTCTACACCTGCCGCTCCCACTCTTTGCTACTGCCCACCACTACTGTTTTCGCAGTCAAACATACTTCACGACAAGCCTTTCCTATTTTTTACACACTTATAGCTTATACTATGAAAACAACTTTTATATGTTCAGTTGCCGCTACCAGGCAGCACCGCCGCAGCCGATGGCTTCTTTGTCTTGTCATGTTGGTTTCCCTTGCTTTACCTGTCTATGCGCAGGAAGTAGTGTGGGATCGGACGTATGGAGGGGATAATTGGGATCTGTTAAGCGATATGGATACAACCGCCGATGGGGGCTACATTCTTGGAGGCACATCCCTCTCCGGGGAAAGCGCCGACAAAAGCGACACTCTACGGGGAGATACAGACTACTGGATAGTAAAAGTCGACTCTACTGGCGCCAAGGAGTGGGATAAAACTTTCGGGGGCAGTGATCGTGATGAGTTTAGTTCCTTGGAACAAACCAGCGATGGCGGATATATATTAGGGGGTGCCTCACTTTCGGAGAGCAGTGGAGAAAAATCTGAAGACTCACGTGGAGAATTTGATTACTGGGTTATAAAGCTTGATGCACAAGGCAACATAGAGTGGGAGAAAACCTTTGGCGGTGAAAGCTCCGACTGGCTTAGAGACATTATTCAGACCTCAGACGGGGGCTATTTGCTAGGCGGCACTTCCAGTTCGGGAGTTAGCGGTGAAAAAAGTGAGCCTTCAAGAGGAGAAAATGACTTTTGGGTAATAAAGCTTGATGCTGATGGCAATAAGGAATGGGACCACACCTACGGAGGAGATAAATCTGACCTGTTAGCCCAACTTCAGCAGACCAATGACGGAGGCTTTATTTTAGGAGGTTCCTCTGAGTCAGGTATCTCTGGCGAAAAGAGCGAGCCAAGCCGTGGAAGTCAGGATGACTTTGGTATGGGGTACGATTACTGGATTGTAAAAATAGACGAAGAAGGAAATAAGGAATGGGACCGAACTTTTGGAGGACTCCTGGCAGATTATCTCTCTGACGTTATACAGACGGAAGATGGTGGTTATTTGCTTGGTGGATCATCTGGCTCAAGTATAGGAGCAGATAAGAGTGAGGAGTTCCGTGGTGGAGAATTCGGTGATTATTGGATTGTAAAAACAGATAGCAACGGGAACAAAGAATGGGACCGTACCTACGGTGGCACCGATTCAGACGAGTTATCATCCATCCAGCAGACTAGCGACGGAGGGTATGTACTGGGTGGCGTCTCTGAGTCTGATGCCTCTGGTGAGAAGAGTGAGGATAGCAAAGGCAGCACCGACTTTTGGATCGTGAAAACAGACGCAGAAGGAAATATTGAGTGGGATAAAACAATTGGGGGCAGCAGCGGAGAAGGCTTATCGAAAATTATAGAAGTCAATCCAGGTGACTATATAATTGCAGGCACTTCTTCGTCCGGTGTTAGCGGTGATAAAAGTGAGCCCAATCGCGGAGTTGCTATAGACTACTGGATCGTTAAACTCAACGTAGAAGAGCCCTGCACCTCCCCCACCCCTTCCATCTCCGTCGTCCCCACCTCAGATGTCTACACAGGCGGCGATCCTGCCACTCTATACCTGGGCTACGGCCCGCAGAGCGTGCAACTGGTGGCCTCCGGTGCAGAGCGGTATGAATGGAGTCCCGCTGAAGGCTTAAGCGATGCAACTGTTGCTAATCCTATTTTCACGCCCATGGCTGCCGGCAGTTATACCTTCACTGTTACGGCCTACAACGGGGAGTGTGCCGCCACAGCCTCCGTTACTATTACGGTGGTGGACGTGCGTTGCGGCAACGGAAAGGTAATCCTGTGCCACAAGGGCAAAATGCTCTGCATCCCTGCCTCGGCCGTGGCCGCACACCTGCGCAACCACTCTGAGGACCGGCTCGGAGCCTGTGGTGCATGTGCCGTAAATGATAAACCCGTGGCGATGCGCGTTTATCCGAACCCGCTCATTGATTGGGCCAGAGTGGAGCTTTCCCTATCTGCGGGTAAACCTTACCGGCTGGAGCTCTACAGTGCGGGGGGCAAGCTGCTAAAGGTAATTGCAGAAGGCACAGGAAAGAGCGATGAGCTGACGCTCCTGGAGCTACGGGCAGAGCAGCTGCGCAATGGGGTTTACTACCTCCGCCTTATCACGGCTGACGAAGTGCAGACACGCAGGCTCCTGATCGAGCACTAGACTCCCTTACCTTGAAAAAGGAACAGGCTATACCGCTCTAGTGGTATAGCCTGTTTTTTTATCCCAACAAGGAATTCGTGAACTTGAGTTTTATACTTGCCTGGAACTTGCCAATCGTCTTAAAGATCTCCTTCAGGGTTACTTGCTCAATTTTAGTCAGGCTGCGGATATCGATAAAGTTATCGGGGGCTGCCTTGTCCTGGATCATTTGCACAGCCTGCTTCTTCAGGCGCAGGCTCATCAGGTAGTAATAAGAATGCATCAGCTCGTGGAAATCCATGTCGTTGAACTCTCCCAAAGCTTTCAGGGCCTCCAGCCGCTCACCTGTGTTGGTCTTATATACCCTGTTCTTCAAGGCATACACGCGCACCAGGTCCACAATGGGAGTCATGGTTTTCTTGATGTCGAATACCTCCTGGCTCCCTTTGGTAAAGGTTTTGATGTTCTTGAAGAAGGTGAGCGGGGGCACGTACTGCAGCGCATTCTGCGCCATGTGGTAGAGGAAGCGACCTAGCGGTTTCTGCAGTTCCTCGTCCAGGAATACGCGCAGTTCCTCCATGATCGAGGCCTCGCCATAAATGTAGCGGCAGTCGAAGAAGGTGGAGAATTTCATTACCGTCTCCGGGTCGGGTTCCTGCATCCAGCTGCTGTAGTTGCGTTTCCAGTGCGAGAGCGAGTGCGTCCACTTAGGATTTTTGGCCATAAAGCCGCCCTTGCAGTAGCTAAAGCCAATCGTATCCAGTCGCTCCGACACCAGCTCGGCAAACCGGAGGAAATACTTCCGCACCAGTTCCCGCTGCTCGTTCGCCTTGTCTTCGTAAATAATGGCGTTGTCCTGGTCAGTGTTCAGCGTTTGCTCCTTGCGGCCCTCGCTGCCCAGCACCATGAACACGAACTTGGCAGGCGGGGCACCCATCTCCTCTATCACGCCCTCAATCACCTTGGTGGTGATGGTGTCCGACACGGTGGTGATCACCTGGTTCACGATCTCAGGCTTCACGCCGCGGTCCAGGAGTTGGTACACGATCTCGGGCACTTTCTCCCACTTCCGCTTCAGTTCCTCTGCCGACTGGGCCAGCTTTACCGATTGTATAAACACGAACGGTGACTGCGCCTGCTCGCTTAGCAGCTTGTTGCGGCTGATAAAGCCCACGTACTGCCCGTTCTGCTCTATCAACAGGTAGCGGGTCTTCGTACGGAACATCAAAAGTATGGCTTCATACACATAGGCCTGCGTGCTGATGCTCACGATCGGGTTATCCATCACCTGCTGCACCGGCTCCTGTACGTTTACCTGCCTGGCCACTACATTGTCGCGGATGCTGATGTCGGTGAGGTAGCCGATGATCTGCCCCTGCGCATCGTGCACGAACAGGCAGCTGACCTTTTTATCGGCCATCATTCTGGCTGCCACATAAATGGGCGTATCCCCGCTACAGGTAACCAGGTCGCGGTACACGAGCGTTTCAATTTTGCGGGAGTACAGCTGGTCGGAGGCAATGAAATTATCCTGAAAAGCAGAGGGCCGCTTCACAAAATGGGCAAACTCGTCGTTGAGCATACGGCGCCCAAACTCCGCCGTGAAGTGGTGGAAGAAATCCTCGTAGCCCAGGCAAAGCTGCCTGAAATCGCGGCGTGGCAGAAAGTATACTTTCGTGCCTTTTCTAGCGATAACCGACCGCAGCGACCTTTTGCGGTTCAGCAGCACCGAGATACCGCCGTAGCAGTAGCCACTGTGGTGATGCTCCAGCACCCGCTTGTTCTGTTCGCTGTCGTAAAAAAAGCTCTCGTATTCACCCTCCGCAATCAGGTCCACGCCCTTCATCTTGGTTATTTCCTGCAGATAGATGGCGGTGTCTTTGGTGTACTTCACCTCCTGCAGCAGATCAGCCACACTGAGCAGTACCTCTTCGGGCAGCAGGCTAAAGGGCTTTACCGTTTTTAGAAATGCTAGTTTGTCAGTCATAGAAGGGTGATAAGTATAACAGCAAGTATAAACAGTGCAAGCAGGAGCAGCAGAGACTCTTTTGCTTTAAAAAACGACCCCTTCGCCGGTTTCCGCTGCACCTGTTGCTGCTGCAGAATGGTTTCCGGGCTGATGTCGCCCTGCTCCATCAGCTTAAAGAAACAGGCAGCAGTGGCTTTTACGTCCACGGCGGCATCATGTTGGTGCTGCAGCGGCTCCTGAAAAAGGCGCTCATACAGTTCGCCCAGCCTCAGGAAGCTCTGCCTGCGCCCCAGCAGGAAATCGGCCGAGGCGTTCATGGTGCAGAAAGTGGGCAGCTGCGGCAGCGGGTTGGGCATGTTTGCCCGGTGGAAGCCCACCCCCAGCATGTGGAAATCGAGCTGCATAAAGTGGCCCACTACCAGCGGCTGGTACTGTTCCAGATCCTCGGCCAGCAGCGCAAGCACATCCTTTCTGGCTTTGCCATTGTCCTGCAGAAATTGCTTTGTGATGCCGTGAATTCTCTCAGATTCCTCTGAAATCTCCAGCTCCGGCTCATAGACATAATGATTCTCCGCCTTCAGCTCCTGCCCTTCTTTGGTATAAACGGCCCAGGCAATCTGCACAGAGTAGGGCCAGCTTTTCGCATCGGAGTAAGGGGCGTTCCAGTCCAGGGGGATGCCTGTCGTTTCGGTATCGATAAAAAGTATAAACTCCCGCATGGCTTATTCCGCTGTACTTGCGGCTGCCTCAGGAGTAGCTACACTTCCCTCCATCACCACGTAATCTTTCCCGCCCTTCCTGAACGTATGGCTTGTTTCCTGCAACCCGAAGCGCTTGTAAAATTCTGCTTTCTCCTGCCGCGCGTTGCACCAGAGCTGTGTTATACCTTGTGCTGATGCCTCTTTAAGCAGATGATGCAGCAACGCCGTGCCGTAACCTTTGCCCTGGTGCCGCGGCAAGGTGGCCAACTTGCGGAACTGCGCCCGCTGCCCCGCCACAAACAGCGACACCACCGAGACCAACTCACCGGATAAGTATAAACCAAAGTGCTGCCCGCTTTTATCCTCGGGCAGCTGCACATAGTTTATACTTTGCTGCGGCCACATCACGTCGCGCCTGAGCTGCCAGGTGTCTTCGGCTCTAATCTCTTTTATCTGCATCATCCATACTTATTCTTTCAACTTCATGGCGCAAGTCTTCAGGCTTGTGTCATGCTGTGGTATCGAGTTTGCAACTCGACTGGCTTAAAAAGCCATGCTTAATACTTGGGTTATACTTGCTGGTTTATACTTCATACCTATCGCTGGCGCGAGTTTGTAACCCGTGCCTTCTATGATGTCGGGTTTGCAATCTGACTGGCTCGCAGAGCCATGCTTCATACTTGGGCTATACTTTTATACTTACCGGTTTATACTTGCATAGCCTCTGCTTCCTTCAGCGTGAACTAAGGTATCTCTGCTAACTCCTGTTCATCCACGGCTTTACAACCTGCTCGTTTCACCTCTGGCTTTGGTGCTCTCCAGCCCGAGAGGGCCCGCCTTGGGGGTAGGGGCCCTCGATAAGGGTATCGCGCTGGGAGCTTTTCCTTTGCTCCTGACGTCGCAATGCCTCACTTCGTTCAGCACCGGAAAAACTTGCATAGGTGCTCAACCCAAAGACTGGGTTCAGATTCGATAGCCACTGCTATTACGACTGTCCCCTCCTCTGGACTAGCCAAAACGTGAGTTTTGAGGTAGCGAGCGTAGCTCTCAGGGGTGGGTTCATACTTAGTAGGGACAGGTCGCGACCTGTCCGAGCGAAAACAGCGGTTATGCAATTTATACTTCAGCACCAGCAATAACAGGCTCCCCTCCTTAGTCAAGGAGGGGCAGGGGTGGTTGGACCCGGTACAGCAAAAAGCTCCCTCCCCTGTTCTTAGGGGAGGGCTGGGGTTCACCCTAAATCGCTTTCGCTTTCTCTTTCAGCCAGGCCAGTTCATCTTCTGCCAGGTGTGGGCCGAGTTTCTCCACCACTTGCTGGTGGTACTCGTTCAGCCATTTGATCTGGTGCGCCTCCAGCAGCTCTTTCTTCACCGGTGTGGTGTCGATCAGGGTCAGCGTGAGGTGCTCGAACGTATAAAACTCGCCGAAGTCGTTTGTTTCGTCGGGCACGGTGAGCACCAGGTTCTCGATGCGGATGCCGTGCTTGCCCGGGCGGTAAATGCCTGGCTCCACCGAAGAGATCATCCCCAGCTCCAGGTCTACAGCCGTTGGCGTTGGGTTGAGCACGTGCGGACCTTCGTGCACGTTCAGGAAGAAACCCACGCCATGACCGGTGCCGTGGCCGTAGTTGCGGGCATAGTCCCAGAGCGGTTTGCGGGTGATGGCATCGATCTGGTACCCTTTCGTGCCCTTCGGGTAGCGGGCCGTAGAGCCGTCTATCATGCCCTTCAGCACCAAAGTATAATCTGTACTTTCCTCTTCGGTTAAATTGCCCAGCGATACCACGCGCGTAATGTCGGTGGTGCCGGAAGTGTACTGGCCGCCGGAGTCTACCAGCAGCAGGCCCTCTGGCTGCAGCTCCACGTCGCTTTCCTCGGTCACGCGGTAATGCGGCAAAGCACCATGCGCTCGGTAGCCGGAAATCGTATCGAAGCTTTCGCCTACAAAGCCGTCCTGCTGGGCGCGGAACTCGCGCACTTTCTCCACTACCGTCAGCTCCGTGATCCTGGTCTTGCCGATGTTTTCCTCCAGCCACTTAAAGAAGCGGGTCAGCGCCACGCCGTCTTTTACCATCGTCTGGCGGGTGTGCTGCACCTCCACCTCGTTCTTCATGGCTTTAAAGAAGGTGGTTGGGTTGGTATCCTGAATCACGCGCACTTCTTTTGGCAGCTCCTTATACAGGGCATAGCAGTTGCGGCGCGGATCAACCAGGATGCTGTTGCCAGGTATGGCCGACACGGCCCGTTCGATCATATCATAGGTCTCCAGCTCCACGCCCGCTTTTCTTAGCCTGGCCTGGTCTTCTTCCGTGAGTTTGGTTGTATCAATAAACAGCAAGGCTTTGTCCTGGCTGATGAGGGCGAAGCTCAGCACCACCGGGTTACACTTTACATCGGAGCCGCGCATGTTAAAGAGCCAGGCCAAATCGTCCAGCGAGGAGATCAGGTGGTACTCAGCTCTGTGCTTTTTCAGGGCATTACGCAGGCGCTCCAGCTTACTCTCCAGGCTCTCCCCCACTACTTCCTCACCCAGCAAAAAGGCCGGGGCAGCAGGCAAGTTCGGACGGTCCGTCCAGATCGGCTCCAGGTAATCGCGCTCGCTGTTAATTTTAAAACCGATAGGCGTTAGCTGCGACTCCAGCAACTGCGCCAGCGCTACCGAAATCAGCTTTCCGTCGAAAGCCACGGTGGCGCCCTCCGGCAGCCGCTCGGCCAGCCAGCCGATGTATTCCGGGGCGTTCTGCACGTGCAGCTTCGCCAGCTCAAAACCGGTGCCTTCCAGCTGCTCATTGGCCTGCACAAAATAGCGGGCATCCGTCCACAGGTGCGCTGCCTCCTCGGTAATTACCAGTGTGCCTGCCGAACCGGTAAAACCGGAGGCAAACTCAATGCATTTATACCTGTCTGGCACATACTCACTTATATGGGGATCAGCCGATGGAATGATATAGGCACTCACGCCCTCCCCTTTCATCTGGCTTCGGATGGCTGCTAATTTATCTCTGTAGGTCATGTAAAATCTGGTTTTCGGTTCGGGGCAAATTAAGGAAAGATGGGGAGAAATGCTCAGGAAAGCGGTTTTAATATACCTTGATAACCTGGCCGGTACAGATACCAAGTATACTTTTAAGGTAGCCGTTCACCACTCGCTCCATCGGCACCGGGTTATGACCGGGGAAGTAGCTACCGATGGCCTCTGCCGAGTCCTCCACTACGCCGGGGCTCACCACGTTAATGCGGATTCCCTGCTGCAGAAGCTCGCCCGCAGCCCCTATCACAAAGCCATTCACAGCGGAGTTTACCGTACTCAGCACCGCACCCAGCGCAATCGGGTCTTCTGCCAGAATACCGGAGGTAAGGGTTATACTTCCGCCGGGGCTCAGGTGCTTCTGCCCGATGAGGGCCAGGTTTATCTGCCCCATCATTTTGCTGCGGAAGCCTTCCTGGAAATGCTCCTGCGTCAGGTCTTGTACTGGCGCCATGGGCGCACTACCGGCGGCCACCACAAGGGCATCTACCTTGCCTACGGCGTTAAACATTTCCTCAATCGAGCGCGGGTCTGTCATGTCTACCTGCACATCGCCGCTCTTAGAGCCGGCCGTTACGATTTCGTGCTGGTCCTGCAGGCGCCAGTAGATGCGTTTGCCAATGGTGCCGGTGCCGCCGACGAGTAAAATCTTCATAGTTTTTTAGGTTTAGGTTGATGAATAAAGTATACGGTTGTACTTCCGTTTTTATAGGAAGTATAACAGATAGGAAGTATAGAGGTTTTAGATGGTAAGTATAAAGCCGGAACGGTTACCGAAGCTCGAACCGATGCAGCACCTGCACATGCTTTTCGCGCTGGTACCAATCGTTGTAGACCAGCTCCAGGGCCTGTGCCCTGAACGTACCGAAATCATGGTTTCTGTACTTCTCCAGCACCTGCAGGAAAGCTCCCAGGTGGGTGATTTCTTTTCGGAACCGGACAACGGTGGCATGCGCTGTTTGTATGGTATAACGCTTGTCTATACTTTGCTCCAGCCCGGAATGCTTAAAGTTTACCCGCAGGTTTTCCCGCAGCTCGTTCAGCGTAGCATCCAGCATAAAACCCTGCACCATCGCGCAGGATGGGGAAGCCGTAATGCCTTTAAAGCTGATGTTGATCTCCCGCCGAGTAGGTATACTTTCCCGGATTAGCTCCACATAGGCCGGAACAGAAATTTGCCCCAACGCAAAGCCGCTGTAGCAAGAGATGATTGACATAACCGTGATGTGGATGTCTGAGGCCGGGTAATAGTACTGCGCCGGATCTACGGCTTTCAGCTCACCGAGGAATGCCTGGATGTGCTGCTTTGTCTGCTCGTCGGGCCGCAGCAGCAGCGTGATACCGAAACGATTATCGTTGGGCGAATCCAGCAGCGGGTCGAGCTGGTATTGGCCGGAGCTGATTTTCTCTATCGAGGCTTTGTAGAGGGTATCGTAGTGATCCGGGAGATTCATGGGGTGGTGGATCAAATATAAAAAATCAAATCTGGCTTAGAAAAGGTAAAAATCTACATCATCTTGTTCAACATCCTTGAATACTGTATCTGCACAGTGCTGGAGCACCTTACTCTTTTTTGACTCAGACCAAGTACTAAAATGGAGCGGACTGATAAAGAAATTATCTGAGTTTCGAATTATCAATTTAGAAATTTCATAGTTGCGTACAGATACATTATTGCTTCTTAAGCATTTGAATAAGTAGTCATTGACTTGCGAACTCTCATCTTTAGTAGAGGAAAATATCGCATAGGTTAACTTATTGTTAACGGGAAAAATATTCATCAAAACTCTCGGTACAGTGTCTCTAAACTGGAAAGAGTCGATTGAAAATAACTGACTACAAGCAACTGTTGCCCTATCTGTTTCTATTTTGAAAATTTGATGAGTAAGATAGTCATAGTTTCCAGCCAGAAAAGCATTATCAAATCCAATCTTATATTCATAAGTATCGAAAGCATCCATAATGTTTTGCAATGCAAACTCCCCTTCCATTGAAGGTGCGTCTTTTGCACATAAACCTAAATGTGCTTTACTGAAATAGCCTTCTTGTATCTTAATTGCTCTTGTCATACTAGCATGAAGCTCCTTAAGAACAGATCTATATGCTAGCAGAAAAAGTTGTTCTTTATCATCTACTTCAAAATCAGAATCATCAATTGGTTTAAAGAGGCTCTTGTCATGGTGCTGACATAGGCCTTCAAACACTGATGCCTTATTTCGACCGATCAAACCAAATGAAGGTACTGGAGCATGACTTTTATTGGTGATTTGTTGGATACTGACTAGATGATCTTTATCACTGAGTAAATCAAAAACTTTTGAGTTCTGTATTGAATGAGCTCTTATAGGTTTTTCAGAGCATGTCATTCCTGGATATAGGCAGATGAATGCTTTTGTGTTGAAGGAGTTGTAGTAAGATTTCAGCAACCTTTTATCTATCATGGTTTACTTGATAAGGATGACAAACTCACTGATATAGTTATCAAATTTAAGCATAATCTTTGGTAAACCCTCCCCCTCCCAAAACCGAACAAACTGTTCAATACTGAACACATCCAAATGCCTAAAAACCAACAATTTTCAACACAAATACCTGTAAATCAAAATTTTAAATAACTGGCACCTAAATTGGCTATACCCTCACGAGCAAGTATAAAATAAAACTATGGATCGTGAATTATCAGCCGCTACCAAACAAGCTAACCGCCGCAAGCGCATCTGGCAGATAAGTATAGCCGCGGCGCTGGTGCTGGCAGCCATCTTCGGGTTCAGAAGTCTGCTGGCACCCGGCATCAGGCGCAGCGAGGTACGAACCGCTGTGGTGGAGCGGGGGCCAGTAGTAGCTACCCTCACCGCCTCGGGTGTGGTGGTGCCGGAGCATGAGCAGGCCATTACCAGCCCCATTCAGGCGCGCATCGAGCAGGTGGTGCGTAATACCGGCGAGCAGGTGCAACCCGGTGAACAGGTGCTCCTCCTCGATCGCTCCTATACCCAACTCGCCTACGATAAGCTGAAGGACGAGCAGCAACTGAACCAGCACAAGAGCGTGCAGATGCGCCTGGAACTGGAGAAAAAACTGAATAGCCTGGAGTCGCAGCTGGCCATTAAGCGCATGAACGTGAAAAGCCTGGAGGCGCAGCTGGAAGACGAGCAGTACTTGTTAAAGATAGGCGGCGGCACACGCGAGCAGGTAAAGCAGGCAGAGCTGAAACTGAAAATAGCCCAGCAGGAACTGGCACAACTGGAGCAGGACATCGAAAGCGAGCGCAAACTGCTGAAAGCCGACGAGCAGGAGTTAAGTTTTACCCTGGCGATGAACGGCCGCTCGCTGGAAGAACTGGAGCGCAAGATGGAACAGGCCGAAGTACGTGCCACCCGCCCCGGCGTGGTAACCTGGGTGAAGAACGAGATTGGCAGCAGCGTGAACGCCGGCGAGGTGATCGCCCGACTGGCCGACCTGAGCAGCTTCCGGGTACAGGCCAGCATTTCGGATGCCTTTGCAGACCAGTTGCATGTGGGTGGCGAGGCCGTTGCCCGCATCAACAACACCGACCTGAAAGGCAGCATCGTAGCCATTGAGCCTTCGGTAAAGAACGGCACCGTCACCTTTTACGTGGCCCTGCAGGAGAAGAGCCACCAACTGCTGCGCCCCAGCCTCCGCGTGGACCTCTTTGTGACCACCACCACCAAAAACAACACCCTGAGAGTGAAAAACGGCCCCTACTTTAACAGTGGCTCCCTGGATAAACTGTTCGTGCTGCGCGAGGATGAGCTGATACAAGTACCTGCCCGCACCGGCGTCAGCAACACCGATTTTGTAGAGTTGGAAAATGGCGTGGAGCCTGGTGATGTGGTTGTGATCTCAGACATGAAGGACTACGAGCACGTGCAGAAAGTGAGGTTGAAGTAGAGCCCGAATCAAGTATCAAGACACACGTAGCGAGACCTTTCTATACACCTGTTGCTGGCGCGAGTTTGTAACTCGTGCCTATAAGACGCTGAATGACCACCTTCGGATTTATACTTTAAAAGTCGTGATTCCTGATGCGTGCTACCTGATACGCTTAAACTAAAACTATGAAAAAGCATTACCCATACTGTTTGTTGTTTGTACTCTTTGCCCTGCACTGTGGCCAAAGTATAGCACAGCCTGGCACGCGGCAACTGAGCCTGCAGGAGGTGGTAACTTTGGCGCAGGCGCAGTCGGCAGAGGCGCTGCAGGTGGAGACTAGCCGGGAGAACAGTTATTGGAAATGGCGCAGCGTAAAATCGGAGTACCGGCCGCAGCTCAGCCTGGAGGGAACGCTTCCGGATTTCAGCCGCACCATCACCCCGGTTACCCAACCCGACGGCACCACCGAGTTCCGGCCTGTTTCCATCAACAATACAGACCTTGGACTTACGCTAAGCCAGGTGATCAGCCCGACCGGCGGCAAGGTGTTCGTTACTTCTCTGATGCAGCGTTTCGACGATTTTGACCGCGAACAGACCCGCTACAACGGCAACCCGGCCATTATCGGGCTGGAGCAGCCGCTATTTGCCTACAACGCCCTGAGCTGGAACAAGAAGATAGAGCCGCTGCGCTACGAGGAGTCGCAGAAGCAGTATGTGGAGGACCGGGAGGAAATAGCCGTAAAAGCCACCGGTTTATACTTCGACCTGCTGCTGGCCCAGGTAAACCAAGGTATAGCCGCCAAGAACCTGGCCAACAACGACACGCTCTACCAGGTGGCCCAGGAAAAGTATAAACTCGGCCGCCTCTCTAAAAACGACCTGCTGCAGCTGCGCCTGGCAGTGCTTAACTCTGATCTGGCGCTGGCCCAGGCCAACCTGGATGAGCAAACGGCCGCGCTGGCCCTGCGCAATTACATCGGCCTGAAAGACAGTAACCGCTTTAGCCTGCACGTACCGGAAAGTATCCCTAATGCTGCTGTGGCAACAGACCTGGCACTAGCCGAGGCCAGGAAGAACCGCAAGGAAAGTATAAACTTCAGGCGCAGGATGCTGGAGGCTGAGAGTCTGGTGGCCAAAGCCCGTGGCGACAATGGATTTAACGCCAGCCTTTTCGCCACTTTTGGCCTCACAAACCAGGGCGCTGTTTTGAGTGATATCTACAACCGCCCCGATAACCAGCAGCGTGCGCGCATCGGCTTTACCATGCCTATACTCGATTGGGGCCGGCAGCGCTCCGTTACCAAAGTGGCGCAGTTGAACCAGCAGTTGGTGGAGTATACCATCAGCCAAGAAGAAACCAACTTTGAGCAGGCCGTGGTGACGCAGGTGAACCAGTACAACACCCTAAAAAACCGCATCAGAACCACTGCCGAGGCCGATGCCATCGCCGCAGAGCGCTACGAGATCGCGAAGAACACGTTCCTGATTGGCCGCATCAGCATTACCGAACTAAACATCGCTCTAGCTGAGAAAGACCAGGCCCGCCGCGCCTACATCGCCTCGCTCAGCGAGTTCTGGGAAGCCCATTATACTTTGAGACAGCTAACACTTTATGATTTTGAACGACAAGAACCGATTGTGGCGGAGGCGCAGGAGGGGGTATGAGAAATTATACATCTCCCCAACCCTACCCTAAAAACAGGGGAGGGAGTTTTCGGCAGTACCGGGTCTAACCACCCCTACCCCTCCTTGTCAAAGGAGGGGAGCTCTGTTGAAGCTCTGTCAGCGGCGGCTATTGAGATTTGATTCCAGTGCTTGGGTTGAGCGCCTTGTAGATTTACGGTTTCGCTTCAGCGAAATTGCGACAGCAAAGGAAATGTACACCGCGCGATGCCCTTATCGAGGGCCCCTACCCCCAGGACGAGCCCTCTCGGGCTTGAGAGAGCCAAAACTGGAGGTGAAACAACTCATGTTGTAAAGCCAGAGGGAAGAACGGAAACTAGTAAGGATAGCTTGGTTCCAGTGGAAGGAAGCAGTGGCTAAGAAAGGCGCAAGCGGACGCTTGCGCCATGTAAATGAGGAAAGTATAAAGTATGGCTTTTCAAGCCACCCGGATTGCAAAGCCGACATCATAGCAGGGCACGGGTTGCAAACCCGCGCCAGCGATAGGATAGGAAAGCACGAGGTGCAAACTCGCGCCAGCGGTTGGGACTCAAGTCTGAAGACTTGCGCCATGAAGTTAGTAGCAGCTAAAACACTGAATCACCATAAAAACCAAAAGACATTAAATTTAAAACTATGATCACGCTATCAAACATCGAAAAGGTCTACCAAACCAAGTCCATCGAGACGGTAGCCCTGCAGCACGTGAACTTGCGGGTTCCAAAAGGCGAATTCCTCTCCATCATGGGCCCTTCGGGCTGCGGCAAATCCACGCTGCTCAACATCATGGGCCTGCTGGACGTGCCGACCCAAGGCACGGTGGAAATTGATGGACATACCATCACCAGCTATAAAGACAAAGAATTAGCGCACATCCGCAACGAGAAGATCGGCTTTGTTTTCCAGAGTTACCACCTGGTAAACGACCTGAGCGTGCTCGACAACGTGGAGCTGCCCCTGCTCTACCGCAGCGGCATCTCTGCCTCCGAGCGCACCAGGCGCGCCAAAACCGCTCTGGAGAAAGTGGGCCTGAGCGCCCGCACCAAACACTACCCCACGCAGCTCTCGGGCGGACAGCGCCAGCGCGTGGCCATTGCCCGCGCGCTGATCGGCCAGCCGCAGCTTATACTTGCCGACGAGCCCACCGGCAACCTGGACTCGGTGATGGGCGAAGAGATCATGAATATCCTGCTGAACCTAAACCAAGTGGATGGCACCACCATCGTGATGGTGACGCACGACGAGAACATGGCCCAGAAAACCGAGCGCCTGGTGCGCTTCTTCGACGGGCAGCAGGTATCTGACGCCAAGGTGTTCGCGAACCTACAGCAAGTATAGCCATGCTGAAGAACTACCTGAAAATAGCCTGGAAGGTGCTCTTGCGGCGCAAGTTCTTTACCTTCATCAGCCTCTTTGGCATCAGCTTTACCCTGATGGTGCTGGTGGTGGCCACCTCCCTCTTCGACCACGCCTTCGGGCCGCAAATGCCTGAGCGCGACACAGATAAACTGCTTTTCGTAAACATGATGCGCGAGCAGATAAAGGATGGCCATACGAGAGGCGGCCCTCCCAGCTACCACTTCCTCGACCGTAACGTGCGCACGCTGCAAACCCCTGAAAAGGTGTCCATCAACACCATGTTTTTCCAGGTCAACAGCTACATCAATAACCGCAAACTGGCCCTCGACATCAAGTATACCGATCAGGAGTTTTGGGATATCCTGGATTTTAACTTCGTGGAAGGAGGTCCTTTCGGGCAGCAGGAGGTGAAGAGCGCCAGCCGCGTAGCCGTGATTAACGAAAGCACCCGCAAAAATTACTTTGGTGAAGACGAGGCCCTGGGGCAGTACATAGAAGTAGACCAGGTAAAGTATAAAGTAGTGGGTATTGTGGAGAATGTGTCTGTGCTGCGCCTGCACTCCTATGCCGATGTGTGGGTGCCCATCTCGCTCAAAAGCCAGGACTTTAATAAGCCGGGCCTGCATGGTACTTACTTTGCCACCATCAAAGCGGCGAAGGCCTCGGATATCCCTCAGATCAAAAAGGAGTATGCCACGATGATGGCCGAAGTGGAGCGCCAGCACCCTGAAAAAGAAGTAGAGTTAAGTTCTTTCCCCGACACCTTCCTGGAGAGCATTGCCCGCACTTTCCTGGGCAATGGGAAGGAGCCGGGCGTGGGCATCCTGTATGCCCTGCTGATGGCGCTTGCCTTGCTGTTCATGCTGCTGCCTGCCATCAATCTGGTAAACATCAACATCAGCCGCATCATGGAGCGCTCCTCCGAGATAGGGGTGCGCAAGGCCTTCGGCGCCTCTTCCTCCACCATCATCGGGCAGTTTCTGGTAGAGAACATCTTCCTGACGCTGCTGGGTGGTTTACTGGGTTTTGTACTGTCGGCCCTGGTACTGTGGCTCATTAACGATAGCGGCATTATCGTTTACGCAGACCTGAGCCTGAACCTGCGCATATTTGGGGTGGGCTTGCTGCTCTGCCTTGTTTTTGGGTTGGTTTCCGGGGTATACCCCGCTTTTAAGATGTCACGCTTACAAGCCGTAGAGGCACTGAGAGGAGGTTCAAAATGATACGCCATCTGTTTAAACTGATCTGGAACCGGAAGAAAAGCAACTTCCTGCTGATCACTGAAATTTTCATTTGCTTTTTAGTGCTGTTCGGGGTACTTAGCCTGGTAGTTTATAACGTACGCAACTACAACAAACCCTTGGGCTTTGAGCACGAGCAAGTGTGGCTGCTGACCATGCGCCCTGACCTTGACTCCGCCTCGCTAAATCGCCGGAACATGGAGCAAGCACTGCAGCTTGTAAAAAGTATGCCGGAGGTAGAGGCCGCTTCGCTTACCAGCAGCAATGCGCCGTTTTCTTTCAGCCAAATGAACAATGGCGTCTCTTACAACAATAAGCGGATTGAAGCCAATATCTACGAGGTGCAGGATGATTTTAAGGACGTGATGCAGGTACAGGTAAGCGAAGGACGCTGGTTCGGTGCGCAGGACGACGCCTCGCACCATGTGCCGATTGTGATCAACGAGGTGATGCGCCAGCAACTGTTTGGGGATGAGAACCCGCTCGGGAAACTGTTCCCTCAGAACGACAGCACCAACTTTCAGGTGGTGGGGGTTGTGGCCAATTTCCGCCCCGCCAGCGAATATGCGGCCGAGGAACCAGGCTATTTCGAACGTATACTTCTCGCTAAAAAGGAGCACGCGTTCTGGGGAGAGATGCTGATCCGGGTAAAGCCTGGAACCGGGGTAGCCTTCGAGGAGAAGATGATCAGGCAGCTGGGGCAGGTTGCCAAGAACTGGACGCTGGAAGTCTCGACGCTGGAGAAAATGCGGCAGAATAAATCCAAGCTCGCCCTGGTACCTCTTATCGCACTGGGTCTGGTCTGTGGCTTCCTGATCTTTAACGTGGCGTTGGGCTTGTTTGGCGTGCTGTGGCACAACATCAGCCGTCGTAACAGCGAAATCGGCTTGCGCAGGGCCCTGGGGGCAGCTTCTTCTCAGATCTACTGGCAGTTCATCGGCGAGGTACTGGTGCTGGCAACGTTCGGCTTGCTGCTGGGCGTGTTCTTTGCCGTGCAGTTTCCGCTCCTGCAGGTGTTTCAGGTAGAGTCAGAAGTATACTTCATAGCACTTTTCAGTGCTGTGTGCGTCGTGTACCTGCTCACCGCCATCTGCGCCTTTTACCCAAGCCGGCAAGCCGCCAAAATACATCCTGCCGTGGCGTTGCATGAAGAGTAAGTCTCTTGTCAGGGGAGGGAGATTTCACCCCTCTCCTAAACACAGGGGAGGGAGATTTAGCAATGCCGGGTCCAACCACCCCTGGCCCCTCCTTATCCAAGGAGGGGAGTTGTTTGCATACGATTACATCCCCCTACCCCCTTCAAAGAGGGACTTAGTTCATGTTGCATTAGTAGCGGCTATCGAATCTGTTCCCAGCCTTTGGGTTGAGCGCCTTGTAGATTTCCGGTGCCGCAGGCAGCCCGAGGCACGAGGGCAGGAAATGTACACCGCGCGATGCCCGAAGGCGAGGCCTCCCGGCCTAGGAGGGAGCCAAGTTGGCTATAGAAAGGTAGGTTGGTGGGAACTAGAGGATGAACGGAGGTTAGAAAGGATAGCTTGGTTCAAGTGGAAGGAAGCGGTGGCTCAGGGAAGTATAAGCTGCAAAGTATTAAAGGACACGAGCTACAAGCTCGCGCCAGCAAAAGTATAAATCAGCAAGTATAGCTCAAGTATAAAAGCACAGCTAAAGTATAAAGTAAGGCTTTTCAAGCCAGTCGAGGCACAGACTCGATACCATTGTAGGACACAAGTCTGAAGACTTGAGCCAGAAAAGAGAAGTATAAAAGTATAGCCCAAGTATAAAAGCATGATGTATGAGGCCCTGAGAAACCACAGCAAAGAACAAGAAAGAAAAGTATAACCAACAAAACCAACAACCCTTTACACACTACCTATTTATACCTCAAACCCTTATCTTTATACTTCAAACGCAAACCATGATCCTGATAATCGACGATGACGTAGCCGTACGCGCTTCCTTGAGCCTGCTGCTCAAGCAGAACGGGTACAAGACCAACGAGGCTGCCAACCCGAAGGAGGCGCTGCAGCTGGCGGAGCTGCATCCATTCGACCTGGCGATCATGGACATGAATTTCTCTATCAACACCACAGGCCACGACGGCCTGGACCTGCTGAGCAAGTTCAAAAGGCTGTACCCGAAATTGCCTGTTATACTCATCACCGGCTGGGGGTCCATTAATCTGGCCGTAGAGGGCATGCGGCTGGGCGCGGCCGACTTTATCACCAAGCCCTGGAGCAACGACTACCTGGTGCAGGCGGTGCGTACGGCACTGAGCTTGTCGCAGCAGGCGGCAGACGTGGGAGGAGCCCTTACTCGCCAGAAGCTTGACCAGCAGTACGACTTCAGCAACATCATCGGGCAAGACCCGCAGCTGCTACAGATTCTTAAAAAGATCGGGCAGATTGCCCCGACCGATGCCTCAGTGCTGATTGAGGGCGAAAGCGGCACCGGCAAGGAACTCATCGCCGAGGCCATCCACCGCAACAGCCTGCGCAAAAGCCAGCCTTTTGTGAAAGTGAACTTGGGCGGCATTTCCTCCACCCTCTTCGAGAGCGAGATGTTCGGCCACAAGCGCGGCGCCTTCACCGATGCCAAGTCAGACCGCACGGGCCGTTTCGAGATGGCCAACAAGGGTACCATTTTTCTGGATGAGATTGGCGAGCTAGACCTGGGCAGCCAGGTAAAACTGCTGCGCGTGCTGCAGGATCGCACCTATGAGGTACTTGGCGACAGCCGCTCCCGCAAACTCGACATCCGGGTGGTGTGCGCCACCAACCGTGATCTGGCAAAACTGGTGGAGGAAGGAAGGTTCCGGGAGGATTTATACTATAGAATTAACCTGATAAAGGTAAAGCTGCCGGCCCTGCGCGAGCGCGAGGGTGATGTGCCGCTGCTGGTGCAGTACTTTGTTAGCAATCTCAAAAAGACCTATAACCACCCGCAACTGGAGGTGAGCCAGCGGGCGCTGGAGTGGCTCAAGGAGTTGCCCCTGCCCGGCAACATCCGGGAGCTGAAGAACCTGGTGGAGCGCACGGTACTGGTGGCGGAGCGGGATGTGCTGCAGGCCGAGGACTTTCAGGCGCAGGCGCAGCAGAGCCCTGCCAAGCCCGGCGACAAAAACCTGCCCGCCGTGGGCACCATGACGCTGGAGGAGATGGAGGCTTCCATGATTCGCAAGTCGATGGACTTCTACCACAACAACATTAGCAAGGTGGCCCGCGCCCTGGGCCTGAGCCGCGCCGCCCTGTACCGCCGCCTCGACAAGTTCAACATCCCGTATGACGCTGCGGACTAAGTTTATACTTTTCGCCGTGTTTATACATGGCCTGCTGCTGGCATTGGCCTGGTTCCTGCTGCAACAGAACAAGTTCCTGTTCCTGGGCATTGAGCTTCTCATACTTGCTTCCGCCTATATCACCTTTCAGCTTTACCGCTCATTCTTCAAACCCCTGCAGCTGATCCGCTCGGGCATAGAATCCATCCGCGACAAGGACTTCTCCACCAAGTTTATGGCGGTGGGCCAAAAGGACCTGGACGAGCTGGTGAACGTGTACAACCGCATGATAGACCAGCTGCGGCAAGAGCGCGTGGCGCAGGCCGAGAAGCACTTTTTGCTCGACAAACTCATCCAGGCCTCCCCTGCCGGCATCATACTGCTGGGGTTCGATAACCAAGTGGAAAGTATAAACCCCGCAGCAGAGCGTTTTCTGGGGCAACCGGCCGCCACGCTCACCGGCAAGCACGTCAGCCAGCTGCCGGAGGCATGGGCCAAAGAACTGAAGGACCTGCCCACCGGCCAGTCCACCACGTTCCGCATCAGCGGCATCTGGACCTACCGCTGCCACCGCGCTCACTTCCTGGACCGCGGTTTTCAGCATTACTTCATCCTGATCGAGGAGCTGACTAAGGCCATCCTTCAGAACGAGCGCCAAGCCTACGAGAAGGTGATCCGGGTGATGTCGCATGAGGTGAACAACACCACTGGAGCGATCAACTCCATACTGGACTCGCTGGGGTTTTATACGTCGCAGCTGCGGCGCGAGGACCAGGAGGACTTTGCCCATGTGCTGCAGGTAGCCACCGAGCGAAACACCAACCTGAGTCGCTTTATGGCGAACTTTGCCGAGGTAGTGCGCCTGCCGCAGCCTAAAAAAGTACCAACAGACGTACATGCGTTGCTGCACAGCCTGCACCGCCTGCTGCAACCTGAACTGCAGCGGCGCCACATACAGTTGCAGTGGCAGTTGGCGCCCCGTCCGCTGGTGGTACCGCTGGATGCGCAACAGCTGGAGCAGGTGCTGCTCAATATCCTCAAAAACGCCATGGAGGCCATTGATGCAGACGGAGAGATCAGTATAAAGACCAGTGCTGACCCGCCGCAGCTAAGTATAACCGACTCCGGCGGCGGCATTTCGGAGGAGGTGCGGGCTCACCTGTTTACCCCGTTTTACACAACCAAGGCCAGCGGCCAGGGCATTGGCCTTACTATGGTGCGCGACATCCTGGTGAACCACGGTTTCTCCTTTTCCCTCCACTCAGACAACAGCCGCCACACCACCTTTCTCATCAGATTCTAGCCCTGGTTTCCTGCTCCTTATATACTTTTAGGCTGTACTTCATGATGTGGAGCCTACCTGGTTCGTACAACTGCAGCTGCGGGTAATTATAATTAATAAATAGGATTATAACTATAAAACCAGCAGCCTTACCCGCCTAAAACAATACAATTTCAAGCCGAATATTTATTATCAGAAGAATGTAACCTAATTGAAAGTAATTTCGTAGCCGCGCCGTGCGTCCTGTGTTTATTTTTTCTACATTGGACCCTCACTTTTAGCCAAACTAAACACATGGAGTACAACATTATCATCGCGCCAGACCTGGAGGGCCTGGCATCGGAGGTGGCGAGTTTCCTGCCACAGGGATGGAGATTGAAGGGCAGCATTCTGGAGCACGGCGAGGGGTACGCCCAGCAACTGGTGCGCAACACCAAAGACAAGTTCAGGGTACAGCAGCAGCAACAGCAGAATAGAAAGCCTACCAAGCAACGCCGCACCAGGTGGATTGAGTAGCAGCAGCACGTAATTTCTAGAGTGCACCCTTTCAGTTAAAAACCATTTCCGGGGCCTTGCCGAGGCAGCTCCGGAAATGGTTTTTCTTTTTGCCCCTCTCCTTCCCCCTGCACACTTTAAGCTCCAAGCCCCTCTTGCACTATGCCAACCCCCGCCTGCACTTAAAGCAAGCTTTCTGACAAATATCCAAAATTTTGGGGCGATTAGGTATCCTTTTATGCAAGCAGAAGTATATATGCCTGAACCGGAATTCCGGTACGCCTAAGCTTATACTTTAACACACAAATGCAACGCTTACAGATGCAGGATCAAGCTGCAGCCCTGTAAGATCACCCTTAACCCTTTATTATGAGAAATATAGTATACCTTCTCCTGCTTGTGCTAGGTGTCAGTTCCTGCATGACGAAAAAAGAACTCGTATACATCCAGAATTCCAATCTTAAAGAGAACGTCCCCACTGATTTCCAAACAAAGTATGCGGCCTATCAGCTGCAGACAAACGATGTCCTGTCTATAAAGGTGCTGAGCGTGGATCCGGACATGTCCAACCTGTTCAACATCACCAACCCCGTAAATGGCATGGGTATGTCGGAGCCGGCCAGCCTTTACCTGAGCGGCTACGCCATCGACACGGAAGGCTTCATAAACCTGCCCACCGTAGGCAAGCTGAAAGTAGAGGGCCTTACCACCTTGCAAACGCAGGAGATGATCCAGAAAAACCTGGACCGCTACATCACAGATGCTACGGTAGTAGTGAAGCTTATCAGCTTTAAGGTGAGCGTATTGGGCGAGGTCCGTAACCCGGGGTACTTCTACATCTACAACGAGCGCGCCAACCTGCTGGAGGGCCTGAGCATGGCCGGCGACCTAACCTTGGGCGCTGACCGCGAAAACGTCAAGCTCATCAGACAGAAAAAGGATGGATCCTCTGAAGTGGTATTGTTAGACCTCAAAGACCCGAACCTCGTACAATCCCAATACTATTACCTGATGCCCAACGACATGATCTATGTCGAGCCCCGAAATACACAATTAAAGCGCGATAACCTAATCGTATGGAACGCTGTGTTAGGGGTAATTTCCACCGGGGCATTATTGTACAATTTGTTTAAATAACGATGAGAAGAAATAAACAGGAGCACGAAATAGACATTAAGAGCTGGTTGTTCAAGTTCCGGTCTAACTGGTATTGGTTTGCCTTGAGTGCTGTGATCGCCCTGGCTGCGGGGTACGTGTATGTAAAAAGCTCCCCGCGCGTTTTCGAGTTTAAATCCACGCTGCTGCTCGGCGACCAGCAGACCGGCTCTAAAAAGGCGCAGGAACTGCTCGAGGTGCTGGATGTGCAAAGCAGGGGCATCAAGGTGGAGGACGAGATCGGCCTTTTGTCATCTGCCGAGATGATAAAGCAGGCCCTGCAAAAACTGGACTTTACCGTCGCCTACTACCGTGTAACCGATCACTGGCTCAATAAGATAAGCGACCTGGTGGTGGAGGAAGAGTACAAAACAGCCCCATACGAGGTAGACCTGGACACAAGCTCCATTCAGGTGGTGGATGTCCCGATTACGGTGCGCTTGCTGGACCAGAACACCTACGAGCTGGAGATTAACGCCGAGAACGCCCCGCGCTACGACTTCCGTACCAACGCCATCGTGGGCTCTATCCCGCAGCTCAGCTTTAAGAAGACGCTTAAGTTCGGCGAACCCTACAAGGATGAGAACCTGAGCCTGACGCTGGAGCGCAGCGACATGGAGAACCTGCCCCCTGCCAAGAAGTATTACTTCGTGATCAACAGCCTGGAAAGCCTCGTAAAGCAGCAGCAGGCTTCCTTGGGCATTGCCCCGATTGACCGTGAGGCGCGCGTGCTGGTGCTAGGCAGCAAGGGCAGCATTCCGGATAAGCAGGTGGCCTTCCTGAACACGCTGATGGCCGAGTACGTGGCCAACGACCTGAAGGATAAGAACGAGAACGGCATGAAGACGCTGGAGTTCATCGACAGCCAACTGGCGACCCTTTCGGACTCGCTGCGCCAGAGCAAGAACGCACTCTCTTCGTTTCGCTCCAATAACCGCATTGCCAACATCAACGTGCAGTCTAACCTCAACTACGAAAAGCTCTCGCAGCTGGAGGCCGAACGGGCGCGCCTGAACACCGACAAGACATACTATGAGAACATCCTGGACCAGATCAGAAACGGGAATGGTATCGCGCAGTCGGTGTCGCCTACCGTAGGTGGCATCCAGAGCCCGATCCTCAACAACCTGTTCCTGCAACTGGCTGAGCTGAACCAGAAGAAGGCTGGCTATAGAACCACGGCTACAGAAGAAAACCCGATGCTGCGCAAGATCGAGGGCGAGATTGCCAACACACGCGGCGCCATCGAGGCGAACCTGCAGAACCTGGTGGAGTCGGCTAACATCTCTATTGCCAACGTGACCGAGCGTATTAATAAGATTGAAGCCACGCTTGCCTCTTTGCCGGAGAACGAGCGCAGGCTGATGGACCTGCAGAGCCAGTCTGAGTTTATCGACAAGAAGTATGACTTTTTGCTGGAGAAGCGTGCTGAGGCGGCTATTGCCCTGGCCACCAACGCCACCGATAAAAAGATAGTGGATAAGGCCTCCATGGTGGGCACCACGCCGGTTAACGTGAAGCCGAAGATGATCTACCTGCTGGCGCTGATCATCGGCATGGCCATCCCTGCCAGCGTAATTGTGCTGCTGTCTAACGTAGACAACACCATACAGGGCAAGAACGATCTGAGCAACCTCACCAACATACCTTTCCTGGGCGTGGTGGCGCATGGTTCCAAGTCCGAGAAACTGGCCGTGCTGAACAACCAGCGCTCCGCCATCGCCGAGTCGTTCCGGTCGATACGCATTAACCTGCAGTACCTGATGGCGGATCAGGAGTTCAAGGTGATCGGGCTGACATCGTCCATCTCGGGAGAGGGCAAGACGTTCTGCTCCGTGAACCTAAGTTCCGAGATTGCCATGTCAGGCAAGCGCGTGGTGCTGATCGAGTCGGATATGCGCAAGCCTACCTTCAGCAAGTACTTCCCGGTGGCCGAGTCGGTGGGCCTCTCCTCGTACCTGACCCAGGGGTTACCGTTGGAGGAAGTGCTGCAGAAAACCTATATCGATAACCTCGACATCATCCCATGCGGGCCGATTCCGGACAATGCACTGCACCTGCTGGAGGCGCCGCGGATGCAACAGCTGGTAAACCAACTAAAGGAACAGTATGACTACATCGTGATCGACACGCCGCCAGTCGGGTATGTGTCAGAGTACTTCGTGCTCATGCGCCACATGGACGTGAACCTGTATGTGGTGAAGCACAAGTATACGAACAAGGATATGCTGGCGGAGATAAACGAGCTCTATAACGCCAAGCGGATCAAGAATATCTACATGATCATGAACGATCTGAACTACAACAAGACCTACGAGTACGGCTACAAGAAAAACGCCAAGTACTATTACGCCTAACGTCTTTACCAAACCAACAGGCTGGGTGCAGCTCTAACGGCTGCACCCAGCCTGCTTCTACTATCTTAGCGTTTCACACATGAGTAAAAACCTAGCCTCCAAAGCTGTCAGCGGCCTGAAGTGGGGATCCGTCTCTACCATCGCCAACGCAGTGATGCAGATCGGCTATACTTCGGCCATGGCCCGCCTGCTGGCCCCGGAGGCTTTCGGCCTGGTGGCTATTGCAGGTGTTATCATCCGGTTTGGCAGTTACTTCGCCCACCTTGGCCTTTCTCAGGCGATTATACAGAAGGAAGAGTTATCAGAGGATAACATTAGGGCGGCCTTTACATCGTCCACTCTATTAGGGTTAGCATTCACGCTGCTGGTGTGGGCACTGGCTCCTCTTGCTACCATGTTCTTTGACAACGGCACATTCGAGAGCGAGGCCGTCACCCCGATTGTCCGTGTCATGTCGCTTGCTTTTCTGATAGCTGGCCTCTCAGCCACAGCTTTTAGCCTGTCTGAGCGAAACATGCGTTTCAAGGAACTAAGTATCGTCGAGACGCTCTCTTATGTCATTTCGTATTTAGGTGTGGGGGTGCTGCTCGCTTACCTGGGCTATGGAGTTTGGAGCCTCGTTATCGCCACACTCACACAGTCTGCCCTTGTAGCAATTGGGGCTTACGTGATAACAAGGCATAACGTCCTGCCCCATTTTAAGTGGGAGTCTTATAAGCCATTGTTTAGCTATGGCAGCAAAATGTCTGTCATCAGTTTCCTGGAGTTTATCAGCCAGGACATGGCCACCATCCTTATTGGAAAGACACTCGGCCCCTACACGCTTGGCATATACGACAGGGCACACCGGCTGGTGAACCTGCCCATGTATATGCTTACACGCACCATCAGCCGTGTTATTTTCCCATCTTTCAGTAAGTTACAGGCAGAAACAACCAAGCTGGCCAGTGCCTATATTTCCAGCACGACGCTCCTGGCCACCATTATCATCCCCACTTGTCTGGGGTTGTTAGTGGCAGCGCCCGAAGTAGTATATGTCCTTTTAGGAGACCAGTGGGGCGAGTCGATCCCAGTGCTTCAGGTTCTCTGCCTGGCAATACCTTTGAGCTTTATAACCATGTTTGCCGGTATCGTGTGTGACGCCAAGGCCGTGCTCAACGCAAAGATAGTGCTCACACTGCTCTTTATAGGCGTGATCACGGGCTTCTTCTTTCTTTTCAGGGATCAGGGTTTGATAGGTTTCGCCTTTGCCATACTTGCCGGGGAACTGGTCCGTACCCTTTTCTACCAAACGGTACTTAATCGCATCCTGAAACTCAGCTATTCAAAACAACTCCTGGTATATGTGCCAGGTATAGTCAACGGAATGGTGATAGCTGCCGTGATATACGTTCTAAGCACCATGCTGCGAAGCGTTGGCCTGCCTCATCTACTTGTACTTGGCGCCCAGATCAGCACAGGGGCTGTTCTCTTTTTAGTCTTGACATTATTTTTCCCCCACAAGACCCTAAAGAACCAAATCAACGCGCTTCTCTCCAGGCTCGGGTTAGAGGATAACCCGACAAGTTACGTTGGCAGGCTCGTTTTGAAATACAGGAAAACTGTCATAAATAGTACAGAAGGATAAATTTTAGCTTATGGTTATTGGAGTATCAGGACCGGTAGATGTTGAGTTGTTGGAGTGTGACTTTGGAAATGTGCCTATACCCTCCACCAGCACTTTCCCACTGGTATCCTACTACATTAATGGATTAGTAAAAAGAGGGTATCATGTAATAGTGTATACAAACTCTGCGGAGCTGACTGAGCCGACTGTGTTACGTAGCAAGCAAGTAACCTTGTGCATCAGCCCCGCCAGGCCACAGCCTGGCAGAAGGATCTTCAAGTATGAGCGGGAGCAGCTTAAGGCCATCATGTGCCAAAACCCCTCCGATGTTATTTATGCTTTCTGGACCTATGAGTACGCCTGGGCCGCACTCGAAAGCGGCATTCCTACTGTTGTTAGTGTGCACGACAATGCCTTCAAGATCTTACTAACCCAACCAGACATGTTCAGGCTAGTAAGGTATCTGATGAATACGATAGTACTGCACAAAGCGAAATGGATCGTTGCAAACTCAGCCTATACCTACCATAACCTCTCTGCCAGCAGCAAGAAGAAGGCGGTTATTATCGACAACTTTTACACGCCATACTTAGGGGAACTGATACCTGCGGATACTCCCAAGGAAAATTTTATAGTATCAGTAGTAAATGGGTTTACCAAGCGAAAAGGCATTCCCAAGGCGCTTCACGCATTCGCTAAGCTCAGGGAGAAGTTCCCGGCGCTGGAATACCACCTACTGGGCGTAGACATGGAGCCAGGAGGGGCTGCACAGCAATATGCCCAAAAGCATGATCTGCAGGAAGGTGTCCGGTTTATAGGCCCCTCTTCACAAGACGAACTTATGCAACATGTAGCCAAGGCAAAAGTTCTTTTACACCCGTCTGTCGAGGAATCATTCGGGATGGCTGTCCTGGAGTCGATGCTGGCGCATACCCCGGTGGTTGGAGGCAAGAGCAGCGGCTTTGTACCATACCTGCTGAACCACGGCGAAGCAGGGGTGCTTTGCGATGTGGTATCAACAGCAGACATGGCTGCAGCAGTAGAGAAACTCTTGCTTAACCAGGACCTGGCCGATGAGATAACTAAAAAGGCAAACGCTTTCGCGAAAGCGAATTTTTCTGAGGAAGTAGTCATAAATAAGCACTTAGAGTTATTCGACTCGATCCTTAACACAGGGAATGCGAATCCACCTTTGCTAACCAAAGAGAAGGCCGCTGGCACCCTCTTTAACTCCTGAACAATTTCTTGACTGACAACATGAAGGTAAACTACAGCATCATATTCGCAATTCCGCTACTTATGGTCATGTTCCTTGACCCTATGTACCTGGAGTTAATTTCTGGGGATGATGAAAACACGCTGGGCGCCATACTTAGTATCCTGGTGAAGTTGAACACAGGGATAGCTTTCCTGTACAGTGCCTACCGTTTTCAGACCATGTCTCCATTTATGCGGTTTGTGTTTGCGCTGGTTACAATTTACTTATTTGGAATGGTCATGGAGTCCTACTATAAGTATGATAGTTTCTTCATTTACCCCCATGTGTTCCAGCGGATCCTGCTCTTCTACTTTGTGTTTTTTATTTACACCTTTTATAAAAACAACGACTATCTGCAGCTGCGGCATATCATTAACATCATATTGATTGGCTTTGTACTAAATGTCGTCCTAATTCATCCAGAGGCACTTAGCATAGCCTCTTTTACAAACCATGAAAGGGGGGTTAATGCCAGTACGATGTACATGATTGTGATACCGTTCCTGTACTTTGCGAGCAAATATTTATTCGAGGGCGGAGCTTACAACCTGATGATGAGCTTTGTGGTGATACTTGCCATTATATTCTTCCAGCACAGAACCATATGGGTTTGCATGACGGGTATAATTGTAGTTTATGTATACCTGGTCAAATTCAAGGCGGCCAAACCGGTAAACTTCGGAAAGCTTTTGCCTATTGCCTTCGTCATCGCTGTAATGGGTATTGTAAGCAGTGCTTTCCTGTTCTCTATGCACCCTGAGATCCTAACAAAGTTCCAGGAGAACTTTTCTGATATCGAGAATGCCAGCGAGCAGGGGACCGGCGGCTGGAGATATAACCAATTCCTGTCATACCTCCCTTTCATACAGGACAACTTCCTGATGGGGATGCGGTTTGAGGGCTTTGAGTTGCCCATCCAATTTTACCGCGATGATATTGACGCCCCTGTTTTTGAAGATGGCAACGGCCACCATTTCCACAGCTTCTATGTAGATGTTCTATTTTACATTGGCTTTGTAGGCATGGCCTTGTTTATGATGATGAAGATTTATGCCTTAAGGAAAGGTTTTACAAGTAATACACTCGATGAAAAGCAGATTGTAATCCTGGCCTTTATAAGCAGCGGCTTCGTTTACGGCATCTCCTACATTCTACCCTTCTTCTTTTATGCTTTCCTGGGTTTAGCCCTAGCCTACATGGAGCAACACCCAGAGAACTACACGTTTATCCGGGAATCAGGCATGCGGATGAGGGCCCGCCGCAGAGCCCTCCAAAAAACACTGCATTCTGTTTAAATCTTACATAACCTCTTCAACAGAATAGCAGTACATGTATATACCAAAACCCTTATTACTTGTATGAGTACCGCTATACCGCAAGAACCATTGCACACTCCGGTGTTGCTGATCATATTTAACCGCGCCCATACCACCCAGAAAGTATTCGACCGCATCCGGCAAGTAAGGCCCAGCAAGCTCTACGTGGCCGCCGACGGTCCAAGGCCGCACGTGGCCACGGATGCCGAGCGCTGCGCCGAGACACGCCGCATTGTGGAGCAGGTGGATTGGGAGTGTGAGGTGAAGACGCTGTTTCAGGAACAGAACATGGGCTGCGGCGTGGCCCCTTCCCGCGCCATCTCCTGGCTTTTCGAGCACGAGGAGTACGGCATTATCCTGGAGGATGACTGTATTCCGTCGAAAAGCTTTTTCTGGTTCTGCCAGGAGCTGCTGGAGAAGTATAAAAACGACACCCGCGTGATGCACATCAGCGGCAACAACTACCTCGATGGCTGGCGCCGCGACTCCGACTACTCCTACTACTTCTCCGACAAGGTGAACAGCTGGGGCTGGGCCACCTGGCGCCGCGCCTGGCAGCTCTACGACTTCAACCTGGGCAACTATCCGGAGCTGAAGGACAAAGGCTACCTCAACGGTATTTTCCTGAACAAGCTGGAGGAGACGTATCGGTTAAGCAAACTGGAGGAGACCTTCACCAACATCCAGAAAGGCGACGTGTGGGACTACCAGTGGGAGTTCACCGTCTACAGTAACTCCGGCCTCTGCATTGTGCCGGAGGTGAACCTGGTGCGTAACATCGGCTTCGGCGAGGATGCCACCCATACCTTTAACCTGCACGACAAGAAGGCCAAGGTATACGAGGAGGAGATCGCCTTCCCGCTGCGCCACCCCAAGTTCGTGATCCGCGACGTGGAGTCGGACCGCCGCAATTTCAACAAAATGATGCGCGACAAGGCTAGCGCCAAACTCAAAGCCTTGTTCAGCCTTAGTCTTTAATGAGCTTATGAAGTTACTTTTATCTGCATACGCCTGCCAACCAAACCGTGGCACCGAACTGGGCAACGGCTGGAACTGGGCGCTCAACAACGCCAGGCTCGGCCACGAAGTATGGTGCCTGACCACCGTGGAAGGCAGGGAAAGCATTGAGAAGGAAGTTGAAAGACTAGCCCTGCCTAACCTGCACGTAGTTTTTGTGGAGCTTCCGGCCTGGGTAGACAAGCTGTTCGAATACCACCTGGGTTTTTACCCGCACTACATGTACTGGCAGCACCGCGCCTACCTAAAGGCAAAGGAACTCGACAAAGCCATTGATTTCGACCTGGTGCACCACGTAACGATTGGCAGCCTACAGATGGGCACCGCCCTGTGGCGCCTGAACAAGCCGCTCATCTTCGGTCCTACCGGCGGGGGCCAGGAGGCGCCTTCCAGGTTCAAAAAATACTTTTACCGTTGGTGGAGAATGGAGGTTGTGCGCAAGGTTATCAGCGAACTACTGCTGGCCCTGAACCCAAACGCCCGCAGAGCCATGCAACATGCCTCGCTGGTGCTCACCACCAACCAGGACACCTACGACATGGCCCAGCGCATCGGCGCACTCAACCCGAAGATGTTCCTCGACACCAGCCTGCCAGAGGAATTTTACCCAGAGGCTTACCCCGAGCGCATTCCGGAGGAAACACTGAAGATCCTGTGGGTGGGCCGTTTGTTTGCGCGCAAAGGGCTGCCGCTGGTGTTGGAGGCCCTGAGCAAGGTGCGCCCGGATGTAAAGTATGAGCTAACCATATTGGGCGATGGCCCCATGCACGATTACGTCCCGCGCTGGATAGAGGAGTATCAGCTGCACGGCAAGGTGAACTGGAAAGGCCAGGTGCCGTGGGATGAAGTAAAACGCGCCTACACCAGCCATGACCTGTTCCTGTTCTGCAGCCTCCGCGACTCCAGCGCCGCCCAGTTCCTGGAGGCCATGGCCTACGGATTGCCGATCATCACCCTGGACCTGCACGGGGCTCAGAACCTGGTGCCCGACGACGCAGGTATAAAAGTGCCGGTAAGCACACCCGGTCAGACGGTAAAAGCCATAGCCGCTGCCGTGGAGAAATTACATGACCAACCCCTGCTGCGCCGCCAAATGGGCATGAACGGCTATAAATTCTCCAAATCACAAACCTGGACGCTAAAGACACAACACATCAACGAGTTTTACAGTAAGTATACCCAGGCCAAGCCTGCCGAACTAACCGTTCAACCTTAGATTAGCCCTTACTAGAAATGATATACATTGTTATCCCTGTTTTTAACAGAAAGAATTTCACCAGAGAATGCCTGCTTTCGCTAAAGCGGGGCACCAACCAAGACTACAAAGTAATTGTGGTGGACGATGGCTCCACCGACGGCACCGCCGACATGCTGCGCGAGGAGTTCCCGGAAGTAGAGACCCTCTTCGGAGACGGCAACCTTTTCTGGACCGCCAGCGTGAACATGGGTATCAAGCACGCCCTGCAATTGGGCGCTGACTATGTGATGACGCTGAACAACGACCTGGAGGTAGCCGAGGATTACATCGAGAACACCTACAGGTGGATGGCTGAGAAGCCAAACGCCATACTTGGTGCGCTGGAGATGGATGCCGGCACCCGCGAGCCTGCCTTTGGGGGCGAGATCGTGGACTTTAAACTCAACAAGGTGCGCCACCTGCTGCAGGAACTGCCTAAAGAGCAACAGGTAGGACTTCATGCGGTATCACAGCTGCCGGGCCGTGGCCTGCTTATCCCCCGCGCGGTGTTCGAGAAGATCGGCCTGCTGGACCAGGATCGCTTCCCGCACTATGTGGCCGACTACGATTTTACCCACACTGCCCTGCGCAACGGGTTCGAGCTGTACGTGAACTACGACGCCAGGCTCTATACGTACCCGGAGGAAAGCGGAGAGCGCAAGAACCGCCAGAGCAAAACGCTGCAGAACTTCTACAAGCACCTCTTCGATATCAAGGGGGGTGGCAACCTACGTGACTTCACCCGTTTCACCTTAAAGAACTGCCCACCACCGTATATCCCGTACTACCTGGCGAATGGCTATGCCCGCCGTATTTTCGGGTATATGCTGAAATAAATGCAGCTGTTTACAGATAATAAAGCCACCCTCCGGCCCCGCAGCCACACACTGCGGATAGGCAAAGGGTGGCTTTTTGCTGCTGTAGCCGTTCTGCTTGTAGTGCCGGCAGGGCTCAGCCTGTTGCGCGTGCTGAACTTCTCGCCCCGGGCTGCTTCCCCTACTTACCAAGGGCCGCTTATCATCACCAAGGGAGGCACCTATAGCGGCAACTGGGAGTCCCGTGACTCCAACGTGGCGGCAGTAGAGGTACGGACGAAAGAACCGGTCATCATAGAGAACTCGAAAATACGCGCTGCCGGCTTTCTGATCCGCAGCCAGGGCCACGATGCGAACATTACCGTGCGCAACACCAAAGGCTACGGCCTCGCCCCCACCTCCTACAGCGACTATGCCAAGCCACGGCGCTTTCTGGCGGTGGATGTGTTCCGGAATGTGGTAGTAGAGCATTGCTACATGGAAAATACTGCCGGTATCTACCTTGGCGTGGAGTACACCGGCAACGGCAGCCCTGACCAAAGTATAAAGATCCGCTACAACAGGGCCCGCAACATCAACGGCAAGGTATACCAGGGCGTGGAGCCCGTGCAGTTCGTGCAGTTTAACTACCGCGGCGAGGTGCCCCATGCCGAGATCGCCTGGAACGAGGTGATAAACGAGCCGGGTAGATCGGCCGTGGAGGATAACATAAACATCTACAACTCCAGGGGCACGCCGCGGTCCCCCATCCGCATCCACAACAACTACATACAGGGCGCTTTCCCATCCCCGCTGGACTTGCCCGAGTACTCCGGCGGCGGCATTATCATGGATTCCCCGGGCACAGACTCGCTGGAGGCCACCGCGTATGTGAAGGTATACGAGAACCACCTGGTGGGGCTAGGGAACTACTGCCTGGGCATAGCAGGCGGCAACCATATAGAGATGCACCATAACCGTGCTATTGTGGCGGCAGTGTTCCCGGATGGCAAGCCCTTCCACTTTTGGACCAGCGGCATCTGGGCCAAGGACTACTACAAGATGGGCAATACCTTTAGCAACAGCATGCACCACAACACGCTGGCCGTGCTGGGCAAGAACCATAGCTGGCGCAACGAGATTTTCGACAGCACCTTTGCCGCTGCCGACGAATTTGCCAACACTATCCTTCCGGATAGTGTAACCAGAGACCTGGAGGACGCGGAGTACGTTCTCTGGCAGGAGAAGCTCCTCCTGAACGACATCAAGCCTGGCCCCCAGACAACGCTGTAACACAGCATAAATCCACAATGTGTGGAATCCAGATTCCCCCCTATTCATCACAGAGACACTTTTGTTTTAAGCTGCCCTAATGTGTGGAATTATTCCACACTAGAAAAGTACAATCAATGCAACCTTGTAGCATTAGGCAAATTAAATATATCATACACCGCATATTTATATAATTCTCCATTAACTCCTTCACTGGTTCCCGGCAGAAATTTGTAGGATAGAACGCTGGAATTTTACTATATAGTCACTTTTACGGGCAAAACACGGATAGGATTAAAATATGAAAATTCAAAAGTCCGTAACCTTATCAAAAATACACCTACAGCCTATATAGCAACTTTTTAAAGAATTTAACAGCAAATAGGCATATAACTATTTAATGAACTTCATAATTTTTTATGATTTTTTCAAGCCATTTGTATGAAATGTAAATTATTCCCCATTATATTTGCAACAGATTATATATTACGTTTTTAGCCACATCAACCACAACAGAGGTAAAACTCAAAAAACAGAAAAAATCTTATTAACAGTGCATTAGCCAAAGGACACTGTGAGATTTTTAAAGAAAACAAAACATTAAAAAATCTTATTTTCAACTTTTAGCCAAAGGAAATGAACACAAAAGCCTCTAACCTGAGCAAGAGGGCAGGTCGAGCAATCGTAGCTCAACTATTCGCCTACATCTTGTTCGTGCTTCTTCCTGAAACAGTAAACGCACAAACTTACAGCGGTCCCCTGGTTATCACCAAGGGCGGAACGTACAAGGGTAACTGGGAATCCAGAAACTCGGATGTCGCCGCAATAGAGATTAAAACGAGTGAGCCGGTGATTATTGAGCACTCCAACATCCGCAGCGCCGGTCCGCTGATCAGAAGCCTGGGCAACAAGATCAACCTTACTGTTCGCCATACGAATGGATACGGACTTGCGCCAACACCCTACACTGGTTCCAAAAAAGCACGTCGCTTCTTAGGTATAGATGTGTTCAAAAGCGTAGTGGTTGAGAACTGCTATATGGAGAATACAGCAGGTATCTATATCGGCCAAAGTTATGAGGGTAACGGAACTTCCTCAGAAACAATCAAAATCCGTTATAACGTAGCCAAGAACATTGACGGCCGTGTATATGGAGGAACGACTTTTGCACAGTTTGTGCAGTTCAACTTCAAGAAGCCTATCAACCATGCAGAGGTGGCCTGGAACCAGGTAATCAACACCCCCAACAACTCTGCCGTTGAAGATAACATCAATATTCACAACTCCAGGGGCACACAGTCCTCCCCAATCAAAATTCATAACAACTACATCGAAGGTGCTTACCCTGTTCAGGCAGAAAGCAAGTCATACTCCGGTGGCGGTATCATCACTGATGGCGATGGCGATATTAACACCTGCCCTGCCTACATTGAGGCACATGACAACCAGTTGGTTGGCCTTGGCAACTACTCTATGGGTATTGCCGGCGGTAACAACATCCGCTACCACCACAACAGAGCCGTGAACGCAGCCACTTTCGACAATGGCACAAAGTATAACATGTATACGTCCGGCCTTTGGAGCAAAGACTACTACAGAAACAATACAACCTTCTCTAACTCAGTAGACAATAACGTGGTAGGCATCACAGCCTGGGGTTACTCTAACAACCGTAACGATATCTCTGTAGCTGAGAACGCCAGCTTCACGAACAACACGTTCCTGCCACTTACTGCGGCAATCACGAAGCAAATGGAGAAAGATGAGTACAGCATGTGGCAGAGCAAATTAGCTAAGAATGGCATCGTGCTGGGTCCTAACGGATCAGCCAGTGCTGCCCCGACCAACCAGGCGCCATCTGTAGCCATCACTTCCCCAACTGTTAATGCCTCTATCTCTGCAGGCTCTCCCATCGTGATAGATGCGAACGCAACAGACGCTGACGGCTCTGTAACAAAGGTTGAGTTTTACCAGGGATCTGTGAAACTTGGTGAAGACACCAACTCGCCCTTCAGCTACACCTGGACTAACGCCGCCACCGGCACCTACACGCTTACTGCCAAGGCTTACGACAACGCAGGCGCGTCAAAGACATCTGCCGCTGTAGGCATAGTAGTTGTAAACGTATCGGAGCCTGTTGAGACCCCACTTACGCAAACCCCCTCCTCTTCTACAGGATCTGGCACAGGCAAGATTGTGTTGGAGCACTGGAAGGGCGTGCAGAGCGAGAACGTAAACGACATCCCGGTGAACACCACGCCAAGCAGCACCAAGGAGCTGACCCTGTTCGAGGCGCCATCTAACGTGGGCGACAACTACGCCCAGCGCATCCGCGGCTACGTGACAGCGCCGGAGAGCGGCCAGTACACTTTCTGGATCGCAGGCGACAACCACGCCGTGCTCTACCTAAGCACCTCGGAGGACCCGGCCGCCAAGAAGCAGCTGGCCCACGTGAACGGCTGGACCAACCCGCGCGAGTGGACTAAGTACTCCTCCCAGCAGTCGGTGAAGGTGACCCTGGAAGCCGGCAAGCGCTACTACATCGAGGCCCTGCATCTGGAGGGAGCCGGTGGCGACAACCTGGCTGTGGCCTGGCAACTACCAAGCGGCGCCAAGGAAATGCCGATCGCTGGCAACAGATTGTCTGAAATGGGAAGCAAGGCCTCTGAAACTGTAGCCATTGTACCTGCGGCCGGCAAGATTGTGTTGGAGCACTGGAAGGGCGTGCAGAGCGAGAACGTAAACGACATCCCGGTGAACACCACGCCAAGCAGCACCAAGGAGCTGACCCTGTTCGAGGCGCCATCTAACGTGGGCGACAACTACGCCCAGCGCATCCGCGGCTACGTGACGGCGCCGGAGAGCGGCCAGTACACTTTCTGGATCGCAGGCGACAACCACGCCGTGCTCTACCTAAGCACCTCGGAGGACCCGGCCGCCAAGAAGCAGCTGGCCCACGTGAACGGCTGGACCAACCCGCGCGAGTGGACTAAGTACTCCTCCCAGCAGTCGGTGAAGGTGACCCTGGAAGCCGGCAAGCGCTACTACATCGAGGCCCTGCATCTGGAGGGAGCCGGTGGCGACAACCTGGCTGTGGCCTGGCAACTACCAAGCGGTGCCAAGGAAATGCCGATCGCTGGCAAGCACCTGTCGCCTTTCGGGGAGTCTTTCCAAAGCATCTCTGCCATGCAGGTTTCTGAAGTAGCCGACTCAGATCCTTTCTTCGCCCAGACAACCGCTTACCCGAACCCGTTCCGCGATGTGGTAACCCTGGACTTCGGTGATAAGCAGGTAGAACTGGCTGAGCTGAACGTACTGGACCAGACGGGTCGTGTAGTGTACAAGGAGTCAAAGCTGGAGCTGGTTAACAACAAACTGTCTATCGACCTGGCTGAGCTGAAAACCGGATTATACATCCTGAAGTACACTGACAAAGCTGGTAAGTCGGACAGCATCAAAATCGTAAAAGAATAAAAATAAAGAGTCCACAACTTTTAGCCCACTCAAAAGGGGCCTGCAAAACTGCAGGCCCCTTTTTTTATCAGGTATCAATCTTTACTTCCTCACCACCAGCTTACGGCTCACGATACGCTTGCTTGATGTCACGGTGAGCATATAGATACCCGGCCTGTAGTCTGCGGTAATAGGCACCTGTACCTGCAGCTGTCCAAACTCATCGACCTGGAGCTGTTCCCGCAGCAGCACCTTTCCACGGAGGTCGGTGATGGAGAACTGCACCTGCTCGCTCGCCGGCAGACCATAAACCGAAGCGGTTACCTCGCCCTCATCTACCGGGTTAGGGTATATTTTAAAGGAGGTGGCCGTAAGGCTCTTGTTTTCGATGGCGATAATATTGGAGTACGTATACTTGCCGTCCTGCTTCACAATCCTGAGCCGGTAGTACCCTACGCCTGAGAGCGGGTCCACATCCGTGAATGCATAGGTGAGGGGCACGTTGCTGTTGCCAGCGGCCGCAACATCTCCCAGTTTCTCAAAGGCCTCCATATCCGATGCGCGTTCTACCTCGAAGTGCGAGAGGTTCGCCTCCGCGGCAGTCTCCCAGGCAAGCTGCACGGCTCCGCTCACATACTCCCCCTCAAAGCGCACCAGCTCAGTGATGGCGTCATACACATCGTGATACCTTTGTTTGATCTCAGCGGCGGATAGCACACGGCCAAAGAGTTTTACTTCATCCAGAATGCCCTCGTAGTGATACCCACCCCCATCTTTCAGGTAACCGATGTTTACCGGCGACCTGCTGGCAAAGCCGTTGGAATACGTATGGGTAATGGAATTCACCCGCTCGCCGTCCACGTATACTTCCGTCAGGCCCGAGCCACCATTCCGTACGGCTACCACCTGGTGCCACTTGTCATCCGTTAGCTTAGGGCCGCTGCCGTTATCAAACTTCGGCCCGGCCCAATCCAGGTCCAGCAGCTTGAACATGGCGCGCCCCTCGCTATCCAGGCCTAACCACCAGTGGGCCTCCGAGTCCTTGGCGTCGCGGCCGATCAGCACGCGATTGCCGGCGGTGCTGGCCGCGCTGCGCATCCAGAGCTCTATACTAAAGCTCTCATTAGCGGCCCAGTTAAAGTTCCGGGTCTCCACCACGTCCAGGCCATCATCAAGGCCATCAAACTCCTGCCCGCCGGACACCACCCCACTTACTGCCTTAGGCTGGCTGTCGCTGCTACCGGAGGCGTGGCTTGGGGTATAATAATCGTGGTAGGTAGGGCCGCGCATCTCGTGCAGCATCCAGTGGTGCAACATTCCCGCCTTCTCCCCCACGCCGGGCTTCACCGTGATGGTGAAGTCCTGCCGGTCGGTGCCGGCGCCATTGGTGGCTGTAACGCTCACCTTAAAGCTGCCCGCCGCAGTGGGTGTCCAGCGGATCTCCCCTGTGGCGGCATTGATCGTCATTCCTGCAGGGGCTCCGACCAGCGCAAACGCAGGCCTGCCGTTGCCCACTGCCTTCACATCATATTTGTACTGCTGCTCCACCACCCCGTGGGTAACGGCCTCAGACATGATGACTGGCTTTACCTGCTGCGGACCGCAGTAGCTGCCGGCCCCGTTGTTGTACCGTGCCCGCACCTCGTTCTCCGTCAGATCGCGGTTGTACACCATCAGCTCATCCAGCAGACCGTTGTAGCCATAGCCGTTGTTCAGGTCCAGGAAGCCGATGTTCACCGGGGATCCGCTCTCAAAGCTGTGGGTGTAATCATACTGGAAATTACCCACTGAGTAGCCATCCACATACAGCTTGTTGAGGCGCAGGCGGCCATCGCGCACCACCACAATGTGGTGCCATTTGTTGTCGTTTACCTTAATCCCCTTGCCTACCAGGCTAAAGCCCCCCTTGCTGCGGTCAGGGTTGCTGTCAAAGAGGTCGAACTGCGGATACCCCTCCGTGTTCATGCCCAGCCACCAAAGCATGTTATTATCCTTAGCATCGCGGCCGATGAACACTTGGTTGTCGGAGGCGGTGCCGGAGGCTTTCATCCAGAGCTCTATGGTAAAGCTGCTGTTGGGCCCCCACTCAAAATGCTCTAGCCCCTTTAGGGTGAGGGCGGGTTTCCGGCCATTGAATTTCTGCGCCCCGGCGAAGAGGCCCATCTCAGGGGAAGGGCAGGTCGAGCAGGTGGTCAAGGCATCAGAAACGTAGTCCTCATAGGTGCCGGCAGAGGCTTCATCGAAACCGAAGTGATGCACCAGCCCATCGGGGCACTTCGCCTGTGCTTTCACCACGGATGCAGTCGCTGCCTGCAATAGCAGCAAGCATAGGAGCCAAAGTATGACTTGCACCCAGCCTGTCGTTCGGCCCGTGTGCGATGGTATATGATCTATCATGGATTAATGCTTATCGGTTGGCCGCTGAACCGGAGCGCAGCAGCCCTGTGCAATCTTATTCCGGAGGCTGAAATCGCGAATCCCTTAAGGGCTAAGGAATTATCTCACAATCGACTAAGCAATCACTTCATCTCCTGAGTATAGTACGCCAAAAATATAGCAAGGTTTAATTTTAGAGGGCCCGGCCACGGAGCTATACTTTACAGATGATCTTCGCTTGCTATCAGGGGATTATACTTATTGGGGGAGGGCCTGTGGCACTTACCAGACCAGCACGCGCTTCGTCTGTCTCCTGCCGTTTCCGTTGCCGCCCTGGGCACCGGAAAGGTGGTAGCTGAGTGATACCTCATTGGTGGCTTTATCAATGGCCTTTGCCTCCTGGGTGGGGGTTTCGTACGTATAGCCGATGGCCAGCTGGTTCAGGCGCAGGCCGGCCCCCAACGTATAGGCCAGATTGTTGCGGTAGCCGCCGCTTACCCAGAAAAGGTTGTCATACACAGCCTTCACCTGCCCCTCCAGGGTGGACTTATAGATGTTGTCGTGCTGATAGATGCCGTTCACGGTCAAGCCTAACACATCCGTTATACCTTGGCGGTAGCCAATCTGCCCCACATGGCGTCGGGCGTAGAAATCGTTCAGGTAATCCCCTCCGGACGAGGCCAGCTTGCCTTCCGTTACATCCAGCATCGCGTAGCCCACGTAAAAGTTGGCCGCCGTGAGCGAGAGGCCAAGGGCAATGTCTGCCCTGCCGCTGCGGTTCTCCCCGCCCAGTAAGTGGCTGAACCGGGGGTCGTTTTCCTGGTCCACCGTCAGGCTGTTGCCATCGAGGCGGTGAAAAGTATAGCTTAACGCCGTTCCCCAACGCAGGCTCAACCCCTCCGACAGCCGCACCGCGGCGCCATAGCTTAAGGCGGCCTGGGTTTCCCTGGCCGGGCCGAACTGATCATGGAACAGGGTGAGGCCAAGGCCGTGCCTGGCGCTTATCTCCGTCCCCGCTTCCCGGGGGGCAGACCGGCCATTGAAGAAAGTATTGCTGCTTTTGCCGAGCTTCTGCAAATCCAGCTCCGCCGAGGCCATGATGGTTTTGGGCGCGTCCTCGAAGCCCGTCCACTGGTTACGGTAAATGCTTCGGAGCACCGACCCCTCATGGCCGGTAAGCGATGGGTTAAAGTAGTGTTTGTATTGCGGGAAGTTAGCCAGTTGCTTCCTGTTCTGAGCCTGTGCCCCGCCAACGATCATCACCAGGCAAACCCAAAGTATGAATCTTGTCATCTCTGCTAGTTAAGTACTGTTAAAACCCCTTTCTGCACCAGGTTGATGTCTTTTACCTGGATGACGTAGAAGTATGAGCCGGCCACCACGCGGCCATCTTTACCCCTGCCGTCCCAGCCTTTTTCAGGGTCAGAGGTATGGAACAGGAGCACGCCCGAGCGATCGAATACCTGCACCTCTATGCTGTTATAGTAGCGCAGTTCCGGTACCAGCCAGGTGTCGTTTATGTTGTCCCCGTCCGGGGAGAAGGCGTTTACCAGCTCTATCCCCCCCTCCGGGTAGTAGAGTGATTTGGTGAGGGCAAAGGTCTTCTCGATCACGTTACCGTAAGGATCTGTGCTGCGCACGCGGATGTTAAAGACGGATTTACCCGAAAGTCCCCTGTTGGATTTCAGGTACAGCTCGTTGTTGTTCCTAAGACCGAACAGGCTGTTGTCTTCATCCCCCTGCCCACTAATTAAAGTGTAGGTAAACTCCTCGTCATCGGGGTCGGTGGTGGAGAAGGTGCCGATCATCGTATCCGGATCAATGTCCGGCCTGAACCTGTCTGTGCTGAGGGTGAGGCCGGTCGGTGGCTGGTTCGGCTCTACCACTACGGTCACGCGGGCTGCCATGTGCTTGCTGTTGCTTGTGTTCTCCTTCAACTCCATCTGCCCTATGATCACGTAACTGCCCGGCACCTCGCTGTTGTAGTCGCCCTGGGCCCACGCCACCTGCAGCTCTTCATCATCGCCATAGGTATAGCTTACCTTCACTTTATCCGGCAGGCCAATGGCGTCGAATCCGGTTTTGAACTTTACCGTGATATCAGCAGGGTGGTGCACCGTAGTGATATCCTTGGTGAGCTTCTCTACCTGCGCCGTCACTTCCTCTCCACGATTTCCAACTTCATCCACTAAGTATAAAGTAGCTGTCAGGGTGCCATCGGCCAGGCCACTCAGGTTTAGGGCTTCAATCCTGAAGGCTGTGGCTCCCACTACAGCCGACCCCGCTATCTCCTCGCCGCCATTGTTGCTACTTATATTATAAAAATAGGTGGTGCCTTTCTCCGCCCCGCTTACCTCGAGGGCCACGGCAGCCTGATTATCCACGTCCACTTTCTCCGGAACAAACCGCACAGCATAGCCCTGCGGCGCGGAGGCATCATAGGTGGCCTCCAACAGGTTCGAGGCTGTGTTCAGATTGCCCGCAAGATCTGTTAGCTTTCCTGCAGGCAGTCTGATGCGCACCGCTCCATCCGCAGCAGGCACAACCGTGGCCGTATAGCTTGCTCTGTCAATGGATTTAAAATCCTCTAGCGTAGCATTTGTCACGTCAAGATCTGAGGCTGCCAGCCCGTACACCTCCTCCGTGAAAGTTATGCTGATAGGGAAGGCTTTGTTTACCACTGAGCTGCTGATGGTGGTGATTGCTGCTTTCGGCGCGGTCAGGTCGATGGTCACGGCAAAGCCTTTGCTGGGATCACTCGTGTTGCCGGCGGCATCGGTGGCTGTGGCGGTGAACGTGTACTCCCCCTGCTTCAGGGCTATGCTTTCGTGGCTATACTCCCAGGTGCCGTCCTGCCGGGCTGTTGCCTTACCCAGCACGTTTCCCTGCTCCAGCACCGCCACCACTGCCCCTGCCTCTGCCCTGCCGCGCAGCCTTAACGTATTATCCGCCGTGACCTGGTCATCCTCCACAGGGCCACGATCTTCTGTAATGCCTGCAAAGGTCGGTGTCTCCGGGGCCTTGGTATCTATCTCCCAGGTATGGGTGGCCGGGCTGGGGTCGGTGTTGCCAGCGGCATCGGTGGCACGCACGGCCAGCGTATGCTTTCCTTCGGCTAAGCCCCTGGCCGTATAGCTGCTGCCGGTCTCCTGGTACTCCCCCCCGTCCAGGCTCACCTCATAGGTGACATGCTGCTCGTTGCTGCTAAAGCCGAACTTTGCCTCAGAGCTGTTGCTTACAGCGCCCGGATGTGAGGCAATGGTGGTTTGAGGGGCTTTGGTATCGATGGTAAAGTTCCTGGTGCTGCTGGCGTTGCTGGTATTGCCGGCGGCGTCCGTGGCTGTTGCCGTCAGTTGCTGCGCCCCTTCTGCCAGTGCGGTGGCAGGAACCAGACTCCACTTTCCATCTTTCCCTGCTGTGATTAATCCTATTTTGGTGCTGCCGATAAACACGTTTACCGTACTGCCCGCCTCCGCCGTGCCGTTTATACCGGGCTTGTTGTTGTTCAGCATTTTCCCTTCCTCCGGAGCCGACACGATGGGTGCGGCCGGTGCCTTGGTATCGATGGTCCAGGTGTAGCTGGCGGGCGTGGCGTCTATGTTTCCGGCGGCATCAATGGCTCTTACCCTGATGGTATGCTCCCCGTCGGCCAGGGCGTTTGTCGTATACGGAGTGGCTGCGTTGGTGAAGCCGGCCCCGTTTATACTTACCTGATAGGTCACGCCGCTCTCGTTGCTGCTGAACTCAAACCGTGCGGTGCCGGCGTTAGAGAGCTCCTTGGGCTTCGCGGCAATGGTGGTTTCCGGGGCTACGGTGTCCGTCGGCTTTAGCTCCCGGTTCAGCAGCGGATCCAGCGCCTTAAACCAGACAGGGGCCATTTTGTCGTAGCCTTTCTGAGTGGGGTGAAGATGATCGTTCATGTCGCCGCCGTCCATTTCATACTTGTACACCAGGCCGGCGCCGTCCTGCATATCCACCAAGTGCAGCCTATCGCCTGTGCCGATACGCTCCTTCACATACGTTTCCAGCATGTTGTTATACTTGATGGTATTCTCTGCCTCGGCAGGTGTCGGGCAGTGCTTGGTTCCGTCGGAACCGGTATAGCAAACGCGCCTGATAATCCTGGCCACGATGACCGTCACCTCTTTATTGGCGCGGCTTTCATACTTGTCCACCTCATCCAGAATGTCGCGCACATCGTCCATGGCCGTTGCGCTGCCGCTCACCCAGTTGGTGCCGATGTGCAGCAAAATAATGTCGGGGTTATACCTGTCCAGGTAAGGACCGCCACCAGGCCCACGGTACTCGCCGGTATCGTAGAATTCAAACCGTCCATCCCGCAGAAGCAGCGCAATGTCCTCGTCTCTTGCCCCGCCAAAGCCGGCGTGGTCAGTGTCCGAGACAAGGCTTCCGCCCGTGGATTCGCTGCCCACATAATCAAACTTTATACTTTTGCCGTTCAGCAGGTCCTCTAACTTAGCCCTATAGGAGGCCCTGAGGTTTGCCGGGTCGTTCGGGGTGCCCCCTTCTGTGTTGGAGTCGCCGAGCGGCATGATGGCGAACTTTTTATTTTCGGCGTGGGTGGTGGCGCTGGCAACGTTGCTGTAGGGCGTGGCGCCGCTCCCGGTTGCCTTAACCCGGTAATAGGCCGTCTGGCTGTAGTAGAGCTCCGTGTCGCGGAAGGAGGTTTCTGCGGCGCCCAGGGTCTTGAGCGGGGTAAAACTGGCGGCCTCCCCGGTGCCGGATCTTTCCAGCACATAGCCGGTGGCGCCGTCAACTTTTGTCCATGTCACCGTGATGGCTCCTACCAGCGACGCCTTGGCACTCACGCTCGGGGCGGAAAGAAAAGAAGGAGTACCGACAGCCGCCACCGCGGCCAGGGGTATAGTACAAAGCGCTGATATACAAATAAGTGGCAGCAACCAGGCAAGCCGCTGTCTGAAGTAAAAGTATAAGGGCATATAGTAAGGGTAGCGGTTAAGCTCTCAGTTGAACTCACTATATAACGTCAAACCTATACCTTGGTTGCCAATTATTCCTGGCGCTCTGGTTAAAAGTATATTTTTTATTTTTCTCCCTGATAGGCCTTCGTATCACTACATTGCAAAAAGGGGCCAGAGAACATCCCAGGGCACTGCTGTGCCGAGTTCTCCAAGTATTAAAAAAAATATATGCTGAAATACACAACTTTTTAGTGCAACTTCTATATAATATCAGAGAAGGTCTCTCCCGAGACTTTGTTTAACCGACCCCTGTACCAGTGCTTGAAGTAAGTGAACTTTTGATACTACCAGCGACAGCCACCCTTACAAACTGGAGAAAGTATGCTCTTTAACTCTACTGAATTCTTCATTTTCTTTCCGGTAGTAGTTACCTTATACTTCCTGACGCCCTTCAAACGCCGTTGGCTCATCCTGCTGCTTGCCAGTTACTACTTTTACATGTCGTGGAAGCCGGCCTATGCCCTTATACTGATGGTTTCCACCTTGGTGGATTTCTTCTGCGGCCAGATGATGGGACGCCAGGAGGACAAGGCAAAGCGCATGCCCTGGTTGTGGCTGAGCCTCTGCACGAACCTGGGTATCCTGCTCCTCTTTAAATACTATAACTTCTTCAACGAAAGCGCCCGCGACATTGCCCTCGCCCTCGACATGCCCTATGCCATGCCGGCCTTTGAGTTGCTGCTGCCCATGGGCATCTCCTTCTATACGTTCCAGACCATGAGCTACTCGATAGACGTGTATAACGGGCGTATCAGGCCGGAGCGGCACCTGGGCATCTTTGCGCTGTTCGTCACTTTTTTCCCGCAGTTGGTGGCAGGCCCCATAGAGCGGGCGGGTAACCTGCTGGGGCAGCTGCGCCAGTACCACGCCTTTAGCTACGGGCGCGTGGTGGCCGGCCTTCGCCGCATGGCCTGGGGCTTCTTTAAAAAGATTGTGATTGCCGATAACCTGGCCCTGATGGTGAACCAGGTCTACAACAACCCTACCGAGTACGAGGGCATCTCGCACATCATCGCCACGATATTCTTTGCTTTCCAGATCTACTGCGACTTCTCGGGCTACTCCGACATCGCCATCGGGGCGGCGCAGGTGATGGGCTTCCGCCTGATGGAGAACTTCCGCAGCCCCTACTTCGCCAAGACCATCCCCGAGTTCTGGAGCCGCTGGCACATCTCCCTCTCCACCTGGTTCAGAGACTACCTCTACATCCCCTTGGGGGGCAACCGGGTGGTGAAGTGGCGCTGGTACTATAACCTCTTCCTTGTGTTTATGGTGAGCGGGCTGTGGCACGGGGCCAACTGGACCTTTATTGTGTGGGGGGCGCTGCACGGGGTGTACCAGGTATTCGGTATCCTGACCAAAGAGAGACGCAACGCGCTCGCGCAACGGATCGGCCTAAGCTCGCACCCACAAGTATACAAGTGGGTGCAGGTGCTCACGGTGTTCTTCCTCGTGTGCTTCAGCTGGATCTTTTTCCGGGCAAACAGTATAACCGACGCCTTTTACATTATTGGCCAGAGCGCCTCTGTGCTCACCAACCCGGCACAGGCCCTGGCCCTCGACTGGAGCCACGATGTGTTCATGGACCAGGGCTTTAAGGTATTTGCCGTCTCGGTAGTGGCCATCGCGATCATGGAAACTGTACATCTCATTCAGCGCAACGGAAGCGTGTCGCAGCTTATTATGCAACGCCCTGCGTGGGTGCGCTGGGGTATTTACTACGCCGCCATCATCACCGTGCTGCTCTTCGGGCAGTTCGGGCACCAGGAGTTTATCTATTTTCAGTTTTAAGGAAGTATGGCAAGCAACGTGAAAGACAACAAAGGAGTAAAAAGGCTGCTGAGCAAGCTAGCCCTGTTAGCGCTGCCGTTCATGCTTTGGCCATTGATAGAGGTGTTTGTGCTGCCGATGAACTTCTTCACGTTCCGTATCTGGGAAACGATCTCCGTAAACACCATGCGCGTAATGTCGGGCCCTTTTTACCCAAACGTGCACATGCAGATGGAGGAGGAAGGCGAACTGGCCCCGCGCACGCCCTTTGCGCAGAAGCGTAAGGTGGAGTGGTACACCGACAAGTATGGCTACCGCAACCGCGACACCAAAAACGACGTGCTCCTGATCGGCGACTCCAATATCACGGGGGCCAAGCTCTCGCAGGAGGAGACACTGGCCGAGGTGCTGGAGCGGCAGTTGGGCCGCGATGTATACTCGTTCGCGCCGGCCACCATGAACCGCTTCCTGGCCACCGACCGCTTCCAGGAAAACCCGCCCCAGCTGGTGATCGTCTCGAGCATCGAGCGCCGCATACCGGAGCTGCCTGCCATGGGCGACAACGGCCTTGGCTCCAGAATCAGGAACTATACGGGCAACCTTATCAACTCCTCTCCTTTCCTCACCTCCCTGGCCGTTTCCGCCGACCGTATCTCCAAGTTGGCGCTTTACCGCCGCACCCTCGCCGAGATAGACCGCGCCCTGGGCAAAAAAGAGTACATCAGCTACAACAACGAATTTTTTATGGAGGGGGAATACGCCAACCGCGAGTTCTCGGAGGAGGAGCTGGATCACATGGCCGATGTGCTGGCGGGTTACCGCGATGCGCTGCAGGAGCGGGGCATACACTTTGTCTTCCTGCCCATCCCTAACAAGGAAAATATATACTATAAGCTTTTGCCCAACCAGAAGGAAGCCACCTTCCTGCCCCGGCTTTTAAGTCGGCTAAGCGAGCGTGGCGTGGAGTTTGTGGACATACAGCCGGCCTTCAGGGAACTGTATCAGCAGCAGCAGGTGCAACTTTACCCGGTTGACGACGCCCATTGGAACGAAGTAGCCGTAAAAGTAGCTGCACAACTGCTAACCCGCCATTCCACGGTGGCACAGTTGCGGGCAACCCCGTCCGGAAAGGACGAACGACTGCTGGTTAATTTAAAGGAAGAGTAGCCAGAAACGGATTTTACACGAATAAGCCTAACTATACCCATGAAACTAAAAGCTTACTATACGAAGGGAACGAAAAAGTTAAAGAAGATACTGGGTCGATACGTACCGCACAACACCCACTATCGCCCCGGTGATGTGTGCCGCATCAATCTGGAGCAACTCACGGCCAATAACCCCCGCGAGATCAGAGTCCACCCTATTTACCCGGGCCTCACCACCGAACTCAACATATCGGAAGACCTGTACGAGGCCTGTTCGGAGTACTGGAAGCCGAAGAAGAAAGTACAGACAGACTACATGGTGGTGGAAGTGCCCAACGGACGCATTTACACCGACAACGAAAGCAGCGTGGCGGTGGTGTCGCAGTATAACCGCCTGGTAGAGAACGTATCGCTGAGCCTGACCAGCGGCAAGGTATCGGAGCCGAATCTCAACAATATTTTTGAGCAGCGCTACTTTAACCCGCCTGTAAAGTATAACGGCACCGTCTTCTCGCTGCTTACGGGAGGTGCCGGCCTCAACAACATCAGCCACTGGTTTGTAGATGTGCTGCCACGCCTGCACCTGCTGCGCGAGAGCGGCCTGTACGACAAGGTGGACTGGTTCTACGTGCCAAGCACGCGCTATGACTTTCAGCGGGAGACGCTAGAGCTGCTGGGCATTCCGCAGGAGAAGATCATAGCGGGCGACAAGTTTCCGCACATCGCCGCCGACTGCATCATAGCCTCCACAGCCCCGCGCGGCAACCATACGCTGGTGCCCAAATGGCTCTGCGATTACCTGCAGGAGGCCTTCCTGCCGTACGCCGAGGAGGAGAACGAACTCATCACCCCGGACACGCCCTACCTGTACATCAGCCGATCAGACTCCAAGATACGCAATATCCTGAACGAGAAGGAGCTGCTGGAGGCACTCGAGCCCTACGGCTTCAGGAGCATTGTATCAAGCGGGCTTAATATCAAAGAGAAGATCAGGCTGTTCTCCAGGGCCAAAGTGGTGCTGGGCGCTACCGGTGCTGGTCTGATCAGTATGATCTTCTGCAAGCCGGGCACCAAGATGATCGAGATCTTTAACGAGGGCTTTGTGATTGAGCCCTTCTACGACATCGCCACCAAGATCGACCTGGACTACGACTACATCATCTGCCAGGGCAACAAACGCGTTCGCAATGCCGACCAAGGTCAGCGTGAGCACCTGGTAGTGGAAACCGACAAGGTGGTGGAGATCCTGGAGCGGATGAAGACCGATAAATCGAAGAAGGTGAAAGTGGCCTGAAGCGCTACGAAACGCCAAGAGTAAATTAGAGGCCTGCCTCAGCAGCTACGGTTGCAGAGGCAGGCTTTTCTGTTGCCCCGATCGCCTGCCCGTAAATCTGCAGCAGCCTGGCATAGTTTGCCTCCGGCGTGTAGTGTTGCTCGTAGCTCTGGCGTGCATGCTGCCCCAGCTTCTTGGCTAGGTCAGGCAACTGCTCTAGCAACCCGACCTGGCTTGCCAGTTCCTGCGCATCTGCGGGGGAAAAGTGCAGCCCGTTTTGCTGGTGCTGCACAATGTAGGCCCCGCCGCCAATATTAGAGGCAATCACCGGTGTGCCCGTGGCAAAGGCTTCCACGGCCGTCATGCCAAAGGTTTCCAGCCACTCCGACGGAAAGATAAGTGCACGGGCCCTTTTCAGCTGCTCCATGGCCTCTTCGCGGGGCCGGAAGCCTAGGTACTCCACTAACGGATTTTTGGCCGCATACTCCTCTACCAGCGCCTGCAGCGGCCCGGTGCCGATGATCTTCAACGGGAACGGCTTTATGCTATGCGCCTTCAGCAGTGTCCGGATGCCCTTCTCTTCCGTCAGCCTGCCCAGGTACAAAAAGTAAGCCTCACGGGTGGCGGCGCCCAGCCCCGGGTCGGCCGTGAAGTTAGGTTTTATACTAAGCTGCTCCGGCCTCAGGCGGAGGGATGAGTTCTGGAAAAGGTCTGCCGCGCCTGGTGTCAGGGCGATAAACTTGCTCACCTTTTCGCGCCAGGTGCCCAGCAGCTTATGCACGCCAGTGGCCAGCACCACCGAGGCCGTCTCTATTTTAGAGCCGCGGTAAACGCCCTGCAGAATCGGTTTGATCGGGAAGGTCTGCTGCACGTTCTCCAGCTGCACCCTGCCGTCGTAGTATAGCACCGCGCTCGGGCACAGCAGGCGGTAATTGTGCAGGGTCATCACCACGGGCACCTTATACTTGCGGCACACCCAAAACACCCCCGGCGACACCAGCGGAAAAAAGTTATGCACGTGCACCACGTCCGGCTTAAACCGTTTTATACTTTGGCTGATGATGCCTGCGCTCTGCGGGTTATACACCACCCCCAGCGCCGCCTGCAGCTTGGCCTTTGTACTTGTAACATCATTGTTGGAGAAGGTAAGCTGCTCCACGGTATGGCCATGCGCCCGCAGCAGCTGCGCCTCCTGCTCAAAAACAGTGTCCTCGCCGCCGGCCTGCTTGTAAAAATTGTGGATCTGAAGTATGCGCATAAAGTATAAATTCTAATCAGGATAAGCTACGGATGGCCGTTTGCAGGTCTTCCGGGGTGCCCACATCCAGGCAGTTGCCGTTCTCGAACACCTCGCTCTGCACCAACAACCCCTCGTATATGGCGGCCTGCACCACCTCGCCCACGCTCAGTTCTCTGCCCGAAGCATACAGTTGCTCCTCCACCTGCAGCAGGTAAGTGTGCATGAACTCCGTGAAGCGCGGCCCCCAGCAGGCAATGGCCCAGCCGTGGGTAAGCTCTGATGTGGCGGGCTTTGGAAGTATGGTTTTCACCTCGCCGCTCTCCTGCAGCTCCACCATGTCCCACTTGTGCGGGCAGGGCACTTTAAAACAACCCAACACCACATCGGCACCGGTTTGCTCCTGCCGTTGTAGCAGCCGCTCAAAGGCATTCTCCGGCTCAAAAAGGATATCCGGGAAGCCGAATACCACCCGCTGCTGCCGCACGAAAGGATACGCCTGGTCGGCCGAGAAGGGGCTGCCGTATGGCTTCTGCATGATGAGGTAAGTCAGCTGCAATCCCAGTTGGCTGCCGTCGCCGTAGTAAGTGGGGATATCCCATTTACCTTTCCGAAGTATAAGGTATACTTTCCCGGCCCCGGCACGCTGCATGTGCTCCAGCAGGTACTGCGACACCACCTTGGGCCGCTGCCCGCCATGCTCCGGGTGCGCCTCAAAGCCCACCGGGAACAGCTCTTTGCTGCACGGGAGCGGCGAGAGCCTGGAGCCGTAGCCTGCAGCTGGTACGATGCCTACTATTTCCTTTATCATCCTGCATAAAAAACGCGCACCGCTACCTAGGGCTTGCGATGCGCGGCACTGTTGGTTTAGTTTGGGTGTGTATCGTTAAACGGGGGTTTCCGCCTGGTGCTGGTGCCTCAGTGCTTTGTTGCGGCTTTCTTCGTCGGTAGCGGCAAAGTATGCGTTCTGCTCCTCGCGCAGCGCATCCACCAGGCGCCCCTCCGGCAGCACCACATCATCGTAAGTCAGCACCTGGTCCTTCGGGATGTCGCGCTTCAGCACGCAGCCCTCGGCCAGCCCCATGGGCAAGAGCCGCTCCTTTGCGGTCACGTCGGCGTTCTCGCAAAGGCCGTAGGTCATGTAGTGGCCGATGCCGTCGATGGTCTGCCCTGCTTTCAGGTCGGTTTTGGCAGCGGCTACCACCTCTACGTACGGTTTGTCCAGCGGCGCCAGCGCGGCATCCTGGAATAGCACGGCACGGGCAATGGTGAGCGGCACCTCCAGGTGGCACAGGTGGTACGGAGTATAGAAGCAGTACAGCGGCCCCTCGCCCATTTTATAGTAGTTGAGGTAGTGCTGCTGCGTTGGGTTATCCTGCGTGGCCAGCACAAACACGCCGCCCGCAGGCTCGGCAATGCCCACCACGTAGTCCACAATGCCCGGTCCCTCCGTCAGTTCCTCCAGCGGGAACAGGTTCACCGACTCCCGGATATTCGCTCCCTGCGGCGCATGCGGCCCAAGCATGCCGCGCCTGGCCACGCGCATACCGGTGCCGTTAGCCACGATCGCCTGCTCAAACGAGATCTTGGTGCCGTCGGCAAAGGAAGTCACCATGGCCGGGTTCTGCCCCCAGCGCTTGGCAAAGCCCTCCTGCGTGGTGGGGTTTCGGTACGGGTCGTGCAGGCCCTTGATGTTGCCGCACAGCACCGGCTTCATGCCGATCGACTTCACGTAGCGGTACAAGTTCATGATCACGCCCGGCTGGTCGCCGTCCACGTTGGTGAACACCACACCGGCCTTGTCGGCGTATACTTTCAGGATCGGGCCGATGGTGCCGTCCACCTCCGCGTTCATCATGATGACGTGCTTGCCGTAATGGATAGCCTCCATGGCTACGTGCGCGCCCAACTCCACGGCTCCGGTTACCTCCAGGATAGCGTCTATCCCTTCGGCCTGGCACAGCTGCATGGCATCACTCGTAATGCTATACTTGCCCTGGCGGATATTCTCCTCAAGTTGCGCTGCGCTCTCCACCTCCACGACATCCGGTATGCCCGCCTCGGCATAGACCTCACGGGCGTTACCCAAGGTGCGGTTGGCAATGGCCACCAACTCCATGCCGGGTGTGTGGTGCTTTATCTGGAGGGCAACGCCTTTGGCCATAAAGCCCGCTCCCACCATGCCTACCCGCACAGGTTTTCCGGCGGCGGCACGCTTGGCTAAGGCTGTATCAACTATGATCATACTTCTGCTTCTGAATTAGGTATACTAGTAACGCTCAGCCTACACAGCTGACTTCTCGGGGGTAGCCTCCAGCAGCGGGTGGCTCCGGTCCTTCTCGGAGATGAGCTGCGGCTCCAGCGGCCACTGAATGTTGAAGGCTGGGTCGTTCCAGCGGTGGCCGCGCTCAGCACTGGCCTCGTAAAAGGCCGTTACCTGGTACGTCACGTCGGTGTTGTCCTCCAGGGTGATGTAGCCGTGGGCAAAGCCCTCGGGCACGTACAGCATGCGGTAATTGTCCGCCGTCAGCTCCACCCCGACCCACTGCTTATATGTATCGGAGTCCGGGCGCAGGTCCACGATCACATCGTAGATGGCGCCGCGGGTGCAGCGTACCAGCTTGGTCTCGGCGTGCGGGGCCTGCTGCATGTGCATGCCGCGCAGGGTCGCTTTTTTCTTGTTGAAGCTCACGTTCGTCTGCACCAGGTTGGTATTCAGGCCGTATTCCTCAAACTCCCGCTGGCAGTAGGCGCGCCCGAAAAAACCGCGGTCATCCTCCAGCTTTTTTATGTCGATGATGTAGGCTCCTTTTAGTTTTGTCTCTGTGAAGATCATGTTTTATACTTTTAAGTATGCTTAGCCCTCCTGGTACACCGGCATTTCATCCGCCAGGAACTCCTCGATTTGGCTAAGTGTATACGCCTTGATACGTTCAGGTTGCTCGTGATAGGTTTTATACCAGGAGATAGTGCGCTCAATGGCCTGCGCGGAATTATACTTGGGGTTCCAGCCCAGCAGGTTCTGCGCCTTGCTGATGTCGAGCTTGAGCAGGCCCGCCTCGTGCGGCTGGTTCTTCAGCTCCGGTTTGTCGTAGTTGCCACCGCCCCATACGCTCAGGGCACTCTGCACCAGCTCCTCCACCCTGCTATTGTCGCCGGCCAGCGGGCCGAAGTTCCAGGCGCCGCCAAAGCTTGTGTGATCCTCCGCCAGTCTTGCCCCCAGTAACAGGTACCCGGCCACCGGCTCCAGCACGTGCTGCCAGGGGCGCACGGCATTCGGGTTACGCACCGTAACAGGCTCGCCCGACCGCAGGGCCCGCACGATATCCGGTATAATGCGGTCTTTGGCCCAGTCGCCGCCGCCGATCACGTTACCAGCACGGGTACTGGCAACAGCTTTCTGGTGCTGCGTAAACTTATCCGGGTGAAAAAAAGAGCGGGTGTAGGACGAGATCACCAACTCGGCGCAGGCCTTGCTGGCGCTGTAGGGGTCGTAGCCCCCCAACTGGTCGGTTTCGCGGTAGGGGTATACCCACTCCTTGTTCTCGTATACTTTGTCAGTCGTGATGAGCACCACCGTGCAGGGTTTCTCCAGCAGCCGCACGGCATCCAGCACATGAGCCGTGCCAATGGCGTTCACAGCAAAGGTTTCGGACGGGAACTCATACGACAGCCTCACCAGCGGCTGCGCCGCCAGGTGGAAGACAAAATCCGGCTGAAAGCTAAGTATGGCTTCCTCTAAAGCTGCCTTGTCGCGGATATCGGCTATCACCGAGTCGCAGAGCACATCGCCGTTCATGAGGTGGTACAGGTCTTCGCCTGTTTCAGGTGCCAGGGCGTAGCCTTTCACCTCCGCCCCCAGCAGGTGCAGTATTTGCAGCATCCAGGAGCCTTTAAAGCCGGTATGGCCGGTCAGGAAAACTTTCTTACCTCTGTAAGTATGCTGCAGAGCGTCTTTCTTCATCTGGTAAAACTTATGCCAGGTATGGTAAAGGATAGGGTATAGGTTGGGATACAGGGTAATACCGGGCAGTGGCAACCACAAAAATACAAGGCTGCCCCTGCAGCCTACAGTACAGCATTGCTGATCTCCTGTTGCTTGGTGCTGCTGATCATGTTGTACCACGGGGCCTTACCGGCCAGCAGCAGGTCCTCGAGCACGTTCTTGTCGCGGAGGGTATCCATGGGCTGCCAGAAGCCGGTATGCTTGTAGGCGGATAGCTCGCCTGCCTTGGCCAGCCGCTCCATGGGCTCGCGCTCCCACGTGGTGTGGTCACCCTCAATATAGTCGATCACGGCGGGCTCCAGCACAAAGAAACCACCATTGATCCAGGGCTGGTCGCCCCCGTTCGGCTTCTCCTGGAAGTGGCGCACGTGCGTGTCTCCGCCGGCAAGCGTGAAGGCGCCGAAACGACCCGGCTGCTGCACGGCCGTGAGGGTAGCCAATGTGCCCTGCTGCCTGTGAAACTCAATAGACTCGGCAATGTTAATGTCGCTTACCCCGTCCCCGTAGGTCATGCAGAAGGTTTCGTCGCCCAGGTACTCGCGCACGCGCTTCAGGCGCCCGCCCGTCAGAGTGCCCTCCCCGGTATCCACCAGCGTCACCTTCCACGACTCGGTATTGTTTTGGTGCACCTCCATTTTGTTGGTGCGCATGTCAAACGTTACGTCGGAGTTGTGCAGGAAGTAGTTAGCGAAGTATTCCTTGATGATATGGCCTTTGTACCCGCAGCAGATGATGAACTCGTCGATGCCGTAGTGGGAGTAGATTTTCATGATGTGCCACAGGATCGGCTTACCACCAATTTCTACCATGGGCTTCGGGCGAACGCCGCTTTCTTCGCTTATTCTTGTACCGAAACCGCCGGCAAGTATAACAGCTTTCATGTATATAGTAAGGGTTAAAGGGTTAAAAAGTTGGGTTAAGACCAAAGCAGAAGCACACACTGCCCCTGCAACATTGGCCGGTAATAGATACGGAGATTCCTATATTTGGATTTACCTGAAGGGATTTTTTCTAAAGAAGATAACCCCAGGCACGTGCTGCCTATGCATCATTACTGGCGTGGGCGGTCTTTATGCCGGCATACCTTGTAAAGCAGTCCTGTTTGGAAGAGAGCTGAAGGGTCTGGGCTCGTTTTCTGGCGCACCTCACCTTGCTGTAGAATTGTACAACAGCCCGCCGGTACTGGCTATATGCCTGTCGTTGACGGTAGTGGTGCTCGATAAACCTTCTCCATCTCATCCTGCTTCTCCAGCATCGAACTTATACTTGCTAGTTGGTAAGCTGCATACTGCGCTTGCGCCTGAATAACATCACTTTAGCTACCTCATACAGAAACTTACTGTTGGTAACCAGGTAGCGTTTCCAGAGGCGACCCGGCTCCTGCCATAAGCGGTAGGTCCACTCCAGGCTCAGATCACGGGCCCACTTCGGCAGGCGTTTCTCCAGCCCGGCATAGGTCATATAAGCCTGCCCCACGCCCAGCATACAGGCCTTCACCTGCCCTTTGTGGTCTGCCATCCAGCGCTCCTGCTTGGGGCACCCAAGGGCCACAAACACGATGTCGGCCCCGGAGTCGTTGATCATGTTGGTGATGGCGGTATCCTCTATATGAGTGAGCTTGCGGAAAGGCGGCGAGTAGTACCCGGCCACGCGCAGGTTCGGCAGGTCAGTTTTGGTTTTCGCTACCACCGCCTCCAGCACCTGGTCCGTGGAGCCGTAGAAAAAGACCGATTTCCCCCTCTTCTCGGCCTCCTGCAGCAGTCTCGGCATCAGGTCCATGCCTGGCACGCGATCCTGGTGCTGGCCGTAAAGCAGTTTCATGAGCTTGGACACAGGTCCGCCGTCCGGCGAGGCGATGTCTGCGTTGTTGAGCAGGCGCTGGAAATCCTTGTCCTGCTTTGCCTCCATCAGCATGTGCACATTGGTAAAGCACACGTAGGAGGAGTCTTTATGGTCGGTGAGCCAGAAAACATGGTTCACAAAGTCATTGAAGGAGCCTGCCGAGATAAGGGAGCCGAGAAGCTGGCGCTTCTCTTTTATGGGTGGCTCGGCGGCAACAGGTTGTTCTTGTATCGTCTCAGTAAGCATTCTTTTCGCCTTTAATCATGTTCCAGACAGTAAGGAAGATAATTTTCATGTCCATCATCAAGCTCCATTTGGCCATGTACATCACATCGTACTCCACGCGCTTCTCCATCAGGTGCACCTCTTTGGTCTCACCACGGAAACCGCTTACCTGGGCGTAACCCGTAATGCCCGGGGTCACAAAGTGGCGTGTTTTATACTTGGAGATCACTTTGGAGTACTGGTCCAGCTGCGACACCAGATTCGGGCGCGGCCCTACTACTGACATGTCCCCTAACAGTACGTTGAAGAACTGCGGCAGCTCATCTAGGCTCGTCTTGCGCATGATGGCGCCGAAACGGGTGATCCGCGGGTCGTTCTTCGTGGCCTGGAGCTCCGTATCTTTGTTCACACGCATGGTCCGGAACTTATAGCACACGAACAGCCTGTTCTTCTTGCCCGGGCGCAGCTGCTTGAAAAAGATCGGCCCCTTCGACTCCAGTTTGATCAGCAGGGCGATGATCGGGAACAGGATCGGGAAGATCAGCAGGATCACCGCCAGGGAGAACGCCACGTCGAAGATGCGCTTCACCACGCGGTTAGAGGCAAGCTCCAGCGGCTCGTTGCGCACGCTCAGCATAGGGATGTTGTGGTAGAAGTACACATTCACATCCTTCTTCACCATCGCGCTGAAATCCGGCACCAGGCGCAGGTAGATAAAGTTGTCGTTAGCGAATTCCGTAAGTTCATCGATTTGCGCTGCATCGGTCAGCGGCTTGGTGTAATAGATCTCATCAATGCTGTGCTGCAGGCAGTAATCCTTCAGGTCTTCCATGCTACCCTGCAACTGGCCACTGTACGGGCTGCTCATGTCGGCTTCGTCATCGAAGAAACCCATGAACTTGGTGCCTATCTCGTCGTTGTTGCTCAGGGTCTGGTGCAGGGAGGCCGCCGCAGGGCCCGTACCAACGATAACATAACGCGTGTGCGCCATATCAGAGTTGGTAAAGTAGCGGTTCACCTGAAACAGAATCAGGCGACTAAAGCCGATCAGCAGGGCTGTAGACAGGTAAGTGTACAGCAGCAGCAACCGGGATAGCTCCTCCAGGTTGAATATAACGATACAGCTGGCCAGGATGAGCGCGTGCATCACAAACACATTGATCAGATTGCTAAAGCGCTTGTCTATCGGCAGGAAGCTGTCGACCCTCACCACAAAATTCGAGAAACCAGATACGATCCACCACACCAGGGCGAACAGCACAAAGAAGATATTGTACTGGTGGTCGAGTTCCAGGCTGCCGTAGCGAATCAGGTTCGACAACTTGAACGCAAAGGCGATGAGGGTAACGTCAAGGAATAACAGGAGAACCCTGTTAAAGCTGTAGTAATGTCTATATTTATTCATTTGGTTGCGTACTTTTTGGGGTCATAAGTAAACTTTGGGATTCTACACTGCCTCACACTTACCCTCTTCACAAACTACCTTTTCAGGTCTAACCGCTGTGCCTTTATACTTATAACAGTCGTTAAGCTGGGCCGGCGTCTCCGGCTTCACCTGAACCTTCGTCAAAGATCCAGTATTTGTCTTGTTCACTGTAGCATTCAAGCTGCAGCCATAGGTCTTGTGTGTTTAGTGAGAAATACGGCCTTACCGACAGGAAGGTTTATGATTTTATCAAGTTCTATTAAAAAAGAACGATTTAATAATATACCTAAATTCATATACCTATATATTAAAAATGGCCTATTTTGAGCCACATACCTATACCCTAGTTATTTAGCTTTTGGCATACCCAAAAATCACCTTCAAGCCGATATATGACATAATTAATATAAACAGTGGTAACTAATACTATAATCTGATAGGAGGGAATGGTGGCAGTTCCAAAACACTGGCCTACCTATAAATTTGAATTTTTTTTATAATTATATAAATAAAATCAACAATACAAGAATATATCGGAAGTAAAACTTTTCTGGAGAGCCAACAGACGGACCTGAGGCCACAGCAACAGGAAAGAGTGCAATAGGCTTGTTGCCGTAGGCTATAGAAGAGGAATGCTGCGAACGTGACCCGCCGCAAAAAAACCTGGCCCACTCCTTCTCTTCCCGCTTCACAGAGCAAGAAAGCCTAAGACTCAAAAAATCAACCTTATACGAAATGCAAAAAGAAAAGGTTTAGAGCAGCAGCAAGTATTTTCAAAAAAACCGCCCGCTCATTGAACTTTAGCCCCTCAAAATGCACTTACTCTTTGAATGCCTGCCCCAACGGCTTTTGGATTTATACCTGAAACACCCAAAAGCAAGGCAGGCTTCGGTTTACAGATTTTTATAAAGTTCCCGGCGGGGCATTGTTGAGGCACAGCAGAAACGGGCTAGGCCACCTAAAGGACTTTAGAAACTGATGTAACATTAAAAACTGAACTATATAAAGAAAATTTACAGCCAAAGTATATGCGATTACCTGCCCAGGGCGTTTTATGTCTGCTACTGCTGCAGCTTTGGAGTGCCTTCTCAAACTTAGCCTACGCCCAAGCCTGTACCCCCACTGTTTCTACTTCCGGCAGCCTCTGCAGCGCTGGCAAAGTTGTACTTTCCTCCAGTGAGGCAGCGGCATACCTGTGGTCCAACGGCGCTACCACCCAAAGCATAACCGTTTCAGATGCCGGCACTTACAGTGTAAAAACCTTGCAGGCTGATGGCTGCGAGGCCACCTCAGAAGAAGTGGCCGTAGCTAACGGACCGGATGCTACGGTAGTGGACCCGCTAAGCTTCTTCACCTCCTGTAGCTATGCCGGCAATGTGGCCACCTTCGAGCTTACGATCGAGAACGCCTCCACCACCAAAGAGACGAACACCCGCTACGAGATAAACTGGGGCGATGGCAAAACCGCCACCCTGGGCCCTGAATTTGAGACAGCCACCCACACCTATAAATCAGGAGGCTCTTTTAGCCTACGCGTGACGGCTTATGACGCCCATGGCTGCAAGAGCACGCACGAAGAGCGCGTGTTCATCGGCAGTAACCCCAGCCTAGGTATTTCCAGCCGTGGTAACACGAACGATTGTGCTCCCGCTACGTTCATCTTCGACATCGATAAGGAGATCGTAAAAAACAACTCCCCGCAAACGGTTTATACTTTCCAGTTCGACGACGGGTCGGCCCCAATGGTGTTTTCGCATGCCAACCTGCCCAATACCATCGAGCATACTTTCACGGAGTCGTCGATGAGCAAGCCAGGTCGTGCCTTCACCCTGACAGCCACCGCCACCAATCCCTGCGGTACCACCCCTGCCACTGTAGGTGGTATAAAGGTTTCCAAAGGGCCTATTGCCGATTTTGCCTTCGGCAAAGCCTGCCTGAATACCCCAATCAAACTGACGGACAAAACCATTGAGGGCTTTAACGCCAATGCCACCACTGGTACCAACGCCGGCAGTTACATAGTAGACTGGGAAATCTCCCCGGCGCAGGGCTGGGAGTACACCTCCGGCAACAGCAAGACCAAGAGTCCATCGGTTAAGTTTACCCAACCGGGTACCTATACCATTCAGATGACAGCCACCCCTACGGGGCTTAACACGAAGTGTACTTCCAGTACTGTCAATAAGGTTATCGTCATAGAGGAGCCTCCGGTGGCCGATTTTACCCTGAGCGGCGACAACACCTGTGCTTCGGCCGTTTTCGCGGCCACCAATACCTCTACCGGCCCGGAAGCCTCTTATACCTGGCGCGTGAGCCCAGCTGAAGGCTGGGAATTTACGCAGGGGACGAAATCAACATCCAGAGACGCCGCCTTCCAGTTCAGTAAGTCCGGCACCTACACCATTTCCCTGACGGCCAGCAACAGCTGCCAGACCACGCTGAAGGAGACAACCATCACCATAAAGGCGAAGCCGCAGGTAAAGCTGCCGGCACAGCAGGTATACTGTGGCCCGCAGACCCTTTCCTTTACAGCCGAGAACGCTGCGCACGCACCAGCTTACGATGCCCAACTGGGTACCATCAGCCAGTATGCCTGGTCTGTTTCGGGCCCGGGTGCAGCTACGTTTGAGAACGGAACCGATGCAGGCTCGGCCTACCCACGTATACACTTTACCCAGGCAGGCACCTACACTGTCAGTGTAGTGGCTACAAATGAGTGCGGCAGCTCTGAGACAGCCACGCAGCGGGTTATCATTAAACCCTTGCCAGAACTAAAGGTAACTTCTACCGAACCGGCGCTCTGCATGGGCGGCACCACCACCCTTACAGCGGATGGCGCTGATTCGTATACCTGGGCACCAGCCAAGGGGCTAAGCGCCACTACGGGAGCCAAGGTGGTTGCCAACCCAACTGAAACCACCACCTATACCATTACCGGCACCAACGCCGAGACCGGCTGTACCAGCACCACCACCTTCACCGTGGAGGTAAACCCGCTGCCAGAGGTAAAAGTAGCTGCCACGGCACAGGAGATCTGCCAGGGTCAAGGCTCGGCCATACTTTCTGCCAGCGGTGCCGATACCTATACCTGGGCACCAGCTACTGGCCTGAGCGCTACTACAGGAGCGGAGGTATCGGCCTCGCCTCTGGAAACCACGACGTATACTGTTACCGGCTACAACAGCACCACCGGCTGCAGCAACACAGCAACCGTAACCGTAACCGTTAACCCGCTGCCGGAGGTAAATGCCGGCCCGGACCTCACCGTCTGCGACGACCCTACCCCACTGCAGCTGCAGGCCAGCCCGGCAGGAGGCGTATGGAGCGGGGAGCATGTGAGCGCCGAAGGCACCTTTGTTCCAAACGGTAAAGGCTCCTATACCCTGACGTATACTTACACGAACGCCAAAGGCTGCACCAACTCCGACCAGATGACGGTGGAGGTAACTGACGTGGCGCAGGCAGCGGTAGCGCAAAAGCAAGTGGAGGTCTGCCTGAACGATGGCAAGTTTATACTTGGCGCCAGCCCGATGGGTGGCAAGTGGAGCGGCTCCAGGTATGTTTCGGTGGATGGCACCTTCACCCCTTCCGAGGCGGGTACTTACACGTTAACGTATACTGTCTACACCGGTACCTGCTTCACCACAGACCAGATGACCGTAACGGTTAAGCCGCTTCCGGCAGCTCCGGCCGTCACAGGAGTAAAGGATATCTGCTTTAACACCTCCACCACGCTTCAGGCAGAAGTGAACGCCGGCACCGTGAACTGGTACGACCAGCTGAACGGCGGCAAACTGCTGGGCACTACCCCTGCAGGAACAGGTTTTAAGACAGGCCAGCTTACCAAAACCACTGATTTCTACGCCGAGCATGTTGGCGAGAACCAGTGCGCCGGCCCACGCACCCGCGTCACCGTGATCGTTCGCCCGGAAATCGCTGCGCCAGTGGTGGCTCCTGTCATCATCTGCGGAGCAGGCAAGGCTACTTTGGTTGCACAAGGATCAGCCAGTAAGTATAACTGGTACGACGCCAGCGGCAACCTGCTGGTAAAGGAAGGCGGCAAAGTATACGAACCAACCGTAGCGCAAACCACTGTTTTCTTTGCTGAGGCAGTGGTAGGAAACTGCGCCGGCCCACGCACGCAGGCCCAGGTAAGGGTAAACCCTATACTTGACAAGAACACCATCACAGCCCCGGAAATAGTATGTGAGGCTGCCCCATTCAGCATCACGGGCTCAGAGCCAATAGGTGGCAGCGGGGTAGGCACGTATACGTACCAGTGGATGAGCAGCCTCAACGGCACGACCTTCACCAACATTCCGGGTGCCACGGGCAAAGTATACCAGTCGCAGGAAGGGCTGGCGCTGCCAACTTCCTTTAAGCGCGTGGTATACTCGGATGGCTGTATGCTGGCGTCTGAGGCAGTGCGGGTAAACGTGATCCCGGCTATCACTAAAAACGAGCTGCGCGAGGTGCCAACGATCTGCCATGGCCAGGTGCCGGAGGAGATACAGGGCGTACTGGCAGGAGGCGCTGAGCCCTACACCTATACCTGGTACGTTAGCAAGGACAACACCAACTTCACGAAGATCGAGAACAGCAACTCAGCTAGTTATAAGTCAACCACGCCACTCACAGGCAATACTTGGTACAAGCGTGTGGTACAGTCCGGCTCCTGCACGGCCAGCACCAGCAACACCATCCTGGTGCGGGTGATGCCGCCTATCAGCAAGAACATCATCTCCGGCACCCAAACCGTTTGTGAGGGCGATGCGGCCATACTTACGGGCCAGGCGCCAGAGGGCGGTTACGGCGCAGGCAGCTATACGTTCTATTGGGAGTCTAAAACAACTGGTGGCGAATACCGCGAGATTCCGAACAGCCGCGGCGGCAACAAGGACTGGACAGCCCAGAATCTGACTGAAACAACCACTTTCAGAAGAGTGGTGCAGTCCGGCTCCTGCACCGTGAGCACCAGCGACCCGGTGACGGTGACGGTGAACCCGAAGCTCCTGAACATTATTACAGGTAGCCAGGAAGTATGCCAGGGCGGCACTCCAACCCTGCTTTCCAGCCTCACCCCTACCACAGGTGGCGAAGCAGGCAAGTATACCTATACCTGGGAGTATAAACTGGAAGGCGACGCCAACTTTATGCCGGCACCGGGCCAAAACAACCGTGCCGACGGTAGCTATCAGCCACAAAGCCTGAGCAGGACCGCGCTGTTCCGCCGCAAGGTTATCTCCGGCGGTTGCACCAGCTTCTCTGAGCCAGTAAAGGTAACGGTGAACCCTGCTATCGAGAACTATAACATCAAGGCCTCCCAGAGCATTTATGCAGGCACCAAGCCAGCCGTACTTACCGGCCTGAACACAGCCCCAATAAAGGGAGGCAACGGCAAGTATACTTACCGCTGGGAGTTCAGCACGGACGAGGTAAACTTTGATCCGGCCGAGGGTAACAACCAGAGTGCCGACTATACCTTCCCGAGGGGACTGTACAAAGACACCTGGTACCGCCGCGTGGTGCTGTCCGGTGGCTGCGAAGTGACCTCCAACCTAGTGAAGATCACGGTGATTGGGGAAATCGCCAACAACGTCATCAAATCAGACCAGACCATTTGTATCGGCAGCGTGCCGGCAAGGCTGGAGGGCGAGCTGCCAAGAGGCGGCGAAGGCAACTTTAACTACCGCTGGGAGAGCAGCACCAAAGGCGATAAAACCGGCTTCGTGACGGCGCAAGGCCACAACGGCTCCCCTAACGATGCGCAAAGCTTCCAGCCTGGCCCGGTTAGCCAGGATACCTGGTTCCGCCGCGTGACCACCTCCGGCGCCTATACCGACCTCAGCAACCCGGTTCTGATCACGGTGAAGCCGGAGCTGAGCAACAACGCGGTGCTGTCGGGTACGCAAACAGTCTGCTCCGGCGAGGCCCCGGCCACCCTGGCTGGCTCTGAACCTGCCGGTGGCAGCGGCAAGCCTGCTTACCTGTGGGAGCAAAGCACTACCCGCGATGGCATCTATACCCCGGCACCTGGCCAGAACGACAGAAAAGATTACACGCCGTACCCGCTCACCGAAAACACCTGGTTCCGCCGTGTGGTAACCTCCGCCTCGTGTGGCTCTATCACCAGCAATGCGGTGGAGGTAAAGGTAACGCCGCTGCCGGATATGCCGGTGGCGCAGGGGGCCAGCATCTGCGCCGGCCTGAGCACGACCCTCAGCGCAAAGGGCAAAGGCGGCAGGCTGGAGTGGTATGCCAGTGCGGCAGGCGGCACACCGCTTGCCACAGGCAGCACCTTCAAAACACCGGTGCTGCTCCATACCACCACCTACTATGTGCAGGAGGTGCAGAGCTGCGCCAGCAAGCGCCTGGCCGTAACCGTGAAGGTAACCGAACCAGAGCTTAGCGCCGGCCCGGATGTAACGGTGGTGAGTGGCAGAGGAACACAGTTGCGCGCCAGTGGCGGCCTTACCTACAGCTGGTCCCCGGCCGAGGGCATGGACAACCCAAACATCGCTAACCCGACCGTAACACCGGAGAAAACCACGGTTTACACGGTAACGGCCACCACAGAGGGCGGCTGTACCTTCACCGACGAGGTGGTGGTGGTTGTGCTGCCGTTCGTCGATATCCCGAACACGTTCACGCCGAACCAGGATGGCATTAACGACACCTGGGAGATCGAGAACATTGAAAAGTACGGCAACTGCAAGGTGCAGATCTATAACCAGTGGGGTACTATGGTGTTCAACTCGGATGGGTATAAGCAACCGTGGGATGGACGCCAGAACGGCAAGCCGCTGCCAATGGCTACTTATTATTACATCATAAAGTTAGATCAAAACGAAAAGCCCTTGACCGGCAGTGTGACCATCGTTAAATAAGCCATTCTATGAACAAACTTTTAGCCCTAGGAGTGATATGGCTGTTGGCGGCAGGCAGTGCCTTTGCCCAGCAGCGGCCTCAATACACTCAGTATACTTTAAATAATTACCTCGCCAACCCCGCTATCACGGGCATAGAGGACTACGCCGACTTGAAGCTTGGCACACGCCACCAGTGGAGCGGCCTGGAGGGAGCGCCGCAGTCGTACTATGCTACCCTGCACATGCCAATTAACAAGCCTGGCGGCAGCACGTACGGCGGCGGCAGGGGCATGGCGAAGGAGGGCAGCATGAAACCATCCAGCATTTACCGCAGGTCGCGCCCGCACCATGGCTTTGGCCTGATGGCAATGTCCACGGAGACGGGCCCGCTGAAGCGTGGCAGCGTTTCAGCCAGCTATGCGTATCACCAGCCGCTTTCACGCACCCTCAAAGTATCGGCAGGTGTGCAGCCGGGCATTATCCAGTATAGCCTGGACCCAGGTAAGGTAAAGTTAGCCCACAACAGCCTCCACGACCCAGCCATTTACGACGGTCGGGCTAACGAGGTAAAGTTTGACCTGAGCATGGGCCTGTGGCTCTACTCCCGCAATTTCTACGCAGGTGTGGCCGGGGCGCAGTTGGTACCCAGTAAGCGCCAGTTCCTGACTGACAATACCCCATCGGACACAGATGGCGCACTGCAGCAGCACTACTACGTTACGGGTGGCTACCGCCTGGATGTAGCGCCTTACATTTCGCTGATCCCTTCGGTGATGGTGAAAATGGCGCAGCCAAGCCCGGCATCGGTGGATGCTACGATGAAGGTTGTCTATGGTGACAGGCTTTGGGCAGGCGTTACGTACAGGCACGAGGAGTCAGTAGCAGCCATGGCAGGCATCAACATCAATCACCTGCTGGACCTGGCTTACTCCTACGACGCCACTACCTCGCCGCTGGGGCAGGCAAGCGCCGGAAGCCATGAGGTGGTGCTTGGGTTTAAGCTGCGCAACACACGTAAGGTTATTTGCCCGGAATGGGCATGGTAGATATTAAATAATGGTTTAGTTTGAGAGTACAGAAACGGGGCAGCTATTTTAGCTGCCCTTTTCTTTTTAGGCTGATGGCAAAGTATAAAAAAGTCTCCGCCCGGCCCCTCCCCCACTTCCAACGCCCTACGCTATACTTATCACAAACAGAAAAAGGCTAACAGGTCAGCAACCTGTTAGCCTTTACATACAGCTTTAACTTTATACTTGCTTAGATCTGCTCGGCCTCAAAACCAGCTTTCTTCACCGTGTTTTTAATCGTCTCAGCGTCTGCGGCATCTGCTTTTACTTCCAGTACCTTGTTTGGATTGTCAGTATCTACTTTCCACTCCTGCACGCCCTCCAGCTTGTTGAGGTGAGGCGTAACAGCGCGCACACAGTTTCCGCAGTTGATGTTGGTCTTAAATTTATAGGTTTCCATACTTTTCTGAATTTATTTAGTTAACATATTTAATACACTTTACAATTTCTTAGCCCGAAGGCGCAGGCTGTTAGTCACCACCGACACAGAACTCAGGGCCATGGCCGCGCCCGCAATCATCGGGTTGAGCAGGAAACCGGTGAAGGGGAACAGTATGCCAGCCGCCACCGGAATACAGATCACATTGTAGATGAACGCCCAGAACAGGTTCTGGTGGATCGTCTGCACCGTGGCCCGCGACAGTTTTACGGCTCTGGCCACCTGCGTCAGGTCGGAGCGCATGAGCGTGATGCCGGCTACTTCCATAGCAATATCGGTGCCCTGCCCCATGGCGATGCTGACGTCGGCGGTGGCAAGGGCCTGCGCATCGTTTATACCGTCGCCCACCATGGCAACTACTTTCCCTTCCGCCTGCAGCTTTTTCACAAAGTCGGACTTATCTGTTGGCAGCAGCTCCGCCTGGTAATGCGCCACACCCACCTGCCGGGCTACGGCCTCGGCCGTTTGGCTGTTGTCGCCGGTGAGCATGTATACTTCCAGCCCGGCCTCGTGCATGGCTTTTATACCTTTGGCGGCGGCAGGCTTGATTGGGTCACTCACGGCGAAGACAGCCAGCGCCTGCGCTGAGTCTGCAAAGAAGATGGCTGTTTTAGCGTCTTCCTGCAGCTGCCTTGCCGCCTGCAGCAGGTGCTCCGGCAGCTCCACGCCCTGCTGGCGCAGCAGTTTCTCGTTACCGGCCAGGTAGCGGGTGCCGTCAAACCCGGCCTCTATCCCCAAACCGGTGAGGCTGTTAAAGGTGTCCGGTTGCACGGCCTGTTGCCCCTGTTCCTTGTAGAAAGTATAGATGGCCTGTGCGATCGGGTGCTCCGACTGTGCCTCCATAGAGAAGAACAGCGTCTCCAGCCGCGCCTGTTCCAATGTGTCCTGCGCCCACACCACATCCGTAACAGAGGGCTTACCTAAAGTGATGGTACCGGTCTTATCCAGGAGGACGGCATTTACCTTGTGGGCATGCTCCAGACTTTCCGCGTCTTTTATCAGGATGCCGTTCTCGGCACCACGGCCCACGCCCACCATAATTGCCGTTGGGGTGGCCAGGCCAAGTGCACACGGGCAGGCGATCACCAGCACCGAAATGGTAGATAGCAGCGCCTCCGTCAGGTAGGCCTCGCCACCGAACACCAGCCAGGCAGCAAACGTAAGGACGGCAATTACCAACACCACCGGTACGAAGATGCCCGCGATCTTATCCACCAGCTTCTGCACCGGGGCTTTGCTGCCCTGCGCCTCCTGCACCAGCTTGATGATATGGGCCAACATGGTTTCGCCGCCGGTCTTCTGTGCGATGATCTGTACACTTCCCTTCTGGTTGATGGTGCCGGCATAAAGGGCATCGCCAGGCTGTTTCTGCACCGGCAGCGGCTCCCCGCTCAGCATACTTTCGTCCACGTACGTTGTTCCGGAGGCTACCTCACCGTCTACCGGCACGCGCTCACCAGGCAGCAGCACGACCCTGTCGCCCAGTTGTACTTCCTCTATCTTCAGCTCCAGTTCGGTGCCGTTGCGCAGCACCCGTACCGTCTTCGGCTGCAGGCCCATCAGCTTTTTAATAGCCGAGGAACTACGGTCTTTCGCGCCTTCCTCCAGGTACTTCCCCAAAAGTATAAACGCAATGATCACGGCCACCGCCTCGAAGTAGACGTGCGGCATCAACCCCCTATCCAGGAAGAACCCCGGGTAAACTGTGTTGAACACACTGAAGATAAAGGCGATCCCCGTGCTCAGCGCCACCAGCGTATCCATGTTGGCGCGGCCGTGTTTGGCCTGTGCCCAAGCCCCTACAAAGAAGCGCTGCCCCGCCCAAAGCAGGACAGGCGCGGTAAGTATAAGCATGGCCCAGTTGCCCCAGGCGAAAGTGTCGTGGAAGAACATGCCCAGTATAAACACCGGCAGGGCCAGCACACCGGCTATAATGGTTTTGCGCCTCAGGTTAGAGAGCGCCGTTGCCTGCCGCTCCTCCAGCTCCTCCTGGGTTGTTTCCTCTATCAGTATATCAAAGCCGATTTCCTGCACCGTCTCGCGCAGTTGAGCTGGGTTTACCTCCTGCTCATCGTAGGCCACCTGCAGAGTTTTACCGGCGAAGTTCACGTTTGCCTCTGCCACTCCCTCACGGGCGTTCAGCATGCTCTGTATACTGTTGGCGCAGGAGGCACAGGTCATGCCCTCTACCGGAAAGGTGGCTTTGGTAAGCTTTCTATCTTTTACAGTTGCCATTTTTTTCATTGTTTTATCTGTTACAAAGATACGCCCCCTTGCCCGCTAGTGTGTTACACAATTCTGGCGATGCATTACATGTTTTCATACTCTCCCCTCCTCCCATCCCTGCCCTGTACCTACGGCTATTTTGTACTTTAAAAGTATAACAAACAGACAATGGTTTAACATTATTTATACTTGATGGAGAAAAATCATCAATAATATATGTTTATCCGAATCTCCATTGTTTTATTCGTGTCTCTCCTTATTTTAGAAGGCTAATGCTTATTGCAACTATTTTATACACCGCACCTTAAACTTTACTGACGGAGACAGGCTTTTTGGAATCGAAGGATATACAACAGGAGTATAATCGCATTATACGGTATATTGGAATCGCTTTTCTGAGCATGCTGGCAACCCTGTTGCTGGTGTGCGTGTTCTTCTACATGCAGACCAGGGAGTTCCAGGACAAATACACGACCAGCATGCAGCACACCTATAGACGGCTGGAGCTGGTCAACAAGCTATTCGAGAACAAGGAACGCACACAGGCTTTAGTAAGAGCCCACATTATGGCTGAGCGTGCGGCTGCCAAGGACAGCTTGCGGAGGGAGTTAGCCTTGGCCTACAAAGCGAATGAGGCTACCATACTGGAACTGCACCAGTTACTGGAAGGGCATGGGCACCTGCAGCAACTACACCGCCTGAGTGATGATCTTAAGAACTATCACGCGCATGTAGACAGCCTCCTTAGGCTGTCCTATGAGCGGCAAAGGGAGGCGGCGCTACGCTATGATGCTGCCCACCTGGCCCCCTTTTACACGCAACACCACGCTCACCTCATCAGTCTGAACAGTGAACTGACCAACGCAGCGCGCACTTATACCGATCAGTTTTCCCCCGCTTTCTCGAACCTGGTGGATGAGTACATTCTCCTCCTGCTGCTGGTAGTGCCGTTTATATTTTGGGCTTCCTTTGCCTTTAACCAGATTACAAAGCGCCTGCAGCAGGAGAACCAGCGCCTCAACAAGGAGATAAAGGAGCGGGAGGCACTGCAGCAGAACCTGAAGTTTACACAACGGCACTTCAGACGCCTTTTTGAGCAGAACCCGATCCCGATGTTCGTGTATGATCAGCATACGTTCAGAATTTTGGAAGTGAATGAGGCGGCGGTGCAGGAGTATGGGTTTACGCAGGAGGAGTTTCTGCGGCTTACTGTTTTCGACATCTTGCCGGAAGAAGAAAAAGAGGCGGTCAGGAGCCGTATCAGCCAAATGGACAAAGCCGCAGACACGAACAACGTGGGTGTAAGCCACATGCGCAAGGATGGCTCCATATTCCGGGTTATGCTGCGGTCGCATGCGTTTAAGGAAAGGAACGGCGTGTACCCCCGGCTCGTTACCTCCGAGAACATACAGAAGCAGGAGGAGTTTATTGCCACATTGGCAAAGAGCGAGAAGCAGCTGCGCGAGGTGAGTTCCAGCATACCAGGCGCGGTGTACCAGTTCCGGGTGGACGAGCATAACAACACCAGCTTCCCGTTTGTAAGTGACGGCATAAAAGATGTGGTTGGCGTTACCCCTGAGGAAGTATACCAAAATCCGAACCTGCTTTTCGAAGCCGTACATCCAGACGACCTCGAGGAAGTGTCCAAAAGCATTCAGGCTGCCACACAAAGCTTTTTGCCGTGGGTGCAGGACCTGCGGGTCTGGAACAAGGTGCAGCAAGAGTGGAATTGGATCCGGGGGCATAGCTTACCGTCTTCCAAGGAGAACGGCGTACTGCTTTACAACGGCACTTTCATTGATATTACCGACCAGAAAGAGGCACAAGCGCAACTCACAGCCAGCGAGGCAAACCTGCGCGCCCTGCTCGACAGCTCCCCGCAGGCCGTTTACCTGCTCGACAAAGAGCTGAATGTACTGCTCTTTAACGCTGTAGCCGCCGAAGAAGTGAAGAAACTGACGCTAAGGGAGCTGCAACCAGGCCAAAACATACTAGAACTGACCTCCGATGACCAGAAAAACATCCTGATCGATAGCCACGCGCGCGCTTTGCAGGGCAAACCCACCCAGTTCGAGACCGGTAGCGGCGAATTGTGGTTTGAGATAGCGTTCCGTCCGGTGCTCACCCACGACAGGCAGGTTATCTCCGTAGCCCTGAGCATTCATGATATCTCGGAGCAGCGCAACATTATAAGTGCTATTAAAAATAGTGAGGCGCAACTAGCACGCGCCCAGAGCCTGGCAAAGATCGGTAGTTGGGAGTATGACCTGCTGCGCGACAGTTTGAGGATATCTGATAACCTGTACACCATCTACGGTGTCTCTCCTGAGACGTTCGCGGTCACGTTAAACAGCCTGCAAGCCTTCTTCCACCCCGAGGACAGAGACAAAGCACTGCAGGACTACCAGCGCGTGATAGAGGAGAAAACAGTCGTATCCGCGGAGCACCGCATCCGGCTACACGATGGGTCGGAGAAATACCTGCACCAGACCATGGAGCCCCTGATGAATTATGAGGGCCAGGTACTGAAGGTGCTCGGAACCACACAGGATATAACCGAGCAAAAGGCAAGGGAACGGGAGATCAGGGAGGCCAAGGACCGCTTCCAGTCTACGATTGAGAATATACCTGAAGTTATTTTCTCAGCCGATGCTAATTTCCGGATTTTCTACATCAGCCCGCAGTGTGTCCGGATTACAGGCTACACCGAGGAGGAGTTCACGCAGGAGCACCTCTGGCCTAGGATTACGCATGAGGAGGACCTGCCAGGCCTGCTAAGCAAGCTTAAGCAGGAAGTACCGCTTGGCAAAAAGATCCAGCACGAAATGCGCATCATTGCCCGGGACGGAAAGGAGAAGTGGTTTATGCTGCGCCTGTCGCCTATGTTGGGAGAGAATGGTGAAGTACAGCGCCTGGATGCCTCTGTGGCCGACGTGACAGAGCGCAAGCTGGAGGAAGCCAAGCGCACCCTGCTCACCGAGCAGCTACAGGTGCAGAACCAGAACCTGCAGCAGTTCGCCTATATTGTGTCCCACAACCTGCGCGCGCCTATCGCCAACATCATGGGTCTTACCACCATCTACGACCGTGCCCGTCCGGAGGCAGACCTGAACAAACACATTATTGACAGCCTGGCCCAGTCGGCGCGGCTCCTGGACCACACCATCCGCGACCTAAACCATATCCTGACAGTGCGCGGCCAGATGTTGGACGTATCAGAGCAGGTTTACTTCGAGGAGCTGCTCCAGGATATCCTCAAAAGCATATCCATTGAGCTGGAAAACACCCAAGCCAACGTTGCATACGACTTCAGCCATGCCCCCAGTATTGTATCGCTGAGGAGCTACATTCATAGTATTCTCCAGAACCTGCTGACAAACGCCCTCAAGTACAGAGACCCGCAAAGGAAGCCCGAGATTTGTATAAGAAGTTATAAGCAAAAGGACTATATTTGCATCGAAATCTCCGATAACGGGCTCGGAATTGATCTTGCAAAGGTAAAAGGCAATCTTTTTGGCCTCTATAAGCGCTTTCATCAGCACATCGAGGGCAGGGGCTTAGGTTTGCACCTGGTAAAAACACAGGTCGATCTTCTGGGCGGCAAAATTGAGGTAGACAGCCGGGTAGGCGCAGGTACTACGTTTAAAGTCTACATTTAAATCAGGCTTAGGTAATGGAAATGTTAAAAAAGGTAGTTCTTATTGATGATGATCAGATCAACAACTTTGTGTGCGAGACGATTATCAGAAGTGAAAACTTTGCGGAACGGGTCATAAGCTTTGAATGGGCGGAGGATGCGCTGAATAACCTGAAACAGGTGGCGGTGCAGAACCCAGACGACTTCCCGGATCTTATCTTCCTGGATATTAACATGCCGGGCATGGATGGCTGGAAGTTTCTGGAGGAGTACCGGAAGCTGCCGGAGCAGGCCACTAAGAAGTGTAGCCTGTTTATGCTGTCCTCGGCAGTGGATAGAGAGGACATCATTTGCGCCAAAACACATGCCGAAGTAAGGGACTTCTTCTCAAAGCCGCTTTCACCCGAGATTCTGAACCTGATCCGGGAGGATTATATTTCTTAGCCTCCTGCCACCACACGTTATACCTGGCCACTGCTTTGCAGTGGCTTTTTTTTTACTTGCCCCACCCTTGCGGCCGTTCTTGCGTACATAAACTTGAATGTAGATTACTATATATTAAGATATAAATATTCAAATTATTATTTTCACTTTCCTTAATAAATTTAATATTTAAGATAAATAATACACAACCTATTTTTTTAGGGGAGCGTAATGTTAAATAACTTCCAAGGGCACTATATAGCTATATAGCAGCCTTTTCTGGAAGCCTCGGTTTAACTTATAATTTAGCTTACTATCCCTATGAAAAATGTTTTACTAATTATTGCCGCTTTTCTTATCAGTACCGCCTCCTTTGCCCAGTCCCCGTTTAAACTTAGCCGTGAAGCCGAAGAGCGCTGCACCCAGATTACCCGCTCCATGGCACAGGAACTTCGCCTGAACGAGATCGGCTACATCAAACTCAAAGAGCTGAACCGCGAGCGCATGCTTGCCACACAGGAGATCCTGAGCACACACAGCAACGATACGCACCTTATAGAGCAGAAACTGGAAGAGTTGGCTGCCTCCTACGACAAGAACGTGACCTCGTTCCTAAACCCTAACCAGCTGCAGGCCTACGCCAATTACAAAAACCAGCCAACGCCTGCTGCCCGCTTTGTGGCCGCAACCAACGAGGAGTAAACCCGCAACACCCCAAGATGAAGAAGGCCGCCACACCTGTCGGCCTTCTTCGAACGGAATAGCCATAAAAGCAGGAGGGGGAGCCGATATCGGCTCCCCCTCCTGCTTTTAAAGTATAGCCGTGCAGCAATTACCTGCGGCTGTAATCTGCGTCGTCAGGCCTTTTCTCGTCTTCTCCCAGGGGCTGGTCGCCGCGGCGGATACCTGCCACGTCATCGTCCATGCCAGTGTCGCTTCCTTCAAACTCAAAACCAGGCCCTTGTGCGGTGGCCTCGTGGTTCTCGGGATCGTTGGCGCCGTAGCCAGTGGTTTCGTTTCCGCCAATGTGGAGGTTCTTGAGTTTATCCTTCTGGCCTGCGCGCTCGGTGTATCCCTCGGGTCCAATGTTTCGCTTGGCCGACGGATCGGGGCTATTGCCCATGCCTACGCGCTCGTTATAGTCGCTGTGCACATTTTTCTCCTCCGAGGGAGCCTTCTTCTTATCTTCTTCTCTATTATTCATCGTTGAAGTCTGGTTAGTTTATACACAGGTATACGCTACGGAGTATGGCTGGTTGGCTGACACCTACCTATACTTTACATAATAAATCAACCAGACATCATCTATTCAACCCCATTCAGTTGCCGGTCATACTTTGGTAGTTGAGGCCTTTTGCGGAAGCGGCTGCTGTAGGCACAAATGGCAGGGCCGTTACGTGCATGCTTTTTCATCGGGGGGAGTATAAAGTATAAACTGCGGCAAGTATGGGTTCTTCCTTTATCTTTGCCTAAAGTTAGCCTTTAGGGCACCTCTCCTGCCTAAAAAGCGTTAGCAAGACATTAAACCATTAAGAGCAGCGCATGAAGCATTCCAAGATTTACGACCCGAGGGAGATGAACTCTTACCAGTTTGTGGCCACCACAGGCCTGGTGATGACCCTGGTGGCCAACCTGATCCTGCTGTTGCTGGGCAAGAACGTGGAGAACTTCAACGCGCTCTATATCTGCTGGCTGGTATTCTTCATCCTTGGCACCATTGCTAATTTCAACAGCAAGCCCGGCGACGACGATCACCACCATCATCATTAACAGCCCTACCTCAGAAACTGCAGCAGCTCCCTGTGGAACCGTTCCGTGGCCTCCAGGTGCGGAATATGGCCCACTTTTTCCAGTTCTACCAGTTTAGCCCCGGGGATGGCCTTAGCCGTTTGCTTGCCCAACTGCGGGTACTGCCCATGCTCCTTTAGCTTTTGCTTGTCCTCAATAAACCCTTTGCCCACAATGGTGCGATCCTCCTGCCCTATCAAAACAAGAGTAGGCGCCTTTATTTGCCCGAACTCATACACCACCGGCTGCTGGTAAATCATGTCATAAGTTAGCGCGGATACTTTGGCCACCTTCGGGAAATCAGGATGGTTGGTCTGGGCGGCCGGCACCTGCACCCACTCCTCGTAGGCAGGTTTCCAGGAAGTATAGTAGGTCTGGTGATAATTTTTGATAGCTTCCGCCGTCTGCTTCTGCTCCGACTGGTATAGCTCCTGCAGGTTCTTGTAAGGCACAAACAAGCGGTAATCCTCCAGCCCGATCGGGTTCTCCAGCACCAGTTTTGTGGTCATGCCGGGATACATGAGCGCGAAGCGCGTAGCCAGCATACCGCCCATCGAGTGGCCCACCACCGCCACCTGCCGCACCCCGAGCTGCTGTAAGAGCCGCTGCGTGTTCTGGGCCAGCTGATGAAACGTATAGCTTATCTCCGGCTTCTCAGACTTGCCAAAGCCCAGTTGGTCCGGCACAATCACCCTGAACCCGTTATCCGACAGGAACTGGATCGTCTGACGCCAATAAGCGCCCATAAAGTTTTTGCCGTGCAAAAGCAGCACTGCCTGCGGGTTTTGCACCTGCCTGGCCGGCGCCACATCCATGTAAGCCATTTTATACTTCTGTCCCTCTACCTCCGCCTCAAAGTATTTTACCTCATGCGGGTATTGGTATCCTTCCAGGGTGGCGTTGAGGGAGGAAGGTACTTGTTGGGCCTGCGCGGCCCAGACGAAGGCCAGCAAACTTAGCAGCAGTAAGTGTAGGTGTTTCATGAAAAAGTGTTTGGTACAGCTTTTTTAACTGCTTCAACGGACAATTGTTCCCAAGCCGTCGCATCGGACCCTTGCGGGGCCGGAGATGTAAAAAAATATAGTTGTGTGTTTTGTATTATAGTATGTTTAATTACCTATATTTATAGCTGATTTTTCAATTAAAATCTAATCAATCATCTTTTAAGACAAACTTACAGTTATGAGAAAAATTTACTTTTTCGCCATTCTTTGCCTGAGCCTTGCCATCCACAGCTGCGGGCCCAAGATTTACAAGGCTGCTTCTTTCGAGCAGGTAAAGCAGAACCACAAAGTGCTGGCTATCATGCCGTTTGATGTTACTATTGAGTCCAGAAGGCTGCCGAAAGGTGTAACGGCCGAGATGATGCAAGACCAGCAGCGCGATTACGGCTACGGGATGCAAGGCGACGTATATGGCTATTTCCTGCGCCAGATGAGCAAGGACAAGTATACGGTCTCCTTTCAGGATGTGAATAAAACCAACGCGCTGCTGAATGAGGCTGGCCTGACGTACGAGGACCTGCGCACCGCTTCCAAGGAGAAGCTTTGCCAGATACTGGGCGTAGACGCCGTTGTATCGGGTAGCGCGGTGATGTCGAAGCCGATGTCGGATGGAGCTGCGGTAGCTGTTGGCCTGCTGGTAGGCGCCTGGGGGCCTACCAACTCTGTGAACACCTCTATTACGGTGCATGAGGCGCAGGCCGGTGACCTGATGTGGAAGTATGACTACGAGGCTTCGGGCAGCGTTTTCAGCAGCCGCCAGTCGCTTTCTAACGCCTTGATGAAAAACTCCTCCAAGAAATTCCCCTACAAGAAATCTTCTTAAAGTATAGACTCCTACATCCTTAATAAAAAGCCCGTTGCGATGTATAGTAACGGGCTTTTTGGATTAAACAGGGTACTGGTATGCTTGCAGCTTATACTTGGCTTACCTGAAAGTATAAAAAAACCCACCGCAGCTGCGGTGGGCCTTGTGTAAATTACCAAACACTAAACTTTAATCTTATACTTAGAAGGTAAAACCGACAGATGCCTTGATCACCCGGTTGAACGTATCGAAGTTGTTTCTGCTGTCAATGGAGTTGAGGCCGTAGTCATAGCCGGCGCTGATGTTAAGGCCGCTAGCGAACTTATAGCCCAGGCCGCCTGTCACGGCCACATCCACTTCCCGGAAGCCGCTCTTCATGTCCCACTCCTGGTTCAGGGCCTTAAAGCCGAAGGCGCCCGCCTCAGCCGACACTTTATTAGACAACAGGTAAGACACCTGCGGACCGGCAAAAATATGGAACCCCTCCCCTACGTATACTTTCGCCAGCACGGGCAGGTCCAGGTATTCGGCCTTGTTGGTCAGGGTAACGTTCGCGTTCACGAAATCAAACTGCTCCAGCGGAATCTTGCCCCGCAGCACCATGCCTTTCTGTGAGTACTGCAGCCCCGGCTCAATCTCGAAGCCCGGCGCCACCGGTATGTTCAGGTACGTACCCACATGAAAGCCGGGGCGCATCTCACGGCTGGCATACCCCGCCGACATATCGATCAGGTCCTGCACGCTTTGCATGGTCTCGCCCTCCCAGTCGGCCAGGTTTACGCCGGCCTTAATGCCAAAACGGAGCTGGCTCGGGCTATTATGATACGTTGATTGCTTGTTGTATCGAACAGGCTGCTGCTGGGCCTCAGCGCTCGCGGCGGCCAGCCCTATAGCGACAGCTATAAGTAGAAAAATCCTTTTCATGGTAGTAGTGGTTAAGTTTCCTCATTCTTTTCCGGTAAGCTGGCCTGCTTAATTCGGTTGAATGAAAGAACCGTGCCAAAAAGGGGACTTTTATACCACAAGCCGCATCACACAAAGTATAAAATATTAATAATCAGTAAATTAAAATTTTAATCTTCCTATACTTCCTATCTTTTAAGAGATGAGAAAGTATAAAGGAGCGCTGGTAAAAGCCAGTAATTGCTTAGCTTTGCCCCCTCAACTTGAAGCCGAAACACAGATGAAAGACAGAACGCAGGTGCGCCTGAAGCGACTGGCCGTGCACAGGGTAGGAAACAAAGCAAAGGAAGAGGGTGTGGTGGCCAGCAAGGAGCTGGTGGACCTGCGTGACGAGCAGCTCTACGACCTGCTGGTGAACTATTTCCTGTCGCCGTTTAAGCAGGAGGAGTTTTTCCGCTTCACCCATACGTCGGATGTCGCCCTGAACGAGATGTTTGCCTACTCGGCCCTGATCTTTGCCGAACCGCACAACTTCCATGCGTACTCGGTGCATATCCTGAACCACCTCTACCAACAGTCGGACCACCCGAAGGTAAAAAGCGGTGAGCTGTACGTGGTGCACTTTGAGGGCTGCCTGATGGAGGAAGAGGTAGTGGACGCGATCGGCATCTTTAAGTCTGAGAACAAGGACACATTCCTGACTTTTCAGGATGAGGCGGATGACCTGAACGTGAACTACCACTTCGGCGTGAACCTGAAAGGCGTGGACAAAGGCTGTATGATCTATAACACGCAGGCCGAGGACGGCTTTCGGGTGAAGTTGGTGGACGCCAACAGTTACGATGCGGTTTTCTGGAAAGATGATTTTCTGAATGTGGCCGAGCTACAGGATACGAACTACAACACCAAAACCGTTCTGAACCTGTGCAAGGATTTCTCAGAGGAAGTGTTCGCCCGCACCGAGAGCAAAAAGGCACAGGTAGACTTCATCAGCCGCTCCGTGGACTACTTCTCGAAAAGCGAGACTTTTGATCTGGAGGAGTTCACCAGCAGCGTGATTGACGAGCCGGAGACGAAAGAGCGCTTTAAAGACTATAGCCAGGCCTTTGCCGAGGAGCGCGACATAGAGGGCTTCACCGACTTTGCCATCAACAAGAATACGGTGCGCAACATGAAGCGCAAGTTCCGTAACTTCATCAAGCTCGACACGCAGATCGAGATCAAGTTCAGCGGCTATAACCCGGAGCAGAGCGAGCAGTATGTGGAGCGCGGCTTCGACCAGGAGCGGGGCATGCACTTCTACAAAGTATACTTTTACAGCGAAAGCTAGCCGAAACTATAGTTAGCGAAAAGCTGTTTTATACTTTTTGTTTGATTCGGAACGATAATTGCCTGCTACAACAGGAGAAAGAAACGATACCCTATATGAAGAAGATTGTCTTTGCCATCGCTTTTGCCCTGGCCGCCCCGGCCGCTTTCGCGCAGGCCCAACAGCCGCAAGCCAAGGCTGCCCAGTCCGGGCAGAGCCTGGAGCAGCGTGCCGAGGCCATCACCGCCGGTTTTTCCAAGAACCTGCGCCTCTCGCCCCAGCAAACCCAGAAAGTATACACCATCAACCTCACCAGCCTTAAAAATGCGGAGGAGGCTAAGGTAAAGTATAAAAACAACCCTAAAAAGCTGGTCAGCCAGATGGATATGATCAGCCAGACGCGCCTCTCGCAACTGAAGGACGTGCTGACGCCGCAACAGTTCCAACAGTACCAGCAGCGCCGCGAGGAGAAAATGGGCGTGCCGAGCCAGATGCTAAGCAACCCGGCGGCAAGGCAGCAAAACGCAGCCTACCAGGACAGTTACTAATATCAGAAGCATGGCCCGCGAGCCATGCTTATTTCATTTCCCCTCCCTTTTTGCTCTTTCAATTCTCTTCTCTCTAGTTTCTTTCGCCACCCGTAGGCATCCGTTCGTCCTATAAATTTGGTGGTTTTAAAATCTAGTGCTTAAATCTGCTAACTATTTTCGCCTGAATAGAATATAAATCCATAGTTTTCAACCTCTTAGCCATAGATAAAAAAGCAGGTTTCAGGGATTTATGCAGCACAGATGGAAGCGGGGGAGAAAGAGAAAGTAATTGTTGTGAAGGAGACCGATGTCTGCACCATCAAGGTAGATCTGTCGCTTTCGCTGCTGACGGTATACTGCAAGCAGCATATGGAGGGCCACGAAGTGCGGCAGAACATGACGGACATGCTGGTGATTGTGGATACCTATAAGCTCAGGTACCTGCTCGGTAACGTTCGGGCCCTGCACTACCTGAAGCTAGAAGACGCCAACTGGCTCTGGAACACCCTACTACCTACCTTAAGAGCATCTACCGTCCTTAAATGGGCCCGCGTGGAGGACCCTTTCTCTATGGTGGAGCTTAACTCGCTGCAGGTAAAGAAAAGGCTGGAGACAGAAGGCGTGGCTAAAAGCGAACTTCAGTTTGAGTCGTTTGTAGATGAGGAAAGCGCCCTGCACTGGCTCCTGTACAGCGATGAATAGACCTTTTATACTTTAGGCGGCCCCAGCCGCGTCTGTTGCCAGGCGTACCACCTGCTCCTGCGCTCTGCCAGCCTGCACCGGCTGCTCCTGCTGCTGGCTCTTCCGCTGATGCTCGGTTACCACAGCCCCGGGCGGCCTGTAAAGTATGAGGAACTTCTCCTTCCAGGTTTTCGCGTGTTTCATATCCTCCCAAATATCCATCCACTCATGAAACACCAGGTACACCGGGTTAAAGGAGGTGACGGGCTTGGTGAGACCATACTTTACCTGCTCCCGCTCCGGCTCAAAGGTACCGAACATCCTGTCCCAGATAATAAAGGTGGAGCCGTAGTTCTTATCGATGTAGCCGGGGTTGGAGCCGTGGTGCACGCGGTGGTGCGAGGGTGTGACAAAGAGATACTCAATTGGTTTAGGCAGCCTGCGCACTAGTTCTGTGTGCACGAAAAACTGGTATAGCACGGCCACCTGGTGGCAGATAAAGAAGGTGAACGGGTCGAAGCCCAGCAGGGGCACAGGTATGAAAAAGATGAACTTGATGTGCTGCGTCCAGCCCGTACGGAACGACACGGAGAAGTTCATGCGCTCCGAGGAATGGTGCGTTACGTGTGTGGCCCACCAGAACCGCTGCTCATGCGCCACCCGGTGCGCCCAGTACCGGCAGAGGTCAATGGCCACAAAGCAGACGATAAACATCCACCATTCCCGGGGCACGGCCCATGGCACCTTGTTGTATATAACCAGGGCGATACCGAAGAGCCATATCTTCAGCAGCGCCCCCAACACGGCATTCACGGCCCCTATCGTCAGTGCTGACACAAACTCTGTTTTATGGTAGGTGTTCCGGTTTCTGTAGATGCCGTACAGCCACTCCCCCACCACCGACAGCACGATAACCGGCGCAGCATAGTGCATAATGGTAAGGTCGTTTAACCGTTCAAGCTCCTCAAAGGTGTATAACTCTTTCTCCATACTGACAGTGGCTAAAACCTGATGTAGCCTATTAGAACGGCCAAAGCCGGAAAGAGTTAAGCCAGCCATTACGCCCGCAAGTATAAACCTGATATAATTCCCATAAGCAAGCCCTGCCGGAGGATATACACGGCGACTGCACTGGTACTATTTGCCAGGGACTTCGTAAATTGAGGCAAAAATTACGTCATGCGCATCCGAAAGAAAGTTAAAGCAACCATATCTGCACAAGGCTCCCGCTTTGCCGCCCTCGACACATTTGTAAAAGCCGCTGAAAAGGAGAACTGGACAGAGCAGGAAATTCAGTTTGTGATTAACGAGGTAGTAGAGGCAAAAGATGATAAAGAAGGGTTCGAGATTTTAAGGGAGTATACTTTGTAGCGGCAGTTATACTTATACTTCCCGCTTTCTGGCGCAAGTCTCCGGACTTGTGACCAATGATAGTAACGAGTCTGTAACTAGATTGGCTTGAAAAGCCATACTTATACTTGTCTGAATCAGGATTTTCAGGATGAGGGATGAGCAGGATTTTATACTTGGGCTATACTTCCATCCTTCACTCACATCTCTCGCTGGCGCGGGTTTGCAACCCGTGCCTTCTTATTCGTTGGGTTTGCAACCCGACTGGCTCGCAGAGCCATGCGTATACTTGAGTTTTACTTTATACTTCACTGGCGCAAGCGTCCGCTTGTGCCTCTCTTAGCCCCTGCTTTCTGCAATTGAAAACAAGCTATACTTTATAGTTACTGCTGATCCCCCAGACTTACAGATCTATCGTTTCATTTCTGGCTTTGGTGCTCTCCAGCCCGAGAGGGCTCGTCCTTTGGCATCGCGCGGTGTACATTTCCTTTGCTTGACCTGCGGTCTCAGCAATTTCGCTAAAGCGAAACCGGAAATCTACAAGGCGCTCAACCCAAGGACTGGGATCAGATTCGATAGCCACTGTAATTTGTCATCTCAACCTTTGGGAGAGATCTCTTTAGAATTTTGGATAGATCTCTCGCCCTGCTCGAGATGGCAATAAAGTAAAGTAAGTATAATTCCCCTCCTCTGGACTAGCCAAAACGCGAGTTTTGAGCTAGCGAGCATAGCTCTCAGGGGTGGGTTTATACTTGTAGGGACAGGTCGCGACCTGTCCGCGCAATACCAACAAAACGGAGTTCATACTTTAGCCACAGTAGGTAGTTACAGGCTACCCTTCTTAGCCAAGGAGGGGCAGGGGTGGTTGGACACATTAGCATGCTAACGCCCCCGAACATAAAAGCGGCAGCCACTCTACCAGCAGCTGCCGCTTCCCTTTTATACTTTGTCCTGTTCTACGCCTGCTCCTCCACCGGCTGCAGTTGCAGTTCCTGCTGGTGTTGCTGCAGTACTTCGATGATAAAGCTGACATGCTCCTTCAGGTCCACGCCAAACATCTCGGCGCCCAGCCTTACCTCTTCCCGGTCCACGGAGGCGGCAAAGCTTTTCTGGCCCAGCTTCTTTAACACCGACTTCGCCTCCAGCCCCTGCAACCTGGTTGGCCGCACCTGGGCGCAGGCTACCACAAACCCGGTTACCTCATCGCAGGCCACCAGTGCCTTGTCCAGCAGCGAGTTGTAAGGCACGCCCCACTTGGTATAATGTGCCGAGATGGCATGGGCTATCTCCTCCTCGCCCCGCTCGCGCAGCTGACCCACGATCACGCCGGGGTGCTGGCTGGGGTAAGCCTCGTAGTCTGCGTCGTGTAGCAGGCCCGTGATGCCCCATTGTTCCTCGTCCTCCCCCAGTTTGGCGGCGTAGGCACGCATTACTAATTCTACGGTGCGGGCATGGCGCAGCAGGCTATCGCTTTTGGTTATGCTTTCCAGTATGGTTCTGGCTTCCTGGTGTGTTATCATCGCTTCTTATGCTTGATTTCCGAAAAACCTAAAATAACGATTATCCCACAGCTGCCAAAGCCCTTTTCATATTTGTGGAAGCCAACTCCATTACGTAGTGGCTCAATCCAGCCGGGCAATCTGCACGTTGTTCCAATGCCCCATTACCTTGTCGTGTTTGCCTACCAGGATGTCGATTTTCCGTTGCATGCGCTTGTTCATAATATCACGCACGATGTACAGGCCATCCAGCTCCTCAGAAATACCCGTTACCCACAGGGAATCCCCAAATTCCACTTCGCCGCCCCATCTGCTATGCAAGTCGCGCGATACGGCAATCCAGCGGTGTTGTTTGGGGTTTTTGGGGTTGATGCGGGAGCCGTCGGCAGTGATGAAGGGCGTGCTGTCTGTTTGGCCTGGCTCGGGATGATATATGGATGCAGAAACGGTAATCGTGGGGGTCGGTTCGGGAAGTGCTGCCAGTTCGTCGGCTTGTTCTTCTGTTTCCAGCGGGGACCATTCGAGAGGCAGTTCGGATAGCGATTCTTCGACTTTCGGCGCGGAGGATTCAGCCTCAAAGAAGGATAATTCTTCAGCCAGTGCTATAACAACATAGAACACAGCCGCGAGTAATTTAACCCTAAACATATGCAGTCCTTTTCGTGAAACATCGATTTTCTAATAACAACCCGCTTAAACGACGCTTTCAGGGAAGGGTTTTGCAATGTTGCAGGAAAAGTATGGGAGGGCCGATTTAGAGATAAATCACTGTCGTTATACTTTTTATATATAAACTAGTATAATAAGAAGCACCTAATGCTATTTGATCCTCTCCGAATGGGGGCACATGCACCTGCTCATAAGGCTAGTAGAAGTATAACGCTGCGCTGTGGCTACTGCCCCCCTTCGGCGGGTTAACGTATAAAACGGGCTGCAGAAGTATAGGGCTGTTTATTTTTTCCGGACGTACTTTTCGTAGGCAATGTAGCCGATAAAGGCGACGAGGCTGAGGGCGGAAACCCAGATAAGGCCGCTTTGGAGGCGGTCGTTATTTTCCCCGAGCCAGGCAAGAAGTATGGTCAGTGGCAAAATGCCCGCTAGCGTGGCCCCTATAAACTTAAAGTAGCCCATCCCGGCCAGGCCCGCCACTAAGCTGATGGCATCATTGGAGAGGAACGGGGAAATGCGCGCAATGATGATGGCCCAGATGCCGTACTTGTCCATGAAGCCCGCCACCTTCCGCTCCGACTTCTGCCCAATGATTTTGCTCACGGTTGCCTCGCCCAGGCCCCGGCCAATCCAGTAACCCACCGTAGAGGCCACCGCCACGGCAGTAACGGCAATCACAGAGCCCCATACAGGCCCATAGGCAATAATGGCCACCAGCATCAGCGCCACCACGTTTATCACCAGCAGGAACATCTGCGCCACCATGGCCGCTACGATAAAGAAAGGGCCCCAGAAGCCGAACTGGCTCACCCATTCCGAAATCCGGTTCTTATCGCCGCTCGTGAGAACCTCCCAACCGGTATTGACTTCCTCCTGAAAGCCCGGGAACACGAAGTAGGAGGCCACCAGGCCCCCGATCAGCAGGGCTGTCACGACCAGCGGCCACTTGCTTTGCTTCACCTCCCCCTGTTGCTGCGCCGCCTCGTGCCGCTGCCGGCTTACCTGCTTTGGATCCATGTGTTTCTGGCTTTCCTTTACCCGGACATGGTGCTTCTTGATGTCTTGCTGTTCTCCGCTCATACTTTTGTCTTTGGCTTCGTCTGTATTTTAGACGAGCCAGCCGCCGCATTGGTTGAGATTTTTACCGAGATGTGGGCTGCATCGAAAGTATACGTATATACCTTCTGCACAGTGTCTGTCTGGACGCTGTAGCTGATGAACATGTGCTGGTAGTGGCGCCCCACGGTGCTGCTTACGTGCCGCTGCACCACATTCGGCTCCAGGGGCCTGTTTGCCGGCTGCACCGCATCGCCCTCGCCAAAGGCGATGGCCGCCACCAGCCCGCTCAGCAGCCCCGCCACGTGCCCCTCCCACGACACCCGCTCCTCCCCCGGAAACAACCCGTAGAACAGGCCGCTGTACAGAAACAGCACCGCCAGCGACACGGCCATGGCTCCCCGGTTCTGGCGCAGGAAGCCGTTAAAGAGCAGGAAACCCGCCAAGCCATACACTACTCCGCTCGCCCCAATGTGGTACGCTTGCCGCCCGATAAGCCAGGTCAGCAGTCCGCTCAACACGTAGACTAGCACGATAACTTTTAGCGCCACCTTGCGGTGCATGTAAAGGATGAGCCCCGAGAGCAGCACCAGCGGAAAGGTGTTGGAAAGCAGGTGCAGCAGCCCCCCATGGATCAGAGGGCCAAAGAACACGCCTACCAGCCCGAGGATATTGCGCGGAAGAATGCCCAGAAAAGCCAGGTCGGCCCCGGTGAGGTAACTGAGCAGGGCCACGAGCCAAAGCAGCGCCGCAAAGAGCAGCCCCGGCAGAAAGCTATAGCCAAAATGAGGAGCATCCTCTGCTAAGGTATGCGTATGATCTCTCGGGGTGAAAAAGGACATAACTGAATGTGCGTTTCTTTAAAGATAAGCCAAAATGAACAAAAACTCCTTCCAGTTACTTTACCCTATAAGCATTCTTTAACGTAGACAGACAGTTACGACCCCAAGTAAAGGTATATTTTTACCCGGTTACAGCCCTGTCGGCACCAGACAAAGGCAAGAAAGTACAAATTGGTGCGTTATTTAGAGTATCATGCAAAGGATCCTACACAAAGCGAATCTCCTCAAAGCCTGTCGTTTATGGTTGCTGCCCCTGCTGGCCGTGGTGCTGTGCTCCTGCGAGGGCTCCGACGCACAGCGCAGGAGCTTTTCGGAAGAGCAGCGGCAGTTTTATCCGGTAGAGCGCCCCGCTACCTATAACCGCCCTTCCTCGCTTATTGCCGCGCTGGAGGATAGTTCCTCTTACTGGGTGGATTCAGTCTTCAATACGCTTACACCAGAGGAGCGTATCGCGCAGCTAATCATAATTGAGGCTTTCTCAAACAAAGGAGAAAAGTATGAAGCCGATGTGATGCGGCTGATAAAACAGTATAAAGTAGGTGGTATCATCTTCTTCCAGGGAGGCCCGGTGCGGCAGGCAAGACTTACGAACGCGTACCAGGCGGCCTCCAAAGTGCCTTTGTGGATTTCGATGGATGCCGAGACCGGGGTGGGCATGCGCCTGGACTCTACCGTGGAATACCCTTCGCAGCAGATGCTGGGCGCCTTAACCGATAACGACCTGATCTACCGCATGGGCGTGGAAGTGGCGCAGGAGTTTAAGCGGCTGGGCATGCACATTAACTTCGCGCCGGTGGCCGACGTGAACAACAACCCCAGGAACCCAGTCATCAGTTACCGCTCTTTCGGCGAGGACAAGTATGAGGTGGCGGCGAAGAGCATAGCCTACATGCAGGGCATGCAGGACGGCGGCATTATGGCGGTGGCCAAGCACTTCCCCGGCCACGGCGACACGGATGTGGACTCGCACTACGACCTGCCCGTGATACCTTTCGGCCGCGAACGGCTGGACTCGCTCGAGTTGTACCCTTTCCGGGAGATGATAAAGCATGGCTTAGGCGGCATGATGGTGGCCCACATGCACATCCCGCAGCTCGACCCGGCCGAGAACGTGCCCTCTACCCTTTCGGAACCCATCGTGACCGGCCTGCTGAAGCAGCAGCTCAACTACAAGGGCCTCATCTTTACGGATGCCATGGTGATGAAAGGCGTAACCAAGTATTTTGAGCCCGGTGAGGCGGAGGCCCGCGCCCTGATGGCCGGCAACGATGTGCTGGAGCGCCTGAACAGCGTGCCCAAGGCCATCAGCGCCGTGAAAGAGGCTATCGAGAACGGCGACCTGACACAGGAGGAGATTGACAGGCGCTGCAAGCGCGTACTGGCGGCCAAGCAGTGGCTGGGGCTGGATAAGTATAAGCCTGTTGCGGAAGAGAACCTGTACGAGGACCTGAACCCACCTATCGCCGATCTGATCAACAAGCACATTGCAGAAAACGCGGTCACTTTGCTCAACAATAAGAAGAAGATGCTCCCGCTGCAGCAGACGCCGCGTATGTCCATCGCCACGCTCTCTGTAGGCACCGACCGCGTTACGGCCTTTCAGCGCCAGGTGAAGCATCTTACCAGCAAGACCGACGACTTCTTTATCTCCCGAAAAGCCAACGGCAAGGAGACCCGGAAAATGTGGAAGCAGTTGAAAAAGTACGATGTGGTGCTGGTGGCGCTTTACGGCCCCAGCATCCGCCCCACCAATAAGCTGGGTTATTCCGACGATGCCACCAAACTGGTGCAGCAGCTGGCAAAGTCGAACAAGGCCGTGATTACGCTTTTTAACAATGCCTATGCCTTAAACCAGTTCCCAGATATAGAGAACAGCAGGGCGCTGCTGGTGGGGTACCAGGGGTATTTTCATGCGCAAGCAGCGGCGGCCGAAGTAATCTTCGGCAAGGTGCCCGCCCGGGGCAAGTTGGCCGTCACCGTGAACAAGCATTATACTTTCGGCGATGGCATTTACCTCAATAAGCCGTTTATGGCTGGCCCTCCAGTGCCATAAGCATCCTGAACCGGCAAGTTTCGTACTATAGCATCAAACACGATAGATAAGAAACATGCTGATGAAAAAGGCCCCTTATACCCTTAGAATAACCTTTATACTTTCTGCCATTACCTTGCTCTGGAGTTGCGATGGCCGCCGAGAGGTGGAGGGCGATGAAACAGTAGTAACCAACACCGAAGAAAGAGACACCGCCACCGTGGTAAAATCGGGGGAGACGGCGGAGCAGGAACTGGAGGAATTCAGGGGGTGGCTGAACAAGCAGGCCGAAAAAGGCGATACCGCCATCCGCAAAGAGTGGCCGCAGGTGAAAGAGGAACTGCGCCGCCGAAACGCCCAGCTGGAGAGTAAGTTCGACAGCCTCTCCGAGAAATCGAAGGCGGAGTACAGAGACCTGCAAGACCGCTACCGAAGCTGGGAAGAGCGCCAGGAGCGCCGTATGCAGCAGCCGCTGGATGCTAAGAAAGTAACAGCCTGGCAGGAGCAGTTGCTCCGCGAGTACGATGACCTGGCACAATTGCAGCCGTCCCAGATGCGCGAGGCCTACCTTACCTTTATGGGCACCGTACGCGCCAAGCGCAAAAACTGGACACAGAGCGATTGGGGTTACGTGGACCACGTATATGGTAAACTAAATGAGCGTCGCGGCCAGTTGGAGAGCCAGATCAGCACCTCCGATAAACTTAAGATACGTACGCTGCAGGCAGAATACCTAACCCTGGAAGGAGCTGCCGACACAAAGGATATGTTCAGGAACGTAGAGGAGTAGTGAGAGAGGCGAAAGTCTTGTCGCATACTAATACCAGTATAAATTCATTTGTGCGTATCAGGACCACTTGTCCGGCAACCCAAACTCTCTTCCCAGGAAGTAGAAGCTACCTACGATTAGGCTTCAAGTTCACTATACAGCTACCCTCCCGCAAGTTTTCAACTCGTGGTTCTCCGAGCTGGCAAGCCTCCAGCTTGCGATGCCCGGCAGCAGGTAACGTTTATACTTGTGCAAGCTGAAAGCTTGCTTCATTAAAGGCCATAAGATGCAATCTTGCGGCAGGAATATTATGTCTCCTACTGGTAGCCTTGGAGGGGTTGGGGTGGCTTAATGTTTTTTTAGGCGCACGACCCACTCAATTCTGGTATCAGCAACGGGTTATAGGCGAAGTATAATTTTCTACCATGCCCGCCATTATCTTCTCCGGGACCTGCCTTTCGGTGGTGCAGTGGTTGAGGGATTCCGTGAGCTATGCGGGTATTCCAAGGTCTCAGTAAATCAATTCTGCAGCAACAATAACAGTAACCAGCGCTAGAAAATTCGTGATTGTCATCCCCAGGAACTGGTATTTGAAGGCATTCTTGTGGTTGAGTCCTGTCAACGCAAACATGGTTAGGATGACACCGGAATGCGGCATGACCGTGAAAACTGACGAGGCAATGGCGGCAACACGGTGGATGACATCCGGGTGAATACCCAGCGCCAGGTAATTCTCAGCGAAAGCCTGTAACACGATGCTCAAAGCTCCGGAGGAGGAACCGGTGATGCCGCCAAAGGCAGCTGATGCCAGGGACAAACTAATGAGCGGGTTGCCGGGAATTCCAAGTATAAAATCTGAGATAAAGCGGAACCCGGGAGCCAGCGTAATGACAAAACCAAAAGCAACCGAAGACGAGGTGAGCAGGATGGGCATGACCGAACCGCTGGCGCCTTCGTTCAGCACCGGTATCTGACCGGGAATCTACTTCCGGAAAGCAATGGCTGATACCACGATAGCAGCGGCCAACCCTATCAGGATGATATACTCAATTTCCAGAAAACTGCCGATCAGGATAATGATAATTGGGATCACGATAGGTAATACTGCTGCCAGGAAGGGCGGGATTTTCTCTTTCAGCTTTTCAGAGGAAAGCGCCGTGATCAGAAAAAGCCCCACCAGCACCGGATAGGGCTTCTCCGTGCCTGTTAAGGCCAAAATCTGATCCGCTATGGATTGGGCGCCCCGCTCTCTTCGATGTATTTGGCCAGGATGGCACCGAGCGCAAACACCGCAAAAAAGTTGATGACAAAATCCGCCAGGCCACTCATGTAGGAGTGCTTCTCCACCAGAGACCCGAAGAAGGGCATCTGATTCGTGACGATAACGATGACGGTACACAAAGGAGCCAGAATAAGGATGCTGATGCCTTTCATGGCGCCATAAATGATACAGACAATGGCCAGGATGACACCTGCTATCTGTACGATCTCCACTGGCTCCATCGGCGCTTGTTTACTGTGCGTCTGCCCGTTTCCAGGTTAAATAGGAGTTAACCTTTTTACCCTTCGAAACGATTGGCGCTGCCGTACTCAAATGCAACAGGTCGCCCTCCACTTTTACCACACGGGGTTGGGTCTGGCCGGTCCAGTTTGGGAAAAGGGAAACATACATGGAGTGGGTCAGCGTTTGCTTTTCTTCGCCTACATGAAACGGTCCGGAATAGGCAATGTAAGTAGAAGCCTCCTGTTTATACTCTTCATCGGTGCCATCAAACCAGTCGCCCGATTCAAAGTTCTCCCGATCGGGGTGCATCAGTTGCGCGGACATATAGCCATCGGGTGTGTATAGGATGATCCCCATCGGTTTTTCGCTCATCGGGTAGAACGTGTCTGATCCATCCACAGGCTGCTCTTCATAGGATTCATAGGAGACAAGCTTCCACGCACCAATCAGCTGATCTCTTAATTTACCTGCCATCTTAATCTGGTTAAAGGTTATGAACTTAGTTAACTACGAAGCAGCTTGCGCATCGCCATCTATAGGCAGCATTTGCCCGGAAATCATCTTGCCACTGTCAGAAGCAAGAAAGACACATAGCGCCGCGATATCTTTCGGGTCTACAAAGGATTTGATGGACTGCATGGACATAGCGCTTTCCTTTTCTTCTTCCAGGGTGGTGCCATTCGCATCTGCTCTACCCTGCAGCACCTTTTCAATTCTAGGCCCCGCTACCGCACCAGGAAGTATGGCGTTAGCCCGGATGCCATACTTGCCGAGTTCGATGGAAAGGGTTTTGGTAAAGCCGATGATGCCCCATTTAGCGGTGGAGTACGGACTCCGGTTCTCATACCCAAACCTGCCTGCAAGCGAAGACATATTGATGATCACACCAGCTTCTGATTTTTTCAGAAAAGGAATGGCCGACCGGGTGACATAGAAGGTGCCATTCAGATCCACCTGCATCACTTTTTCCCATTCTTCCGGGTCCATCTCCTCCACCGGCGCCGTAGGGCCGGCAATACCGGCGTTGTTTACCAGTACATCCAAACCACCCAGGGCTTTGGCGCCGGCAGCCACCATACTTTCCACATCGCTTCGTTTCGAGACATCGCATACCTTGACCTTGGTGATTACGCCGGGAACATCCTGCTCCAGTTTCTTTAAAGCATCTTCGTTGATATCACACACAAAAGCACTGCCCCCTGTGGCTGCAAAAGCCTTTACTATTTCAAGGCCTATACCGGCAGCACCTGCGGTTACTAATACTTTGTGTTTCATAATGAATGATTTGAGATAGAGAATTGATCTCCTGATAAATCAGGGCAGGATAACACTGTTGTCCAGGCAATCTTCAGGCAGCTTGTTTTTTAGTGTTTGTATCCACCCATTTTGCGAAGGCTTCCATAAAGCTTTTCAAAAAATCTTTGGTTGAGTCGTTGGTAAGGTTACCACTTTCGTCAAATAAAGAAGCAGCATCTCCAAGATAGGCTTCGGGCTGGGCCATAGCGGGCACATTCACAAAAACAAGCGACTGGCGCAGGTGATGATTGGCGCCAAAACCGCTTATGCTCCCGGGGGAGACACTTACAACAGCTCCGGGCTTACCGTCCCAGGAGTTTTCCCCATAAGGGCGGGAGCCCACATCGATGGCATTTTTTAATACGCCCGGTACCGAGCGGTTATATTCCGGTGTAACAAACAACAGGCCATCGGCAGCCCTAATCTTGGCACGGAAGTCTTCCCATTCTCTAGGCGGTGTTTCTTCCAAGTCTTCATTAAACAACGGAAGTTCCCCGATACTTACCAGTTCAAGCGACAGCGATTCCGGTGCCAGCGCCATAAGTGCTTTCGCAGTTTTCAGGTTGAGAGATTCTTTGCGGAGGCTTCCCACAAAAACGGCAATCTTATACTTGTTCATAGTTCTGTTTTTTGATTTAGATATCTTTTAAACTCAAATTGCGATTAACCCACCCCTGAGAGCTGCGCTCGCTAGCTCAAAACTCGCGTTGTGGCTAGTCCAGAGGAGGGGAATTCCGCAGAAGAGTAGGTGATTCCCCTCCTTGGAGGGGTTAGGGGTGGGTTTACACCTGCACATCATGAGTAGATCGCAACTTGGGTTTTTAAATTAATCCCTTATGCTTTAGCCGAAGCGTTAAACCGCAGTATAAACGCCATCCACTTTAAGGCTTGTTCCGGTAATAAAGGAAGCATCATCGCTGGCCATGAAAAGAACGGCGTCAGCCACTTCAATCGGTTCGCCTAAACGACCAAATGGGTGCAGGTCGGCTAACTGCCCTCTTATCTCGGAGGATATAGTCTGGTTGGTATAAGCCGGACAAACCATGTTGCTCCATATTTTTTCTTTGGCATAGGTGGTGCCCACCATTTGAGTTAACATTTTAACGCCACCTTTAGAAGAGGCATACGCGGTCAGCCCTTTTCTTGCCACAAAACTGTGGATGGAACCGTTGTTCACAATAGCCCCGCCCGTTCCCTGCTTTTTGAATTGCTGTACCGCACACTTGTTGCACAGGAAAGTGCTTGTCAGGTTAACATCGATTACTTTTTGCCATTTCTCTAATTCCAGTTGATCTACATCTGCTTCAATATTGATGCCTGCATTGGCAAAGAATACATCCAGCTTTCCGAACGCGCTCACGGTTTCATTCACTAAATTCTGCACGTCTGTCTCACTCGCAGCATCCGCTTTCACGAAGATGGCTTCGCCGCCATTGCCTTTGATTTCTCCTACTACTTTATTCCCGGTTTCCTGATTAATGTCGCTAATCGTCACTTTGGCACCTTCTCTTGCGAAGAGCAGAGCGGTTTCTTTGCCAATGCCTGATCCTGCCCCTGTAATGATGGCCACTTTGTTTTTCTAGCTTTCCCATAGTTGTGATTGTATTGATTGCTATTAAATACTTGCCCGTCTGGTTTTCATCAGCCTGGATAAGGCCTTGCAGAAGATTGGCAGGCCTTCACCTGTATTTTACCCACTGCCAAATAAGTTGTGCATTTCATACCTACGTCCGCAGCACGTATCAGTTCGCCATGCGTCAAAGCGCTCGACACAACGGCACACGCTTATACCGACACCAAGATCACCTTTAAAGCAACTGACTTTCAGGTAGTTTTACTTCACCTACTCTGCTGCCCAGGCAGTTTTCACACCCAGTAATATTTGCGTTTATGTGTTTTTAGTTTGAGACACCGCTATGTCCTTCATACCACAACCGGTTGGCTAAGTGTAACAGAACCGACGAATTAGCCAGCTGGAAACACCGCTAAAAAGCGATGCCGGCCATACTTGTAAGTATAGCCGGCATCGCCTACGTGGAAGTATAAAGAAGAATAAAAAAGTGGCCTTTATCTCCGGTTCAGTTTGGCCCACTGCTGCGCGATGATGGTCTTGGCATCAGGGGTCTCGAGGGCGTCCAGCTCTTCCGGGCTCAGGTGCAGGATCTCGATAAACTCGTGCTCGTGGGCGTTGCCGCCTCCTGCGCCGTTCTGCTTCGTTACCTCGGCAAAGTATAGCATCACCCGCTCGGTGGTGCCGCCCGGCGAGGAGTAGAACGTGTGCAGGTGCTGCAGCTTGTCCACGTGGTAGCCGGTTTCCTCTTCCACCTCACGGGTTATACTTTCCTCGGGCTGCTCGCCCTGGTCTACCATGCCGGCCACCACCTCCACCAGTTCCGACTCCGAGCCCACCCGAAACTGCCGGGTCAGGATGTACTGCCGCTTCTCGGTGTCGAACACAAGCGCTGCCACAGCGTCGCCGCGGTCAAACTGCTCCCGGGTAAACGTATGCCCCTGCTGCTCAACGGTCAGTTTATAGATCTTGAAGTAGCCGTCGTAGGCCTTCTCTCTGTTCTTAATTTTCATAAGGGTGAAATTTGTGATGCGGATAAAGATACCAAATCTAACGTACAGCCGGGTTTATACTTGTGCCAGGTATAAATTATAGCTCGTTGTTTTTGGTGGCGGCCTTCTGCGTACGCTCCGTCAGCCACGACTCCGACAGCGGCGTTTCACTCTCGTAGCCTTTGGCCCTGTTCTTCCCGATACCTCCCTCGCCGGGCAGCACAGCGTTTACCAGCGCCAGTATATCCGTAGTCAGGCCCGGAGAGAGCCGGTGCAACATCTCCCCTATCGTGGCAAAGAGCGTGGTAGTTACCGTGGCATCGCCGTGGCGCAGGGCGTTCAGCATTTGGCGTGCCGAGTCTTCGGCCGGGATGGAGGTCAGCGGACTGGAGTCCATGATCTTAAACAGCGTATACTCCTGCTTATGGTGCCCCTTTATAAAGGCATGGCGGGGGCTGCCTGTCTGCATCAGGCCGGGCGTGGCCGTGGTTACCGAGATGTTATACTTCTTCAACTCGGCCCGTAAGCCCTCCGACAAGCCCACGAGGGCGAACTTGCTCGCGCTGTAGGGCACCAGGTGCGGCACGCTCACCCTTCCGCCAATGGAAGCAACGTTCAGGATTCGGCCTCCGCCCCGGGCCTTCATACCTGGCAGCACAGCCAGCGTGGTATAAATCGGCGCCCAGTAGTGTATGTTGATGGCCTCCTCAAAATCCTGCACCGTCATCTCCGCCACCGGTCCGGCATGTATGACACCGGCGTTGTTGATGAGCACGTCAATTGGGCTGTACTCGTTCTGCACGTTGGTGATCATGTCATTCACCTGCTGCTCATCGGTTACGTCGCACTTCTGCACCAGCACCTCGGCCCCTTTCCCGGCCAGCTCCAGGCGGGCATTCTCCAGCTCTGTCTCGTCGCGGGCGCAGAGCACCAGCCTGGCCCCCTCCTGTGCCAGCTGCCGCGCCATCACCAGCCCCAGTCCGCGGCTGCCGCCTGTTATCAGCACTGTTTTCCCTCTAAAGTCGTAGGCGGTCAGTTGGCGGGTAACAGCCCGCCCAACGGCCAGGGCGCTTAGCCCGGCGGCAAGCCAGAAGAGCTTTTTCTTATCTGTTGTTTCCATAGGTAGCGAAGTATAAAACGAAAGGCAGGCGCGCTTTGCACCTGCCTTTACCTCTACGGCGGTAGAAATAGCGAGGTTAAGTAAATTGCGGCGATGCTACTTGGAGAAGAGCTTCAGCTTGTTCTTGAGCACCGGCGTATACTGCAGCTTTATAGCCAGCACCCCATACTCATCCCGGCGGGAGCCATTGGTAAGCACGGCCGGTATATTATCGAGCAGGTCGGTGCTGGTGACACGGTAAACCGCCTCCCCGGCGATACTGAACTCATCGTTGATGAAAAAACGGATACCTCCGCCCACGGGCACCACCGCCGCAAAGGCCGGGTAATCCTGCTCCGGGTCGTAGGTGGTCTGGGAGTCGTCGAGGCTGCGGTTGGCCGGGAACGAGGAGGCGGTGTAGTATAAGCCCCCCAGGCCCACCCGGAGGTAGGGCACCGCGAAGCGCTTGCGCTTGGAGCGGTAGTTTCCTGATCCGGCATAAGTATCGAGCAGGTTGATCACAGCAGAGGCCGACACCTCGATCACCTCCGACTCAAATGCAATATTAAGCGGAGCCTCCGGGTTCTTCTCCACCGCGCCCAGCTTTACATAATCCAGCGTGCCGCTCACCCCGAAGTATGGAGAGAATTTGTACAGGCCGCCCACGCTCACGTTCGGGCCAAAGTCTATGCAGCTGGGGCTGCCACAAATATCGCTCCTGACTGCCGTAACACCGCCGCCCACGAGTATCACCCACCCGCGCTCCATCACATTTGTGGTTTTGCTGTTTCGCTTGTAGCGGTACTGTTGCTGTTGCGCCAGTGCATCCCAGGGGTAAAGTATAAGCAGAGAGAAAAGTATAAGTAAATAGTATGGTTTCCTGTTCATATCATCAGACAGGTTTAACATCATTTTGCCAGGCTTTCGGGCGGGTAAACAGCTGCCGCTGCCATGCCCTTGCGCGTGCCTGCAACTTCTTCTTCTCTACGGTTTATCTGCAAGAAAGATGGTGCTTTCGCGATAAATATATACTAATATCGGAATAGTTAAAGTATAAAATATTAGCTCGTGGTGGCTGAGGCTTATTTTTGAGGTTTGGATCGAAAACCGGGCATGCTTTACTCGTGTTTTGCCGGCCGCTGCTGCTGCACCGGAAGCCGCTGCAGGTTGGTGTCTATCAGCTCCAGAAAATCTATCACCAGTGCCGCCGCATCGGGGTAAAAGGCATGGTTGATGTTCTCGTAGTCGTCGGTGGGCTTGTGGTAATGGGGATGGTCCTCCACGCCGAAGTATACGTAGGGTATGCCGCGCTCATGAAACCTGAAGTGGTCGGACTGGCCGGTCCAGTCGTCGCTGCCCTGCTCGGGGCGGTCGTGGCCCAGTACCAGGCGCGCCTGTGCTCTTGGTTTCACCTTCAGCAGGTATGGCTTCAATTGCGGATAGTGGAAGGTGCCGCTGGCGTAAAGCTCACCTTTCGGGTTGATGCCCAGCATGTCCATGTTCACATTGAGCAGGATATTATGCAGCGGCACCGGCGGCTGCTCCAGAAACGCCTTCGCGCCGGATAAGCCCAGTTCCTCACCATCCAGGGCAGCAAAGATAACGGTGTGCTTTGGAGGGTGCTTCGCAAAATGGGCGGCGGCGGCCAAAAGCGCGCCCACGCCGGAGGCATTGTCATCGGCGCCGTTGTAGATCTTTCCCTCGCGCTGGCCCACGTGGTCGTAGTGCGCCGTTACCACCATCACCTTGTCTGACTTACCCGGAAGGTAGCCCAGCAGGTTCGTGGCCTGCTCTACCTGTGCCCGCCTGTTATTGATCTGGAAATGCTGCTTGTAGTTGCCGTTAAACGGCTTCAGCCCTATCTCCTCAAAACGCTTCAGGATATACTCCTGCGCCATCAGGTTGCCTTCCGTCCCGCTTAAACGCCCCTGCATCGAGTCGGCCGACAGCACTTTCACATCCCGCAAGAGCAAAGCGGTATCTGGTTTACTTTTCTGCGCCAAGGCAAAAAGCGGTGTGGCAAGTATAAAAGCGAGGGCGAAGGTCTTTTTCATGGGAGTTAAAAGCCGAAGATAATGGTTGCAGGCGGGTTTGGCAAATTATGAGATGCCCATGCCAGATCCAACCACCCCTGCCCCTCCTTGTCCAAGGAGGGGAGCCTGAAATTGCTTTAGCCAAAGTATGAGCTTCCTAGCTGCTGCCATTTCGCGGACAGGTTACGACCTGTCTCTACAAAATTTAAACCCCAGCCCTAAACTCTCCGAGGAGGGGAATTATACTTACTCCTTTCCCTGTCATCTCGAGCTGCGCGAGAGATCTATCGGGGATTTCGGATGAAAGCCTATGTGACAAAGACAAAAGAGACAAAGTATAAAACCACTTATACTTGCGGCATCGCTAAAGCAGTGGCTATCGAACTGATCCCAGTCCTTGGATTGAGCGCCTTGTAGATTTCCGGTTTCGCTTTAGCGAAATTGCGGAGACCGCAGGTCAAGCAATGGAAATGTACACCGCGCGATGCCCGAGGACGAGCCCTCTCGGGCTGGAGAGCAGAATGCATGAGATGAAACAGTGCAGGTTGTAAAGCTTTGGATGAACAGAAGCTAGATAGAATAGCTTGGTTCAAGTTGCAGAAAGCAGCGGCTATGGAAGTATAGCTGTTGCAAGTGCTGGCTTTTCAAACCACTCGGATTACAAATCCGAGATTGTAGAAAGTCACGGGTTGCAAACCCGCGCCAGCGGAGGGCTGGAGGATGAACGGGAGCTAGCAAGGAATAAAAGTATGGCTTGGGTCAAGCTGCAGGAAGCAGCGGCTAAAGTATAAAAAGGCACGGGCTGCAAGCCCGCGCCAGCGATAGGATGAAGTATAGCAGCAAGTAAAGGCACAAGCGGACGCTTGCGCCAGAGAAGTATAAGGTATGGCTTAAGTATGAAGTATGGCTCTCCGAGCCGGTCGGGTTGCAAACCCGCGCCAGCGTGGTTATGGCAGGAAGTAAGAAGTATAAACAGCCGTAGCTACGCTACGCCAACCAAATATGTATAAAAACAGAACAGCCCCAGCTACGCCAGCAATAAGCCGACACAGCTGGGGCTGCTCCCTGGTTACACTTTTATCTTTATATAGACCTCACCCACTCAATCCAGTTGCGCTGGCGACGTGGCTGCATGGGCTGCTCTAAATCTGTCTCAGAACGTTCGGTTTCCTGGGTATAGGCTTCTTTATAACCCACCATTTCCCCGCGGTTCACCCATCCCTCCTGGCGCATGTAAAATCTGATGGCTCTTGCCTCTACAAACAGTTCTTCGGTTCTTAAATCGTTGTAGTTCATCTGCTTCTTCAGTTGAAAATTTATACTATGGCTAAAAAAATCTAACAGAAGAAGCATAAAAAGCGTGCCACTACGAATGCATTCCCTTAAAAGTTACAAACACATCATCATATTTTTAAGAAAACAAAAAAGCCAGGTGCTGTACCTGGCTTTTCCTTACCCCTTTATCTTGATGTAAGAGGGCAGTTCCAAAGGTCCTACCGAAGTTTGGATGGTGGGTTTTATCTGCAGCGTTACCTTGGGGCGGTCGGCGCTGTCCTTGTTCAGGAGCGTGGCCAGGCGCAGCAGTTTGTTCAGGTCTGGCTGGCTGCTGCCCTCCCCGGTGGCAAAGGTAAGCGGAGAGGCAACGGTGATAGTGTTCAGACCGTTCCGCAGCTCCACCGGCTCGCTCACCAGCCCATCCAACGTATGCTGACCATCCACCAGCAACTGCCACTTCAGCTGCGTTACCGTCATGGTGCGCTCCTGGCTTCCCTCCGGCAGCTCCACCTTCAGGCCGATGGTGGACACCGCGTTCAGGGCGTTGTCGGAGAAGGCTGTATAGAGGGTGGCGGCATCGCTGAACGAGAAATCCTGCGGACGCTTCTTTTTCAGCAGGTCGATGCCGTTCAGCTCCATGCGCTCTATACTTTCCAGATCATACTTAGCCTCCTTAAAAGCCTCCACATCGTTTTTGGTGCTGCACGAAAAGCTGAATACCAGCAGCATCAGCAGCAGTGTGTATTTCCCTATATTCCTCATGATCCTCATTGTATTTTACTTCTTTATCACTTTCCCGGAGCCCGAGACGCTGGAGCGAACATCGGGGCTGCCACTATAGTATACGCGCCCGCTACCGCTGATATCGGCTTCCAACCGGTCTTCTGCCTCCACCTCGGCTCTGCCCGAGCCGGAAACGCTCACCTCAACCCTGCGGCTGTCCAGGTCCGTGGCCAGGTACTTGCCCGAGCCGGAGATGGAGACATCCTGCACATCGGCCACACCTGCAGCACGAATTGTGCCAGAGCCGCTGATACGGGCATCAAGATTCTCCGTGGCCAGGCGCAGCAGCACACTCCCGGAGCCTGACACGCTGGACTGGAACGAACGGCTTTTGAATACATCCACCAGTTCTACGGTTCCGGATCCTCCTACGCTGGCCTTCTCCAGTTCCGGCACCGTAATGTATACCTCCACAGTTTCGTGCGTGCCCAGGCAGCGCTCAAACTCGATCTCCCACGTACCATCGCCCTGCACCTCGGTGTCCAGCTCATCCAGAATGTTGGCCTGGCCGCGCACTTCCACGCTTTGCTGATTTCCCTGCCGGATGTATACCTTGGTGCCGCCGCTTACTTCAACACCGCTGAACCGGGAGAGTTCCAGTGTGCGGCGCTCCACATCGCCCTCGCCTTCAAGGCACAGCAGGTTACCGCAGGCGGACAAGGCACCCAGCAAAGCCACAGCTGCCAGCTGCAGCACCGGTTTTTTCGTAATTTTCATAGTTCAGGGGGTTTAGGGCATATTACTGCTGCAATATATTAAATTCCGAAGTATAAAGGCCACATCGCCTGTAACGATGTGGCCTTTCTGCCTGCGGGAACACAGGGTTAAGACAGATGCCCTACCTGTTGCCCCTGCCTGTTTACCAGGATGCCTTCATCTGTGATGAAGACAGTTTTAAGGTACTCACTCTCGAAGTAATAAGGGTAATCGGGGTTGCCGGTTTTGGCAAGCTTGCCGATTACTCTTGGCCCGTCTTTGGTGAGGTGCACCAGGTGCAGGCGTGAGGTAAGGTAGAACTGCTCGCGCGGCGCCTGGCTGAACACCACCTTGGAGAGCACCATGCGGCTGTTGAGGGAGGCCGTCTGGGCGGCGGCTGCACGCTGTTGCTGCGGCTCCTGCTGAGCCATGCGCGGCTGCCTGCGCACTGGCTCTATGGCACGCTGGTCAGGCTGCGGGCCGCTGGCGCTGGCCAGCAACTGCTCGTTGGCACTGCGCCAGCCTTTGCTGATAGCCGCCAGCCGGTAGCTGCGCCCCGGGTGCGAGCGCGAGTTCTCCTCCTCCGACAGCAGGTTGATGGCCGCCTGCGCCTCTGCCATACTTGCCCCCATTTTGCGCAGCACAAAACCGGAGAATTCATCGGCCTCCAGTTCATCGGCCGGGTTGCTGCCGCTGCGACTCAGGGTATGGCCGTTCAGATGGTGGCCAATCTCGTGGGCAAGTATACTTACACCGGCCCAGTCGGTATGCACGGCGTTGTTGATGGCATCCAGGAACCGCTCGTTGTAGAGAATATAGCGCTTGCCGTTGTAGACCACGGCAGCGGCGTTGTCAATGTCGGCAGCCTGCAGCTCGAAGCGGGCTTTCAGGCCCACCACGTTGATGATCTCCTGCACGATGTCGCGGGTATCAGCAGACGTAGCAACTGTAGTATAAGGGGCAGCAACCGTAGCTGCCGTGGCCACTTGGCCCAGTACCGGGGCGAATATAAGCCCCAGCGCAAACGTAATTTTTCTGAAGTATGGCATGTATAAGCTCTGTGGATGATGCGGCTATATTTAAAACGTAGGTGCCGCCGCGGGTAGTATAATAGCAAGTACTTTGCCAGAAATACAATTTTATACTTCCGCCTCCTTCGCTACGCTCCTTCCTACCTAACTTCCCTGCTTATATTTTACTACTTTAGGAGAGACCGGCTGCCAGGCATGATCATGCATTATTAAGCTTTTTTATTTAACTTGCTCTATGCCTGCACCCCGTGTTGTGATCTTAAACGAACCCGAGCTACTCATCTATATGGTGCCGGAGCAACAGTTGATGGTGGTGCAGGCAAATGGCGTGGTTCCCTCAGCCACTTACCGCAAGGGGTTGCAAACAGCCACAGACGAGGCCATTGAAAGGCGGTTGAAGTACTGGCTGATAAATAACAAAGCAGGAGGAATCGTCACACCTGCCGATCAGATCTGGGCGAATGAGGTAAACGCGCCGCAACTGGCCTATCAGTCTGCCATCGTTAAAATGGCGATTATAGAACCTGAGGATGTACTGAGCCAGCTTATACTTGAGGGCATGATGGATGAGGGAAGAAATATTTTCCCGTTCGAGATGCAGTTCTTTGAGAAAGTAGAGGATGCCTATGTCTGGTTCAGGGACTCGGATCTGTCTTTAGACTTGTAGCAGTGTGTACTCTACGTCTTTTTTCACAAAAAAAGGCGGCTCCCGCTGGTGCAGGAGCCGCCTTTTCTATACTTTAAACCTATAGGCTCTTAGTTGATTGGGAATGCTATGCCTACCTGAATAGCAATCTGCTCCAGCGGCGTGTTATACTTGATTTGGGCATTAAGGTCAAGCGTTTCGGTAAGGGGATATACCAATCCTGCCCCGATGTTTATGCCAGCCTTGTTGTCTGAAGCAGATTCTGAGCCCATCCAGTTTTCATCGCCATCTACCTCTACCTTGGCAAACGCCATAGACAGGCCTGCCATGCCATAAAACGATACCGTTTCGGAACCTGCAAAATAGTACCGCCCGTCAATGTCTAAGGTGCTGGCCTGACCTGATATTTCTGCTCCGTAAAAGTCAACCTTCGACTTGAAGAAATAGGTGAAGCTCGGTGCAGCGCTAATTTTCTCCGTGAAGAAATACTCGCCACCTACAGAAATACCCACACCGCCTTTTCCGCCTCCGTTCTCATCCAAACCGGCTTCGGTACCATAGGCTAGCCCAGCACCCAATTTCATACTTCCCTGCTCCTGGGCAAACGCTGTTCCTGCAGCCAATACCACTGCCACTAATGCTAGTAAAAATGTTTTCATAGACTTTAAATTTTAAATTGTTATTGATTTACAGTGCAAAAATAGAAGTTATATATACTTTTCAAAATATAATATATAAACTATATAACAAAGTTTAAGCTACACCAAAATTGCAGTTGATAGCCAACCACTTATAAGGAAACATATCGACTCAACAAAGAAACAAAGTGCAAGAACAATTACTTTGCGGTGTAATAACCAGGAAAAATTTCTCTGACTTTCCTGTGCCATAAAAAAGGCGGCTCCCGCTGGTGCAGGAGCCGCCTTCGAAGTATAAAGCAGATGCTATTACAGGCTGAACAGGTAAGCTAGGGAAACGCCTAAAACACTAGTAGCAGACTTGTGTATACCATCTGGGCACTCATCCTCATACTTTTGTCGTCTGAGGAACTACTGCGCATATCCAGCTTAAAAGAGCCTGACGCTAAACCTTCACCAACGCGTGCTCCCAGAAGTAACCTGTTGTCTTTGGAAGTAGGCTACAGATACATACAAAAAGCCCCCGCTATACTTTAGCAGGGGCTTCCTTCCTATTTATACTTGTACCGGCGGCTATTTAAACCGGCCTTTTAGCTGCGCCAGCTTTGCCTGGAAGTCGTTCATTGGCTCTTCCTCACGCTTATTGCCGCCTTTGCCTCGGTTACCTCCGGCAGGCTTAGGAGCGGCGGGGTCGCCTTTCATACTTAGCGAGATGCGTTTGCGGTTTACATCCACCTCCAGCACGGTCACTTCCACCTTCTGTCCTACTTTCACCACCTCGTGCGGGTTGCTCACAAAGCGGTCGGACAAATGGCTCACGTGTACGAGGCCGTCCTGGTGCACGCCCAGGTCCACGAAGGCACCGAAGGCCGCTACGTTTGTCACGATGCCTGGCAGTTTCATGCCGGCGCGCAGGTCTTTGATCTCGTTCACGCCCTCGGTAAAGCTGAAGGCCTCAAATGTGTGGCGCGGGTCGCGACCGGGTTTGGCCAATTCGCTTACGATGTCCTGCAGTGTTGGCAAACCAACCGTTTCAGTAACATAGTTTTTCAGGTTGATCTGCTTGCGCAGCTCCTCTTTCTGCATCAGGTCCTGCACGGTAACGCCCAGGTCTTTGGCCATCTGCTCCACGATCGGGTAGCTTTCCGGGTGCACCGCCGAGGCATCCAGCGGGTTTTTAGCATCGCGGATCCGTAAGAAACCTGCCGCCTGCTCAAAAGCCTTATCGCCTAAACGGGCGACTTTCTTCAGTTCGGTTCTGGTTTTGAACGGTCCGTTCTGGTTCCGGTACTCTACAATGTTCTGCGCCAGGGCGGGTCCGAGGCCGGAAACGTAGGTCAGCAATTGCTTGCTGGCAGTGTTTACCTCCACGCCTACCGCGTTCACGCAGCTCATCACCACGTCGTCCAGCGAGTGTTTCAGCGCCGACTGGTCCACGTCATGCTGGTACTGGCCTACGCCTATACTTTTCGGGTCTATCTTCACCAGTTCAGCCAGTGGGTCCATCAAACGGCGGCCAATAGAAACAGCGCCGCGAACGGTTACGTCCTGATCGGGAAACTCTTCACGGGCCACGTCTGAGGCGGAGTAAATAGAGGCGCCGCTCTCGTTCACCATCACTACCTGCACCGAGGCCGGCAGCTTCAGGCTCTTCACAAAAGCCTCTGTTTCGCGGCTGGCGGTTCCGTTGCCGATGGCAATGGCCTCCACCTCAAAGCGCGTGACCATGTAACGCACTGCCTGCGCGGCCTCCTGCTCCTTGTGCTGCCCTGTGTGCGGGTAAATTGTCTCGTTGTGCAGCAGCTTGCCCTGCTTATCCAGTACCACCGATTTTACACCGGTCCGGAAGCCGGGGTCCAGAGCCAACACCGTTTTCTGGCCAAGCGGCGAGGACAACAGCAGCTGGCGCAGGTTGTCGGCAAACACACGGATGGCTTCTTCATCAGCCCGCTTCTTCGAACTCAGGCGCACTTCGGTTTCCATACTTAGCTTGAGCAGGCGCTTGTAGCAATCCCTGGCAGCCAGCTTTACCTGCTCGGAAGCCGCGTTGTTGCCCTGCACAAACATCTTCTCTAGCTTTGCCAGTGCTGCTTCGTCGTCGGGCTGTGCCGTCAGCATCAGCACCATTTCGGTTTCGCCGCGGCGCATGGCCAAGATGCGATGCGAAGGCGCTTTCTCGATCGGCTCCTCCCACTCAAAGTAATCTTTGAACTTCTGGCCTTCCTCTTCCTTACCCATCATCACGCGGCTCTTGAACATGCCCTGTTTCTCGAACAGTTGGCGCATGGCAGCACGTGCCTCGGCATTCTCGTTCATCCACTCGGCCATGATGTCGCGGGCACCGGCCAGGGCTTCGTTCACATCCTTCACCTCTTTCTCTTCCGAGATAAAGCTGGCGGCTTCGGCTTCTACATCAAAGTTTTCCTGGGCAAACAGGCGCTCTGCCAGCGGCTCCAGTCCTTTTTCGCGGGCGATGGTGGCGCGGGTGCGGCGTTTTGGCTTGTAGGGCAGGTAAATGTCCTCCAGCACGGCCATCGTTTCGGCGGCCATGATCTGCGCCTCCAGCTCCGGCGTGAGCTTCTCCTGGTCGCGGATAGACTTCAGGATGCTTTCGCGGCGCTTGTCGAGCTCGCGCAGCTGCTCCATTCTGTCGCGGATAGAGGCGATCTGTACTTCGTCGAGCGAGCCAGTGGCCTCTTTGCGGTAACGGGAGATAAACGGAACAGTCGCCCCTTCGTCCAGCAAGGTTGCCGTGGCCTCCACCTGCTTGATGGTGATAGAAAGCTCTGAGGCAATCTTTAGTAAATGTTCTAAATTAGGTTCCATATATCGGTATAAGACAATAGTCTGGTTTGGTGCTGCGGCAGGTATGGCGGGGAAGTATAACTCCTGATCTGAAAGGGCTTTTGCACCTTCTCCTCCTGCCGCCATAGCCCTTGTCCCTGCCTTAAAGTATAAACCGGGACTTAAGAAACGCCAAATTTAAACCTTATTGCCAAACCTGAAAACATTATCTGCTGAAATGGCAGGGATGGAAAGCATAAATTCTGGCAGGCTGGCCAAGGTATGCGGACGGCTATAGTACAGTTTTCGCCTTCCCCTCCCTGTATTTTTGTTACCTTTGCACTGCAATCCATCTTTCAACCTTTTACCCATCAACATGGAAACTGCAACTCATTCCCCCTCCCTCACCCACTGGACCTATAACCAACTTGTGAGTATGGGCATGCCCGAAACCACAGCCGTTTACCTGAACATGCTGCTGTTGTTTGCCGTGGTGCTCCTGCTGGTGTACACGGCCGGTGCTGTTTCTAAGAAGCTGATGGTGGGAGCTGCGCAAAAGTTCTCCAGCAGAACGGCTTCCCAGTTCGATGATTTACTTATCCGCAACAACGTGTTCAGCCACTTGGCCAAGGTGGTTCCGCTCATTATTGTGGTGCAGGCGCTGCCCATAGTTTTCGCTGATTTCCCAGCCTGGGTAAAGCCGCTGCGGACGCTCACCGATGTGTACACCGTACTGCTTTCCATCTGGGTCATCCGGGCTCTCTTGCGCACGACAAAGGACTACATGAAGGGCACCGCCCTCTTCCGCGACAAGCCGGTGGATAGTTTTCTGCAGGTGATCTCCATCTTTTTATACTTTGTGGGCGGCCTGCTCATCTTCTCGCTGCTGACGGGCAAGGAAGTATGGGCCTTCATCACGGCTATGGGTGCGGCCTCGGCTATACTGTTGCTCGTGTTTAAGGATACCATCCTTGGCTTTGTGGCCAGCATACAGGTCTCCAGCAACGACATGGTGCGCATCGGCGATTGGATCACCATGGAGAAGTATGGCGCTGACGGCGACGTGATCGAGATCAACCTGACGACCGTGAAGGTGCAGAACTGGGACAAGACCATCACCACCATCCCGACTTATTACCTGATCTCCGACTCATTCAAAAACTGGCGCGGCATGCAGCGCACAGGCGGGCGGCGCATCAAGCGCTCCATTCACCTGAAGATCTCCAGCATAAAGTACCTCTCCCCGGAAGACATCAACCGGCTGAGCAAGATACAGCTTATCCAAAGTTACCTGGAGGAGCGCACGCAGCAGATAGATGCCTACAACCGGGAGAACGAGATCGATAAAAGCCTGCTTATCAACGGCCGTAACCTGACCAACGCGGGTGCTTTCAGGGCCTATGCCAGTGCCTACATCGAGCAGAACCAGTTTGTACACAAGGAACTCACGATGATGGTGCGCCAGTTGGAGCCCACCACCACCGGCATGCCCATAGAGCTGTATGTGTTTGCCAACGATGTGCGCTGGTCCAACTATGAGGGCATTATGGCAGATATTTTCGACCACTTGCTGGCAGCGGTCAAGTATTTTGACCTGGAGGTATTTGAGCACCCCGCAGCCGACGACATGCGCCATTTAAGCAATACCATGGCAAGCTCGCGCATGCCCGGTTATGTGGCGGAGGCCATGCAGAATTAAGGCAGGATTTTTGCAAATGCAGTCGCAGCAAGTGCTCCTTTGGGCACTTGCTGTTTTGTTATCATACTGAAATGAACCCGAAAAGCCTTCAACGCTCCCGCCGCTACAAATACCTGTATGTGCTGCTCTTCCTGCTGCTGCTTACGGCCTGCGTAGTGCGCCCCCTCGACCGCACCCCCTACCGGCAGACCGACTACTACCAGGAAACCATCAGCGACCTGAGCGAGAGCCCGGCCACCGTTACCCACAGCGACACAGTGCAGGTGGGCTGGGCGAAGGTGAATATTACGCCACCGGTGGGCACGCCCCTGGCAGGCTATGGCAAGCGCATGGGCATGGCCTACGAGCAGGTGCACGACTCGGCCTGGGTGCGCACGTTTGCCTTCAGCAACAGCAAGACAGAAGCCTATTATGTGGCATTGGATCTACTGATCGTGCCGATGCAGGTGCTGCAGGAGCTGGAGAAAGTATACCCGGAGCTGGGTCTCCGGCCAGAGCAGGTATACCTTACCGCCACCCACAGCCATACCAGCTTTGGGGGCTGGGGCAAGAAGCCGGGCATCAAGCTGATGTCGGGCAAGTATGATGCGGAGCTGGTAGAGCGGCTGGCGCAGCAGATCGTGCAAAGTATAAAACTGGCCCGCCAACACCTGCAGCCTACTAAAATTGGCTACGGCAGCACCAGTGCCGCCAGCCTGGTGAAAAACCGTCTGCTCGACGACCAGGATAACCCCTACTATGAGGACCGCCATACCACCCGCGACACTGAGCTGCGCTTCCTGAAGTTCGAGCGGGAGGACGGCAGCACGGCCATACTGTCGGTTTTCTCGGCGCACCCCACCATCCTTCCCTCCGACGATCCTACCCTCTCCCGCGACTACCCGGGCGTGCTGGTGGACGAACTGGAGGAGCGCGTGGGCTTCGCCTCGTTTTCGGCGGGCGCGGTGGGCAGCCAGAGCACCGTATACTTTCAGGGCGATACGTATGAGAGCACCGAAAACGTAGGCGATCGCCTGGCCAGGCTGCTGCGCGAGGAACTGCTCCACGTTAAAACCGACTACATGTATACCCTGGGCTATGGCCGCGTACCGCTGGAGCTGCCGGAGCCAAGCTGGCGCATCAGCAAGGGGCTCCGGCTGGCGCCGTTCCTCTTCAACAGCATCTTTGGGGAGCACCCGGCCTACGTTACCAGCCTGCAGCTGGGCGATGTGGTTTTCCTGGGCGCGCCCGCTGACTACTCCGGCGAGTTTGTGGCGCAGATCAGGCAGCAGGCACGCGCGCAGGGGCAGCAGGCTATCGTGACGAGCTTTAACGGCGGATACATCGGCTACATCACTCCGGACAAGTACTACAACCTGAAGGAGTACGAGACCCGCAGCATGAACTTCTTCGGCCCCTACAGCGGCAGCTACCTCACCGAGATCATGCTACGCCAGCTACAGCAGCATCAGCCCAGGAAATAAGTATAGCAGGAACTTTAGTAATCAGCTATTGCAAAACGTTTAACAGCCATAGTACAGGGTGTGGAGCAGCAGGAGAAAAGAAAAAGGATATGATTTCCGTGCCATATCCTAAAGTATCTCTGATTCTTGCTAAGTACAATTAGTTTCCCTCAATTTATTTGCCATTCCCACAGTATTCTTTTTAAAATGATAAACATAAAATCGCCAAACCTGTTTAACATAGTATAACAGGGGCAGCTATGCCTCTGCATGTGTACAATTTAGAAATGGAGTTATGGAACTGATGATGATAGATGTGACCAATATGCTTTTCCTGTTGATGGTTGGGCTGTACATGGTACTGCTGGGAATGATCCTGGCCTACGTGTACTTTGATGCCCGGCAACGCGGGCTGAACGGCTGGTTGATTGCGGGCATGACCTTCTTTACGGGTACCATCGCCGGTGCTCTTGCCTGGCTTCTGCTCCGCCCTAAGCTGAAACCACAGCCTATACCTGTTAAAAGGTAAGCACGCCAGAGGCGAATACCTTATGGCTGAAGAGCCGGCAGCCGGAAATTAAGTATGTTGGTGCTTATTTCCGGCTGCCGGTTTTTTTGTGCCCGTTTTATACTTCTGTTCACCTATGCCCAAACAGGCTAACCTCCGGCAGGAGTCCCCACATCCCGGAGGCGGTGCATGGTTAAAAAATGCGGTGGCCATGCAACCCTCACCTACCCAAACGGGGTCTGCCTGATAGACAACAAATTTTATTGCTTAACTTACGAACACAAATCTATTTTCCGACACCCGCATGAAGACTACCGTAAAATCTTTCTTTCTCCTGATGTTCGCCTCTGCGACCCTGGCCTCCTGCGAAAACTGCGGCGACATCAGCATTACCGAACCTACTCCAGAAGACAGTCAGTGGCTGGTATACGGCACCGGCGATAACGTCCTGTTCCGCAACGAAAAAGACGACACTATCACCTACCAGCGTACCGGCATCTACGTCCAGAGTGTACCCGGCGATGGCTACTCCGTCTCCGACGATTGCATTGATAAGCGCAACACGCAGGTGACGAACATCATCGAGGATAAGGACAGAAAGCTGCCTTACCTGATCACCTACATCCTGAAAAAACCAGACTCCCTGATTGTGAGGATCGGCGTGGCCAACAAAAACGCCTGGGAGATCAAAGGCAGCGACCAGCCACAGACCGTAACCGTAGGCGAGGGAGAGGATGAGATTACGTACAACAACGCCTATGTATTAAAGGCCGACAGTACCGCCGCCGATAGCCCGAAGGAAGTGTACTTTACCAAGGACGAAGGGTTCGTTAAGGTAGAGTTGTACAATGGCAAAAAGCTGGAGCTGATTGAAATTAAGAACGACAAGTAATAACTCAACCGCTAACATATAAAGGGGCCGCCGGAAGTACATCCGGCGGCCCCTTTTAGGTATCGTTTTAAACTAACTAAGCGGTTTTGAAGTGTCTCTCTTTGCTGTTGATCTCGCGCAGCACCTCCAGGGCCGTGCTCACGTGCTCCAGCGGCTTGGTCATGGAGTTGAACACGTAGCGCACTACGCCCTCCTGGTCGATGATGTAGGTCACGCGGCCCGGCAAAAGGCCCAGTTTGCGCGGCACCCCAAACAGTTTCCGGATCTGGCCGCCCCTGTCGCTTAGCAGCGTGAACGGCAGTCTATAGGTCTCCTCGAACTTCTGGTGCGACTCCACACTGTCTGAGCTAATGCCCACTACCTCGGCGCCATGCTCCTTAAACACCTCGTACTGGTCGCGGAACTCGCAGGCCTGCTTGGTGCAGCCGGGTGTGCTGTCCTTCGGGTAAAAGTATAGCACCACGCTTTTCTTTCCAATCAGATCATACAGGCGAAAAAGACCCCCGTCCTGGCGTTCAAGCTCAAAATCAGGTGCCTTGTCTCCAACCTTTATGGCTTCCTCTCTCATACTTATTGTATTATTTATTATTTGTCTAACCTGCTCACAGGCAAAAAGTTTAGTGCAAAGGTAGTGCCGCATAAGCCAGAACTTCAAAGAAAAGGCATATTAATAAGTAGAGGTACTAGAATAAGGTGTGGAGGATTTTGGACATCTTTGCCCTACGTATGTTACCTATGCCCCGAATCAACGTCATTATACCTGCCTACAACGAGGAAAGCTCCATATCGCTGGTGGTGCAGGACATCCCCAAAGGGTTGGTAGCCGAGGTGATTGTGGTTAACAACAACTCCACAGACCGCACCGCCGAGGTAGCCGCCGCCGCCGGAGCCACCGTGCTGCACGAGCCCAGCCCCGGCTACGGCAACGCCTGCCTGAAAGGCATCGCCTACGCCGCCGCCAAGCCCGCTTCCTCCCGCCCCGATATCCTTGTTTTTCTGGACGGCGACTACTCGGACTACCCCGAGGAGATGGTGCAGCTGGTGCAGCCCATTGTGCAGGGGCAAGTCGATATGGTGATCGGGTCGCGGGCGCTGGGGCAGCGGGAGAGCGGCTCCATGATGCCGCAGCAGATCTTCGGCAACTGGCTTGCCACCACACTCATCCGCGTGCTTTACGGGGCCCGCTTCACCGACCTTGGTCCGTTCCGCGCCATCCGGCTGGACACGCTGCTGGCCCTGGGCATGCGCGACCGCAACTATGGCTGGACCGTGGAGATGCAGGCCAAGGCCGCCCGGCAGAAAATAAAGTATACCGAGCTGCCCGTCTCGTACCGCAGGCGCATCGGCGTATCCAAAGTGTCGGGCACACTAAAAGGCACCGTCATGGCGGGTTATAAGATCATCCTGACTATATTTAAGTACCTGTAGGCGGTGTTTACCGTATCGGGTAACATCATGACGATAAAAGCTGCATAAGGCCCACCCTACGAATGGCACCCGCAAAGAGCAACCCACTCGGCTACGCAGCCCTGGCTGTTTCGGCTGCGGCATATGCAGCCCTGGCTTACGCCACGCCCCGCACTAGTTTTGCGCAGCTACTGTTGCTTTACGCGGTGGTGTTTGTGGCTTACCTGTATGTAACCAACCAGCGCTTTAGCCTGCGGCACGGCATGGCGGCCGCCCTGCTTTTCCGATGCATTTTTCTGTTTGCTACTCCTGCCCTTTCCGATGATTACTTCAGGTTTGTGTGGGATGGGCGGCTATTGGCGGCTGGCGTAAATCCATACCTATACTTGCCGGAGTTCCTGATGCAGCCGGAGGCGCCACAGGTGCCGGGCATTACGCAGGAACTGTTCGCGCAGCTCAACTCGCAGAGCTATTATAGCGTGTATCCGCCGGTGTCGCAGGCGGTGTTCTGGCTGGCAGCGCAGCTCTCGCCGCAAAGTATACAAGGCAGTGTGGTGGTGATGCGGCTTATACTTTTGCTGGCCGAGGCCGGAAGTATACTGCTGCTCTGGCGTCTGCTCCGCAAAATGGGCCTCCCCGAAAAGCACGTGCTGCTCTACGCCCTCAACCCGCTGGTGATTATAGAACTGGTGGGCAACCTGCATTTTGAGGCCCTGATGATCTTCTTCCTGCTCCTGGCGCTCTACCAGCTCTTTTACCACCGCCTGGTATGGTCAGGCTTTGCGTTTGGGCTGGCCATTGGCACCAAGCTGCTGCCGCTCATGTTCCTGCCCTTCCTGCTCCGCAAGCTGGGGCTGCGCCAGTTCATACTTTACGGCTCGGTGGTACTGATAACGGTGATGGCTCAGTTCGCGCCACTGGTAAACCTGCAGCTGCTGCACAACATCCTCCAGAGCCTGGACCTGTACCTTACCAGGTTCGAGTTTAACGCCAGCATTTACTACCTGCTGCGCTGGCTGGGTTTCCGGCTAATGGGCTACAACACCATTGCCATACTTGGGCCCTTGCTCTCGCTGGCTACGCTAGTGGTGATACTAAGTATGGCCTCGGTTAAAAAGCTCGGCTCCGTCCGGCGCCTGGCCGGTTATATGGCGGCAGCCCTTACGGTATACCTGCTGCTCTCTACCACCGTACACCCCTGGTACCTCACCACGCTGCTGGCCCTTACCGTCATGAGCCACTTCCGCTTCGCCATTACCTGGAGTGGCCTGGCCATACTTACCTACGCTGCTTACCGCACCCCCACCTACCAAGAGGATACCTTGCTTCTTGCATTAGAATACATCCTTGTTTTCATGTGGCTCGGTGTCGAGGTATACCTCTACCGTCAGCGCCGCCGCCATGCTAATTTGAATGGGTAAAGGATAAAGAGAATTTTTCTATATTTAGAGGAGGGTATCTTCTTAAAGTAATGATTGTAAGTATAACCGCTACCGGCTTAGGCAGAAGGCAGGCTTTGCAACACATTTACTAACTATGATATGAGAGCTATACTTTTACTGTTTATACTTCTTTTTTCTTGTAAAACTTTTGCTCAGTCAGTTTCCGGAGAACAGATCAAGGAAAATGTAACTGCATTTCTCACCGACAGTACCTCGGCAGACCATTGGACTAAGGTTAAGGCCATATTTGAGCAAAACGAAGAGGCACTCACCTCTAGGCACTTTTTCCTGCTCTATTATGCCCAAGGCGTAAAGCCCTCTCCCACCTATACTTCACTTGAGGTGAATGCTGAAAGAATGCAGCTCATGCATTATGTAAGAGCCAAAAGGTACAAGAAGGCTATTGAATTAGGGGAGAACCTAATGCAGGAGAATCCTTTTGACCTTACAACACTGGTTTACCTTTCCATGAGTCTGGATAAATTAAAAAGGAATACAGATAATAAATACTACACAAGGATGCGCCAAATAGTAGAAGCCATTTTATCTACTGGAGACGGACGTACGCCCGAAACAGCGATCAAGGTTGCCAATATTGGGGATGACCAGGTGATGCTAGGGCTTACAGATTTTAAAACATTCAAGGCTTCCTTTAAATTAGTTGGCCCTCATGTGGTATGGGAGAACAGTAGTGGAGAAAATTTATACTTTGAACATGTGATGATGTTTCCGTAGCAGAGTAGCCAAAGTATTGGAAGAACTGATCAGCAAAGACGGCCTATTCCAATTCCTTTCCAAGCCATCATTCGTAAAGCAAAAACTGCTCGTTTCAGCCCTTCACCCCACCCTGAAAACAAAGTATACATGATCGACTACACCTTGCTATTTGCCGTTGTCGCTGGTATTGCACTGCTGCTCTTCCTGATTTTATACTTCAAGCTACAGGCTTTCCTTTCGCTGCTCATCGCCAGTATTGCGGTAGGCTTACTGGCGGGCATGCCAGCCATGGATATCATTCTGAACATACAGAAGGGCATGGGCAGTACGCTGGGGTTTATAGCGGTGGTGGTGGGCCTTGGGGCCATGTTCGGGGCTATTCTGGAGAGTTCGGGCGGGGTGCAGTCGCTGGCGGCGCACATACTGCATAAAACCGGCGAAAAGCGCGCTTCCTGGGCCCTGGCTGCTACGGGCTTTCTGGTCAGTATACCTGTTTTCTTTGATGTGGCCTTTGTGATTCTGGTGCCGGTGGTATACGCCCTGCAGAAGAAAACAGGTCGCTCGCTGCTGTTTTACGGCATACCACTGCTTACCGGACTGGCTGTTACGCATGCGTTTATACCACCCACGCCCGGCCCTGTGGCCGTAGCCGACATACTGGGTGCTGACTTGGGCTTGGTGATCGCGGCGGGTATGTTGGCGGGCATACCTGCCACCATCGTGGCCGGGCCGCTCTTTGCCAGCTTTATCTCCAGGAGGATTCATGTCGAAACGCCTGCAGCTTTTATAGAGGCAGAGGCCACCCCGCAGAAACTACCCTCTCCTGCCATGATCCTGGGGCTGCTTGGCCTCCCCCTAGTGCTTATTCTGATGAGCACCTACCTGGATAGTCCGTTAGGTGCCGCCATTCCATTTTCTGAAACTGCCAAGAGCTGGATAAAAATGCTGGGGCATCCTTTTGTGGCACTGATCCTGGCTAATCTGCTGGCCTGGTACCTGCTGGGCGTAAAACGGGGCTTCAGCCGACAGGAGTTGCTCTCCATCACCTCCAGTTCCTTAGGTCCGGCGGGCCTGATCATACTTATAACCGGTGCGGGCGGGGTGTTCAAGCAGATCCTCACAGAAACCGGGGCTGGCAAGATGCTGGCCGAGGTGATGACGAGTTACGGCCTCTCCGCCTTCTTGTTCGCCTTCCTGACGGCAGCTGCCATTCGTATCATGCAGGGTTCCTCCACGGTGGCCATGATCACGGCGGCCGGCATGGCGGCCGCTTTCCTGGAAGGCACCGCCTTTAGCGACATGCACCGCGCCCTGATGGTGATCGCCATTGCTTCCGGGGCAAGTATACTCTCGCACGTAAACGACAGTGGCTTCTGGCTTGTGAGCAAATACTTTGGCCTGACAGAACGCCAAACCCTCCGCTCCTGGACCGTCATGACCACCCTGATCGCGCTTACTGGTTTTCTGATGGTGCTGCTGCTGAGTGTGGTATTATAAAACGCCTCTGTTTCATCCTAAAACATACCAGCCAGCTTAGTATAAGTAGCGTTTCACCCTTGAACAGCGGGTAACCGTAAAAAGCAAGAGTACCATACTTTAACTTCGCCAATTGAGGTATGGTGGGAACAGCTGCATACACCCTACTCTAACAAACTGAACCACGCATGCCTGAGCGTATAAGTATCATTATACCGACCTACAACGAGGCCGACAATATTGAGCGGCTTGTCAGGCATTTGCTGAAGGCGGTGCCGGCACCGGAGGTTATCGTATCGGATGGGGGTAGCACAGATGCTACGCAGCTGTTAGCAAAAGAGGCCGGAGCCAGCGTTGTTCAGTCTTCATTGAAAGGCAGGGCCCCTCAGATGAATGCCGGCGCCAAGGCGGCTACGGGTAGTATTCTGTATTTTCTGCACGCCGACACCTTTCCCCCGGCCGATTACCAGGCTACAATTCTGGAAAACTGCACCCCCGCGAGCGGTGCCGGTTGTTTCCGGCTTCAGTTCGACGATGCACACTGGTTTCTGAGCGTAAACGCCTGGTTTACCCGCTTCGACGTTGACAGCATCCGTTTTGGAGATCAAAGCCTGTACATCCGTAGGCATTACTTTGAACAGATAGGTGGCTTCCGGAATGATTACGTGCTGCTGGAAGATCAGGAAATTATCAGCCGAATAAGAAAGTGTACAGGATTCAGAGTGCTGTCAAAAGCTGTGACCACCTCCGCACAAAAGTACCGCGAGAATGGCATATACCGGCTCCAGTTGATTTTTTCCTTCATTTGGTTTTTATACTACCTGGGTCTTCCGCAGCAGAAACTTGTTCACATCTATAACACACTGATCAGGAAATCCAAGCTGAAAGACTAGTTGCGGAAATGTAAAGAGATGGAGGAACAGGAAGTCAACATAAAGGATCTGGCCATGATAGGCGACCGCCGCACCTGCGCATTCCTGGATAAGCGAGGCAACGTGGTCTGGTACTGCCCTAAGCGCTTCGATAGCCCCTCCTTATTTGCGCACTTGCTGGATACGAGTAAAGGGGGTATTTGGCGCCTGGAACTGAACGGAATGCAGCTTGAGAAGCGGCAGTATCTGGAAGGGAGTGCGTTGTTGCAGACACATTTTGCCAGTGATAAAGGCAGTTTATTACTGGAAGACTGGATGCCACTTTATGCAAGCTTTTACGGCATGTGCCGGGAGCTTTCCCCCAGCCCGGTTTCGTACACGATGCACATGGTCCCTCGCCCAAACTACAGCCGCCAGCCCCCGGTGCTACAAGCCGTGGGCAAACAACACGCCACCCTGGATTTCGACTTTCACCTCTATGCCTCCCACCCGCTTGATATAGCCCAGGAGACTGTTTCCTGCCGGGTACCCACTGGAGAAGCAGCTTGGTTTATAATTTCTGAAAAGGCCCTGGACAACCCTGAGAAACTACTCCGCGAGACCAGAAAGCTTACGCTCAGTAACTGGAGGGAAGTATCGGGCCATATCACCTACCAAGGCCCTTATCAGGAGGAAGTACAAAAGTCTCTCCGCTTGCTGCGCATGCTCACCTACGCGCGGAACGGAGGGATTATTGCGGCTGGCACCACCTCTTTGCCCGAGGTGCCCGGTGGAAAACGCAACTATGATTACCGTTACGTTTGGCTGAGGGATGCAGCCATGATTGTGAGCGCCCTTTCCCGGGCAGGGAGCGACGGGGAGGAAGAGCGGAATTTCCTGAGCTTTATGTGTTCAGCCATGCACCGCATCTCAAGGCCCGTGGTGCCGATGCTCACGCTGGACGAGCAACCTGCCGGCACAGAGCAGGAACTTGACTTTGCTGGCTACCGCAACAGTAAGCCAGTGCGTTACGGAAACGGAGCTAACAGCCAGCTACAGCTCGACGCCAACAGCAACGTCATCATTGCCGCTAAAGTCATCTACAACCGCTATGAAACGCGGGAACATTGGGAAACGATAGCAGAACTTGCTGACTTTTTGGTAGAAAACTGGCATAAGCCGGACCATGGCATGTGGGAGGAAACTCCCAAGCACCATTATACTTCCAGCAAAGTGGTGGCCTCCATAAGTCTGCAGTACATAGCAGAGCACTCCCAGGACGAGGAGCAGAAGAAGCGTTGGCAGGATGCCTCCGCCGCGATACGTGCGTATGTGGAAAAAAAATGCAAGACGCCGGATGGTGCCTACGCAGTGTATGCAGGGAGCGAAGCGGTAGACGTGAGCGCCGTGCTTTTCCCCATCTGGGGGTTTACAGAGGCAGACTCTCCTACCATGCTGAAAACCATCGAAAGGCTGGAAAAGGATTATTGCCACCACAACCTTTACCGCCGCCACCTGGTGGAATTCGACTCCCGGCAGGAAGGAGCCTTTCTGGCCGGTACGTGCTGGGTAGCGCAGTACTGGGTAATGCGGCAAAACCGTGAGAAGTTTGAGCAAATAATAGGCGCAGCCCTGCAGTTTATGAACGACGTGGGGTTAATGCCCGAGGAAGGAGACCCGGAAACCGGCGAGTGGCTCGGCAATGTGCCGCAGGCTTTTGTACATGCCTCCCTTATAGGGGCTATCATAGACTACAAGAGCGAATTCGAACCAGCTAAAGTGTAAGCTTCTCCTTATCTGAATCCTCGAAAGTATACGTTAGCGAATGAAGCACAGGTAACGGGTAAGAGGCTCACTGGCTTGCTGCAGGCTGATCCTTTTCCAGCCTGCAACACTCCGATTTATATTACTCGTAAACAACAGTTTATAAACTTAAACCAAGCTATGAAACAAGCAACTACAGTAATAGACGAAATAAGACAAGACAGAACCGAAGCAACAGAAAACAGACGGCAGGTAGCAGCTTTGGCGGCGGCAGGACTACTGGACTTTAGCCTGATCTCCCTGTTACAGATGGGCTACTTCAAAAAACTACCTGACCTGCCCGGAAAAGTGTTTGACACGGTAAAGGTCAACACATCAAAGGATGCAGTGATCCTGGGTATACCAGATGGCGTGATTAGCTTGGGAGCTTACGCCGCGACAATGTTCTTAGCCATGGCCAGCTCCCGCTTCCAAAAACAATCCCGGCTTCTGGATCTGGCCTTAGGTGGCGTTGCCCTTGGGCAAGCTGTGGGCGCCGCCCAGTACCTCTACAAAATGGCCTTCGTGCAGAAGAAAGTGTGCGTGTATTGTGTAACTGGAGCCGCCATAAATTTTGCCTCGTTAAAGCCCGTCTATAAACTCATTCGCCAGGAAAGGTAGTTCGGGTACTTACCTGCGGCAGATCCCAGCTCATCATAGTAATTCCTGATTTTAGCGTTATGGAGCGAGGCGAGTGCGGGGGAATTTCTCTTCCCGCTCCGGCACTGTGCCATCAGGTAATTGCCATGCACGTTGGTGCTTAAACGGGATCATGAAGAGGTTGAGGGGAGTTTGTTCTTTTGGATCTCTAAAAGAGGGTACACCAATGGTGATTTCATCCTGTGCCACGTGCAGCAGTAGAGAGTTGTGCAGCCTATCCCACCAGGAGAAAATGACCGAATAGTTACTGTTCGTTTCTTTGGCTACGATGGAGTGGTGTATGCCGTGCATTCGTGGCGTAACCATTACACGGCTCAGCCGCTGCTCTACTTTATAAGGCAACCGCAGATTGGAATGATGAAACGCTGTGCAACCTTCAAACATAAGTTCGTAGAACAGCACGAGCGGGGCAGGCGCACCAAGTAGAGCAACGACAGCGCTTCGGTAAGGAGCTGAGGCAATATTCTCACCTACATGAAAACGCCAGGCCGTAGAGAGATCCAGGTCCAGGTCGATGTGGTGCACGTTATGGAAGCGCCACAACAGGTCTGATTTGTGGAGCAGAACGTGCCACAGATAATTGGTGTAATCCAGCAGCAGAAAGCCGGCAGGATAGCGTATCCACACGGGTAGCGCTGCCCAGTACAGTACTCCAAATTTAGATTTTTCAGCCTGCCGTGCCGCTGCATACAGACAGGGCAGCAGCAAAAGCCGCAGCGCAGGCAGTGCCAGGGCTGCTACACTGGCATTCTCTTTCAGGCGTTCAGTTTTGGACCGGGTGCGCTTTCGTAATTGCCGCTTCGCTTCAGCCACAAACAGCACAGTGGCAGCCAGTCCGAGCAGTGGCATTCCGATGGTATCGAAGTACGGAAACCTGACCTTCATCCAGTTAAGTACAACGGGAGCGCCCCAGAAGTTACATCGTGGCCCAGGAGAAGTGCCATACGAGAAGTTGCCTTACGCGGCCTGAAGCTGCTGCTGTTTGGCCGGCACAAGGATTACCTTTTCCAGATGAGGGTGCAAACGGCCGAACACGCCGCCTTTTTCCCCCTTTACTCCTCTCCCATATCCTTCAGCGGGTGCGTCAGGAAATCATTCAGCGGCTTCAGGGATCGGAACCCGTCGAGCACCACCTGCAGGAAATCCGGACTCAGCACCGTCTCGTCGGGGAGCGGCATCACGGCGTTCCAGCTTTTGAAGCGCAGGTAAGGGATAGCGGGGTTGTCTTTGTCGTAGCCCTTGGGCGTGGTTTTCAGCTGCTCGCCCTCCAAGGCGCCAAACTTCTTCCTGAACTCCTCCGACTCCACCAGCGCCTTAAACTCCTCCAGGTTATAGTCTATCTCCTGCCGCACAGCCTTCAGTTCCGGCGCCGGCGGGTACCACAATCCTCCCGCCAAAAAAGACTTGTTGCCGCCCGCCAGGTGCAGGTAATAGCCCGGAAGTATGGATTTGCGCCCTCCTTCCGCCACATAAGCCCCAAAATGGTCTTTGTAAGGCCGCTTGTCCTTCGAGAAACGTACGTCGCGGTAAATGCGGAACACCAGATCTTTGCCTTGCTGGCCCCGGGCGGCGGGCTCAAAATGCTGCATCTCCTGCAGCAGCTCCTGCAGAAAGCCAATGTAGTTCTGGCGTGCCTTTTCGTAGCGGGGCTTGTTCTCGGTAAACCACTCGCGGGTATTGTTAGCAGACAGTTCGGCCAGAAAGCCCAGTGTATTCTTATCAATGGTGGATGCCATACGTGTGTGATTGATCAGCAACGACAAATGTCATTTTTTAGGGTGAACAAAGCTACTACCTTAGCCTGAAATGAAAAAGAAGCAGGCAATGCCGGGCGATTGTCCCGCTCCGTATACTTTAATAGCTACTATACAGTTCCACATGCTCCGTTCACTGTCCCTTTTATTCATCTTCTTCTTTTTATGGACGGAGGTGCGTGCGCAGGAGCAGCTGCAGCCATACAGGCCCTACAGCAAGGACCGGATGGAGCAGGCCCTGCTGCAGTACGAGGCCATCGCCAAGTCAGGCTGCTGGCATACTTTCCCCGACACCCTCCTGCTCCGCCCCGGCGACAGCAGCCCACTTATTCCGCAGCTGCAGGACAACCTCCTGCTGACCGGCGATCTGCCCCTTGACTCGGCCTCCAGTGCTTTGGTTTATACTTCAGGAATAAGCACGGCCGTGCGGCACTTTCAGAGGCGCCACGGCCTGGCGCCTGACGGTGTGGTTGGCCCCGTCACGGTTGCTGCCCTTAATGTGTTACCCGATAAGCGGCTGGAGCAGCTGCGCATCAACCTTACCCGTTATGATGCTGTGTTCACCAGCGAGCAGGAACCTTACGCCATCATCAATTTGCCAGAGTTTATGATGCAGGTGGTGGATAGCGGCAAAACCGCGCTGCAAATGCGCGTGATCGTCGGAAAGCCCGTGCTCAAAACGTACCCGATCCACTCCAGGCTCGACATGGTAGTGCTGAACTCTTACTGGCAGGTGCCCACCTCCATCGCCGTAAAGGAAATCGTGCCCATTCTGAGGCGCAACCCGGGCTACCTGGCCAAAAAGAACATGGTGCTGGAGCAATCCGACGGCAGCGGCTGGATGCGCATAAGCCCTTGGGAGGTGGACTGGCAACGTATAACGGCAGCCAACTTTAACTACCGCATCATACAACTAAACGGGCCCGATAACGAGTTGGGGGTGGTAAAATTCCCGTTTCCGAACCGCCTGCCGCAGTACCTCCACGACACGCAGGCCAAGCAACTCTTCAGTTACCCGAGCCGCGCCTTCAGCCACGGCTGCGTCCGGCTAGAGAAACCGGTGGAACTGGCGTATTACCTGCTCGAGCGCGGCTCCGGTTATACCGCCGCAGAGGTTAAGAAACTATGGGAGCTTGGCAGGCCCAACCACTACGTGCGTGTAAAGAAGCCCGTGCCGCTGCATATCGTATACTTTACCTCCTGGGTAGACGAGCAAATGGAAGTACATTTCAGGGACGATGTGTACGGCTATGACGCTTTGCTGGGGCTGTAGAGAGTTTAGGAGTTAGAGAGTTTGGGAGTTATACTTTGAAGAACGGGAAGGATGGCTGAAGTATAATGGTTTCGTAACGCTGGCTTTACCCTCCATACGTCTTGTAGCTGCCAGGGCCATACTTTGGGATTTTCGTTTTTTAGGTCTGCCTAACCGGTTCGAACTGCCTTAACCCCTCCTTGTCCATGGAGGGGAGTCTGTAATTACTTGTGCTAAAGTATAAGTTTCATAGTTGTTCTTATCAGCACAAGTATAAACCCACCCCCAGCCCCTCCCGAGAGGGGAATTTAACCTCACCCCAACCCTCTCCTAAGAACAGGAGAGGGAGTTCCCCGCTACCGGGTCCAACCACCCCTACCCCTCCTTAGCTAAGGAGGGGAGTTCTGTTCAAGTTGCAAAAGCAGCGGCTATCGAATCCGATCCCAGTCCTTGGGTTGAGCGCCTTGTGAGATCCGGTGCCCGTTGAGGCCATGCCGAGCGAAAGCGAGGCAAGGAGGAAACACAGCGCGATGCGCTTATCGAGGGACCCTACCCCCAGGACGAGCCCTCCCGGGCTGGAGGGAGCCAAAGCCAGAAATGCAACTGTAGGCTTGTAAGTCTGGAGGATCAGCAGTAGCTAGCAAGGATAGCTTGGTTCCAGTTGCAGGAAGCAGGAGCTAAGAGAGGCACAAGCGGACGCTTGCGCCAGAGAGACTACAGGAGCAGCAAGTATAAATCAACAAGTAAAGAAGTATAAAGTATAGCTCAAGTATAGTAGCACAGTCCAAGTATAAAGGATGGCTCTGTGAGCCAGTCGGGTTGAAAACCCAACGAATAACAAGACACGGGCTACAAGCCCGCGCCAGCGGAAGAAGACTAAAGAAGTATAGAAGGACGACTAAAGTATAAAATCCCGCTAATACCTTCATCCTGAAAATTCCGATTCGGACAAGTATAAACGTATGGCCAAAGCAAGTATAGCTTACACAGGCGTTGACGCCCGCAGCAGAGAAGTTCCGCACAAGGATGTACGAAGCAGCGGAAGGCATCGGAGATTTAAGCAGTGGATGCGCGCAAGTATAAACTACAGCCCGAAATCGCGTAGCAGTTCCTCGTCCAGGTCCTCCACCTGATCTACGTCGGAGAGGCGGGGCAGCAGGGCGTACGACAGCTTCAGGCGCTGCAGGTCCTGGATGGTTTCCGGAAAGACATGTGCGGTGCTCCAGTGCTTGTTCTGGAAAAGCTGCGAATACAGGCAGTTCATCCCGATCAGGTAGTAACCGCCGTCCAGTGCCGGCCCCACCACCACATCATGGGTCTCCAGTGCTTCGTAGGCATTCAGGATGATCTCCGGCGTGAGCTGCAGGCAGTCGCTCCCAATGATCACCACCGAAGTATAGCCTTCCAGGAAAGCGGCGGCAAAGGCAGCTTGCATGCGCTGGCCCAGGTCTCCCTCTACCTGCTCCCGCTTCTGGTAAATGGCATTAGGCCAAATATCATTTAGATTCACCCCGCCCACATAGTATACCAGCTTATCCATAGGCAGCTCCTGCGTTACCTGCCTGGTGTGTTGCAGCAGGTGGATGTACACTTCCAGCGCCGTTTCAGGCCCAACGGAGGCAGCCAGCCGGGTCTTTACCTTGCCCAGCTCCGGGTTGCGCACAAAAAGCAGCAGTAGTTTATTCTTTCCCATATACTTTCTCCCCTTTCTGCAGCCAGACACCCCATGTTCTGGAGTAGGCGTGCACTCTGTTTGTTTTCCCTTTACTATCATACACAGGCAGTCCCTGGTTCACCCACTCGAACAGGCCGCCGTAGAGGTGGCGCACATTGGTATACCCTGCAGCCTTCAGCTGCTCCCCCACCCGTTCGCTGCGATAGCCCACCGAGCAGTAGAGTACAATGGGGGCATCTTTTGGCACCTCCTCCAGTTGTTCAACCCGAAACGTTTCATAGCCCAGGAAGCGGGCGCCAGCCAGGTGGCTAACGTCGTACTCCTCCTGTTGGCGCGTGTCGAGGAGCAGTGGCTTCTCCGCTTCAGAAGCCAGCATGACTTTCAACTGAACAGGGTCTACAGTAGGGACCGTCTTTTTATAAAGCCCATCAAGCATCAGCGCATAAGACATATCTGTGGCTTGCCCACAGGCCTGCAGCACCGTTAGCCAGCAAACGGTGCCCAACAACAATAACTTCTTCAAAATGATCGTCAATATAGGTATATAGGAATCAAGTACGCGACACTCCCCTTACTGCCTGAGAAGCAACAGGTTTCAAGGAATCTCTCCAAAGTTAAAAATATTATAGGAAATCATTCCTAAAACCAAGACTTACCTTCATTTGTTTCTGCAGCCGAAGTATAAGCAACTGCCGGCTCAGCCCGGGTGCGGCTTGTTGCGTATATTTACAACGCAACCCGAAAAGACAAAACTATGGCCATAGAAACAGTAAACCCAGCCACCGGCGAAGTGGTGAAAACCTTTACCCCGCATACACCGGAAGAAATAAGAGAGAAAATCGAGGCTGCCGAAAAAGCTTTCCAAAGCTGGCGCGACGTAAGCTTTGAGGAACGCGCAAAGTGTATGAACAGACAGGCCGAGATACTGGAAAACGAGGCCGAGAAGTATGGCCGGATCATTTCGCTGGAGATGGGCAAGCCGCTGAAGGATGCCGTTGCCGAAGTAAAGAAATGCGCCCTGGCTTGCCGCTACTATGCCGAGAACGCAGCCGATTTCCTGGCGGATGAAGAAATAGGAACCAAAGCTGAGCGCAGCCTGATCGCCTTTGAGCCACTGGGTGTGGTACTGGCCATTATGCCCTGGAACTTCCCCTTCTGGCAGGCCTACCGCTTCCTGGCCCCTGCCCTGATGGCTGGTAACGTGGGGTTGCTGAAGCACGCCTCCAATGTGCCGCAGTGCGCGCTGGCCATCGAGGAAATTGTGCGCAAAGCCGGCTTTCCGGAGAAGGTGTTCCAGACACTGCTGATCGGTTCCGGGGAGGTGAATGCTGTGATAGAGCACCCGCACGTAAAGGCGGTTACGCTGACCGGTAGCGAAGGCGCGGGCTCGAAAGTAGCCAAGAAAGCCGGGCAGGAGATAAAGAAAACGGTGTTGGAGCTGGGTGGCAGCGATGCCTTTGTCGTGTTGGAGGATGCCGACCTGGAGAAAGCTGCGGAAACAGCGGTAAAGTCGAGGATGGTGAACGCGGGCCAGAGCTGTATTGCCGCCAAGCGCTTTATCGTGGTGGAAAGTATAGCAGATGCCTTCCTGCAAAAATTTAAGGAGAAGATGCAAAGCCTGAAAACCGGCGACCCGCTGAAAGAGGATATTGACTACGGCCCATTGGCACGCGTGGACCTGGCCGAAGACTTGGAGAAGCAGGTACAGGAGTCGGTGAAGCAGGGGGCGGAGGTGGTGCTGGATGGTGGCCGCGAGAGCAAAGACAGCGCCTACTTCAAGCCGATGATCCTCAGAAACGTGAAACCCGGCATGCCTGCCTACGAGGAAGAAATGTTCGGCCCCGTGGCTGCCGTGATGGTGGTGAAGGATGAAGAGGAGGCCATAAAGGTAGCCAATGATTCCCGCTTCGGCCTGGGAGGCGCGGTGTGGACGCAGGACAAGGAACGCGGCCTGCGCGTAGCCCGAAAGGTAGAGACCGGTGCTATGTTCGTAAACGCTATGGTAGCCTCTACGCCCGAAATGCCCTTTGGCGGCATCAAGAAATCCGGCTATGGCCGCGAGCTGTCCTACCTCGGCATCCGCGAGTTTGTGAACCAGAAGAGTATTTGGGTGGCTTGATAGTTGTTCGTTATTCGTTGTTGGTTGTTCGATTTGTAGAACCGGGTCCAACCACCCCTACCCCTCCTTGTCTAAGGAGGGGAGCTCCGTTCAAGCTCCGTCAGCGGCGGCTATCGAACTGATACCCAGTCCTTGGGTGGAGCGCCTTGTAGATTTCCGGTTTCGCTTTAGCGAAATTGCGGAGACCGCAGATCAAGCAAAGGAAATGTACACCGCGCGATGCCAAAGGACGAGCCCTCTCGGGCTTGAGAGCACCACAGTCGGAAATGAAACAATGCAGGTAGTAAAGCCGTGGATGAACGGCAGCTAATAAGTGTAGCTTGTGTCCAGTTGCAGGAAACAGCGGCTATGGAAGTATAGCCAAAGTATAAAGTATGGCTCTGCGAGCCAGTCGGGTTACAAACCCGACACCATAGAAGGACACGAGTTGCAAACGCGCGCCAGCGGAGGAACTGCAATAGCTAAGCGATGAAGGCACAAGCAGGCGCTTGCACCAGAGAAGCTAAAGCAAGGGGTAAACCGCATCTACGGCAGCAGAAAGCAGTTAGCAGTACCCCAACAATTTATACACCACATACCCGGCTATTTCGTGGATGAGGTGGTGCCAGCCCTCAAAGGCAACGGCGCTGGGGATTAACGTATAGTCCGGCGTAAAGACCAGCTCAGAGGAGTAGAAATCCGTGGGATAGCTGTCGAAGGACACGCCCACTTTTTGGAAGCAGCCCTCGGAGCGGCGCATGTGGAAGGCAGAGGTTACCAGCAGCACCTTCTTCCAGCTCGGATGCTGCGCCAGCACCTGGGCGGCATATACTGCATTCTCGCGCGTGTTCACAGCGCCAGTCTCCACAATTAGATCCTCATCCGGCACGCCAGCCAAGAGCATGACTTGCCTCAGCTGCTCCGCCTCCGGCGTCATCTCGTCCAGCAAAAAGCCTTTGCCGCCAGTTATCAGGATCTTATCCACTTTACCCAGGCGGTAGAGCTGCAGCGTGTGCAGAAAGCGGTCTGCCCCTTTGTTGGTGTGCACCCGGTCCGTGATATCGGGCTTAAAGGAAGTCACGCCCGTCAACACCACGGCCACGTCATACTTGCCCACCTCGCTAACCGGCACCGGCTTGGCCTCCCAGGCGCGCCAGGCCAGGTTGCTGAGAAAGGGGTTGCTGAAAAACAGCAGCATCGCCAGTGCACTGATCAGGCTGACGCGGCGCCATTTCACAGATTTCATGAAAACGGCCAGGAACAGCAGCACAAGCACCCACACCAGGGGCATCAGCAGGAAATCGAGAGTTTTGGAAAGTATAAAGAACATGGCTCAGAACAAAAGCCAAAGCAGCAGAAACACCAGCACCATGGCTAGCAAAGCGTAAAGGTCTTTGTGGAGCTTGACTTTCATCGGGATTTATACTTTGGCGGCAGCAAGTTAGGAAAGTATGGCCAAAGTATAAAACCACCGCATCCCCCTAAAAGAGCTTGCGGAACAGCCACAGCGCCAGCGAGAGCAGGATGCTGAGCAGGATCATGCTGGTGATAGGCGCGTAGAAGCGCATGTTCTTCTTCTCCACGCGGATATCGCCGGGCAGGTGACCAAACCAGCTAAACTTGTCGCCGGCCAGCCACACCACCAGCCCGATTACCACAAGTATAACCCCAAGTATAACAATGGTTTTCCCGATCGGCTGCATCTGATTTCCTGTTTTATACTTTATAACTCAAGTTCCGATTAACCCACCCCTCCGAGAAAGGGAATTTTGCAAAAGAGTAGGTGATTCCCCTTCTCGGAGAGGTTAGGGGTGAGTTCACACCTGCGCTGAATTAGTAAATCGTAACTTAAGTTTTATACTTTATTGCCCTAAAACCCTGCCCGCACGCCAATGGCAAAACTCATAATGTCCCAGGCGGTGAGCGTAGGGTCTTTTACGGCGGAGGTCACGATCAGGTCGTAAGTGCCCACCTCCCCGTAGAGGGTGAGCTCTTTTATACTTCGGCTGTTGCGGATCGGGCGGTGCAGTTCTGCGCCCAGGCCGCCGGTTACGCGCAGGCTGCTCGTCCACCAGTAGTAGTTTTTGGGGTAAGAGCTGTCCCAGGAGGTGGAGAACTGGTCGCGGAAGTAGTAGCTCAGGCCCAGGTTCAGGCGCAGGGGCGTGAGTTTATACTTCTCGTTGAGCTCAACCCGCTTTATCGGCTTGTAAATGCCCCGGATGGTGAGCAGGTGCAGCACTTCCTCGGCATCAAACTTTGGCACAAAGCCATAGAGCAGCTCCGCATTTACTTTATCCTGCGCAAAACTATAGTTCGGGCCAACCGCAAACATGCCAACGTTTCCGGCGAACTGCAGCGTCAGGGCGTCGGGAGCGTACCATTGGCGCGCGCTGGTGCTATCCTCCTGCCCATACGTATAAAGCGGCAGGCTAAGGAAGCAAAGTATGATCAGTAGTAGTCTTAGATTCATGGTTAGATCTTAACGCGCTCAAAGTTTACCTCATCGCCCACCACCGTGAACACAATGTACTCCAGTTTCTCGGTGGCCGCCGTTTCCAGCACCGGCACCCCCTCCCCGAAAGGAAAGTGGAACTTGTAGTTGTGGTTGTGCCCGTGCAGCGAATAGGTGACACTATACTGATTCATCAGCTCGCCATACCGCACTGCGTTCTCCTCGCCGAACTCGGTATTGGTGGGTGGGATGTGCGAGATCACAAAGATGTTCTCCTGCTCCTGCGCAGCCTGCAGTTCCGTCTCCAGCCAGTCCAGGTCGGGCACCTGCTTGTCGAACTCCAGGTAATTGGTATTCAGAAGTATAAACCTGGCGTTGCCCACGGAAAAGCTCACGTCGTAGTCGCCGTACATGGCCGAAAACACCTGCTTGCCGTTGTTGATGGCGTCGTGGTTGCCCACCACGGCCACATAGGGCACCTTCAATGTTTTGAAATCCTGGTGCACCAGCCGGAACTCCTTTGTCAGTCCGAAGTCCGTCAGGTCGCCGCCAATCAGCACAAAGTCGATGTCGTCGCGCCGGTTGATGTGCGCTACCAGTTTCTCGTTCTCCTCATAAAAGCCCTGCGTGTCGGCGGTAAGTATAAAGCGCAGCGTATCGGTGGGGGAAATAGGGAGGGCGCTTATCCGTTCGATGTTGCGGCCGTTAATGTTCTTTTCGTCATCGTCCAGCCTGATCTCGTAAGGGCTGTACTCGAATTCCTCGCAGGCCTGGTTCAGTAGCGCCAATGCCAAGATACCCGCGGCCAGGAAGCCACGGCTATACCATTTTTTTAAAGCATGCATGTTAGTGTTGTGTAGTAGTTCTTCATTCGGTGTACATCAATCAGCAGCGTAATGTTTAGCACTTATCCCACGTGTTTCAGCACTAAACATCAATTCATTTAAGTATAACTTTAAAGATATGCTTGTATAGCCATAGCAGGCATACTTGTTTTATGATTGTACCCACCTAACCGGCCAACAGGTTTAATGTTTCAACTCTCATACGTTTATTTACAGTGATATAAGGCTGGCTTTTATTCGCAGATGCGGCATAAAAATGCTAAATTTGGAGTCTGATGAACATCTTCCTAAACCCCTAACAGCTTGAAAGTCTGCATTGCTGAGAAACCGAGCGTAGCCCGTGAGATTGCCATGGTGATTGGTGCCAGGACAAAAAAAGACGGCTACTTTGAGGGCAACGGCTACCAGGTAACCTGGACCTTCGGCCACTTCTGCACCTTGCGCGAGCCCGACGACTACCGCCCCGAGTGGAAGCGCTGGAGCCTCTACGACCTGCCCATGCTGCCCGAGAAGTATGGCATTAAGCTGATGAAGGACAGCGGGGTGCAAAAGCAGTTCGGCATCATTAAAAAGTTGCTGGAAAACGCCGAAGAGGTGATCAACTGCGGGGATGCTGGCCAGGAAGGGGAAGTGATCCAGCGCTGGGTACTGACCGAGGCCAAATATAGAAAGCCTTTCAAGCGCCTCTGGATCTCCTCGCTCACCGAGGACGCCATCCGGCAGGGCTTTGCCAAACTGAAGGAGGGCTCCGAGTTTGACCTGCTCTACCAGGCGGGCAAGAGCCGCGCCATCGGCGACTGGCTGCTGGGCCTGAACGCCACGCGCCTGTTCACGCTCAAGTATGCCAACGGCGGCCGCCAGACCCTGTCCATCGGCCGGGTACAGACACCCACGCTGGCCATGATCGTGAACCGCCACCACGAAATTGCCAACTTTGTGCCGCAGCCCTACTGGGAACTCAAAACCCTTTACCGCGACACAACCTTTGCCAGCACCAACGGCCGCTTCCAAAAAGAGGAGGAGGCACAGAAAATCATGGAGGCCATCAAGCAGGATGAGCTCACGATCACGGATGTAGAGACAAAGAAAGGCACCGAGGCACCGCCCAAGCTCTTCGATCTGACCTCGCTGCAGATCGAGTGCAACAACAAGCACGGCATGTCGGCCGACGAGACGCTGAAAACGGTGCAGAGCCTGTATGAGAAAAAGGTTGTCTCCTACCCCCGCGTAGACACTACCTTCCTCCCGGATGACATCTACCCAAAGATCCCCGGCATCCTGCAGGGCCTGAGCAACTACAGGCAGGAGGTGGCGCCGCTGCTGCAAAGTAAGATCCGCAAGACTAAAAAGGTCTTCAACAACAACAAAGTTACCGACCACCACGCCATTATCCCGACCGGCGATGCGGCTGGCAACCTGTATGGCCGCGAGGCGGATGTATACGACATCATCACGCGCCGTTTCATCGCCGCTTTTTACCAGGATTGTATCGTGAGCAACACCACGGTGATGGCCGAGTCGGCGGGTTATACATTTCGGGTGCGTGGCAAGCAGATTCTGGAGCCGGGCTGGCGCGTGCTCTACGGTGCCGACGACGTGAAATCATCTGATGCGCCCACAGGCAAGGATGCCAAGGAGGAAGAAGAAGCCGCTGGCGTTTTGCCACTCTTTGAGAAGGGCGAGCACGGGCCGCACGAGCCGCTGCTGGAGAAGAAAATGACCAATCCGCCCAAAGAGTATACCGAGGCTACCCTGCTCCGCGCCATGGAAACAGCCGGCAGGCAGGTAGACGACGAGGAGCTGAAGGAGGCGCTGAAAGAGAACGGCATCGGCCGCCCCTCTACCCGTGCCGCTATCATCGAGACCCTTTTCAAACGCCAGTACATCCGCAAGGAAAAGAAGAAGATCATCCCTACGCAGATGGGCATCGACCTGATCGGTGTGATCAGGAACGAAACGCTGAAGTCGGCGGAGATGACCGGGCAATGGGAGCGCAAGCTGCGCCAGATCGAGGGCGGTGAGTTTAAGGCCGAAGCCTTCCTGCAGGAGTTACAGGAGTTCGTGACCAACCTGGTACAGGAAGTGAAGTATGACCGCGCCACCGTGACACTGGAGCCACAGCAGGAAGAGAAACCAGCCAGCAAAGGCAAGAAGACAAGTATAAAGCCCGCAGAAAAGAAGGAAGCCACGCCTTCTCAAGGTCTGGGCGCCTGCCCTGCCTGCCGCGAGGGGCACATCCTGAAAGGCTCCAAGGCCTATGGCTGTATCCGTTACAAGGAGGGCTGCCGTTTCCTGATACCCATTGAGCAGCATGGTAAAGAATTGACAGAGAAACAGGTGACGGCGCTGCTGGGCAAAGGAAAAACCCCGACCATCAAGGGGTTTAAAAACGAGCAGGGCGATACATTTGACGCCATACTTAAGCTGGATGCAAGCCACCAGCTGCAAGTGGAATTGGTGGAGAAAGCCCCCGCCAAAGACCCGTTTGCCCAATGCCCGCGCTGCAAGCAGGGCAAGCTGCTGAAAGGCAAAGCCGCTTATGGCTGCAGCAGGTTCCGGGAAGGCTGCCAGTTTGTGGTGCCGTTCGAGATGGGCGGCAAGCAACTATCTGAAAAACAGATCGCGACGCTGCTGCTCAAGGGAAAGACACCTAAAATAAAGGGGTTTGTATCGCAGAAAACAGGCGAGCCTTTTGATGCCTCCTTATCCCTGAACGAGCAGTGGCAGGTGGTGTTCCAGTTCTGAGTGGCCATGCCAGTAGCATAAATAAAAAGGCGGCTCCGATTACTCGGAGCCGCCTTTTTATCAGGAAAAGTATAATCAGGATTACTTCACGTTAACCGTTACCTCTCTGGTGCTTAGGTTCGTGCGCTTGTCGGTGGCCGCTACAATAAGCTTATAGGTGCCCGGCGCGATGCCGCCAACGTTAAGTGTCGTATCAAACTCCACCACTTTCTTGCCTGGCCGGGTACTGAAATTCAGCACTGCTTTCTCGGCCGTCTCGCCTCTCAGCGTGAAGTTCAGGTTTTCTACATTGTCTTTGTCAACGGCTGTGATGTTTACACGCAGGCCGCCTGTGACAGTAATGGCCTGGTTTTTACCAGGGTTGTTGATGGTTAAGCTCGGGGTAGAACCATCTGGTTGAAGGTTTCCCCCCTCAAAGATGTCCTCACAGGCTGTAAATGTAACAACAGCAACCATAGAGGCCAGCAAAGTTTTAAGTTTCATAGGTAATATGACTAAAAGTATCGTGCCGTAAACGGGTAGTCCGCAGTATAAATTGCACTCCTGGCTCAACCATTTCTGCTGCCACATAATTCCAACACGCCACAAAATTATATAAGCCCAAACAATAAACCTAACGCTTTACTATAAAAAATTACAATTAGACAAATAAATGAAGTACAATAAAAATCGTCCAAACACCACCAGTATCAACTCAGACACATATAGTTACACACTAATTAATAAACTGTGTGAAATTAGATACAACAAAACACATAGAGTAAATACAATTTTTAGAATACCAATAATGTATTATACTTATACAGTCATGCTTACATGGAATTGCACTGCATCTGTCTTACTAATTCATTGCTAGCGTACAGAGTAGGATTACTGTGACGGCCTGAAGGAGGGTAAAAGGCTGTGGGGCTCTGAAAACAGGCGATAATATAACATATCATCCTGCTCACCGTAGAAAAATACGTCGAAAGCATTTAGTATCTGATGCTTCTGCTTTCGGCACTTGCTATTGCATGTAAGTAATATCTTTAAATTAAAACTAATAGAACCTATGAGAAGCTATGAAAACTCGGGTTACAACCCGTTCAACGACAACGACAGGTCCCAGTCAAGAGGATCTGCCAGAAACTACTATTCGAACGATTTCGACATAACAAACCGCAACCGCCGCACTGGCTACGATAGCTCATCCAGTGGCTACGGCAGCCGCAGATCTGATCTGGGCTCCGGCACGGATGCCTACTCCAGCTCAGGCTACGGCAATACCTCATCCTACGGCCGCTCGGCCGGCACCGGTTCCTCCAACTACGGCTACGGCTCTTCAGGCTATAGCTCCGACTACGATCGTGACAGAAGCCACCGAGGCGAACGCGACACGTGGGACCGCTCTAAGGACGAGGTAAGATCCTGGTTTGGCGATGATGACGCCGAGCGCCGCAGAAGAAGAGATGAGATGCGCGACCGTGACAGCGACCGTTGGAGCGGCAGCAACTATGGCTCCTCTAACTATGGCCGTTCATCCGGTTCCGGTTCCGGCTCTTCCTATGGTTCCGGTTCGTCCTACAGCCCAGGCTCTTCGTACAGCAGCGGCTCTAACTATAGCGGAAATTACGGCAGCAGCAACTACGGCAGCGGATCCTCAGGCTATGGCAGCAACTACGGCAGCGGTAGCGGATCCTCAGGCTATGGCAGCGGCACGTACGGCACAGGCTATACTACCAGCAACTATGGCTCCTCCGGAAGAGGCAGCTACGGCTCATCCGGCTACGGCAGCAGCAGCTACGACAGAGACCGCTATTCTTCCGGCCACGACAGGGACCGAGACCGTGATGACGACAGAGGCTTCTTTGACCGCGCCGGCGACGAGGTAAAGTCCTGGTTCGGGGATGAGGAGGCCGAGCGCCGCAGAAGAATGGACGAGATGCGTGACCGCGACAGGGACCGCGACTTCCATACCGGCAACCGGTATGGAAGCTCAAGTGGGTACGGAAACACCTATGGCGGACCTCCCTACTCTTACGGATCATCTTCGAGAAGAGATTATGAATGGTAGGCACACAGACAGGCGGCCGCTTCCCAGCGGCTACCGTCGGTAAGCTTTCCTGAAAGATAGTGGCAAAAGCGCCACACAAAAGCCCTGCTACAGCTGTAGCAGGGCTTTTTGCATTTTAGGCTGGCTATATTCAAAGCTTTTTATACTTTTGCGGGCAGCAGGGCAGCCTACTGCAGCCTTACCCGCTATTTAAAAGCTTTTAATTTATACTTTATCATGAAGAAATTTATCCTTGGCGTAGGCCTTTCTCTGCTGGCTGGCGCAGCCAGTGCCCAGTCCATGGGCGTAAAAGCCGGCCTGAACCTTGGCACCCTCAGGGGCGAACATGCCAACAACTATGACTACCGCCCAGGCTATACGGCCGGTATTACGGCCCGCCACGGTTTTAACGAGCTGATCGGCATCCAGACAGAGGTGCTGTATACCTCCAAAGGCTCCAGGTATACGTTCAACACCAATGATATTGAAACAGAGGATCGCCTGCGCCTGAACTACCTGGATATTCCGGTGCTGCTGCACCTGCAGGTGAGCGGCCTGTTTTTTGAGCTGGGACCGCAGGCATCGTTCCTGGTAAAGGCCAAGCGCATCCGGGAGGTTAGCCGGGCTAATACCACGACCACCACTGAGACCGACATCACGGACGACCCCTATCCTATTGACTTTGGCTACGCTGCCGGACTTGGCTACCGGGCTCCGAGCGGCATCGGGCTGGGTCTGCGCTACAACGGCGGCCTGAAGAACATAGACGACGAGGGAGCCTATGAGGGGCGTGAGCGCCGCAACACCTCCTTCCAGCTTACCTTGAGCTACGTGCCGGGCTTCTAGAGAGTATAGACAAAAACAAAGCGCCTCCCCTAAAATTGGGAGGCGCTTATCAACTAAACATAAACAAAAGGCACTTAGGTAGTAGTGGTCATGTCACCGGTTACGCTGTAGATGTGGTCGTACTGCTGGAAATCCTTCTCCCCCACTTTCAGGTCGCGCAGCAGGCCTTCCCGGATATCATACACCAGCCCCCAAAGCCTCGGGGCATTATCGCTCAGCATGGCGTTCTGGATAATAGACGTCTTCGACAGGTTATGCACCTGCTCTATGATGTTGAGCTCCACCAGGCGGCGCTGGCGCTGCTCCTCATCCTCCATGCTCATCAGTTCCTCCTCGTGCAGGCGGATCACGTCCTTGATGTTGCGCAGCCAGTTGTCCATCAGCCCAAACTGCTTGTTACTAGCAGCCGCGGCCACACCGCCACAGCCGTAGTGGCCGCACACGATCACGTCCTTCACCTTCAGCACCTCCACGGCATACTGCAGCACCGACAGCATGTTTATGTCCGAGTGCACCACCATGTTGGCAATGTTACGATGCACAAATATCTCGCCCGGACCCGTACCGGTAATTTCGTTTACAGGCACGCGGCTGTCGGAGCAGCCAATGTAGAGGTAGCGCGGCTTTTGGCCGTTAGCAAGCTTGGTAAAGAAATCACTGTCCCCGGCCAGCTTTTCGGCAACCCATTTCTTATTGTTCTCAAATATCTTCTCCATAAAATAACGTTTGCTTTATTTTAATCCTCTTATCTGTTTATATTCCTTTTTATACTTAATGCAGATCCAATACGGCCACATCTTTAATATTGATCAGCTCCACCTGTATATTACGCTCATGCGCGGTTTTCTTGAACGTCTGTATCGCTTCCAGCACATCGTAGTCTATGTACTCGGAGTTCTCTCCGTCTATGATCACGTGGCTGTTTCGGGGCATGTGGTCCAGGGTAAGCACGATGCTGGCCTTGTTGAGAAACGACACGTGCTCGCTTAGTTTAATGCGGATAATCTCGCGCTCCCGGTGCTCCTCCTTGTGGAAGAAGTAGGGCGATTTATAGTTGGCCTTCAGGATGTAGAACACACCCACGGCAAGGCCCACGCAGATACCAACCAGCAGGTCGGTGAACAGGATGGCGAGAATAGTAACGATGAAGGGGATGAACTGCTCATGCCCCAGCCTCAGCTGCGTTTTATAAAGTACGGGCTTGGTGAGCTTGAAACCTACCACCAGCAGCACGGCAGCCAGCGCCGAGAGCGGGATCAGGTTCAGGAAGCTGGCCAGAAACAGCACCGACAGCAGCAGGAAAAGGCCATGTATAAAGGCAGACATCTTGGACTCGGCGCCTGAGGCCACGTTAGCAGAGCCGCGCACGATCACCGCGGTCATGGGCAAACCGCCAATCAGGCCCGCTGTGATGTTACCCACGCCCTGCGCCATCAGCTCCCGGTTGTTAGGGGTGCGGCGCTTGTGCGGATCCAGCTTATCGATCGCCTCCACGCTTAGTAGCGTTTCCAGGCTCGCAACGATGGCAATGGTAAAGGCCACCACGTACAGCTGCGGGTTGGCGAAGGCCGACAGGTCGGGGAAGCGAAGCTCCTGCCCCAGTTCCGAGACAGAGCCGATCACCGGCAGGCTTACCAGGTGCTGCGCCCCCACTACAAGCCCGGGGAAGGAAGCCTTGAACAGCTCGTTCAGGGCGATGGATAGAAGCACCACCACCAGCGCCCCCGGCACCAGCTTAAAGAATTTATACTTTTTCAGCGCCTTTGTATCCCAGCCGATAAGTATGGCTAGCGAAATAGCGCCTATCATCAAAGCGCCCAGGTTGATGGCTGAGAACGCGTGGCCAATCTCGGAGAAGGTGGTGCGCCCGTCAGGCTGGAAGAACCGCATCTCGCCAAAGAAGTCATCATCGGCACCCATGAAGTGCGGAATCTGCTTCAGGATAAGGATAAGACCGATGGCAGCCAGCATGCCTTTGATAACGGAGGAAGGGAAGTATAGCCCGATCACCCCGGCCTTCAGAAAGCCCAGCACCAACTGCAGCACACCGGCCAGCACCACGGCCAGCAGGAACGCCTCGTAGGTTTGCAGCGCCTCGATACCGTTCAGCACGATGACCGTTAGGCCGGCAGCCGGACCGCTTACGCTCAGCTGTGAGCCGCTGAGCCAGGCCACTACCACACCCCCTACTACACCCGTGATGATACCGGCAAACAAGGGTGCGCCGGAGGCCAGCGCAATGCCCAGACACAGTGGCAGCGCCACTAAGAATACGACCAACCCAGAGGGGAAATCCTTTCCCAGGGTAGCCAAGTAGTTTCTTCTTTCTCCTTTTTCTGTCATATTTAATTCTGATCTTGTTCGGCAAGCTTCCACACCTGCACCCGCTCACGCTAAGGTGCAAGCGCAGAATAGCTTGTCTCACCTAACTGGCACAAACCTACGCTGCCGGGATTAAGGGGAAATTAAAAAGACATTAAAAGGGAATTAAAATCACGGGTGGGCAGGAATCGTTGCGAAAGCCTGGGGTAGCGAGATAGTTACCTCAGTGCCCTTGTTGATCTGCGAATGCACCGCAATGCTGCCCCTGTGCAGCTTCAGGATACGCTCTGCCAGCGGCAGTCCGATGCCGTGCCCCGTAATGTTGCGCACATTCTCGGCCCGGAAGAAAGGGACGAACACGTGCTTCAGGTCCTCGGGGGCAATGCCCAGGCCATGGTCCTGCACGCGCAGCACCACATCGCGCTGCTGCACCTCTATCTGCCCGATGGCCGCCCGCCCATTCGGCGAGAACTTGATGGCATTTTCCAGCACGTTTACCACCGCAATCAGCAAGAGAGCCTCGTTGCCCTGCACCATCAGGCGTTTCTCATCGTCCGGGAAGCTGGCAAAGTCTATATCGATACGGGCCTGTGGCTGGCGCTTCAGGGCCTGGTCGCGGGCCATCCACAACAGTTCGTCGAAGCGCAGCAGCGTCTGCTTGATCTTGGCGTTATCTATACTTGCCTGGGCAATCTGCAGCAGGCCGTTCGAGAGTTCGGTGAGCAGGCGGGCATCCTCCAGGGTGCTCTGCAGCACCCGCTGGTACTCCTCCGGCTCACGCGGCTTCATCAGGGCCACCTCCAGCTCCCCTATCATGGCGGTAAGGGGTGTGCGCAGCTCGTGCGAGGCGTTGGAGACAAAGGTGCTCTGCATCTCGAAGGAAAGCTCCAGGCGGTCGAGCATCTTGTTAAAGGTCTGCGCCAGGTGCGAGAGCTCATCTTTGCCGTCGGCGTTGCTCAGGCGCAGGTGCAAGTCGCTGGCGCTGATCTTCTCCACCTCGCTCACGACCTTGGTGATGGGGCGCAGCGCTTGCTTGGCAAAAATCCACCCTGCCAGCACCACCACCACCACGGATCCCAGCATGCCTACGATCAGTATAATCTTCAGATTCTGAAGCTTGCGCAGACTATAGGCATCGATGCTGGAGGCCAGCACCGCGTATTCCTCGCCGTTATCCTGGTAGCAGATGCCCACCACCTGCCGCACGTCGCTGTCGTACTCCACGGCCCCATCCTGCAGCAGGCGCTCCAGTATGGCGGGCGTGATGCCCAGGTTGCCGTCGCCGTGGGAGAATACCAGCTCGCCGCTCCTGTTGTAGATCCGGACAGCCTCATGCGGAAGCTCGTGGTAAAAGTCGATCATGTTCTGCCGCCGTGCCGCTGCCCCTACCTCATCGGCCTCCAGTACGTGCCGGGCCGCCACCTCCGCGCGATTCAGGATGCGCTTGTAGAAATCGTCCTGCCGGTAAAGGGAGGTAAAATAGTAGACGACCAGCGAGAAAAGCACCAGGATCAGAGCAAAGATACTGGCGAACTGCAGCGTCAGTTTAGAGCGGATTTTCATACTTCGTCCTGTTCTTTCAGCACATAGCCCATCCCTACCAGCGTGTGGATCAGCCTGGAAGTATGGCCTTTGTCCACCTTCTTGCGCAGAAAGTTGATGTATACGTCTATCACGTTGCTACCTGTGTCGAAGGAGGTCTCCCATACCTGCTCGGTGATATCCACACGGGATACCACGCGGCCCTTGTTGCGCAGCAGGTAGTGCAGCAGGGCGAACTCGCGGGCCGTCAGGCTGATGGGCTTGCCGGCCCGTAGGACGGTTTTGCGCACCACGTCCATCTCCAGGTCGGCTATGCCCAACCGCTCACCCACGATGCTCTCGCTGCTGCGCCTGGAGATGGCCCGGATGCGCGCCAGAAGCTCCTTGAACTCGAAGGGCTTGGTCAGGTAATCGTCAGCGCCGGCGTCCAGGCCTATGATCTTGTCGTCGGTGGTGCCGAGCGCTGTGAGCATCAATATGGATACCGTGCTGTTGTGGCGCCTGATCTCGCGGCACACATCCAGCCCGTTCATGTTTGGCAGGATGATATCGAGGATGATAAGGTCGTACTCCTTCTGCAGCGCCAGCCGGATGCCCAGGCTGCCGTCATAGGCCTGGTCTACCTCGTAACTCTGTTCCTCCAAGCCCTTCTTAATAAAGGAGGCGACTTTTGGTTCATCTTCAATAAGCAGTATCTTCATGGACGATGGGTGTTTACGTGCCTGCGTGGCATTAGGCTTGCGGGCGCAGGGCACAAATGTACAACCTATACGCCAAAGCGCAACGGCGCGGCAAGCAGACACCCTAAAACAGCATTTACCGTTTTATAGGATTATGGCACACGATCACCGGCACCACGAAGGCCAACACGGGCATCACCACCACCATGGCGGCAGCAATATAAAGGTGGCCTTTTTCCTGAACCTGGGCTTTACCCTGCTCGAAATTATAGGCGGCATCTGGATAAACAGCGTGGCCATACTTTCGGATGCCCTTCACGACCTGGGCGACTCGCTCTCGCTGGGACTGGCCTGGTACTTTGAGAACGTGGCCAAGCGCGGCCGCGACCAGAAGTATACCTTTGGCTACAAGCGCTTCACCTTGCTGGGGGCGGTGATTAACTCGGTAGTGCTGCTGGTGGGTTCTTTCTTTATACTTTCGGAGGCGGTGCCCCGTATCTGGGATCCGCAGGAAGTGCATGCGCCGGGCATGATAGCCTTTGCCATACTTGGCGTGATCGTGAACGGAGCCGCTGTGTTGCGCCTCAAGAGTGGTAGTTCGCTGAACGAGCGCGTGGTGAGGCTGCACCTGATGGAGGATGTGCTGGGCTGGGCAGCCGTGCTGGTAGGCGGCATCATCCTATACTTTTTCGACCTGCCCTGGATAGACCCGCTGCTGTCGGTGGTGATTACGTTGTACGTGCTCTATAACGTGGTGCGCAACCTGCGCCAAACCATGAATATCCTGCTGCAGGGCTCCCCTTCCCATATCAAACCGGAGGCGGTGGAGGCAAAGCTGCAGGAGATGCCGGAGATCAACTCGGTGCACGACCTGCACATCTGGACCCTGGATGGGGCCTATAACGTGCTGACCGTGCATGCTGTCGCCACATCTGCGCTGCCGCTGCACCAGGCCGAAGAGCTGAAGAAAAAGGTGCGCTCTGCCATGGCCGCCATGGACATACAGCACGTCACCATCGAGCTCGAGAGCCCGGGCGAGGAATGCAGCCACGAGGGCAGCCTCTAAGAACTTAGTTCTGGTTCAGGTGCACCGCCTCGCGCACCAGGTCGGCGAAGTAGGCCTCATCAATATCGGCGATGGTACGGATCTTAATGTGCGGGTACTGGCCATTGCGGCTCACCAGGCGGCGGTGCGGATCAGATAGCTCCTTGCCCCGGAAAAAACCAAAATGGATACCGCTACGCGAGGAGGAAAAGTAGCACACAGGGCCGTAGAAGAAATAACAGGCGCAGTCCCAGCGTACGCACTCCTCCAGGTGGGCCACCGAGGCGTGGATAATGCGGCGCACTTCCTGAGCCAACAGCTGCTTCTCGGGCGTCAGTTTGTCTATGTACTCATCAACTTGGTTTGTGGTCGTTTTGCTTCTCATATGGGGGTCTGGTTCTCTATTCGGTCTAAACTCAAGAACACTTAAATATACTGAAGTTTTAATATACGACAAAACAAGTAAAGAGGTTGTTATAGATGCTCATGAAGGCCTATATATAAAACTACTTATATAAATAAAGTATAAATCCTGTCTTGGCCCCTTACAGCAGCTGCAGCAGGCGCTGCTCCAGTTCCCCCAAGTCTACATAGCCGGCGGTGAGGCGCTGGGGGCCGTCTTCGGTGTTCAGGTAAACACTTGGATAGGTCGTGGCCCCGATGTCGTCTACGAAGGCAAACTCATCCTCCATCTGCCGCATAATCTCCTCAGACTCAAATAAGGTCAGGAACAGGTTCTCGGGGATGCCGAAGAGACGGACAAGGCGCACCAGCTCCATCGTGTCCTTCAGGTCGATGTTATCCACGAAAAAGGCAGAGTGCATGGCCCGTAGCACCTCCAGGGTGAGTACAGGCCGCAGCAGGCGCACGCACAGCATGGCGCGGCAGGCTGGCTCGGTGTTAAACACAAAACTGCGCTGGATGAAAAAGCGGTACTCGAACGGAAGGTAGGTGCGCTCCTGCACGCGGTGCCAGCTCAGGGCCAGGCGTTCTTTATGTTCGTGCTGCAGCGGCTGTGTTTCGTGCGCCTGCAGCTCCCCGAAAAGTACTTTTACCTCTACCCGCCCCTGCCACAAGGCCCGCAAACGGCGCACCACCGGCGTAAAGCCATAGCACCACGCGCACATGGGGTTAGTAACATAAAGCAGCGACAGGTTTTCGGGCATGTCTCTCATCATAGCTTGGCTCTGTTTCTATACTTTCTACGGGGATGGGGTTATTAGTTGCTCGTTATTAATTGTTCGTTACCGGCCACTTTCAACTTTCTAATTCTTTAACTTTCTAACGCTAAGCGTAAATCATTTTCACGCTCATGCCGCCGTCTATTATGATACTTTGCCCCGTAATGAAGCCGGCTTTGTCGGAGCAGAGGAAGAGGGCGGCCTCGGCAATGTCGTTTGGCTCGCCCACTCTGCCGGCAGGGTGCTGTTCCCTGTCTTCTTTGGTGTGCTGCGGCGCATACTTGTCCTCCGCCTTTTTCCACTCGCCCACCTCTATCCAGCCCGGGGCAATGGCGTTTACCCGCACCCGCTCCCGAGCCAGGCTCACGGCCAGCGCGTGCGTGAGGGCCTCCAGGCCGCCTTTGGAGGCAGAGTAGGCAAAGGTGTCGGGCTCCGACATAAAGGCACGGGTACTGGAGATGTTCAGGATGGCCGGGTGCTCTGCCTGCTGCAAAAGCGGCAAAGCATACCTGGCACACAGCAGCGGGCCGCGCAGGTTCACGGCCAGCATCTTGTCGAAGGCAGCCATCTCCAACTCCTGCAACGGCCCCTGAAACGGGTCGGCAATGCCGGCGTTGTTGATGAGCGCATCCAGGCTTTTATACTTCTCCCCCACCTGCCGCATCAGCGCCTGTACCTCCTCCTCCCTACTTACATCGCAACGCACGAATAGGGCCTGATAGCCCTGCCCCTGCAGCCACTGCTCCGCCTGCCGGCCGGCTTCTTCGTCGTTATCGGCGATAACGACGGTGGCCCCTTCCTGGGCAAACCGATAGGCCATCCCCAGGCCAATGCCCTGCGCGCCGCCGGTTATGAGTATGGTTTTGTGCGGATAGTAGGATTCACTCATTTTATACTTCTGATTTGGTGGTACAAGTATAACGGATGTCCTGGCCGAGGGCTCTAAAAGGAAGCGCCTGCAGGTGATGGGAAAACAACAAACCCGCCGCATCTACAAGTATAAATGCAGCGGGTTTGCCTTGTAAGGCCAGAGGCAGTTTATCTTTTCTCCAGCTGTCGCTTTAGTTTCTCCTCCACGTTCTTGAGCAGTTCATGCCAGTTGTCGCCTTCGTCCTGCGCAAAAACATCGTTACCGGGTATACCCACGCGCATGCGCACGCTCTTGCTGTTGGTAGCCTGGCTGGCCTCCTCCTTAAAGTACACGTCCACGGAGTCGATCTTTTTCGCGTGGCGCTTCACCTTGTCAATGGTATCGCGCACGCTTTGCTGCAGGGCGTCAGAAATGGTAATATCAACAGCCTGCACGTCTAGTTTTATGCCTTCGTAATGCTCTGTGTAATTCATCGTTTGTTTTGTTTCATGTATGGATGGGGCAGAACGCTATACTTTATACTTCCCGCCCCGGGTTTGCCATTTAAACGTAAGGCGGGGGCTTTGGTTTGGCCGTGCTTTGCGAGGGATGCCTCCGCTCGCCGCTCCGTTTCAGGCTTGGGCATCGCAGTTCTCACAGCGAAAAGGCACCGGGTGCATCTTATTTTCAAAATATTTATTCTTTTCGCTTGACATTACGTAAAGCACTATTAACTTTGAAACTCAAAGTACTTTACCATGAACCAGCAGCAAGACCAACTAGAAGCCCTGCACGAGATCCGCAACATCATGGATCGCTCTTCCCGCTTTATCTCGCTTAGCGGCCTGTCGGGAATAGCAGCCGGCGTCTCCGCGCTCTTAGGGGCGGCCGTGGTGAAGTGGTACCTGGTAAGCCAAGGCATCAAGTATGGAGCGTCACTGGGCCTTACCCTGACCCAAGACAATCTCATGTTCCTGGCGGCAGTGGCGGGGCTTGTATTTATACTTGCCCTTTGCTCGGCTACCTATTTCACGGCACGCAACGCCAAAAAGAACAGCCACCGGGTGTGGGACAGCAAGACGGAGCGCATGCTCGTTAACCTGTTCATACCGGTTGCGGCAGGCGGGGTGTTCTGTGCCATACTTGTGTACCATGACCTGTTGTATCTGGTGGCGCCTGCCATGCTGCTGTTTTATGGCTGTGGTTTACTGAATGCCAGCAAGTATACCCTGAGCGACATCCGGTACCTGGGCCTGCTCGAGATCGTACTGGGCCTGCTCGCCAGCTTTTTTGTGGGCTACGGTTTACTGGCCTGGACGCTGGGTTTCGGGGTGCTGCACATCGTGTACGGCACGCTGATGTATTTTAAGTACGAACGCTAGCAGACCTGTGAAAGATTACCTTGAAAATATAAACAAAGCCTTCGAAAGCAGGGCGCGGCTGGGCATTATGTCGGTACTGATGGTGGAGGAGAAGGCAGATTTTAACACCCTGAAAGACACATTGCAGCTGACGGACGGGAACCTGGCCAGCCACCTGCGGGCGCTGGAAGAAGCCGAGTACCTGCGCGTGGAAAAGCAGTTCGTAGGCCGCAAGCCGAACACGACCTACCATGCCACTGATGCCGGCCGCGAAGCCTTTAAGAGCCACTTGGATGCGTTGGAGCAATTAATTTTGAGCAATCGGAACGGCAGCTAATTTTTTTTTATACTTATACTTTGCATTTCAAAGTACTTTACAAACAGGAAAAATCAATTTAAGAACGATTAAAACTTGCAAGCCATGACACAGAAAAGCGAATCGCAGAATAGGCCTGTTCATCCGGCTCCGGTGGGAAAACGGTTGTTAATGGGCGCAGGGATCGGGCTACTCCTGATCTCCTTCTTCCTGATCGGGGCCGGGGAGCCTGACCCGGAATGGCCGACGCTATGGTGGATCAGGCCGCTGCTGGTGGTTCCGGCAGCCGGTGCCCTCGGCGGGCTGTTCTTCTACAACATGGACCATCTCCGCTCCCAGGGCGGCTGGCGGGAGGTGTTTGCCTATGTGCTGAGCCTGATAGTATTCCTTGTGGTGCTCTGGCTTGGTACGGTGCTCGGATTAGCCGGCACCATGTGGGATTGATCAGAATTGAAAAGGTGTTTCAAAAATTTTAAAGTATAGCGTCATGCACGACAAAAAAGAATATCAGGGAGAAGTAGCGAGAAATGACGGCGCTACCGCCCTTACCATCATCAGCTGGCTGTTCGGCATTTTATTTTTCGCTATCGGCTTTGTGAATACCTTCTGGGGAAACGACCCCGGTTTTGGAGTTTTCATCATACTTCTATCGCTCATTTACTTCTTCCCGGTTAATACCATTCTCCAAAGATTACTCGGATTCTCCATCCCCAAAATCGGGTTAGTGAAAATCCTGCTGGGCATGTTCATTATCTGGGCAGCAATGGGCGTGGGCGAGTTATTCGATAAGATAGAACTGATGCTAAACAGCTTTTAAAAACTGATAATCAAACACATAAACCAAAACATCAACTTAAAACCAGAACGTTATGATCACGCAAAACAAAAGACTTACCGGCATTATGCTTGCCGTAGTGCTTATCCTGTCCATTCCATTCATAGCGATGCAGTTCACCAGCGAGGTGGACTGGGGCCTATTTGATTTTGTGCTCATGGGCGTGCTGCTGCTCAGCACCGGCCTGCTGTGTGAATTTGTGCTTAGAAAGGTAAGGAATATGGATTATCGGATCGGCCTTATTGCCCTTATCCTGGTAGTGCTCTTCCTCATCTGGGCCGAACTGGCAGTCGGCATTTTCGGGTCGCCGTTCGCTGGAAGCTGAACAGTAACACCACCCATGGCGCAAACTGAACTGAAAAGTGTAACCGACCACTAAAACCTGAAATAACAATGGAAAGCAAAACAGCAGTACCTAGCAAACCAATTATCTGGGCTATGAGCGGCTGGGTGTTTGGCCTGGTAGTCATCACGGTGGGTATCTTGAACTTGCTCTTGGTGCACCCCGTTCCGGGAGTTGCTTATCTTCTCATCTCCCTGATTTACTTGCCGCCGGCTAATCTTTATGTCAGGAAGAAGCTTGGTTTCTCGCTTCCAGCTGTCGTTAAAATCATCCTGGGCATTATCCTGATCATGTTCACCTTAGGCGTGAGTGACCTGGGAGACATGCTTGACAAGTGGTAGATACGCCAGCATCAAAGTATACTTTCTAAAGACCAACTAACCCCGCCATGAAAGACGAGATACGTACACATCTAAACGACCCCGGTCAGCTCGAAAAGCTATACAGGAGCAACAAGGCCCCTTTTACGCAGGAGTTCCGGACAATATACCCTGAGCTTCGCGGCAACGCGCTCGCTGATTTCTGGAACGAACGGCTCCGTTACGAAACCGATGAGATCAACTGGGGCACCACCCGGGACCTGCTGCTGGTGGTGACGGCATCGCTGGTAGCAGGTATACTTGCCAAGCTGCCCGCCTTCTTACCCGTCGATGAAGCGTTCTTTTACCCCAGAAACATCAGCTTCATCATCTTCCCGCTGCTCACGGCCTATTTTGCCTGGAAGAACAAACTGCCCGCACGTAAGATGGCTCTGCTTGGCGGGGCTATGCTTCTCCTCCTGGTTTACATTAACCTGCTGCCGGATGCTCCTGCAAGTGACACCCTGGTGCTAGCCTGCCTACATCTGCCCCTGCTGCTATGGGCCTTGCTTGGGGTAGCCTTTACCGGAAACGAGCTCAACAACTATAACAGGCGACTAGGGTACCTCAGCTTCAACGGCGACCTGCTGGTCATGACTGCGCTGCTGGCCATAGCAGGCGTGCTCTTGACGGGTATTACAATCGGGCTCTTTGCGATAATAGGGATCCAGATAGAGCAGTTCTATGCCGAGTACATTGGCGTTTTCGGGCTGGCAGCCATACCCATCGTTGGCACCTACCTCACGCAGACCAATCCGCAGCTGGTAAACAAGGTATCGCCTGTCATCGCCAAGATCTTTAGTCCGCTGGTGCTGCTCATGCTCACCGCCTACCTCATCGCTATCCCCTTCTCCGGCAAAGACCCCTACACCGACCGGGACTTCCTGATACTGTTCAATGTGCTGCTAATTGGGGTAATGGCGCTTATCTTTTTCTCGATCGCTGATAAATCCAGGAACGAGCAGGACACAACAGGTACCTGGATACTGTTTCTCCTGGCCATCGTCACGGTTGTAGTAAACAGCATCGCCTTGTCGGCTATTTTATTCCGGATAGCAGAGTGGGGCATTACGCCGAACAGATTAGCGGTACTGGGCAGCAACATCCTGATGCTGGTGCACCTGCTGCTGGTAACCCGGGCGCTTCTCAGATCGCTCACAAAAAAGGAGGACATGGGAGCTGTGGGTAGGACCATCGCTTTTTACCTGCCGGTTTATTTCGCCTGGGCGGCCCTTGTCGTGTTCCTGTTTCCGGTGCTGTTTGGGTTCAGGTAGCTGCTTGAGGTACATATCCGCTAGTTTATACTTTAAAATATAAAGAAGTAGATCTCCCCCACTTAGATGTGGTGGAATTATAAAACTATGCCCGCAACATGCAAACACTAACCAGAATACCTGCTAAAACCGACCTGAAGCTGCACTATGTTGGTGTGGGTCTGATTGCAATTTCCTCACTTATCTTTATGCTTCCGGAGTGGGGCACTGCGGCAACAGATGGATCTGCATTCGGCATCTTCTGGCTAAACTATGGTTTGGCTGCGATATACTTTATGGCTATGCTATTGGAAAGGGTGTTTTCCTTCAAAAGGCCTTTCCAACACTTAAACTACCTGTACTTATACCAGGTGCTCTTTATCATCAGCTGCTTTTCCCTTAACCGGGAGATGAACATTTTTCAGGATTCTGTTCCGTGGCTCGAGGCATTTGTCACCCTCTTTTGCGCAACGCTGGTGGTGTATAGCTTTCAGGAGCGGCTACCGAAACTCCTCAACCAGGTACTGCTTTTTATACTTGGAGCCGGCATCATGCTTTGGATATACTATGCGGTATACTTGTTGCCACTCTATTTTATCAGCATTGTAGGAATAGTCGTACTGGGCATTTCGCTGCACACATTTGTGCCTTTGTGGGTGGTGCTGAGTGTAGGTTTCGGGGTGCAAAAGACGGCTTCCAAAGACCGCCAGTACCTGCGTAGCTTTTTGGCCGGAGCCGCATTCCCTATCCTTTTCGGGGTATTTTTTATCTGGCAGTGGCATACCCGGAGCGCTCAGATAGACTTCTATAACAATGACTTTGTGATAGAGGAAAATGAAAGCCTGCCGCGTTGGGTGAAATTAAGCCAGCATCTGCCAGCCGATTACCTGACAGAGCGGATCATGAAAACAGACTTTGTCTACCAGGTACCCAGTACCAGTTTTAGTATGTGGGATATGCCCGGTGAAAACTTCACTGAAATCAAACGCCACGATCCGCTGGTAACATTGGCTGTCTTTTTTCTGGGGGTGCCCAACCTGGACAGGAAAGAGAAAGTGAAAATTCTGGAGAGCATGTACGATGCGCGGCACCAGGCAGAACAGCGGCTGTGGTCGGGCAACAACCTGAGTACAGCCAATGTGGTGTCGCAGGTGCGGATCTACCCGCGGTACCGCCTCGCCTATACCGAAAAAGTACTGCGAATACACAACAACATGCCGAATAGCTGGAACGAGCAGGAAGCCATTTATACTTTCTTTTTACCCGAAGGAAGCGTGGTATCCTCGTTGTCGCTCTGGATCAATGGCCGCGAAGAGAAAGGCTACCTTACGACAAAAAGCAAGGCTCAAACCGCTTACAACACCATTGTAGGCGTTGAAGCACGCGACCCCTCTGTCGTGCATTGGCAGGAAGGCAACCGGGTGTCGGTGCGTGTTTTTCCCTGCACCCCGGCAGAAAACCGCCAGTTTAAAATCGGCGTCACCTCTCCCCTTCGCCAGGATGGCCGAAGGCTGGTGTACGACAATGTATACTTTACGGGCCCATCCGCTAAAGCCGCATCCGAAACATCAGTAATATACCTCGAGGATCAGGTTGCCGGTTTAGAGCTTCCATTTGGATATAAACTGACACGAAATAACGCGTACAAACGCCAGAGCAACTATCAACAGGACTGGAGTATGAGTTTCGAGGCGCCTGCTTTAGCCAAGGGCAGTTTCAGCTTTGGTGGCAACAGCTATAAACTGGTAGCCCTTCCGCAGCAACTGGACCATTTCAAGCCACAGCAGGTATACCTGGATGTTAATGTGAGCTGGTCTGCTAGGGAGTTCAGGCAAGTATGGCAGTTGGTAAAAGGAAACCAGGTTTATATTTGGAATGGAGAGATGGTGCAGCTAACAGAACAGAACCGTGCAAAGTTGTTTGAGCTGCTGCAACAGCAAAATTACTCTCTCTTTCCGCTCCACAAGGTGAAGCACCCCGGGCAAGCCCTCGTCATCAGCAAGAGCAACGGTGCCTCTCCCAACCTTCATGATCTGAAAGACACCCCATTTTCAGTGGAAATGGCCGATGCCTTGCCGATGCAAACCGCCATCAGGGTTTACTCGCTGAGTGAGCAGCTTTCGTCCTACTTTAAAAGCCTGAAAGAGCTGCGTGTCATCACCGCCATGCACGGAGAGGAAGGTCAGCTGGCAGCGCTACTAGAGCAGCAGCAATTCCTCAAAACAACGCCGGATAAGAACATCGTATCCTTAGGCGCGTCGGGTTTAGGCGTTGTAAAAACCGAAGCCTCCCTGGCAGGTGACGCGCCGGATCATCTGCTACGCCTGTTTGCCTATAACCACTTGCTGCAGCAAATCGGTCCCCGTTATTTCTGTCAAGATTTCATCGAAGAGGAATTGCTTGCAGAAGCCGCGCAGGCCAATATCGTAAGCCCGGTTTCAAGCCTGATCGTGCTGGAGACGCAGCAGGACTACGAGCGTTTTGATATCCAGAAAAGCAAAGACAGCCTGGGCAACGCCAGCATGAATGCTTCCGGAGCTGTGCCAGAACCTGAAGAATGGGCTTTGATCATACTTGCCATCCTGATCGTAGGCACCATCACACTTAAGCCATACATCCTGAAATGAACCTGACTCTCCTCCGACCGACAGAACGCCTGCTGGTGCCCCTGGTAGTGCTGAGTTTATACGTAGCCGTAGGCGGGTATTTTTTGAAAGAGTACTTGCTTTGGGATAGCCAATGGTTGCTGGCCCTTGTACTGGCGCCGTTGGTAGCCCTGCCGGGGAAAGAAAAAGCTTTTTCACCGGTCTTGTTGCTCCTGGCCATTGCCCTTGCTATACTTTCGGCACATTTACTGAACAGTACGCTTTTCTTCTTTGCCTTCCTGGTGGCACTTTGGTGCGGGGCACAGCTTATACTTGGTCGTATCTCGTGGTTCCCCTTGCTGCTGCTGGGCGTGGCTTCCCCAATCCTTAAGTATGTTGCCAACATCCTCAGCTTTCCGCTTCGGATGCAGCTGACCGATTGGGCCGTTGCTGTACTGAAGCAAATCGCCACCCACGCAGAGGCTGCCGGCAACATCATCCTTGTGAACGGCCAGGAATTCGCGGTTGATCCGGCGTGTGCCGGGCTGTCGATGCTGTCGCTCTCGCTTATGTTGGGGGTATTTATACTTGCCCACCTGCAGCGGGCAACGCAGCACGTATGGCCGCTTTGGTCCATCGGCCTGATGCTGGGTGTCATGTTGCTACTTAACCTGGTTTCCAACCTGTTGCGCATTCTGTTGCTCGTTTGGTTTAAAATTTTGCCGGCTAATCCCTTACACGATATTATCGGTCTGCTCTGCCTGCTGTTTTACACGCTCATCCCGTTTTATTTTCTGGCCAAATGGCTGCATCAATACCTTGCAAGGCCAGTAAGCTGCAAACCCAAAAGCTCGCAGATGAGTTTGCGGGGCTCCTTACTGCTGAACTACCTCCTGCTCCTGCTGCTAGCAAGTACAGGTCTGCAAATCCAAAGCAAAAAACCATGGATGGCAACCGAACAAGCCGTGCCCCAGCTAACAGATTTTGAAATGGAAAGCTTGGATAATGGCGTGACCAAGTATAGTAACCAGGAGGTGCTGGTGTACTTGAAACCTGTGCAGGCCTTTTACTCGACCGAGCACCACCCGCTCATTTGCTGGGAAGGGAGCGGCTATACATTCCGGCAGGTACAGCAACGGCAGGTTGGCAGCAACACGGTGTATGTGGGCGAGCTGCAAAAGGGTAAAGACACGCTGTTTACGGCCTGGTGGATGGACAATGGCCAGCACCGCACCATCAACCAATGGGACTGGCGCACCAGGATGCTAAAAGGAGAAGAAAAGTATAAAATGGTAAACGTGACGGTTGCACAAAAGCAGGAGCTACACCGGGCTATCCGCTCGGTCATGCACCAGATCCGGACCTCGCCGGAGGCAGCCTCCCCAAATAGCCTACACATAGCGGTAGCTGGTGTAAAAGAATGAAGGGTTCGGGTAAAGATCGAGCATGTCCATAAAAACAACGCCCCCTCCCGTACTTTCTGTCTTTTTACCCCCTAACCCTCCCCCACCCCTTTCTCGTTTAATAGCACAGCAATTAACCATTAAAGTTGAAGGCCTATGAACACCCTACCTGTCAACTGGCTTACCGAGGGGCTGCTGGATTTTGAGTACAAGAAATACCTGCTGCTGGCCTACCTGCAGGCCGCCAAAACCGAGTTTGGCAAACAACGCCTCTACCCGATTTTCTCCGATCTGATCATGCATTACCGCAATCTCAAGCAGGTAAAGGAGCACAAGCAACTGGTGTACGAGTCTTTCCCGCAGCGCATCAGCCGCGCCGACTTCGAGAAGCTGGAGCTGGTGTATGAGAAGATCGTGCAGGACGATGAAACAATGGAGCAAATAGAGGAGATCATCCAATATGCCACGCCGCTTTTCAGCCAGGCGCTGGAGGAGGGCAAAGAGCTGTATGATTTCGTGGAGCGCCACCTCGAGATCACCCCGGTGGGCATCACGCCTATTTACCACAACGAGGGCTACCTTTTCCTGGAGAGTTTACCCGGCAAGGAAACCCGGGTGTACAGCTACCACATCACCGTTTTTGAGAATACCTACGAGAAGTACAGGGGCATTAACACACAGCACCTGCAAACCGTGCGCCGCGGCCTGGCCCTGACGCATGAGCACCTGAAGGCGCAGCTGATAAAGGAGCGGAAGGAACTGCCAAACCCGGCCACCTTTGCCGCCGTGTCTACCTTTCCGGTACCGCTGGAGCAGTCGCTGCTGCCCATTGCCAAGCGCTCGCTGGTAAAGTACGTAACCAGGCTGGCAGGCTGATTTATCGCCTGTTTCAGAATAAATTACGCACAAAATTTACACAGTTCAGAAAAATATGTAATTTTGCATCATTAGTAAAAAGGACGGTAACGTCTGTAAAAGATTTATAGAGAAGAGGCGAGAGAATAGGCTCCCTGACCCTCTGGCAACCTCCCAAGTCGGGGAAGGTGCCAAATCCTATCCCGGCTGGTCCGGGGCATATAAATAGACAACGCAATGCAAACCTACACGAACACACCAGCACCAAGTATAGCCCGCCGTGGCCTCACCACTGCTCAGGCTACCATTATTCCCAATACTGCCCGCACCATGCAAGGGTACTGTTGCTGCTGTTGTTGTATGTGCTGATCGAAGCACCTCCTCACCTTGCTCCTTCCCTGATTTGAATCAGGCTTTGCTGCGGAGCAGCAGCAAGTGCAGAGCATCCTTTGCCGCTGTACCTGTAACAGGTGGAGCAACGGCAGTATTTAATCGAAAACTGTATTTAGCAGTCCAGTTTATCACAGATTCAAACTTTTAGCTATATGGATTTATCACAGGAACTTCTGGCCCGGCTAGACTCCTTGCGCGCTGCCATGGCCGGTTTGCCGGCAGCTGAGGGCCTGCGCTACCTGGCGGAGGAGTTCAGCGGCAACATCGCCTTCTCTTCCAGCCTGGGTATTGAAGACCAGCTCATTACGCACCACATTTTTGAGCAGGAATTGCCGATCCGCGTGTTCACCCTCGATACCGGCCGTCTCTTTAACGAGAGCTATACCCTGCTGCACAAAACAAACCAGCGTTACAGAAAGAAGATAGAAGTATACTTCCCCAGGCACGAGGCCGTGGAGCAACTGGTGAACGAAAAGGGCCCGATGAGCTTCTACAACTCCATCGATGACCGCAAGCAGTGCTGCTATATCCGCAAGGTGGAGCCCCTGAACCGTGCCCTGCAGGGCGTGCAGGTATGGGTTACCGGCATCCGCTCCGAGCAATCGGGCGCGCGGCAGGAGCTGCAGCTACTGGAGTGGGACGAGGCGCACCAGCTCATCAAGTATAACCCGCTGCTGCACTATACTTTAGACGAGGTATGGGCAGCTGTAAAAGCACTGCACATCCCATACAACCCGTTGCACGACAAGGGCTTCGTGAGCATTGGCTGCGCCCCGTGCACCCGTGCCATTGCCGAGGGCGAGGACTTCCGCGCCGGCCGCTGGTGGTGGGAGGATAACTCAAAAAAAGAGTGCGGGCTGCACGCCAGATAAGTTAGAAAGTTTACAAGTTAGAGAGTTGGGGAGTTTAGGAGTTAGAGAGTTGGGGTTTACTGATACCGAACCACTAATAACTAACAACCAATAACGAGCAACGAACAAAGATATGACAAAAAGATACCTGGATTACCTCGATCAGCTGGAGGCAGAGGCGATCCACATTATGCGCGAAGTAGCGGGGCAATTCGAGAAGCCGGCCCTGCTTTTCTCCGGAGGCAAGGATTCCATCACCTTGGTACGCCTGGCCGAGAAGGCTTTCCGCCCTGGCAAGTTCCCGTTCCCGCTGGTGCACATCGATACCGGGCACAATTTCCCGGAGGCGATCCGCTACCGCGATGAGCTGGCCGAGCGCCTGGGTGAGAAACTGATCGTGCGCAACGTGGAGGAAACCATTAAACGCAAGAACCTTTCGGAGCCGAAGGGCCGCTATGCCAGCCGCAACGCGCTGCAGACCCATACCTTGCTGGAGACCATCGAGGAGTTTGGTTTTGACGCCTGCATTGGCGGTGCCCGTCGCGACGAGGAAAAGGCCCGCGCCAAGGAACGCATCTTCTCGGTGCGCGACGAGTTTGGTCAGTGGGATCCGAAGCGCCAGCGCCCCGAGCTCTGGAACATCTACAACGGCCGCATCACCAAAGGCGAGAACGTGCGCGTGTTCCCGATCTCTAACTGGACCGAGCTGGACGTTTGGAACTACATTAAACGCGAGGGAATAGCCCTGCCAAACATCTACTACACCCACGAGCGCGAGTGCCTGGTGCGCGACGGCAAGCTGATGGCCTGGTCTGACTTTATTTTCCAGGAGCCCGACGATGTGGTCGTGACCAAGCAGGTGCGTTTCCGCACCGTGGGCGACATGACCTGTACGGCCGCTGTGGAAAGTATAGCCCACGACATTGATGGGGTAATTGCAGAGATTCTGGAGTCAAAGATAAGTGAGCGCGGCGCCACCCGCATCGACGACAAACTGTCGGAGACAGCGATGGAAGACCGTAAGAAAGGAGGATACTTTTAATGGACATACTACGATTTATTACTGCCGGCAACGTAGACGACGGCAAGAGCACACTCATCGGTCGCCTGCTCTACGACACCAAGCAGATCTTCGCCGACCAGTTGGAAGCCATCGAGAGCTCCGGCCGCGTAAATGAGGACGGGCAGGTAGACCTTTCCTTACTTACGGACGGCCTGAAGGCGGAGCGCGAGCAGGGCATCACCATTGATGTGGCCTACAAGTACTTCTCCACTGAGCGACGTAAGTTCATCATCGCCGATGCGCCGGGCCATATCCAGTATACCCGCAACATGGTAACAGGTGCCTCTAACTCCAACCTGTCCATCATCCTGGTAGATGCCCGTAAGGGCGTGCAGGAGCAGACACGCCGCCACTCCATCATCTCCTCGCTGCTGGGTATCCCGCACCTGGTGATCTGTATTAACAAGATGGACCTGGTAGGCTATGATGAGCAGGTATACGACCAGATTGTGGAGGACTACAAGCAGTTTGCCAGGAAGCTACGCGCCAAAGAGATCACCTTTATACCTGTGAGCGCCCTGAAAGGCGATAACATTGTGGAGGGCTCCGAGCTGACCATGCCGTGGTACCAGGGGCCGAGCCTGTTGGAGCACCTCGAGCAGGTACCCGTATCGCAGGACTTTAACCTGGAGGATGCCCGTTTCCCGGTGCAGTATGTCATTCGCCCGCTCACAGCCGAGCACCACGACTACCGGGGCTATGCCGGTAAGGTGATCAGCGGCACCTATAAGGCAGGCGATAAGGTGACAGTGCAGCCATCAGGCCAATCGACTACGGTTAAATCCGTGGAGCTGGGAGGCAGGTTACTGGAGGAGGCTTTCGCTCCGATGTCGGTCGTTTTACAGCTGGCGGATGAAGTGGACATTAGCCGTGGCGATGTGATCGTGAAGGCCGCCGATAACCTGGAGGTAGCACAGGAGTTTGAGGCAGAGATCTGCTGGATGCACAACAAGGCGCTGAAGCCGGGTGCCAAGCTGCTGCTCCGCCACAACTCCACCGAAACCCGCTGCGTAGTACGCCACATCGATTACAAGATCGACATTAACACCCTCGATCACCTGGAGGATGTGGACCAGGTACAACTGAATGACATCTGCCGCGTGCAGATCAAAACAGCCTCCCCACTCCTGCTCGACAAGTATGCCGACAACCGCTCCAACGGCGGATTTATACTTGTAGATGAGACATCTTTTGCAACAGTAGGTGCCGGTATGGTAGCCGAGATTGCGTATTAACTTCAAGTTTATACTTCCTATAAAAGCTAAAAGCCGCTGCAATGTATACTTGCAGCGGCTTTTTATTTATCTGTTCGGTAGTGAAAGCATTGGCAACAACCTTTGCAAGTGCGTCTGCTCAGGTGTATCTGTCCCCTTGAGGGGACAATAGGGGTGTCAAGTTCAGAAGAACCCCCAGTAGCTTTCATTCAAAGTATAAACCCGCAAGAGTAAAGCCCCCTGTGACCAACGGTCGCAAGTTTCAAACTCTCGTTCTCACTTGTCCTCGAGGGGACAATAGCTAAACTTAACGCCTGTTCCTTTCCATCCTCTACCTCACCAGCTCATAAGTATAACTGATCGTGGCGGTATGGTAAAGTATGGCCGCTACCGAGCAGTACTTGTCCATCGAGAGCTGGATGGCTTGCTGTACTTTCAGTTCTTCCAGCGGGCCGCCAAGTATAAAGTGAACGTGGATCTGCTTAAACACAGAAGGCAGTTCCCCCTGCTCCCGCTCTGCCTTCACATTAATTTTGAAGGAGTCGATCTGCTGGCGCTTCTTTTTCAGAATTTGGATGATGTCGATGGCACTGCAGCCGCCAAGGCCCATGAGCAGCATTTCCATGGGGCGGGCGCCGGCGTTGTGGCCACCGATCTCCGGTGAGCCGTCTATGTTGATTTCCACTCCTGAGGCTCCTTCCGCCACAAAATGAAAATCCTGGTCTACGCGTGTAAGGTTAACTTCCATGTAAAAATAGTGTCTAGTATGCCTGCAAGCTACGCCCGCAGGTAGTGTAAAAGCAAATTTATACTCCCGACAAATATAGGGCTTGCCCTAAAGCAAAGGGAAGGGTACAACTTCACATTCTCCCCTTCTAAAGCGCGGAGCCTGTTCATTCTACTATGTTGTCATCCTGAAAGATGAAAATCCCGAATTTGTTTCGGGAGATCTTGTTGGCTAGTAGTAGAGGCTTAACCTCCCCTCTGATAACGAACAACTAAAAACCAATAACTACTACTCCAGCGCCTGCTGTATGTCCCCAATGATATCGTTTATACTTTCCAGCCCCACTGAAACGCGCACCAGGCCTGGGGTGATGCCCGTAGCCAAACGCTCTTCTTCGGTCAGTTTGGAGTGTGTGGTAGAGGCCGGATGGGTGACAATGGTACGGGTATCACCCAGGTTAGAGGTAATGCTGGCCATCTGCAGGTTGTCAATAAAGCGTTTGGCTGCCTCATAGCCGCCCCTTATCTGCAGCGTCACAATGCCACCGCCCAGGCGCATTTGTTTCTTCGCCAGCACATACTGCGGGAACGACGGCAGGAACGGGTAATTGACCTTCTCCAGCGCCGGGTTGCCCTCCAGGGCCTCTGCCAGTTTCAGGGCATTTTCGCAGTGCTTCTCCATGCGCAGGCTTAGCGTCTCCAGGCTTTTCGACAGTATCCAGGCATTAAACGCCGACAGCGCCGGACCGGTATGGCGGGCAAAGAACCGGATCTGCGCAATCAACTCCTTGCTACCCACGGCTATCCCCCCCAGCACACGTCCCTGCCCATCGATATACTTGGTGGCAGAGTGCAGCACCAGGTCAGCCCCATAGTCGGTGGGCGTCTGCAGGACAGGCGTGGCAAAGCAGTTATCCACCACCAGCAGCAGGTTATGCTTTTTCTTCAGCTCCCCCAGCCACGCCAGGTCAATTAGCTCCAGGCCCGGGTTAGAAGGCGTCTCGATAAGGATGAGCCTGGTCGCGGGCGTGATCAGGCGCTCCCACTCCTCCGGCTTGGCGGCATCGGCGTACGTATACTGTATGCCCCACTTCGGGAAGATGTTGGTGAGCAGCTGGTGCGTGGAGCCGAACAGCGAACGGCAGGCCAGCACATGGTCGCCGGACTGCAGCAGCGCCCCCAGGCACCCGAAGATGGCCCCCATCCCGGAGGCAAAGGCAAAGCCATCCTCCGCCTTCTCCAGAAAGCACACCTTCTGGATCAGCTCGTCTACGTTCGGGTTGGCGTAGCGGGAGTATACCTGCCCCTGCTCCTCCTCGGCAAACACGGCACGCGCCTGTTCGGCATCCTCAAACGTGAAGCTGGAGGTAAGATACAAAGGCACCGAGTGCTCCCGATAGTGCGAGCGCTGCGCCTGGAGGCGGATTGCCCCGGTCGTGTTATCACTCATGTAATTTCATTTTTTGTATTGATCCCACGGATGCATCCATTGCATCTGCAGGGCTTGGTCAGCAGTTAGTTCTTAAAACGGCAGGGCCATCACGATCAGCCTCAGGCTGACGATGATCACCACTATGCCCACGATGATCATCATGGTTTTAACCGGCAGGCGACGCGCCATCATGGCTCCGATAGGAGCCGAGATACAGCCGCCCAGTATAAGCCCCAGGATGATTTGCCAGTGCGAGATACCTGCAAAGGCCACAAAGGTGGCAGAACTGGCAATAGACACGAAAAACTCAGCCAGGTTCACGGAGCCGATAGTATACATGGGGTTGCGGCCTTTGGCAATCAGCGTGGAGGACACGATTGGCCCCCAGCCCCCACCGCCGATGGCATCCAGAAACCCGCCTGCCGTAGCCAGGAAGCCCAGCTTTTTCACCGGCTTCTTCTTTACCTTCTTTCGCAGCACCTTGCGCAGGATCAGAATGCCCAGCACCAACGTGTATCCTGCCACGAGCGGCTTGATGACGTACAGGTACTCTTCAAACGTAAAAAGCAGGTACGCACCCAGTATGGCCCCGAGCACGCCCGGCAGCACAATGCTCTTGAATAGTTTGCTGTTCACGTTCCTGAACTTCAGGTGCATCCAGCCCGATACGCCGGAGGTAAAGATCTCGGAGGCGTGCACACTGGCACTGGCCGCCACCGGGCTTACCCCTACGCTCAGCAGAAAAGTAGTGGCACTCACGCCATAAGCCATACCCAGGGCTCCGTCGATCAGCTGCGCCACAAAGCCGGCAAGTATAAAAATGAGGATATCCGAGTCGATCTGCCCGGCAACATCCATGGCCAGGTTTCCAATGGTCTGCAACGGGATGTAGATGAACAGCAGGTGGCCCGTCACCATCAGGGCGATGGCCGAAAATACCAGCACCAGCACCGAGATCAGGTTATACTTGAGTAGTACCCTAGGCACCGGCACAGGTGTTACCAAGCCTTCCGTAAGCGCGTTCAGTTGCTTTACCTTTTCGGCAAAATCGCCCTTCAGCTGCGCCCGGATCTTCCCCATCTTGCCCAGTACCTGGTCTATCTCATCCGGAAAGGCCTCGTTCAGCACCTCCTTCACGCGCTTGGCCACCGTGGGCGATTTACCGTTCGTGGAAATGCCCAGCTTCAGGCTGCCTTTCTGCACCACCGAGCCCAGGTAAAAGTCACAAAGCTCAGGAGTGTCGGCCACGTTGGCCAGTATTTTCCTGGACTTGGCCAGGTCGCGGATGGCTTTGTTGAGCACGTGATCGTCGGTGGCGACCAGCACCAGGTCCTTCTCCGTCAGGTCCTCCTCCTGAAACTCGCGCACCGCCAGCTCTACCTGCGGGTGCTTTGCCGCCAGCGCCCAAATATCCACATGGATCTCCGGCGCCACCAGCCGCACCTGCGCCTTGGGGCTATTGGCAAGTATGGCCGAGAGCTTTTCCAAGCCAACAGCCCCACCGCCTACCACCAAAGTCTGCAACTCCTCCAGCTTCAGAAAAACAGGGAATAAGGGATTAGCGGCACCGCTTGCCTCTGTTGGGGAAGGGGCAGCGTTCCTATTGTCTCCTTGAGGACTATCCATCTATACTTTTGATACGATAAGTTTATACTTCCACAGCCGTTAATTCCTGCTGCTGTTGCAGGGCCAGCGTGTAGCGCAGCGCCGGGTGGTAATTTACCACCTCTCCTATAACGATAATTGCCGGGGCGCCTACCTGTTGCGCTTCTACCCGCCCCACAATGTTGTGCACATTCCCCAGCGCGATCTTTTCATCCGGCAAAGAACCATTCTGGATCACTGCTACAGGCGTGTCGGCTTTACCAGCTGCCGTAAAGATCTCTGAAATCTGCGCTAATTTACTCACTCCCATCAAAATTATCACAGTCGCATCGGATTGTGCGGCCAAACTTATGTCGGAGGATACCTCCCCGGAGCTCGTGGTGCCGGTAATCACCCAGAAACTTTCGTTCACGCCCCGGATGGTGAGCGGGATCTGCTGCAGTTCGGGCACCGCAACAGAGCTGGAAATGCCCGGCACCACCGCCGTCTGTATATTGAACTTATCGGCATGCGCCAGTTCCTCATAGCCTCGACCGAACACAAAGGAGTCGCCCCCCTTCAGGCGCACTACGTGGCCGTGTGCAAAGGCGGAATCCACGATCAGGTTGTTGATCTCCTCTTGCCGGAGGTGGTGCGCTCCGGCGCGTTTGCCCACAAAGATCTTCGGCGCCCCGGCCGGGGCATACTTTAGCAGCTCCGGGTTTACCAGCGCGTCGTAGAGCACCACATCGGCCTGCTGCAGCGCCTTTATGCCTTTCAGGGTGATCAACTCCTCATCGCCGGGGCCAGCGCCGACCAGCGTTAATCTGGGTAGTTTATACTTTGTTATACTTGCCTGCTGCCCTGCAGCCGTGTTTCTTATTTCTTTTCTTCTGGATGCCATGTTTTTTGAATTTTGAATGAGTGGATGAGTGAATGAGTGAAAGTGGTTCTTGAGTAATCAGATTTTGATCTTCTCTAAGACCGGCTTCTCCATCAGGCATTCACAGCTTTTTCTTTCCTGTAGCGGGTTGCCTCCTGCTGGAACAGCAGCGCCTGGTTCAAATAATCCTTGGCGAAGGCCTCGCCTGGTTCCTGCTGGTTCAGCTGCAGCACTTTGCTTTTGAAATCAGGCTCAAATGTGAAGATGCCTGTCTCTACAAAATGTTTGTCAAACTCCTCCATGATGCTGTGCTGGGTGTTGGTGCTCACGCTCTTGTCGAGCAGCAGTGCCTTGGCTGTGCTGATAAAGGCAGCATACCCATAGTAGATCGCGTCGGCAAATCGTTGCTCTTCCAGCGCCTCCCCGGCCCACTCCAGCTTCTCATCCGCTTCGTAGAGCAGCGTGGCCACCAGGTCAATCATCACACCGGCACACTCGCCCACACCAATGGCAGGCTGAAAACCATCCTGGTGCCCCCAGTCTATAAAGTCTTCCGGCGTGAGGGTGGTCAGGTCTGTGAGCGGCTTCAGCAGCTGGTAAAAGTAGTCCTTGCCGTGGCGGTCGTAATAGGCGTTGAAGCGCTCCTCCCCCTGCTTGTTGGCCAGGTAATCGTTCAGCACGTAGCGCAGCACTTCCGGTCCGCGCTTACTGGGCACTTTCAGGAGCTTCTGCGCGATGCGGCCTTCGCCGTTACTTAGGGTTCCGCCTCCTAACAGCACCTGCAGGGCCGGCAAAACGCTTTTACCGCTTTTCAGCGAAGAACCGTGAAAGCCCAGGTTCGCCATGCCGTGCTGACCGCAGGAGTTCATGCAGCCACTGATCTTGATTTTGATATCCGTATTGAACAGCATCTCCGGGTATTCCTCCATAATCACCTGCTCCAGCACCTTGGTGATGTTAGTGCTGTTCGAGATGCCCAGGTTGCAGGTATCGGTGCCGGGGCAGGTGGTAATGTCAGCCACACTGTTGAAACCCGGCTCAGCCAGTCCCAACTCATCCAGTCTGGCAAAGAAATAGGGCAGCGCCTCCTGGCGCACATACTTGAGCAGCAGGTTCTGCCCCTGCGTCACCCGGATGTCATCGGCCGCAAATTCCCGCACCAGCGGCACCAGTTTCCGAGCCGTATCGCTGCTGATGTCCCCGAGCTGCACTTTGATATAGACGCCGTGAAAACCGTCCTGCTTCTGCCGGAACACGTTCGTCTTCAACCACTTGCTATACTTGTCAGTATCCTCGATCACGTAGTCCGGTATCTCTTTGGCGATAGGTAGCGCAGCGTTGAAATCTATACTTGTGTCGATCTCGAACCTGTGCGACTTCAGCGCTCTATACTCTTCGTTCACCAGGCGCAGCACCTCTTCCAGCCCTAACTTGGTAATCAGGTACTTAAAGCGGGCCTTGTTGCGGTTGTTGCGCTCGCCGTGGCGGTCAAAAATACGCAGCACACCCTCGATGAACGGGATGATTTTATCCTCGGGCAGAAATTCAAAAGCAGTATGCGCCAGCGCCGGCTGTGCGCCCAAGCCGCCGCCGATCATCACTTTAAAACCGCGCACTCCATTTTCTACCTTCGCAATAAAGCCCAGGTCGTGCATGTAAGCCATGGCCGTGTCGGAGTCGCTGGAGGAGAAGGACATTTTGAACTTGCGACCCATTTCCTGGCAGATCGGGTTGCGCAGGAAATAGCGGAAGGTGGCATCGGCGTAAGGCGACACATCAAAAGGCTCCCCGGGGTCTATGCCTGCCTCCGGCGATGCCGTGACATTACGTACCGTGTTACCGCAGGCCTCGCGGATGGTGACATCATCCTCTTCCAGCTTCGCCCACAGCTCCGGGGTTCTGTCGAGGCTCACGAAGTGGAGCTGTATGTCCTGCCGCGTGGTCAGGTGCAGGTTGCCGGTAGAGTACTCTTCGGAGATGTCGGCGATGCGGAGCAGCTGCTGTGTGGTCACCTTGCCGAAAGGGAGTTTGATGCGCACCATCTGTACGCCCAGCTGCCGCTGCCCGTATACGCCGCGGGCCAGGCGCAGGCTCTTGAACTTATCTTCCTGGAGCTTGCCTTCGCGGTAAAGCCGGATCTTTCTTTCCAGCTCGATGATGTCCTTTTCTACAATCGGGTTTTCTATTTCTGTTCTGAAGCTTTGCATAGTAATACAAGTATAAATTGCCGCCAACGCGGCTTTAGATAAAAGAATAGATGGATGGCAGACACGGCCTGTACTGGCGGCGCTGCTGATAACATATAAAGTATGGATTAACCTAACAGGCGCGCATGCCAAAGAACTGCTGGCAACAACAACACATAGCCTGTGCGAAAGCCGAAGAAGTTACCAGAGCTGAGGCTGTAGCAGGAGTAAAAAGTAAAACCGGGAAACTTGTTGCTGCGTGCATAGGGTATTGTTGTGCGCCACAGCAAAGGCAGTTTATACTTGCCACCACTGTTAGCGCGGGAAAAAAACAGGAAAACGGCCCGGGAAACAGCTTCAGAAGAAGCTACAAGAAGTTAGGCCAAGAAAGATGAAGGGATTCCCTTAGCAGGAACAACAGCAACAGCAACAACACATCGCGGCGGGAGCGATGGCGGAAAAGGAAGCAAAGCTAAATGGCAAAGTGGCGCTTCCGGATGCAGAGGTCTTTTGTGTTGCGTTCATGGTGTTGTAATTTATATTTTCCCTTTGTTGGGCAGGATGTGGCACCTTTCCAAAGCGGATGGTTGCCAGAGGGTCGCGGAGCCTGTTCTCTCGCCTCTTCGTCTATAAATTGATTGCGGGTAGCAATACGATTCGATGCAAATGTACTAAGGAATTGGAGAAAGGCTACAATGCGCTGCAATTATTTTTCACTTTTTGCTTCGCTGCCCGCCCCGGAGCTACTGTGTCTGCCTCAGCACCTTAAAAGCTATACCACCTATACTTTACCTGAGCCTTCACGAGGAAACTATAGCCTACGCCACGCTACCTTAGGCGCTTTAATCTGTTGCACTTTTAAGTTCAGGCAGGCGAAGCCCCATCTGTACAGCTGTACTCTTTTCCTCTCCCGCTGCCCCGCTTCTTCTGCCTCTGCAGTGGTTAAACGCGCTTTTTAACACTTTAGCAATTGCACTTTTCCCGCTCCTGCCCCACCCGAAGCCGACCAAGCCGCTGTTTATTCCCACCAACTGCTTATCGGGTGCCAACGGCTATTCATATAGAAATGCTGAGCATTGGTATATTCTGTTTTAGCAGTACAGTTTTGCCGCTTTACTTTGTAGGGTGAGGAACCAGAAAAAGCGCGTATGAAAACTTTTACAAGACTGAAATCAACTGACCACCTGAACGCATAAACTATGAAGAAGCATTTACTACTGATCCTGCTGGGCCTGAGCACCACAGCGGGATGGGCACAGGCACCACAGCAGGCAAGCCCGCAACAGCAGCAGGCCGCCATGCCTGCCCCGAAAGGCAACGCCAGAATCAGCGGCATGGTGCTGGATGCCGAAACCAAACAACCCGTGGAGTTTGCCACCGTGGCCCTTATCAACCTGAGCACCGGCAAACCCATCGACGGCGCCATGGCCGACAACAAAGGCAGCTTCACGATTCAGAAAGTGGCGGCTGGCAAGTATAAACTCAACGTGTCGTTTCTGGGGTATCAGCAGCAGGTGGTGGAGAACGTAACCATCGCCTCCGATAATGCCGAGGTGAACGTGGGCACGATCTCCCTGGCCTCTGATGCCCAGAAGCTGAGCGAGGTGGTGATTACCGGGGAGAAGCCGCTGGTGGAGGAAAAAATCGACCGCACCGTGTACAACGCCGAGAAAGACATTACGAACGCCGGCGGCAATGCGGCCGACGTGCTTCAGAAGGTACCCTCCCTGAGCGTGGACACCGACGGTAACGTGCAGCTGCGCGGCAGCGGCAACGTACGCGTGCTCATCAACAACAAGCCCTCCTCCATCATGGCGGGCAGCGTGGCCGATGCGCTCAAGCAGATCCCGGCAGACATGATCAAAACCGTGGAGGTGATCACCAGCCCTTCGGCCAAGTATGACGCCGAGGGTACGGCCGGTATCATCAACATCATTACAAAAAAAGACAGCGGGCTGGAGGGCGTGAGCGGCTCTGTGGCGCTAACCGGCGGCACGCGCGCCAGTAACGGCAACGCCAGCCTGAACGTGCGCCGCGGCAAGCTGGGCATCAACGCCACCGCCAGCGGGGTGCATTTCTACAACCACGGCGACATGAGCAACATCACCACCTTTAACAATGAAGATGGGACGCAGAGCAGACGTGAGCAATTTGGCGACACCAAGATACGCGGCGCCTTTATGAACGCGCAACTTGGGTTCGACTACGACATCAATGCCAAGAACACCATTTCGGGCGGTGTACGTCGCAACGGAGGGCAGTTTAAGATGCAGAACGACCAGGCACAGCACTTCACTGAGAATGGCGTGGAAGACCCGGCTTATACGTTTAACACGGACATCGAGAACCGTAACGAGCGTTTAGGCACCGACCTGAACCTGGACTACGTGCATACCTTCGGGAAACAGGGCCACGAGCTGGCGATCCTGTCGCAGTACACCATGACCGATACTGACACCCGCAACTACCAGGACCGCTACAGCGATGGCCAAGCGCCGTTCTTCCTGCAGCGAAACAACAACGACGGAGCCAACAACGAGCTTACCTTCCAGGCTGATTATGTGCAACCGTTCGAGAACAAAACGACACTGGAACTGGGTGCCAAGACCATTTTCCGGGATGTGAAGAGCGACGGTTTCTACCGCGACATCACGTTAGTGGATGAAGCCAACAGCAACCTGAACTTCGATTATGCGCAGGATGTGTACGCCTCCTACTTTACCTATGGCTTTGCGGTAAAGAAAGTGAACGTGAAAGTGGGAGCCCGCTTCGAGCAGACCGAGATTGACGGTGACTACTTTCAGGAGCGCGAAGACGGCGGCCAGGAAAGAGAGACTTATTCCGACAGCTATAACAACCTGATCCCAAGTATAGCCTTGTCTTATACACTGAAGGAGAAGCACACGCTGAAGGCTAACTTCACGCAGCGCATCCAGCGTCCGTCGCTGTTCTACCTGAACCCGTTTGACCAGGAGCAGGCACCCGGAACAATCGTGCGTGGTAATCCTCGCCTGGATGCCGAGCTGACCAACCTGTACGAGATGGGCTACAGCACTTACTTTAAAACGGCTTCTATCAGCGCCAACCTGTACATGCGCGAAACAGATAATGCCATTGAGACGGTACCGCAGCTGGAGGGTGACAACACCATCCTGACCTTTGCCAACGTGGCCCAGAACAAGACTTATGGTATCAGCCTCTTCGGCTCCTTAAAACCGGTTAAGGCCTGGTCGATTAGCGGCAGCTCCAACATCTACTTTGTAGACCTGAAGAGCTCGCTGTACGAGAACAGCGGCTGGATGTACAACGTCAACGGTAACTCCTCCTATGACTTCGGAAAAGGCTTCAGCGCCCAGTTTAACGGCGGCTTCAACTCACGCAGAATTCAGCTGCAGGGCAAGTTTGCCTCCTTCTCTTACCACGCGCTGGCCTTTAAGAAGGAGCTGTTTGAAGGCAAGGGCGGCATCAGCTTAGGTCTGGATAACCCGTTCCGCAAGAGCATGAAGATGAACAACGACGTGGAGGCCATTGACTTCACCCAGCGCATGCGTATCAACAACTATAACCGCGGTGCCCGTGTCACCTTCGACTACCGCTTCGGTAAGATGGAGAAGCAGAAGCAGCCGCGCCGCAAGCGCAGCATCCGCAACGACGACACCAAACAGGGCGACGGCAACGGCGCCGCCGGCGGCCTCTAAGCCTCCAAAGAATACACTACTACCTATCTACCCGGACTCCCCGCCAACTTTGGCGGGGAGTCTTTTTTATATGCTACCTGGCTCGTTTTTTAGCCGGCGGCGATGGCAGAGTGGGCAGATTTGCTTAAGCTTGCAGTATGGCTTTGTCTGTAAAATCCGATACCCTGCGCAACTGGGTCATTCGCTATACTTTCTTTTTTCTGGGGCTGATTTTATTCGGCCTCGGTATTGCCATTGCCGTAAAGGTACGGCACCTGGGCCTGCACCCCTGGGATGTACTGAACGTTGCCCTCTCGGATAAGTTCGGCTGGAGCATCGGCACCTGGAGTGTGATCGTGGGCATGGTGGTCATATTTTCCTCGCTGTTGGTCAGCAGGAAGTATATCAACATCGGCACGTTTCTGAACGCGCTGCTCATTGGCCCCTTCATGGACTTTTTCCTTTGGCTCGATTTTCTGCCGGAGGCAACCTATACATGGTTTGATTATGTGTGGCTGTTGTTCGCGATCCTGATCATCGGCACAGCAGGAGGCTTGTATGTGGCGGGCGGCATCGGCGCCGGCCCCCGCGACGGCTTCATGCTAACCATTGCGGACCGGACCAGCCTGTCAGTAAGCAAGGCCCGGATAATTGTAGAAAGCATTGTGTTGGTGGTGGGTTTCTTGCTGGGCGGGCCGATTCACGTGGTCACGTTCCTGTACACACTCATCCTCAGCCCGGTCTTCCAGGTATCCATGGGTGTGTTTGTAAAGCTGCGGGAGGCGCTAAGTGAGGAGAAGCCGCAAGAAGTGAAAGTATAGAAAGGGGATAAAAGCGAAAAAGCAGCCGTTGGGCTGCTTTTTTGTTACTTGAGGGTTTCGTAAAGCTTCTTTGTCTTCACATGTAGTGAGAACCAGTCGTAGTTATTGCGGAGCATGCTGAAGGTACTGCCTTCTACCACACCGTTCGTTCCTTTTTTAGCGAGCGCATCTGCTATTACATGGTCTTCAATCACAAAAGAGTCTACCACCAGGCCCCCGTTCACAAAAGAGCAAGCTAATCCTTTGTCGTTTGTTTTGTAAAGCAATGTGTTGCTTTTCTTCAATCCTTTCTCGATTCTTTCTAATTCTTTCATAGTATTAAGCTTCTAGGGTATATACATGCGGGATTGTCTGATAGTTCAAATCTAGAGAAGAAAATCACAACTTTTATTACAAATGGGTGAATGGCTCTGGAAATAATGTGAATAAACCGCAATTACGTTCAATTAGCTTTCTTCTATACTTTAAACGAAGCTTAGGGTTATACCAATGACTTTTTTTCATGGCGCCACCTCCTCGCTGTAGCGAAGCCTACGGCATCCAATTTACTAATAGTCAAACATATACATTCTATGTTATTCGTGTGTTAATTTTGGCGGGATCAGAAAAAACTCTCTGCTGTGAACCCAGTCAGGCGACAGCGATCAGGTGCGGGACCCCGGTATTTATACAAGAAGGCTATACTTTAAAAGAGACTTTTGAGCTGCTGCCGTTGTAAAGCAGGCATAAAAAAAGGTAGAAGAAACTTCTACCCCTTTTCCTGGAGATAAACTCTTGTGTGCCTGTAGCACCTTAAAATCATACTTTATTTCTCTTGGGAGAACAGCCACTGCAGCAGCTCCGGCTCTTTAAAGGCATAGTCCCAGCTGTTGTGGTTCACGCCCGGATACACGGTCAGCTTCACGTTGCCACCGGCTCGCTTTATGGCCCCGGCCATCACCCTGGAATGCTCCACCGGCACAACACCGTCGTCCTCACCATGGAAAACCCAGATGCTTTCCACCTTCCTGGCATACTTGCGGGCGGCTTCCGGGGCTCCTCCCCCACAAATCGGGAAGGCTGCTGCAAAAGTGCGGGGCTGGCGGCGCAGCAACTCGAAGGTGCCCATGCCCCCCATGGAAAGACCACCGAGGTACACCCGGTCTTTGTCTACGTTTCCGCTTTTACGCAGCTCTTTCAGCAGCCCCATCAGCGCCGCCATGGCAGGGGTGGGCTCCCCGCCCGCCTGAAAGTTAAAGGTACGCTGGCCCTGCGCATTAGGCAGGATGTTCACGTTAGACCAGTAGCTATCCCGGGGGCACTGCGGAAAAACGACAATGGCCGGGTACTGCTCCTGCTCCTCCAGAAAGCGCTTGGCTCCATACACCAGTTGTGACTCATTGTTGTTACCGCGCTCGCCGGCCCCGTGCAGCACCAGCACCAGCGGGTACTTTTGCTTAGGGTTAAAGTTCTTCGGGTAAAGGATACGGTAAGGCAGCGTGTCGTTGCCCTGCACATACACTTTACGCTGGTATGCGTCCAGCTCGCCCTGCGCCTGCGTGGTTATACTTGCTAGCAGCAAGGGCAGCAGAGCCAGCAAAAGTTGTGTATACTTTGTCATATCGAGGTTCTTATACTTCATAGTTGGTCCCTACTCTACTTTCACCACCTTGGTTCGTTTACTGATTCCGTTTTCATTAAAGGCCTCTACCTGAAAGTAGTAGGCGGGGTTTACGTTCAGCGCATTCAGCTCATACGCGGTGTCCTGATAGATCAACACCGAGTTGTAGAGTTTATCGGGCGCAATGCCATAGTAGAGGTGGTAGCCCTGCGCTCCCTTTACTGGCTGCCATGCCAGTTTTGCCTGTCGCCTGTCTGCGCCCCTGCTTACGCTGAATCGTGCCGGTACGCCAGGCTTTTTACCCGCGCCTTTCCCGAAAACCCGCAGCCCCGAGATGGCCAGGTGGGGCGTGGGCACATGGTGATTGGTGAACCTGATGTAGCGGGCTTTCTGCGGCTGCGGCAGCTCTACGTAATCATTTGGCACATCCTGCCGGATCACCCTTTTATCTACCAGTACCTTCCAGTTCTTCCCGTCCAGCGAGTATTCCAGCAGGTACTGGTGGTAGAGCGTGTCTGGTTTTCCGAAGATGTTGGACTTGTGGTCGTGGTAATTGAGCTGCACCGCCCTCACCTCGCTCACCTGCTCCAGGTCTACCTCCAGCCACTCGCCGGGCTTGTTGGTCTGCGCCACCCAAAAGCTTTTGATGCTTTCGTCCACCACATGCTCAGGAGTATAGTTTTCCTGTGCAGAAGAAGCCTTCACCGGCTTGTTGTAGGATAGCAGCATCCAGCCGGTGAAGAGGCTCTGGCGGTCCTTGTTATCCGGAGAGGGCAAATAGTGCGGATAGTCCCCGTAAGCGGTGTTTGCATAGAGCTGCCCAGCTTTGTCAAACCCTGCCGGGAACTGCCCGATGCGGCGCTCAAAGTTAAAGTTAACGCCGATCAACATCGTTCCATAGTGCCACCACTTGCCCCAGGGGTCCTGCACGGTGCTGCCATGGCCCGCTCCCCTGATAAAGCCGCCGGGCTTGTAGGAGAAGGGGCTGTACTCCTGATAGGTGAAAGGGCCAAGCGGCGCCTCTGAAGTATACACCCCATCTGCATAGACATTCCATTCCGTACCGGGCGCGGCATACTGCAGGTAATAAGTGTCCTTATACTTAGTCATCCAGGCACCCTCCAGGTAACCGGCTGTCGCGGTGTCGGTGTGGTTCTCCCCAAAGCGCTCCCAGCCGTGCTGCTTGGGGTCAAGGCTGATGAGTTTTTTGTTTTCGCCGGCAGGAAGAAAGTAGTGCCCTGGGTTTAGCTCTAGCCCCTGCAGCGGCTGCGTGTTGGAGGACTCATGGTAGAGGTATACTTTGCCATCGTCATCCACAAAAAGCGCCGGGTCGTGCAGCGTCAGCGGCAGCACAGACGGCACTCCCCGCCAGGTGCCTACCTTAGGGTTATCGGTATAGATAACAGACTGCGCCGATGCCGGATTCCCCAGTGCCAGCAGGACGGAGTCGCCCATAGGCCAGGCCCCAGGCGCATTGGAGGACTCAAAATACCAGCTCTGCGGCCTGATAAACTGCCAGCTGCGCAGGTCTTTGGAGTGCCAGTAGCCTTGGGAACGTGTCACGAGCATATAATATTCGCCCCGGAACGGCACCACGGCAGGGTCGGCACCCGAGCGAAAGGATACGCCCCGGCTGGCATGCACCACGCTGTAAGTATAGTCTATGTTGATGGGGTTGCAGTAGGTGTGCTGCCCCTGCGCCAAAGTATAAAAAGACAGCATCCAACCCACCAGCCCCGCCAGAAGAGCCTTCCGCCGTGCCCCGGTTTTCATACTTTTGATATTCCTGCGGTTATACTTCATCCTTGTTGTTAAGAAGTCACTCCCCTACATCTGTACCTCCAGTCCCGTATCTGCGGGAGGCAACGCATGAGTCTTTGCCATGGCTGCTGAGCACTTAAACGAGCCGCTGCGCGCCACACCACCTCCTATCCCCCTTCCCTGCCCCGCTGCCGCAGCGGAACAGCCACGCCGGCAGGGGTATAGCGGGAGCGCTCTAAATCACACAGTTGCGTTATTATGTTTAGTAAGTTCCTTTGTATGGTAAGTCGATGCGCTTGTAGGGCACGTTCTTGAGCGGGATCTGGAGCCCGTTAGTCGCTTCCAGCCAGTTCCACATCTCCGCCTTCAGCTCGCCGGCAAGCTTCGCGTATTCCGGGTCGCGGATCAGGTTGTTCATCTCCCCCGGATCCTGCTGTATGTCGTAGAGTTCGTTGATGTCCCAGACGCCGTGGTTGTAGATGTACTTATACCTATCGGTGCGGATGCCGAAAATAGTGGGTGTTTGCGGAAAAGCCCACTCCCAATAATACTCATAGAAGATCTTGTCGCGCCACGGCACTTTCTGGCCCTGCAGCAGCGGCAGAAACGAGTTGCCCTGCATCTGCGCCGGCTTCTCCAGGCCTGCCAGTTCCATAATGGTGGGAGCGATATCCACGTTGAGCACCATCTGCTCCACCTTGGTGCCGGGTTTTATCAGGCCGGGCGCGCGCGCCAGCAAAGGCACCCGGATAGAGGCCTCATACATGTCGCGCTTGTCGATCAGGCCCAGCTCCCCGAACTGAAAGCCGTTGTCGCCCATGTAGATGACGAGCGTGTTCTTATCCAGCCCCTCCTTCTTCAGCCAGTCCAGCACACGGCCAATGCTTTCGTCCACGCTCAGCAGGGTCTCCAGGTATTGGCGGTAAAAGTCGTCGAACTTTATCTCGCCGTCATACATGCCATCCACGCCGTGCCAGCTGTTGCGCTGCGCCTTCACCCACTTGGGGATGTCGCGCACGTTTACCGGCCCCTGCGGCTCCTGCACCTTGCCGTAGCGCTTACTGGAGTCGGTGGCGGTGAGGTACATGGAAGGCGGGCTCACGATCTCAATGTCTTTATACTTACCCTCATGGCGCTTAGCCGGCATGAACTCGGCGTGCACACCCTTGTGCGAGAGGTAGGCGAAAAAAGGCTTGCTCTTATCACGCTTTTTCAGCCACTCCAACGTGTAATCAGTAAGCAGGTCGGTCGTATAGCTATCTTCCGGCTGCTTCACCTCCTGGCCATCTATGTTAAAAGTAGGGCTGTAGTAGACGCCCTGCCCCTTAAAGCTCACCCACTTGTTAAAGCCCGGCTGCGGCTCATCGTCGGTGTTGCCCATGTGCCACTTGCCGAAAAAGCCGGTCTGGTAGCCCTGCTGCTGCAGGTACTGCGGAAAGAAGACCAGTCCTTCGGGGAGCGGCGCGCTGTTATCGACTATCTCGTGGGTATGGGCGTACTGGCCGGTCAGGATGGAGGCGCGACTGGGCGAGCAAAGTGAGGTAGTGACAAAGGCGTTCTGCAGATGCGCGCCCTCTTTGGCCAGCCGGTCCATGTGGGGTGTTTCCAGCTCCGGCACTTTGTTCATAAAACCCATGAAATCGTAGCGGTGGTCGTCACTAAGTATAAAGATGACGTTCATGGGCTTGGCCTGCTTCTTTTTCTGGGCCTGTGCCGCAGGTAGCCACAGCAGCAGCGCCAGTATACTTGCCAGCCACTTTCTGTGCAGGTATAAGTTCATCATGGTAGCGAATTTTAAGGTATAAAAAGTGAGGTTGTGGCGCCGCCGGCCTTAAAGGTCCGGCAGCACCAACTCACCTAACCAATTATGGTGTCACGGTAAAGCTGGCCTCCTGCACGTCGCGGGAGTTGGTGCCAACAAATACCTTGAATTCTCCTGGCTCCAGCACGTGCTCCAGGTCGTTGTTGTAGAACTTCAGATCGTCCGGGGTGATGGTGAAGGTCACGGTCCGGCTCTCGCCTTTCTTCAGGTTGATCTTCTGGAAGCCTTTTAGCTCTTTTACCGGGCGCGTGATGCTGGCCACCACATCCTGGATATAGAGCTGCACCACTTCCTCGCCATCGTAGTTGCCGGTGTTCTGCACCTGCACGGTTACCTCCAGGTTCTCGCTGGGGCTGATGCTGGTTTTGCTCAACTGCGGTTTGGAGTAGTTGAAGGTAGTGTAGCTCAAGCCGTAGCCGAAGGGGTACAGCGGCTCGTTGGTCACGTCCATGTAACGGGTGGTGTACTTGTTGAGCAGGTCTCCGTTGAAGGGGCGGCCCGTGTTTCTGTGTGCGTAGTACAGCGGAATCTGGCCCACTACCTGCGGGAAGGTAGCGGTTAGCTTACCCGACGGGTTGTAGTTACCGAACAGCACATCGGCAATGGCGTTCCCGGCCTCAGTGCCGGCAAACCAGGTCTCCAACATAGCATCCGCATTCTGGTCTTCCCAGGTCAGGGTTAGCGGACGGCCGTTCATCAGCACCACTACCAGCGGCTTGCCGGTTTTCTTCAGCGCCATCAGCAGCTCCTGCTGCTTGCCGGGCAGGCCAATGTCGGCGCGGCTGGCGGCCTCCCCGCTCATGCCCTGCGACTCCCCTACCACGGCCACGATCACATCCGATTTCTGCGCCACTTTCACGGCCTCGGCAATCAGCTGCTCGGAGGTGCGGTTGTCGAGCTGCAGCTCGCCGCCGTGGGCATTCAGGCGCTTGATCATCTGCTCATCGTCGGTAATGTTGGCGCCTTTGGCATAGTTGATCTTGATGCCGTTGCCGGCCACATTGCGGATGCCCTGCTCCACCGACACGGCCTGCTTCCAATCGCCGGCGCCGCTCCAGTTACCGATTAAATCGCGCTGGTTGTTAGCCAGCGGGCCGATGAGCGCGATCGTACCAGACTTCTTGAGTGGTAGCGTCTGCTTGCTGTTTTTCAGGAGCACCATGCTTTTGCGGGCAATGTCCCGGGCTGCCTCGCGGTACTCCGGCTTCATGATCGTGTTTTTGGCGCGCTGCTCATCCGCATAACGGTAAGGGTCCTCAAACAGGCCCAGTTTATACTTTGCCTCCAGGATACGCCGCGCCGCTGTATTGATGTCCTCCTCGGTCACGTTGCCTGCTGCTACGGCCTGCTTCAGGTGCTTGAGGAACACTTCGCCTACCATGTCCATGTCCACACCCGCCTCCAGGGCCAGCTCGGCCACTTTGGCCTCATCGCCCACGCCGTGCGCAATCATCTCATTGATGGCAGTATAGTCCGTCACTACAAAGCCATCGAAGCCCCACTGCTCGCGCAGCAGCTCGGTCATCAGCCAGCGGTTGCCGGTAGCTGGCACGCCGTTGATGTCGTTAAAAGAGGTCATCACACTGCCTGCACCCGCGTCGATAGCTGCCTTGTAAGGCGGCATGTACTCGTTGAACATGCGGTTAAGGCTCATATCCACGGTATTGTAATCGCGGCCAGCCTCGGAGGCCCCGTACAACGCGAAGTGCTTCACGGTGGCCATTACGGTGTTTTCCTTTGTCAGGTCATCGCCCTGGTAGCCATGCACCATCGCCTTGGCAATCTGAGAACCCAAGTAGGGATCTTCCCCGGCGCCTTCCGCTACACGGCCCCAGCGTGGGTCGCGGGCAATGTCCACCATCGGCGAGAACACCCAGTTGAGGCCATCGGCAGAGGCCTCGTCGGCGGCGATGCGGGCACTGCGCTCCACAGCCTCCATGTCCCAGCTCGCCGAGAGGCCCAGCGGAATCGGGAAAATGGTGCGGTGCCCGTGGATCACGTCATACCCGAACAACAGCGGAATTTTGAGGCGCGTGTTGTTGACGGCAAACTCCTGCAGCTTTCGGGCAGCCACCGGGGTATAGGTATTGAATACGCCGCCTACGTTACCCTTGCGGATGTTTTCGTCCACGTTCTCGCTCACCACCGGCCCCGTCACATCGAAGCCCACCGACACCAGGTTCAGCTGCCCGATCTTCTCCTCCAGCGTCATCTGGCTCAGGAGGCTGTCCACAAACTGGCGCATGCGTGGGTCTGCTGTGTTGCTTGCCACAGCTGTTGGCGTGGTCTGTTCCACGGTTTGGGTTTGCTGGGCCGTAGTAGGCTGCTGGGCTGTATTACACTGCGTGCTCATCAACCCGATAGACATCACCAAGGCTGTGCGTATGATTCGTTTCATGTATGCTATAGTTAGGTTATTTAATCAAGCTTGATTTTATCTTCTTCCTCCAGATCTGGTAGCCCTGCTGGTTCATGTGCAGGCTGTCTTTTGTGAAAATCTCCGGCTTCGGTTTGCCGTTCGCCTGCAGCATCGGCTCGTACACATCCACATACCTGGTCTTAGGTTGTGTTTGCAGATAGGCCTTTATCAACCGGTTCGATTCCTCAATAATAGGTTTATACTGGATGCGCGAAGGGCTGGGCTTGATCGACACAAACACCACCGGCACCTGCGGCAGCTCCTGCCTGATGCCCTGGAACACATCCTGAAAACGCTCCAGCACCTCCGGCGCCTGCACACTACCCCCGGCAATGTCGTTCTCGCCGGAGTAGATCACAATTTGTTTGGGCTGGTAGGGGATCACGATATCGTTGAGGTAACGCTTCAGGTCGAGGAGGTTGGAGCCGCCAAAGCCACGATTGATGACCGTATGCTTCGGAAACATCTCCTGCAGGTTCTTCCAGAGTTTGATGGAGGAGCTGCCCACAAAAAGGATGGCGTCTTGGGGCGGCATCTGCTGGCTGTCCTGCTGCTTAAAGGCCTGGATCTCTTTCCAAAAGGGTGGGTTGCTCTGCTGGGCTTGGGCGTTTGGAAGGGCCAGAAGTATAAACAGCAGGGCGAAGTACGTGTAGATTTTTCTCATCGGGTTTTCTCTATTTTTTTAAGGGCTTGTTGAATCTCTTTATTTTTCATGAACAGGTTCCAGATCAGGCCGCTGCGGTGGTTTTCAATCATGACCGTGATGGGAGCCTGGTTCAGGCCCATGTACAGCGGCGAAACCCAGTTCTCGTCCAGGTTAAAGGCGTCCCGGAAGCCATAGCTTCCCCACAGAAAGTGGCCATACACACGGTAAAAGTGCTTCAGCGCGCGCATCGACTCCTCCGGGGTGTACGGAAAGGAGGCCAGCGCCCCGGTCGGCGTCATCTTCCCGGTATCGGCATGTGGCACCGGCTCGTTGGCCGAATAGTCCCAAGGGCCGTCAGAGGCCGTCAGGCCCCAGCTATTTTCGCTGTAGCCCTGGTGGTTCTCCGGGTTCTCTGTACAATATCGGTAATTTATCAGCGCGATGTTCCGGTTATTTTCGAAGTAGTTGGTATACCTATCGATGAGCTTGTGCGGGTCTGCCGCCATATAGGAATAGTGTATAAAGAACAGCGGCCCGCCGTTAGACACCCCCACGGGCAGCGGGATGCCAAAGTAGGTGTTGCCGTTGGTGTACATCATTCCCTCTTTGGTTTGCCCCCAGGCGGCCCTGTATTGCAGCGCTTTCTCGCTCTGGCTGGCCCAGCCGCTGTAGTACATGCTGGCCGGTATGCTGTGCGTAGGCGAAGCGATGCCGAGCAGGTACACGATCATCGTCTCATTCCAGCCGATAAGCTGGTGGTTCAGCACCCAGGCCTGGTCCGGCGACCAGTGCCAGGTCAGGAAATCGCTTTCCGGCTTTTTGCGGTACCAGTCCCACTCCACGCCGCGCCAGATAGTGGTAATGGTATTGCGGATCTCTTTTTCCTGCGGCGTGTTCGCCGTGAAATACTCCCGCGCCGCCAGCAGCCCCTGCACCAGGAAAGCCGTCTCCACCAAATCGCCGCCGTTGTCGCGCGGGCCGAAAAAGGGCTCTGCCTTGCCGGTCTCGCCGCTGATAAAATGCGAAAAGGCGCCATGGAATTTCTCGGCCTTGTTGAGGTAGCGCAAGATCTGCAGAAAGCGCTCCACGCCCTGCTCCCGCGTTATCCACCCGCGCTCAATGCCCACCAGCAGGGCCATTACGCCAAAGCCGGAGGCCCCGGAGGCCACCATCGTCCTGCGGCCCGGAATATTCTCCAGTGCCAGCCCGCTGTTGGGTTCCGCTCCCTCCCAATAGTAACGAAAGTTCGCCTCCTGCACCATCGTCAGCAACTCCTCGTCCGTCATGGGCCGGGTGGTGGCACTCATACTTTCAGAAAGCCCTGTTTCCTGGTATCGATCATCCAGCAGGCTGATTTTATAGTAGAACGTCTGCCCCACGGTGTCCACGTAATCGGCATAGCGGCTGATGGAGGGGATTTGTACCGCCACCGGCTTGAAGTTCTTGTTATCTGTGGAGCGGTATACCTGCACGTAACGCACGGCAGGATCCTCGATCTTTTCCCAGGTCAGGTCGATGTGCTTCTCATAACCTTTGGCGCTTAGCAGTTTAGGAGCGGCTTTTATACTTTCTCCAGCTTGCAGGGGCAGCATTTCCATCTGATCCAGGTACAGCTCGTGCCACTTTCCATCCGCTGCCTGCTGCTGAAAGGCCACCACATCCAACTCCTTCGTATCGCTGTAACTCAGGCCTTTGAAGCTGCTCAGGGGCACCTCCACCGTCAGCCAGGCACCGGTTTTACAGGTAGGGAGGAAGTTTTGCAGCGGCAGGAACTGGGAGAGTTCCTTTGCCTCCCGTTTGCCAATGGCCACTGCCGGAAGTTCTGTCGCCGCCGTGTTGGATTTAACGAATAGCCGGAAGACCAGCTTCTCCTGTGGCCGGAAAAAGTCCATGCCCCGGATGGGGTGGTAAAGCACCTGCGCCTGCCAATGCCCGCCTTTCGCGGAATTATACTTCAGCTCGAGCGCATTGCCGGGGGTAACGTATACTTCCTCGCTCACAGGCAGTTTGCCTCGGCTGTTCTTTACCCAGCTCGGCGAAGTATAGCTGGCCGAAGTATAAAAGTGGTCCTTGCCCATCAAACTGTTATCGAAGAAAACCCTGGTGTAGGGAGTCTCCTGCGCCAGCAGGTTGGTGGCGCTCAACAGGGTAAGGATGGCAAGAAGTATACTTCGCATGGTTTTAAGCTGGTTTATACTTTCTGATTTATACTTTTATAGCTCCCTCTTTCCTGGCACAAGTCTTCAGACTTGTGTCCTTTTGTAATGCCGACTCTCCGACTCGACTGGCTTAAAAAGTTTTGCTGTTCCGGACATCCCTGTCCGGAACCAAAGCTGCTGCGGACTTCCTAGTCCGCGTAAGCCATACTTTTATACTTGTTGATTCATACTTTATACTTTGCTTATACTTGCTGGCTTATACTTTCTTAGACGCTGCTTCTTGTATTTTGACACAAGCTATTCTATCTAACTTCCGTTCATCCTGTAGATTTACAACCAACTCGTTTCATTTCTGGCTTTGGTGCTCTCCAGCCCGAGAGGGCTCGTCCTGGGGGTAGGGGCCCTCGATAAGGGCATCGCGCTGTGTTCCCTCCTGCGCCAAGTCGCTGCCCTTACCGGGCACCGGATCTCACAAGGCGCTCAACCCAAGGACTGGGATCAGGTTTGTACATCGATCTGGGTTTAGTATAGTTCAGGGTGCAGTATTAGTTTAAGTGTAATTAAAGTATAGTTCGTGTACTTAGGTTAAGCACCTTACTCCACCTTTACCGCCTTCGTCCTTTGTGACACACCATTTTCGTTGAAGGCTTCGATGGCGAAGTAGTAGCCCTGGTCCACGCCCAGGCTTTTCAGGTCCAGCTTGTTATCGTCGTACACCATCCAGGAGCTGTAGAGTTTGTCCGGTGCGATGCCCCAAAGCACGTTGTAACCTTGCGCATTGGCCTGTTTGTCCCAGGTGATCATGGCGTCGCGGCGGTCCTGCTTGCGGTTTACCTTAAAGTTCTTTACCCGGGCAGGAGCTTTACCTTCTCCCACCCCAAACACGCGCAGGCCCGAAATGGAAAGGTTAGGCGTCGGCGCGTGGATGTTGCGGTAGCGGATGTAGCGCACCGTCTGCGGGGTACCCAGCTCGACGTAATCGTTAGGCACATCCCTGTAGTTGTCGCTCCTGTCCACCAGCGTTTGCCAGTTTTTACCGTCCGTAGAGCCCTCCACCACATAGCGGTGATACAGCCCCGGCACTTTGCCATAGAGGTTGGATTTGTAGTCGTGGTAGTTTACCTGCACGGCGTATACTTTGCCGGGCTTCTCCAGGTCTATCTGCACCCACTGCTGGTCGTTGTTCTGCTCGGCTACCCAGAAGGTCTTGGTACTCTCGTCGAGCATGTTCTCTGGCTTAAAGTTTTCTAAGGTAGAGGAGCCCTTCACCGGCTTTTTGTAGGACAGGAGCATCCAGCCGGCAAAATCACCTGCCTTGCCTGGCACAGCCGGTGCGTAGTGCGGATAGTCGCCGAAGTAGGTGTTCACGTGCATCAGCCCATCCTTATCGAAGGTGGTATGGAACATGTTGATGCGGCGCTCCCAGTTCATGTTAACCGACACCGAAGCCGAGCCAAAGTGCCAGTACTCCCCTGCCGGCCCTACCACGGTGCTGCCGTGCCCTGCCCCGTTCATGTAGCCGCCAGGCTTATAGGATACCGGGTTGTTCGGGGCATACGTAAACGGCCCTAGCGGCGAATCGCCAATGTACACGCCATCGCCATACACGTTAAACTCGGTGCCGGGGGCGGCATATTGCAGGTAGTACTTGCCGTTGTGCTTCGTCATCCAGGGGCCTTCCATGTAACCGGCCAGCACCGTGTCGGAGTGGTTCTCCCCAAAACGCTCCCAGCCGTGCTTGTCGCCGTGCAGGGTAAAAAGCTCCACCGTTTTCTCCGACGGCTTAAAGCGATCTTTCCTGTTCAGCTCTTTTACCCGGATGGGGTATGTGTTGGAGGAGCCCCAGTACATGTAAGCCTTTCCATCGTCGTCGATAAAGAGCGCCGGGTCCTGCAGATCGCCCAGAATACCGGGTGTCGCTTTCCAGTCGCCGCGCTTGGGATCATCGGTATACAGCACGCTCATAGAGCCGGAGGGGTCGCCGGCCACATACAGCACCGAGTCTTTGTAGTTGAAGGCCGCAGGAGCGTTGGATCCCTGAAAGTACCACTTCTCCGGTTTGATGAAGTTCCAGTTCTGCAGGTCGGTGGAGTGCCAGTAGCCCATCGAGCGGGTCACGAACATGTAGTACTCGTTGCGGAACTCCACCACGGCTGGGTCGGCCCCGGAGCGGTACGAGATATCCCGGTAGGCATCATACACGGCATACGTATAGTCGATGTTGATGGGGTTGCAGTAGGTGCTCGCCTGCGTGCTTTGCGCCTGGGCAGCGAAGCTCCCGCCCCAAAGTATGGCCAGTGAAAGTATAGCTTGTAAGGCTTTTCTCATGTGTATGGGTTTATACTTTGATATTCCTGTCAGGTAATATATGTTCCTTTAAAAGCAGACGCGAGAGCTATTCCTGCGCCTGCCAGCTTTTATACTTACTTGAGCTGCGGACTTTGGAAGCCTAGCTTTTTCAGGCCGCTCTGCACTTCCGGAGCGCTCATGAACAGATCCCAGAGCAGGCCTGTGCGACCGTTCTCGATCATCACCACTATCGGTCCCTGGTCGATGCCCAGGTAGCGCTGCGGGAACCAGTTGTGCTCCTCCGAGTAAGCATCGTACGGCCCGTACTTCCCAATCACTTTGTCGCCCAGTTCTTCGTAAAGGTGGCGGATTACTTTCAAGGACGCTTCCGGTGCATAAGGGTAAGACGAAAGAGCCGCGGTCGGTGTGATTACGCCCAGGTCGTTTTCAGGACTATGACCAGCGTAGCCCTTCGGAGAATAGCTGGAGGTAAGCCCCCAGGCATCTTCTCCGTAGCCTTTGTAGCCTTTCGGGTTGTCCACGCAGTAGTCGCGCTGTATCAGGGTGTGGTTCTGGTTGAGTTTCCAGTAGTCGGCGTACTTGTCGGTGAGCCCGCGCGGGTCGAGGCCCAGGTAAGAATAGTGTGCCCAGAACATCGGCCCGACGCTGCCTTTGTGTCCGTTGTGGTTCAACACCACCTCACGGCCATACATGGTAGCGCCAGATGTAATATCCCCACTGCGGGCCCAGCCCTCGTGGTATACTTCGGCGGGCACTCCGTGCGTAGGCGAAGAGGCCGCCAGCACATAGGTTACCAGGCACTCATCGTATCCGCGAATTGGAAAGTTCATCTCCCAGCCATAGGTGGGGCTCCAGTGCCAGTAAAGCGCGTTTTGCCCGCCGTTGCGGTACCAGTTCCAATCTACTCCTTTCCAGAGCTTGTCTATCTGTGCTGCTAAGGCTTTTTCCTGTTCATTGCCATCCTGTAGGTACTGGCGCACCGTCAACATGCCCTGCACCAGGAAAGCCGTTTCCACCAGGTCGCCGCCATTATCTTTTTGCCCGAACGGCTTTACCTTGCCTGTCTCCCCCTCTATCCAGTGGCTCCAGGCCCCATGAAAACGGTCGGCTTTCTCCAGAAAGTTCACCATCTTCTGCAGGTGCTGCACCCCTTCCTTTCGGGTAATAAAGCCACGCTCCATGCCCACTACAATGGCCATTAAACCAAAGCCAGTGGCACCGGTGGTAACCACATTCTGGTCATTTTGTGGATAATCGCCATCCATGTGGATACGCTCGCGGGCAAGCCCCGAGTTAGGCTCTGCCCCCTCCCAGAAGTACTGAAAGGTCTGCTCCTGCACCAGCGCCAGCAACTCCTCATCCGACAGCTGCTGGCCAGCTGTTGCAGTGGTGTCGGCAGCTGGCTCAGTTGTAACGGTGCTCGTTTCGGAAGAACTCTGGCAGCCATAGAAAAGCTGAGCGGCCAGCAAGGGTATGGCTAGTAAGGTTCGCTTCATGTGTGTATTGTTTTGTTTCTGTAATTTTTATCTCAGATACTGGTTTACACTTGTTCTTAATGGAGGTAAAGCAGGATCTCTTTAGATGTAGCGCCCGAACGGAGCAGCAGTTTATACTTTCCCGGCGCCAGTTCCTGCCCCAGCGCCACCTGCTCCAGTCCAGCACTTTTGCTCTCGTTGTTCCAGATCGTTTTTAGCTCCGTGCCGTCCTCTTGCAGCAGTTTTAGGGTATAGCTCCCAGCTTCTTTCGTGGCCACATCGATCAGGTAGTTGTCCTTGTCCGGGTGGCGCAACAGATCTACCTGGCTTGTTCTGATATCGGGTGTTACCAGCGGAAAGCCTGTATCGTAGGTCGGTTTTCGGAAGCCCAGTTTGGAAAGCCCGGTCTGTACTTCGGGCAGGTTAGTAAACAGGCCCCAGAGCAGTCCGCTGCGGTAATTCTCTATCATCACCACAATCGGCCCCTGATCGATGGCCAGGTGGTCGGTGGCTGTCCAGTTACGGGCCTTGTTATGCGCGTCCTTTAAGCCATACTCCCCCACCATCCGGCTGCGAAGGCCCTTGTACATTTTCCGGAGCACCTGCATGCTGTAATAGGGTGTGTAGGGGAAAGAACCCAGCGCCGCCGTGGGTGCCACCGTGCCATTGTCGTTGGCGGGTGAGTGAGCGGCATAACCATCCGGATCATCGGAAGCCGTAAGGCCCCAGAAGCTCTCGGTGTAGCCGTAGCTCTGCGGCGCAGAACTGAGGCTGTAGGAGCGGTTCACCATGGTATGGTTCAGGTTTTGCTGCCAGTAGTTCGTATAGGTATCTTCCAGCTGCCGCGGGTCGAGGCTCAGGAAAGAGTAGTGGGCAAAGAACAGCGGACCACCATAGGCCGGTCCCATTTTCAAGGTATAGCCGCCGTAGTTCTGTGCGGCCCCGAAGTTGGCGCTCACCCAGGTATTCCGGTATACTTCCGGCGAGATGGGGTGGGTGGGCGAGGCGGCGGCCAGCACGTAGGTGATCAGTGCCTCGTTCCAGCCCTGTAGGGGCATGTTCATCTCCCAGCCATAGGTGGGGCTCCAGTGCCAGTAGAGCTTGCCGTCACCACGCGAGGCGTACCAGTCCCACTCCACTGTTTCCCAGAGCTGGGTGATCTTTTGCCGGAGCTCTGCCTCTGCGCCGCCGCCATTAAAGTAGGTGCGGGCCGTAAGCAGGCCGTTCATCAGAAAGGATGTCTCCACCAGATCGCCGCCGTTATCTTTGGGGCTAAAAGGAATGGTGGCGCCGGTATTGCCATGCAGCCAGTGTGGCCATACGCCATGAAAACGATCGGCCTTGGCCAGAAAATCTGAAAGTTTGTTTAGTCGTTCTACAGCCTGCTCACGTGTGATCCAGCCGCGGTGCACTCCTACAAGTATAGCCTGCACGCCGAAGCCGGTGCCGCCTGTGGTTACGAGGTCGCCGGAGCTGCTGCGCTCACGCGCCATACCACTGGCAGGATGGGCAAAGTCCCAAAAGTAGCGGAAGGTACTCTCCTGTACTTCATCCAGCAGGGCTTTATCTTCTGCTGCCGTGGGTTCTGAGGGGGCTACAGGATCAGTTGGTCCCGGTGCAGGCTGCTCCTCATCTGCCTCGCCCTTGCAGGACAGCAGTGTGCATAGCAGTAGCAGGCAGCAGTACCATAGCTGTTTGTTCAACATCCGTTGCGAAAGTGTAGTCTAAATAGTGAAAGAAAAGAAAGTATGGAGCCTTGCCTTGCGGCGGCCCCATACTTCAATTATTTAGTAATTAATAACCCGGGTTCTGGGTAAGCACACCGTTGCTGAGGTCTATCTGGCGCTGTGGAATAGGATATACCTCATTTACACCTTCTGTAAACTGTTTCCCTTGCGCTTGCAGCACCTCCGCTGCTCTGCCTTGTCTCACCAGGTCAAAGAAGCGATCCCCTTCCAGCGCGAGCTCCACCCGGCGTTCGTGCCAGATAATGTTGCGCAACTCCTCCTGCGAAGCAGACGTGATTGGATCTAAACCAGCTCTCTCGCGCACCTGGTTCAGTGCATCCAGTGCCTCCTGGGTCATGCCTAGCTCATTGGCGGCCTCGGCATGCATCAAAAGCACCTCTGCATAGCGTAAAATGCGCATGTTCTGATCTTTAGCATAACCACACTCCCGCGTTACGTAGCTTGGTACATAGGCCTTTTGGTTATACCGCGGATTTGATGCATTCTCATCGATCTTATCGCCTTCAGGGGTTGTTTCCCCTCTAAACAAAATAGTAGCGTCCAGGCGCTCATCTCCCTCTTCGTAGGCATTGACCAGGTCCTCAGTAGGTATGCCAAATCCCCAGCCGAACTGGGGGCGAACTCCCTGTACTTCCCCCCACTGCAGGTTAGACGCCCCACAGTTTCCGGGTATGGTCGTGGCCTGCACCTCAAAAATAGACTCACTGTTATTCTCCCCTGAAATACGGAAGATGTCGTAGTAATTCGGTGTGAGCGAGTAGCCCATGCTCATTACCTGGCTGGTAAGGTCATACACTGCCTGCCAGTTCTCCTGGTACATCTGCACCTTTGCCAGAAGGGTAAGTGCGGCCCCTTCGGTAACGCGGCCAACATTGGCTGCATCATAACTCTGAGGCAGCACCTGCGCTGCATCTGTCAGATCCTGAATAATTTGTTGGTATACCTGCTCTTTTGGAGTGCGCACCGGGTTCAGTTCCTCCGGTTCTGTTGGAACACGCGTGAGCAGCGGCACATCGCCGAAGGCTCTGACAAGGTTGAAGTAATGATAGGCACGCAGAAACTTAGCCTCCGCAATCAGGCGATCCTTCAGCGCCTGATCCATCTCAATGTTCGGGATGTTCGTGATCGCCTGGTTTGTCAGGTTGATGGCCTGGTACTGGCCAGTCCAGTAGTCATCCAGAATAAATTGAGTGGGAGAAATGGTGAAGTTATCGAAATCGTTCATGAATGCAGCGTCTCCGGGATCACTCCCTTTCTCTGCATTGTCTGAGGCAATGTTCGTCATCGCCAGGTTGGCAAACGCGGCAACTTTCCACTCCCGCAGGTTGCCATAAATCGCGTTCACCGATCTGATCGCATCCTCAGGTGTCACGAAGAATGTCTCGCTGGTTGTTTCACCCTGAGGTTGCACATCCAGGAACTCCTCCTCCTTACAGGCATACAGCCCGCTAAGCAACAGTACGCCTAGCACAATTAAAGCCTTTCCTCTGCCCCTCTTTCTGTTCTTTTCCATATGATTTGCTCTTGATTCCGTTTTAGAAGTTAACATCTACACCAAAGTTATAAGTGGCAGAAAGCGGGTACACGTTCAAGTCTACGCCTGCGCTGTTGGGGGCTCCTCCTACCTCAGGTGTAAAGCCTGTGTAGTCGAACCAGGTAACCGGGTTCTGCGCATTTACATAGAGTCTGATGCGCTCCATTTTCCAGCCACTGGTAAGTGCACTTGGCAGGGTATAACCCAACTGCAGATTTCGGATACGCATGTAGCTACCATCCTCCACATACCAACTGTTAGCCTGAATGTTAGCATCTTTTAAGTCAGGACTTGGATAGGTATTGGTAGACCCCGGCCCACTCCAGCGGTTTTCATAAAAGTCTTCTGTATAGTTCTCGTTGCCGATCCTTACTCCTTTGTTTGCATTATACACGTCTACATCGCCAACGCCCTGAAAGTCTAACTGGAAATCCCAGTTTCTGTACCTAAAGTTCGTGTTTAAGCCATAGTAGAACCCTGGGTTTGGATTGCCAATGATCGTCTTGTCATTCGCGTCGATCACATTGTCGCCGTTCAGGTCGCGGTAGCGGAAGTCTCCGGGCTCTATGTTAGTCACGTTAGCCTGGGCAGAGTTTGCTATCTCCTGCTCATTTTGGAAGATGCCTTCCACCTCATAGCCATAAAAGGACCCGATCGGGTCGCCTACACGGGTTACGCTGGTAAAGATGCGGCCCACAGGGAGTCCTCCACTAAACTGGGGCAAACCTGTAGCCACCTCGGTCACCTCGTTCTTGTTGGTTGAGAAGTTGCCGCTTATAGAGTAGCTGAAATCAACGGTGACATCCTGATTCCAGGTAGCAACAAACTCGAGCCCTCTGTTACGGAAGCTGGCAAAGTTTCCAAAAATATCACTTGTCAGTGTACCTAGTGTGGCAGGCAGCGGCGTATTGAAAATGGCGTCCTCCGTCTCACGATTGTACCAGTCGATTTCAGCTGTAAGCCTGTTGTCCAGGAAAGCAAATTCTGCCCCGATGTCTGTCTCTTTCACCACTTCCCAAAACAGAGTTGGTGGAACCGCCAGGTTGATGGTACCACCCGGGTACACCACCCCGCCAAAAACAGCTGTATAGATTGGATTGTCCAGGTCCGGCCGCAGAATGGTTATGTTGGAAGGAATACGGCTGTTACCCAGTTTGCCCCAACTGCCGCGCAGTTTAAAGTAATCCAGCACTTGCTGGTTCTGCATAAACGATTCCTCAGAGACTACCCAGCCTAAGCCTATTGCTGGAAAGTAGTCAAAACGTTCATCCTCCGGGAATTTAGAGGAGCCGTCGCGTCGGAGTGTGGCCGTGAGTAAGTACCGGTTCTTGTAGTTATAGTTTACGCGGCCGAAATAAGAGAGCAGGGTAAGTTTATCAGCAGTGTTGGTGATAAAAAAGGTTTCCGGGTCTCCTAAGCCTAAGTACAGCGTCGCCTCCGACTCGAAAGGCACATCGTTGGCGGAGCCGATCAAGGCCTCTTCATTATCCTCCTGCGCCGAGTACCCCAGCAAGGCAGTTACCTCGTGGTCTCCGAACTGCTTATCGAAGGTAAGGGTATTCTCCCAGAGCCAACGGGTAAACTTACTTCTGGATTTTGTGAGGGTGCTGCGTCGGGCAACCTGCGTGGTTGTAAGCGAGTCCTCGGATACATAGTTGCGGTACTCGTTGATAGCGTAGGAAAGCCCGAGGCTGGAGCGGAACGTAAAGTTCTCCAGGAAGTTGACCTCACCGAAGGCACTACCAGTCAGGTTCTGGCCGTTGGAGATTTGGTTGTACCAATCAAGCGCAGCCCTGGGGTTGCCGAAAGTGCCGAGGCCAAGGTTTGCCGGGTCGCCATAATTACCGTCAGCCTTAAATACCGGCACAACCGGGGGAACCACATAGGCCTGGTACGTAACGCCGCCTGGCACATCGTCTGAGTTATAATCATAGAAAATGGCGTTATAGCCCAGCTTTATGTGCTCTGTGGCATTGAAGTCTGTTTGCAGGCGCGCCGTAATACGCTCATACTTGTTTCCGTCGATAATGCCTTCCTGGTTCAGATAACCAGCGCTGGCACTATAGGTAATCTTATCAGACCCTCCGGAAAAGCTCACCTGGTGGTTGTGAATGCTGGCTGTACGCAGGATTTCATCATACCAATCTGTAGAGGGAAGGTTAGGGTCTACGATTTCTGATCCTTCTTTCTGGTTGATCAGTTCTGCATACTGCTGCGAATTTGCTAAATCAACCTTGTTTGTCACGCGCTGCACTCCTACAAATCCATTGTAGTTGATGCGCGCCTCACCAGCCCTTCCGCGCTTGGTCGTAACCAGTATTACGCCGTTGGCTGCACGCAAGCCGTAGATTGCAGCACTGGAGGCATCCTTCAGGATTTCCATGGAGGCAATATCATTGGGGTTCAGGAAGCTGAGATCCTGCACAATAGTACCATCTACCACATATAAAGGGCCCGGATCTCCAAAAACAGAGCCTGTACCCCGTATGCGCACGGTAGGCGATGCCCCTGGCTGGCCGCTGTTCGAAATCTGCACCCCTGCCACTTTACCCTGGATATTGCTGACCGGGTTCTGTGATGCCTGCCTGGCAATCTCCTCTCCTTCTACAGAGCTGATGGAACCTGTAATATCCCGTTTCTCCTGCACACCATAGCCTACCACTACCACCTCTTGCAGTGCCTCAGCGTCTGTCTCCAGCTGTACATCAATAGTCGTACGGTTATTAATGGGCACCTGCAGGTTTCTATAACCAAGGTAATTAAACGAAAGGGTACCGTCTGCCGGGGCATTTAAAGTATAGCTGCCATCAGCATTGGTCTGAGTTCCGGTTGTGGTGCCCTGCACCACAACACCCGCCCCGATCAGCGGTTGCCCGGTGGTGGCATCGGTTACCCTACCCTGCACCGAAATTGTATTCTGTGCAAACGAGAGGTGAACCGCCAGCAGGCACATGACGAGTAGTATAAATTTTCTCTTCATACGTTTTATGATAGGTTTGATTTTGATTAGGTTGATGGTTTCAATGTCAGCAAAAAAGCCCCGGCGCCCAAAAAGCCCGCCACTACAATACCACATCATCCCTAAAATAGTGAGTGCTTACCCTGTAAGGCGCAGGCGTGAAATAGCACCGGCAAGTGCATGCTTCTGTATACGTGGAGCGGTTGTTATAGATGAAGGGATCACATAAAAAATACCCCCCAGAAACGGCTTTCAGGGGGGCAAGAGGGGCAATGATGTAGTAATGATGTGGTACTAAATCTCCATGAAGAACTCCACCAGGTTCTTATCGGGATCCATGTTCAGCTTTTTGCGGAGGCGGTAACGGCGCAGTTCCACCCCCCGCACCGTAATGTTCAGCAGCGAGGCGATCTCCTTGCTCGACATGTTCATGCGCAGGTAGGCGCATAGCTTCATATCGTTTGGGGTGAGCTCGGGATAGTCCTCTTTCAGCTTCTTAAAGTAGTTGGCATTGGTCTCGTTAAAGCTATTCTCAAACAGTTCCCAATCGGTCTGGGGGCTCATGCCATCCAGTATGATTTTTTGGATTTTCTTTAGTTGCCGCTCCGGCAGCCTGTTGCCCTCGGCATCCTGCAGCTTGTTTACCTCATGGCTGATGTTCTGCAGCAGCTCGTTCTTGTTCACGATGTTGAGGGCGGTGCTGGCCAGCTCGCGACTCTTGTTCGAGAGCTCCGACTTCAGCTGCTCGTTCCGTATCTTCACCAGTTTCTGCTCGTGCAGGATAGCCTCCTGCCGCAGTTGCTCCTGCTTCTCCTGCTCCAGCCTTTGCTGGATGCGCTGCTGATCGCGCTGCAGCTTTCTGAAGTATAGCCTTCGGCCCAGCCAGAGCAGCACCGCCGCCAGCACGGCGTACAAAGTATAAGCCCACCAGGTGGCGTACCAGGGCGGCAACACCACAAACCGGTATACGGTGGCCTCTGTTACGGCCTCGCCGTTTATGCGGGCGCGCACCCTAAAGCTATACTCGCCCTGCCCCAGGTTGGTGAACTCTTTCTGCGTAGCGTCGCTCCACGGCGACCATTCAGCGGCGTACCCCTCCAGCTTATACTGAAACTCCACCTGCGCCTGCTTAAAGTAGGGCAAAGCGTAAGACAGCCGCACGTTATTCTGGCTGTAAGGCAGCTCCAACACGCGCCTGTACCTGCCTGTCTCGCTTAGCACCTGCTGTTTACCCGCGGTATTCTCCACCCTCCGGATAAGGACAGACGGCAGCGCCATACTTGGCTGCGCCCTGGCCTCCGAGTTATAGATCACAAAACCGTCGTCCATACTTATCAGGTAAATGGTGTCGCTGATCTTGCTGATGCTCTCGTATTCCTGCACCATTCGGCCGTCCAGAATGCTGAACTGGCTCGTGTTGATGCGGGGCTGCTGCGGATTGCTCATGTCTGCCAGCGCCACCTTGCCGTGGTTGATGAACCAATGCTTTTTACCGGTGGCCGGCAGTACACGCTTAGAGGTGGCCATTGGCCCCAGCTTGCCATTCAGCTCCTTGTAAGGGATAAACCTGCCGGAAGCCTCGTTGTAATGGTAGAACCCGCTGCCGGTGGAAAACAGCAGGCGGTTGAAGAGCCGGGAAATATTTACATTATAGCTACCGGGCAAGCCGTGGCTTTCGTCGAAGCTCCTGCTATCGGTTACCTGCCGCAGGTCGGGGCTCAGCGCTAACCTGTAAAGCCCCTTGTAAGCATGGCTTACCCAGATATGGCCGCTCTGGTCCTGCTCCACGTGCTTGCCCGGCTCGCCAAAGCCACTGACCATATGGGAGAAGGCCCAGTGCCCTGCTTTGCCCTTGCGGTACACGGCCAGCCCGGTATAGGTGCCCTGTATCAGCACCGTGGGGTCCGACTGCAGCTTTTTGATCGTCCACCCCCCCTTCACATCCGAGATTTTGACCAACGCACTTCCCTCTACTCTGAAAGTGCCTTCGTTGTGGCCACACAAAATTTCACCATCTATAACAGTCAGTTCCCATACCTGTCCCTGGGAGTTCTCGATCATCCGAAAGTTAAGGTGCTGGGCCGCATTTGGGGTACCGGGACTCCAGTTGCTATAGTACAGGCCCTGGTTGGTGCCCAGGTAAATTTTATTGCCATGGATGATGCTGCTGTATACGGTGCCAAAATCGCCCACCTTATCGAAGTAGAAATATAGCGGCGAGTTGATTTCCACCCGGTCGACGCCGTTATCCAGCCCCACCCATAGGTTTTGCGCGGCATCGGCAAAGAGGTTGAGCACAGTGTTGTTCTGGAGGCCGTTGCTTTTATTGAGGCGGTGCACCAGTTTCCCGTCCTCATCCAGCACTACCACCCCGTTCAGGATGGTTCCGAAGGCATAATAGCTGCCGTCGAGCAGGGTACCGTTGTTGAGCTGGTAAGTTTTCAGAAACTCGTTTGCCTCGTTCTGCCAAGGTGTAAATTGCTGTCCGTCAAATAAAAAAAGACCGTTTTTGGCAGTGCCGATCAAAATCCTGCCCTCGGAAAACGGCAGGATGCTCAGAATGCCCGAGCTGCCCAGCTGCTGACTGCCAGGTACAAAATGCAGGCTGTCGCCCCTCAACTCGTAAAGGCCCTCGGAGATGACCTCTGCGAAGTAGCGGCCGCCGGCCTGGTGCAGGAACAGGAAAGGATTCGACGCTTTCACCACGGTCATCTTCCCATGCTGGTACCTGAAGATGCTCGTAAAGGACTGAAAGTATACGTTGTCCCCGTCCACGTAGATCTTCCAGATCTCGTCTGCAGGCCGGTGCTGCGGCGGCACCAGCCCCACTAGGGAAGTATAGCGGAAGAGCCCCTCTTCGTCGTGGCTCCAATAGCCCATCTCCCCAAAGCCTCCCGCATAGACCCGCCCATTGGCGTCTGCAGCCACGGCCCTTACGATTAGCTTATGGGGCATCTGGTAGAGCTGCCAGTTATTGCCGTCGTAAGCCAGCAGACCGGTAGAGTTGCCGTAGTACATCACCCCGTCGGGGCTGCGCGTTACCGACCAGTTCTGGTTACCGGCTTTATATTGTTGCTTTGTGTAGTTCTGAATGTATGGAAAACCTAGCCTGCCTGCCGCCCCTGCCTCTGCCCCGGAAGCAGACAGCAGCAACAGCAGCACGAGTATAAGCCAACGTCCTGCTTCTTTCTTCATAAAAGATGTTTTTGCAGCTTCTTTTGTGATAGTGCAGCAATAATATGCTAAGATATGGATTTAATGGGAATTTATAACTATTACCACCTATACCTTGTGTTAGGCACGACCTAAAGAGCAACTCTACGGTTTATATGCTGTGCCTTCTGTACCTGTTCGCTCACACGTTCCTCCGGACTTTCTGATCCGAGCCATCAACATCCGGCCAAATGGCGCGTAAACTCATTCTCTGAGGAGGTATACTTCCACATCACTAAAACGAAGAACAGCCATGTCGATAAAGGATATATTTAACAAGGTAAAGAAAGAGGCCAAAGTGCTGCAGGGCGAGGAGACCAAGGACAAGGTCTACCAGAACGAGAACAGCTACCCGACCGAGCAGGAAGCCAGGACGGCCTTTGAACGCTCGAAACAAAAGCTCTTTAACGTGAATGACTGGACCAAGCTCTCCGGCGTTAACTCCACGTTCGAGCTCTACGATAGCCGCGGCCGCACCACGGCGCTCAAGCCGGAGGTTGGCTATTACCTGAAGATCATACTTCCGGCCTCCACCATCGAGAACTGGGTGAAGATTGCGGACCTGCGCGAGGAGGATAACCTTGCCGAGTTTGTGGTGCACCCGAGCGAGAAACCGAAGGAGTTGGGCGAGGGTGAGGCCGAGGTAGAGCACTTTTTTATAAAGGAGGCCAGCAGCACCTTCCGGGTAACCCGCCAGGGGAATACCATCCATGGGTATGAGATCGGCAAAAATGAGGGTATCAACAACCAGGGCGAAGATGCCGGCGACCGTGCCGTGCTGAATACCTTCGTGGCCGAGGGCGGCTGGGCCATCTTCCAGGAGCTGCAGTGGGACAAACTAACCCGCTACCTGGTGCACCTGGAGGAGGCGCAGGAAGAGTAAAGTACAAAGTATGAAATCAGCAATGGAAGAGCACCTGGAGACGGGTGCTCTTTTTGTTTCATAGAAATTGCTATATTTAAAGAGTACTCCGTTTAGCCCCCGGATTTGATAGTATAAACGGAATAGGGTTCCGTTTATACTGAAATTAACAAATATTAAAAACATATGAAATTATTAAATGAAGAAGAATTTACTGAGTACATAAAAAGTAATCATCAATTCGTTTTGACAAATGACTCTTCAAGTTTAAGTTCAGAAATATCTAGTAGATGTGACTTTTGTCAAAAAGATGCTTACTTAAAAATAGGTTCTCGGTGGCATGAAAGAACTTACAGAAAAGACAACTTACCAATTTTTGCTACTTTTTTTATTCAATGTCCAAGTTGTAAAAGGCAAAGTTTCATACAATTAGTTGTGCTTTCAAGATTGCAGGAATCTGAAAATGGCAGTAGGTATGTTTTTGATTACTATAAATTATTTAACCTCCCATCTCAAGAATCACAATTTGAGACTAAAGATATACCTGCAGAGTATCGCTTGTTGAAAAAAACAGTATTGGAAGCAAAGTACGCCTTGCAACATTCTCAATACATGTCTGCAACTATTATGTTCAGGCGTGCCCTACAAATTTTAGTTAAGGATATATTAGGAGCCAAAGGCAGAACCTTGTATAAAGAACTAGAATGGCTAAAAGACAATGTAAATGCTTTGCAAATTAATCTAACAGATGTTTTTCATGATAATAGTAGTTTGATTAGACAAGTTGGAAATCAAGGAGCACATCCCGATAAAGACGAAGAATTACAAGAATTTTCTGAAGAAGATGCTAATGCAGTTCACGACTTGTTTTTACTTTTAGTAAATGAAGTTTTTGTACTCCCTGCTAAAATAAAAGCTATGAAAATGGAGCTTGCAGAAAGGCGTAAACTAAAATAACATTTGCTAACAATGTATAAACATTATGCTACGGCCGACGGCCTTGCACATTGCTTACACGAGACCATTCCCCCCGCCCCTGCCCACCAGCAGGGGCTTTTTGTTTTCCACCCTTGGCCCGCTAATCAAATTTTCTCAACAAATCAACAAAGTAATTTATCCACAAAGAACCTGCACGTGCTGAATAAGTTAACTATTTATCCACCGAAGCTGCCCAGACTTTTGATTTTTAAATCCTAAATCTTCAAATTACCTTCGTAACCCTAAACACGAGGACCATGATGCAGAACGGACAAAACACAGCTCTCCGCAACGACTGGAGTTTGGAAGAAATAGAGGCGATATACAACAAACCCGTACTGGAACTGATTGTAGAGGCAGCTAATGTGCACAAGCAGTACCAGGCCACCGGCGAAGTGCAGGTGTGCACGCTTCTGTCTGTTAAAACCGGCGGTTGCTCCGAAGACTGTGCCTACTGCCCGCAGGCGGCGCGCTACCACACCGATGTGGATGTGCATAAGCTGCTGAGCCAGGACCAGGTGCTGACGGCGGCGCAGCGCGCCAAAGAAGGCGGCTCTACCCGTTTCTGCATGGGCGCGGCCTGGCGCGAGGTGCGCGATAACCGCGACTTCGATAAGGTGCTGGATATGGTGAAAGGTGTGAACGACCTGGGTCTGGAAGTATGCTGCACGCTGGGTATGGTAAACGAGTACCAGGCTGAGAAGCTAAAAGAGGCCGGCCTGTATGCCTACAACCATAACCTGGATACCTCCGAGGATAACTACGCCAGCATCATCACCACCCGTACCTACGACGACCGCCTGAACACGATCGACAACGTGCGCAAAGCGGGTATCTCGGTATGCTCAGGTGGCATTATCGGTTTAGGAGAGACGGACGAAGACCGCATCAAGATGCTGCATACCTTGTCTACCATGGTGCAGCACCCGGAGTCGGTGCCGGTAAACGCACTGGTGCCGGTTAAAGGTACGCCGCTGGAGCACCAGCCGCTGGTGTCGGTGTGGGAGATGGTGCGCATGATCGCCACGGCCCGTATCCTGATGCCGAAGTCGATGGTGCGCCTGTCGGCTGGTCGCGAGCGCATGAGCGTGACAGAACAGGCCCTGTGCTTCCTGGCTGGCGCCAATTCTATCTTTACAGGAGAGAAACTCCTGACTACTCCTAACCCGGATTTTGACGCGGACAAAGCCATGTTCGAGCTGCTGGGCCTGAATCCTAGAAAATCATTCAAAGAAGTATGCCAACCGGTGGTTGGCTAGACAAAAGACTATTTGACATAAGACAAAAGAATTATACTTTAAGGTATTATTGCTTAACTCCTTTGTCCTTTGTCACAAGATCCTTTGTCCATAAAACTACAGCAGAAGCTGGCGGAGCGGGCGGCGCAGGGAAACTTGCGGGCGCTGAAAATCACCTCCGGCCTTACTGACTTCTGCTCTAACGATTACCTCGGCCTTGCTCGCTCTGAGAAACTGCGGGCACTTATCCACAAGGAGGAGGAAAAGTATAAACATCTGCCATTGGGTGCGACCGGCTCCCGACTGTTATCAGGTAACCACCCGCTGTTTGAGGAGCTGGAGGGGATGATTGCGCGCTACCACCAGGCGGAGGCGGCGCTGCTTTTTAACTCCGGCTACACCGCCAACGTGGGTTTGCTGTCGGCACTGCCCCAGCGCGGCGACACCGTGCTGTATGATGAGGCCAGCCATGCCTCTATGAAAGACGGGCTGCGCCTGAGCTTTGCCAAGAGTTATGCCTTCCGCCATAATAATGTGGAGGACCTGCGGCAAAAACTGGAACGGACGAGCGGGCAGGTATACGTGCTGGTAGAGTCGGTGTACTCGATGGATGGCGACCAGGCGCCCTTGCGGGAACTGGCACAAGTATGTAACGCACATAATGCGGCACTTATTGTGGATGAGGCACATGCCGTGGGCCTCTACGGTGCGAAAGGCGAGGGACTTGTATCGGACCTGGGGCTGGAGCAGGAGGTATTTGCCCGGGTACTGACCTACGGCAAGGCCATGGGCTTACACGGGGCTGCCGTGGTAGGTCCGCAGGTGCTCCGTGAGTTTCTCATCAACTACAGCCGCGCTTTTATTTATACCACAGGGCTTCCAACGCACGCGCTGGTGGCCCTGAAGTGCGCCTATACGTTGCTGCCCGAGCTTGCGGAAGAGCGGGAATGGGTAAAACGGCTGGCGCACCTATTGTACCGGAAACTAAACAACATCAGCGGCATTCGCTGTACCCCGGAAGGCAGTGTTATACTCTCTGTTTTCCTGCAACAGCCACAGCAACTAAAGGCGCTGGCGGCTGCGCTGCAACAAGATCGTTTTGACGTGCGCCCCGTGCTTAGCCCCACCGTGCCCCAAGGCACCGAACGGCTGCGCGTAATTGTGCATGCTTTTAATACAGAAGAAGAAATTGAGGGCCTCGTGCAGGCCATAGCCAAAGGTACATGAAACAATATTTTGTAACAGGAATCGGTACGGATGTAGGCAAGACGGTTGCTGCTGCCATACTTACCGAAGCCCTGCAGGCCGACTACTGGAAACCTGTGCAAGCAGGCGGTCTGGACTTCACCGACACAGACACTGTAAAGAGTCTGGTTTCTAACGAGCGCTCGGTTTTCCACCCGGAGGCTTACCGCCTCAAAATGGCTGCGTCGCCGCATAAGGCTGCCGCTGCCGAGGGCGTGGAGATCGATGTGAAAGGCATGAGACTACCCGACACCCAAAACAACCTGATTGTGGAGGGAGCCGGTGGCCTGATGGTGCCCCTGAACAAGCGTTACCTCGTGCTGGATCTGGTGCAGCAGCTGGGCCTGGAGGTTATACTTGTGTCGCGCAACTACCTCGGAAGTATAAACCATACGTTGCTCACTGCCGAGGTGCTGCGCTACCGCAAAATTCCGGTTGCCGGTATCATCTTTAATGGGGAGGAGAACGCCACCTCAGAGGATTTCATCGTGAAGTATACCGGACTGCGTTGCCTGCCGTCTATCCGCCAGGAAGCCGACTTCTGCAAGGATACCGTGGCCGAGTATGCCAAAACATTTGAAGGATACTTATAGTTGTTTGCCTATAGCAGAAACTCTACAAAACCAAACGTGCCTGAACGCACACTGTAAGAATGAACTTAGCCGAACGTGATCAAAACGTTATCTGGCATCCTTATACCCAAATGAAAACCGCAGCGCTTCCTATTCCGATTGTTCGGGGCGAGGGGGCGCTTTTGTTTTCGGAGGATGGCCAGACTTATATTGATGCCGTGGCCTCGTGGTGGGTAAACCTGCACGGGCACGCGCACCCCTACATTGCCAAAAAAGTAGCCGAGCAGCTGCGCACGCTGGAGCATGTTATTTTTGCCGGCTTCACACATCCTGCCGCCGTTACCTTTGCCGAGCGTCTTTTGCAGCTCCTGCCCCAGGGCCAGAGCCGTATCTTTTACTCCGACAACGGCTCCACCGCCGTGGAAGTGGCCCTGAAAATGGCTATCCAGTACTGGAACAACCTCGGCACGCCTAAAAAGAAGATCATCGCCTTCCGCGACAGCTATCATGGCGATACGTTCGGGGCCATGTCGGTGAGCGCCCGCAGTGCCTTTACCGCCCCGTTCTGGCCCTACCTGTTCGAGGTGGAGTTTATAGACGTGCCTACTGTCGGCAAGGAAGCAGAAAGTATAAAACAACTGGAAGCACTTGCTGCTCAGGGTGACATTGCCGCTTTTATTTACGAGCCGCTGGTGCTAGGTACCGGTGGGATGATCATGTATACCCCTGAAGTGCTCGATAAGCTAATGGCCATCTGCCAGCAGCACGACATCCTCAACATTGCCGATGAGGTGATGACCGGCTTTGGCCGCACCGGGCGCACTTTTGCGACGGATTACCTGCAGCAAAAGCCCGACATGGTATGCCTCTCGAAGGGGCTGACCGGGGGTACCATGGCCCTGGGAGCCACCTCCTGCAACGAAAAAATTTACGAGGCCTTCCTGCACGACGACCGTAGCAAAACCCTTTTCCACGGCCATAGCTACACAGCCAACCCCGTGGCCTGCGCTGCCGGCCTGGCAAGTATGGATTTGCTGTTGCAGCCCGAAACACAGGAAAGTATAAACCGCATCGGACATCGCCACGCAGCCTTTGCTCAAAGTATAAAAGACCTGCCGCAGGTGCTGGAGGTGCGCCAGCAGGGCACCATCCTAGCCATCGAATTCTATGACGGAGCCACGTCCTACTTCAGCGACCTGCGCGACACGCTCTATAGTTTCGGGCTGGACAACGGGGTTATACTTCGTCCGCTGGGCAACATCATCTATGTTATCCCTCCTTACTGCATCACCGACGAGCAACTCGATCAGGTATACCAGACACTGATCGGAATGCAGGAGATTGTGGCAGGCAAAAGGCAGCACCCGCATCCGGATTCGATTATGCTGCATGATTAGGCAAGTATAAACCGCAAGTTGCGATTACCCCATCCCTCCCCCTCCAAGGAGGGGAGTCAAATTACACTTGTAGGACTCCCCTCCTTGGAGGGGTTAGGGGTGGGTTTACAGTTTAACCATACTCGGAGGTAGATAAGGGCGCTGTTTCGGACAAAGCTATCCGTAACAGCGCAGGAATCGTGGAAACTGAGTTGTTTTTCCACGATTTCTCATCCTGCCTATCCTAAAATCCTGTAAATCCTGATCTGGAATACTTACCTTTGCCCACGTTTTGGAAGCAGCGAAAGAACATATTGTCATCAAAGGACTGGGGGCCATTTCTCCGTTAGGGCACGATAGCACTTCTACTGCAGCAGCTTATACTTCCGGTATACCAGCTTTCAAAGCTATACTTCACCAGGCCCAACCAACGCCTGTAGCTGCTTTGCCAGCTGAGGCAGAGGAGCAGTTGCAAGATTTGCTTCACGAAAACCCAGTGTACAAGCAGCTCGACCGCTCGGTGCTGATGGCGGTATATGCTGCCAGGCAAGCGGCAACGCAGGCGGGTTGGCTGCAAGAGAATTCTTCAGCAGATGATGACCTGGCGGTAAACATTGGCTCCTCCCGCGGGGCAACCGGCTTGTTTGAGGAACATTTCGAGGCTTTTCAACAGGAGAACCTATCTTCCAGCGCCTCCCCTACCACTACTCTCGGAAACCTGTCGAGTTGGGTGGCGCATGCGGTGAACGCGGGTGGCGGGCAAATCAGCCACTCCATTACCTGCAGCACCGCCCTGATGGCCATTGCCAACGGGGTGGCCTGGCTAAAGTCCGGTATGGCCAAGCGCTTTCTGGCCGGCGGCACCGAGGCCCCACTCACTCATTTCACCATCGCGCAGATGAAGGCCGTGGGCATTTACTCCAGACTTGCCAACACGACCTACCCTTGCCAGCCTTACGCTTTGGAAAAGCAGAATACCTTTACCTTAGGCGAGGGAGCCGCTGTTATTGCGCTGGAGCAGGTGCGGCAACCCGCGCCAGGTACGCCAGTCATAGAGGCTGTCGGGTTGGGCTTTGAGAAGCTGGTGAGCAAAACGGGCATCTCAGCAGAGGGTATCAATTTTCAGAAATCGATGAGGCAGGCGCTGGCCCAGCTGCCGGAGCACGACCGAACCGTACACCTGATTATTACGCACACACCCGGCACCCGCGCTGGCGATAAAGCAGAGCTTGCCGCCATAAAGGCTGTCTTCGGCGAAAACAGCCCGGCTATCACCACTAATAAATGGCTGATTGGCCATACGTTGGGAGCCTCCGGGGCGCTGAGCCTGCAATACGCCCTGCATGTGCTGCAGCAACAGCAGTATACTTTCATCCCGTATCCAAATCTGCTCCAGCAAACAGTACCATCACGTATTAAGCGCATCATGGTAAATGCCGCCGGCTTTGGCGGTAACGCAGCCAGTGTGGTGGTGGGTTTGGTTTAAAGTATAACCGCTTTTCTTAAAGCTTCTAGCAGCTTTATGGTGCCGGGTCCAACCACCCCTGCCCCTCAAAGCTACGCTCGCTACCTTCGAACTCCCGTTCTCGGTAGTCTAAGGAGGGGGTCTGTAACTGCATTAGCCAAAGTATAAGTTTTATAGCCGCTGTTCTCACACGGACAGGTCGCGACCTGTCCCTACAAAGTATAAACCCGCCCCTCCGAGGAGGGGAATTCTGCAGTACTGGTCCAACCACCCCTACCCCTCCTTAGCCAAGGAGGGGAGCTCTGTTGAAGCTTTGTTAGCCGTGGCTATCGAAATGATACCCAGTCCTTGGACTGAGGCCTATGCGATTTTTCCGGTGACGAACGCCAGTGAGGCAGCCCGAGGCACGAGGGCAGGAAAAGCTCCCAGCGCGATGCCCTTATCGAGGGCCCCTACCCCCATGACGAGCCCTCTCGGGCTGGAGAGCAGAAAGAATACTACGGAACAAGTTGGTTGTAAAGCCGTGGATGATCAGCAGCTAGCAAGTATAGCTCGTTTCAGTTAGCAGGAAGCAGCGGCTATATAAGATACAAGCCGACGCTTGCGCGAGGAAATGCCCTACCTGATAAGGAACATTCACCGCCACCCCTACTAATCATCCAAAGACAAATTATAATCTACCCGGTTTTTACAGACATTGCGCAACAGGAAGAAACAGACCCGCCGTATTCCGCTGATTTTTTGCTACTTTTGTAGCTTACTATCATCACTTATTTTTATCACCTGAATGAAAATACTCAAGTTCGGCGGTACCTCGGTGGGGTCAGCTGAGAGAATGAAGGCGGTAGCCACGCTCATCTGTAACGGTGAGCCTAAAATTGTAGTGCTTTCGGCTATGTCGGGCACCACAAACGCATTGGTACAGATAGCGGAGACGCTGTATCAGAATAAACACGACGAAGCAAAGGCGCTCATTAAGGCCCTGCACGATAAGTATAAACAGGTGGTAGAGGAACTCTACACCTCCGACGATAAGAAAAAACAGGCAAACGAGCTGCTAAAACAGCATTTCGATTACCTCACAGCCTTCACCCTCGACCTATTTACCATTCATGAGGAGCGCGCGGTGCTGGCGCAGGGCGAGCTGCTGAGCACGGCCCTTTTCCAGTTTTTCCTGGAGGAGCAGGGCGAAGAGTCTGTACTGCTGCCAGCACTAAACTTCATGAAGATCGATGAGAATGAGGAGCCGGATACCGAGTACATTGCCCAGCACCTGCAAAAGGAGCTGGAGAAATACCCGGGCGTGGAGCTTTTCGTTACGCAGGGATATATCTGCCGCAACGCCTTTGGGGAGATCGACAATTTGAAGCGCGGAGGCTCGGACTACTCTGCCTCGCTTATCGGGGCTGCCGCTGATGCAGCGGAAATCCAGATCTGGACCGATATTGATGGCATGCACAACAACGACCCGCGCATCGTGAAGAATACTTACCCGATAGCGGAGCTCTCGTTCGACGAGGCAGCGGAGTTGGCGTACTTTGGGGCCAAAATACTGCACCCGAGCAGCGTGAAGCCGGCCAAGCAAAAGAACATTCCGGTAAAGCTGCTCAACACCATGGCACCCGAGGCGAAAGGCACCACCATCAGCACCCAAACGGAAAGTGGCAAGATAAAAGCCGTGGCCGCCAAGGATGGCATCACCGCTATTAAAATAAAGTCTGGCCGCATGCTGCTGGCCTACGGTTTCCTGCGCAGCGTGTTTGAGGTGTTCGAAAGGTATAAAACCCCAATTGACATGATCACCACCTCTGAGGTGGCCGTATCGCTGACGATCGACAACGACAGGCACCTGAACGAGATCATGGCCGAGCTGAAGGAGTTTGGCCAGGTGGAAATAGATCAGGAGCAAACCATCGTCTGCGTGGTAGGTGATTTTATTGCCGAGCGCAGTGGTTCGGTGCTGGCTATTTTCCAGTCGCTGCAGCACATCCCGCTGCGCATGATCTCCTACGGCGGTAGCAAGAACAACATCAGTTTCCTGGTAAGTACAGCAGACAAAGTAGAGGCCCTAACCAAATTGAACGATGGCATCTTTAACAGAAATAAAGCCCATGCTTAACCTGAACCCGGAGCAGCTGCAGCAACACGCTACTCCGTTCTATGTATACGACCTAAGCCTGCTGCGCCAGACCCTGAAAGCTGTGCAACAGGAGGCTGAGAAGTATAACTTCCATGTTCACTACGCTCTGAAGGCCAACGCCAACGCACCTATTCTGGACGAGGTGCGTCAGCACGGCTTCGGTGCCGACTGCGTGAGCGGCAACGAAGTAAAAGCCGCCATAGAGAACGGTTTTCCGGCACAGGAGGTGGTGTTTGCCGGTGTGGGCAAGTCGGATGCGGAAATAAACTACGCCCTGCAGCAGGGCATCTTCTGCTTTAACTGCGAGTCGAAGCATGAGCTGGAGGTGCTAAACGAGCTGGCTGAGAAGAAAAATACCGTGGCCCGCGTGGCCCTGCGCATCAACCCGAACGTAAACGCCAACACCCATAAGTATATCACCACGGGCCTTGAGGAGAACAAATTCGGCATAAACGCCTGGGAACTGGAGAGCGTGATCGAGCTGCTGCAGCAACTAAAGCATGTGCAGCTAATCGGCATTCACTTCCACATCGGCTCCCAGATCACGGACCTGACGGTGTTCAAGAACTTGTGCACCCGTGTAAATGAGTTCCAGGAGTGGTTTTTGGCGCATAACATCCAGCTGGAGCACGTGAACGTGGGCGGTGGCCTGGGGGTGGATTATTATGCCCCGGACGAATCCCCGGTTCCTGACTTTGCCGCCTACTTTGCATTGTTTAACCAGTTCCTGGAGCTGCGGCCGGGCCAGCAGGTGCATTTTGAGCTAGGCCGCGCACTGGTGGCACAGTGTGGCACCTTGATCTCTAAGGTGCTCTACATCAAGAACGGGATATCTACTAACTTTGCCATACTCGATGCGGGCATGACGGAGTTGATCCGCCCGGCACTGTACCAGTCGTACCACAAGATTGAGAACCTGACAAGCCAGAAGCCGGAGGTGCGTTACGACGTGGTGGGCCCGATCTGTGAGTCGAGCGACTGTTTTGGCAAGGCGGTGATGTTGCCGGAGACCAACCGGGGCGATCTGATCGCGATCCGCACGGCGGGAGCCTACGGTGAGGTAATGGCCTCAGCCTACAACCTGCGCGACAGGGCAAAAGCTATTTATGTATAGCTGCTGCGTGCATTAACGTATAAAAAAACCGCTCTAGAATACCCAGAGCGGTTTTTTTATATCTAAAGTTTAATTGAGGCGGTTTCCGATGCCGTTCCTTCTGTCGGCTACCGGCACATCAGCCGATACGATAAAATCGGGTTCGGCGTGTGTGATACCGGTTTTACCTTTCAGGAAGTTGGCTAGCTCTAAGGCATTGCCGGTGGCATTTTTATCCACACGCACCAGGTAGGTTTGGCCACTCAACGGCATCAGCACCTCTGCGCCATATTCGGCAGCCATGGCAGTCAGGGCATCTTCTGCTCCTGCTTCAATCGTAACGATAGCTTCGTTGCTGATGCCAAGCAAGCCATCCCCATTCAGGAAGTATGGCGCCACATACGCTATAGCAGGGTCTTCAGCTAGCAGTTCCATCGCCTTTTCCACCTGCCGGCAATTTAGCCCGTCCACCAGCTCAATGTTATGGAGCATGGCCGAGTTCGAGCTGACCTGTCCGTTGTTGCCTTTCACAAAACCGTAGGCAGCCACTGCCGCAGCCTCTTCCCCGGCGCTTAGGCCGCTGGCGAACACCACCAGCACTTGTTTCGTAAATACGCTTCCCAGGTTCTTCTGCTCATTGCCATAGAAGTACGTGTAATTATCACAGGAGCCATTTCCGGCTTGCACCCTCAGCAAGGTGGGGCCGGCCTTCACGTTTCGGATGGGAGTAGCCCCATCATTTCTGCAAGATGACAGCCCCAAGACCACCATCAGGAAGGTGAAAAAGAGTACAGGTATATTTTTCATATGGGTACAAATAATAATCGCTAACAGATTGATTATTTGTACGGTTAGACTTGGATAATAGCTGCGATTTCATTAAATTAAAAATCACCATAGTATAATTTATATATACTTATATCCTTGTCAATTTACACCTATCAAGATTCCCTTTTAGAAAAACACAAAACGCGTTCAGGTTTATACAACCTCCTCCAGCTTCAGATACGAGGCATTTACCACCTGCTCCGCCGATACATGGGCCGGAATCTGTGCTATAAAAGCAATGGTTTGCTTCAGGGCCGGCAGGTATAAAAGAAAGTCTTTCCTGCCAATGGTGCCTACCAGTTGCACCTCCCTTTTCCCCGTACCAAAGACCCTCAGCTCCCGCCACGGCAGCTGGGGCAGAAACTCGGGCATGGTCGTGCGCACGTATACTTTCAATTCATCGTCCTCCTCCAAAGGTACCGGCTTCAGTTGCGCCTCGTCGTTATACTTGAATTTAGGGTATTTATACTTGTAGCCGGCCAGCGCTGCCGATACATCGGCCCATACGGCAGACCCGGTTGGGTGGCTTCCGGCACCGCGCCCCTTCAGAAACTGATCGCCGGCATAGCGGGCCTGTAGCTGCACCCCGTTAAACTCCGCCTCCACATAGTATAGCTCCGAGTCGGGGAACACGAGCGTAGGCAGCACTTGTAGCTCCAGTTTTTTGTGCTGGTTCAGCCTGGCCGTGGCTACCAGCCTGATGCGCCCGCCCAGTGCCTGTGCCAGCGCCACATCCCGCCGCGATATGTGCTGAATGCCTGCACGGAGTACCTGCTCCGGCTTTATCACGGCCCCAAAGGCATGCGCGGCAATTAAGCTGATCTTGTGCAGGGCATCGTAGCCGCCCACGTCCAGCGTCGGGTCAGCCTCGGCAAAGCCAAGCGCCTGCGCCTGCGCCAGTGCCTCGTCATAGCTTATGCCTTCCGCATCCAGCTTGGTGAGGATGTAGTTGGATGAACCGTTCAAGATACCGCTTACCTCCTGCAGCGGCTCGTTGCCATAGTATGCCTCCAGCGTCCGCAGGATTGGAATGCTGCCGCACACAGCCGCCTCGTAGAGCAAAGTGCCGCCAAACTCCTCCTGCAGTGCCACCAGTTCCGGCAGGTTCTCCGAAATCATCTTCTTGTTGGCCGACACGATGGTTTTACCCGCCTCCAGCGCCTGGCGCACTATCAGCAGCGCCTCCTCCGGGTCGCTGATCAGCTCGGCAAACAGATCTATACTTTCGTCCTGCAGCAGCTCCTGCGCGTCATAGGTAAAATGATGCTTGGGCAGGGTGCGCAGCTTCTCCTTGTCGCGCACGCAGATTTTGGCCACATCCAGGTGTGGGTTGTCCTGCAGCACGTCATGCAGCCCCTGGCCCACGCAGCCAAAGCCAAATATCCCGATTCGTTTACCGCTCTTGCTTTTCATAGTTGAATTCTTCTTCTTCTGTTACTTTTTCATTTTGATAAAATTGACGGATAGCCTCCGTCAGCTGGTCCACCTCCACCAGAAAGCCATCGTGGCCATAGTTGGAGCGGATAAGGTGAAAGGAGGAATCCGACACCTGGGCATGCAGGAAATACTGCTCCTCTACCGGAAACAGCAGGTCGGTATCCACACCCACAAACAGGCTCCGGGCCTTTACCTGTGCCAGTGCACGCTCCACACCCCCTCTGTCGCGGCCCACGTTGTGCGAGTCCATGGCCTTGGAGAGCAGCCAGTAAGTATAAGCATTGAACCGCTGTGCCAGCTTCTCGCCCTGGTATACCTGGTAGCTGGAAGCGCGAAAGTTGTCGGTAATGCTATGCCCCGGCTCCTGCTGCGCTTCGTTGTAGGTGTTGTAGTGGCGGTAAGACAGCATGGCGATAGCGCGGGCCGTTTTTAGCCCTTCCTGTCCTGCCTCCTTTGTGCTGGTGCCCCAGGTGGGGTCCTGGCGGATGGCCATGCGCTGGCTTTCGTTAAAGGCGATGCCCCAAGGGGAGTGCCGCGCATTACTGGCCACGTGCACCAGCCGCTCAAACACAGCAGGTTTCTGCAGCACCCACTCCAGCGCCTGCTGCCCGCCCAGCGAGCCACCCAGCAACGTATGCACCCGCTCCAACCCCAGCTCCTGCCGCAGCAGATCGAAGGCGCGCACAATGTCGCGGTTGGTGAGCTGCGGAAAAGTCTGGAAGTATGGCTGCAGCGTTTTTGGGTTTACCGAGAGTGGCCCTGTGGAGCCGTAGCAACCGCCCATGGTGTTGGCGCACACGACAAACCATTCGCGCGGGTCGTAGAGCTTGCCTTCCCCGAAGAGGTCGCACCACCAGTCGGTAAAATCGGCGCTGCCGGTAAGGGCATGGCACACCCATACCACATTGCTGCGCTGCTGGTTCAGCGCGCCGTAAGTAGTATAAGCCAGCTGGAAGCCCGGCAACGTAGCCCCGGACTCCAGCTGAAACTCTTGTTGGTGATGAAAAACGTGCTGTGTTGGCATTATTATACTTAGGCTATAGCGGGCGCTGCCTCCAATACTTTGGAGAAGGCCTGTTCGAAATCTGCTTTTATGTCGTCTATGTGCTCTATGCCGGCGGATATGCGTAGCAGGGTTGGATCTACGCCTGCGCTTAGTTGCTCGGCATCGCTCAACTGTTGGTGTGTGGTGGAGGCCGGGTGGATGATCAGCGTTTTGGCGTCGCCCACGTTAGCCAGGTGACTCACCAGTTCCAGGCTGTTGACAAATGTCTCCGCCTGCTGCTTGTCACCTTTCAGCTTAAAGGAAAGCACCCCGCCAAAGCCGCGCTTCAGGTATTTTTTAGCCAGTTCGTGGTAGGGGCTGCTCTGTAGGCCAGGGTAGTTCACGCTCTCTACCAACTCGTGCTGCTCCAGCCACTCGGCCAGCGCCTGCGCGTTCTGCACGGTTCTCTCCAGCCTTAGCGAAAGCGTTTCCAGCCCCTGCAGCAGCAGGAACGAGTTAAAAGGACTCAGTGCCGGACCGAAATCCCGAAGGCCTTCCACACGGGTACGAATGGCGAAGGCGATGTTTCCGAACGGGCCGTTTTCGCCAAACACCTCCCAGAAGTTCAGCCCATGGTAACCTTCCGATGGCTCGGAGAACTGCGGGAATTTGCCGTTGCCCCAGTTAAAGTTACCCCCGTCCACAATCACGCCGCCAATGCTGGTGCCGTGGCCGCCGATCCACTTCGTAGCAGACTCCACCACCACATTGGCGCCGTGCTCCAGCGGGCGAAACAGGTAACCACCGGCCCCGAAGGTGTTATCCACAATCAGCGGAATATCATACTTGCGAGCCAGGGCGGCAAGGGCCTCAAAGTCCGGAATGTTAAAGCGCGGATTGCCAATGGTCTCTGTATAAATTGCCTTTGTCTTTTCATCGATCAGCTTCTCGAAGCTCGACACGTCATCGTTTCCGGCAAACCTGGCCTCAATGCCCAGGCGCTTGAACGATACCTTGAACTGGTTATAGCTACCGCCATACAGGAAGCTGGACGTTACAAAGTTATCCCCGGCCTCCAGGATGTTGGTGAGCGCCAGGAACTGCGCCGCCTGCCCCGAGGCCACGGCCACAGCCGCCACTCCTCCCTCCAGAGCCGCAATGCGCTTCTCGAACACATCGGTGGTTGGGTTCTGAATGCGGGTATAAATGTTACCGAATTCCTTCAGGGCAAACAGATTAGCCCCGTGCTCCGCGTTTTTAAAGGCGTAAGAGGTGGTCTGGTAGATAGGCACTGCGCGTGACTGTGTGGTGGGATCTATTTCCTGGCCGGCGTGCAACTGTAGCGTTTCGAAGTGCAATGATTTAGACATGGCTATGTAGATTTTATATCGTTAAAAAGAAAAGGTATGATTTGAGTAAAGACAGGAATGCTGTAGAGGTATAAGTAGGCTGTAGCAGCAGATGCGGGATCTGCCACTAAGCCATGTATGAAAACAGGAACTTTATACCTTGGTTAACAGCAACAACAGTCGTGCATGGCGCACATGGGCATGCGCATGACGAAAGCCTTAGCAGGAGCTAAAATGCAGACTTGCGACAGTGCTTTGGCTGTCGGCGATACTAGTAATACGTGTTGCGTTGAATTGATTCCCTTGTTCATGACCGTATCAATTTATATTCGTCCGGCACCCTGCCGAACTCAGGAATTAGCACCTTAACACCGATCGTTAGGTTGCTAGCGTTTCACAGAGCCTGTCTCTCCACGCTTCTTTATAAACCAATATCCGCAAAGGGAGTATTGACTTGATGTTGCAAGTATACGGCGCGACTTTTTAAAATGCCAAATGTTTTTGATGTTTTTTTAAAATCAAGTTTAAGATCTTTGGATTTCTATGCCAGAACCATCGCGTTTCAGCCTGGTATACAAGCCTACAATTTCCTCTCTATCTGGCGCAAGTCTAAAGACTTGCGCCCTACCAATGTGTCGCGTCTATGCCTCGACTGGCTTGAAAAGCCATACTTTATACTTGGGCTATATTCTTATACTTCAGTTTATACTTGCTGCTATACTTTCACTGGCGAAAGCGTCCGCTTTTGCCTTTTCTTAGCCCCTGCTTCCCGTAACCTGAAACAGGATATCCTAACTAGCTACTGTTCATCCACGGCTTTACAACCTACTTGTTTTATAGTACACTTTGACTCCCTCAAGGCCGGGAGGCCTCGTCTTCCCGCATCGCGCTGTGTACATTTCCTTTGCTCCTAAAGTCGCAATGCCTTCGGCACCGGAAATCTACAAGGCGCTCAACGGAAAGACTGGGATCAGTTTCCGATAGCCACCGCTATCTGTCATCTCGAACGTAGTGAGAGATCTGTTTAGAATTGCAGATAGATCTCTCATTTCATTCGAGATGACAATTAAGTATAGTGGCAAGTATAACTCCCTCCCCTGTTTTTAGGGGAGGGCTGGGGTGGGGTGAACTCCCCTCCTGGGAGGGGCTAGGGGTGGATTCACTCTTGTAGGGACAGGTCGCGACCTGTTCGCTCTATGCCAGCAACTATGAAACTTATACTTGAGCCACAACAATTTCAGGCTCCCCTCCTTAGTTAAGGAGGGGCAGGGGTGGTTGGAACTGGTTTGTAGAAAATCCTGTCCATCCTACAATCCCACAAATCCTGATTCAGACAAGCAAAAACTTTTTCTCCGCCACCTTACTAATTATTTTAGCCAAAAAATCCTATCTTCGAGGCACAGGAGCCGGCGCTCTGCCGGTTGTGCAGGAGATTGTAACGTTGTTGAACCATGTCCCAGATCTTTTTTCGCCAGACGGTAGTGTATGAGGAGCAGGCCCCGCTCTCGCTGTATGAGCTGCACCAGCAGATACGCGAGGAACTGGAGGTGGCTTTCCCGGACAGCTATTGGGTGGTGGCGGAGGTAGCCCAGGTAAACGTGGACCGCCGCAAAGGCCACTGCTACTTGACTCTGGTGGACAAAGGCGACGACGCACGGCAGATGCTGGCCCAGGCACGGGCAACCATCTGGGGGTCGCGTTACCAGATGCTGGCGCGCTACTTCGAGGAGAAAACCGGGCAACCACTGAAGGCGGGGCTCAAGGTGCTGCTGCAGGCAACGGTGCGGTTCCACGAGCTCTACGGCCTCAGCCTCGACATCACCAGCATAGACCCCAACTATACCATTGGCGACCTAGCCCGCCAGCGCCTCGAAACGCTGAAGCGCCTGGAGGCTGAAGGGTTGCTGGAGGCGAACAAGGAGTTGGAACTGCCGCCGGTACCGCAGCGGCTGGCTATCATTTCATCAGCCACGGCAGCCGGTTTCCAGGATTTTATACACCAGTTGGAGAACAACGGCTACGGCTATACTTTTGAGGCCACGCTTTTCCCGGCCACAGTGCAGGGCAATGAGGCACCGGCCTCGGTGGCGCAGGCATTCGTACAGATAGCAAAGCGAAGCGACCAGTTTGATGCCATCGTGCTGATCAGGGGCGGTGGCTCCCAGACAGATCTGAGCTGTTTTGACGACTACAAAATTGCGGCTGCCATTGGTAACGCACCGCTTCCGGTGCTCACGGGCATAGGCCACGAGCGCGACGAAAGTATTGCCGACCTGGTGGCTCACACAAGGCTGAAGACTCCCACTGCTGTGGCCGGTTTCCTGATAGACAGGTTCCGGGAGGCGGAGGAGTACGCGGAAGATCTGTTTGACAGCATCCGAATGTTTGCAGCACAACAGCTGAAGCTGACGGACGACAAGCTGGAACGACTAAGCTTGCGCTTCCAGAACATCACAAGGCAGCTGCTACAGAAAAGCAAAGATAAACTGGAAACGCTGTCGCGGGGGCTGTTACTGAAGCCGAAGGCATACCTGGAGGCGCAGCGCCATCTTATAAGCGACCTGGACAAAGACCTCAACGCCGGCACCAAAGACCTGCTGCACGAACGGCAGCGGCACCTGCAGGAGCTCTCGGTATGCGTGGAGGGTAAAAGCCAGCGTTACCTGCACCTGAAGGAGCACGAGCTTAACCACCTGGTGCACTGCGTGGAAACCGAGGCCAAGGACAAGCTGAAGCAAAGGCAACTGACCTTTACCAAGTATAGCGACAAGCTGGAGTACAGCGCCAAAGGCAGACTGCAGGGCGAGAACCACAGGCTAAAGCTGCTGGAGATGAGCATCGAGGCCAACAACCCCGAGAAGCTGCTGCTGCGCGGCTACACGCTCACGCTTCTGAACGGCAAGATCATTAAAAGTATAAAAGAGGTTAAAGACGGCGATGTGGTGGAGACGAAGCTGCAGGACGGCACGCTCCACAGCATGGTTGTAAACATTGATACAGATGAACAAGGAATTAAATAACATGACCTACCGCGAGGCAACGCAGGAACTGGAGGAGATCTTACGCGCCATCGAAAACGACGCCGTAGACGTGGATGAACTGACGCAGAAAGTACAGCGCTCGTCGCAGCTGATAAAGCTGTGCAAGGAAAAACTGCGCAAAGCCGAAAAAGCCATCGACCAGGTGTTTAACGAGGAAAATTGTGAAACCCCTGCCCCGGCTAAGCCGCAGGAAGGTAGTGCTGGCACATTATTTTAGGCTTTCCCCAAAAACCAGCGAGGGCCTTCTGCTCTTGCCCATTTCCTAGTCCGACAATCGGTCTGCCAGCGGGCGAGTAGGAGCCATAATTTTTTCTTATTTGAATCAGGATTGTTAGGATGATTGGACAAACGGGACTTTATACCTGAGCAATGCTTTTATACTTTCCCATTCTGGCGCAAACCTGAAGACGTGTGTCTTATTATGGTGTTAAGTCTCCGACTCAACTGGCTTGGAAAGCCATACTTATACTTGAGTTATACATTGGCTATTCTCTCGCTGTTTCGGATATACTTGTCCGAAACCCCTCTGCTGCGGATCTCCAGATCCGCGTAGGCTACAATTCATTCTTCTCTGGCGCAAGCGTCCGCTTGTACTTCTTTTAGCCGCTGCTTCTTTCCATTTGAAACAGGTTATACTTGCTAGCTGCTGTTCCTCCACGGCTTTACAACCAGCTTGTTTCACCTCCTGCTTTCTGCTCTCAAGCCCGAGAGGGCTCGTCCTGGGGGTAGGGGCCCTCGATAAGGGCATCGCGCTGTGTTACCTCCTTGCCTCGCTTTCGCTCGACATGCCCTTAGCGGGCACCGGATCTCACAAGGCGCTCAACCCAAGGACTGGGAACAGGTTCGATAGGCACGGCCATTGCTATGGAACAAGTATAAGTCCCCCTTTGAAGGGGTAGGGGGATGACAATCGTTCACGAGCAATTCCCCTCCTTGGAGGGGCTTAGGGGTGGGTTTATACTTGTGCTGATGCTATTAGCAGCTACGAAACTTACACATTAGCTAGAGCTGTCACAGGCTCCCTCCCCTGTTCTTAGGGGAGGGCTGGGGTGGGGTGATGGAGGGACAGGTCGCGACCTGCCCGCGCAACGGCAGCAACTATAAACTTATACTTCAACAGGAGCAAAAGCAGGTTCACCTTGGCTTCCGGTTGCCCAATATTTAGTTTTAATTCCCCCTGTTCAATTCCTTCACCTCTTTCCAGGTCCAGTTATACTTCGGTTGGATGCCCAGGTAAGCCTGCTCGTAATACTGCACCACCTCTTGCTTCAGCTGCTCCACGGGTATAGACGAAGTATAAATCTCGCGTTCGGTGGGATTGGCATAGGTTTCGGAGCGGGTAAGCTTATCACCGTCCAGGCGCAGGAGCGGGCCGGTTTCGGTCACAGCATCATGCGTCCAGCGGCGGCCGGACGTTTCAAGTTCGTTGAGGCGTGCGGCCAGCGGGGCCATACTTAGCCTCGGAAGTGTTGGCCGGGAGGTAATATCCACCCAGGTGGTATACTTATACTCCAGTTCATACTTATTGCCCTGGTAGCAGGCAAGCACCATGTCAAACCCCTGAGAGCGGCTGAAGAGGGCGTAGTAATGCAGCGGGTGCGGGGTCTCGATGATGATGAGGCCGATCTCGGGGTGGCGCGTGATCTTTGTCTCCGGCTTGTACATATCGCGGTAGCCCAGCAGCACGCTGGCCACCTCATCTTCCCAGGCGCCTTTTTCCCAGTCCGGGTCCTGCAGCACACGGGTAAACTCACGCAGAAAATAGCGGAACTTCTGCACGCACTGCGCCGCCTCCTTCTCCTCCATCTCATCCGCCTCAAAAGGCCTGTAAAACAGCTCCCGCTCCCTGGCATTCAGCCAGCACACCAGCTTCAGCGCCTCACCGGCCAGCGGGTGGTTCAGGTCCAGCTCCCGGAAATCGCCGATTAAAGCCATTTGCCGCAGCAGCTCCTCGTTCTCCAGCGCCAGCTCCGGGTTCAGCAAAGCCCACACCCCCACAAATCCGTCGATGTCGAAGTGGTTGGCGGTCACGTAAGGCAGGTCCAGCTCAGGCAGTTGCTGGCGCATGGCGTTCAATACTATGGCCGCGCTGGTGTCGTCCTTCACCGACGTAGGCGTTGGGGCGCCCTTCCAGTGCGAAAGCATGAAGCCATTGGCATGGGTGCTGTCCACCACGATAGCCTTCTTATCCTTAACCTCCGAAAAAGGTATAAACTGTCGTTTCTGCATGCCATAAAGTTGCAGATACATGCATCAAACCGCAAATATAATTTTATAGAACTGAGCGCAAGGCCGAAACATACCCAAACGGCAGCCTTTTCGGCTTTTCTCAGGTATACTTCTTAAATTTCGGCACAAACAACAGAAAAACGGCCCATGGCACTTCAGGAAATCTATCGCACCTCCCTCACCCTCCTCACCGACCTCTACCAGCTGACAATGGCCTACGGCTACTGGAAAAACGGCATGGCTGAGCGCGAGGCTGTGTTTCATTTATACTTCCGGAAGCACCCGTTTGGCGGCGGCTATACGGTGGCGGCGGGACTGGAGCATGTGGTGGAGTACCTGCAGGCGCTGAAATTCACGGAGGAGGACCTTGCCTACCTCAGCAGTCTGAAAGGCAGCCAGGGGCAGCCACTTTTTGAGCAGGAATTCATCGACTACCTGGCCCGCATGGAGTTCTCCTGCGATGTAGACGCCATTCCGGAAGGAACAGTGGTGTTCCCGAGCGAGCCGCTGGTGCGCGTAAAAGGTCCCCTGCTACAGGCACAGCTCATTGAGACGCCGCTGCTTACCATCATCAATTTCCAAACACTAATTGCCACCAAGGCCGCCCGTATTAAAGAGGCCGCCAAAGGCGATACCGTAATAGAGTTTGGCATGCGTCGGGCACAGGGTATAGACGGCTCGCTTTCTGCGGCACGCGCAGCTTATATTGGTGGCGCCGATGCCACCTCCAACCTGCTGGCGGGGCAGCTATTCAACATCCCGGTAAAAGGTACGCACGCCCACAGCTGGGTGCAGGCCTTTGATACAGAAGAGGATGCTTTTGAGGCGTATGGCGAGGCATTCCCGAAGGACTCTGTTTTTCTGGTGGATACCTACGATACTGTGGAGGGCGTGAAAAAGGCCATCGCGGTGGCCAAAAAACTGCAGCCAAAGGGCTTTCTCTTCGGGGGCATCCGCCTCGACTCCGGCGACCTGACGTACCTGAGCAAGGAAGCCCGGAAATTATTGGATGCTGCCGGATTTCAGGATGCTAGCATCGTGGCCAGCAACGACCTGGATGAGCGCCTGATTACGCACCTGAAGCAGGAGGGCGCCAAAATAAATGTGTGGGGCATAGGCACCAAAATGGTCACCGCTTATGATCAGCCTGCCCTGGGTGGCGTGTACAAACTGGCCGCGATAAAAAACGGCAAGTGGGAGTATAAGATCAAGCTATCGGAGCAGCTGGCGAAAACCTCGAACCCGGGCATCCTGCAAGTGCGCCGCTTTTATAACCAGGAGCGTTACCTGGCCGACATGATCTACAACGAGCAGGAGCAGCTACCAGAGCACCCGCAGATCGTGGACCCGCTGGACCTAACCCGCCGCCGCAATGTGGAGGAAGATGCAAAGCACAAAGACCTGCTGGTGCCGATTTTCAGGCAGGGCAAGCTGGTTTATACGTTGCCAGACCTGCCAGGTATAAAAGCCCATACTTTAAAGGAAATTACTCAGCTACACGAAAGCATACGCCGCTATCTGAACCCGCACAGCTACCCGGCAGGCCTCGAAAGCGGCCTGCATCACTTTAAAATGGATCTGATCCTGAAGCTAAGAGGGACAGAGAAATAAGTGGCAGACGCCCAGGAAAGGTGCTCACGAGAGTGCCTTTTTCACTTGCTCGGACTATATACCTTATCGGCGCTTGCCGCGGCGGTTTGCTATTTTCTCGATACGCTTGCCGCGCACCCACTTCAGGTACTTCTGCAGCGGCTCCGCCTGCTGCAGCGCGGGTATGGAATTGTAGATCTGTGCCAGCTCGCGGTTGCTAAAGGTGAGGTGCAGGGTGCTATGGCAGGGCTGGCAAAGCTCGGCGGTAGCGCCGTAGCGGCCTCCTTCCTCGCGGGGCACCAGGTGGTGCCGCGACAAATTCAGCACCTCTCTGCCGCAAAGCTCGCATACTTGTTCCGCCTGCTTTCTGGCCATACTACGCAGCAATTATACTTTATACTTCCATCCATCTAAACAACAACCCTGGTCGTATGGTTTTCTGTGCCTGCACAAGTATAACAAGTATAATAAGTATGAAGTAAACTTTTTATACTTCCGGCTCTGGCCGTACACAGAAAAAGCCACGATACGAACCGTGGCTCTTTGCTCTTGAGTGGTTTAAGATGATACTTATTTCCAGTCCGGCATGGTGGCGTTGGAGAAGATCCTGGTGCGGTTGCTGCCATTGGCATCCATCACATAAATATCGTAGGGGCCAAAACCATCGTTTGGCGTATTCACAAAAATAATCTTATCGCCGGTTGGTGAGTAGCGCGGGTACAGGTCGTTTGTGCCGGCGGGCTTTCCGCTGGATAAATCCGTCACCCGGTTCGTGCCCAGCTCCTTCCGGTAGATGCGGGAATTCAACTGCCGGCCCTCGGTATTCTCGAAACCAGCCGCATCGTGGGTATAAAGTATACTTTTGCCATCTATCGCGAAGGCGGGGCTCTCCACGCGCCCCGGCAGGTTCTCCACCAGCACCGTCATGTTTGCCCCGTTGGAGTCCATGATGTAAATCTCGGAATGGTTGATGTTCTGCCCGATGGTCTGCGCCAGAATCTTATTGCCGCGGTCTGTCCATTCGAGCATGCGGAAGTGGCGGCCCTCCGGGGCGGTGGCCAGCACGGTAAGTCCGGAGCCGTCGCGCACAATGCGGTATAGCTTATCGTAGTGCGGGTAAATCAGCTGCCCGCCGTCCGGCGACCACACAAAACCAATACCCTGGTTATGGTAGCCAGCCACAGGCACCGTGGTAATCTGCAGCTTGCCCGTTCCGTCCAGATTCATGGTGTAGATCTGGGGCTCTACGGATTCGTTGGAGGCATACGCTATCACATCGCGCTTAGGGTTCAGCAGGGGCCACCAGTCGCGGCTCACGCCCGAGGTAAGCCTGAAGGTGTTGACCTCTGTGCCGTCTGAGCGATAAATGTTGTAATCGCCCTCAATGGCCCGGGCGAAAAGGTAGCGGGCATTGGTGAGCGCCAGCGTCGTAAAGCTCCAGACATCCCCGTTAGATGTTCGGCTACTGGCATCCTTTACCACCACCTGCCAAAAGTACGTCGTGTTATACTTCAGGTTCCTGGCCACCACGCTTGTGTCTGAAATGGCTTCGGCGATCAATCTTTTCTCCGTGTTGCCAGACTCGTACAAGTACACATCGTAGGAAAGCGTGTCGCTGCTGTTGGACTTCGGGGCCTTCCAGCGTAGGGTTACATCCGTTGGCTGGGACGTAGTGCCTGACGCTGGCACCGGGTTAGTCGCCTTGCCTGGAGCCAGTCCGCCGCCAATAGCCTCCTCCAGCACAATGGTAACATGGCTGCTCTTAAAGCTTTTAACGGCTACGGTCACGCCTTTCATCTTGTATCCGAGCTTCTGGGCCACCACATTATACTCTCCGGCATCTACCTCCGGTATCGAGAAATTTCCTTCCTGATCGGTAATAACGGCTGCAGTGGCTGGTTTTGTGCTGATACTCACACCCGAGATGGGCGCATCGGTTTCGGCATGTATCACTACTCCTCTGATAGAGCCCCCTCCTTCCGGCTCCACAGTTTCTTCGTTGCAGGAGGCAAGACCGATTAAAAGTAGAGAAAAGCAAAACAACTTAAGGGTAGAAGCAGCTTTTAACATGTGAAGGTTAAGTTTGGTGATTTAGCAGCAAGTTGGAAAAGTCTAGCTAAGTATAAACATATACTTATATACTATACTTATGTTGTCTATTTTTATGAATAACTTATACTTTAACAATTACACTTACGCCTTTGTCTGTCGCTGATCTACAATACAGCCAGCTATGCAGCACCCACCAGATGCCAGCACCTCAATTCTATAGGAATAATAGTTAGGAAAGGGAACGGGACTATGCTATCCCATTACTGCTTTTGGATAGTGGCGGGCGCAAAGCCTCTGCTCTGCTCAATGGTAATGTTCATGTTGTTGCCCTCCTGCACCACCTGGTAAGGCCTGGAGGCAGGGGTAGTTTCTAGTTGATTGATGGTGTTATTGTTACCCAGCTGGATAAGACTGTATTCCAGGCTGTTGCCTCTTATGTGCTGGTTCACGGCATTGTTATCGCCCTGCTGCACCACATTGGAACTCAAATTGTTGCCCAGTAGGCTGCCTTCGTACGAGTTACTGTTGCCATACTGGCCTATGGTGGCACGTATGCCCGTGCCATTTTGCTGCACTACCGCGTTGTTATAGTTCCCCACCTGCAGCACGCTTGCCTGGTTCGCCACAGTGTTTGTCTGCACCTGCTGCACCATCGAGACATTGGCCCGCCCTTCCTGGGTTGTCTCGGCTACGTCCCCTGCTGCGCCCGGTAACCTGTTCTGCAGGTTCTTAGAGCGGAGGTTCTCGAGCATGGCCTCCTCGGTTCTACTGTTTTGCGCAGTTGCCTGGTTCAGCACCAGCACAGTGATGGCTACGAAAGCTAAGATCGCTTTTTTCATAATGCCTGTTTGGGTATAACTTTATAACTTCTCCGCGATGGGCAGCACACCCACCGCGGAGAAGTTTTTGTACATTTTATTGCTGATTGATCACACTGCTATTGCCTGTGCCACTTTGTGAGATAGAAGCATTGTTCAGTTCACCGCTCTGTGTTATCGACGCTGAGTTTAGCACACCTGTCTGGTAGATATCAGCCATACTGTCTGCCGCATACTGAGATATCGCAGCATTATTGGAAGAACCCATCTCTTGTGTGATAGTTGAAGTAGAGAAGGAACCATCTTGATCTATCGCTGCTATATTGTTATCACCACCGTTCTGGGTGATTATTGCGCGATCACCAAACCCGCCCGTTTGGTCAACAACTGCTGTGTTAGACAATCCATCTACCTGTTCCACAAGGGCATAATTCCCCAAGCCAGACTGCACTACCATTACGCTGTTGTCCTGACCTCCATCTTGAAGGATATCACTCATCATACCTTCACCTCTCTGATCGAGATCAGTATAATTTCCGACACCTCCTATCTGAGTAACGTCTGCATTATTATAATCACCCCTTTGGCTTATATATGCCTCATTATTCTCTCCTCCTAACTGAGTGATAAAAGCATTGTTGTAATCGTGTAGCTGGTTTATCTCCGCTTCATTGTTCAATCCGCCTTCCTGCACTATCGAAGCTTCGTTTTCAATGCTGATCTGCTGTGTAATATCTGCATCATTGCTTTCCCCTCCGGTCTGAGAAATACTAGCTACGTTCATTTCTCCATCCTGCACAATGTCAGCATCGTTATTTTCGCCCTCCACTTGCCAAACTTCCGCCATGTTACCTGTGCCTGCCTGGTCAACTTCTACATCGTTGTTTTCACCTCCAATTTGGTTTGTCTCCGCCCAGTTGTTTGTACCATCCTGGTCGATATCAGCATCGTTATCCTCGCCTCCGTCCTGCAGTATACGAGCATAGTTAGCAATACCCAGCTGGGTTACATCGGCATTATTGTTTACTCCATCATACTGGCCAACAGAAGCTCGATTCAGATTTCCTTCTTGGATCACCTCTGCATCATTGGTTTCGCCTCCATACTGACCAATGAATGTGTAGTTATCATCTCCGTTCTGAACAATATCAGCATCATTGTTTTCTCCAGGAGACTGATCTAAGAAAACACTGTTCAGATTTCCGTTTTGGGTCACATAAGCATCGTTATTCTCACCACCAGCCTGCTGTACAAAGGCTCCGTTCTCATTTCCGCTTTGGTTCACCTCAGCGATGTTATCTTCCCCTTCAGGTTGGTTAATATACACGCTATTAAAGTTCCCATACTGGTTCGCAACGGCACCCTTCGCGGCACCACCATACTGTTCAACCCAAGTTACATTTCCACCTCCTTGCTGATAAACCTCTGCTTCATTGCCTTCTCCGTACGTTTGCCAAATACCAGTAGCATTTCCTACACCTATTTGTGTGATTGAAGCCATATTCCCAACACCTCCTAGCTGTACTGTCTCTACTGCATTATTATCTCCTTCCTGCACAATAGATTGCACATTTGCAGTTCCCATCATCTGATTGGAAACTGCTCTGTTTAAGGTACCGGTCTGGGTTGTGGTGGCTGTGTTGGCGGTGCCGCTCTGAGCAAATACTGATCCTGAAGCTAATAGCATAGCTGCTACAGCTGCTGCTGCATACTTTTGTTTGTTTTTCATAGTGTTGGGAATAGAGGAAAGTTTAAAATGATTTACGCTAATATTATACTTTAACAAAGTATAATGGTTTCATGCAAATAATTTAAATTTATACTTTTCTAATTATTTAGTTTTCTATTTCCTAACATAGCACCACCCGGGTGCAGTACCCTCTACAAGATTCCATGCTTTACAAAGGCTTTTGGAAACAGCAAAAAAACATGGCACCCAACCAACGTGGGTGCCATGGGTGAGACTATATAAACTCTTAATTAGTGCTGCGTGATAGTGCTCACGTTGCCGGAACCGCTCTGGACAGCTGAGGCAGCATTACCCCATCCCATCTGGCTGATGGTGGCGGTGTTGGTGTCTCCTGCCTGCTCCACAGTGGCACCGTTCAGGATGCCAGCCTGCGAAACAGAGGCTGTATTTAACAGACCTGTCTGATAAACACTTGCACCGTTATACCAGCCACTCTGCGTTACTGAAGCATCATTCTGGGAAGCCAGTTCCTGCACAACGACGGCTCCATTGCCAATGCCATCCTGTGCAACAGCAGCTGTGTTGTAGTCGCCGCCAAACTGGTAAATCGCAGCTCCGTTAGCTAAACCGTTCTGTCTGATTTCAGCATCGTTGCGGTATCCATCCACCTGTTCAATAAGGGCACTGTTCAAGGCACCATCCTGATAAACATCACCATCGTTGCTTTCCCCACCACTCTGAAGAACAGCGGCAAAGTTCAGGTCTCCATCCTGATCGATGTCAGAATCATTGTTCTCGCCACCAAACTGAAGTATGTAGGCATTATTTAGATTACCATCCTGCTCAATGTCTGCGTCATTGTTTTCACCATCGACCTGATCAATGTGGCCAACATTCAGGTCACCGTCCTCTTGCGTAATATCGGCGTCGTTGCTTTCACCGCCACTTTGGTGAATCAGTGCGGTATTTAGGTTCCCCTCCTGCACTACGTCGGCATCGTTATTCTCGCCGTCGTACTGCAGCACCTCAGCGTAGTTCTGGTCACCTGCCTGAGAAACTTCTGTGTCGTTGTCCTCACCTCCCCACTGATCAACGTAGGTGTCATTTTGGTAACCAGTTTGGCTAACATTAGCTTCATTGCTTATGCCTCCATCCTGCCAAACAAAGGCATTGTTCTCAACTCCAACTTGAGCAACGGTAGCGCTGTTGCCAACGCCATTATCCTGCTGGATAGTTGCTGTGTTGCTTAAATCTACCTGGCTTACGCTGGCGGAGTTGCTTAAGCCGCCTACTTGGTCAATGGTGGCAATGTTTGTGATGCCACTCTGGGATGTGGTAGCCGTGTTTGCTGTGCTCTGTGCGAAAGCAGAACCTGCTGTGAACATTAATGCTGCCGCGGCAGCATACATTACTCTTTTTTTCATGCTAATGATTTTTTTAAGATTTAAGATGATTTACATTAGCACTATACCTATCAACAATATTAATGTTTCAAAATTTATTAATATTTTTTATTTGATTATATACATAAATAATTCATGCCTTGTTCTCAAAGTCATCAACTCTATAACCAATTCAGGCCACTTTTACGCGGCCTGTGATCCGAGACTAGATCAAGAGCTACTTGTATAGACCCAGGTAAAAGTTAATACCGACTTTCCCCGTCCAGAAGTAATCGTTAAAACGGCCCTGCTCCACCTCATCCAGGTCGTCATCCAGCAAGTATGAGCTCCCGAGGCTAACGTCTAACCCAATGTTCCGGGTGAGCAGGTACTCCATGCCTGCGCCGGCTTTCACGTAGGGCATCAGGCCGCTGTCTCCGAAACTATCAAAAATGTCCACGACGCCGCTGCCTAGCACCAGGCCTCCACCGCCTACCTGCACGTATGGCGTATAGCGCAGTTTCGGAAACAGGAGATAGTTGAGGTTTAACTCCGCATAGTTGATACTAGCATCAAATCCGTTGTCTGTAGCTAATTTGCCTCTGCCCAGCCTAAGGTCCAACCCAATGTTTTGCCGCGAGCTGATTTTTAGCCCAACCTCGCCCATAAACTCAACCTGCGAGTCCGGGAAATCACCTTTATAGTACATGGCCCCCGCCGCTCCGGCTACGCCAACCAGACTGCGGCGCTCCGCCATCAGGTTGCCGTGAATGTCGCTACTAAGAATATCCTCCTTCTCCTGCAGGTAATTCTTCACCACCTGCGATTCCAGATCGGCTTTGTCTTTGGGCCTCCAGTACCCGGCCAGCATCCCCTCGATCACCATGCTCTGCACAGCTTTGTCTATCGCTTCTTTCACGGCAATCTCGGAAGGCTCATTATAGGTAAAACCCGTTTCTGCCTCGAGCAGGCGCTTGAAGTGCACATACCGGAAAACACCGAAATCAACAGACTGCGAAAGTATGGTTTTGGAAGTATAAACCGTTTTCAGGATCTCGCCGGTGCCGGTGGATATGGCCCGCAGGTACACCGTTACCTTGTCCTCGCGGTACTGTCCGGAGCCCCCGGCACCAAAATAACGCAAGCCGGCCCCGCCTGTCACCACGTTCGCGTCATAGGAAATGATACCGCCCTCCAGGATGATGCCTGCAAACAGCAGGCCCGGCAGGTTTGGCTCTTTCTTGCCCGTTATGGCCTCAGACTCAGCGCGGGTGGAGCGGATGATCTTGCGCTCGTTGAGCAGGTTGCCCAGGTTCTCCCGCTCTATCGTCGTAAACCAGCCCGATTCCTCCAGGGAGTTGATAAGGATGGTGGTGGCCCCCTGCGTTACGGCAGTAGACCAGCTGGTACCGATCTCGGAGGGTTTGTACTGCCCCGTCTGGTCCCTGAACTTGTACACAGCGGCTACTACCTTCTGCTGCGGCTCAGGCAGGCTCACCAGGTCCTTATAAGCCGGGGAAGGCACCCCCAGCGAAGCTTCCGAGCTCCGCATGGGCTGCTGAAAGTATGGCGAGCAGCTCTGCCCCAGGCAAAGCCCTAACAACAGCAGCGTATAATAAGTATAGGTGTAAAGCTTTTGGATCATAAGAGAGGGCGAGGTAGTAAGGAAAAGCCAGGGTACAGGAACAGTTGGGGAGTAAGCTTTAACCTTAATAGTATGGGATGGTAACTGAAGTGCGGTTGCCCGAAGTCATGTCTACAATGTCGATGTTAATGCCCCCGGGGCCTTCGGTTACGTCGATCTGGTAATCGCCTAAGGTGTAGCTGCCTGGGGTCACGCCGTCCTCGCCGAACTGATTGGCGATCAGCTTTCGCGAAAGCTCATTGAGGATCTGGCGGTTCAGGCTGTTCTTAAAGTCCTCCATCGGATCGCGGTTATACAGCGAGCCGCTCTCGGCATCCGGGTCCTTCAGCTTGTCCTGCGACTGGGCAGAGCTGTGCATCCAGGAGTAGTTGTAGGGGTTGCCGCCAAAGGCAGGGTTCTTCGGAGTATAAACCATATCCTGCGCTTGCACATTACTAAGATTTACTAAAGTGAGCAAAAGAAATGCTACCAGAGTAGTAATAACATTTTTCATAGATGCGTTAGATAATACGTTGTCTTAAAATACCTCTCTCAGTTGCTGCCCCTCAGCCTCCAGCTGTTGCTGCAGCTGGTTCCGGACCAGGTACTCGTAAAGCCCTGCTGCCACATAAGTCGCTGTTTCCTCTATCATATCATACCTTGGCTGCAGTTGCTGCTCAAAAAGCAACTCATCGTTCAGCGCAACTTGGATCAGGGCACCGCTGCCACGGGTAGGGCGCTCTTTTATAAGTATGGTAAAGTTCTTGGCAGAAGGCGGCGCCTCCCACTGCCGATGGAAAATATCGTAAAAGTCGCGGCCAATCTTGGTGATGGTCTCGTCGACGATCAGGCCGTCTACTTCCAGGTCGGCTGAACTGCGGATAACTTCCTCGAACTGGTTCGGCCGCGGAGAAGCCTGCTGCCGGGTCTTTGCCTGCTGCTGTGTGGTATCCTGCCTGGTAGTATTTTGCGCCTCAGCCTCTGCCGGCAAAAGTATGGCGCAGCAAAGTATACCTGCCGCCAGGGCCTGCCGCAACAGGTATGTTTTCAAAGGGTGCAAAAAGAAATCTTTCAATATTATATTAAACACATATTATATAGTCCTAATACTTGATCCCCTGAAAAAAGTTTACCTTTACTTGGTATAAGTATAAATAAATTGATTCAAAGAAAGCCCGGCTCTTGAGGAACCGGGCTCTGTACCGTTTGGGCGCAAGGGCTTGTCAGAAGGAGTCGATTCTGATGCCGGACGAGAAGAACCCATCACCGGCACGCAGGGCTTGCAGGGCCTGCCGCAGCTCGTCGGGTTCGGAATTCTTGAGCAGGTAGCCCTTTACGCCTTCCTCCAGCAGGCTCTCCACCAGCGCCTCATCCCCGTAGGTAGACATCACGAGAATGCGCACGTCAGGGTACTTCGACAGCAGGTAACGCGAGGTGGCTACGCCGTCCATTTCGGGCATTTCCAGGTCCAGCATCACCACATCGGGCAAGTCGGACTCAATTTTTTCGAGCAGTTCGGCGCCATTGCTGGCGTCAGCTACCAAGGTAATTTCCTCAAAAGCCTTCAACAGTTCCAGAACCCCCTTCCGGAACAGGTTGTGATCATCGGCAATAGCCAAAGTAAGCGGCTGATACTCCATGGGCAGTAACAGGTTTAAATTATGTTGGTTGTGTAGGTATTAGTTCGGGTGATGTAGTAGGAATGCTGATGCTGGCGGTTGTGCCTCCCCCTGGAGCAGACGTGAAACTGATGCTTCCGTTCAGGAGGGCCGCCCGGCTCTGCAGGCTCATAATGCCCAGTCCACCGCTCAATGCTTTCTCCTGCTGCATGGTGGCCATATCAAAGCCTACGCCATTGTCCTTGTAAAGTAGCTTTGTCTCCGTGGGCGTAAACTGCAGGTCTATTTTTACCTGAGTAGCCCGGGCGTGCTTGATGGTGTTGTTCAGCAACTCCTGCACCATACGGTACAGCAGTAATTCGTGTTGCGGTTTGAAGCGTTTACTTTTATCGTTGTAGCTGATAATCAACTCTATTTGCCCGCTGTGGGCAAGGGTTCTACGCAAGGCGTCCAAAGCCTGAGCTAGCCCCATTTTCTCCAGCACCACCGGCATCAGATCGTGGGAGATGCGGCGCACGCTGCTGAGCACCTCGTCCAGTTGCTGCTTCAGGTGCTGGGTGTTGCGCAGCAATTTCTCATCCCTGGCTTCCGTGTGGCTCACCATCTGGTGCAGGTTCAGGCGGACAAGGGCCAGCATGGCGCCCACCTCGTCGTGCAGGTCGCGGGCCACGCGGCGGCGCTCCTCCTCCTGCGCGTGCAGGGTAGCCTCCAGCAGCTGCTGCTGCTTAACCGACTGCAACTGGCGCAGCTGCTCCTGGTGCTGCAGCATGCGCCGCTGGTAGAGCACCACGAACACAATGATTCCTACCGCCAGCATCAGCATAACGGGCGTGATCAGTATGAGAGGGTCCAGAGTTTTCATGCTACAGGGGCCCGCCTCAGGGCCATCATCAGTACAATCCTAAACAGGATGTTGAGCACCACAATAATAGACAAACAAATTCGGGCGGCGTCGTAAGACTCGGCTAGCGCTGCGTTGAACATGCTGAAGGCCATAGCAGTGCCCGCCTGGTAAATAATGACCCCGCTGCTGAGCACAAACATGGGGTCACGGTCCAGGTAGGTAAAGCTTGGCCTGCTGGCGGTCTGGTAAAAGTAGAGCACGGCCATCGCAATCAGCATTGCCCCGGCTATCATTCGCGGCATGGAGTTCATCTGTGTGATATCTTCCACCATAACCACAGTCAGCACGCACAACACACTAATGCCTGCTATACTTATCACTATTCCACGTTTTAGAAACCTGCTGGTGAGGCTAAAGTAGTAGACCATCGCCAGCAAAACGTACTCTATGGGCGTGTAAATATGCTGAATCCAATGGTTGTTCCTGGTGCCCAGGTATACGGTCAGCTGCCCTGTTATCTCTATCAGGGCAATAAAAACTGTGTATAGCAAAAGTAGGTTAAACAGCTTGCTGTTCCGCTTTCTTATCAGCAAAATGCCAGCTACGAGCGGTATGCTAAAGCTAAAGGAGGATACCTCAACTACCCAAGGATAAATCTCCCGAATGTAAAACTCCATTAGCCATTCAGCTCCCCTGTCGCACAGTCTGGTGGGCATACCTTAGCGCCATCCGCTACTGTGCCCTGTGTCATGTCTTCGCCATCGGCGTTGGCACCCACCAGCACCAGCTGGCGCTGTCCCCGCTCGTCGCGCGCGTGGTACACCCGGATGCCCATGCAGCCTTCCTGGCTCAGTATCTTCTCCAGAATTTCGCGGCCAAAGAAGTGGCCCTTGACCACTACTCCGCGCACAGGGTCTGGCGTGGCTCTTTCGCGGTAGTTTCTAGTCCATTTAGCGGCTGTGGCCAGGTCTATGGCTACACCCTCTGAACCGTCGAATTTTGGCATATAATTTTGGCTTAGGTTGAAAAACGAAATATAGTGAATTACTAATTTACTATGATACAAACGGGGAGCGAATTTTGTAAGAACAGTAGAATAAATTGTCTGCTCTGGAAAAAGCACACTACAGTAGCCGCCAACTGCTTACCTTTATACTTTAGGTGCAGTACACAGGGCGTACCCTAACCTTTCTGGCTCTGCAAACGGTACGGCACACGCAACCGTATGAATAGTATCTTTTACTTTTAGCTAATACTTTACACTTTAGAGAAAGAGCCATGGCAAAGAAATCTTTTCAGGAACTGATCAACAGCCCGGGCATGCCGGTACTCGTGGACTTCTACGCCGACTGGTGCGGCCCCTGCAAGGCCATGAGCCCGGTGGTACAGCAGGTGGCCAGCCAGTTCAACGGCAAGCTGAAGGTGATAAAGGTGAACATAGACAGCAACCAAACCGCCGCCGCGCAGTTCAGGGTGCAGGGCGTTCCCACGTTCATACTATTCCACAAGGGCCAGCAGGTATGGCGGCAGTCCGGGGCCATGCCGGCGCAGCAGCTCACGCAGGTGATCCAGCAGTATGTGTAACATTTAATTTTGAATGAATGTGTGAGTGAATGAGTGACTATTTGCTCCTCAATAGAGGTATAGAATAATTTATATTCACTCATTCACTCAGTCGCTCATTCAAAATTCCCTAATCCCTCCCCCACTCACTCTCCTCAGCCCCAGGCTAAAGGTTGTTTCACCGGGTTGGGCGTGCACGCGGATCGTGCCGCCGTGCTGCTGCATAATTTGCCTGGATAGGCTCAACCCTATGCCGGACCCCTGCTTTTTAGTGGTATAGAAAGGTATAAAGATTTTGTCCAGCACATCGTCGGGAATCCCGGGCCCGTTGTCGGTTACATCTATCCGAAGCTTGTCGCGCTCGTTCTCCGGCAAAAAGGCTACCACCTCCACACACGAGCCGCTTCGCCCCTGGCATGCCTCCAGGCCATTTTTGATCAGGTTGATAAGCACCTGCTCCAGCTGCTCGGCATCGGCCAGCACCTCTGTTCTTTCATCGGGCATGTACATTTTCAGGCTCACCTGCTGCTCTTCCAATTGATGGTGCAGGAGTGTGTGCACATTGCGCAGGAGTTCTGTTACCCGCACCGGCTTAAGCTCAGAGGCCGGCAGGCGCATCAGGCGGCGGTAATTCTTTACAAAGTGCAGCATGCCGGCACTGCGCTTCTCGATGGTCTTCAGACCGGCGTGCATATCCTCCAGCACCTCCTGATTAATCCCCTCGCCAGTCTCGTGCCTGACCATCACCTCCTGCTCCAGCAGGTTGCTTACCGTCGTCGCCAGCGACACCACCGGCGTTACCGAGTTCATGATCTCGTGCGTCAGCACCCGAATCACCTTCTGCCAGGTCTGCAGCTCCTGCTCCTCCAGCTCCGACTGTATGTTCTGCAGCGTCACGATCTTGAGCGGCTGCCCCTGCATTTGCAGCTCAGTGGCATTGAGGTTCAGCAGCAGCAGTTCATCGTTTACCTGTAGCGTCACCAGTCGCTTCTCCTCGTGGCCGATGGTATAGAGTGCCTGCACCAGCTCCCTGCTGATCCGCTCCAGCGAATCGAGATGGCGCAGGTGCGGCACGTGCAGCAGTTCCCTGGTGACGTGGTTCACTAGCTGCACCTCCCCCTCCTCATCAAAAGAAAGTATCCCTACCCCCACCTGCTCCACAATGGCCTGCAGGTAATGGTAATGGACTTGCTTTTCCGTTTTTACCCGCTGGAAGGCCTCCGAGATATCATTGAAACTCTGGTAGAGCTCGCGGTAAGACGGGTTTCCCCCCTCCGTGGCGAAACGCTGGGTAAAGTCGGAGTGGCGGATGGACTGCAGAAAACTGCTGATGTCGCGGTTGGTGCGCTCCACAAAATGAATGAGGTCGTAGAGTTGGAAGAGCACGAGCAGGAACAGCACCAGGGCCGTCATGTACCAGTCGGTGCGGAAGAGCACCAGCAGGAGCACCCCTACCACGGCGACCAGCAGAAATAGGCGCAGCAGCAGCCTTAACCTGAAGCCACTATAGCCCATGCTTCTCTATTCTGCGGTACAGGGCGGTGCGCGTGATGCCCAGTTCTTTGGCGGCGTGCGTGATATTGCCCGAATGTTTTACCAGCGCCTTCTGCACCATCATTTTCTCCAGCGCCTCTAAGGTGTAATCATTGTCGGTTATACTTTCCGGTGCATGCGGTTTGGGCTGCCCGTTTTCGCTGGGGGCAAAGTAAAAGTCATCAGGGTGCAGCTCGTTGCCGTCGCAAAGTATAACGGCCCGCTCCATGGCATGATCCAGCTCTCGTATGTTGCCGGGCCAGTGGTACTCGTTGAGACGGCGCAGCGTTTCGGTGTTCAGGTGTAGTTCGGGGCGGTCATACTTCTGGCGGTATACTTTCAGGAAGTGCTCGGCCAGCAGCCTGATGTCCTCGCGCCGCTCGCGCAGGGGCGGCAAATGTATCTCCACGGTGTTGATGCGGTAAAGCAAGTCCTGGCGAAACGTGCCCTCGCGCACCATCTCGTAAAGGGGCATGTTGGTGGCGCAGATAAGACGTATGTCGATGAGGCGTGGCCGGTTGGTGCCGAGGCGGATAACCTGCCTGCTTTGCAGCACCGTTAAGAGCTTGGCCTGCAGCGCCAGCGACAGGTTGCCGATCTCATCCAGGAAAAGCGTGCCGCCGGAGGCTGCCTCCAGCCTCCCCGCCCGCTCCTCCTTGGCATCCGTATAAGCCCCCTTGGCATGGCCAAACAACTCGCTCTCAAAGAGCGTTGTGCTGATGGCACCCAAGTCCACGATCTCAAACACGCTGCCTGCCCGTTTCGATTTCCGGTGCAGGGCACGGGCGGCCACTTCCTTGCCTGTTCCGTTCTCACCAAGTATAAGCACATTGGCATCGGTGGCGGCCACTTTGGCTATGGTCTGGTACACACGCTGCATGGCCGGCGACACGCCGATGAAGCCATCGTAGTGGTAGGCGGTATTTTCGCGCTCGGCTATCTCGGCACTGCGCTTGCTCGTGGAAGCCCGGTTCTGGCAGGCCGTTTTAAGTATGGCTACTAGTTTCTCGTTCTGCCAGGGTTTGAGTACAAAATCAGTGGCTCCCTCTTTTAAGGCGCGCACGGCGAGTTCTATGTCGCCATAGGCTGTCATCAGTATCACAGTGGTCTTTGGGGAGAGCTGGAGTATCTGCTTCAGCCAGTGGAACCCTTCCTTGCTGGAGGTGGCACCGGTGCTGTAGTTCATGTCCAGCAGCACCACATCAAAGGCGTTTTCCAGCAAAAGCGTTGGAATCCGGTAGGGGTCTGAGGTCGTGATGACGACTTCAAAATGTTGCTTCAGGAGCAGTTTGCCTGCCATCAGGATATCTTCCTCATCATCTACCACCAATACTTTGCAGGGGATTTTACTCATAGTTTTATGTTGATTTCGCGCAGCTGTATATGTAAAACTACGTTTTTTCTGTGCAATATGCCATGTTTCCGGCTAAGTATAAAGCATCAGCTACAAATTCCCTTTCCCTTGCCCGCCCGCTGTTCGCTACAGGACACCCAGGTGTACGGAACCGGACAGTATAGAAATAGCACCAACACTATACTTAAAATTAATTATCTGATTATCAATCACTTATAAATAGTGGCACACTAATTGGCAATGCGGTAAGGGAACGATAGAAACCTGTGCTCACGACCACAATCTACAACTATGGATCGCGTAATTGAAAAGAAAAAAGTAACGCCGAAGAAAATACTCCTCATAGCAGGCGGCGCCCTGGTGCTGGTACTGGTGCTCTACAACCTGTTGTTTGCCGAACACAGCTCCAAACTGAACGTGGACAGCAAGCGCATTACGGTTGGGCAGGTGAGTGAGGGCATGTTCCAGGAGTTCATCGCCATTGATGGTACCGTGGAGCCGCTCAAGTCGTTTTACCTGGACATTACCGAGGGCGGCCGCGTGGAGAAGATCTATACCGACGACGGCCGCATGGTGGAGAAAGGCGACACGATCCTGAAGCTCTCCAACACCACGCTGCAGATCGACTTCATGACCCGCGAAACACAGCTTTACGACCTGATGAACGAGCGCCAGAACTCCGAGATCACGATGAAGCAGGACCTGATCCGCAAGGAAAACGACCTGGCAGAGATACAGTATCAGTTGGCCCTGGCTAAACGCAAGTATGAGCGCAACAAAATGTTGATCGCGGAGAAAGTGATCTCGCGGGAGGAGTATGAGGCCTCTAAAGATGAGTTTGATTACCTGACTACCCGCAAGACCCTGGCCGAGCGCTCTGTGAAGCAGGACGCCCAACTGATGAACGATCGCCTGAAGCAGCTGGATGAGTCTATCCGGCGCATGGAGGCTAACATCGGCATGGCCCGCAACACGCTCAACAACCTGTATGTGACCGCCCCCTTCACCGGGCAGCTCTCTACTTTAAAGGCTGAGGTGGGCGAGTCGAAGGCGCCGGGTGAGAACATTGGCCAGATCGACGACCTGAACGGCTACAAAGTAAAAGCCAACATAGACGAACACTATATCTCCAGAATCCACCCCGGCCTGAACGGCACATTCGACTTCAACGGCAAGAGCTACAAAGTCACCGTGGCGAAGGTGTTCCCGGAGGTGCAGAGCAATACCTTCCAGGTGGATTTGGAGTTTGCAGATGGCGCACCGGCAGGCATCCGCCGTGGCCAGACGCTGCAGGTAAAGTTGAACCTCAACGATGGGGCGCAGGCTATACTTCTGCCGCGTGGCGGCTTCTACCAGAGCACCGGCGGCAACTGGGTGTTTGTAGTGAACGAGGCCAGCGGCAACGCCGAAAAGCGCAGAATTAAACTGGGACGCCAGAACCCGAACTATTACGAGGTGCTGGAGGGCCTGCAGCCGGGCGAAAAGGTAGTGCTCTCCTCCTACGACAGCTACGGCGACATAGACCAGTTGGAACTGAAGTAAATGGCTACATGGCTACATGGCTACATGGTTAAATAGTTTGAGTTTTGACTACTAACCAAAACAACAATTTAACCATGCAGCCACTCAACAATCAATTGACACACCATTAGTACAGGATAAAACTTTAAGAACTTCTACAACCGCAAGAACCATGAGCATGCAAGAACTTATCATCGACACGCAAAACCTGCAGAAAAAGTACGTTACCGATACTGTAGAGACCACTGCCCTGGCCGGGGTAGACCTGAAAATCAAACGCGGCGAGTTTGTGGCCATTATGGGCCCATCAGGCTGCGGCAAATCTACGCTGCTCAACATTTTGGGTATGCTTGATAGCCCATCTGCCGGAAGCTTCAAGTTCCAGGGCCAGGAGGTAGCCAATGTATCGGAGCGCCAGCGGGCCAAGCTGCGCAAGCAGAACCTGGGCTTTGTGTTCCAGAGCTTTAACCTGATCGATGAGCTGACCGTGGAGGAGAACATCGCCCTGCCGCTGGCGTACCTGGGCCACTCCAAGTCTGAAATGGCGAAGCGCTCCCTGCAGGCTATGGAGCGCATGGGCATCGCACACCGCCGCAACCACTTCCCGCAGCAGTTGTCGGGTGGCCAGCAGCAGCGTGCCGCCATTGCCCGGGCCGTAGTTTCAGAGCCAGCCCTTATACTTGCCGACGAACCTACCGGTAACTTGGACTCAGTACATGGTCGTGAGGTAATGCAGCTGCTTTCGGAGCTGAACGATGCCGGTACTACGGTGGTAATGGTAACACACTCCCCTACTGATGCGGAGTACGCCCACCGCATCGTGAACCTCTTCGACGGCCAGATCGTGACCGAAAACCTGAACGTAAAGCGCCACGCTGCAGAGTTATTGTAAGGAGTTTACATACATCGAGATTAAGTTTAAAGTGCTGTTTGTTGTGAAAGAGGCGTGAGCTTTCGCGCCTCTACAACAATCTACTTCAGATGTGAATATCCCGCTGTTTTCCTCCTAAAGCCATACCACTACACAAATAAGACTATGCTAAAAAACTACCTAAAGGTTGCCTTGCGTAACCTTGCCCGCAACAAAGTATATTCTGCTATAAACGTTGGTGGTTTGGCTATTGGGATAGCTGCCTGCATGCTCATCTTTCTTTATGTAAAGGATGAGCTTAGCTATGACCGTCACCACTCGAAAGCAGACAATATCTACCGCATAACACGCGACTTCCTTTCCGATGATGGCTCTGTTAGTCTTCACCTGGCACGCGTGGCCCCTCCTTTTGGTCCACTGCTGCAGCAGGATTTTCCTGAGATTGAGCGTATTGCCCGCACCCTGCGTACTACCCTGACCGTGGAGGATGCAGAAAAGCAGAAGACCTTCCGCGAAGAGGGCATCTACTTTGCCGAGCCTGCTTTTGTGGATATTTTTGACATCAACATGCTGAAAGGCAGTGCCCACGAAGCTCTTCAGGAGCCTTACTCAATCCTGCTCAGCGATAAAATGGCGGAGAAGTACTATCCGCATGAAGAGGCCGTAGGAAAAGTGCTAAAGTTGAATGAGACACTCACCTTCAAAGTTTCAGGCGTATTCAAGTCTTTCCCGGAGAATTCGCACATGCACCCTGACTTTCTCGCCTCTTTCTCTACCCTGAACGACACCACCGTGTATGGCGCAGAGGCTTTGAAAACAAACTACGGTAACAACTCTTTTCCTACCTACCTGCTGCTGCAGTCGGAGGAGCAGGCAAAAAGCCTGCAGGCCCAGCTCCCCGCTTTTCTGGATCGCCACCTGAGTGGCACCAACCATGCGCGAAGCCGCAAGCCTTCCGAGTTCACAAACTTATACTTGCAAAAGCTGACAGACATCCACCTGAAATCTAACCTGGATTCGGAACTGGAGGTAAACGGCGACATAGATAGTATCATGGTACTAGGCGCTGTAGCCATTGTCATACTTCTTATTGCCAGCATCAACTATGTAAACCTGAGTACAGCCCGGTCTACCAGCCGCGCCAAGGAGGTAGGCGTGCGCAAGGTGATTGGCGCTGCCAAACATAACCTGGTGCTTCAGTTTCTGCTGGAGTCCGTCCTGATCACCACCATTGCCACGATCCTGGCACTCGGTATGACGGAGCTTGCCCTACCCTGGCTAAACGAATTCACAGGTAAAAACATCACCACCACCCTGCTGTCTGATAAGTGGGTACTACTCCTTGTGCTTACCCTTCCGCTTGTGGTGGGGGTACTGGCAGGCTTGTACCCGGCCTTTTACTTATCGCACTTCCAGGCTGCCACCGTACTGAAAGGTTCCCTGAGCAGCAGCTCTAAAAACCCGATGCTACGCAAAACGCTGGTAGTGCTGCAGTTCTCTATTTCCACTGTGCTGATCATCGCCACGGGTATTATTTACCAGCAGCTGATGTATATGCAGCAGAAAGACCTTGGCTTCGATTCGAATCAGTTGGTGGTCCTGCCCAACAGCAGCAACCTCACGCCGAAGTATGAGGCTTTCAAGGCTGAGTTGATGAAATCGTCCACCATACAGGGCGTGGGCAGGTCTTCGCTGGTGCCTACCGACCAGCTGCTGAACTCCATGGGTGCCCAGGTAAGCAAAGGCGGCAACTTAGCCCCTACATCTGCTACTATAAAGTTTGTTACTATAGACCACGACATGCTGGATGTGTACAAGGTGAAGATGGCCGCTGGCCGCAACTTCGACCGTAAGTTTGCCAGCGACGACACGGCCGCATACATTATTAATGAGGCAGCCGCACGCATGATCGGCTGGCACGACCCGAATATAGCCATAGACCAAACCTTGAGCTATGGCGGTAACAACGGGCGCATTGTGGGGGTAGCCCAGGATTTTCACTTCGAGTCGCTGCACAAGGAGATCTCCCCCATGGTGTTCATGATCTCTGACTCGCAAGGGTATAGCAACATCTCTGTAAAAGTTGCAGGCGATACCAAAGCGGCGCTCGCCCACATGGAAGAAACCTGGCAGGAGTTTTTACCTAAAGTACCGTTCTCCTACCAGTTTATAGATGATCTTTATGAGAAGAGTTATCAGGATGAGGTGAAGAAAGGGCAGATATTCACCATATTCTCCTGCATCGCCATACTCATCGCCTGCCTTGGCCTGTTTGGTTTAGCCTCCTTCACCACCATACAGCGCACCAAGGAAATTGGGGTAAGAAAGGTTTTTGGGGCCTCCGTGTCGGGTATAGTGGCGCTTATCTCCAAGGACTTTCTGAAGCTGGTGTTGGTTGCGAACCTGCTTGCGTGGCCTATTGCCTGGTATGCCATGCGCCAATGGCTCTCCGATTTTGCCTACCGCATCGACATCAGCACCGACATTTTTTTACTGGCCACATTGGTTGCGTTTGCTGTGGCGATGGTTACCATAAGTTACCAGGCTATAAAAGCTGCATCGTCTAATCCCGTGGATGCGCTACGAACAGAATAAAACTAGCTTATACAGAACCCCATGCTACAGAATTACCTCAAAATAGCTGTCCGCAACCTGCTGCGGAACAAAGTATACTCGGCCATCAATATTGTGGGGCTGGCTATCGGGGTGGCTTCCTGTATCCTTATTTACCTGTTTGTTCAGGACGAGCTGAGCTACGAGAGCCATTTTAGCAAATCAGACCGCATTGTGCGCCTTGTGGGCGAAGTGGTGTTTGAGGGACACAAGGACGAGTTTGCCGTAACACCCCCGGCACTGGCGCCAGCCGTAAGCCAATTCTCCGACATCGCGGCACTGACGCAGTTTTACCAGGCTGGTAAGCAAACCATCTGGTACGATAACCAAACCTTCTCAGAAGAAGATCTGATCTTCGCCGACAGTGCCTTTTTCAAGGTGTTCGATTACAACATGCTGGCAGGAGACCCAGCCACGGCCCTCAATGCCCCCAGAACCATCGTTCTGACCGAAGAACTGGCCAACAAAATATTTGGCGGGGTGGAGCAGGCGATGGGTGAGACCCTGCAGTTCAGCCGCGACTCCTATACGGTAACGGGTGTGTACCGCAACCCGGGCCACTCGCACATAAAGGCCTCCGGGCTACTCTCTAAAGCGACACAGGATGCGCGCACCAGCGCAGACGACCGGAACAACCAATGGTTCAACCTGAACAACTTCACCTATGTGCTGCTGCATGATAAGGAACATATCCCTGCACTGCAGCAACAGGTGGATAACCTGGCAAAGAACCGTGTGAATCCCTGGATAAAGGAGAACCAGTTGAACGCGCACATGAACTTTTTTGTGCAGCCCCTGCAGGACATCCACTTCGACAACCGGTTTAAGCATGACCTTAACCCGCACGGCAACCTGTCTTATGTTTACATTTTCAGCGCAGTGGCAGTTTTCCTGCTCCTGATAGCAAGTATAAACTACATGAACCTGGCCACCGCCCGCTCGGCCAAGCGCGCCAAGGAAGTGGGCCTGCGCAAGGTAGTAGGGGCCGACCGCAGCCAGATTATACGCCAGTTTCTGGGCGAGTCGGTGCTGCTGACGCTGATCGCAGTGCTTCTGGCGCTGGCACTCGTGCAGATCTTCATCCCGAGCTTTAATAACCTGACCGAAAAGAACTTCTCTTCCGATTTCTTTCTGCAGTGGGAGTTTGGGCTAGTATTGGTGACCATTGTGCTGCTGGTGGGCGTGGTGGCAGGAAGCTACCCGGCCTTCTTCCTCTCTGCCTTTAAACCGGCCGACGTGCTGAAGTCAGACAAGCAGCCCCGAGGCGGCAGCGCGACATTGCGCCGGGCACTGGTGGTGCTGCAGTTCAGCATCTCGCTCATCATGATCATTGGCACCATCGTCGTGTTCGCCCAAATGCACTTCCTCAAAAACTCCGAGCTGGGCTTTAACAAAGAGCAGGTAATGGTAATTGATGTGCCGGGAGGTGACTCTACGCTGGTACAACGCCTGCCTATCATCAAGCAGAAGTTGCTGCAGAACCCTAACGTGCTCCAGGTATCTAACTCCTACAGCATTCCTGCCGAACTTACCAGCCGAACCCTGATGCTGGTGGAGCAAGGTGATAAAATGGTGGAGAAGACAATCGACATCATTGCCGTGGACTACGACTTTATACCCTTGATGGGTATAGAAATGCAGGCAGGCCGCAATTTCTCCCGCGACATGAAAACAGACCAGAGCGAGGGCATTATTATTAACGAAGCGGCTGCTAAATGGCTTGGCTGGAGCGACCCTGTTGGCAAGAAGGTAGAAACCGGCGATGAAAGTATAACCGGTGCAGATGCCAGAGTTATAGGTGTGGTAAAGGACTTCCATATGAACTCTCTTCATACTGATGTGCAGCCTTTGGCTATACGCCTCATTCCACAGTCACCTGGTTATTTGCTGGCCCGCCTTGCGCCGGAAGAACAGGCAAACACCATCAGCTTTATCGAGCAGCAGTGGCGTTTGTTTGATCAGCGGCACCCCATGGAGTACTTCTTCCTGGACGAGCACTTCGACGCACAGTACCGCGCCGAGGAGAAAATGCTGACCGTGTTCGGCTACTTCGCTGGCCTGACCATCTTCATTGCCTGCCTTGGGTTGTTTGGACTGGCCTCGTTCACGGCCGAGCAGCGCACTAAGGAGATCGGCATCCGCAAAGTGCTGGGCTCCAGCACAGGCAACATCGTGCTGCTGCTCTCCAAAGATTTTGCCTTGCTGGTGGTGGTGGCCATTGTGCTGGCTACCCCGGTAGCCTGGTACGGCATGAGCCAGTGGCTGCAGGACTTTGCCTACCGCATCGAGCTGAGCTGGTGGATCTTTGCCCTGGCCGGCATCCTGGCCTTGGTCATAGCCCTGGCAACGGTGAGTTTCCAGGCCGTGAAAGCAGCCCTGCTGGACCCGGTAAAGGCTATTCGCACGCAGTAAAGGCGGATCTACCTCTGATTTCTAACCCTTACCATAAAACCATGAAAAAGCTACCCCTGCTCCTTTGCCTTCTTTTTGCAGCGCACGGTCTGTTTGCCCAGCAGAAGTATGAAAAATCTGTATCTGCCACAGGTGTATCGAAGGGTACTGTAAAGCTGGAGATACCTGCCGGCACCTTGAAGCTAAACGCCTCGGGGAGTGAGCTGCTCCGCGCGCAGGTGGAGTACGAGCGGCCAAGCTGGAAGCCAAGCATGCAGATGCATACCAACAACGGCACCGCCAGCATTACCCTTAAGCAAGAAAGCCTGAGGAATAACGAAGACAGCGGCCAGAACGACTGGGTAGTTAACCTGAGCAGAACCACCCCGCTTGCGCTCCATCTACAATTCGGAGCCGGCAAGTCAGATATAAACTTAACTAACAGCAAGGTGCAGAAGCTACAGATAGAAGCTGGCGCTGCGGAGCTGAATGTAAAACTGAGCAAGAGCGACCTAAGGCAGGCCGATATAAAGGCTGGCGTAGGGGAGCTAACCCTTGACCTGACGGGGGATTGGAGCCATGACCTTACCGTGGATGTAGCCGGCGGCATAGGCGATATTAACATCAAGCTACCCAAGAATACAGGCGTACGGCTGGAGACGGCTGGGCTGGGAAGCCAGGAGCTGGACGGGCTAACCAAAGAAGGCACATACTACCGCAATGCGGCCCTGGGAAAATCAAAGCACACGCTCACGATAAAGGCGACAGGTGGCCTTGGCAGCATCACTGTAATGAACGAGAAATAGCAGCATACCTGGACTAGAGGTATTCACTTAAATCAGAACATCATGCTTAGCAATTATCTGCTTATTTTCTTCCGGAACATGGCCCGCAATAAAGTGTATGCCGCGATCAACATCATTGGCCTGGCCATCGGCATTGCATCCTGCATCCTGATCTACCTGTATGTGCAGCACGAGCTGAGCTATGACAAAGCTTTCTCAAAGCATGACCGGATATACCGGGTGGTGAACGACCTGATAGTAGAAGACGAGGTGGAGAAAGCTTCCATCACGCATGGTGCGCTCGCTCCAACGCTGGCTGCCGACTTCCCGGAAGTGGAGGCTGCGGTGCGCATGATCAACAGAAACAAACAGGTACTCCGGCTGGACGAGAAGGCGATAGCCATTGAACATGTTTTCTGGGTAGACAGTAACTATTTTCAGCTATTTGACTACAAACTCCTGGCTGGCAACCCCAAAACGGCCCTGCAGGAGCCAAACACTCTCGTGCTGTCTAAGGACGTAGCAGGTAAGTTCTTTAGTGATCCGATGCAGGCCATGCTCAGCACCTTCCGCATCGGTAGTCAAACCTACAAGGTGACCGGTATTTTCGAGCCGGTGGATGCCGCCCATATGCGGCCGAACGTGCTTACTTCGCTTAACACCCTGTCTGCCGAGACGCGCCGGAACCTGGGCACAGACTGGTTTGGCACGAGCAGCTATACGTACCTTTTGCTGCGCAACGCCCATGATGCGGCAGGTTTGGAGGCAAAGTTACCGGAGTTTGTGGAGCGGCGCATCACCCCTATCCGCAGAAGCGCCACTACAGAGCGCGTAGTGATACACATGCAGGCGCTGCCCGACATTCACCTGAACACCGACTACCTTTGGGAGGCCTTTCCTGTTGGCAACAAGTCCTATATCTACATATTTGCGTTTGTGGGCCTGTTTATACTTCTGATAGCAAGTATAAATTACATGAACCTGGCTACCGCGCGCTCTGCCAAGCGAGCTAAAGAGGTCGGTTTACGAAAGGTGGTGGGCGCCAGCAGGCTGCAGCTGGTGCTACAGTTTCTGAGCGAATCGGTACTGCTGACGCTCATAGCCGTAGTCCTGGCGCTGGGGCTGCTGGAGCTTTTACTGCCTATGTTCAACAACCTGGCAAATAAGCAGATCCCATCCACTTTTTTTACTGATCCGTCTTTACTTGTGCTCATCCTGGGCATTGCCGTTTTCATAGGGCTGGTAGCCGGTAGCTACCCTGCCTTTATCCTCTCGCACTTCCGGCCGGTGGATACGCTCAAGACAGACAAAGTCCCTAATGGAGGAGGTGCCATGCTGCGCAAGAGCCTGGTGGTGCTGCAGTTCTCCATTTCGCTGGTCATGATTATCGGTACTGTGGTAGTATACAGCCAGATGCAGTTCCTGAAAAGCCAGGACCTCGGCTTTACAAAAGAGCAGGTGGTGGTGATCGACATTCCCAGCGGCGACACTACCCTTGTGAACAAGATGTCTGTCATTAAAACAGAGCTTCTGAAGGATGCAAGCATTACGGAAGTGGCTACCTCGGCCATGATACCGGGCGAGGAAACGGGGGTGATCATCTTCAACGTGGAGCGCGGCAACGGCATGGCCGAAAAAACCATGAACACCATTTGGGTAGACTATGACTTCTTCGACCTGATGGACATTCCGGTGACAGCAGGCAGAAACTTCTCGAAGGACATGGGCACAGACCCTGAAAACGGGTACATCCTGAACGAGGCGGCTGTCAAGGCACTCGGCTGGGCAGACCCTGTCGGCAAGCGCATCGGATTTACTGATACCACCTCTGGTCGAGTGATTGGAGTGGTGCGCAACTTTAACTATAAATCGCTGCACAGCCAGATTGAGCCGCTCGTCATCCTGCTGGCGCCCCGCAACAACGGCTCCTTGATGGCCAAGATATCCCCCGGTGATTTACGCCAGACCATGACGCACATCGAGAGTACTTGGCAGCGTTTCGCTCCCACGCACCCCATGGATTACTTTTTCCTGGATGAGAGCTTCAACAAGCAGTACCTGGCCGAGGAAAAGATGCTGACCATTTTTGGTTACTTTTCCCTGCTCACGATCATCATCGCCTGCCTCGGCTTGTTCGGCCTGGCCTCGTTCACGGCCGAGCAGCGCACCAAGGAGATTGGCATCCGCAAAGTGCTGGGCTCCAGCACAGGCAACATCGTGCTGCTGCTCTCCAAGGATTTTGCTTTGCTGGTACTTATCGCCATTGTGCTGGCCAGCCCTGTGGCCTGGTACGGCATGAGCCAGTGGCTGCAGGACTTTGCCTACCGCGTAGACCTGAGCTGGTGGATCTTTGTCCTGGCTGGCTTGCTTGCGTTGGTCATCGCCCTGGCCACGGTGAGCTTCCAGGCCGTGAAAGCTGCCCTGCTCGACCCGGTAAAGGCTATCCGCACGCAGTAGGTATTGTTATTTGTGATTAGTTGATAGTTATTGGAGGGGGGAATTCTTTAACTCCCAAACTCCTAAACTCTCTAACTCTTAAAAGTTTGTTGTTTGTTTAAGGTGAATCCCCGGCGTAAGACGGTATGGCCTGCCGCTGCCGGGGTTCTTTAAAAGCCAGACAACCTTTCGTTCAGAAGTAGCATCTATTCATCCGTAACAAAAAACGTGGCTGGGAAGCTGGTCTACAAAAAGAGCCCTTTGGTCTAAAAAAGCTATCCTTTATACTTCGTATAAGTTATATTGATAGAAACAGAACATACCATGCTAAAAAACACATTCACTGCGCTAACACTTTGCCTCGGCCTGCACATGGCTGCCCTGGCAGGTAGTGCGCCGCAGACCGACCCTGCTCAGAAGTATAATGTCACCATCAACCTGAAAAATGTACAGAACGACCAGGTACAGGTAACGGTACAGGCCCCGCAGATAACTGAGAAAGTAACAATTTACAACATGCCTAAGATCGTACCGGGCACCTACTCCGTGTCTGACTTTGGCAAATTCGTAAACGATTTTAAAGCCTTTGCCGAAAACGGCGATACCCTGGCCGTAGCAAGGCTGGACACCAACCGCTGGCAGATCAGCAATGCTGACAGGCTGGACAGGATTACCTATTGGGTGGATGATACGTTTGACGCCGCCAAGCGCGAGGACGTGGTATTTGAGCCGGGCGGAACGAACATTGAGGAGGGTAAGAACTTTCTGCTCAACACTTTTGGCTTCGTGGGCTATTTCGAAGGCATGAAGCAGGTGCCTTACACGCTCAACATTACCAAGCCTGAGGGATTCTACGGCTCAACACCGCTCAAAGCCGTTGCCTCCAACGACTCGCTGGACACCTACCAACTGCCAAACTACGTGGACCTGGCCGACTCACCGCTGATGTATAACGTACCCGACACGACGGTGCTTAACCTGGGCGGAACAGAGGTGCTGGTGTCGGTGTACTCGCCATCTGGCCGCGTGACGTCTGAGCCAATAGCGAAGAACGTGCAAAGTATACTGGAGGCGCAGCGCAGCTACCTGGGCGGCACCCTGCCGGTAGACAAGTATGCGTTTCTGATCTACGTGCCGGAGCGCGTGGGCAAGTCCGGCTCTTTCGGAGCGCTGGAGCACTCCTACTCCTCGGTATACTTTCTGCCGGAGATGCCGGAGGCGCAGTTCAGCTCCACCATCCGCGATGTGGCCGCACATGAGTTTTTCCATATCGTAACGCCGCTGAACGTCCACTCCGAGGAGATCGGCAACTTCGACTTCATCAACCCCAAGATGTCGGAGCACCTGTGGCTGTATGAGGGCGTTACGGAGTATTTTGCCTCCCACGTGCAGGTGTATGAAAACCTCTACGATGTGGACGAGTTCCTGCAAAAGATCCGCGACTACATCCTCACCTCCAAAACCTATTACAACGACACCCTGCCCTTTACAGAGATGAGCTCGCAGGTACTGGAGAAGTATGAGAACGAGTATGGCAACGTGTATCAGAAAGGTGCTCTGATTGGCCTGGTACTGGACGTGAAGCTGCGTGAGCTGAGCGATGGCAAGTATGGCCTGCGCGACCTGATGCTGGACCTCTCCAAGACCTACGGCAAGGACAATGCTTTTAAGGATGAGGAGCTGTTCGACAAGATCGCTGAGATGACCAGCCCCGAGATCCGGGAATTTTTCGCCAAGTATGTGGAGGGATCGGAGCCACTGCCGCTGGAGGAGACGTTCCGTAAGGTGGGCATCGTGTACAAGCCGAAAGGCACACAGGAGCTTATCTCCTACGGTGGTTTTGCCCCTGGTTTTGATGAAGAGACAAACAAGATAAAAGTAGCTGACACCGCGGACATGGATGCGTTTGGCCGCAAGATAGGCTTCCAGACCGGCGACCTGCTGCTGGCCTTTAACGGCACCGAGATCACCCCTGCCAACATACGGCAGATCATAGCCGAGGACCTGCAAAACATGAAACCCGGCGACAGACTTACCTTTACCGTGGGTCGTGTGAATGACAAAGGCGAGGTGAAGGAGAAAAAACTGAAAGGCAGGGCAACCGCCGTGAAACGCGAGCAGCAGCATGTGCTACAACTCGACCCGATGGCCACGCCGGAGCAGGTGCAGTTGCGCAATGCCTGGCTCGGACTGGAGGAGGCCTAAGCCATACGTTGTATCAGGATCATTGCCACTAGTATAAGATAAAACTATGAAAAAATGTATAACCAGAGCCCTGCTCAAAAAGCTGGGAGGGCTCACCTTATGCCTTGGTTTAGCAACCGCCGCCTACGCACAGGAACCCCTGACGCTGGAGAAAAGCATGGAACTGGCTCGCCAGCACAACGTGGCGCTGCGCCAGGCGCGCTACAACAGCACCAAATCCGGGATAGAGGTGCGACGCAACAAGTATGGCTACCTGCCCAGCATCTCTGCCAACGCCGACCTTAACCGCACCAATGGCCTCGTGTTCGACAACGTGACCGGGCAGGTGCAGCGAGGCAACACCACCGGCTCCTACCCCTACCTGGCCGGGCAGGTGGTGCTCTTCGACGGCTTTTCCAAGTTGTTTGAGCTTAAGAAAGCTAAGCAACAGGCCCAAGCCAGCGCCTACGCCGAGCAACAGGCCGAGATTGACCTGGAGACCAATGTAACAGGTTATTACCTGCAGGCCCTCGTAGACCGCGAGAACATCAGCATCTCTGAGGGACGTATTGCACTGCTGGAAGGGCAACTGAGCCAGATGGAGAAACTCGAGCGCGCCGGTGTGCGGGCCATGGATGAAGTATACCAGATGAAGGCCCAGATTGCCACTGAAAAGCTGAACCTGATCACCTACCAGAACAACTACCGCAAGGCTATGCTGCAGCTGGTGCAGGAGATGAACGTGGAGGGTACGCCCGACTACGCGCTCGAGATGCCTGCCACTCCTGACGAGATACGCATGGAGCTGCCAACAGAGCAGGAGGTGATGGCGAACGCGCTGAACTACTCCCCGCTCGTGAAATCCTCTGCCGCCACCCTGGATGCCGCCAAAACCGAGCTGAAGGTGGCTAAGAGCAATTTCTCCCCCACCCTCACCCTGGAAGGTATGATCGGCTCTAACTACTCCAGCAACATCTACAAAGACCCGGAGAACGGCAACCTGCAGACCATGCCCTACTTCGACCAGCTGGATCTGAACCAGCGCAAGGTGGTAGCTCTGAACCTGAGCATCCCAGTCTTCAATGGCCTGAGCCGCCACTTCGATGCCCAAACCGCCCGCCTGGACCTGCGCAACGCCGAACTGGACTATGCGGCCAGCCAGAACCAACTACGGCAGACGGTGCAGCAGGCTTACCAGGATGTTCTCGCCGCCCGTGAAAAGTATAACACCGTCATCGCCAACCTGGAGTATACCCAACGCGCCTTCGAGTCGGCCAAACGCCGCTACGAGTTGGGCAACATCGACTTTTTCGCCTACATGGAGTCGCTGAACAACATGAACAAATCGCAGGCTGAGCTGCTGCAAAGCAAGTGCGAGTTTTACCTGAAGAAGCGGATTCTGGAGTTGTATCAGGGGTGATCTTTATTGTATTGGTCCTTTCGGCGTTGTTTTATAAAGAGTAGCGGCAATCCACATACTTATAGTGTGGAAATCATCTGCAGGATCGGGTCCAACCACCCCTGCCCCTCATTGGCTAAGGAGGGGAGCTCTGTTCAAGCTTCGTCAGCAGTGGCTATCGAATCTGATCCCAGTCTTTCCGTTGAGCGCCTTGTGAGATTCCGGTGCCCTGCAAGGGCATTGCGACCGAAGGGTAGCAAAGGAAGGGAACACCGCGCGATGCGGGAAGACGAGGCCTCCCGGCCTGGAGGGAGCCAAACTTGGAATTGCAACTGTAGACTTGTAAGTCTGGAGGATGAACAGAAGCTAGTAGGAATAACTTGGTTCCAGTTGCGGAAAACGGCGACTAAGAGAGGCACAAGCGGACGCTTGCGCCAGGGAGTATTAAGTATAGCCCGGAAAGTATAAAGCAGCCCAAAACCTATCAACTACTGCAAAGGCTGTTGCCGCTGGCAACGGCTTTTGCTATTTCCCAGAAAACAGCCTCAAACTAAACCAAATGCATAAACCAACAGTTTAGCCTTAGAAGAAGTATAAATGATTTCCCGTTACGCCGTTGATTGGCTAACTTGACCAGAAACAAGCCTAGCAGCTGCACACATGCGGATTTACCATACTACCTGTTTTTTATTATTGCTGCTTGTCTCGCTGCCCGCCTGGGCGCAACGGCAGGTGGTGCAGGGCTATGTGCGGGCCGCCAGCAACAACGAGGCCCTCGTAGGGGCCAGCGTGTCGGTAACGGAGGCAGGCATCGGCACCATCACCGACGAGGAAGGATTTTATACTTTAAACCTGCCGCAGGGCGAGCACAGGCTGCGGGCAACCTATGTGGGCTACACCACCGCCACACGCACCATTTCTGTAGCCGGGAGCCACCAAACTATAAACTTTATACTTGACCCGGCCCGCAACGAGCTGCAAGTGGTGGAAATACAGGCTAACTCGCTGCGCCAGAAGCTCAACGACACCCGCATGAGCGTGGAGACCCTATCTTCCAAAGAGGCCAAGCTGCTGCCCGCTCTTTTCGGCGAGGTGGACTTGTTGAAGACGCTGCAACTGAAGCCGGGCGTCCAGTCTGGCGGTGAGGGCACCTCCGGCCTTTACGTGCGCGGCGGCGGACCCGACCAGAACCTGGTGCTGCTCGACGACGCTATGATCTACAACCCCTCGCACCTGTTCGGTTTTTTCAGTGTGTTTAACCCCGATGCCGTGAAAAGCGTGGAACTGTATAAAGGCGGCTTTCCGGCGCAGTTCGGCGGGCGGCTCTCATCGGTGGTGGATGTGAAGATGAACAAGGGTAACAACGAGCGCGTGCGCGGCACCGGCGGTCTTGGCCTCATTTCCTCACGCCTCACCCTGGATGGGCCCATCTTGAAGGACAAGCTCAATTTCTCTCTGTCGGGCAGGCGCACGTACGTGGACATTTTCACGCGCCAACTCAACCGCATCAAGGAGGGCGACAAAGACTACAACCCCATCCCCGACTATTATTTTTACGACCTAAACGGCAACCTGAGCTATACTTTAAGCGAGAAGGACGAGCTGAGCCTGAGCGGCTACTATGGCCGCGACTTCTTCGGGTTCAATGACAGCGATTTCAGCTTCGGGTTCGATTGGGGCAACACCATGGGCAGCCTGCGCTGGCGCCACAAGTTCAACGACAACCTCTACGCCACCACCTCCCTCACCTCCACCGGCTACAAGTACAACATCAACAACAAGATTGATATTTTCAGCTTTAAGCTCACCTCCCAGGTACAGGATTATACTTTCAAAACTGATTTTGACTGGTTTTTAGGGGATGGGCATAGCCTGAAGTTCGGGGCGCAGGCAACGCACCATGGCTTTACGGTGGGCCGCCTCAACTTTGAGTCTGCGGACAGCACCCTGAACTTTGGTGCGGGGAGCACCTACAGCGGCAGTGAGTTTGGTCTGTATGCCTCCGACGATTACGAACTCAGCCCGATGCTCTCGTTCAACTACGGCCTGCGGCTATCGGGTTTTAACAGCGGCGGCAAAACCTATGCGGCCCTGGAGCCCCGGGGATCTGTAAAGTATACCTTAAATGAGCACACCTCATTAAAAGCCAGTTACGCCAGCATGATGCAGTACGTGCACCTGCTCACCAACTCCGGCGCCTCGCTGCCCACTGATATCTGGTATCCATCCAACAAGGGCGTGAAACCGCAGCGCTCGCAGCAGGCAGCCCTGGGGGTAAGCCACCTGTTCGGCAAAGGCAAATACCTTGTTTCCAACGAGGTATACTATAAGTGGATGCAGCACCAGATCGACTTCCGCGACGGGGCCAATCTGTTTGTAAACGATAGCCTGGAGAACGAGTTCCTCTTTGGCAAGGGCGAGAGTTACGGCAACGAGTTATACCTGGAGAAAGTGAGCGGCAAGACCACCGGCTGGCTGGGCTACACCCTCTCCTGGACCTACCGCACGTTCGACGGCATTAACAACGGCAGGCGCTTTCCGGCCCGCTACGACCGCCGCCACGACATCAGCCTGGTACTGATGCACCAGCTCAACAAGCGCCTCAGCCTGACGGGGGCCTTTGTATACGGCACGGGCAATGCCTATTCGGTGCCGGTGGCCAGGTTCGCTTTTCAGGATGTGGAAGGGAAGGAGCCGAGCATCGTGCCGATTTACGAAGACCGGAACGCCTACCGGCTGGCCGCCTACCACCGCCTGGACCTGGGGGCGGTGCTGAAGTTGAAACCCAAGCGGGGTGAGGCCGACCTGACCTTCAGCGTGTACAACGTATACAACCGCCGCAACCCCTATTTTGTATACTTTGAGCAGCAGAAGGATAGGACAAACGAGCAGACAATCCTGGGCTTCCAGGCCAAGCAGGTGTCGCTGTTTCCCGTTATTCCGTCGGTTACCTATAATTTCAGATTCTGATGATGCGAAAGCTACTTTTATACTTGCTGATACCGCTGACGGTCCTACTTACCGCCTGCGACCTGGAGAAGGATATTGACGTGGAGCTGCCAAACCATGAGCCGCAGCTGGTGGTGGAGTGCTACCTGGAGCAGGGCAAGCATATCCGCGCCTCGGTACTGGAGAGTTCGGGCTATTTTGAGGACCCCGCCCCGCCTCTGGTACCTGATGCGGAAGTATACATCACCACCCCCATCGGCAGGCGCATTCAGCTAAAGTATAATCCTGTGATCGTGAAGAGCACGGGCCGCTTCTATACGCACACCTCCACCGAGATCCTGTACGGCAAACCCGGCCAGACCTACCACCTGGAGGTGGTGGATGGCAAGGGGCGCAAAGTAACCGGCTTCACTAAGTTACAAACACAGGTGCCCATTGAGGAGGTAGTATGGAAATTTAACGACAAGGAGGAGGCCTACCTGCTCACCACGTTTCAGGATGATGCCAGCACCGCCAACTACTACCGTTACATGACCCACATCGACAGCCTCAGCGGCGGCTCCGACCGCGACTTCGTTACCTCCGACAACCTGACGAACGGCAAGCGGGTTTCTTTAGGGTCGTCATATAAGTATGAGGAGGGCGATACGCTCATCGTAACGCTCTACCATATCGAGAAGCAGTACTACGACTTTCTGGCCTCCATCTCCGACGCCAAGAACGCCAACGGCAATCCCTTTGCGCAGCCTTCCCAGATCAAGTCGTCGGTGGAAGGCGGCTTCGGCATTTTCACTAACCTGGCCTACGACCGTAAAACCGTCATCATCACAAAATAGCCTACGCCCTACCTCCTGATTCTTTCAACGGCTGCCCTAACCGGCAGCCGTTTTTTTATGCGCCGCTCAACCTAAACCACTTAAACAAAGTATGAACATTTAATTACCCGCCCCATCCTTACGAAGCCTGAACTACACACCGTTCACCAGGGCCACCGCTACTATAGACCTGTTCCACGCTTTATTTATACTTGTTTTGATTATAAATAATAATATATATATTTATATTATTCTGTAGAGCGAACTTTCCTATGAAAACACCTGTCTTCTTCTTTACAGAGGCATCGCCCTATGCAGCGCCTCCCTCGGTACAGGACACGCTGAGGAAGCTATGGGCATTTGCGCTGCAGCCGAAGCCCCTGAAACAAGAGCATAACCTACTGGAAACCAAGCTCCCGCTCATCCTGCAGTTAGCTCTGATCGAGACGGTACTGCAGACGGTGCTGTTTATTTCCCTGGCGTTGGTATGTAGTGCGGTGGGGGTGCCATACCGCCCCACGAGCCTCATAGAGGTGTTTCCCACTAACATCCCTTTCTTCCCGCTATTTGTGGTGGCTGTGCTGCTGGCCCCAGTTACCGAGGAAATGGTTTTCCGGCTGCCGCTGGTATACGCGCGTAGTTTTGTCGTAGTGGCTGCGCTGGCCTTTATGATTAGCTTCGGGCCGGTTGTGGCACGAGCGGCGGGGGCGCCTGTCTGGCTGATGGCAACTGTTGCTTTGCTGCTGGTTATACTTTTAGGCTGGTACCTGTCGTCCAGGAAATGGCAGGCAAATATGTACCTGCTTTGGAAGCGGCGTTTCGGATTGGTATTTTATACTTCCACGGTTCTTTTCGGGCTCCTGCACCTGCTCAACTACCAAGGCATCAGTTTACCGCCGGTGCTGCTCCTGCTGTTGCTGCTGCCAAAGTTTATAGGGGGCGTTTTTCTGGGATACACGCGCCTCCGCCTGGGCATGGGTTGGGCCGTAGGGCTGCACATGTTCCACAACCTGATAGTGCTGCTTCTGCTGTACGGCTACACGGTAGGGGTGTAACTAAGGGAATCCTCTCAGGATGAAGTATAAAATGCGCAAAGGCAGAAACACCAAGTTTTTCTGCCTTTGCGCATTTTATACTTCTATATTTTTGCCACCCTGCTAGGCGCGGCGCACCAGCTCCCGGATGATCAGCGCCATGCGTGGCTCTGCAATGGCAGCCGCCTCCAGAATATCTGACAACACTACTTTCTTGATGCGGTCCGGGGTGCCCATGTCCGTGATCGCAGAAATGGCGAACACCTGCATGCCCATATGGCGGGCCGCAATCACTTCCGGCACCGTGGACATGCCCACGGCATCAGCACCGATGATGGTGATGTAACGGTACTCTGCGGGTGTCTCCAGCATGGGGCCGGGCACGCTGGCGTAAACCCCTTCCTGCAATGTGAAGCCGGCGTCTTCGGCAATCACCATCGCCTCGCGTATCATGTGCTCATCGTACACATCGCTCATGTCGGGGAAGCGCGGCCCCAGCTCGTCTATATTCTTGCCGATCAGCGGGTTGCTTGGCTGCAGGTTGATATGGTCGGTGATCACCATTAGGTCGGAGGTGTTGAAGGCCGGGTTCAGGCCGCCGGCGGCGTTCGACACGAACAGCTTCCGTACACCCATCAACTTCATCACGCGCACCGGAAACACCACCTGCTCCATACTGTAGCCTTCGTAGTAATGGAAGCGGCCCTGCATCACCACCACGCGGCGCTCGGCCAGGTGCCCGAAAATCAGCTTGCCGGAGTGGCTCTCCACCGTAGATACCGGGAAATTCGGGATAGCTGCATAATCGATGGCATGCGCTATCTCCAGCTCATTTACCAGCGCGCCGAGGCCGGTGCCAAGTATAATGCCGAATTCAGGCTCGAAGTCGCCGATCTGTCTTTTTATATGTTCTGTTGATTCCTGTAATTGCTCCATCATGGCTTTAATTGTGAATGACTGAATGGGTGAATTAGTTTCTACGTTTTGCTGGCGCGAAGTAAGAGGTTCGACTTATCAGTTAAAATGATTTTCATCACACCCCATACCTTACGCACTGCCTCATTTTTATACTTGCCTGCCGCTACTGGCCGCAGCCGAAAGTACAGGTAGGCAAGTTGCAAAAAATAGCCTTGCCATAAAACAAAAACCGCCCCGGCAAAGTTATCCGGAGCGGTTTAAAGTTACAGAATCAAAGTTGTGCAAAATCATTCATGCACACATTCATTCACTCTTACTCTATAATCATCTCATAAGGCATGCGTGCCTGGGCGCCCACAATCGTAGAGGCTTTTTTGTAGAGTTTGTAGTAGGGGTAAAGCTCCCCCATCTCGGCCTTTATGGCCTGCTCTTTCGCCTTGGCACCCATACCTCCCAGCAACTCGTCAAAGAACGTTTTGCGGGCAGGGAGTTCCTTCAGACGGTAATCATCGGCTACGCCAGCCTTTTTGGCGGCAATGGCGAGGGCCTCATCCAGCCCGCCGTACACATCCACCAGCTTGCGCTCCATGGCCTCTGCACCTGACCAAACGCGGCCCGAGGCATATTCCTTCAGCTGGTCCTGCGTCATGTTGCGGCCCTGCGCGGCCTTGCCTGTAAAGACCTCGTAGATCTGGTCGATCTGGCGCTGCATGATCTCTTTTTCCTGTGCCGTCATCGGGCGGGTAACGGTAGGCATGTCAGAGAATTTGCCGGTGCTTACATGGTCCACAGTAATGCCCAGCTTATCGCCCAGGAAGCCTTCCATGTTCGGCACCACGCCAAACACGCCAATGCTGCCGGTAATGGTGTTCGGGTGCGCTACAATCGTATCGGCGCCCATGGCAATGTAGTAGCCGCCAGAGGCCGCCACATCAGACATAGAGGCAATTACCGGCTTTACCTTCTTGGTGAGCTGTACCTCGCGCCAGATCACATCAGAGGCCAAGGCGCTGCCACCCGGGGAGCTGATGCGCAGCACAACGGCCTTCACATCCTCGTCGAGTCGGGCGTCGCGGATGGCCTCGGCAAAGCGGTGGCCGCCAATGTTGTCTTCGTCCCCTTCCCCATCCACGATATCGCCTTCGGCGTAGATAAGTGCAATGCGGTTTTTAGACGTGCTGATGTCCTTGTCTTTTACCTTTTTATACTTGGCCAGCTGCACCATCTCCAACTTGTCCTGCTCCTCCAGCCCAAGCTGGTCTTTTATGTAGGTGATGGCCTCGTCGTAGTAACCGATGTCGGTGATGAGCTTATGCTTTTTAGCGTCCTCGGGGTCGCGCACCAGCAGGTTGTCCTGCACGTTCTTGAGCTCCTCGGCCGTAACGCCGCGCGACTTGGAGATCTGGTTCAGCTGGTAGTTGTTGATGGAGTTCAGGAAAGAGGTTACCTGCTCGCGGTTGGCCTCGCTGGCCTTCTCCAGGAAGAACATCTCTACGGCGCTCTTGTAGGTTCCCACCTTAAATACCTGCGCCTCGATGTGGAGCTTATCCAGCATACGCTTTACAAAGTATAGCTCCGAGCTCATGCCATTAAACTCAATGGTGCCCATCGGGTTCAGGTAGATCTTATCGGCCACAGAGGCCAGGTAGTAAGCTTTCTCGGTAGAGAGGTCGGTGTAGGAAACAATGAACTTGCCGGACTCCTTGAAGTCGATCAGTTCGTTGCGGATCTCCTCCAGCTTGCCCATCCCGGCATCCACAAAGGTCATGTTCAGGAAAATGCCCTCGATCTTGTCATCGTTCTTGGCGCGGCGGATAGAGGCTTTGATCTGGTCGAGGCCATCGGTGCTGGAGAACCCGCCAAACGAGAAGCCGATCTCAGAAAAAGGGTCTTTAGGGTCGCGCTCGGTGATGGGCCTGTTCAGTTTAAGCTCGAGCACGGAGTTATCAGCAACCTTCACCTCGTCTTCAGAGGCTGTGCTGGCGGCAATGCCGATCAGCAACAGGACGCTGATAAAGAAGAATATGAGCAAGCCTACAAAGGTGGCCAACACATATTTCAGGAAATTTAGCATGGTATGTCAGGGTTTAAATTGGTTCGTTTTACTTCAGGAGCCGTCCGCTCCCCTACATCATAATCAAATTTAAGGCTTAAAGTTCATCCTCCCCACCCCAACTCGACCAACCACAATTATTTCTAGACAAACCTATTGAGTTAGAAAGTAAGAAAGCTTTAACTCAGGGTAATTTAAAGTATTTGGGAATATCAGACAAGCTGCCGGCCCAGTACGGCCGCATGCCCAGGTAGCGCCTGCGGAAGTATATCAGCGCCACCGTGCCCACAAACACCAGTATGCTGCCAAAATGGTAGCCCAGCTGCCCCCAGAGAATGTAGAAAGCAATCAGCAGCACAAACGAAAGTATAAAGATGATCCTGTTCACGTAGTTGGTTGTTTGTTATTAGTTGTTAGACTTCCATAACTTTCTAACTTTCTAATACCGATATTTCTTCCCCCACTGCGCCTGCAGCTGCTTCAGCATCTCGTTCTCGCGGCCGTTCTTCCCGGGTTGGTAGAGCGCGGTGTTGCTCAGCTCCTGCGGCATAAACTCCTGGGCCACAAAGTTCCCCTCGTAGTCGTGAGCATATTTGTAGTTATTGCCGTAGCCGATCTCCTTCATCAATTTGGTCGGCGCGTTGCGGATGTGCAGCGGCACAGGCAAATTTCCGGTTTGCTGCACCAGCGCCCGCGCCGTTTTGATGGCCTTGTACGAGGCGTTGCTTTTGGGCGATGTAGCCAGGTAGATCGTGCACTGCGAAAGTATGATCTCTGCTTCCGGATAACCGATCATCTGCACCGCCTGGAAACAGTTGGTCGCCATCAGCAAGGCGTTAGCATTAGCAAGGCCAATGTCCTCAGAAGCGGCTATAAGCAACCTGCGGGCAATGAACTTCGGGTCCTCGCCGCCCTCGATCATGCGCGCCAGCCAGTAAACCGCAGCGTTGGGGTCGGAACCCCGAATGGATTTGATGAAGGCCGAAACCAGGTCGTAGTGCATCTCACCGGACTTGTCATACATCACGATGTTCTGCTGCGCCACCTGCTTCACCAGCTCGTTTGTCACCACCACTTCCTCCGCCTTCACCCCTTCGGCCACGATCTCGAGCAGGTTCAGCAGTTTGCGGGCATCGCCGCCGGATATTGTCAGCAGGGCCTCATACTCCTGCACCCGCACCTTGCGGTACTTCATCCACTCGTCCTGCGCCAGCGCCTTGTCCACCAGTTCTATCAGCTCATCCTTTGTCAGGTGCTTGAGGATGTATACCTGGCAGCGCGACAGCAAGGCCGAGATCACCTCAAAGGAAGGGTTCTCGGTGGTGGCGCCCACCAGGGTTACGGTGCCCTTCTCCACAGCGCCCAGCAAGGCATCCTGCTGCGACTTGTTAAACCGGTGGATCTCGTCGATGAACAGCACGGTGCCCTGCCGCTTTTTGGCCTGGTCAATTACCTCACGTATGTCCTTTACACCGGAGTTGATCGCGCTCAGCGCCACGAAAGGCACTTTCATTTGGTTGGCGATGATGTTGGCCAGCGTGGTTTTGCCTACGCCCGGAGGCCCCCACAGAATCATACTGGGTATCACGCCGCCCTCGATGTAGCGGCGTAGAATGCCGTCAGGCCCTACCAGGTGCTTTTGTCCGTAATACTGATCCAGGTTGTGGGGCCGCATGCGCTCGGCCAGGGGTATGTTCGGGTGGTTCATCTGCTCTAAGTTTCTCCGGTGTCGGTAAAGGCAAAGCTACGAATTTGCGGGCAAAGAGGTAAGTATAAATGCGCTCCCTTAGCTCTTGTGGGGGGGCTCCACTTTATTTTCCCGCTCCAGCTTCTTCCGGACTCGCTCGCTTTTCCCTCGTAAAAAAGGCACCTCCATCGGGCTTCTATCAGGTCTTTCGTCGCCGAACAGCACGCCCCACTGCTTGAACTGCTCGGTGCGGTCGAACACTACCTTGAGCACGGCTATGATGGGCAACGACAGGAACATGCCGGCTACCCCCGCAATCTCCCCGCCCACAATCACGCCCACAATGGTTGCCAGCGCGTTCAGCCTTACCTTAGAGCCCACGATGCGGGGCATCAGGATGTTATTGTCCAGGAACTGCACGAACGTGATGGTGCCCAACACAGCAAATACAGGCCACAGCTCCGACGAAGAGGCCAGGGTCAGCAGCACGCCGATAATGTTGCCCAACAAGGCCCCTACGTAGGGGATCAGGTTAAGGAAGGCGAAGATCAGCCCGATGAGCAGCGCGTGTTTAATGCCGATGATGAGCAGGATACCGCCCAGCAGCACCGTCATGTAACTCACCTGTATCAGCAGGCCGAACAGGTAGCTTTTGATGATCACCTGCATCTCTTGCAGCGTCTCCTCCACCCTGCCGTGCTGCTCCTGCGGGAACCAGAAAAAGACGAAGCGCAACAGCAGGTTCTTGTAAAACATGATCAGGAAGATATAGATAGGCAGCAAACCCAGCAGCACCACCAGCGAGGTAACCGACCCGGCGGCCCCGGTCAGGATAGTGCCCGTGAACCCCAACAGTTTGTTGCTTTGCTCCTTTATAAAGTCCAGCTGCTCGGTGGTGGAAAAGGGCGAGTGCTCCCCGATCCAGGCGCTCAGGGCGTTCAGGTGGTTGGTCACGTTTTTCTGGATGACCGGGAAATCGGATACCAGGTTTCCGATCTGGGAGGAGAAAAACCAGATGATCAGGCCAAACACAACCACCATGACCAGGATACTGATTATAATGGCAAGCGCGTCGGGCAGTTTATACTTTGTGAAGAAGCGGTAGAGCGGCATTAGCATGATGCTGATAAAGAAGGCCAGCAACAGTGGAGTCAGCAGCCCCTTTGCCAGCACAATAAACCATCCCAGAAAGAACAGTCCCATTATTTCTATTGACCGCCGCACCGTAAGGGGCATCCCGTTCATATACCTTGTCGTTTTAGGTGTTGTTTTGTTTCCTCCCTTATACGGAGCGGCACGATTTAGCACGTACCTTTGCCCTATGAATAAGCAATTGCAGGTGCACGGGGCACTCTTCCTGGTGGCCCTGATCTACGGCAGCAACTATAGCATCGCCAAAGCGGTGATGCCCGCCTACATGGGGCCGTTCGGGCTGATCGTGATCCGGGTGGTGTCGGCGGCCATTTTCTTCGGGATATTTACGCGGCTTGTCACCAGGGAGAAGATCGTGGGATGGAACGATAACCTGCGGGCCATACTTTGCGGCGTAACGGGTGTGGCCATCAACCAGCTCTGCTTTTTTGCCGGCCTGAACCTAACGGCGCCCATCAACGCGGCCCTGCTCATGGTCATCGTGCCGGTGGTGGTGCTGGTGTTCTCGGCCATACTCTTGCGGGAGCGCATCAGCAAGCGCAAGGTAGCGGGTATTGCGCTGGCCTTTCTGGGTGCTTTCCTGCTGATCTATACTTCCAGCAGCGAACACACCACGGGCAACCTCTGGGGTGACCTGCTCATTATTCTCAACGCCACCTCGTTCGGTTTATACTTAGTGCTGGTGAAACCGCTGATGCAGAAGTATAATGCTTTTACCGTGGTGAGCCGCATCTTTACCGTGGGTGCTGTTATCGTGCTTCCGTTTGGCTGGCAGCAGGTGCTGGAGCCGGACTACAGCTCTTTTCCGGATTCCATCTGGTGGTCGTTAGTGTTTATGGTGATCGCCGTTACCATCATTGCCTACCTGTTCAACACCTGGGCGCTGCGCTATGCCAACCCTTCGCTGGTGGGGGCCTATATTTACCTGCAGCCGGTGCTGGCCATCGTGATCGCGATTGGCGTGGGAAGGGATGTTTTCACGCTGGAGAAAGCGTTATACGCCCTATTCATCTTCGCCGGGGTATACTTAGTGAGTCGTACAAGGCAGGCGGTGACGGAGGGCTAGCTTCACAGCATTTTTGATGCCTGGTAGTGTTTTTATACTTCGTAGCCAGCAAGACACTCCGAAGGCTTCCGGAACCTTCGACACGCAATCCTCGCGTAATCCTTCAGGACAGGCCGACACTGCGGGGAATGCGGTTCATCCCGCTCCGCCTCACTTAACCGGCTATTCCTGACTCAACCACACAAAAAAAGTCCTGCCAGATCAGCTCCGGCAGGACTTTTATACTTTAAAAGAAGTTAAGCTTTATTAGCTTGACTGGTGCGTTCTGTTTCGGTTACCACTGGTGCGGTTGCCTCCGTTGCGGGGTCCGCCGGCTGGCCTGTTGGCATTGGCGCTGCCTGCGCTGCGCTGGCCTTCACCAGATGGCCTGTTGCTCCAGTTGCCGCGTCCGCCTCTGCCGCCTTGCTTCTTTTGCTCCTTCACAGTGCTGGCTGCCTCGGCAAAATCTTTGGCTGTGAGCGGGAACGGGTGGTTGTCGATTACCGGTACGTTCTTAGAGATCAGTTTCTGGATGCTGGCCAGGTACGGAACCTCATCGGCACCACAGAACGAAAGCGCGATACCGCTTGCCCCTGCCCTACCCGTACGGCCAATGCGGTGTACATAGGTTTCAGGCTCGTTGGGCAGCTCATAGTTCACCACGTGGCTCAGGTCGTCCACGTCGATACCGCGGGCGGCAATATCAGTGGCTACCAGCACACGCGTTCTGCGCGACTTAAAGTTATCCAGCGCACGCACACGGGCGTTCTGGGCTTTGTTGCCGTGGATAGCCTCTGCTGTTACGCCAGCCTTGGCAATATCCTTGGCTACGCGGTCAGCGCCACGCTTGGTGCGGGTAAATACCAGCACGCTCTCCATCTCCTCGTCCTTGAGCAGGTGCAGCAACAGCTTGCGCTTGTCCGGGCCCTTCACGTAGTATACCGACTGCTGAATGGTATTGGCTGTGGACGAAACCGGCGTTACCTCCACCTTGGCGGGATCCACCAGGATGGTATCAGCCAGCTTCATGATCTCCGGGGCCATAGTAGCCGAGAAAAACAGCGATTGCTTTTTCTCCGGCAGCACTTTCAGCACCTTTTTCACGTCATTCACAAATCCCATGTCCAGCATGCGGTCCGCCTCGTCCAGCACGAACAGCTCAATATGCTGCAGGTGCACATACTTCTGCGCCATCAGGTCGAGCAGACGGCCCGGGGTGGCCACCAGAATATCCACGCCGGCGCGCAGGGCGTCGGTCTGCTTCTTCTGCGGCACGCCACCGAAAATAACGGTATGCTTCAGGCCCGTATGCTTGCCGTACGCGTCTATGCTATCTGCAATCTGAAGCGCCAGCTCGCGGGTAGGTGTCAGTATCAGTGCTTTGATCCTGCGCTGTCCCTTGTCGCTTCCCTGCTTCTCGTGCAGCAACTGCAGAATAGGAATAGAGAAAGCCGCTGTTTTACCGGTACCCGTCTGGGCACAGCCTAGCAGGTCTTTTTTCTGAAGTATAAGCGGGATGGATTTGGCTTGGATGGGTGTTGGGGTGGTGTATCCTTCTGTTTTAAGAGCTCTAAGGATTGGCTCTATCAAGTTAAGATTCTCGAATGTCATTCAATGGTTTTTCAAATAAAACCGCGCAACGCTTTGTGCGCTGCTTTTGCGGTAAGGAGGCCGGAATTTGATATAAGTGCAGCAAGCTGCCAAAGGCCATTCCCGACCGGTGTTGTTCCCATCAACTTAAAAACCTAACGTATAGTTTCTTTTTGGAAGTTGGGATATGTGTAATGTGCAAAGATAGCGCCAGGTTTACTCAGTTCCTATTTTGGCAGGTTTTATACTTTGGATATACTTTATACTTCTCTGGCGCCAGCGTCCGCTTGTGCCTCTCTTAGCCCCTGCTTCCTTCCACTGGAACTAAGTTATACTTGCTAGCTGCCGTTCATCCACGGCTTTACAACCAACTTGTTCCATAGTATACTTTCTGCTCTCCAGCCCGAGAGGGTTCGTCCTCGGGCATCGCGCGGTGTACATTTCCTTTGCTTGACCTGCGGTCTCCGCAATTTCGCTAAAGCGAAACCGGAAATCTACAAGGCGCTCAACCCAAGGACTGGGATCAGGTTCGATTGCCTCCGTTGACGCAGCTTCAGCCAAGTCCCCCTTGGAAGGGGGCAGGGGTGGTTAGACCCAGTATCGTTAAACTCCCTCTCCTGTTTTTAGGAGAGGGCTGGGGTGAGGTATAATCCCCCTCCTGCTGTTCCGGATTTGCAATCCGGAACGCTGTTACCTGCGGATTTGCAATCCGCTTTTCTGTCCGTAGCTACTGCCTTTGCCGGGGCAGATTACAAATCCGCGGCTATTATACTTCCGGATTGCAAATCCGAAAGAGCAGGAAAGGGTGGGTTCCATACTTGTAGGGACAGGTCGCGACCTGTCCGCGCTGTACCCGCGCTATGGAATTTATACTTGAGCAACAGCAGCTACAGGCTCCCCTCCTTAGCTAAGGAGGGGCTGGGGTGGTTGGACCCGGTGCTGCAGAAAATCTGTGCTACACTTGGGATAGGCAAATATAAAATACACTGTGTTTGACAGTGTGCTGATACAATAAGTGTGGCTTTTGGCGTAGCGATGCCTCTGGCCACACTTGCCCAGCTACGGGTAAAGCCATTTTCCTCCACGGCCTTCACCGCCTGCTACAGCAATTGCTGCACTTACTTTATTGCAGCTATACTTATACTTCCTCCTCCTGCAGCACCTGCTTTATGTGTTTGACGATTTTTACGGCATGCTCCCGTGAGTTCTCTATAAACCAAACACGCGTGTCCATACCGCCGCACACCACGCCGGCCAGGTATACGCCGCGCTGGTTCGTTTCCATTGTCTCCGGGTCGTACTGTGGGTAGCGCTTCTCGTCCTGGCTCAGTTGTATGCCAATCTTCTCCAGAAAGCCGAAGTCGGGCTGATAGCCGGTCATGGCCAGCACAAAGTCGTTCTCCAGCGTTACCTTTCCCTGCGGCGTTTGTATATCCACCTCACGCTCCCGAATCTCAGTTATACTTGTGTTAAAGTACGCCTTTATCTCCCCTTCCTTGATGCGGTTCTCCAGGTCGGGTTTGGTCCAGTACTTTATACTTCCAAGCTCCGGCTGGCGCACCACCAGCGTCACGTCGGCACCTTTGCGCCAGGTTTCCAGGGCAACATCGGCGGCGGAGTTGTTGGCTCCTACCACCACCACTTTCTGGCGGAAGTAATAATGCGGGTCGAAGTAATAGTGGCGCACTTTCGGCAACTCCTCTCCCGGCACGTGCAGCAGGTTGGGGATGCCGTAAAAGCCCAGCGCCACTACCACTTTGCGGGCCAGATAACGGCCTTTGCTGGTGCCGATGCGGTAGGCATCGGCCTCCGGCTGCAGGTACTGCACCTCTTCAAACAGGTTTATGTTCAGCTTAGCCGAGTCGGCCACGCGGCGGTAGTACTCCAGCGCCTCAGCCCGCGTTGGTTTGGCATTAAGTGAGGTAAACGGGATGCCGCCAATCTCCAGCCGCTCCGAGGTGGAGAAAAAGGTCATGTTGAGCGGGTAGTTGTAGATAGAATTGACGAGGCAGCCCCTCTCCACGATGAGGTAACTCAGCCCCTCCCGCTGCGCCTCCAACCCGGCGGCTAGGCCGATCGGGCCGGCTCCGATAATGAGTATGTCGTAGGTTGTTTCCAAATTTTATACTTTCTAATGCGGCACCAGCAGGTGCGCTTTTGTACAACAGGCTGCAGGCGCCTAAAGTTTAGTGTAGGTACATTGGCATCTCAACGAGACACCCTACAGTTCCAGCTTCATCACATGCATGCCCCGGTACTCCGGCTTCATCTGCTCGAAAGGCAGCGTATACGAGCCACACTTCACAAAGCCATTCTGTTCGTAAAAATCTACGGAGCGGCTGCTGTCCATCGCCTTGAGCCAGATAACGCGCTTGTTACACTTTGCAGCCACCTCTCTGGTAAACTTTACCACCTCCCGGCCAATACCCTTGCCCGAGGCTGCTTTGGTCAGGTAGATACGCTCCAGCTCCAGCGCCTCCTCTGCCGGGTAGTTCTCAAAAGCCTTATGCAAATTAAGTTTCAGGAAGCCTACCAATTCTTCATCCGCATAGATCAGGCAGAAAACCGCGTGCGGGTCGGACAGCTCCTCGCGCAGGGTTTGCTCCTTGAAACTGCGGTCTACGTACCAGGCGCCGCCATCAAACCACAAGTATAGGTAATGGTCGTTGTAGGAGCGGATGGCGATGTCCTGCAACGAATAAAGGTCGGCAAGGGAGCAGGGAATGATGCGGGTTTCAGGCATAAGTATAACGGTTCTTCCGCGCTAAATTACTCAAAAACGCCAAGGTCCGGAAGAAGGCCAGGTATGCGTATAAAGCAAGAACGGCAGAAAGTTTCCCTCCTGCCGTTTCATCATAATCTTTTGTGTTAGACTTTACGCCATCACTTCGCTCAGGCGGGGCAGCTGCAGCCGGCCAAAGCGGTGCAGCGTGGCCAGATGCGACCTTACGGCCTGCACCAGCGTTTCGCTCTCGATGTACGGGATGCCAAATTCTGCGGCGGTATCCTTCACGATATCGGCGATGGCCGGGTAATGCACGTGCGAGATGCGCGGAAACAGATGGTGCTCCACCTGAAAGTTCAGGCCGCCCACGTACCAGGAAAGCAACCTGCTCCTGCGCGAGAAATTAGCCGTTGTGTTTAGCTGATGGATGGCCCAATCGTTTTCGATAGTGCCGCTCTCAGAAGGCAACGGGTGGCTCGTGCCCTCCACCGTATGCGCCAGCTGGAAGACCGTGGAAAGAATAATACCCGACACGAAGTGCATCAGCAGGAAGCCAAGCACAACCTCCCAGAACGGGATGCCGAACAGGAGCGTCGGGGCAACCAAGATCGAGAAGAAGTAGAGCACCTTAAATGCCACGATCTTGGCGAAGGCCACCTGGTTCTTAGCCTTCGAGTTGGCGTTCACGCCGTTACGGATATAGCGGAAGAACTGCAGAAAATCCTTGAGGATAACCCAGTACAGCGTGAGCAGGCCATAGAACATAAAGGCGTAAGCCCATTGTATCTTATGGTAGAACTTCACCTTGGTGTGCGGCGAGAAGCGCATGAACACAATGTCGTCGATGTCCTCGTCCATCTCCACCACATTGGTGTAGGTATGGTGGAGGATGTTATGCTGCAGCTTCCAGTTAAAGGCCGACGCGCCCAGCAGGTTCACGGAGTGCGCCATCAGGTAATTGATGGTTTTGCTTTTGGAGAAAGCGCCGTGGTTGGCGTCGTGCATCACACTCATCGCCACGCCGGCCACGCCAATTCCCATCATGAACCAAAGCGCCAGGCTTATACCCAGGGATGGCGTGAAGGCAAGCAGCCCTGCAAAGGGAATAAGGTATAGTAACAGCAGTATAATACTCTTTACCAGCAACTTACTATTGCCCGACTTGGAAAGATTGTTCTCTGAAAAATAGGTATCGACGCGCTTGCGCAAAGTGGCGAAAAAGAGGTTTCTGTCTTTATTGACGAATTTTACTTTGCCTTTTAATTTCATTCGGTATGCTTGATGATTCGTAAAACGGGCGCAAATTTAGAAATTCTGGCTTCTGGCAACACTTACCCGGATGATAAATTTTAACCGATCGCCTCATTCATGCCTGGCAGTCTGCCGAAGCGGTAGAGCGTGGCTATATGAGAACGTACGGCCTGGCCAAATGTCTTGTTCTCCAGGTAAGGGATTCCGAACTCCTCGGCGGTTTCTTTCACAATGCCGGCAATGGCGGGGTAGTGCACATGGCAGACCCGTGGAAACAGGTGGTGCTCGATCTGGAAGTTCAGCCCGCCCACGTACCACGACAAGAGTTTGTTATGGCGCGAAAAGTTCACGGTGGTGTTCAGTTGGTGGATGGCCCAATCGTTCTCGATGGTGCCGTTCTCATCAGGTCTGGGGTGACTCGTACCCTCCACCGTGTGTGCCAACTGGAATACCACCGTAAGGATGATGCCGGCTACAAAGTGCATCAGCAGGAACCCAAGTATAACCTCCAGGAAAGGGATGCCGAAAAACAACGTTGGCACCGCCAGCACCACAAAGAAGTATAAAACCTTCATCGTAATGATCTTCCCGAGCATGGTGCGGTTCTCGGCAGCCGTGTTGGCATTCACGCCGTTTTTGATAAACAGCTTGTACTGTACAAAATCCTTTGCAACCACCCAGTACAGGGTGAGCAGGCCGTAGAACACGAAGGCGTACACCCACTGCAGCTGATGGAAGAACTTCACCTTGGTGTGCGGCGAGAAACGCAGCACCAGCCTGTCCTGTATGTCCTCGTCCATCTCCACCACGTTGGTGTAGGTATGGTGGAGGATGTTGTGCTGCAGCTTCCAGTTAAAGGCCGAGCCGCCCACCAGGTTCAGGGTATGCCCCATCAGGAAATTGACCTTTTTATTGCCGGAGAAGGCGCCGTGGTTAGCGTCGTGCATCACGCTCATGCCAATACCGGCCACACCAAGGCCCATTACGAACCAAAGCAGTAAACTAAGCGGGAAAGCCGGCTGCAGCGCCAGCAATGCAATAAACGGCAGGATATAACTTAACAACAGCACCACGCTCTTTACGATCATGGCTGTGTTGGCCGTTCTGGGGATGTTGTTCTCTGCGAAGTATAGATCTACGCGCTTTCGGAGGGTAGCGAAGAAGAGGTTTTTATCTCTGGATACGAATTTTACTTTGCCTTTTAGCTTCATAAATGGGGAATACGTGTGGTAAAACCAAACTCACACAAAGGCTGAAAGAGCAAAAGAGTGAATCAAGGGTACTGATGTAAAACCTGACGGACAGGTATATGATCAAATACTGATCCAATAACACCATCCGGAAATATAAATTCATTTTATTTGGGCCCCCGGACGCTCAAAGAGGATCAGAAGTACACACCAATATAAGCTTAGCTGCCTGGAACAGAAGAAAGTCTGCGGCGCGTAAAGTATACTTCTATTGTGCCGGTACACAGCCGAGCCCAAAATATTTCTATTATACTTCAGTGGCGGGCGGCAGGTTCTTCAAATAAAAGGGGCCGGCCGAAAGATCGGCCAGCCTCTTCTTTATTTTGTGCGGTTATACATCCTGGCTACAGGTGGATCACCTCGTCGTACGCGGCAGCGGCGGCTTCCATAATCGCCTCGCTCATGGTTGGGTGCGGGTGCACCGACTTGATGATCTCGTGGCCGGTGGTCTCCAACTTACGGGCTACCACTACCTCAGCGATCATCTCGGTTACGTTGGCACCGATCATGTGCGCGCCCAGGAACTCGCCATACTTGGCATCGAAGATCACTTTCACAAAGCCATCCTTGGCACCGGCGGCGCTTGCCTTACCAGAAGCTGAGAACGGGAACTTACCTACCTTAACCTCCAGGCCTTGCTCGCGGGCCGCCTTCTCGGTCAGGCCAACAGAGGCGATCTCCGGAGAGCAGTACGTACAGCCCGGTATGTTGCCGTAGTTCAACGGCTCCGGATCGTGTCCGGCCATTTTCTCCACGCAGATGATGCCTTCGGCAGAAGCAACGTGCGCCAGCGCAGGGCCCGGCACAATATCGCCGATCGCGTAGATGCCATCCACGTTGGTCTTGTAGAACTCATCCACTACCACGCGGCCCCGGTCTACTTTAATACCCAGTTCTTCCAGGCCAATGTTCTCCAGGTTTGTCTGGATACCCACGGCTGAAAGTACTACCTCTGCCTCCAGGATTTCTTCGCCTTTGGCCGTTTTAACGGTTACCTTGCACAGGTCGCCCTTCGTGTCCACGTGCTCCACAGAAGAATCGGTCATGATGTTGATACCGGCTTTTCTGAACGACTTGGACAACTGGCGCGATACCTCCTCGTCCTCTACCGGCACGATGTTCGGCATGTACTCCACGATGGTCACTTTCGTACCCATGGCGTTGTAGAAGTAGGCAAACTCCACCCCGATGGCGCCAGAGCCAACCACTACCATACTTTCAGGCATCTTATCCAGGGCCATGGCCTGGCGGTAGCCGATGATCTTCTTGCCGTCGATGGGCAGGTTAGGCAGCTCGCGCGAGCGGGCACCTGTGGCGATGATGATGTTGGTCGCCTCTACGGTGTCTTTCTTGCCATCAGCATCCGTCACCTCGATCTTGCCTTTGCCAACGATCTTTCCGTTGCCCATTATCGCATCGATCTTGTTCTTGCGGAACAGGAACTGGATACCCTTGCTCATGCCGTCAGCCACGCCGCGGCTGCGCTGAATCACTTTATTGAAATCTACCGAAGCCTCGCCGATGGTGATGCCATAGTCAGCAGCGTGGTTGATGTACTCGAAAACGTTTGCGCTTTTCAGCAGTGCCTTTGTCGGAATACAGCCCCAGTTCAGGCAGATGCCACCCAGCGACTCACGCTCAATAACACCCACTTTCATACCAAGCTGCGAAGCACGGATTGCCGCCACGTAACCACCCGGGCCGCTACCCAGCACTACTAAATCGTATTTTGATGCCATAGTTTCTTTATTATAGTTTGCTGACAAAATTAAACGATAATCCCAACTCTGCAAAACCGCCTTTTACCTCCCTCACTTCTAGCACATTGCCAAGAACTTGATAGGACTCTCAGCCCTTATACCATAAATATCCTACTTAAATTTTGAGAGTGCCCCATACTACCGTACTTTAGCCCCCGAAAGTATAAATTCTGAGTGCGCATGCTTAAAATTCTACCCTTTTTATTTTTTGTGCTTTTCACCTTCACCGCAGCTGCACAGCAAACGGCAAAAGACTTTTTCAGGAGCGGAAATGAGCAGTTTAAGGCCGGAAGGTACAACGAGGCGATACAGCAATACGACCAGGTGCTGCGGCTGGAGCCGCGCCATGCCCCTACCCTTACCAACCGCGGGGTGGCCAAGGACCGCCTGCGCGATTACCGGGGTGCCATCGAGGATTTCACCAGGGCCATCGCCGCCGATAAGAAATATGCCGAAGCCTACCTGAGCCGCGGCCTCTCCCGGTACAACATGCGCGAGTATAAAGCTGCCCTGCTGGATTTTAACAAAGGGCTGGAGCTGAACCCGAAGGATGCCCGCGCTTTTAACAACCGCGGCCTGGTGCGCTACGCCCTGAAAGACTACAGCGGCGCCATCTCAGACTACACCAAGGCCCTTGAGTTGGATAAGGATTACGCCGAAGCCTACTATAATCGCGGCGCGCCCCGCTACAACATCGGCGAGAAGGCCAACGCCTGCTCCGACTGGTCCAAAGCCAAGAAACTGGGCCTGAAAGAAGCAGAGCCCTACCTGAAGAAGTATTGTAAATAGCCCCGGGTTTTCCTTTGCCATAAGTAGAAAGGGGCAGGAGTTTTGCTGAACCGGGCCCAACCACCCCTGCCCCTCCTTGGCTTTTTCGAGGGCCCCTACCCCCAGGAGGGGAGTCTGCATTTGCTACTGCTAAAGTATAAGTTTCTTAGTCGCTGGTATCGCGCGGACAGGTCCCGACCTGTCCCTACACGTGTAAACCCACCCCCAGCCCCTCCGAGGAGGGGAATTATACTTGCTATACTCCCTCTCATCTCAAGCAGGGCGAGAGATCTCTCCCAAAGGTCGAGATGACAGCAAGAACGGCAACTATCGAATCCGATCCCAGTCCTTGGGTTGAGCGCCTATGCGAGTTTTTCCGGTGGCGAGCGCAAGCGAGGCATTGCGACGCAGGAGCAAAGGAAAAGCTCCCAGCGCGATGCCCTTCATCGAGGGCCCCTACCCCCAGGACGAGCCCTCTCGGGCTTGAGAGCACCACTGTCAGATATGAAACGAGCAGGTTGTAAAGCCGTGGATGAACGGCAGCAAGTAAGGATAGCCTGGACCTGCGCCAGAAACAGGAAGTATACTCCATGGGCAACAATTGCCCAAGCCATAAAACAACAAAAGGCGCTGAGAACAGCGCCTTTTGCTTTAACAATCAAATGTTCACTTATAGTATAGCTTTATGCATCATTTGGTTCTTTGTTTTTACCGGAAGCCAATAGCTCCTGTTTCACGCTCTTGATATCGATAGCCTGCATGCGCTGCATGGTTTCTCCTTTTAGCACGTCAAAGGCATCCAGGTGCTTTTTGCTTACCGGGTTGGCGGCTGGCAGTTTCACGCTAAGGGCATCTACTTGGCGGCCGTTCTTCCAGAAGCGATAGCAGAGATGCGGACCGGTAGCCAGGCCTGTGCTGCCTACGTAGCCGATGGTCTGTCCCATTTTTACGCGCGCTCCTTTACGGATGCCTTTCGCAAACTTAGACATGTGCAGGTACTGCGTGGTATACGTATCATTGTGGCGCACTTTTACGAAATAGCCATTGCCGCTGGTATAATGGGCCGCCACTACCACTCCATCGCCTACTGTGCGTATTGGCGTGCCGCGCGGGGCGGCGTAGTCGGTGCCCAGGTGGGCTTTGTAGCGCTTCTGCACCGGGTGGAAACGGCGCTTGGAGAAGCGGGAACTGATGCGGGTGTACTCCAGTGGCTCCTTCAGGAAAGCTCTTTTCAGGCTCTGCCCCTTCTGGTCGTAGTAATTGATGCCATTTCCCTCATCAAATCCGATGGCATAAATCTCCTCGCCCTCGTGCTCGAAAACGGCCGACTTCAACTCACCAAAACCTATTGTCTGGCCATTCACCACTTTCTCCTCATAGATCAGCTTAAAATTGTCGCCGGGCTGCAGGCGGTTCAGGTCAAGGCGCCAGGCAAAGATGTCGGCAAAGCTGTTTACCAGTTGCGGCGATCCCCCGGCCTCCACCATACTTACGTACAGCGAGCTGTTTATCTCACCGGCAATGGTACGCTCTATTACCTCTACCTTGCGTTTCTCCAGCGTTACCGCCAGGCTGTCGCGCAGGTCGAAGATCACGTACTCTACCTGGTTCGGCTCATAAATAAAGTATTGGGCAGTCTGCGCAGAATCGCGCCGGTGCAGGATCATGTAGTTACGGCCGGCGGCAATCCTGCGTACATTAAATACATCTTTCGCCTTCTGGGCCAGGTTATGCACCGTGGGAGCGTCGATATTGTACTGGGCAAGTAGCTGCGAGAGCACCTCCCCGCGTGCCACCTCTCCCTCTACTATCTCCAGCGAGTCGGTGGCAATGCCGTAGACGACGGGCGCAGGCAATTTAACTTCCTCTTCTCCTTCAGCAACTTCCTGCGTGGAGGCCGCTTCCGCTCGTTTAGCGCCCAGAAGGTTTACCGGGATAAAGTCCAATGTTTGCGCAGCCGTAATGCAGATCAAAAACGACAACGCGATCAGGATGGCGAGTCCTTTTCTGCGTTTCAACATAAAATTTGGGGTACCTTTGGTTAATAATGGTCACGAAAATAGACTTTAACCTATAAAAATAAAAGCCAATTTTCGCACAATATTCAGATTGTAAATATGTTACAATACTTTCCATGGAATCATACACATAATAAACTTATATATAGCTACATTTTATACTTACATTATCCCTTTGTTATACTCCCGGCAATCCCTTTAGCAACAGGTGTTTCCATACCTGCTACCGCTGCCGCTGTAGCCGCTGCATCGGAATACCGAAATCTTTTTTAACTTTGGCTCCTATGAAAGCATTAGAAGGAAAAGTAGCCCTCATTACCGGGGCATCAAAAGGAATAGGACGCGCCATTGCACAACAATTTGTGGAGATGGGCGCCCAGGTAGCGTTTACCTACCTCTCGAGCGTGGAAAAAGGACAGCAACTGGAGCAGGAACTGGCAGCTGGCGGCGGCAAAGTAAAAGGCTACCGCTCCGACGCCTCCGACTACGCCCAGGCCGAGCAGTTGGTAGAGGACGTGGTAAAAGAGTTTGGCAGGATAGACGTGGTGGTGAATAACGCCGGCATTACGCGCGACGGCCTGCTGATGCGCATGAACGAGGAGCAGTGGGATGCCGTGATGAACGTGAACCTGAAGTCGGTTTTTGCGGTAACCAAGGCGGCCACCAAGCACATGATGCGCGCCAAGAGCGGTTCCATCATCAACATCACCTCGGTGGTAGGTATCAAAGGCAACGCGGGCCAGGCCAACTACGCAGCCTCTAAGGCGGGCATTATTGGCTTTACCAAGTCGGTGGCGCTGGAGCTGGGCTCGCGCAACATCCGTTGCAACGCCATCGCCCCGGGCTTTATCGAGACGGAGATGACCGGCGAGCTGGACCAGAAAGTAGTGGACGAGTGGCGCAAGGCTATACCTTTGAAGCGCGGCGGTACCCCTGAGGATGTGGCCAAAGCAGCCGTGTTCCTGGCCTCCGACGACTCGGCTTACATCTCCGGCCAGGTGCTGCAGGTAGACGGCGGCATGCTAACCTAGTAAGTTAAAGAGTTTAGGAGTTTGGGAGTTGGGGAGTGATCCTCTACAAGCAATCAAACCTGATGTTAGAAAAAGACCAATGCCGCGGCGTTTACGTTAGTAGCATTGGTCTTTTTGTTTTAACTTTAGTTTTGCTGTGATATCGGTAATTAAGTAAGGCGCAAGTATCCGCTTTTGCCTGTGTAGCACAATCAGACACTTGTGCCATTAAGTATACTTTACCTGCACCATTACTTACAATGCTCCCGTAAAGCAAAACCTAGCTATAAAGTATAACTCTTGGACTCTTTAACTCTCTAACTCCTAAACTCCCTTGAGCTCGCTCCGCCTCATCACCACCGCCTCACCCTGGCTTATTCTTGCCTGCCTGGCAGCGGGCGCGCTGTATGCGTGGCTGCTCTATAGCAAAAAAACGCCCTGGCCAAAGCCGCTGAACTATGCGCTGGCAGCTCTGCGCTTTGTGGTGGTAAGTGTGCTGTGTTTTCTGTTGATGGGGCCGCTGGTACGGTATGTATCGAACACCACGGTGCCTCCTACCATTGTATTTGCCCTGGATAACTCGCAGTCGGTTGAGCTTTTTTCTGACTCTGCGGCGCTGAAGGCCACGCAGCAGCAACTGCAGCAGATGCGGGAGCAACTGGAGGAACAGGGTTACAGCACCGCCATTCAGACGCTGGGAGAGGATCAACAGGAAAGTATGAGCGAGGTGAAGTATGGCTCCGAAACCACCAACCTGAGCCAGCTGCTGCAGCGGGTGCAGGACTCGTACACGGAGCAGAACCTGGCAGGCGTGGTGCTGCTGTCGGATGGCATCGTGAACCAGGGCATGTCGCCAACCTACGCCAACTACGGTTATACTTTGTACCCGGTGGCCGTAGGCGATACCGTGCCGAAGAAGGATGTGCTGGTAGCCTCGCTACGCTACAACAAGGTAAACTACAGCGGCAACCGTTTTCCGCTGGAGGTGGAGCTGCAACACGAGGGCTTCGGCGGACGGACAGCCAACGTCATACTGCAGGAGAACGGGAAAACCATCGCCAGCAAAAAAGTGCTCTTTAAAGATAACCAGCCGGCGCAGCAGGTGCCGTTCCAGGTGCTGGCCAGTGGGTTGGGCAAGCGCCATTACGTGGTGCAGGTAGAGCCACTGGAGGGCGAGTTCACTACCCTCAACAACACCAAGCATGCTTACATCGATGTGGTGAAAGGCAAGATAAGAGTACTCCTTGCCGCCGCTGCCCCACACCCCGACATCAAGGCTATCCGGTCTGCCATAGAATCAAACGAGAATTATGAAACGGAGCTCTTTATACCTAGTGTGAATGAGCTGAAGCAGCAGGATTACGATGTGGCAGTGCTGCACCAGCTGCCCGGACGCATGGCCGGTGCCGAGCCCGCGCTAAACCTGGTGCGCCAGAAGAACCTGCCTGCCCTCTACATCCTCGGTCCGCAAAGCGACCTGCCCAATTTCAACCGCCTCAACGTGGGCATCAACCTCATCAGCAGCGGCCAGACCGATGAGGTAACGGCCGTGCCGAATTCTAACTTCAGCAATTTCCAGCTGCCGGAGAACGCGGCGGAGCGGCTGCAGGAGTACCCACCGGCGCGGGTGCCTTTCGGGGAGATAAGACTCGCCCCGAACACCGAAGTTATACTTTACCAGCAGGTGGGCCGCGTGCGCACGAATAAGCCGCTGCTGGCCGTGCAAACTTCCGGCGACAGGCGTAACGCCGTGCTGCTGGCCTCGGGCACCTGGCAGTGGCGGTTGCAGGAGGCCGCCAACCACGAGCAGCCGCAGGTCTACAACCAGCTCATCACCAACCTGGTGCAGCTGCTGAATGCACCACGCAATAAAAAGCGCCTGAACGTGTACCCCGCCCAAACCGAGTATACGAGTTCCGACGAGGTCCGCTTTAACGCCGAGGCTTACAACGAGGCGCTGGAGCCGATCTATGGCCAGAACATCACCCTGAACATAACCGGCGAAGATGAGCAAACCCGCACCTTTACCTTTGCCAACGGCGAGAACCAGAGCGGCGTGAACATCGGCACCTTACCCGGCGGGCACTATACCTATACCGCCACCGCAAGTATAAACCGGCAGCAGCAGAAAGACGAGGGCGAGTTTGTGGTGGAGGAGCTGCAACTGGAGGCCCTCAACGCCGTGGCCGACCATAACCTGCTCTTCCAGCTGGCCAGCAACAGTGGCTCCAGGCTTTACTATCCGCAGGAGTTGCAGCAGCTAGAGCAGGACATCCTGCAGGCCGACTATAAAAACGTGATCTACAGTAAGGAAGAACTTAACGACCTGGTGGACCTGAAATGGCTCTTCTTCCTGCTGCTGGGCCTGGTGATAGTAGAGTGGTTCGTGCGCAAGTATAATGGCAGTTATTAACGTTTGGTTATTCGTTGTTAGTTACTCGTTATTAGTTGTTGATGCTGCAAGTCCTGATCCGGGCAACGTACGGCTGTGGCAGAAGTATAAGGTAGGACCGGGTTTATACTTTGCCACATGTTTAGCGCCTCCCCTATCATCCTTACTACCAAGCGTCTGCTGCTCCGCGAGCTGACACCGGCCATTTTCAACCAGCTTTTCCTGAAGAAGACCAAGGAGGAGATTATGGAATACCTGCACCTGCAGACCGACAAGCAGTTCGAGGAAATGGAGGAGCGCTACACCAAAGGCATCACCACGTATTTTCACGATTTCAAGGGCTTTCACCTGCTGGACCGCGACACAAAACAGGTCATCGGCCACTGCGACTACCATACCTGGGTGCCCGGCCACCGCCGCGCAGAGGTGGGCTATGCCATGACGAATCCAAAGTATAAAAACAAAGGCCTGATGACGGAAGCGCTGGAAAGTATACTTACCTTTGGCTTCCGGCAAATGGATCTGTACCGCGTGGAGGCGCTCATCGCAGACTATAACACGCCCTCGCTGCAGCTGGTGCAGCACTTTGGCTTTAAGCGCGAAGGCCTGCTGCGCAACCACTACCTGGTAGGCGGCCGACTGGAGGACTCCCTCATGTTCTCGCTCCTGAAACCGGAGTTTGAGGAATGGCAGGCCAAGCAGCAAAAGCAGGCAGGTACAGCCTAATTATTCACGATTTATACTTTTATCTTGAAATACATCCTAGTAAATAAGCCCTACGAAGTGCTCACGCAGTTTACCGACGAGGCAGGCCGCGCCACGCTGAAGGACTTTGTACCTGTTCCCGGCATTTACCCCGTTGGCCGCCTCGACTACGACAGCGAGGGCCTGGTACTGCTAACCGACGATAAGCAGCTGCAGCACCGCCTCTCCGACCCTAAGTTTAAGGTAGAGAAAACGTATTGGGTGCAGGTGGAGGATGTGCCCGCCGATGAGGCGCTGACGCGGCTGCGGCTAGGCGTTCAGATAAAGGGCGGCAAAACAACCCCGGCCAAGGTGCGCCTGCTGGAGGAAGAGCCTAAAGTATGGGAGCGTTCTACCCCGATCCGTTTCCGTAAGAACATTCCCACCTCCTGGCTGGAGATCAAAATATCGCAGGGCATGAACCGCCAGGTGCGCCGTATGACCGCTGCCGTGGGCTACCCCACGCTCCGCCTGATCCGCCCAAGTATAGGCCCGCTGAGTATAGGCATTCTGCAGCCCGGTGAGTGGCGCGAGCTGACTCCTGAGGAAGTGGAACAGCTGAAGGGCATCGCTAAGGGTAGTAGTGGAAGTGGGGGCAGTAGTGTACGAGCCAAGAGTTTCGGCACCACCAGCAAAGGCCGGAGAGGCAGTGGCAAAGGTGGGTTCAGGAAGCAGATCAATTAAGATTTAGATTTTATTACGGTTTCGCTGTTGCAGGCACCCTTCTCCGGAGCCCTTTCCAAATCCGCGTACGCCAACTTTATACTTCTATACTTGTTCATTTATACTTGCTGTCCCTATAGCCTCCCTAGCGCAAGCGTCCGCTTGTGCCTTGACTTAGCCACGGCTTCCCGCAACTTGACACGAGCTATCCTTAGTAGCTGCCGCTGACCCACGGCTTTACAACCAACTTGTTCCATAGTATACTTTCTGCTCTCAAGCCCGAGAGGGCTCGTCCTGGGGGTAGGGGCCCTCGATAAGGGCATCGCGCTGGGAGCTTTTCCTGCCCTCGTACCTCGGGCTGTCTCGCTTGCGCTCGTCACCGGAAAAACTCGCATAGGCGCTCAACCCAAAGACTGGGTTCTAGTTCGATAGCCATCGCTATTTGTCACCTCGACCTATGGGAGAGATCTCTTTAGAATTCCCGATAGATCTCTCACAGCTACGCTGGCTCTCTTCGGCTCTCGCCTCGAGAGTACTCGGGATGACAGGGAAAGTAGTAAGTATGGCTCCCCTCCTTGGACTACCGAGAACGAGAGTTCGAAGGTAGCGAGCGCAGCTCTGAGGGGCAGGGGTGGTTGGACCAGGTGCTACAGAATTCCCCTCCTCGGAGGGGCTAGGGGTGGGTTTATACTTGGTGGATTATACTTTGTAGCCATAGCATAACCTCCCTTCCACCAGGATCCTTACAGGATGACAAGCAGAAGCAGTAAGTATGGCTCCCCTCTTAAACAAGCCTCAAATCCTGGACTAGCTCCGTACTTGGCCATAGGTGATTAGATTACTACAACCGCGAAGTGCCGCAGAGGCCTTTGAGCAGCTCCAGCCCCTGGTCCCAGCGGCCGTAGCCGGAGGCGCTGTTGATGTGGCCGGCCATGCCGATGTTGACGTAGCGGCTGCTCCAAGCGGTGGCTAGCTGCTGCGCCCGCCTGGTTTGCATATACGCATCGTTGCTGCTGCTCACCAGTATACTTTTAAACGGCAACCGCTGCATGGGTATGGGGGCAAAGCCACTCGCTTCCTCCGGAAACAGGGGCGCTTCGGTATCGGCAGGAGCAACAAGCAAGGCCCCTTTTATTTTCCGGTTATACTTCTGCGCCCAAAAGGCCACGGCAATGCAGGCCAGGCTGTGCGCCACCAGCACCACCTGCCCGGGGTTATGTTGCTGCACCATACGGTCTAGCTCCTCTACCCACTCCTTGCGCGTAGGTTTGTCCCAGTTCTGCTGCTGTACCCGCTCAAAAGCCGGGAACTGCTGCTGCCAAAGGCTCTGCCAGTGATCGGGGCCGGAGTCGCCGAGGCCGGGCACAAGTATAACGGTATACTGCATAAACTATCGTGAGGCTGAAAGTATAAACCGGTTAAAAACCTAATCCTGCTGAGATTGAGAAAGCACGGCCCTTGCCCGATGATCGCCCATCGTTAAAAAGTGAGGTAAGGTAGTGGTGGTACATCAGGTCCAGGTGCAGCAGCCAGACCTCAAAACCAATACCGCCATTGAGGGCGAACTGGGCCTTTTGCAAGTCACCGCGGCTCACGTCTATGTTATTGTCTACCACAGAAAAGGCATAGGAGATGGAAGGACCCGCCATAAAACGCACCTGCGTAGCCACCGGACCGCTGTAGTCTGTGCGGTAGCCCAGCAGCACGGGTATGCGCAGGTAGCGCACAGTAAGCGCGTCACGCTCGCCCACGCGGGTCTGGGTGCGGGTAATGAGGTGCGTCTTGTGGCTCACCAGGTTTAGCTCCGGCTGCACGAAAAACCGCTCTCCTATACGGCCGTAAACCCCGAACTCATAGCTCAGGCCAGTGTCGTCGTCCTCTACCAGTTCGTCGCTGCTCAGGCTGTAGAAGTTGAGTCCCCCCTTGGCCCCAATGGTTAGCCTCGGCTCATCCTGGGCATCGGCCGGCAGGCTGCAGCCAAGTATAAATATGAGTAGTGTAAAGAATTTCATATAGTGATGGTATAGGTTTCTGAAGGCTGCGTTATATTCCTTAAACTATACTTCCCGAAGCTTTGTTTAACCGCCCTTGCTGGCAGTATGGGCGAAGTTGATTAACTTGCTTGTTCACGTGTAAGTATAAAACTATGAAACCTGCTGTCCCGCTTTTACAGCTGCCCGTAGCCCCGGACCTGTACCTGCGCCGTGCCACCACAGCCGATGCGCCTGCCTTGTATCACATCATAGACCGCGACCGGCCGTACCTGCGCCAGTGGCTGCCTTTTATAGATTTTAGCCAGGACGTGGGCGATACCGAAGCCTACCTGAAGTATGTCTCTGCGCCGGGCAATACCTCCGACCTGGTTTTCGTGATCGTGCATGAGCAGAAGGTGTGCGGCCTCATCGGGTTTAAGGGGGTGGATAAACTCAATAAGAAACTGGAGATCGGCTATTGGCTGGCCGAGGGCAAGCAGGGAAAAGGCATTATGCGCCGCGCCTGCCAAACACTGCTGGCCTATGCCTTCGAGAAACTGCGCATGAACCGTGTGGAGATCAGGGTAGGCGTGGGCAACGCGCGCAGCAGCAACATCCCCAAGAAACTGGGCTTCACGCTGGAGGGGGTACAGCGGCAAGGAGAGTTCCTGAACGACCACTTCCACGACCTGGAGGTATACAGCCTGCTCAGGAGCGAGTTTAAAAGCTGAGCGGAAGTATACGTTTTGCAACGCTTCTGCACCCGAAGCAGTATCTCTATTTTAAAATCAACAACACCTGAAAAATGAGCAACGCAGCTTTTGTACAAATACACCCCGACAATCCACAGGAGCGAAAGATACGTGAGGTAGTGGACATACTCCGCAACGGGGGCATCATCATCTACCCTACCGATACCATCTATGGCCTTGGCTGCGACATCCACAATGCGCGCGCCATTGAGCGCGTCTGCCAGATAAAAGGCGTGAAACCCGATAAGGTGAACCTTTCCTTCATCTGCTCCGACCTTACCCACATTTCCGACTACGCTAAAATAGATACCCCCACCTACAAGGTGATGAAAAAGGCGCTGCCGGGGCCGTTTACTTTTGTGCTGAACGCCACCAGCAACGTACCCAAGTATGCCAGCGCCAAGAAGAAAACCGTGGGCATACGCGTGCCAGACAACAACATTGCACTGCAACTGGTAAAGGAGCTCGGAAACCCCATCCTCTCCACTTCTATTCGCGACGATGATGAGGTACTCGAATACAGCACCGACCCGGAGCTGATCTATGAAAAGTATAGAAACCTGGTGGATGCCGTGATAGACGGAGGACCTGGTAACAACATTGCCTCTACCGTGGTGGACGTGACCAATAACTCTTTTGAAGTACTCCGCCCTGGCGCCGGGGATATTGAAGAGTACCTTTAGGAGTTAGAGAGTTGGGGAGTTTAGGAGTTAGAGAGTTAAAAGGCTAATATGTAATAAGGTGTCATGATCGTGATCTGCTTTATATCACGCAGTTTATACTTACTCCTCCCTTTTAATACGCCTACTCGTTGTACTTTATACTTTCCCTTAACTCCTAAACTCTCGAACTCCCCAACTCTCTAACTCTGCGGCCGCTTGTGTTTCCAGCGTTTGTGGGTCCAGAGGTAGTTGGCGGGAGCGCGGCGGATGGCAGCTTCCAGCTTTTGTGCAAAAACTTCAGTAATCGGAACTGTATCTGAAGTACCATCCGAGATTACGTCGAACGTTAACGTGTAATACCCGCGTTTCGTACGTTTTACATCCAGGAACAGAACCGGGCATTTGAATTTTTTGGCCAGCTTTTCGGCTCCTTCATAAAAAGGGGTGTCCTGATGTAAGAAAGTAGTCCAGAACGTGATCTCGCTTTTAAGGGGCGTCTGGTCTGAGAGCATAGCCACCACGCGCGGCATGTTGCGGTTGGCGGCAAAATCGCGAAGGGTATCTTTCATCTTTATCAGCCCTGCCCCTAGTTTGCTGCGCGTCTTCAGCATAAAGGCCTCGAAGAACGGGTTATTCAGCGGCTTATAGATGCCATAGGCTGGGAAACTGAACTGCACTGCCCCGGCAGAGAGCACCCACTCCCAGTTGCAGGAGTGTGAGCCCATGGTAATAACGGTCTTGCCCTGCTGCACAAAATCATCCAGCAGCTCCTGGTTCGAGAAAACAATGCGCCGCTCCATTTCAGCTGCGCCCATCGACCGGAGCTTCAGTATCTCCACCACCACATCCATAAACTGCTTGTAAAAGTCCTTGGCTATCTGCCGGATTTCGGCGGTGCTTTTCTCCGGAAAGGCGTTCCGCAGGTTGTTTAGCACCACCTTTTTGCGGTAGCCCACCACGTAGTAAACAATCAGGTACAGGAAGTCGGACAAGAGGTACAATACCGGCAGCGGCAGCAGCGACAAACCTTTCAGCAGCAGCCAGAGCGGGTAATAGAGCGGGGGTATGTTTATACTTTTATTCACGGGAAAACGGAGCAACCGCAAAGGTACAACCATCACCCCGCATTATGAAATCTCAGAACTTGTGCTTATTTAGCGAATGGCAGCCACGCTGCTGACAAAGGATTTTGTGATAAAAGACAAAGGAGTCACCTGTTTTATAACCTTCTTTTGTCCCTTGTCACAAAGTCAACTTTCTAACTCTCTAACTTTCTAACACTCTAACTCCCTTTGATTCTCTTAACCGAAACCATGTATAACCCGCCGGTGGCTTTTTTCTGGCACGCGCTTCGCTGTGAGAGTATACAGCTGGAGGCGCACGAGAACTACGTCAAGCAGAGCTACCGCAACCGCTGCCATGTGCTCACGGCCCACGGGGTGCAGCCGCTGAGCGTGCCGGTGCTGCGTGGCAACAGCCAGATAAAGACACCGATACGGGAAATTGAGATTGACTACAGCCAAAAATGGCAGCTGGTGCACTGGCGCACTATACAGGCGGCGTACGGACGGGCTCCTTATTTTGAATTTTATGGAGACTACCTGCGGGAGGTGTACGAGCGGCAGCCGAAATATTTGTTTGAGCTGAACGTTGAACTTTTAAAGCTTTATCTTAAATTACTAAAACTAAACAAACAGCTGAATTATACGGAGGAGTACCGGATTCAGCCCCCCGCAGACGTGCTGGACCTCAGAAACCGGGTACATCCAAAAATCTATCCTGACAATTTGCACGTAATACCATATACACAAGTATTTGGCAAACAATTTGTACCAGAGCTTAGTATAATTGACTTGTTGTTTACACAGGGGCCAGCGTCGATTTCTTTCCTTCAGTAGCGGCGCCCATCAAGCTGAACATTTGTACCGAAAAGCTTGTTTGGATAATAGATAGTAACTGTCATAATCAAGCAGTTATAAATTTCATACTTTATAAGAATACACGGAGTATAGTATACATGGAAGCAAAATTCTCAAACCGAGTAAAAGAGGTCATCTCCCTTAGCCGCGAGGAAGCCATCCGGCTTGGCCATGACTACATCGGCACCGAACATTTGGTGCTGGGGATGATTCGGGAAGGAGAAGGTACGGCCATCTCTCTGCTGAAGAAGCTTGGCGTTTCGATAGATGAATTAAAGTACGCTTTAGAGCAGGCTACACGAAATACAGCATCACAAAACAGCAGCATAACGGGCAGTATCCCTCTGACGAAGCAGACCGAAAAGGTGCTCAAGATAACCTACCTGGAGGCAAAGATCTTCAAGAGCGATATTATTGGCACAGAGCATCTTCTGTTGTCCATCCTGCGGGACGAGGACAATATATCTTCTCAAATTTTAGCGAAATTTAACGTGAACTACGAAGCAATAAGAGACTCTCTGGATTATCATAGCAATAATCCGCTGGCGTCGTCAGACACTGATGATTCTGATGACTCAGACAAACTGTTTGGTAGCTCATCGTCCCGTTCTGGCAGCTCTGCAAGCAAGAAGCCAGGGGAGAAATCGCGCACCCCGGTGCTCGACAATTTTGGCCGCGACCTAACCAAGCTGGCCGAAGACGATAAGCTGGACCCGATCGTTGGTCGGGAAAAAGAGATTGAGCGTGTGGCCCAGGTATTGAGCCGCCGTAAAAAGAATAACCCGATCCTGATTGGCGAGCCGGGTGTTGGCAAAACCGCTATCGCTGAAGGACTTGCCCTGCGCATTATCCAGAAAAAGGTGAGCCGCGTGCTGTTTAACAAGCGTGTGGTTACCCTGGACCTTGCCTCTTTAGTGGCCGGCACCAAGTATAGAGGCCAGTTCGAAGAGCGTATGAAAGCCGTGATGAACGAGCTGGAGAAGTCACCGGACGTGATCCTGTTCATTGATGAGCTGCACACCATTGTGGGAGCCGGTGGCGCCTCAGGCTCTCTGGACGCCTCTAACATGTTCAAGCCAGCCCTTGCCCGTGGCGAGATCCAATGCATCGGTGCCACCACGCTGGATGAGTACCGCCAGTACATTGAGAAGGATGGTGCGCTGGCCCGTCGTTTCCAGATCGTGATGGTAGATCCTACCACGCCTGAGGAGACCATGGAGATCCTGCACAACATCAAGGACAAGTACCAGGACCACCACCATGTAAATTATACCGATAAGGCCATTGAGGCCTGTGTGAAGCTTTCGGACCGCTACATGAGCGACCGCTTCCTGCCAGACAAGGCGATCGATATCCTGGATGAGGCGGGTGCGCGCGTACACATCAACAACATCGTGGTGCCGGATGACATCCTGAAACTGGAAGAGCAGATCGAGAACATCAAGGTGGAGAAAAACCGCGTGGTGAAGAGCCAGAAGTATGAGGAGGCAGCCCAGCTGCGCGACAAGGAGAAAAAACTCATCGACCAGCTCGAAACCGCAAAACGCAACTGGGAAGACGAGACCAAGAAGAAGCGCTATACGGTAAAAGAGGAAAATGTGGCAGAGGTTATTGCCATGATGACAGGTATACCGGTGAAGCGCATCGCCCAGAACGAAGGACAGAAGCTTCTGAACATGGGCGAGGAGCTGAAAGGCAAAGTGATTGGCCAGGACAAGGCGATTACGCAGTTGGTGAAAGCCATCCAGCGTACGCGCGTAGGATTGAAAGATCCCAAGAAGCCGATTGGCTCGTTCGTGTTCCTCGGCCCTACTGGTGTAGGTAAAACGGAGCTCGCCAAAGTGCTGGCCACGTACCTGTTCGACAAGGAAGATTCGCTGGTGCGTATCGACATGAGTGAGTACATGGAGAAATTCAGCGTGTCTCGCCTGGTGGGAGCGCCTCCGGGATATGTGGGTTACGAAGAAGGTGGCCAGCTGACTGAGAAGATCCGCCGCAAGCCATACTCTGTAGTGCTGCTCGACGAGATCGAGAAAGCGCACCCGGATGTGTATAACCTGCTGCTGCAGGTGCTCGATGATGGTATCCTGACCGACGGATTGGGCCGCAAGGTTGACTTCCGTAACACGATCATCATCATGACATCCAACATCGGTGCCCGCGACCTGCAGGACTTCGGGGCTGGTATCGGTTTTATGTCGAAGAGCAAGCAGGAGAACGTGGACGACATCATGAAAGGCACTATTGCCAGCGCCCTGAAGAAAACGTTCTCGCCAGAGTTCCTGAACCGTCTGGACGACGTGATCGTGTTCAACTCACTTAACCGTGAGCACATGCACAAGATCATCGAGCTGTCGCTAAAGAAACTGTTCACGCGCGTAGAAGGCCTTGGCTATACTATCGAGCTGACGAAAGAAGCGAAAGACTTCGTGGCCGAGAAAGGCTACGATCCGAAGTACGGCGCGCGTCCGCTGAACCGGGCTATTCAGAAGTATATCGAAGACCCGATTGCGGAGGAGATACTGAAGGCCGAGGTAAACCAGGGGGACGTGATCCAGGTGGAATACAAGGAAGGCGAAGAAAAACTGACCTTCACATCCAAGAAGTCGGGCGGCAAGAAAGCCAAGGGCGCATCGGATGAGGCAGAAGAGACAGAGCCAACCAAGTCTACCGACACGGACAAGACGAAAGAGTAACGTATAAACTTAAAGTATAGAAAAGGCTACCCGCTTGGGTAGCCTTTTTTGTTTTATCCCGCCTAGTTTGCATCGTACGCAACTCCTGTAAGGGGCTAGCTGTAGTGCCTCGCTTAACCACCCCTGCCCTTCTCCCGAAACAGGGCCGGGATTTGGGACACATACGACTACTGCCGCAAGATTCCATCTTGTGGCTTTTGATGGGGCAAGCTTTCAGCTTGCAGATGCATACAATACAGGTTATTGCTGGCTAATGCAAGCTGCAAGCTTGCTGCAATGGAAAAACACGAGTTGAAAGCCTTGTCTTGTTCCATATCTTTTCTGGAATAAGCTCTGATTCTGAAGAATTGTCCCCTCAAGGAGATAATTGAAGCCGAAAATCAAAAAGTTACGAAACAAGATAAGGCTGAATACTCACGGCAGAATAACTTATTTTATACTTGTGCCCTGCTAGTAGCCTTTGGCAAGCAGGGAGGTCTTTGGCTATTCAAACCTGGAACTGCTCTGGCGCAAACGTCCGTAAAATCACTTGCCCTTCCCGCTGCCCAGCAGCAGCGAGATTGGCCGCATGCGGTGGTGCTTATCAGCAATAAGCTTAAGTATGGCCAGGAAAGGAATGAACAGGATCATGCCGGAGGCGCCCCAAAGTATACCGCCCGCCACAATAGCCAGCAGCGTAAACAGCATATTTACCTGCAGCCGCGCGCTCACGGCCCACGGGAAAATCAGGTTCGCCTCCAGGTACTGCACCACGCCAAACACCAGCACCACCCCCAGCGGGTACCACATCGAATCATAGGTGATCCAGGCCACTGCCATGGGAAGTATGGCCCCAATGGTGATGCCTACATAAGGTATGAATGTGAGCACTGAGGCGACCACCCCAAAGAAAATGGCATGCGGCACACCTATAATCAGCAGCCCCAGGCTATTTAACACCCCCACCACCAAGTATACAATGGCCATGCCTTTGATAAAGTTATAGTACGTGGTGATGGTTTCATGCAGAATCTGGTGAATCTTCTGGTGTTCGTCCTTCGGGAAAAAAGAGTACAAGGCCCTGGCCAGCGCCTCACGGTTATAAAGTATAAGCGCCACGTAAATCGGGATCAGCACCAGCAGCACCAGCGACACTGCCGAGGTATAGACCACCCCCTGCACCAGGGCAAAGGCAGAGGAAGCCACATCAGCCGCCATCCCCTCGAGCCAGGCCACCTGTTTGGCGGCATCTATTCCAAAATGGTCTTCTGCGTACAGGCTGATGTTTGCCCAGGCTGCCTTCAGCTTACCCTGCAGCTGTGGCCACTCCTCTCCAAAACGCAGCACCTGGCGCACCAACAGATACCCCAACCCTCCTATCAGCCCCAGCAACAGCAGCAGGCAGAGGGCTATGGCAGCCCAGCGCGGAAAGTTTTTCTGCTCCAGCCACAGGCAGACCGGGTAGAGCACAAAGCTGATGAGCAGGGCAAAACTGAGCGGGATAAACAGCGAACTCCCAAAGTATAAGATCACCGAAACCAGCACGGTAAACTGCAGCCACTTCAGCCAGTTTATGTCTGCGCTTTTGTCCATAGAAACACTATATTTGTTTTGCTAAGGCGTTGCCTGCCTCCGCTGACAATATGCTCATTATTTTCCCAGAATCCATAGACGCTACCCCATGAAACTAAAATTTACCGCACTAGCTTTTGCCTGCGGCCTTTTCACTGCTGCCTCAGCGCAGCAGGTAAGCACCATCACCCAGAATGAGGTTACCCGTATTGTCTCCACTCTCAGCGATGATGACATGCAGGGCCGCGCCTCCTTTACACCCGGCATCGAAAAAGCTGCCAAATTTATTCAGGCGGAGTTCCAGCGCATCGGCCTGCAGCCGCTCCCCGGTGAGGACGACCACCTGCAGACCTTTAGCGTGTACCGCATCTCCCCGGATGAAAAAGAGGCCAAGCTTAACGGCAAAAAGATAAAACCGGAAAGTATGTTTGCCATCACCGAGAAAGAAGAGGTAGAGTGGAAGCACAAGGGCAAGCAGAAGGTGGTGACCATAGGGGAGAACGATGACTTTCGGGCAGTGCTGCGCGAGCTGAATAACAGTACCGAGGATGTGCTGGTGCTGGTGCACCCCAAGCATGAGGAAATCTTTAGCCGCTATCAGCACTACATGGGCCGTGGCAGCGTGAAGCAGCAACTTGTCGAGGAAGGCAGCAAGGTGTTCATACTCACAGACCAGTTGCAGGCCAAAAAGTACAAACTGGAGGTGGAGAACAAAATAGAGCAGCTGCAGCTGACCAACGTGGGCGGCATGATTGAGGGCAAGCGCAAAGATGAGTTTGTGGTGTTCTCGGGCCACTACGACCACATCGGCGTCCAGCCCGCTGTGGAGGGCGACAGCATTGCCAACGGCGCCGACGACGATGCCGCCGGCACCACCGCCATGATGTTACTGGCTGACTACTACAAAAAACAGCCGCAGCCGGAGCGCACCTTGTTATTTGTGGCCTTCACGGCTGAGGAAATGGGCGGCTTCGGGTCCAAGTACTTCTCCGAGCAACTTAACCCTGACCAGATCGTGGCCATGTTCAACATCGAAATGGTAGGCAAACCCTCTAAGTTCGGCCCGAACAGCGCTTACCTCACCGGCTTTGAACGCTCCAACCTGGGCCCGCTGATGCAGAAACGGCTGGAAGGCACCACCTACAGCATCCACCCCGACCCTTACCCCGAGCAGAACCTGTTCTACCGCTCCGACAACGCCACGCTGGCCCGCCTCGGTGTGCCGGCCCATACGATCTCTTCGGTGCAGATAGACCAGGATAAAACCTACCACACCGTGCACGACGAGCTCTCTCAGCTCAACATGGAGCACCTGACCAACATGATCCGCGCCATTGCTCTGGCCTCTGAGGGTGTGGTGAATGGCGAGGATACGCCTACGCGGGTAGATAAGACGCAGGTGCGGTAGTAACTCAGACATGACTTACTTAGCTAGCACCAACTTTTATAGCGCAGGCGTCTGCTTGTGCTGCTACAAAAGTAGTTCAGGCTCATAAACGGCAATTTTTAATAAAATCTAGCCATCAGAAATATCTTTGAAAGCCAAACACCTTACTAAGCACTGAACTCATGAATAAACTGTATTTTATCATAATCTATGCGATGCTTCAGTCCATTGTAAGCTTTGGGCAGACAAAGAATTTCATAGACCAGCCATTTATAGAGACAGCTGCATCGGTAGATACGCTGGTAACTCCTGATGAAATTTACCTGAACATCTTGATCAATGAAAAAGATACAAAAGGTAAAAGTTCTGTTGAGGAATTAGAGTCCAAAATGGAAGAAACACTCCAAAAGCTGGGAATTAATACAGCTAAAAACCTCGTGCTAAATGACCTGGGGAGTAATTTCAAAAAATATTTTCTTAAAGGGCAAGATGTTCTGAAGACCAAAGTTTACTCATTGAAAGTTAATGATGCACAAACAGCAGGCCTGGTTATTTTGGAGTTGGAGAAAATCGAAGTTTCCAATATTCACCTGGACCGAACTGAGTTCTCAGGTATGGACCAACTAAAGTTGGCGCTCAAATCCAAGGCAATTGCAAAAGCCAAAAAGCAGGCAGAATACTTAGTTTCCCCCTTAAACCAGAAAGTGGGAGCTGCTATCTATATTTCCGACCAAAGCAACAATGCCGTACAAAATGACCTTCAAGGGCGAGTTGCCGGAATTGTTGTCAGGGGTTACGGAACTTCAACTAAATCAGAGCCCAAACCAGCTGATATACAATTTGAAAAAATTAAAGTAGAGAGCAGTGTAAGCGTAAAGTTTAAACTGGAACAGTAACTCCCCGCACACAAGCGGATGCCTGCGCCAGATAAGCGGGTAAGCTCAGGCCTTGCAGTACGGTTGACGGACATCCCCTTATCACTTTCAGCTTCACCAATGGCTTAATCAAGTACAGAAACATAAAGAGCTACTAGAATAAGTAGCTCTTTGTGTTTCTGTACCTTCCCTGATAAGAAACCTATCAGGCTATACTTTGCTTTTTAGGCCCCTTTCAATGCATCCGCCACTGCAGCGGATAAAGGCGTGGTGGGGCGGCCAATTAACCTGGAAAGCTGGCGACTATCATCATACAAGGCATCATGCGAGGCGGCCACGTCCCAGCCGGCAATGGCCTGCGCCAGCCCCTCGGGCAAGCCAAAGCTGGTAAGGGCAGCTGCATAGTCCGCCTCCGGCAGGTTCTTGTAGGGGATATCTTTGCCAGTCTGCCTAGAGATCTCTGCGGCCAGGTCGCTGAGCGTGAAAGCCTCATCTCCGGCAAGCTCGTATACTTTACCCTGGTGCCCCTCACCGGTTAAAACAGCAACGGCCGCATCAGCAAAATCGGCACGGGTGGCGGCAGAAATCTTGCCTTCGCCTGCGCTGCCAATAAACGCGCCGCCTGCCAGTGCTCCTTGAATGGAGCCTGTGTAGTTCTCGGTGTACCAACCGTTCCGGAGGAGTGTGTAGGGAATACCTGAATCTTTCAGCGCCGCTTCCGTTACCCGGTGCTCCTCTGCCAGACTAACCGAAGAAGTATCCGCATGAAGTAAACTTGTGTAAACAATCCACCTCACTCCAGATTTTTTCGCAGCTTCTATCACGTTTTGATGCTGCTCGGCGCGCTTTCCTACCTCGCTTCCCGAAATCAGCAACAGCGTGTCTATTCCTTTCAATGCGTTCTCCAGCGTCTCGGGTTTTTCGTAGTCGGCTTCGCGCGCTTCCACGCCAAGGTCGGAAGCCTTCTGTGGTGAACGCACAAGTGCGACAATATTATCTGAGGATACTTTTTCCTTGAGCTTGTCTACAACCAGGCGGCCCAGTTGCCCTGTAGCTCCAGTGATACCAATCTTCATCATTTACAAAAGTTTAGTTGTTCTTTAGGAAAACCCGGAACTCAAAGAAAAGTTAGAAGGATAAAAGTCAGAAGGCAGGCACCTACTTCTTCTTCACCTCATACCTTACTTCCGCAACCACCGGGAAGTGGTCGGAAGGGAACAGGCCATTGGCGTAAGTATCGGTCAAAATCCCGTACCTGGCGACTTTAAATTCAGGGCTAAGCCAGATGTGGTCGATGCGGCCGTCAGACTTTCGGGTGGCCTCAAAGCCATTGAAAGTACCGCGCGGCGCATAACGCATGGCGGTTGTCTCATAAGCGTCTTTCAGGTGGGAGGCTGTCAGAGTTTTATACTTCTCGTCGTGCTGATCAAAGTTGAAGTCTCCGAGAAGTATAACCGGTGCTTTTTTGGCAATCTCCTGCACCTTCTTTTGGATCAGCTTCACGCTCTCCTGGCGGGCTTTTTCGCCCCGATGGTCGAAGTGCACGTTGAAGAGGAAGAATTCAAAGCCCGAATGCTGATCTCTGAACTGGCCCCAGGTACACACGCGCGGAAAATCGGCATCCCAGCCTTTGCCCGGTTTCTCAGGGGTTTCAGAGAGCCAGAAATTGCCTTCTTTGAGTAGTTTATACTTGTCGTTCTTGTAAAAAACGGCCGCATACTCCCCCGCCTGCTTGCCATCATCGCGGCCCACGCCAATGTAGCCATAGGTCGGCAGCGCCTTTGCCATTCCCTCCAGCTGGTGGTGCTGTACCTCCTGCGTACCGAAAATATCGAAATCATGGAACTGCACCAGGTCAGCGATAACGGGCAAGCGTTTGCTCCAGGCATTGGTTGTATCGCTTTTGTTATCATACCGGATGTTGTAGGTGGCTACGCGCATGGTTTGGGTTTGGGCAAGTACAAAAGTGCTGCAAAACAGCAGCAGCAAACTGGCAAAGTATACCGTTTTAGTTATCATATAGATTCAGGTTTTAGTGAAAGTACAGGTTCATTTGGAGGTACTAAATCATCTACTGAAGATTTACCAAAGCTTAAGTTAAGTTTTTTACCCGCACCTGCCAAAGTATAAATCCGCCTCTCCTACTTCTCACTTTACCGCCTGCATACTTTCATCAAATTTTACGACCTTTGTACTTAGCTAAAGTATAAATACCCTTGTCTGAGCTACTGAACTTTAATTACCCCCCGGAGCCGGCCACAGACCGCGTTACGCTGTTTGCCGACGTGATTCTGCCCCTGCCCCTGCCCAAGCTGTACACCTACCGCATCCCTTACGAGATGAACGATGAGGTATCGGTGGGCGTGCGGGTGATTGTGCAGTTCGGGGCCAAAAAAGTGCTGAGCTGCATCGTGGCGGAGGTACACGAAAACGCCCCCGCCGATTACCAGGCCAAGTATATTCTGGATGTGCTCGACGACAAGCCCATCATCACGGCGCCGCAGCTCAAGCTTTTTAAGTGGATTGCCGATTACTACATGTGTACCCTGGGCGAGGTGATCAACGCCGCCCTGCCCTCTGCGCTAAAGCTCAGCAGCGAATCGCGGATACAGCTGCACCCGCACTACAATCCCGAGGAGGACGAGCTTATACTTGCCCCGCAGGAGGAGAAGATCATTTTTGCCTTGCAGAACAATCAGGCCCTCACGTTTACGGAGGTAGGTAACCTGCTGCAGCTCAAGAGTTACCACAAGTTCATCAAGTCGCTCATCCAAAAGGAGGCAATTATTATTTATGAGCAGGTAAGCGATAAGTTCTCGCCGAAGGTGGTGAAGAAAATCCGTATTACAGAGCACTTTGTGCAGGAGGAGGGCCTGCTGGAGGAGCTGTTCAACCAGCTCACGCCACAGCCCAAGCAACTCGACATCCTGCTCAACTACCTGCAGCTCGTACCCGTGCACCAGGATATCCACCTGAACTACCGGGGCATTGAGAAAAGCGCGCTCACTAACAACCCGCACCTGTCGGCCTCGTCCATCAATACACTTATTAAAAAGGGCGTGCTCGAGCAGTTCGACCAGATTGTGTCGCGCTTTCCGATGGAGCATGAAAACCAGCAGCTGCCCATGGCGCTGTCGGAGCACCAACTGCAGGCCAAGGACGAGATTCTGGGCTTGTTTAAAGAGAAGGAAACGGTGCTGCTGCATGGCGTAACGGGCAGCGGCAAAACCGAGGTATACATCGACCTGATCAAGCACGCCCTAGACAGCGGCGGACAGGTTTTATACTTGCTGCCCGAGATTGCCCTCACCGCCCAGATCGTGACGCGCCTGATGAAGGTGTTTGGCGACAAGCTGGGCATTTACCACTCCAAGTTCTCCGACAACGAGCGCGCCGAAGTATGGCAGGGCGTACTCTCAGGGCGTTTCCAGGTGGTGGTCGGCGTACGCTCCTCTATCTTTTTGCCTTTCCACGATTTGTCGCTGATTATTGTGGATGAGGAGCACGAGCCCAGCTACAAGCAGTACGACCCGGCCCCGCGCTACAACGCCCGCGAAACGGCGCTGATGATGGCGCACCTGCAGGGAGCTAAAACGCTCTTGGGCTCGGCCACGCCGTCTATCGAGAGTTACTACAACTGCAAGACCGGCCGCTGGGGGCTCGTCAGTATGACCAAGCGTTTCGGCGAGGCCAAACTGCCGGAGATAGAGCTGGTGGATACGCGCCGCGAGCAGCAGCGCAAGACCATGCACAGCCACTTCTCGGCCAAGTTATTAAACGAAATCGAGGAGCGGCTGAAGCGGCAGGAGCAGGTGATCCTGTTCCAGAACCGCCGTGGCTACGCTCCTTTCATCTCCTGCGACGAGTGCTCCTGGATCCCCAAGTGCAAGTTCTGCGCCGTGAGCCTCTCCTACCACAAGTATAACAACGAGCTGCGGTGCCACTACTGCGGCTACCACGAGCGCATGCCCCACGACTGCCCCGCCTGCGGTGCCACCACCCTCAGAAGTATGGGTTTCGGCACCGAGAAGGTGGAGGACGAGCTAAAACTCATGCTGCCCGAGGCCGAGGTACAGCGCATGGACCTGGACACGACCAAGAAGAAAAACAGCTATCAGCAGATCATCGCGGATTTTGAGAGCGGCCGCACCAACGTGCTGGTGGGCACCCAGATGGTCACCAAAGGCCTCGATTTTGAGCATGTGAGCCTGGTGGGGATATTGAATGCCGACACCATCATCAACTTCCCGGATTTCCGGGCGCATGAGCGGGCCTACCAGCTATTCGTGCAAGTAAGCGGGCGTGCCGGTAGAAAGGGCAAGCCGGGTTCGGTGATCATCCAGACCCGCGACCCGTTGCAGCCGATCTTCAACAAAGTGCTTAGTAATGATTACCAGACGCTCTACGAGCACGAGATAGAGGAGCGTATGCGCTTCGGTTACCCGCCATTTACGCGTATGATCCGCATCACGGTGAAGCATGTGGAGGAACGCACCGCCGAGAATGCAGCTATCGTGCTGGCCAAAGATTTGACCGACCGCATGGGCAAGCAGCAAGTGCTGGGGCCCGAGGTGCCGTATATCTTCAAGATAAGAAACCTGTTCCTGCAGGAGATCCATATAAAATTGCCGCGTGACACGACAAACCTTAAGTCTGCCAAGGGCCAGATCGCGCAAGCCATCTTTAACCTGAGGCTCTTACCGGATTTCAAAGGGATCAGGGTCGTGGCCGACGTGGACCCCATGTAAGTATAAAAAGCAGCTTCTGAGCAGGGCTGAATTTATTTTGAGGCTGCTGCGGGATAAATATATAGCTGAAGAACAGTTAAGAGATAAGTCCAAAACAACAGCTAGTACCCATTCCGGCCTCCTATCGGAAACAACACGCTATAGGACTGTACATGAGCTAGTTTAACAAGGATACCGGTGGCAAACCCTTACTATAAAAGAGATTGCTTGGCCATGCCGTACTAAAATATTTAAAAATATTTTTTCCAGGTCATAACCTTTTCCAAACCACCCGCGTAAATATAGATACCTTTGGCTAAAAGTTGAGAACCTGAAAGTCTGATTGTTCAGAAGGAACATTATAGACTTTCAGGTTTTTTCTTTCTATACTTCCCTTCTATTCCGGCTTGTCCTTCTTAAAGATCAGGAACAAATAAATTGCACCGAAAACCAGGAAAACCACCAGCAGGATCAGGTCCATGGTGGAGTAGTTTCCGGTGTATACCCTGTACCCGTTAAGTCCGGCAAAAACAAAACAGGCAATGGCCATGATAACTCTATAATACTTGCGGTTCTGCATGAGCTAAAAGTATGATTGTATAAGTGATGATATAAAGTTTGTGCGTGCCAGTGTGGGCAAACCAGTACAAAACTGACCTGCCACACCCGGATAAATGCCGGTTCGTACTTGCCAGAGGCTGTTAAGGCACCGGCGAAGCTGCACCTGCTATTACAGCGCCATGTAGAGCAGTATCCACGCAGAAATGAGCAGCGTACCAATTATATTCAGCAGCAAACCTGTGCGGGCCATCTGACTGATAGGCACCTCTTTACTGCCGTACACAATCGCGTTTGGCGGCGTGGCTACAGGCAGCATAAAGGCCATACTACAAGCCACCACCACGCCTAGCACCGGGTAAAGCAGCGGCAACTCCAAGCCGTGCAGCACCCCGATAATGATGGGCACAAACGTAATAGCAATGGCCGTGTTGGAGCTTACCTCCGTCAGCATCAGCACCAGGAATACCAGCGCCACCACCAGCAGCACCTGTTGCTCAGGGTCTATCATCGTGGTGATGCTGCGCCCGATCACATCGGCCAGGCCAGAGCTGACCACCAATTGCCCCAGCGCCATACCGCCGCCAAAGAGCAGAATAGTATCCCAGTCTATCTTTACCAGATCCTCGGCTGTCAGTGTACCCTGCCCCTTGTTTTCGTGGCCGGGCGGGATAAGAAACAGCAGCAAAGCAGCCAGCACCGCCACAGTACTCTCGGCAAAGTAGGTGCTCATGAACGTATAAGCCTCCTCCAGACCCATCAGGTTCAAGAAGCCCGGTGCCAGCCAAAGTATAACTGCCACCATAAACACGCCCATCGTAACCAGTTCTCCCTTGCTTAAGTTGTTTTCTTTCTGATGATGCTCGGCCACATACGCCTGTACCACCTGCCTGTTATAGACGCCCTTGCCCAGGAAATAGCGCATGTACAGCAACATAAAGCCATACATGCTCAGCGAGATGGGTAGCGCCAGGTACATCCACTGCAGAAAATCTATCCGGATGCCCTCCTGCGCCAGGTAATTCACACCGATCAGGTTAGGAGGAGAGCCAACGATGGTGCTGATTCCCCCGATGGAAGCGCTGTAGGCGACGCCCAACAGAAAGTATACCGCTGTGCTTTTCCCGTGCTCCTGGTGGCACACCAGCTTCGTAACGCCAAGCACGAGCGGCAGCAGCATGGCTACCGTCACTGAGTTGCTCACCCACATCGAGAGCACGAAGGAAATGCCCGAGAACCCCAGGAACAACCGGAACAAGCTCTGCTGAAAAAACGGGCGGGAAAGTATAAACAGGGCGATGTGCTTGTCCAGGCCGTGGCGCGTCATGGAGCGGGCCAGCAAAAAGCTGCCGATAAAGAGCAGGATGATCGGGTGGCCCAGGTTCTGAAAAGCCGTATTTATATCGGCTATACCCAGCATGACCGCCAGCAGCACGCCCAGAAAAGCCGTCATGGACAGCGGGATCACCTCTGTCATCCAGAACACGAGGCAGAATGACATGATGGTGGCCACCATGCGCGCCTCATAAGCCAGGGGGGGCGTAAACAGCCACACCAACAGCGCCAGCAGCGGTGCCAGCAGCATACCTACATTCCGACGGGTGAGGGCTATAGCCATACTTTAGCTGATGCAAGAGAAACATTCATACCTAAAGATATAGAAAAGCAGGACTATAGCAATGCCTTTATGGGTTGCCTCAGGCTTTCAGGTAGCGTTCGCGTATTATTTTCTGATGATGCACCTCGTGGCCCAGTATGACATAGCCCAGTGCCCGCACGCTCGACTCCACGCCATTGGCGGAGCCTCGCTGCTGCAGCGCCTCCTCATCAAAACTTTTAAATAACTCGATCGTGGCCGTGCGCAAAGAGGTATACTCTGCAATGATGGAGTTGATATCCCGCGTGTTGGCGCTGGAATGCTGCGCGTACAGGTTCTCATCAAAGCCAGGAAGCTCAGTTTTATCGTGGCGGGCAAAGCGCAGGGCACGGTAGGAGAAGATGCGTTCGGCGTCCATCATGTGTACCATCAGCTCCTTGATCGTCCATTTACCTGGTTCGTAGCGGTACTGCAGTTGCTCCTCTGTTAGCCCCTGCACCAAGCCGGTGATGAACACATAGCTCGCCGTCAGCCCCTCTATCAGGTCTTCGGCTTGCGCTTGCTGGATATAGTTGCCCATGTAGCCGGTATACTCAGCTGATGTGGGCGGTGTGATGATCTGTTGCGGTTGCATAGTTATACATCTGTAAGTATAGATGCTGTGCAAGTTAAGCATTTATACTATTATTGTGATAGGGAGGGATGGAGGTTCTCCTGCAAAGGTTTTCCCTGGCCCGCTATACTTGCTAACTGCTGTTTTCTGTAGCTTTACACGGGCTATACTTTCATACTGCTGCTTCCTATAACTTCAGGCAAGCTATACTTGTTAGCTGCTGCTAATCCTCAGTCTTGCAAACCTATCGTTCCATTTCTTGCTTTGGCTCCCTCCAGGCCGGGAGGCCTCGTCTTCCCGCATCGCGCTGTGTTCCCTCCTTGCCTCGCTTTCGCTCAGCATGCCCTTAGCGGGCACCGGATCTCACAAGGCGCTCAGCGGAAAGACTGGGATCAGATTCGATAGCCACGGCAATTTGTCCTCTCGACCTATGGGAGAGATCTCTTTAGAACTCCAGATAGATCTCTCGCCCTGCTCGAGAGGACAGGGAGTGTGGCAAGTATGATTCCCCTCCTTGGAGGGGCTGGGGGTGGGTTCACTCTTGTAGGGACAGGTCGCGACCTGTCCGCGCAATACCTTCAACAATGAAACTTGTACATCAGCCAAAGCAGTTACAGGCTCCCCTCCTGGGGTAGGGGCCCTCGAAAAAGCCAAGGAGGGGCAGGGATGGTTGGAACTGGCACTGCAGAAGCCTCTATCCCCCTAAACCCTGACCGATACAAAAAATCCCCTGCTCCTTACCAGAGCAGGGGATCTCTCCTGAATTTATACTTCTCCTACTGCCCTACCACGAAAACAGCATTGCCAAACATGAGCTTTCCGCCCTGCCAGAAGCCCCGGAAAAGCGGATTATCTGCCAGATACACGATCTGGCCACGGCCTAGTGGCTGCGTGCCAAGTATGAGGGCATCCTGCAGTTTCTCTTTCGCCCCCTGCCCCACGTAGCCGGCAGCGTAGTTGTTCTTCTTCAGCACGCCTACGTTCCAGCCATTCTCCATGAACTGAAACGTGTTTGCAGAGCGGATAAGGGCGAAATAGCTGTCGCCGTAGCCGAAGGCCAGCGGGTGGGTCTTGTCCAGGTCCACGCGGTATACGCTTCCCTGCACTTCGCTTTCCAGCGCCTCCCGCTCACGGTCGGCGTAGGTACGCAGGTTTTCGTATGGGTCTTTGGCATCACCATTGCCCTTCCCTTCTTTTTTCTCCTCGGCCTCCTCGCCTTTCTTCTTCAGCTCAAAACCTTTTTTACCGGCCAAAAAACCAGCGGCGCTTTCCAGGGCGATCAGCTTCCCGCCGCCGCGCACCCAATCCTGCACCTTCTCCAGCGTTTTCTCGTCCAGCACCTTGGTATAAGTGCCTGTGGGCAGAATCAGCACATCGAACTCCTGCAACGGTACCTGGCTAAAGTAGGAGGTGTTGAGCACCGTTACCGGGTAGTGTATCTGCTGCTCAAAGAAATGCCATATCTCCCCAAATCCGTAGGGTGATACTCCCTCCCCCGACAGCAACGCCACCTTTGGCATTTTCAGGTAACGCACGCTGCCTGAGCCAAAGTCAGCACCGGTGCTTACAAAACCGGTATTGGTGGCGGCAAGCTGCACGTCGTGTTGCTGCGCCAGCTCACGCACGCTGGTATCAAATGCATCGCCCAGGCGCTCGTTGCCGGTGCGGGTCATGATGAGTGTGCCGGCTTCGTACCTGGTGCCATCTATTTCGAACGGCAACTCGGCCATGCGCAGTTTTACGTTCTGCTGCATCAGCTGTGCGGCAAACTTCAGGTCCTGCACACTGTTCCAGCGGGCCAGGTAAGCGTAAGGCTTTTCTACGCTGATGGCAGCAGCGGCAGGCGCAGCAGGCGCTGTGGTGGTCATATCTACCCTACCCTTCACAGCATAGGCCTGTACCCCGTAGGCATAAGGCAGCGCCCAGGAGGTAATGTCGTAGGTCAGTGAGTCCTCCAGGGCAGACTTTGGCTCGAACAGCACCTTTACCAGCACCGATTTTGGCTGGTACATGCTAATGACCACATCCTGCGGTGCCAGTTCCACCCGCTCCGTTTTGCCATTGAGGTAGTTATATCCTCTCACAGCACCCTTTTTACCGGCATACCCATACTGTATCCCCTGCTGCGCCAGGTATTCAGTTAGTGCTTTCAGGTTGCCGGCACTGTTGGCGCTGCTCTTCAGCACAAAAGATTTGTACTCGCCCTCCGGGCTGCGCAGGCTGTTGTTGTAGTACTTCCGGAACTCCTGTTTTAGTTCATCGGCTTTCTCGGAAGTGGCCTTGATGGTAGCCTCGCTCGCCGCCACGTGATGCGCAATCCTTTCAGTCAGGGTCAGCGTATCGCCGTCCAATTTCTTGTAGGCCAAACCTGCCCGGCCGGAGCCCCCCTGCTCGTAAGTCATGCCGATGGCGCCGTTGTAGGTAGGCCAGGTATCGCCGTAGCTGGGGTAAAACAGGTCGAAGCTCTCGCGGGTAAAGTACAGCCAGTTGTTTTTATCGAAGTACTGGCGGTTGTACTCGCCGATGGTATTCTGGAACTGGCGCTGCCACGGGGTTATACTTTCATGGAAGGGCCTGGCGGCCGGAGAGAAATAGTAGGGCGACTCGGCTCCCATCTCATGAAAATCGGCGTGTACCTGTGGCAGCCAGTTGTTATACTTTGCCAACCGTTGCTGCGACTCCACCTGCGTTTGCCAGGCCCAGTCACGATTCAGGTCGAAATAGTAGTGGTTGGGCCTGCCGCCCGGCCACGGCTCCCAGTGCTCCCAGGCGTAGGGCGAGGCGTTGCCGCCCCGGTTAGAGGCTTGGTTGTACCACTGTACATAACGCTCACGCCCGTCGGGGTTCACCATCGGGTCAAGTATAACCACGGTATTCTGCAGCCACTGCCGGCTCTGCGCATTCTCCGGGTTCACCAGATCGTAGAGTACCTGCAGCACCGACTCCGAGCTGACCGACTCGTTGCCGTGCACGTTGTAACTGAGCCAGACGATGGCCGGCTGATTGCCCTGTATGCTTCCGCTCTGCAGATTGGCCTGGCGCAGGTTATTTTCCCGTATCTGCTCCAACCGCTGCAGGTTCTCGTCGGAGGCCACGTAAGCCAGCACCAGCGGGCGGTTCTCGTAGGTGCGGCCATACTCCTCCACTTTTATGCGGTTAGGGACTTGTGCAGCCAGGTAATTCACATAGTCCAGGATGCGGTTTTGGGTGGTAAACTGCTCGCCCAGCTCATAGCCCAGGAACTGCGCCGGCGATTGCAGTTGCTGCTGCGCCACGGCAGCCTGCATGCTTAGCAGCACCAGCCATAGAGCGGCAAAACGCTTTAGCGTGTATGTCATAATTTTTTTGTGGGTGAAGTTTTGATGGAGTCTCTAATTTTACACAATCTGCGCAAAAACGGTTAATATGGCAAATAAGCTATTATTACGAAGGCTTACCTGCACAGGTGTCGCTTTACAAACTTCAGATAAAATCAGGAAAGATGTTTAAACAAATGCAATTTTTCATACCTTTGTACCCGAAATCCATTTCGGGTTTCTTGCCGCCCTCCCACCTACTGAAAACAAAAGCCGTTGCTACGTATAAATAACGACAGGCACAAATCAGTAAAATCCCTTGCATCAGCAGCATACATACTACCAGTGGTTGGGGCCGCGGGCGAATTTGGAAGAGAAACTAAACTAACTAAACTACACTCAGACCCGGTGCACTGCACCGGGTTTTGTTTTTCGGGGCTTTTTATACTTTAGGAGTGTTACACGTATCTAACAAGTATGCGTTACATGCTCAGGAAAATAACAGCGGTTATACTTTGGATACTGGCCGTTGTGGCAGGTGCAGCGGTGCTTTTTATGGTGGCCGCCTTTATACTTGGCAGCATCACCGTGCACAATGGATACGCACAGGCACAGGCGCAGGAAGAGCCGATCGAGATCTACGTTACCTCCAACGGCGTGCACACCGATATCATCGTGCCTGTTTCCACACCGTTCATAGATTGGCGCGATAAACTGCCGCTGCACCACTTCGGCAGCGTAGACAGCACCTACCGCTACATCGGCTTCGGGTGGGGCGACCGCAAGTTTTACATGGAAACACCTGAGTGGACCGACCTGACGCCGAAGGTGGCCATCACCGCAGCCCTTTGGCCCACCCGCACCGCCATGCACGTGGAGTACATCCGCGCCCGCTTAGTGCCCACCAAACGGCAACGCCCCATACATATCACCCCAGCCCAGTACCGGCAACTCATTGCGTTTATCGACAAGTCTTTTGTGCAGCAGCAGGATGGCAGCTACCTACACATCAGCGGGTCGGGCTACTCCGGGAGGGATACGTTTTATGAGGCCAACGGGAAGTTTTACATCCTGAAGAACTGCAACAACTGGGTAAATTACGGGTTGAAGAGCATGGGCGTGAAGACAGCTGTTTGGGCCCCGCTGCCTGTGTCCATTATGCGGCACCTGCGCTAAAAAGAAAAACCCCGGCATCTGCCAGGGCTCCTACTTAAATCACTAAACACTATATACTTATTTCATGGGAATCTCCATCAGTAACAGCTCTGCATCGCCGGAGGAGTTGATCTGCACCTTGTCCGCCCCGCTAATGCCCATGCCGTCGCGCCTGCCCAGTTTTTCGCCGTCAATCTCCACCTCTCCGTCTATCACGAACGCGTAAAGGCCATTGCCAGGCTTGTGCAGCGCGTACTGCTCCGAGAAACCGTTTCTGAGCGTGCCCAGCGTAAACCAGGCATCCTGGTTTATCCAAAGGGCTTCGCCATCCTTCTCAGGAGAAACCACGGTCTGCAGCCTGTTCACCCGGTCTTCCGGCTTAAAGCTTTTCTGACCGTAGCGTGGCTGTATGTCCCGCTCTTTAGGAAACACCCAGATCTGCAAAAAGTTCACAGGCTCTGTTTTTGATCCGTTGAACTCCGAGTGTGTCAGTCCGCTGCCCGCCGACATGATCTGCACCTCGTTTGTTTGGATCACCTCCTGCGTGCCGGTGCTATCGCGGTGCGCCAAGGAGCCCTTCAGCGGAATCGAGATGATCTCCATGTTGTCGTGCGGGTGTGTACCGAAGCCCATGCCCGGCGCCACCACGTCGTCGTTCAGCACGCGCAGCAGCCCGAACCCCATGCGCTCCGGGTCGTAATAGCTGGCAAAGCTGAAGGTATGGTGCGAATCGAGCCAGCCGTGGTTGGCATGGCCGCGCGTTTTGGCCCGATGGATTGTCTTCCTGCTCATTGCTTTATACTTATACTTGAGGTCACTTATCTCTGCTTCCACTCCCCCTTAAAGGCCAGTTTGCTCAGCGGCTGGCGCTGGCGCGGTGCCTGCTCACGGGCCTTCAACGGCTCAGGCAGCGACTCCGGGTCGCCCACATAACCAACCGCGCCCATTGCCACAGCCTCAAACCCCTCCGGTATGCCCAGCGCCTGCTTTGCCCTGGCGGCATCAAAGCCGCCCATCAGATGCACGTGCAGCCCCATCTCGGTGGCCTGCAGCAGCAGGTTCCCGGTAGCCAGCCCTACATCGTGCCACGCATGCTTGTTCTGGCTGCCGTCATAGTCATAGCTGGTTTTGGCGATGGATACAAAAAGCGCCCCCGCATGCTTTGCCCAACTGTTGCCTTCCACCAATAAAGCACCTAGTTTCTCAAATGCTGCCTTATCCTCTTTGGTGGCATAGACAAAGCGCCACGGCTGCTCGTTCATGGCAGAGGGCGCCCATCGGGCTGCCTCAAACAGCGCCTCCATCTGCTCCTCACTCACAGGCTCGTTGCTGAAAGCGCGCGGGCTCCAGCGGCTCTCAATTAAAGTATGGGTGGCGATACTTTTCTCTGTAGTAGCGGACATATTTCTTATTTTAAAGTATAATGCTGATTCTAATCGAATGCGGATGCAATTTAATGTACATACATGCAATGTACAAACATCAGACCAAATTTGTTTGATTTTTACTCATTCTCTCTACTTGCTCTGGCTGCTGCCCTTCATGTTACGGTAGATCAGCAGTAGGGAAAGTAGGAAGTATGAACCCGCAGCCGGGAAAGCCATACAGCAGCTCTGTTTCTTATTTTGTATCTTTGCATTTGCTAAAACAGATACAGAACTATGAGCGAATATACTCCTTTAAGTGCCGTGGGCGAGTTTGGCCTGATCCGGAAGATAAACGAGAAAATCGAGCTGCGCAACGATTCCACGGTTAAAGGCATCGGCGACGATGCGGCCGTGCTGCAGCCGAAGGAAAAGCAGTTGGTGGTAACGTCGGACATGCTGCTGGAAGGCGTGCACTTCGACCTGTCGTTTTGCCCGCTGAAGCACCTGGGCTACAAGGCCGTGGCCGTAAACGTATCCGATGTGGCCGCCATGAACGCCAAGCCCACCCAAATAACGGTGAACATTGCCTTGGGTGCCCGCTTTACTGTGGAGGCCGTGGAAGAGTTGTACGAAGGTATCCGTTTGGCCTGCGACAACTATAAAGTAGACCTGGTGGGTGGCGACACGACCTCCTCCGCAGCCGGACTGGTGATCAGCGTTACCGCGCTTGGCGAGGCTGCTGCGGACCAGGTCGTGTACCGCAACGGCGCCAAGGTGAACGACCTGGTGTGCGTAACCGGCGATCTGGGGGCAGCTTACATGGGCCTTCAGATTCTGGAGCGCGAGAAGCAGGCATTTATGGCCAACCCCGACATGCAGCCGGAACTGGAGAACAAGCAGTACATCGTGGGCCGCCAGCTACGACCGGAGGCACGCATGGATGTGATTTACGACCTGAAGGAGCGCGGCATTCAGCCAACTGCTATGATCGACATTTCAGACGGGCTGGCCTCAGAGCTGTTCCATATCTGCAGCCAGTCCAAGGTAGGAGCCACAGTATACAAGGATAACCTGCCAGCCGACCCGCAGATGCTGGAGACAGCGCTGGAGTTCAACATCGACCCGCTTACCTGCATCATGAACGGCGGCGAGGACTATGAACTGCTCTTTACGGTGCCACTCACAGCCTACGACGAGCTTAAAAACCACCCGGACATCACCATCATCGGCAAAATAACCGAGGAAAGCGACGGCGTGAATCTGGCTACCAAATCCGGTCAGGTGTTCCCGCTGAAAGCACAGGGCTGGAGCCATTTTTAATGTTGTCGTATCACGTAGCACGTATCAAGTATCACGACAACAAAACAGAAGAGGAGCACAAAACTGTGCTCCTCTTCTGTTTTTACATCCATCTTAACTTACTGTCATGCTACGTGCTACGAAATAAGTGCTACGCGCTTAATCCTCCGGGAAAGGGATGAACACGAAGTTCTGGAACTCGCCGTCCACCACGAACAGGCAGCAGAATTCGTCGGGATCTTTGTAGGCGGCTTTAAACTCCTCCACCTTCTCCTCTACCACCAGTTGGCGTTGCACAAAGTCCTCCAGGTAAGAGGCATTGATGTGCCAGTCCAGCGCCACCTCTTCCTTGGCCAGGAACACAGAGCCTACCGGCACCTGCGTGCGGCTGAACACAAAGATGGGGTACTCGGAGATCTTACGCTTGCGCACCTGGTACGATGCCTCCTTCAGCGTCTCGGCCACCACCACAAAATCCTTTGAGATAGTGCCCAGGTATTTACCATTCAGTTCCGGATCGTTTTCCATATTACTTGGCGTAGCACGTATCAGGTAGCACGACTTCTGTATAGAGGGCATTATGTCAAAGAATTGAGATCTACCCTTATGATGCTTCTATACTTCGTCAAATTCTCTTTTGTTAAATTGTCAAAGAGTCTATTGTCGTGCTACTTGATACATGCTACGTGATACGTTTATCTATTTAGCGGTTAACAATACAATATTCTCTACGTGGTGCGTCTGCGGGAACATGTCTACCGGCTGTACGCGCGTTACCTCATACTTCTCCGAGAGCCACTCCACATCGCGGGCCTGCGTAGCCGGGTTACAACTCACGTACACGATGCGGTTCGGATGCACCTGCAGCAGCTTTTTCACCACATCCTCGTGCATGCCGGCGCGCGGCGGGTCAGTTATCACCACATCCGGTCTTCCGTGACGGGCAATCAGCTCATCCGAAAGGATATCTTTCATATCTCCGGCATAAAAAGTAGTGTTGGTGATGTTGTTGATCTGCGAGTTGATCTTGGCGTCCTCAATCGCGCTCGGCACATACTCAATACCAATCACCTCACGGCACTGCTTTGCCACAAAGTTAGCGATGGTACCGGCCCCGGTATAAAGGTCGTACACCAGCTCGTTTCCGGTCAGGTTGGCCAGCTCGCGCGTCTTCTTATACAACTCATAGGCCTGGTCGGCATTGGTTTGGTAGAACGACTTTGGCCCCACGCGAAACTTGATGCCTTCCATATCCTCGTGGATGTACGGCAGGCCTTTGTAGCACACCACCTCCAGGTCGTGGAAGGTTTCGTTGCCCTTAGCGTTCACTACATATTGCAGCGAGGTAATCTCCGGAAAAGTCGCGGCCAGGTGCTCCATCAGCGCCGTCATCTCCTCCGGCCTGTCTTCGTACACCTGCACGATCACCATCACCTCACCCGTGTTGGCGGTGCGGATAATGAGGTTTCGCATGTAGCCTTCCTGCTTCACGATGTCGAAGAACGGCAGGTCGTGCTGCTTTGCATAAGCCTTTACCTCCAGGCGTATGGCGTTCGACGGATCGGGCTGCAGATAGCAGTGCTTGATGTCGAGGATCTTATCGAAGCGGCCGGGGATGTGGAACCCTAACGCGTCGCGGTCGAAATCCTGCCCCGACTGGATCTGCTCCTTGGTGAGCCAGCTGGTGTTGGAGAAGGTATACTCCAGCTTGTTGCGGTAGTAGCGCGTTTTCCCGGAGCCAAGTATGGGGTCAAACTCCGGCAGCGGCACTTTGCCGATGCGCTCCAGGTTGTCCTTCACCTGCTTCTGCTTAAAGTATAGCTGGGTATCGTAGCCGATGTGCTGCCACTTACAGCCGCCGCAGGTACCGAAGTGCTCGCAGAACGGCTGTACGCGCAGCTCCGACAGCGCATGGAAATGCACCGGCTCGGCCTCCATATAGCTCTTCTTTTTGCGGGTTACGCGCAGGTCTACCACGTCGCCGGGGGCTACGCCGCCTACAAAAATGACCATGTTATCGTGGCGCGCCAGGCACTTGCCCTCCGCTACCATCTCCTCGATCCGAACTTGCTCGAGTATCGCGAATTGCTTCTTCTTGCTCTTATTTCTCACAGTGGCGCAAAATTACGAAAATATGGGCAGATACAGGTGGTCCGTTGGTAGTTATTGGTTATTCGTTGATTGTTGTTCGTTAATTAAATACTAGCTCCTTGACCTTCTAACTCTTTAACTTTCTAACCCTCTAACTCCTAAACTCTCTAACTCCCCAACTTTCTAACTTCCAGCAATCAACAATTAAAATTACCTTTGCAGTTGATTTTAGTTGAAGAAAGTATAAAAATGAAGAATAAAGTTGTCCTTATAACAGGTGGCACGTCGGGTATTGGCAAGGCGCTGGCCTTCGCTTTTGGCCGCGAGGGTGCGAAAGTAGTCGTTTCGGGCCGCAAGCAGCAGAACCTCGACCAGACCAGCCAGGAACTGAGCGCTGCTGGCATCGACAATCTGGCCGTGAACGCCGATGTAAGTATGGAGGAGCAGTGCCAGCGCATGGTGCAGGAAACGGTGGATAAGTATGGCCGGCTGGACGTACTCATTAACAACGCCGGCATCTCGATGCGCGCTCTCTTCGAGGACCTGGACCTGGCCGTGATCCGCCAGGTGATGGACATTAACTTCTGGGGCACCGTGTACAGCACCAAGTACGCGCTACCGTACATCAAGCAGGCAAAGGGCTCTATCGTGGGCATTTCCTCAATTGCCGGCTACCGCGGCCTGCCTGCCCGTACGGGCTATTCTGCCTCCAAATTCGCCATGCATGGCTTCCTGGAGACCCTGCGCACGGAATTGCTCCACTCAGGAGTGCACGTGCTGCTGGCTTGCCCTGGCTTTACAGCTTCCAACATCCGCAACACCGCTTTGGCCGCCAACGGCCAGCAGCAGGGCGAAACACCACGCGAGGAAGAGAAAATGATGAGTGCCGAGGAGGTTGCCGAAAGGATCCTGAAAGCCACCATGCAGCGCAAACGCGACCTGGTGATGACCACGCAAGGGAAACTGGCCGTGTGGGTAAACAAGCTTTTCCCGAGCCTGGCCGACAAGCTGGTGTATAACGTGATGGCAAAGGAGAAGGACTCGCCGCTGAAGCGATAGTTATTTGAGTATCTCGTAGCTCGTATCACGTAGCACGACCTGATTCTTTGACTGCGTGACAGAAGACCATTTGTCAAAGGACTTACTTCAGCGTTATTTAGAGGAGGCCTCTAACTCTCTTGCCAAAAAGTCGTGCTACGTGTGTCGTAATACGTGATACGTAAATCAAGGCAGCTCCAGCAAATTACTTTTGCGGATATAGGCCTTCTCTCCTTTCCATTTGATCTCGTACCAGATGTCCTGCTCGCCGGTAATAGGTACTTTATGGCCCTGTGAGGCAGTGGCCACCCAATCGGCGCCGGCAGAGGGAGCCGACATAATGGCTACCTGGTTGTTTTTAATGATGCCCTGATCGCCGAGGTTGAGGAAGTTAATGTAATAAAGTATAAACAGCAGGTAAAGTATAAAACCGGCCTTGAACGTAGCACTGAACCTGTAGCCCCTGCGCCACCTGAACAGCATGATGGTAACCGTAATAACCGCCGCCAGCAGCATGACCTCCAGCATGCGCATGTAATGTTTGTTAAACTGCGTTTTGAAGAACTGCAGGTCGTTGTACTCGTAGCCCTGCAGGCGGTGGACCTGCGCCAGTTCCTCCATCTTCTTGAGGGTAGAACGGCTCGGTTCCTTGGTGTAGAACAGGTGCAGGTAATACATGGCCCCGGTATAGTCGCGGAGGCCCTCTCTGATGTAGGCCATCTTCAGAAGCATCTGCGGCGAATAGTGCTGTTCCTGCTCCAGCAACTGCTCATACAGAACAAAAGCATCGGAATAACGTTGATTCTGAAATAAAGAATCTGCTTTAGCCAGTGTTAAATTATTGTCCTGAGCACAAGCCGGTTCCGCCAAAACAGCCAAAAAAATAATCAGAAAGGCAGATATTTTGGATAAGATGTTTTGCATTTAAAAACTTAGCTGTTAGTTTTGCATCGCAATTCAGGGAAACGCCTTGAGCATGCAAGTTAAGAAATAAACTGATTCTGTAGCTCAGCTGGTAGAGCAATACACTTTTAATGTATGGGTCCTGGGTTCGAATCCCAGCGGGATCACTGAAAGAAAGCCGAAGCCTTTCCTAACCGGGAGGCTTTTTATTTCAACCTCTTGCAAAGAGAGGAAAAGAAGCGAAAAAAGTGTTTGACATTTAAACGGAAGCTTCTATCTTTGCACTCCCAATCAGGGAACATAAACGATTCTGTAGCTCAGCTGGTAGAGCAATACACTTTTAATGTATGGGTCCTGGGTTCGAATCCCAGCGGGATCACTTCAAAAGCCTCAAACTAACACGTTTGGGGCTTTTTTCATTTATACACTAAACAAATATCGCTATATACCTGTAAGTTCTACAGAAAATCGCCGCTGTGCCGCCTGTTAAACCACAAGTCTGTTCCCTATGGAAGATTCCGTAAGAGTTTATGTGCCTGTCTCCGTCTCCTACCCCGCCCTGGAAGGTGTGCTGAAAAACCAGCTGATCGGTGAATATATCCCGAAGCAGGAGGAAGGAACAGACGCGCCACCTTACGCGCAGATCCTGGATGTGGGCATTAGCGGAAGCAACTCAGGCCCGCAGGAAGTAATTCTTAGAATTAAAATCAGGATACTCCGCACCATGCTGAAGCGTGACAACGTGGACCTGTATGTATTGGCCAGCCTGGGGTATGATAATGCTACGCAGCAGCTTTACGTACAGCAGTTCCACCTGACATCCAGAACAACCAGCGGCTTTTTCAACACCGGCCTGGAGGTGCTGGTAAACAAGGTCGCCTACAGCCAGGTCCTCCGGAAGGCAAGGGTAAATGTAGGGAGCATTATTGCAGCAGAGCTGGCAAAAGCCAATGGCATGCTGCAGGAGGGGCTACAGCTAAAGGGCGTTAAACTGACAGGCGCCGTGCATGAGGTGCGTGTACAGGACATTGCCCCCCTCCCCGACCAAGTTAGGCTTGCTGTGGAGCTGAGGGCTGATGTAGAGGCGCAGGTGCTGAGCCTTGTCGATCTTCTGCCACCCAAAGTATAACACCTTCGGGGGCTTACCTGCCCCGGAAATGCGGCAGCACCTTCTCTCCGAATACCCGGATAAACTGCTCCTGCTTTGTGTTCACGTTATGCAGGTCCAGGTCAGTAAAACCCATCTCCACATACTTCTCCAGCCACTGCACATGCTTTTCAGGGTCGCTGGAAATGTTAACGGCGCCGTCCATTTCTTCGGGCTTCACAAACTCTGCTGCCTGGTCAAACTGTATCGGGGTTCGTAGCTCAGCCTGCAGGTCGCTGGCAAACACGTTGGTTCTCCACTGCTCGTGTGCTCCCGTTCGGGCGGCCTCGTCGGTTTCGTCATAAGAAACCTGCACTTTCAAGCTCATGGGTTTAGCTGCCCCGCCGTTGCTACGCCAGGCGTCCACCACTTTCTCCAGCTTCTCCACCGGCTGCAACACCGTGATCAGGCCATCGGCCCAGCCTGCGGCCCAGGCAGCGGTTTCGGGCGTGATGGCAGCACCGATGAGGCGGATCTTTTCTTTGGGCCGGGTATAAAGCCTGGCCTTCTCTACCTTCACCAGACCATCGTGCGTAACGGTTTCTCCGCGCCACAGCGCCCGCATCACGTCCACACTCTCCTTTAGCCTTGCGTTACGCTCCGGTTTGGCCGGCCAGCGCCCGCCGGTTATCGACTCGTTCAGCGCCTGTCCGCTGCCGGGGCACATCCAAAACCGGCCCGGGAACATCTCATCCAAAGTGGCGGCGGCCTGCGCTATAATAGCGGGATGATACCTGTAGGCGGGGCAACTCACGATGCCGTAATCCAGCGAAGTCTGCGCCATAGCAGCCCCCAACCACGACCAGGCAAACCCGGACTCGCTCTGGTTCTCGCTCCACGGGTGAAAATGATCCGAGGAAATGCAAAACTGAAACCCTGCCTCCTCAGCCTGCTTCGCCAACTGCAGCAGCTGGCTGGGCGGAAACTGCTCATGCGATATATGGTAGCCTATTCTTATCATCGATGTATACTTTATCCGATTACCCTTGAGGTAACGGAGCGATGGCAAGTGCTGTTGCAAGTGAAAGCGCAGGCAGGCGGAAGATGCTTAGGTGCCACAACCATGGCTTATACTTTAGACCTGTAAAAAGTACAGCCCCGACACCTGTTAAATGCCGGGGCTATACTCTTATACTTCATACTTGTACGTTAGGCCTCCGCCTTAAAGTGTGTTTCGAAGAGCTTATACTTATACCTGGGGTATTCCTTGAGCACGGCCACCAGCGCGAAAATGGTGCCGCCCACCACCACCGGGTACACCAGGTACAGCAGCGGGTGTATGAGCGGCAGAAACAGCAGGCAAAGCAGGCCGATGGCAATAAAGTTGAACAGGTAGGAAGCCTTGGCGCTGAAGCTGAACATGCCTCCTGACACCGTTTTAGGGCTCACGACAGAAGCAATAATACTCAGCGGTGCCATCACCAGCACACTGCCCAGGTACATCATCACTACAAAGAAAGCCTCTCCCTGGTTAAAGACGGCCACATACACAAAGGTAAGCACGGCATCGATGAGCAGCGGCAGGCGCAGTGCCAGCCACGTTACCCGCAGCAGGTCCTTGGTGGTGCCGCTGCTGCGCTCCACGGTCAGCCACAGGTTGCGGTAAAAGCCCCATACATTGTTGAACACGTAGGAGAACACCACCAGCGGCCCCACAAACAGCCACAGCGTCATCACCTCGTCCAGCAGGTGCTCGCCCTTCTTGGCGAATGCCAGCGCATCGGCACCAAGTATAAACACCTTGAAAACGAAGCCAAAAATAAGCATCTGGCGGGCCTGCTTGTGGTTCTTGAACAGGCGCCACCCTAAACTGCGGCGGGCGCTGGTACTGTAGTTAACGGTTTTTCGGCGCGGCTCCGAGGCGGCTTTCTCCAGGAAGAAGTTAGCCGTTACAAAAGCACCCAGCGCCGCCAGGTGCACCACCAGCATCAGCCACTCCGATACCGGGTAGAACATTGGCACACGCACCTGCAGCGCTATGAAGGCCGCCGCCATCACCGCCGCCGAGTAAAAGTTGGCATTTTTCCAGCGCATGCGCCGCTCTATAAACACCTGCAGCGAGCGCAGCGTTACGTGTGCCGTAAGTATAACCAGCACGCTTTGCAGCAGGTGCAGCAGCGTATACAGCGGCGACATCAGGTACATCAGCACCAGGAAATTGAGCAGCACAAAGTAAAACGGCGACACCAGTTCCACCACCAGCTCGGTGCGGAACCGCTGCAGCGCCGACACCGGGTACAACTGCGGGATCAGGCTAGCCTTCGGTATATAAGCCGGGAAGAAGCCCTTCAGGATGATGATGGCCAACATGAACAGGTTGGTATATTCCAGCACCTGGTCTACGCTTAGCTTTGTGCTGCCCTCGCCGGCCTGCTGTAGCAGGAACGCGAACAGCCAGCTATATACCCCCGCCGACACCAGGCCCAGCGAAAGCAACAGCACACGCTGCAGGCGCTTCTGCCTGAAAAAGCTGTTGATACGGGCACGGCAAGAGAATAAAATCAAATCCATGTATTTTGGTTAAGAGGTGAGCGTTAGGAGTTAAGAGTCATCAAACCGTGTTCGTTTTCACACTTTTGACTTTGTACCCTTAACTTTTAACTACCTTAAGTGAGCATCCAGTCGAGGTTGGTTTCGGTGTTGTGGTGCGGCAGCAGCAGCTGGAACAGCGCCTGGTCTATCAGGCTGGAGCCGTTCATGGTAAACTCCTGCACCGAGCCGTTGTACATCAGCTGCCCGTCGTTGAGCACCCCTATATGCGTGGCGATCTTCTCCACGTAGTTCAGGTCGTGAGAGGAGATCAGGATGGCGCGGTTAGCGTTGCGGTAGCTGCGGATGAGCTGTACCAGGAGCTGCGCCGCAATCGGGTCGAGGCCGGTAAAAGGCTCGTCGAGGATAAGCACCTGCGGCTTGTGCAGCATGGCGGCGGCAATACCTACCTTCTTTTTCATGCCGGTGGAGTAGCCGGCCACGTTCTTGTGCAACGACTCCTTATCCGTGAAGAAATAACTTACAAGGCTATTGATGCGCTCCTCCGCCTCGGCTGCCGAAAGCTTATAGAGCTTGGACACAAAGCTGAGGTACTCCAGACCGGTGAACTCCTCTATCAGAGGGTTGTCTTCGCAGAGGGCGCCCAGGTTCTGCTTTACCTCCAGCTGGTGCCGGTGATAGTCCTTGCCAAATAGGGTGATGCTCCCGCTGTCGGGCTGCACCAGGTCGAGAATACAGTTGAGGAAAGTACTTTTGCCTACGCCGTTTTTGCCTAGCAGGCAATAAATCTGCCCGCTTTCGATGGTCAGGTCCAGCTCCTGCAGCACCTGTTTTTTTCCATACTTCTTCGACAATCCGGTTATTTCTATACTCATATATTTATATCGTAGCGTGAAGGACCTGAAATAAAAAGTGTGCTTATAGCCTACAGCACAAGCCTAAAGGTATAAACAATCTCCGAAAGGCCCTACATTTACAGCAGCTTTATCTCGAAAATTTCATACTTCCGTTTGCACCCGTTACTTTCCTCTGTGCTAACACCACAAAAGCCTGATATGGTTCTTCGCGTGCCAAATTTTAGTTTTAGTGTATAAAGAGCCTAATTTTTGATTGTCTGCCGTTGCATTTGTCAGAGCCTGTTTATACTTTTGCATCCTACTTTTACCAGCGCACGTGGTGAAATCGGTAGACACGCCATCTTGAGGGGGTGGTGCCTTCGGGTGTGGGAGTTCGAATCTCCCCGTGCGCACTTTTTAAAGCTCTGTTCTATCTGAATGGAGCTTTTTGCTTTTAGGGCTGCCTAGCAATTGATTGAGGCTATACTTTATACTTGCTTCTTACTTCCGCTGGCGCGGGCTTGCAGCCCTTGTCTTTTTATCTGTTGGCTTTTCAACCCGACTGGCTCGAAAAGCCATACTTTTATACTTGCTGGTTTATACTTCCCTGGTCGCCGCTTCCTGCAACTTGATACAAGCCATTCTTATTAGCTGCTGCTCATCCTCTTGTTTCCACAAGCCTACCGTTTCATCTCTAGCTTTGGTGCTCTCAAGCCCGAGAGGGCTCGTCCTCGGGCATCGCGCGGTGTACATTTCCTTTGCTTGACCTGCGGTCTCCGCAATTTCGCTGAAGCGAAACCGGAAATCTACAAGGCGCTCTACCCATGGACTGGGTATCATTTCGATAGCCACTGCTGTTTGTCATCTCGACCTTCGGGAGAGATCTCTTTAGAATTCCAGATAGATCTCTCGCCCTGCTCGAGCTGACAGGAAAAGGAGCAAGTATGGCTCCCTCCCCTGTTCTTAAGGGAGGGTTGGGGTGGGGTTTGGCTCCCCTCCTTAGACTACCGAGAACGCGAGTTTGAAACTAGCGAGCGTAGCGCCGAGGGGCAGGGGTGGTTAGAATAGGTATTGCTGAGGCTCATCTGAAAACAGCGGCCTACTGCAATGAAGAAACTTGTGGTTCATCAGCGTTCTTACAACTCCAGCACAAAAGCCCCGGAATCGGCTACATCATAATATGCGATTCCCAGCGAGTCTAACTGCTGGCGCAGGCGCTGGCGATACCATGGTGCGTTGGAGCCATCCAGTATGAGCTTACTGAAAGTATACTGCTGCAACTGCCCCTGCTTCAGGCGAACGTTCCGGCGCAGCAGGAGGTAATCCACCTCGAAGCCGGCCTTTGGCTGCAATTTAGGCGGGTGGGAAAGTAGAAGCCAGCGCTGCCCATGCCACACCAGCAGCTGGTTACTGTCGGGGAGCAATACGGTGGGGGCCGGGCCGGAGCCGGCGAGCGAAGTTAGCTGGGGCTGCTGCACGCCCAATTGCCACAGGTGCGGCTGCACGTTAAAGGCATAGTTCTGCTGGTTTTGCAGCAGCGCCGAGTCGGCTACCAGCATCGCCTGCTGCCCCTGCACCAGTCCGATACCCGTGCTGCCGCGCAGGCTGTACACGATGAGTTGCCGCTGCTGCCTTTGCTCTACCTCCTCCCACATCTCCTGCACCGAAAGTATAGCCGCCATGCCCACCGCTACACCTAAGTAGCGTAGCTTCTTAAGGGCCACGAAAAGTATGAAAGCCAGCAGCAGCAAGTATAAAAGCCAGGTTTGCCACACACTGATGTCGATGCCGGTGAGAATAGACTGCGGCCAGCGCTGCACCCACAGGTTAAACTCGTTCATCAACCAGATCAGCCAGAAGTGCACCTGGAACAGCAGCCAGCTGAGCCCCGGCACCCAGCTAAAAGCCAGCGCCGCCATACCGGACCACAGCACCAGCGTTGCCGCCGGCACCACCAGGATGTTAGCCAGCCAGAAGTATACCGGGAACTGATGAAAGTAGTACAGCCCCAGCGGAAAGGTAGCCAGTTGCGCTGCCAATGCCACCGTGAAGAGCGCCCATACTTTATCCAGCAGCCAGTTATCCACTTCCAGGAGCTTGTAAAACCTTGGCTGCAGGTACACGATCCCCAGCACCGCCAGGAACGACAACTGAAAGCCCACCTCCAGCAAGTTGAAGGGGTTGAAGTATAGCAGCACCAGCGCGGCAAAGGCAACGGTGTTGTAGATAACCGCCAGCCGCCGAAGTGCCATCCCCACCGTCACGAGGCTAAACATAAGCACCGCCCGCAGCACCGACGGCGACAGCCCCGTGACAAAGGCATACAGCCAAAGTATCAAGAGTAAAAGTATGGCGCTCAGCCAGCGTTGCCTTGGCGTGGCCGAAAACCGGGCCAGCACCAGCATCAGCACCGAGAAGATTAGGCCCACATGCAGCCCCGACACCGCCAGCACGTGCATCGTACCTGTGTCGGCATAGGCCTGCCGGATGCTATTATCCAGCTCGTCCTTTACGCCTAATATAAGCGCCGAGGAAATGGCGTACTCCCGCTTCTCCCCCACCCGCTCGCGCAGCAAATCATCGAGCTGGCGCCGCAGCTGTATGCTATAGTATAAAATAGGGTTAGAAGGCTCGGAGCCGACTTTCTGGTACTGCAGCGGCTGCAGGTAATGGCGGTGGTGGATGTGCTTGTTAGCCAGGTAAGCTTGGTAGTCGAATTGGTTGGGGTTGAGCGGTGGCATCACCTCCTGCGGTGCGCCTTTTACCAGCAGCACATCCCCGTAGCCCAATTCATATGCCCTGTCCGAATCATGGGGTACGGAGAGCTGCACCTTGCCGGTGGCTCGTTGCCAGGTGCCGTCTATTTTCACCTGTTCCACCTGCAGCACCGTGCTTTGGTAGCCGGGCTTCTGCAGCACATAATCATCTACCACACCAGTGTAATGCGTTGGAGCTGTTTTTAGATGCGCGATGTGGTGCGACTGATTCCGCTCCGTGCGCTGGTGCACCGTAGTATAGCCAAGCGCCATAAACGTGAGCAGGCCAAGCATACCCGCCACGTCGGTGGCAAAAGCGCTTTTATACTTGGAGGCAAGTATGGCGGCAGCCACAAAGGAGGCAAAGCAAAAGGCGAGCAACCCGAGCCCATGCCCAAGTTGCCCGCCCAGCGAAAAGTATAGCAGTATACCCGCTATAAAGCTTAGCGTGATGCGCACAAACGGGTATGGCGCCCACCGCAACACTAGCCTTTGTAAATCATTTTATAGTGCTGGATATCGCACTCGGTAAACATATCGCCTTCCGCCACAAAGCCGTGGCGCTTGTAGAAGTTAACCGCCGGCAGCTGTGCATGCAGGTAGATCTGCTGCCCCGGCTGCTCTGCCTGCACGTCCTGCAGCACCAGCTGGAGCACCTCGGCGCCTATGCTTTTATTCCGAAACTCCGGCAGCACGGCAAAGCGCTCCAGCTTTACGCCGGCATCGGTTTTGCGCCAGCGGGCAGCTCCGCAGGGTACGCCTTTATAGGTAGCCAGGTAATGTTTGGCCGTGGGCTCATGGGCATCGTACTCCGCCTCGCGGGGCACCTGCTGCTCCTGCACAAAAACTTTCTCGCGTATGGCAAAAGCCGCCTGCAGGTCTTGCCCGGTGGCGGCTCGTTTTACCTCGATCATGGGGTTCAGGTATAAAAAGGTAGAGACGCAACAGGTTGCGTCTCTACAAATGTATTTAGAAAAGTATAAATCAATATTCCGGTACAGAAAGTTCCGTTTACAGCTACTCTGCCGGTTGCCTTCTGCTACGGCCGTTCACCTTCACGGGCTCGCCGACCTCGGCTGCCTTCGCTTCCTCACGGGCGGCGCGGCGCTTCTCCTCCAGCTCGCTGTAGGCGTTCACAATGTCACGCACCAGGCGGTGGCGTACCACGTCCTCGGCGCTCATTTCTACAAAACCGATGCCCTTTACACCCCGCAGAATGTTGAGCGCCTCCATCAGGCCGGAACGCTGGTTGCGCGGCAAATCGATCTGCGACCAGTCACCGTTCACCATCACTTTGGCGTTCGGACCCATACGGGTCAGGAACATCTTCATCTGGGCGGGTGTGGTGTTCTGGGCCTCATCCAGCAGCACGAAGGCATTGTTCAGCGTACGGCCACGCATGTAGGCGAGCGGCGCTATCTCAATGATCTTGTTCTCCTGGTAATACTTCAGTTTCTCCACAGGTATCATATCCTCCAGGGCGTCATAGATCGGGCGCAGGTAAGGGTCTACCTTGTCCTTCATGTCGCCGGGCAGGAAGCCTAGGCTCTCGCCCGCCTCCACCACTGGCCTGGAGATGATGATCTTCTTCACCTCCTTGTTCTTGAGCGCCCGCACAGCCAGGGCCACCGAAATATAGGTCTTACCCGTACCGGCGGGCCCCAGCGCAAACACCAGGTCGTGCTTCTCCACGGTGTCCACCAGCTTTTGCTGGTTAGGGGTTTTTGCTTTGATCACGCCACCTTTGCTGCCGTACACGATCACGTCCGAAGAAGTGATGATCACCTCCTCCTCGGTTATCGCATCCGAGCCAAGGTATCTATTTACGCTGTTATGCGTAATCTTCCCAAACTTATGATAATGGTCTATCAGTGAAGACAGGATCTCGTGTATCTTAGTGATCTCAGGGGTCTGCCCCTGGATCTTTATCTCGTTACCTCTCGATATGATTTTGCTGCTGGGGAAAGCTGCAGCAAGCTGTTTGATGTTTTGATTTTCTGTTCCTAAAAAATCGATGAGGGAGATATTCTCTAAGGTTATTACTTTCTCTACCAAATGTTTATCCTCTTATATAGTAGGTTAGGAATATTTTTTTTAATTTAACTAAATTCAGTATTATTAATACAAATCTACTCAAATTATAGTTCGTAATATGGCTGTAATTACGTTTATCTCGGACTTTGGATATAGGGACCACTATGTGGCCGCCGTGAAAGCCAAAATCCTCTCTCTGGACCCGCAGGTGTCTGTCGTGGACATTACGCACGCCATTGAGCCTTACAACATCGCGCACGCAGAGTATGTTTTCGGATCCGTTTTCCAGGATTTTCCGGAGGGCACCGTGCACATCATCGCCGTAGACACCCACGGTTGTAAGATGGGCAAATATCATGCTACAAAGTATAAAGGGCATTACTTTTTGTTGGCTAACAACGGGTTGCTCTCGCTCCTGACAGACGGGCAGCCGGAGGTAGTGGTGGAGTTGAAGACTGACACCCCTTATATGCCATCTCCGGCAAGGGACCTGCTGGCGCCTGCCGCTGTGTTCCTGGCAAAAGGCGGCGATATGGACGTGCTCGGCGACCGCACCACCCACATCAAACAGCTGTTTAACCGCCAGCTCCGCCTCGGCGACCACGCCATCACCGGCCACGTCATCCATGTAGACCGCTTCGGCAACCTCATCACCGACATCACGCGCGATAGCATCGAGACGATTGCGCATGGCCGCACCTTCACCATCCATTTCGGCCGCGAAACCATTGGCCGCATCTACCCCAACTATAACCAGGTAGACGACGGCGACTGCTGCTGCACCTACAACAGCCAGGGGCAGCTATGTATCGGCATCAACAAAGGCCACGCCGCCGAGCTCCTCGGCCTCGGCTTCGACTCGCAGGTAGACGTACGCTTTTATCCGGGAAGCTAGGGAATTTTGAATGAGTGGATGAGTGAATGAGTGAATTTTAATGGAGGAATCTAGAACAGGAGATAAGCAACAATTTGTAGAGCGGTTTAGGCAGCGTACAAAGCAGTTGGCGCTGGATGAAATCCTGTTCTCAAAGGACTTGCCTAAAACGGAAGAGGCAACTATCATGAAGCGACAACTGCTTCGCTCAGCTACATCCGTGGCAGCTAATTACAGGGCGGCCTGCAGGGCAAGATCATCAGCAGAGTTTTACTCCAAATTAAGTATTGTGATAGAAGAAGCAGATGAGACCTTGTTCTGGTTAGAGTTACTTTCTGAATCCGGTACTACCACAGAGGCAAAGGTAGCTGAGCTTAAAAGGGAAACAACAGAAATCCTGTCAGTGATGGCAAAAGCTAGGAAAAGCGCGTCAAAAAACTGAAATTCACTCATTCACTCATTCATTCATTCACTCATTCACTCATTCACTCATTCACTCATTCAAAATTATGTTGATTCGCATTGTCCGGATGACGTTTAGGCCGGAGAAAACGGAGGAGTTTCTGGAGATCTTCCGCAACTCGAAAGAGAAGATACGCGCTTACGAAGGTTGCCAGCACGTGGAGCTGCTGCAGGACCTGCACCAACCTAACATTTACAGCACCTACAGCCTCTGGGACTCCGAAGAGCACCTGAACAACTACCGCGGCTCTGAGCTGTTCGGGCAAGTATGGCCCGCCACCAAAACGCTTTTTGCCGCTAAGCCCGAGGCCTGGTCGTATAGATCAGTTAACAATTAGCAGTTATCATTTATCAAGATTTAGAAAGCTATACTTCCGCTTTCAAACAATCCTGGTCCTTTTGCTGTACTTTTGCTAAGTATGGCCTGCTTTGAGAGGCCCATCTGATAAATGTTAATTGATAATTGATAGATGAAAAACTACTTCGAATTTTATAACATACCCGAGAGCTTTATACTGGACGAGAAGGCGCTGAAGAACACCTACTACAAACTGAGCCGCGAATACCACCCGGACTTCTTTGCCAACGAGCCGCAGGAGAAGCAGGAAGAGATCCTGCAGCTGAGCACGCAGAACACCAATGCCTACCGCACCCTCTCTGACCCGGACCTGCGCATGCAGTATATTCTAAAAGAGCACGGCATACTGGAGGAAGGTGGCAAAAATGAGCTGCCCGGCGATTTCCTGATGGAGATGATGGACATTAACGAGGAGCTGATGGAACTGGAGTTCGACTTCGATGCCGATAAGCTGCACGAGATTGGCGAGAAAACCTCCGGCCTGGTGGCCCAGCTCGACAACGACATTCTGCCGGTGCTGCAGCGCTACCCCGAGCTGCACGGCATCACCAAAGATGAGGCACTGCAGGAGGTGAAAACTTACTACCTGAAGAAAAAATATTTATTGCGTATTCAGGAAACATTATCTAAGTTTGCATCCCGTTCCTGATAGAGGAACAGAGGCCTTGGTGGCGGAATTGGTAGACGCGTTGGTCTCAAACACCAATGAGGTAACACTCGTGCCGGTTCGACTCCGGCCCAAGGTACTTTTAGCAAATAAAAAGCCCTGTAAATTAAATATTTACAGGGCTTTTTCGTTTTCGGGGGACGGTTCAGGGGGCGGAATATTCTATTTTTCTCCTAGATATGCCTTACTAGTTCTAGCTCTTTTTTATAGCTGAATATTAGTAGTCAAGTCTATTTTTTTCATAAAATGCCCCATATCTAGATGACCAACATCTCTTATTCTATCAAATCTTCCAAAAGCTTCTAAGAAATCATTGTCTTTTTCAGGATTTATAGCTGACTTTAAAAGTAGCTTCTTTTCTATGTCATCATTCTTGTAAATGCGGCTTCTGTCATACGAACCATAAAGATAATTATTGTAATAAAGCACTAATTGGGCTTCAATCCACATTAAAGACCTTTCTCCCTCTCCTGTTACATTCTTCCTTACAATTCCTTTAAACTGCTCTTGTAGCTCACTTAGGCTTAATGATTTATCTTTTATTTGATTGTACAGTTTTTCATTTGTCAATTTTATATAGGTCAGAAGTAAAAACACAATTGGTATAACATATTCAAGCGCTTTAAAACTTCTTAAAGCAAGACGTGCATGTGCAAATATTTTTTCTTGTTGCCTTAAGGGTATTGTTGTGCCATCAAACAATATTTCTGATACTTGCAGAAATTCATTCTTATCAGAACTCAATTCTCTGTGGTCTTTTCTCTTTTCCTGTAAAAAGAATTTATTGAACTCAAAGTATTCGAACAGATAATTACAATAAATACCCTTCTCTGGTTCAGGTATCGAGTACTCAATATCAATAAACCTCCTTAAATATTCTTCAGTATCTATATATTCACTTCCGTAAACTCCTCTAATGGCATTTCCTAATTGTGTCTTATCGATTGACAAGACAAAAACAATATTAGATACGGAAAAGAAATGCTTGATTTGTTCAAGAATAGATACAGCATAGTTTGGGCGACAGCGATCTAATTCGTCAATGAAAAAAATCAGAGGCTTATCATCATTTGTTTCGGCAATAAACTCTGATAGATTCTGCTTAAATTCCTTGATACTCTTCTTTTTGCCTACATAATCATTTACTTCACTTTCAAATATATCAGACACTCCTTTGGAAACATTTACTATTGCTTCCTTTAAAATCCCAGTACTAATATATTTATCAGCAACTGCCTGTAATAAAATTGGGGTAATGTGTTTTGATAAGGCTGCTGCACTTTTTAAAGCTTTCTTAAATTTAGGTTTAGCCTTACCATTGCCTACCAAAGATTTTAGCTCCCCCATTAGAGCTGTTAAAGGATTATCTTCAAAGTCATTCTCCCACGCGTTAAAATATAAGGTTCGATAGGAGTTGTTCATTAATTCTCTTTCCCACATTCTTATAAATGTAGTTTTTCCCGATCCCCATTTATTATTTATAGCTAAAACAAACCCTGTAGGATAACTTTCGATTATACTGGTTAGAATATCTGCATATTTAGAACGGTTAAGTTTACAATTTGAAAAAGGATCTTCTAAATAGATTTCTAACTCTTTATGTTTTATACTCATTGCACATATGTTAATTATCTAAAATTATTGAGTTTAGGGATAAGCCTAATCATAAAAAGAGTTTCTAAGCGGACAAGCTTTTTGTGCTCTACTTTATTTAAATATAAAAATATAAATATATGAAAACAAAAAAACCGGTGCTACCCGGTTTTTCTGCTAAAACTCTTCTGTCATAATCAAAGCTGAATACTCCTCACAATTTGGACAGTACAGGAAGTAGTCTATTGAATCTAACATTCCAAATTCTTTCCAATGTGGCTGCTCCTTATCAGGAAGCTCCTTATAATTAAATTCGTCCCTTACTCCTCCGCATTTCCTGCAGGGATTTGTCTGTATTCTAAAAGGAACAGAAGATTAGGTAGCAGCCCCCCGTGGGTTTAGCCAAGTTGATTCTCTAATTACTTGCTGCCGGAACACACCTGTAACACTTAACCACCTCGTCCCAGATGCTCCCTTACCTTTTCAGCTTTAATTTTGATCAACAGATGTAGGGGATTCTGGTACTGGCTTGATGTTCTGGTTGAGGCGGAAGAAGTTGTTGGGGTCATACTTGTTCTTCAGCTGTACGAGCCGCTCGTAGTTGACACCGTAGGCGGCCCTGGCTCTCGCCTCGCCCTCCTCACCGACATAGTTTACGTACACCCCCTCTTCCAGGAAGGGCGCTGCGGCGCGGTAACACCTACGTCCCCAATCAATGTTCGCCTCGGTTTCCGCCGGGTCCTGCCACATCCGTAGCACCAGAAAGCTGTGCTGGGCGTGCCGGTGGCTGAAGGCTGTATCCTGCACCCCCACACGACTGATTGCCCCGCCCAACTGCTCTATCGCGACGGCGGCAAACGGTGCGGGCACAGCGCCTGCAAAAAAGTCCACAAGGGCATCGATGGCTTCATCACTGAACGAGCGGAACAAACCAGCCTTCCAGTAATGCAGCAAGCCGGGCCGGAAGACTTCCGTGAGCAGGTTCTGGACCGTTGCGTACGGTACCGGCGCGACGGTGTCGGCCATAGGCGTTCCGAACGACCGCAGGGGCTGCAACACCTTCTCCCCCTCTTCGATGGCACCGCAATAGCAAATCATGATCGCCAGCGCAGGTCCGTTAGGTCCAGAAATCAACGTTGCGTCCGCCCTGGCCTCATCGGGCGCGGTGGTTGACCAGTCCCGGTAAAAGCGCAGTACCTCTTTCGCCTGGTCTAGGGGATAAACAAGTTCGCCGCCCAGAACGAGCCCTACCGGGTGAACCCGGTATTCCAAAGAAGTGACCACCCCGAAGTTTCCACCACCGCCACGGATGCCCCAGAAGAGGTCTTCGTGCTCGTCGGCACTGGCCTTCAGCAGCCGCCCGTCCGCCGTCACCACATCGGCAGATAGCAGGTTGTCGCAGGCCAGTCCGAACTTGCGGTTGAGGTAGCCGATGCCCCCGCCAAGCGTCAGGCCTGCGATGCCAGTAGAGGGCACGATGCCTCCGGTCGTGGCCAGCCCAAACGCCTGGGTTTCATGATCGAAGTCCCCCCATGTGGCGCCGCCCTCGGCGCGGGCCGTCTGCTTTGCCGGATCTACGTACACGCTCTTCATCTCCGACAAATCAATCACCAGGCCGTCGTTGTTGACGGCGTTGCCCGCCACACTGTGCCCCCCACCGCGGATGGCGACCTGCAAGTCCGTTTCACGGGCGAAATCAACAGCCGTGATGACGTCTGCTACGCCCGCGCACCGAACGATAAGGGCAGGCCTTTTATCGATCAATCCGTTAAAGACTTTGCGTGCGTCATCGTACCCTGCGTCCTCGGGCAGGAAGAGCCGCCCACGCAGGTTCTCCCGCAATTCCTGAATTCTCTTGTTGTCCATCATGCCTACCTCCTTTTAGTAACCGTTAACTATTCTCGAGTTCTACAAGGTGCCACTCAGCTTTTTCCATCTCACAATGGCATATGCGCTAAAGCCGGCAGAAGGGTGATGTGTTTTTTAGATTTGCCAACCTTGTTCTTATTTTTACTGCATTTGCAGTATGATTAGTTATAATTTTTAAGGCATATCTTCAAATTTTAACCCTGAATAGTAAAACGTATCCCAAACAACATAATCACTTTGGGGTATAAACGCTCAGCCTATAGGTTAAGCTGTAAAATGGTTGGCTTGCCCAGTTTCCCGCCGTTGTTGGTGTTCTCACCAACAACCAAATCCCCAGCACAAAGGGAAGCCCGCATTATAGCTTTAAAACGCCGTTAGCCGCTATATCACATCGCGCAAGCGAGGAACATAGCGGCTAACACAAGTTTTAACCGGCTTTGGTTATACTACCTCTACCAGCTTTAGATTTGCGCTACAAAGTCCTTGAACACTTTTTTATGTAGCTCCAGGTCCAGATCAGGAGACAGGGACACTCGGGCAATGTAATCTTTGTCGGCTTCCTTGGTCGTGCCTTGCGTGGAGGTGGCAGGTATGGTCCAGTAACATCCCTTTAGCTGGCCATAGCTCACGCAGTATTTACTTTCATTCGGGATTTCTGTGATCATCATGTTGATCAACTTACTATTCAATTCCCGCTTATAGGTTTCCCTTTCTTCATGGGTATTCCCTTTCGTAGGAAGATCCAGTGAAAACACGGACGGCGTAAACCCTTCCTGTGCCAGTTCCTCTGAAACAAAGTTGATCTTCGCCTCCGGCAACGTATCCTTTATAAAGTTTACAAACTCCCGCGTATTCCTGTAGGCATCAGCAATCCTCTGGTTCATGGAGGGCAGTTGTTCTGCCAGTTTCTCCACCTGAAGGTCTGTTGCCTCGTTGTCGCAAAGCATCAGGTGCTTTTCTATCTTTTCCAGCAAGGCTTCCGCTTTAGCATTGGCTACACAGTAGCCGGCTGTCGCTTTTCCGCCACTCGGGAACTTCGATCCGCTCACATACGAAATGGTCCTGATCGTGGAGAGAATCCCGTCATTGCTGACAAATGGCACATTCGGGCAGAAGGTCTGATCCAGAATGAAAACCGGGTCAACCGCAGCTTCGCCAGCTGCCGTCTTACGCGTTTTGCTTAGCACCTCCCTCAGCTTTGCCAGATCCGGAACTTCTACTCTCGGGTTAGTCGGAATCTCAGCGATAATGTAAGGCACAGCATCCTGGCGGGCGATTTCCTCCAGCACCGTATCTATACTACGGACCATATCATGCTCCCCATCTACCAGCAAATCCACTATTTCCACATTATCCAGAGCAGCAGCTACCCGCCTGGACTGGTCGTTGGTGCCGCCATAGCAGTTTGGAGGAACCACAAACTTGATGTCTTTTCCCGGGTGCTTTTCCAGGGCCTCGTGCACAAGACCCATCATGATGGCATATTGCGTAGAAAGCCCGGAGGAACCCAGCAGCGCTTTTGTACTTGTGCCGGCAATTTCTTGGATCAAATCCTGTACCCGCGCTTTGTTAGCCGCGGCATCACGCTTCTCCTTTTCGGAAGAAGACTTTCCTACCAGCTGCTGCAAGGCAGCAAAGCAATTGGCCGGCGTCATGGCAATGCTCTCCCTCCTTCTCACATGCTGTATTTCTGAAATGTAGTCTTTGTTCTGCTCGCCGTTTACCAATATTACACTTCCGAGGTGCGCATGCACACTTACATAGAAGTCGATATGGGGCGTGAGGGTAGCATGGCCCACTTCATCGTCTTGTGAATAGAAAACAGTGCTGCCGTCAAACGCAGCGACATCTTCTGCTTTCTCAACGTGCTCTAAGTCAAACTTATACCCATATACATGCTTTAGCACTTCCGCGTCAAAATAGTCAGGCAAGGCACCGGTATACACGATGCGGGTGTTTTTGTGCACCAGTAGATTTTTCCTTAGAACGGCCAGAACAGGCATCGTCCGGGAGGAGAAACTGATGACATGCTCCGGTTTTAGCCCGTGCAGGCCGGCAATTGCCCACTCCAGCACGGATGATAAGGGGTGACCTAAACGGATATAATCGAAAGCAGTGGGTAACGCACTGAGTGCCGCTGTTTCCGCATTGCGGTCTTCAAACAGGCTTTCAAACTGCTCCAGGAATTCGGTTTTAGCCAGTTGTTCGTTGTAAATATCTAGTCGATGGGTGGTCAGCCTCAACCAGTCAGCTGGCATGTTTTCTAATACAGCCTCAATATAACTCAGCACTTTATTGTCTTCCATAATATTTGTATTGCGATAAGCCCATAAGATAAATGGCTCAAATTTACTTTAAAAATGCTACAACACATTTGTTCTAGCATGGTACTCTGGCGCTTTACTGCCGCTCCAAACTTCTTCCCTCTAAACCCCATAGCGGTGTTATGTTCAAGTAGTCGGCACACAAGCAGCATTGTCATCAAGAAAAGCAGGGACAAGCTTTGATCTTTTTTCAACCGCAGATCTTCTATTTAAAATAGGGAGACGCCAAATCTTGTTGACAGCAGACTGTCGAGTTGCTCGAGATCCGATTTCAGATCCATGTAGTCTTGCGTTAAGGATGCAGGCTCGCTTTTCTGAAGCAAGTTTTTCAATTCGATCATTTTAAAGTAAAAGGATTGGGATTGAAGTTCGATCTGTAGCAACGTCAACTGTTTTTCTATAGCGATCCTTCTTTGTTTAAGCTCATCAACTATTTCGACAGCCGAATCAAAATCCAGCTCCTTTTGCTCGACGGATTTCAAGAGTTCGCACTTGAAACTGGCACAATGTTTCGGTCTTCTGGAATAGATCGTGCAGCCATCACAAAAGTTTTTACAGGGCTGAAGAAAGAACCCTTCACCATTTGTATTCTCAACATCCACTAAATCACTCAATGCAGGCAACTCTTCCCGACCGATCTGTACAAAACCAATCATGGTACCGTTGCAACAGCAGCCACAAGCCAAACAAATATTTGTTGAATCACCCATTCTTCAAGTTTATATAAATAATACGCCGTTGTCGGTGTTTTCACCAACAACCAGCTACAAAACTGCCGAAACATTCCGTAAGCATCTTACATATTACTCTTAAATTCTCGGAAGAGCAGCCCTACAACAACAAAGTTGTGGTGAAAACACCGACAACGGCGGCAAATAGTATGGGCTGTTAGTGCCGCGAACTTGGTTACGCTGCAACAGGGGAAAAAGCCGTTTATTATACTTTAAACGAACACACATGCTAGAGAACCCGCTGGAGGTAGATCCCACCGTAGATGCCATCTTTAAAGTATGCAGCGGCATCTTCTGGTCGGTAACGTACCTGCTTATACTTCGGCGGGGCATTGTAGACAAAAGCTATGGCATGCCGGTGGTGGCGCTCTGCGCGAATCTTTCCTGGGAGTTTATCTTTTCCTTCATCCACCCGCACAGCACCCCGCAACTATACATTGACTATGCCTGGCTCGCCCTGGATGTAGGAATTCTGGTGCAGTACCTGAAGTATGGCAGAAAGGATTTTCCGGAGCATTTACCCGTTACACTCTTCTACCCCACCTTTTTGCTCACCCTGCTCTTGTCCTTCCTTTTCATCTTGCTGCTATCGCGCGAGTTTAACGACCTGAACGGCGTGTATGCTGCCTTCAGCCAAAACCTGCTGATGTCCATACTTTTCATTCAGCTGCTACTGAAGCGGAACAGCCCCCGAGGGCAGTCGCTTTATATCGCCCTTTGCAAGATGATCGGCACCGTGTTCCCTTCCGTACTGCTTTACCTATACTTCCCTGATTCATACTTCTTGGTTTTGCTGTATGTGGGCATCTTTATTTTCGACATGACCTATCTGCTGCTGCTCTACTTTAAAATCAAAGCGGCAGGCCTCAGCCCCTGGGCCAGGGTATAAAGTATAAATCAGCAGTTTGCGTTTGTTTCGTACATGCTAACCTGCTATCTCCGCTCTTTCGGATTTGCAACCCGAAAGGAAATTAGCGCGGATTTGTAATCCGCACCTGCAAAGGAAGTAGCTACTGGCAGCCAAGCGGATTATAAATCCGCAGTTACTCGGGTTCCGGATTACAAATCCGGAACAGCGGCAAGTAAAGGTAATCCGCCGCAGCAAAGGCCGTAGCTTCAAGCACGTAAGCGGATTGCAAAACCCAAAGTATAAAGTTCCGGATTACGCATCCGAAACAGCAACGGGCTGGGCGCATGGGGTGGAAGTATAAATTCAGGGACCAGCGCAAGTTGTACTTTCTAAGCTTTTCTGTATTTTACTGGATAGATGAGTTCCTCCAAGAGGAGAATAGGCAGGTGTTGCAAGTCAGCCTTACCTGTTGCACGTTTACCCACCATGTATGAGGCAACCTTTACACGTTCTGGCGCTATGCCTGTTGTTTACCTTTTGCTGTTTTCCGGCTGTACTGGCCCAACAAACTACCCCACCTGTTCCCGCAAAAGCGCCCTGGTCGTTTGGGGCGAATGCGTACTATGGTGCTTTGTTTCGTTACAGAAGCGGGTTATCTATACTTAACTTCACGCATCCTTTTGCGGTTGAAGTATACGCCAACAAACATACCCTTGGCAAGCGGAATTGGGAGCGGCTCTATAATTACCCGCAGGTGGGTTTTGCTCTATCGTATTACAACTACGGCAATCCGGATGAACTGGGAGAGGCGGTCTCGCTGACAACTTACCTGGATAATACGCTTTTGCAATTCAAGAAAAGTAGCCTGCGCCTTCACCTTGGCACTGGCCTGGTATATTCTACCCGCCAGTATACCCCCGAACTAAACGAGCGGAACGTAGCGATCGGGAGCAAGTTCGCCTTTGCGCTTCGCGGCACCGTGCACTATGAGTTCCCGGTGAGGGAGCAAGTATATTTGAACCTGAACCTGGCCTTCCGGCATTTCTCCAACGGCGCCCTGAACAAGCCGAACAATGGCATGAACTTTCCATTGATAGGTGTAGGGCTTCGCTACCAGTTAGAGGAGGTCAGGCAGCCGGATGTGCAGGAGGATACCATGGCCGCCCCTGTAGACAAGCGTCTCCGTTTTAACCTGAGGTTGGCAGGCGGCGTGAAGGAAGTATTGCGGGTTGATGAGAAACACCCGATGTACAGCCTTTCGGTATATGCCAGCAAAAGACTCTCGCCCAAAAGCAGCCTGTTACTTGGTGCCGATGGGTTTCATAACACGGCGGTGCGGGAGGAGTTTATCAATAAGTTTCAGCCTGTGCCTGATGAAGTGCTGGACCAGCGGTTGGCGGGCGTCACGATAGGGCACGAGTTGCACCTGGACAAGCTATCGGTTGTTTTTCAGGTAGGGCATTACGTTTACCAGCCTTATGACCAATATCCCGGTTATTACCAGCGGTATGGCCTGAAGTATATGCTCCATCAGAACATTTCTGCCGGCGTCATGCTTTTGGCGCACACACGTACTGCGCATGTGATCGAGTGGGGACTCGGTTTTCATTTATGAAGGCCAGGAGGCAGCGTATAAAAACAGGGATAAACAATTGAACATCGGCGTAAATTCCTTCCTACAGCTTCCACTACTTCCAGTCAGAAATTACTCAACTTATTTCTACAACGTAAGAGAAAGTCTTAATTGCGATCCGGCTACTTTCGCTTAATTTAGGATCGTGAAAAAGAGTGCTGTCGCAATGAATCCGTACACAGTAGGCAGCACAAACTCAATTATACTTTAAACTAAAGAACAAATAATGGCGACAGGACTCCTCGCACTATTGGATGATGTGGCGGCGCTGGTGAAGGTCAGCGCGGCAAGCCTCGACGACGTACCGACGCAGGTGGCGAAAACTACAGGTAAAGTCTCCGGCATTGTGATTGACGATACGGCCGTAACGCCGAAATATGTGGTGGGGCTCGATCCCAAGCGCGAGCTCTCCATCATTTTCCAGATCGCCAAAAAGTCACTCATCAACAAGGCGATCTTCCTGGGGCCGGCCGCCCTGGTGCTCGGCTATTTTGCACCGTCGGTTATACCTTACCTGCTCATGCTGGGCGGTGCCTACCTGTGCTTCGAGGGCTATGAGAAAGTGCACTCCATGTTCAGCAAAACCCACGAGCCTACCGATGAGCCTACCGATGAAATGGAAGTGATTACCCCGCAGCAGCTGGAGAAAGAGCGGGTAGGCAGCGCCGTGCGCACAGACTTTATACTTTCGGCAGAGATCATGGCCATTGCCTACGCCACCGTGGCCAACAGTCCGCTGATGAACCAGATCGTGGTGCTCTTAACGGTGGCCGTTTTCATTACGATAGCTGTATATGGTTTCGTGGGGCTCATCGTGAAAGCCGACGACATTGGGGTGCACATGGCGCAGAAAAAATTCCACCCGACCACGCAAAAGATCGGGCGCGGCATCGTGAAGTCCATGCCGAAGTTCCTGACGATACTTGGTTATGTTGGCACCGCGGCCATGCTGTGGGTAGGGGCCGAGATCATTGCCCACGGGCTGCCGTTTCTGCACCACCCGCTGGAGTCTTTGGAGCATGCCCTCTCCGGTGTGCCTGCGCTGGCCTGGCTGGTGAAGGTGGTGCTGCTGGCCCTGGGCGGCGTGCTGCTGGGCTTTGTTATTGCCCTGGTGCTAAACTTAGGGAAAAAACTGTTCAAGCGCCCCGCCGAAAAGGTGGCGAGCTAAGCAGGAACCAAATCCGGATCACATCTACCAACATCCGGTTAAAGGTATATTCCGTAGCCGCCTTGCGCCTGTATCACCTGTAGTCAACTTCCCTCGGTAATATACTTGCCGGCTGCCTCTGTTACCTGCTGCAGGATGTTCTTCAGCACGGGGCTGTTGTCGTTCTTTCGCCAGGTTACATAGAGGTTCATAGTATAGGGCAGCGCGATAAAACGCACATTGGGCAGGGCGCTGAAAGCGTAGGAATACGGCAGAATTGTAATGCCAAGTCCTTTGGAAACCAGCCCGAGCACCATTCCCCCGAAATCCGACTCGATACGCACATCGGGGGTAAAGTGGTTGTCCTCGAAAATCTGCCGAAGGCTTGAAGTATAGAAGGTCGTCTGCGCCAGGTTCGACAGGATAAACTTCTCCTCTTTCAGATCGTGCAGCCCCGTAAAGTTCTGCTCATTGAGCCGGTGACTATTCGGCACGACCAGCGCAAAGGGCTCTGAGTAAAGGCAGGTTGACTGCAAGGCAGGGTTCTCAGCAGGGTCTCGCCTGAAGGCCATGTCCATCTGGTAATTAAGCAGCAGTTGCTCAAAACTAATGTCGGTCGGCTCCACCAGCTCCACCTTCAACTCCGGCAGGGTGCGGGAGATGCTGGCGATCAGGTCCGGCATGAAGCTGTAGGCAATAGAACCCGGGTAACCGATGCGCACCGTGCCGAACGCTCCCTCGTGTATCTTCTTTGCCTGCAAGTGGATGCGGTTTATCTCATCGAGCAGCGGCAGCCACTGGTCCCGCAGAAAGGCACCGGCCTCCGTCAGCTTTACGCTCCGCTTGTTTCTTTCAAATAGCCGCACCCCAAGTTCCTCCTCCAGCGCCTTGATTTGCCTGCTGAGGGCAGACTGCGTGATGAACATCCGCTCGGCCGTGTTCCAGAAGTGCAGCTCCTGCGCCAGTGCCAGAAAGTACTTTATCTGCTGTAGCTCCATGTATACTGATTCAGTTTTCGCATTAATCAACCCAATATTAGCATTTTTAAGTCCGGGTGCATACACTTCCTTTGCAGTATTGAAAAATGATTAACGTGTAACGCCATGACGCCAACTCGAAAATATGTGTGGGAAGGGATAGGTTGGATAGGAGCGGTCTTTGCACTGCTGGCTTTCAGCCTGAATAGCCTGAATTTTATCAGCAGCCAGTCGGTGCAGTACCTGGGGATGCAGATTTTTGGCTGCCTTCTGATGGCCCTGTATGGAGCATCGAAGAAAGCACACGCCAGCTGGGTGCTCAATGCCATCTTTCTGCTGGTGGCTGTGATTGCCCTGGTTAGGGTCTACGGGATGCCCTCGTAGCCATGCTCCAGGAGAGTGGCCACACATAGTCGCGTGAACTAGACCAGCACTTTTCTTTTACCGGATAGCAGGTTAAGGTATAAAAAGGGCCGCCTTGCGATTTTGCAAAGCGGCCCTCTCTGTGTTTACTTAGGCTTGGCTCGCTATGGCCAGCGTGTCAGCTGCGCGGCTCCCCTCAGCTCTTGCCGCACCTGCGGACCATCAAAGTAGCGCAGCACCGATTCTCCCTCATTCTTCACACCCAGGCTGTGCACGGCCCACCCCCGGGCCTCCGGCTCTCTTTCCGCCTGGCGCAAGGCATCCACAAAATCATACCCTACCCACAGCTATGCTTACATCGCCTCCTGCGGCAGCTGTAGCTCAAACTCCTCTCCTTTCGCCACTGTCAGCTTGTAATCCTTTATCCAAGGGTTGTAGAGGCGCAGGGTTTTATAGTTGGTACCCTGCTCCAGGGCAAAGGCGGGCAGGTCAGCGAGCGTGGAGGCAACTTTAACCGTACGGGAGGGCAGTGGCTGGTAGCCGTGCTCCTCCGGCAGCTCAAAGTTATACTTCTGCGGGTTGCCCAGCACTTCCTTCAGGGCCAGGATACGGAACATGTAGCGGGAGGTCTCGTCGTTTAGGTAAAGGTCGTAGTAGGAGCTTACCCCCTGGCGCTCCAGCGCGCGGCCAAGGCCGGCCATGCCCCTGTTGTACGAGGCGGCGGCATTGGTCCAGGAGCCGAACCGCTGTTTGGCACTTTTCAGGTACTTTACGGCGGCTAGCGTGGCTTTTTGCACATGGAAACGCTCGTCTACTTCCCCGTTCACGATCAGGCCGTAGCCCCGGGCAGTGTCGGGCATCAGCTGCCAGAAACCTGCGGCGCCTGCCGGGGAGGTAACGTGCCCAAACAGGCTTTCGGCCAGCGCCAGGTAAATGAAGTCTTCCGGAATGTCGTTCTCCTGGAGCAGGGCTTTTATCTCCGGCACGTAGCGCTGCATGCGCTTCAGGCCCAGCAACGTGGTGGCATGCAGGTATGAGTTTACCAGCAGCTCGCGGTCCAGCCGCTCGGCCACATCCGGTATATGGAGCGGCACCGGCTCGCCGGCAAAGCTAAGGGCGTCTGGCACAGCTGGCGGACTAAAAACCGGCTTCAGGGCTTTTGCATTCGTCTCTGAGGCTGCTGAAACGCCCCCCGCCGTCATGATCTGCTGCTGGCTGCACAGTTGCAGTGCCACCACCAAAATCACTGTAACCCAAATGTACTTCCAAATCTGCTGTGCCATGATGCCTTCCCTCCTGTTTTAATATGTAATAAATGTACCGCTGTTAACTTCCCTTAAGTTAGGGAGAAATGCAAAAGCATCAAAACCAGTTCCTCCCTATTGTATTTATACTTGCACCGGCTTTACAGGTATGATGCTGTCTGAGCGCAGGAAAAAACATAGAATTCCATGTTGAAACTTGCCATTTCAGCTGTTCTCCTCTCCTTCCCCGTCTCAGCAGAAGATGACCTGGTGTTACGGCTTTTCAGTAGGTAGCCGCAGAGAGAAAACCGCATCCGAAAGTATACATAACCGCCAATTCTATGAAGTACCTGCAACTGTTGCTTCAACATAGGCCCGGCAACTATTCCTTTGTGCGAAACCTGAAGCCGACCTTACGGTTTGTGGCCCTAGTGGCTACGCCGCTCTCCCTCATCAACAGTTTTGTTGGCACTTATGGCAGCGCTGATTTTCTGGCGCAGTGGGCGAACAGGTTCGCGTTCAGCCTCATCATCATTTATCCGCAGGCAGTGGTGTACGTTAGCCTTATTAAATGGTACGACAGCAAACGGTAACGGATTAGGGCCGTTGTGGCGAAGCGACGCAGCAAGTATAAATTTTAAGTAGCCCTCCTTCTTTTTATAGTATACTCCAGGCAGGCGCCGGGTAAATCCGGATTAACACCTCATCGGATTTTGTTCTTAGCCCGGGAACCTATACCTTTGCTAACACTGTTAGGTAAAGTAACAGAAGTATAAGAAATGGGAATAGCGGAACGGAAGAAACGGCATAAAGAAGAGGTACGAACCTCCATCCTTGCGGCGGCCTGGCAACTGGTGCTGCAGGATGGGTGGCAGGCGCTCTCTATCCGTAAGATCGCGGAGGCCATTGAGTACAGCGTTCCTGTTATCTACGACCACTTTACGAATAAGGAGGCCATTCTGCTGGAGCTTACAAAGCAAGGCTTCCGGCAGCTGAACCAGGAGCTTATCGGGGCCAAGGACAAGGCAAAAACTCCGGAGGAGCAGATCGAGGCTATGGCTTACGCCTACTGGAAGTTTGCCTTCGACAACCCGGCTTACTACCAGGTGATGTATGGCCTGGGCATCCCCTCCTGCGAAACCGTGAACCAGATCAGCGAGCTGGGTACTTTCAGCGAACTGATCCTGCAGCCGGTAAAAGAGCTGATCGCGTTGGGCAAGCATCCGGAAACAGACCCTTTCCTGAAGCTGCACACGTTCTGGTCTATGCTGCATGGCCTGGTCTCGATCAATATGATGGGCAGCGGCGAAAACAAAAACGAACTGAACGGGTTGGTGCTGCAGGATTTTATCCGCGGCTTCGTGTCAGGCATGAAAACCTAATTTTTTTGCCCTTATACCTAACACCGTTAGAAAACATAGCATCATTATATTTTTATAATACAAACAAGTAAACTTTAATACGAGTAATTATGGCAACTACAAAATGGTCTCTGGACCCAACCCACAGCGAGCTTGGTTTTAAAATTAAGCACCTGATGATCTCTAACGTTACCGGCAAGTTCACCCAGTTCGAGGGGGAGGCTGAAACGGAAGGCGATGACTTTACGAACGCAAAAGTGGTGGCCAACATCAACCCGGCCTCTATCGACACCAGCAACGAGCAGCGCGACGAGCACCTGCGCAACGCGGACTTCTTCGCAACAGAGGAATACCCGAACATGACATTCGTTTCCACCAAGGTGGAGAAGGCGGACGATGATACTTTTAACCTGTATGGCGACCTGACCATTAAGGACACTACCAAGCCGGTGAAGCTTTCTGTTGAGCATAACGGTGTGGCCACAGACCCATGGGGCAACGTGAAGGCGGGCTTCTCTATCAGTGGCAAGATTAACCGTAAAGACTGGGGCATTAACTACAACGCTGCCCTGGAGACAGGTGGCGTGATGCTGGGCGAAGAACTTAAGATACAGGGCGAGGTACAGCTGGTAAAGCAGGCCTAAGCTCCTTCTTCATAACCATACTTCGAGGCTGTCCGGATATACTGGGCAGTCTCGTTTTTTATATAAAATCTACGATGGCCTGGCATAAAGTATAAAAATGGACCTACCCCCGCTCAATAACGATGTACCTGGCCGAGAAGCCGTTTTGCTTGTAGAGCGCCTGCAGCGCCGTGATCAGGGATTGGATGCCTGTGCCTTTGTTGTTGTTGTGGCTGCTGAGCGGCTCGAGGTAGTTTTTGTAGCCTCTCCCACTGATGCGCCCCATGTAGCTCCTCGCTTCTGCCTCTCCCACTTCCGTCAGCCCCTTGGCCAGCACCACGCGCCGCATATAGGGCAGCGCCGACTTCATACTTTGGTAATCAGAAAAAGCGTAGAGGCGATAGTACGAGCTTAGCTTAATGGAATTCATGAAGGCAAAGATAGCAGCCTTGGCTGTAAGCCGCTTACTTGATTTGGGCAGCGCCCTCTCCCTAAAAAGAAAAGCCATGCAACTCTCCAGCTGCATGGCCTCCCGTTTATACTTAAGCAGCTTTCCTCAGCTGCCCATACTTGTTAATTCTTTACCTGCACCGGCAGCCCCTCCAGCTGAGCATAGCTCAGTTTCCAGTCGCCTTCCGCGGTTTTCTTCCAGAGAAGCATAAAGTTACCCTCTCCTATGCCGCGCAGCTGTTCCTGGCCGGTAGGGAGCACATCCACCGAGAAGGTGCCCGCCTCGTAGGCGATCTCATCGTCTACGCCCGAGCTTACCACGTTTGTTTTCAGGTCGGCGATGGTGCCGTAGGTATCTTTTACCCACCTGTTTGCCACCTCGGTTTTGCCGTTGAAGTGCGTTTCGCCCTGAATGAACTGAACGTCATCTGCCAGGTACGAGATCACTTTTTCCGGGTCGTTGCTGTTCCAGGCCCCGATAAACTCCTGGTTCAGGCTTTGTACGTTCACCGCCTCTTCCGGCTGTGTGCAGGAAGTAAAAATAGCGGCAAAGAACAGGATATATACATAGCGTTTCATAAGTTCGATTGTTAAAAGTATAACATCTGTAAGTCTGGTCTGTCTGCAGCAAGCTTTATACTTGCTGCAGACAGAGCTACTTTATACTTACCAGCTTTTTCTTCTTACCTCAGAGGTAGAGTAAGCGGTTGACGGGTCGCCGAAAGAAAGGTTAGGCAAATACCCCATGCTGATGATCGGGTTGTACAGCTCGTCGTTGTAGGCTGCGTAAGGCACTGTTACCTGATTCTGCGCCACCAATGCCTGCCTGGCTGGTTCCGCCTGCTTTTTAGCCGCTACCGGCTTACTGGCCGGGGTGGTTCTGGCGGCAACCGTTCTGGCGCTGCTGGCCTCAGCGGCTGCCCTGTTAGCGGCGGCAATTCTTTCTGCCTCGGCAGCCCGCTCGGCCTCTGCTGCTTTTTGTCTGTTATCGATGCCCTTACCGATGGCATAGCCTGCGCCGCCACCTACCACACCGCCCACTACACCGCCTACCACGCGGTTGCGCTTATGTATTACGGCACCGGCTGCTGCACCTGTGGCAGCGCCAATAACGGCACCTTTAGCCTGTGGGCTTATTTTTCTGTCTTGTGCCTGGGTTGCAGAACTCAGCAGGATCGATACTATAAAGACCAAACTGAAAATGTAATTTACCTTTTTCATAAAACGTGCTTTTAAGGTTTTAATAAACTATCACGTATGGATGAAAGGATAATTACAAGATATATGCCACAACAGCTGTGCTACCGTCTGTCATACACCTATAATATTGACTATCAGTATATTAATTTTTTATAATTTTCTAAGTGTGATACGAAAACAGGGGCAATCGCCAGGGAAAGGGGCGGCAACTGGGGAAGTATATACTTAACCCTAGTGTGATTTATGTAGAAGTATAGACTTGTTCCTGGCTCCTCCCCATCCTCTTAATCTAGCGTAAGTCTACAGATTCGTATTTTGCAATGGTGCCGGGCTTACTAATTCACTGATTACCAAAACTATAGACTTATACTTGCTACTGTACTGTATACTTGAGCTATACTATCGCTGCCGCGGGTTTGTAACCCGACTGGTTTGAAAAGCCATACTGTATACTTTGGTTGTGCTGCTATACTTTTATACTTAAGTTTATACTTCATACCTCCCCTGGCGCAAGCGTCCGCTTTTGCCTCTCTTAGCCGCTGCTTCCTGCAACTGGAATCAGGCTATCCTTGCTAGCTGCCGTTCATCCACGGCTTTACAACCAACTTGTTGCATTCTATACTTTGGTGCTCTCCAGCCCGAGAGGGCTCGTCCTTTGGCATCGCGCTGTCTATTGAAGCTGCTCCTCGCTCCGCTCCGGGCTGCTGAGCAAGCTCAGCACCGCAACAATAGAAGGCGCTCAACCCAACGACTGGGTATCAGTTCGATAGCCACGGCTGACGAAGCTTGAACAGAGCTCCCCTCCTTGGACTACCGAGAACGAGAGTTCGAAGGTAGCGAGCGCAGCTCTGAGGGGTAGGGGTGGTTGGACCAGGTACAGCAGAACTCCCTCTCCTGTTTTTAGGAGAGGGCTGGGGTGAGATATAATTCCCCTCCTCGGAGGGGTTAGGGGTGGGTTTATACTTTGTAGTCCTGCTGTTCCGGATTTGCAATCCGGAACGCTGTTACCTGCGGATTTGCAATCCGCTTTTCTGTCCGTAGCTACTGCCTTTGCCGGGGCAGATTACAAATCCGCGGCTATTATACTTCCGGATTGCAAATCCGAAAGAGCAGGAAAGGGTAGGTTTATACCTGTAGAGACAGGTCGCGACCTGTCCGCGCGATACCAAACGGAGTTCATACTTCAGCAGAAGTAATGACAGCCTCCCCTCCTTAGACAAGGAGGGGTAGGGGTAGTTGGATTCGGTACTGCAAAGCTCCCTCCCCTGTTCTTAGGAAAGGGCCGGAGAGGGTTGAAAGCTCCCCTAACAGCAGGTTTGGCTTAACCGCAACTTGAGTGACTTAGTCTGTGGCCTTCCGGAACACCAGAAAATGCTGGCGGGGCAGAAAGTCCTCTTGCCTCTGTAGCTCAAAGCCATTTGCGCCCAGTTCTTTGGTTATCTGGCGCACGCTCATCTTATGCAATTCCTTCACCCGCACATCCGGGTCCTCGGCGCGGTACTCGAGCAGCAGCAGTTCGCCATCGGGTTTCAGTGCCCGGCGTATGGCTTGCAGCACCTCCTGCGGGTATTCCAACTCGTGGTATACATCCACCATAAAAGCCAGGTCCAACGAGTTGTCGGGCAGGTTTACCGTCTGGCTGCCGCCTTTCACGACCTCTACATTCGTCAGGCCGAGTTCTGCCTTGCGCTTTCTGATTGCCGCCACGAATTCATCCTGTACCTCCACGGCATACACCTTCCCCTCCGGCACTTTGGGGGCTACCCGGAAAGTATAATACCCTACCCCCGCACCGATATCGGCCACCACGCTGTTTGGCCGCAGTTCCATGTTCTCAATGGCCAGGTCTACCTGGTCCTCCTCCTGGCGCGACTCCCGCTCCAGCCACGCCCCGCCTGCGGGGCTAATAATGCCCGCAATTTCACGGCCCATGTATACTTTGCCAATGCCACCGCGGTCAGGTGTTTTGTAGGTATATCCGTTTGCGGAAACCTGTTTCTGCTCCTGCGCCTGGCAAGAGTTGCAGGCGCTCAAGCACAGCAATAGAAGTATAAAGTATAATCCGGAAATTAGTTTGGCTGTGGCAGGCAGGTGCATAGGCTATCAGGTTAGTTTTTCAAGGCGCTGCGTCAGGTCGTCAATCAGTTCTTCGCTCCACCTGCCGGCCACCTGTTCGTATTCAGATTTTTCCCAGCGCTGCAGGTAGGGCTTCTCGAGCCAGCTGTTGTTCTTGTCCGGCCCCACAGTATAACTGTTGTACTCTAGTTTGAACAATACGTCTTTGGTCAGGTCAAATGTTTCTACGCCCGGCTTCTGAAAGCCCTCCAGCCGCAGCTTTAGCCCCAGCTGCTGCACGTTGCCATTCTCCACGCTTATTTCTGTGTCAGCATCTGCCGCCGGGTCCCTGGTCCAAGTGTCGATGATCCGCTCCAGCCCGAAATTATCAAAGAGGGGAAGTATGGGGCTGATGCTTTGGTGAATGTGCTCTGCCAGTGTGGGCAGGATGGTGTTGTAAAGGTGCTGGATGGTTTGCTTATCGCGTGTTGGGTATTCCATGGGTTTATTTTTTGGTGTTGATGGGTTGGTCAGGTGATTGCTTCTTCAGCTGTACGATCATAGCCGCCGCTTTTTGCAACAGGACACAAGCTATACTTGCTAGCTGCTGTTCATCCACGGCTTTACAACCTTAATTGTTTCATTTCTGACATTGGTGCTCTCCAGCCCGCGAGGGCTCGTCTTCCCGCATCGCGCTGTGTTCCCTTCTTTTGCTACCCTTCGGTCGCAATGCCGCTTTCGCGGCACCGGAATCTCACAAGGCGCTCAACGGAAAGACTGTGATTTGGTTCGATAGCTGTTGCTAATTGTCATCTCGACCTATGGGAGAGATCTCTTTAGAATTCCGGCTTGATCTCTCACAGCTACGCTGGCTCTCTTCGGCTCCCGCCTCAAGAGTACTCGAGATGACAGGGAAAGGAGTAAGTATAATTCTCCTCCTCTGGACTAGCCAAAACGTGAGTTTTGAGCTAGCGAGCGTAGCTCTCAGGGGTGGGTTTATACTTTGTAGTCCTGCTGTTCCGGATTTGCAATCCGGAACGCTGTTACCTGCGGATTTGCAATCCGCTTTTCTGTCCGTAGCTACTGCCTTTGCCGGGGCAGATTACAAATCCGCGGCTATTATACTTCCGGATTGCAAATCCGAAAGAGCAGGAAAGGATGGGTTTATACTTGTAGGGACAGGTCGCGACCTGTCCGCGCAACGCAACAACTATGCAGTTTATACTTCAGCAGGAGTAATTACGGGCTCCCCTCCTTAGCCAAGGAGGGGCAGGGGTGGTTGGAACACTATAAAGGGGAATCTTTTTTAAACCTCACATCCTGCCCTACTTCAGGTATACCCTGAACTCAGACCCTACGCCCAGCTCGCTTTCAAACTCGATCTTTCCGTCGCAGTTCTCCACAATTCTTTTCACGATGGCCAGGCCCACCCCGGAGCCTTCTACGTGGGCGTGCAGGCGCTTGAACATGCCGAACACTTTACCCTGGTCCTGCTTGCGCAGCCCCAGGCCGTTGTCGCGCACCGTCAGCAAGGTATAATCCCCTGCCACTGCAGTAGTGATAACGATCTCGGGCTTCCTGTCCGGCGAGCTATACTTGATGGAGTTGGAGACGAGGTTGTACAGGATGCTGCGCAGGTTCTTGCGGGAGAAAGTAATTTCGGGAGCGGCCGTAAAATCGTCCACAATGGTGGCGCCATACTTTTGGATGAGGTCTTTGATGTACAGCTTCACATCCTCCAGTATCTCCTTAAAAGGCACGCTTTCAGGCGCCACAGCCTGCTCCTCGTACTGCACCCTGGCTACCTCCGTTAGGTCTAAGAGCGTGTTTTTGAAGCGGCCCACGGCATCGTTAATCATACCTATAATCGGCGTTACATCCTGCAGGTCGAGTCTTTTCTCCTCCAGCGTATCCTGCAGGACCGTTATCAAGCCCTCTATGTTATTGATGGGCGCCTTCAGGTCGTGGGAGGCGGTGTAGACGAAGTTATCCAGGTCCTTGTTTACCTTGGTCAGTTCACGGGTGCGTTCCTGCACGCGCTCCTCCAGTTGCTGGTTTAGGTCTTTGGTTTCTTTGTTGATCCGCTCCAGTTCCTTTTTCTGCAGGTAAAAGCGCACAAAGGCCGCCACCTTGGCTTTGGTGATGGACGGGTGCAGCGGCTTGAAGAGGAAATCCACGGCGCCGGCCTCAAAGCCTTCCAGCACGTGGGTCTCCTGCTGGGCAATGGCCGTTACGAATATGATCGGGATGTCGCGGGTCTTGGAGATATCGCGCAGGTAGCGGGCTACCTCGTAGCCGTTCATGCCGGGCATCTGCACATCCAGCAGTATAAGAGCGAGTTCCTCCTGCAGCGCGATCTTCAGGGCCTCCTCGCCAGAGTTAGCAAATAGGTAAGTGATATGATCGTCGTCCTCCGAAAGCAGGCTCTCCAGACTCACAAGGTTCTCAGGCTTGTCATCCACCAGGAGTATCTTTACGGGGTGCACGGTCGTATCCGGGATAAATAGCTTCAGGTCGTGGTCAGTGTTCATGTAAGGAAAGCAAAAACTCCTTTATGCGCGCAACATTCATTACGGTGCAGCCAGGGATACTATCGATGGCTGCCTGTGGCATGGTGGCTACCTCGGCTTCGTGCGGGTCTTGTGCAATCGCCATACCTCCTTTTTCAAAGATATAGTTTAATCCTGAACTTCCGTCCCTGCTGGCGCCACTTAAAAGTATACCCACCGTGTTTTCGCCAAAAACATCCGCGGCGCTGGCAAAGGTAACGTCTATGGAGGGGCGCGAATAATTCTCCTGTTCCGAATCATCCAAAGAGAACGTATGGTCCTTTTCGAGCAGCACGTGGTAATTGGCCGGAGCCAGGTATACGTGCCCCGGCAAGGCCGGCTCCTTCTCCTCTACCTCCACCGTCCTGAGCAGCAGCTTTCTGCCAAATATATCCTGCAGGCTGCCTTCCTGGTTGCGCAGGCGGTGCAGCACCAGTATAACAGGTATGCTATAACTGACCGGCAGGTCCGTTAAAACGGAGAGCGATGCCTGAATGCCGCCCCAGGAACCGCCCATCACGATCAGTTTTGGGGATGCTCGCATCAGCTTACTTTACGGTATATGCGGTTGCTTTTATCTACGATGTCGTACCTGGGGCTGATGCCCGACATAGCCAGCGTTTCCTTTTTGCCCAGCGCCAGGTAACCCAGGCTCACCAGGCTCTCATCGAAGAGGTTGAACACGCGCTCCTGCAGCTGCCGGTTAAAGTATATCAGCACGTTGCGGCACACTACCAGGTGGAACTCGTTGAACGAGGTATCCGAAGCCAGGTTATGCGGGTAAAACACCACGTTGCGCACCAGCGATGCGTTAAACTTTACGCTGCCGTAGTTACTGGTATAGTACTCCGCGAAATCGCGCTTGCCCCCCGCCGCATAGTATGCCGCCGCATAGGCCGCCATGCTGGAGGCTGGGAAAATGCCTTCCTTCGCCTGCTTCAGCACCTTTTGGTTGATGTCGGTAGCGTAGATCTTGGTGCGGCCCAGCAGCCCCTCCTCCTGCAGCAGTATGGCCAGCGAGAAAAGCTCCTCGCCCGTGGAGCAGCCGGCATCCCAGATCTTGATAAACGGGTAGGTGCTAAGTATGGGCAGCACGTTCTGGCGCAGCGACAGGAAGAACGTCGGGTCGCGGAACATCTCCGTCACGTTCACGGTGATCTCCTGCAGGAAATTCTCGAAAAAGAAGCTGTCTGAGAACAGCCTGTCCCGCAGCGCCTCCATACCCGGCAGGTGCTTCTGCCCCAGGAATCGTTTGACCCTGCGGTAAACCGAGGCCCGCGCGTAGCCGCTGAAATCATACCCGTACTGCGTATGTATGTCCTGGATGAGCGCCTCTACCTCCTGCTCAAACAGCTCATCCGTCTTAGGCTTCATACAACCAAACCCGCATTAAGGTCAGCAACTTGTCAGTATCCACTGGTTTTGGTATATAATCAGAAGCGCCGGCCTCTATACATTTCTCTCTGTCTTCTTTCATGGCTTTTGCGGTGAGGGCAATGATCGGGAGTTGCTTAAAACGAGAAATCTCCCGAATTCGTTTTGTCGCCTCAATGCCGTCCATCTCCGGCATCATCACATCCATCAGCACCATGTCTATGTCGCTTTCGGAGCCCAGCTTCTGCAACGCCTCCTTCCCGTTGTAGGCAGCCGTTACCTCCATGCCGTGCATCTCCAGCAAGCTGCTCAGCGAGTAAATGTTGCGCACGTCGTCATCCACCACCAGCACCTTTCTGTCGCGCAGCACCTCCTCCGGCACGTGCAGCTTCATCCTGAACTCCCTACCCTGCGGCAGTTTCTGGTTTACCTTGTGCAGGAACAGCTGCACCTCATCCAGCAGGCGCAGGTACGAGTACTCGTTCTTGATGATAATGGTGTTGGCGAATTCCTTTAGCTGTGTTTCCTCTTCCTCGCTCAGGTCTTTGCCCGAGTAGATGATGATCGGGATATCCGAAAGTGTGGTCTGCAACCTGATCTTCCTCATCCATTCGTAGCCTTTCATGCCCGGCAGGTTGAGGTCAAGTATGATACAGTCTACTTTCTGCCTGGCCAGCACCTGCTCGGCTTCCTCCGCCGAGTAGGCGGGGGTGGACTTGAGCCCATGCGCCAGCAGCAGCTCACCTACCGCTCTGTTTTCGATCTCGTTATCCTCCACAATAAGGATGTTCTCGATCGTAGCGTCCGACCCGTTGAGTATAGAGCTAAAGGCTTTGTTCAGCATTTCCAGCGTAACCGGCTTTGGCAGGTACTCCTGTTTCTCAGCATGCTCGCCGATCACATCCTTGTCGTAGGCCGACATTACGTGCACGTTCATGTGGCGCAGCTCCCTATCCTCCCGCACCTGCTTCAGCACGTCCCAGCCCGTCATGTCAGGCAGGTGGATGTCGAGCAGCATGGCGTCGGGCTTCTCCTCGCGGGCCAGACGCAGTCCTTCGCGGCCGGTATAGGCCTGGTGCACTTTGAAATTTTTAGCCAGGGCAAAGTCTGCCAGAATATCACTGAAGCCCTTGTCATCCTCCACGATCAGCACTTTAATATCCTGCTTCTCCTGGCGCTCCATGCTCCTGAACATTTGCCCTACACCTTGCCCTTTGCTTTGCGCGGGAGCAGGAGCAGTTGGCTGAGCCTGTTTTATACTTGTGGCTGGCTCAGGCTGCTCCTTTTCCACCACCTGCGGCACGCGCGGCAGGTACAGGGTAAAGGTGCTGCCCTGGCCCGGCTCGCTCTCCAGCATCAGCTCGCCGCCCAGCAGCGTGGCCAGTTCCTTACTGATGGTAAGGCCCAGGCCGGTGCCGCCATATTTGCGCGTAGTCGACGTGTCTGCCTGCTGGAATGCCTCGAACACCACGTCCTGCTTCTCTTTTGGTATGCCGATACCGGTGTCGCGCACCGAGAAGGCCAGGATATCGTTCTGCTCGCGCAGCTGCTCCGACCTGAACTTTGGCTTGTGCAGCACCGGCGATATGGAGAACTCCACCTCGCCACCGGCGTCGGTAAACTTAAGCGCATTGCCAATAAAGTTTTTCAGGATCTGCTCCAGGCGGAAGCGATCGGTTACAATGGTTTCGGAGCTGCCCGGGTTGATGCTTTCGATAAACCGGATCTGCTTCTTGGTGGCCACCTCCCCAAACAGCGGCTTCATCGAGATATCCTCCAACTTCAGTTCCTCTGTCTCCAGCTTCACCATTCCTGACTCGATCTTGGACAGGTCCAGGATCTCGTTTATCAGCCGGAGCAAATCGTTGCCTGACTTGTGGATGATCTGGGCGTGGTCGATCTGTTTGGTTGAGAGGGTGTTCTCCACGTTGTCGGCCAGCAGCCTGGAAAGTATGAGGATGCTGTTGAGCGGGGTACGCAGCTCGTGGCTCATGTTGGCCAGGAAGTCGCTCTTATACTTGCTCACCGTCTCCACCTGCTGTATCTTCAGCTCGATGGCTTCGCGGGCATCCTCCAGGGCCCTGTTCTTGGCGCCAAGCGCTTCGTACTGCTCCTCCAGCAGCTGGGCTTTTTCCTCCAGCTCGGCGTTTTTCTCCTGCAGCTCCTCCTGGTTCACGCGCAGCTCCTCCTCGGATGCCTTCAGTTCAGCATTCAGCTGGCGCAGGTCTTCCTGCTGCGTTTCCAGCTCCTCGGCCTGGTTCTGGGTTTCGTACAGCAGCTCCTGGGTTTGCAGGTGTGCTCTTAAAGTATGGATCATCACTGCCACGCGCTCCGCAACAGTATCGAACAACCTTTGGTGCAGTTCCGTGTAGGGGTGGCGCGCGGCAAGCTCCAGCGCCCCAACGATATTGTTGCCAAAGTATAAAGGTACGATGATAACCGAGGCAGGCCCAATATCTGAAAGGGCCGTTTTAATCTTCAGGTGCTCCTCCGACACGCCCTCCAGCACTTTCACCTTGCGCTCCTGAACGGCCTGCCCCACTTTGCCCAGGCCAATCTCAAAAGTAGGAAGTTGCTCCAGGTTCACGGCCACGCCATAGCTGGCCGCGGGTGTCAGCCTGCCGTCGCTTTGGTGCAGGTACAGGACACCCGCCTCAGAGCGCGTATACTCACACAGGAAGTGAATGGCCTTTTCGGATACTTTCTCTAGGGCTGTTTCGCCGCTTACGTGGCTGTTAAGCTCCGCCACGCCGGTAAGTATAAAGTTGCGGTTGGTGTTCTCGGTGGTAAAGCGCTGCAGGTTGTTTTTCATGTCGCGGATGGCCATGCTCAGCACGTCTTCCTCGCTTTGGGCAGTTACCGCCACATCGTAGCGCCCCTCGCCAATGGCCTGTGCCACTTCCGAGAGATGCACTGTTTTATACAGCACTCCCCTGAAGGAGGTAGCCACGCTCCCAATCTCATCTTCGCTATCGATATCGATCTTTACATCGGTAGCGCCCAGCTTGATGCGGTCGGCAGCGGTTTTCAGCTTCGTGAGCGATACTGAGATCATGTTGATGATGTAGATGGACAGGGCAACCGTTAGGCCAAGTATGAGCAGAAAGGCAATGATGAGCGTGGCCACGGCCTGCTGCTTCTCCACCACCCGCTCGCTTATATCGCTCTTGATGCTGCCTGAAAGCGCCGTTTCCGCCTTGCGGAAATCCTCTATGCTGACGGTAAACTCGTCAAAGACGGTGTCCGGGTCGAAGGAGGTCAGGTTCAGCTGTGGGTCTGCCTCGATGGACTGCAGCACGGTTGCCACCTTTTTATAATTCCCGGAGGAGATAATGCCCTGCACCTGGCGCATTGCCTCCGGCCCGGCATAGCGGCTAAAATTATCGAGGGCCCGGTTGTAGGCAGTAATCTGCGACCTGATGGTGGCGTAGTCGTTGTAATTGAAGCGCTCCCCCTGTATGGCATTTAAAAAGTAGCTCCTGACCCTGGCCAGTTGTATTTTGGCCTCGGTGAGCTGGCGGAAACTCTCAAGCTGGCGCCCCAGAAACGTGTTGCCGACACCCGTGGCGTTCGCGTCCATCCTGTTGAGCAGGTTGAAGATCAAGCTGCTCGAGTACTCCCTATACTCCTGCTGATTAAAATTCTGCTGATCGAGGCGGCTCCTATACTTCTTCTGCTCGCTCAGCAGCAATAGTTCCGGCAGTACCCGGCCCGAACGCTCCAGGAAAGCACTCAACTCCCTTTCGGCAGCATCCGTGGTGGCCCGGGCTGCCTTTGCCTCCAGCAGCATGTCGGTGTCGCCGGTTGCGGAGGCCAGCATGCGGGCACGTTCCCGCTGAAACGCATGAAGCAAAGCGGATATTTTCTCCGACTCCTCCAACTGCAGTTCCTCCTGCTTCAGGGCGGCGTTCTCTTCCAGTTCATTCTCTACCGCGGATACAAGAAAGTATACCAGCGGAACGAGCAGCAGGGAAAGCAGCAGAATAAGCTTATCCCTGATCTTTAGGTTCTTTATGAAGTTCATCTAACGTGCGTATAGTCCGGTTCTGTTACCTACTAGATTGCAAGTTAGTAAAACAAAGTATGAGTTTCCCGCCCGTATTGCCTTTCTTCCTGAGGTTTCGGCCTTTCTGCTGCGCTTTGGCGCCAGAGCGGACGGCCCGGGAAAAGGCATAGCAGGATGTGCATGGGGGATGCGGCGCACCATTTTCCCGGAGGGTTCCGGTACGGGCGCAGGGGTGGGTAAATAGAATACCGGCAGGTTACCAATCAAGCATTTCCATCAGGTCTACCTGAGTAATGTAGGGCTCCAGTGCCTTATTGCTGGTAAAGCCACGCACCAGGCTGATGTAATCGTTTTCAGGATTATACCAGACTTCGGCAAAAAAGCTGCCCAGGTTGTAAAGCTCAATGCGGTAGCCTCTTCTGCCACGGTAGGCAATAAAATTCCCGTGCGCCCAGATAATCTCCAGTCTTCCTGCCAGGGTGTGGGTGTTAAATAGGTTGAGGTTCATGTGGTAGTATACGAGGTTATTCAGAAAAGGAGGCACCCTGTACGGGCTTTGTTACAACGCGTTAGGAGGCCGCCTTAGGATAGGCGTCATACTCGTCCGGGCTCTCAAAATCCCAGTATACTTCCAGGGTAGTGGGGCCGCTGAGGTAGGCTGGAATGGGCGTATAGATCACCAGGCCGTCCTTGAAGACGCGCTTGCCCGATCTGGAAAGGCGCATGGCCTGCCAGAGCAGCCTGTCGCGAATCTCGGTGCTTACCGGCCGCCTGGCATTGACAAACGGACTACCCTCCCCGAATTTAAAAACAGTGGTGTACATGGCGTTGTGGTTCTGATGGTACAATCTATCCTACGCAAGTTTCAATTATTTAGTATAAGGAATCGAAGGAATTATTACCTTGTGTTACGAGATCCGGAAATTGTGGGTGCTGCCGAAGCCCTGTGTTCCATAGCTCTACTTTTATACTTTTTATACTTGCTGTTCCGGATATCCTTGTCTGGAACCTCTCTGCTGCAGATCTCCTGATCTGCACAAGCTATACTTTATACTTGCCTTTTTCTATGGTGCAAGTCTTTTGACTTGTACCTATCATGGCGTCGGGTTTGCAATCCGACTGGCTTGAAAAGCCATACTTATACTTTGGCTATACTTCCATAGCCGCTGCTTTCCGCAACTTGAAACAAGCTATGCTTGCTAGCTGCCGCTGATCCTCAGCTTTACGACCAACTCGTTTCATTTCATATTTTGGCTCACTCAAGCCCGGGAGGGCTCGTCCTTTGGCATCGCACTGTCTACATTTCCTTTGCTCCTAAAGTCGCAATGCCTCGCTCTCGCTCGTCACCAGAAATCTAGAAGGCGCTCAACCCAAGGACTGGGTATCAGTTCGATAGCCGCCGCTGACGGAGCTTGAACGGAGCTCCCCTCCTTGGACTACCGAGAACGAGAGTTCGAAGGTAGCGAGCGCAGCTCTGAGGGGTAGGGGTGGTTGGACCAGGTATCGCGAATGCCCCTCCCATGTTTTTAGGGGAGGGCTGGGGTGGGGTGAATTCCCCTCCTGGGAGGGGTTGGGGTGGGTTTATACTTTGTAGGGACAGGTCGCGACCTGTCCGTGCGATATCTGCTGCAATGAAACTTATACTTTGTAACTACAGCTTAACTTCCCTTCCATCAAGATCTCCCGAAATAAGTGCGGGATTTTTAACTTCCAGGATGGCATAAGGAAGCAAAAGTGTGCTTCTAGAAGCGAGCGTAGCGCTGAGGGGGAAGGGTCGCTCGAACCGGTAATTCCCGCCCCCAATCCTCCAATTACTTCGCCTCCTTCTCCCCCAACAGCCACTGCAGCGCCGTTTGTTTATCCATGAAAACCTCGTGCCGGGCGGTGCCGTGGTGCTGGTAGTTCTTTTGTGCCCGCTGGGTAAAGCCCCTGAAGGCAACGAGGCTGTTGTAATGGTCGGGAAGGAGAACAGCGATTTTGCTGATGTCGGATGTTGCCACCAGCGCCGTCCACTCGTTCTCTACCCAACGTTGCTCCTGCGAAGTGATCACGAAAATCTCCGCGTCATCAATCAGCCAATGCCTTACCTTGTTTTCAATAGAGAAGTCTAGCGCCCAGAGAAACCCCTCTCGCCGCTCATCAAAATCGATTTGCCGCATCCACTGAATCGTTAGCAGCGAGCCTGCTTCATAATAAAGAATTGAGACAAACCCGTTCCGGAAAACCTCCTCAGACACGAACTCATGATACCTGGCTTCTTCCATAAGGCACACTTTTGCTCTGTTTAGCGATGATCATTCTTATATCCTCATCCTAAAAGAGTTACACGATAATTATAAAAATATGATGGCAAAATATTGCTTTTATGGGCTTAAAGACACGGAAACAGACAATCTTAAACTGTTGCTGCACGATATTTGTGCAGACACCACCGCACGAAGTATAAAAAGCAGCCACACTGCCTTAGCTACCCTGCGGGGCGGGGCGGCATTATAGTTGTTTTTTGTATCTTGTGCTTAATTTGCAGTTAACACCGCCTGAGCAGGGCATTATTCACCCAATTTTAAAGTATTCTATGCAAAAGAAAATTATAACAGCAGGTAGCCTGATGGCTGTACTTGCCCTGACCAACTGTGCCACGGTAGAGGACAAGTCGCAGCAGGCACAGGCAACCGTAGAGCAGGCGCAGGCTGAAACCAACCCGCTCCTGAAGGAATGGACCGGACCGTACGGCGGCGTGCCAGCCTTCGACAAGATGAACCTGGCCGACCTGAAGCCTGCCATGGAAAAGGCCATGGCCATGAACCTGGCCGAGATAGAGGTGATCGCCAACAACCCGGAGCCTGCCACCTTCGAGAACACCATCGAGGAGATGGAGCGCGCCGGCGAGGAACTGGGCCGCGTATTCACCTACTATGGCATCTGGAGCAGCAACGTATCCACGCCTGAGTTCAGAGAGGTGCAGGCCGAGATGGCTCCCAAGATCTCTGAGTTCAACTCTAAGATCTCCCAGAACGAGAAGCTGTTTCAGCGCATCAAGACCGTTTACGAGAACTCCCAGAAAAACCCATTGCCTGCCGACCAGCAGCGCGTAGTGCAGCTGGTATACGAAGGCTTTGCCATGGAAGGCGCCGACCTGAGCCCGGAAAAGAAAGAGCGCTATGCAGAGATCAACAAAGAACTTTCATCGCTTTACACTGAGTTCTCTAATAACATACTGGCCGACGAGGAGAAGTATGTTGTGTACCTGACAAAAGAACAGTTGGGCGGCCTGCCGGAGTCGTTTGTAAAGGCTGCTGCCAAAGCCGCTGCTGACCGCGGGCAGGAAGGCAAGTATGCCGTGACAAACACCCGCTCCAGCATGGACCAGTTCCTGACCTACTCGAACGAGCGTGCGCTGCGTGAGAAAGTATGGAAAAACTACTACTCCCGCGCCGATAACAACGACGAGCACGACAACAAGCAGAACATTGTAGACATTCTGAAGCTACGCCGCGAGCGCGTGCAGCTGATGGGCTACGACAACTATGCGCAGTGGCGCCTGCAGAACCGTATGGCCAAAACCCCTGAGGCGGCCATGGACCTGATGATGGCCGTATGGCCGGCTGCCATTGCCAGAGCCAAGGAAGAAGTGGCCGACATGCAGCAACTGGCAAACAAGACGAGCAAAACCAAGATCACGATTGAGCCGTGGGATTACCGCTACTACGCCGAAAAAGTGCGCCAGGCAAAGTATGACCTGAACTCTGACGAGGTGAAGCAGTACCTGGAGCTAGGCAACCTGACCGATGCGATCTTCTTTACGGCTGGTGAGCTGTTCAACTTCAAGTTCACGCCGGTACCGGAGGGCTCTGTGCCGGTTTTCCATGAGGATGTGAAAGTATGGGAAGTGACCGACAAGACAACCGGTGCCCACATCGGCCTGTGGTACCTCGATCCGTTCGCGCGCCAAGGCAAGCGTTCCGGTGCCTGGGCTACCACGTACCGCGCCCACACCACCTTTGACGGCAAGAAAAACGTGCTGTCGTCTAACAACTCCAATTTTGTGAAGCCTGCCCCGGGCGAGCCGGTGCTCGTATCGTGGGACGATGCGGAAACGTTCTTCCATGAGTTCGGTCATGCGCTGCACTTCCTGGCCTCTAACGTGAAATACCCAACCCTGAACAGCGGCGTGCGCGACTATACCGAGTTCCAGTCGCAGTTGCTGGAGCGCTGGCTGTCTACGGACAAGGTGATCAACAACTACCTGAAGCATTACAAGACAGGTGAGCCGATGCCGCAGGAGCTAGTGGCCAAGATCAAGAAGGCCGCTACCTTTAACCAGGGCTTTGCCACCACTGAGTTCCTGGCTTCTGCCCTAATGGACATGCACTTCCACCTGGTAGACCCGAGCGGACTGGACCCTGCCAAGTTTGAGAAGGAAACGCTGGCAAAACTGGGGATGCCGAAGGAAATCGTGATGCGTCACCGCTCCCCGCACTTTGGGCACGTGTTCTCCGGCGAGGGCTACGCCACTGGTTACTACGGCTACCTATGGGCCGACGTACTGACCTCAGATGCAGCAGAGGCTTTTGCTGAGGCGCCAGGCGGATTTTATGACGCCGAGGTAGCAGCCAAGCTGGTAAAATACCTGTTTGCCCCACGCAATTCCATGGACCCTGCCGATGCTTACCGTCACTTCCGCGGCCGCGACGCCAAGATCGACGCGCTGATGCGTGACCGCGGTTTCCCGGTACCGGGCCCGCAGTCTAAGAAGTAAAATCACCGCTGCACGCTAAGCTTATACTTTGAAGCGCGGTTTACAAGCAAAGGCCCTGCAGACGTTGTGTTTGCAGGGCCTTTTGCTATAGCACGAGTCTGCCCATACGCCCCTCCTTTCCCGTTCCGGAGTAACTTTTGCCCCCTTAGCTCGTCAATAGAGAAGTATACTTTAACGGCTGTACAATTGAAGATAGCTTTACAATACCGGTTCTGTTTACTGTTAGCCCTCTTTCTTATCTCCGGCAGGGTGTGCCAGGCGCAATTCCCGGAAGAGAAGCCTGAGGAAAAGCCATACCTGAAATTGGGCGGCGCCGTGCGTTTTAACTATAACCTCTCTACCTGGAAGGAGGACCAGTTAGACCGTGGCGGGGACTTTGGCTTTGACATGTTTCGCATCAATGCCGAAGCCGAGTACAAGGGCATCAAGCTCAATGCCGAGTTCCGCCACTACTCCCAGGCTTTTGGAGGTTCTTTTCTCAAACAGGGCTGGTTTCAGTACGATTTTTCAGAGCAATCGCAGCTACAGGTGGGCCTGAACCAGGTACCCTTTGGAATCCAACAATACAACTCCAACAACTGGTTCTTTAACATCACCTACTACGTGGGCTTTGAAGATGACCACGACATGGGCTTCAAGTATATCCACGACTCCGGCCGCTGGCAGTGGCAGGCGGCCTATTACAAAAGCGCCGAGGAGTTCGTCTTTGCTTTAACAGATCCCAGCCCCAACCGCTATTCCTACGATGTGACCGCACGTAATAAGGAAAACAACCAGCTCAACTTTAAGGTCGTGCGCCGCCTGGGCGATAGCCTGGCACACGAGCTGGGCGTTTCGCTGCAGGGCGGGCTACTCTACAACCTCGACACCGAGCGCAACGGCACCCGCTACGCCGAGGCAATACATTACGAACATAAGGCCGACCACAGCCCCTGGAACATCAAGCTGCAGGCCATGCTCTATCATTTCAACCCAAAATATGCTGCCGGGGCCAATCCGGGCTTCGTAGAAATGGGCGCTTACGGGGCTAACTATAACGTGGCCAACAAAGGGGAAATTTACACGGCAAACATCGCCTACCACATTCCTTTAAATACCCGTCTCGTACAAAGTATAGATATTTACAACAACTATGGCTTTTACAACAAACGAGTAAGCGGTTTCGAAAACGCTCACATGAACGTACTTGGCGCGCTCTTTACAGCCGGCCCCATGTATATCTATACCGACGCAGCCTTCGGCTATAATCACCCGTGGCTGGGCCCCGAGTGGACGAATGCCCTTGCCGCAGGCACACCCGGCGACACGAATTGGCACATGCGCTTTAACATCAACATGGGGTATTATTTCTAACTTATAAAAACACGATGCATGAGTAAAGTAAGAAGTGATACAAAGAGGTCGTTTGGCCTGGATGTGAACGGCCCCGTGTTCTGGTCGTCCATTGTGTTCCTGGTGGTAAGCATAGCCCTTGTGCTTATTTTCAGGAAAGATGCGGAGGAGTTTTTCAGCAACACCCAGGCAGTCATTACATCCAGCATGGGCTGGCTGTTTATCTTGAGCGTCAACCTTTTTGTCGCCTACTGCCTGTACATGGCCTTCAGTCGGTTTGGTAAAATCCGATTAGGTGGGAAGGACGCTAAACCAGAGTTCAGCACCTCGGCCTGGTTTTCTATGCTATTCAGCGCCGGTATGGGCATTGGCTTGCTGTTCTGGAGCATTGCGGAGCCCATCAACCATTTCCAGACGCCTCCGCTCGGTGAGCCCGGCACACCGGCCGCCGCCCGACAGGCCATGAACTTCACTTTCCTGCACTGGGGGCTGCATGCCTGGGCCATTTATGCGCTGGTGGCGCTGGCGCTAGCTTACTTTACCTATAACCGACAGATGCCGCTAACAGTACGTTCCGCCTTCTATCCTTTTCTGGGCGAGCGTATCCATGGCGTGGTGGGGCATGTGATTGATATCCTGGCCGTGATCGCGACGCTGTTCGGCCTGGCCACTTCGCTGGGGCTGGGCGTGCAACAGGTGGCCGCCGGCCTGAACCATGTGTTCCCGGCCATTGTGAACGATATCACCACTCAAATCATACTTATCGTGGTGATCACTGGTATTGCGACCATTTCGGTGGTGACCGGAGTGGATAAAGGTGTGCGTATCCTGAGCGAGTGGAACATCCGCGTGGCGCTGTTCATACTGGTGGCCGTGTTGGTACTGGGCCCAACCGTTTTTATACTTGGCTCCTACGTGCAGAACACCGGCTCCTACATCGGCAACTTCATGCAGCTCTCGTTCTGGAACGAGGCTTACTCCACCCGGAACTGGCAAGGCTCCTGGACGGTCTTTTACTGGGCCTGGTGGATCTCCTGGGCGCCTTTCGTAGGCATCTTTATCGCGCGGGTCTCCAAAGGCCGGACGATAAAGGAGTTTATTCTGGGTGTGCTCATTGCCCCCTCGCTCCTCTGCTTCCTGTGGATGACGGCCTTCGGCAGCACCGCCCTACGCGAAATCCTGGCTGGCGACGCCACCATAGCGGAGGCCGTGGCAGCCGACATGTCCACCGCCTTGTTCGTGTTCTTCGAGCAGCTGCCTTTTTCAACGGTACTTTCTGTGATAGGCGTTATACTTATAGCCGGCTTCTTTGTCACCTCTTCCGACTCCGGTTCGCTGGTAGTGGTTAGCCTGACCTCCGGCGGCAAGCTAGACCCCCCGGTTGGCATACGCGTCTTCTGGGCGCTAGCGGGCGGGGCTATCGCGGCGGTCTTGCTGATCGGCGGCGGCTTACAGGCACTGCAAACAGCCGTCATCATCACGGGCCTGCCCTTTGCCATCATTCTTTTGCTGATGTGCTTCAGCCTGTACCGCGGCCTGAGCGAGGAGGCCGAGGAGGAAACTAGGCTCGGCAAGGCCCAGCAGCGCAAGGCTTACCAGCAACTGGTGGCCGAGATGCTGGCTAAGCGTGCCCAGAAACAAGATGCTAGAACAGCTGAGAGCAGAAAAGACGCCTCCATATCACCAAACCCTGATACGTTATGATCTCAATTGATGCCATGATGGTCTGCCTCGACCTGAGCGACCTGGATGAGAAACTCGTTGCCTTTTCCCGCTCCCTCTGCGAACGCCTGCAGGTGCGGAAGGTGTACTTCGTGCACAACATCAGACTCTATGAACTGGGCGATGATTTCCGGGAGATGATCGGAAATGTAGACCTTAGCAGAGAAGTAGAGGAGAACATCACCGACATCGTAGCGGAGCAATTCGGCAACATCACCGACCACGAAATACTGGTAAGCGAGGAGCCCAACACCGAGGTGATACTTGCTGACATAGTGAAGCGCTATGGCATAAGACTGACGCTGCTGGGGAAGAAGATGAGCGACAAAAGCACAGGTGCCCTGGGCACGAAGCTACTGCGCATACTCCCCTGCAGCCTGCTGGTCTTCCCCGAGACGGCCAGCTTCAACGTCCGGAGGGTACTTGTGCCCATTGACTTCTCGGACACCTCGGTACACGCGCTGAGGCTCAGCAAAGAGCTGTCGGACCAGCTGAACCTGCAGCTGGAGATCATGCACGTCTACCGGCTGCCGACACAGTTTTTCCCACTGATATCGGAAGAAAAAGCCGTCCGGAAGGCCGAGGAACTGGTGACAGAGAAGTTTGCTGACCTGCAGAAGCGCCACCGGGAGATTGCCGGGGTGCCCTATACCCTGGTGCGTGCCGCCAACAAAAGTATAGCCGAGCGCATTGTCCTGCACCTGGAGAGAGGCCGCCACGACCTCTTGGTGCTCGGCCTGAAGGGAAACAACCCGCTCCCCTCGCTGAGCCTGGGCAGTGTACCCACCGAGCTGTATAACACCGATATCGACGTGCCGCTTTGGCTGGTGTACTCGAAGGAGGTGATAAAGTAAAGAGGTAGGACTTTGGAGGGAACCTGGTTTCGGCTAGCCTAGCCCACCCGAAACCAGGTTCCTGATCCCCGTCACGATCATGTCTATACCGATGGCGCCGAGGAAGAAGCCGTTGACGCGCAGTAGCAGCTCCATGTTCTTGTCAAAGGCCAGCTGCACCTTTTTGGAGCGCATGCTGCGGCGAATGTTTTTCAACCCCATGATGATGGCAAAGTTGACAAGCATAATGATGGCAAGCGACAGTATGCCCTGCCACAGCACCAGCTGCTCCGACATCAGCACGGTGAGGGAGATGGTGCCGGCACCGACCATAAACGGCAGCGCGATCTCGGAGGCAAGGTCGTGCAGGTCGCCTTTTATCTGGATGAACGCTTGCTTGCCCTGCACAATAAAGATATAGGCAAAAGAGAACAGCACCACGCCGCCGAATATCCTGAACGACTCAAAGTTGATGCGGAAAACCGTCTGGAACACCACATCGCCAAAAAGAAGAAACACCAGGTAAATGCCAAACGAGATTAGGGAGGCCTTTAGGAAGACGGCCTTAAAATCTGCGTTCGACAGGTCGCTCATCACCGGCTTGAGGTACAGGAAGAGCGCAAAGGGGTTCAGCATCACCAAAAAGCTAAAAATTGCTGCAATCATAAGTTAGGTTGTATTTATAAAGTATAGCATACTACGGGGTGTTCCGATGGAGAATCCGCCCCCTCCGGCGGGCGGGCGTAGGCTTCGCGTCAGTGCTCACAAAAGGCTCCCGCCCGGCAATGTGTCATAGTGGCACCTTGGGATAATTAAAAACCTCCACCTCTTCGCCATTCTTCGTATGGAGCAATCGGCTCGGGCGATTATTTTGCGCTAATTGATGCGCTCGGGCAAGTGCCTGCTCCTCCTCCTTAAAAGCCTCCACCACGGTTCTGTTATGATCCAGCACTTGCCACTGTTCCTTCTTCTCATCCCACTGGATGCGGTAAATACTCTCGGCTGTGGGCCGGTTGCGGATCAGGTCAAGAATGTACTTGCCGTCGCTGTAGCTGCCGTCCGGGTAAGGCATGGGCAGCAGCGCAAAGAAGATGTAGTACATCGAAAAGTACGTAAACTGGTAGGTGAGCATCCCGGGTTCCAGCATATCCTCCTCCACCATAAATACGATAGCCACCGCCGATAGGGCGTTGAACAGCACTCCCCCCGAAAAGATGAGGATGTTGGAGAATCGCTGGTTGCGCTTTAGGTTATCATAAGAGCAGAGCCCGTACCAAAAATAATACTTCCTCACCTCCAGTATCCCCACCCGAAACAGAACGTCTCCGGACCCCACGGTTACTTTTATATTCTTGCCGCCCATCAGCCAGGCAAAAAACACATGGCCTGCCTCGTGGAGAAAGGAAATTACCGGAAGCACAAGAAAGAAAGCCAGGAAGAACTTCGGAATGTCGTTGATGCCAAACATAGTCCTCTCTGTTACGGTATTCTGGAGAATTGTATGTCCTAATGTCGTGATGAGGCGATATCCCAAGTCCTGCCGGCGCCGCGCTACCGGTAAACGTTACGGCGGCAGAGACCGACAGCCTGCGGGGAAGTATGAGCGGGAAACATGCTCTTGGGGCCGGGCCGGATGAAGTATAAACCCAGCGCCGACAGGCATTGCTCCAAACAAGAAGAGGAAGCACCTGGCTTCCTCTTTCTGCTTATGAAGGCAAGTCATTAACTGGTGTACTTGTCCTTGCCAAGTTGCTTTACGAGCTTGTTGTATACGCCCAGCAGCAGGAAAGACGGGGCCCACTGGCCTACGAATAAAGCTTCTTCGTCTTTCTTCATCACTTTAAGTGTGGCTGATATAGCCATAGAACCCAGCGCGGCCCACAGGTACATATCGGAGGGGATGCGGGCGGTATATTCTTCTATTGCTGCAGCCACCGGCCCTTCTTGTTTTTGCGGGTTCGCCTTGTCGGCTTTGTTTTTCAGGTCGTTCATTGATGTTTCCATAGTCTACTAATGGTTTAAATTTTAGGTTTATTTCAGTAGAAACGGAGCATACTGTTTTAATGTTATGAAAAAGTGTTCAAATGTAAGCTTGCCCACACTTTGCCGCCGCAGGGTTTTACTTGCCTTATACTTACAGCGGGCCGAGGCACGCATGCGCTGCCTCTCCCTAAAAAAACCGGTTTACCTTGGTCAGCTCCTTCCGATACTGCGTTAGCAGGCGGCTCTTGGAGATAAAGCCCTTGAACTTGCCGTGCCGCACCACCGGCAGCGTCCACAGCTTGTAGGTGTCAAACTTATCCAGCACATCCGAGGCCGACTCGTCGATCTCCGCCACGGCTTCCGGCGGGTGCATCAGGTCGCGGGCAAGTATGTTGTCGTAATTGGAGGTGTCACCCAGGCGCTGGCGCAGGTCGCTCAGCGTGATAATGCCCTGCAGCATACCCTGCTCATCGAGCACCTGCTGCACATTCCTGTTCGATTTGGTAAACCCCTCCACCACCTCCCGGAAGGAGGCGCTCTCCCTCACCGGCGTGTCATCCGCATCTATCAGTTGCTTTATACTTAGCTGGTTCAGCAGGATGCGGTCTACGCGCAGCGCCTTGCTCTGGCCCGCGGGCTGCACCACGCTGCGGCTCAGGTTCTCCATGTAGTACTTGAGGAAGTACGACACGGCGCACACCAGCATCAGGGGCACAAACAGCTGGTAGCTCTGCGTGATCTCGGCCACCAGGAATATGGCGGTAACGGGCGCGTTCATGATGCAGGCAAACACACTGGCCATGCCCAGGAAGATGAAAGTGGCGGGGTTGAGCGCGTAAAACGGAAGCACGAGCACCGCCACCTTGTAGAACAGGAACCCCAGCAGGCCGCCCGTAATCAGGGAGGGCGCGAAGTAGCCGCCCTCCCCGCCCGAGTTCACGCAAATGCCCGTGCTGATCGGCTTCACCATCGTGATCAGGAAAAAGAAGAACAGGTTGAACCACACGTTGTTGGGCAGGGCAGCCAGCGGCGAGTTCACCAACAGCGAGCGTTCCTCGTTGTTGAGCAGCGCGTTTATACTTACATAGCCCTCGCCATACATGGGCGGCAGCAGAAAGATGATGCTGCCCAGGGCAAGCCCCCCTACCAGCGCCCGCAGGTAAGCGTTCTTGATGTTGTTGAAGACCTTGGCGCAGTAGCTGTAGGTCCGGAGCAGGTAGTTCGACATGAGCCAGCCCAGCACGCCCAGTAACACCACCAGCGGAATCTCCTCGTAGGCAAAGTCGGTGAGCGGCACCTGGAAGCGCAGGTGCTCGCCCATGATGAACTCAAAGAGGATCTTGCCGGCCGCCGCCGCCACCAGCAGCGGGATCAGCAGCGTGGGGGTGAACTCGGGAAGTATGGTTTCGAGGGCGAAGATGAAGCCCCCCATGGGCGCGTTATACACCGCCGAGATGCCCGCCGCCACGCCGCACCCGATCAGCAGCGTGCGCAGCCGGTAGCCCAGGCCCAGGAAGCGCCCCACATTGGAGCCCACGGCCGCCCCGCTCGAGATGATGGCCGCCTCCACACCCGAGCTTCCGCCAAAGCCGATGGTAAGGCCCGTGGTGATGAACTTGGAGTAAATTAGCCGCAGCCGGATAACCGAGGAGTGGTTCTCGATGGCGTCGATGACGTGGCGCGCGCCGCCAAAGTATGCCGTCTGGCTGAAGATGTTGCGGTTGATGAACGTGACGATCAGAAAGCCGATGAGCGGCAGCAGGAAGTACAGCAGTTTGGGAGCGAAGTATACGGCGTACTGCTCTATGTAAAAGATGATGGTCTTGATGAGTATGGCCGAGAGCCCCACAATGGATCCAACCACCACGCTTAGCACAAAGGGCATCACACGGTTGTTGCTCTGCCGCCTGCGCCACTTCAGAAAAGCCAGCTGGTATGGGTTTAGTCTGCTCATGTACTCGTGTTCGTACGCTTTCTATACGTTTTTGGCATGATACGCCTTGCCTAGGCAGGGGATTTATACTTTAGCAGGCATGGTGTAAGGTAACGTCGGGCCGCCTTCCTCTATCCGACAACGAAAGTTTAAGGAAATGGCTGCATTTAACTTTTTCCCGGCCTTGCACACGCCCCGTAACAAGTTATGATACTGATACATAAACCTAAAAATACATAGTAACACATCCGTGCCAGTCAGCCCCTCTGCCCCGCGCTTCAGCACATCTTCTATCCCTCGTTTTTTGAATTTACCCTCAAAAATGTTTAGCTTGAGCTGAGCGGGATATACGTGCCTGTCGCCAGCAGGAGGGCAGGCTGCATCTTTTGCTCTCTTCCCGGGGGCAGGGAGAAGGTATCCTTTTTAAATCAATTTTTCACCCAATCCAAAAAAATCCATTATGGTATTCATTAAGAAAGGGACAATTGCAGCCGCGTTTGTGATGGCAACCATGTGCCTGGGCAGCGCGGCTAATGCTCAGGAGGCAGCCGCTACCCCGGACGGAGCCGCCCAGGAGCAGGCACAACAGCAGTACTCGGAGGAAGACCTCCAGAAATTCGTGGAGGCCAACACCAGCGTGACCGACATTCAACAAACCAGCCGCGACACCGTGGTTGCCGTGATCGAGGAAAACAGCCTAACGCTGGAGCGCTTTAACGAACTGGCCAAGGCGCATCGCGCCAAAAAACTGGAGGAGGTAGCCGAGAACCCGGAGGAGATCGCCGCCTTCAGCAACGCCGCGCAAGCGGTAGTAAAGCTGCAGCCTGAAACCAAAGAGAAAATAGAGGCGGCTGTGCAGGAGCATGGCCTGACGATGGAAAAGTATAACGCCCTGATGAAGGCCTACAAGGAAAATCCTGAGGTACAGAACCAGGTAAGAAAAATAGTGGCCGAAAAGAAATAACGGTTGCTGCCAATGCATGTAAACTAAAAGCTCCGGACATAACTGCCCGGAGCTTTTTTTTATACTTACGAAGTATACACCCTCACCCGCGCATTACGGGCAAGCACAAAGCCAAGCGGTAGACTTACGCCTGCTTCACCAGCTGTATCTCGCAGTTCAGCTTTATGTCGTCGCTTACCACCACGCTGCCCGCCTCGGTCACGGCGTTCCAGGTAAGGCCGTACTCCTTGCGGTTTATTTTCCCGGTTACCGTAAAGCCGGCTTTTGTCTGTCCGTAGGGGTCTACCACAATACCGCCAAACTCCACGTTTACGCTTACCGGCTTGGTGGTGCCCCGAATGGTCAGGTCGCCGTGCAGCTTATACTCGTCTTCGCCCACTTTCTCGAAGCTCTTCCCCTCATACTTTACCTGCTCGTGGCTTTGGGCATCAAAAAAGTCGGCAGACTTCAGGTGCGTGTCGCGCTGCTCGTTATTGGTGCTGATGGAGTCTACATCGGCAGTGAATAAAATACGGGAAGCTTTGGTAAAGTCATCCTCCTCGGTCTCTACCTCCACGTTAAATTTCCCGAAATAGCCTGTCACCGTCGAGATCATCAGGTGCTTCACCTTAAACTGCACTTCGCTGTGGGTTGGGTCTACTACCCATTTTGTTGTAGCCATAGTTACTCGTTTTATATGTGTTAATTATTTTCCAGAATTAGTAAGCTCCTTATTATCAGAGCTGAGTAAGGTAAACGGGCGACGATGCATAACGTTCTCTCCCGCACGGCCGCTCCCTTAACCCCTACATTACATGTACATACATTTAATTTAGCAAAAGGTTTACGTTTTATACTTAGTCCCTAAAAAAATTTGCCAGCGCGCCGCGCAGAACGCCTCCCTGAAATTATACTTGCACACATTTTTTCTGATTGTGCTATATTTGAAGTCAGTAACTACTGCAGTGACTTGGGAAACCGGCACAGGCAGCATTCTAAACTAAATTCCAACACCGCCCCATGAGAGTACACACCAGAGAAACCCAGAGCAGCCTCACACCTGAAAAGGCCATCCAGTTCCTGAAAGAGGGCAACGACCGCTTCGTGCGAAACCTGAAGGCTAACCGTAACCTGCTGCAGCAGGTAAACGAAACCTCCACCGGGCAGTTCCCCTTCGCCATCATCCTCAGCTGCATCGACTCCAGAACCTCTGCAGAGCTTATTTTTGACCAGGGCCTGGGCGACATCTTCAGCACCCGCGTGGCGGGCAACGTGGTGAACGAGGATATCCTGGGAAGTATGGAGTTTGCCTGCAAGGTGGCCGGCTCTAAGGTAGTGTTGGTTTTGGGCCACACCCACTGCGGCGCCATCAAAGGCGCCTGCGACCATGTGGAGATGGGGCACCTGACCGGCCTGCTGCAAAAGATCGAGCCTGCCATAAAGCTGGAAACCACCACTACCGACAGGAGCAGCAAAAACACGGAGTTTGTTCAAAGCGTGGCCGAAAACAACGTGCACCTGATGATGGAGCGGGTACGGGAAGAAAGCCCGATCCTGAAGGAGATGGAGCAGAGCGGGGAAATCAGCATCATCGGGGGCATGTATGACGTGGAGACCGGCAAGGTGGATTTTTACGAATAGACCATACTTACTGGGAGTAAATGAAAACGAAGAGCCTGCTGCTCGTTCTACTTAAGGTTATTCTTCTCTCCTGCACTGTTGAGCCTTTAGAAGAGAGAGTAGAGCAAGCTTCAGAGGCCTCCGTACATACTCCTGCTCAAAGTTCTGTCCTGTACCTTAACAAGGTCGGTTATTTCCCGGAAACAGGTGAGTTTTATGTTTCCCTTCACTCTATCAAACCATTAACTGAAGAAGACTACAATTTTTTAAGCAAGAAAGCTGATTCTGTAGTATTTGATGATAATGAAAAAGGCAGGTTCAGGCTACCGAAGGCAACAGCAAGAGAGTACTTCAATTTCAGCAGCCTGGATACGATAAAAGTGTATGACTCCGAACATAACTTTATCACAAAGGCCACACTTGCGCGAGCAGAACATTTCCTCCACATAAACGGCTATTTCATTGCTGTCTTTAAGCCAGCAGACGTTGTTCCGGACAGGCAGGCCGACTTCTATTGTTTAGGCACAGCAAGTGTGGAGTTAGAGGATCTGACAATGCAATCAGTAGCAAGCGAGGAGCTGACAGAAAGGATAATAAAAGAACTTGACCTGAAGCCGGAGTATGTATGGCACTCGGAGCACGTATTGGTGGAGCCATACAATGCCACCTATTCTGTCTATGCTTTCAGCGAAGGCTCCGGAAAAACGATCTCATACATTACGGAGCTAAAGGATAATGAACTCCGGGTGCTTTATAAACTACAGGAAGAGTACACACTGAATAGTATCCAGCCTGTACCTGTGGAAAGGAATGGTAAACCGGTTCTGCTGCTACACCTTACACTACCTGAATCGGATGCGGTGGATGATTATGTGGTTGGCGTTTATGATGGAAAGGAATACCAACTGCTGCCAGATAACCGGATTAAGCTTAAATAAGCTGCATTACCAAATGTAAGCATCCTTTCATACTTCACAGCAAAGTAGAAGCGCATACTTCTTCCGCAGCTTTTCGTACTTTAGGATTCCACCAAAACAAAAGAACCTATGCAGTACAGACGATTTGGCCGCACCGGCTGGGATATAAGCGAAGTAGGCTATGGCATGTGGGGCATGGCCAGCTGGACCGAGTCGGACGACCGGCAGTCGGAGCAGTCCCTGGATCTGGCCGTGGAGCGCGGCTGCAACTTTTTCGACACGGCCTGGGGCTACGGCAAAGGCCACAGCGAGGAGCTGCTGGGCCAGCTGCTCAGGCGCCACCCGCAGCAGCGGCTATACATCGCTACCAAGATCCCGCCCAAAAACTTTACCTGGCCCTCCCGGCCGGAGTTTAAGCTGGAGGATGTTTTCCCGGCGAGCCACATCATCGCCTACACTGAGAAAAGCCTGAAGAACTTGGGCGTGGAAACGATTGACCTGCAGCAGTTTCATGTATGGGAAGACAGCTGGGCGGAGCACGAGGAGTGGCAGCGCGCCGTGGAGAAACTGAAGGCCGACGGCAAGATCCGGCACATGGGTGTCAGTGTGAACCGCTGGGAGCCGGAGAACGTGCTCAACACGCTTCGCACCGGCCACATCAGCACTGTGCAGGTGATCTACAACATCTTCGACCAGGCACCCGAGGACGAGCTGTTCCCGCTCTGCGAGAAGCTCGACATCGGCATCATCGCCCGCGTTCCGTTTGATGAAGGCACCCTTACCGGCACCCTCACCAAAGACACCACCTTTCCGGAGGGCGACTGGCGCAACACCTACTTCGTGCCCGAGAACCTGAACAGCAGCGTGGACCACGCCGAAAAATTAAGGCCGCTGGTGCCGCAAGGGATGACGATGGCAGAGATGGCCCTGCGCTTTATATTGAGCAACCCGCAGATCAGCACCACCATACCCGGCATGCGCAAAGCCAACCACGTAGAGGCCAACCTGGCCACCAGCGACGGCAAGGGCCTGCCACAGGAGCTGCTGCAGGAGCTGAAAAACCACCGCTGGGACCGCCAGCCGACTGAATGGTCGCAGTGAAAGTATAAAGTATAAACAGCCTGAGCCCTGGCACAAGCGTCCGGACTTAAAGTATAACCACAGCCGCTGCCACTCCCGCAGCGGCTTTTTTATGCTTACAGGAAGTCAGATGTATGCTATCTTTGCCCCATCAATTTCTGAACAAGATTACATGAGCCTTACCCAACTAAGCAAAGCTTTCGACGAGCTTACCCCGCACGAAATGTATGAGATGTTGCGCCTGCGCAGCGAGGTGTTCGTGGTGGAACAGACCTGTGTGTTCCTGGACATGGACAACAAGGACCAGAAGTGCCAGCACCTGCTGCTCTACCAGGATGGCGAATTGGTGGCTACCTCCCGCCTGGTGCCGCCCGGCCTCTCCTACCCCGACGCCATGTCCATTGGCCGCATTGTTACAAGTATGAAAGTGCGCGGTACAGGTGTGGGCAGGATCCTGGTGGATTACTCGATAGAAGAATGTTATCGTCTTTATGGTCAGGGGCCTATCAAAATCGGGGCGCAGGTATATGCCAAGGGTTTCTACGAGAGCTTCGGCTTTGTGCAGTCAGGCCCGGTATATGATGAGGACGGGATCGACCATATTGAGATGACGAAGGTGGAGTAGTAGGTTTAAAGCATTTAATTGCGCTACCGGGTCCAACCACCCCTGCCCCTCTGCTTCACCCCACCCCAGCCCTCCCCTAAGAACAGGGGAGGGAGCTCTGCTACTTCTGCTGTCATCTCGAGCAGGGCGAGAGTTCTAGCCGGAATTCTAAAGAGGTCTCTCCCAAGGGTCTGGATAGCAAATAGCTATGGCTATCGAACCTGTTCCCAGTCCTTGTCCAGAAGACAGTTATCATCCCCCTGCCCCCTTCCAAGGGGGACTTGGTTCAAGTTGTATCAGCCAAGGCTATCGAAAACTGATCCCAGTCCTTGGGTTGAGCGCCTTGTGAGATTCCGGTGCCGCCTTGGCGGCATTGCAACCGAAGGGTAGCAAAGGAAGGGAACACAGCGCGATGCCAAAGGACGAGGCCTACCGGCCTAGAGGGAGCCAAAGTATGAAATGCAACGATAGGTATGTAAATCTACAGGATGAACGGAAGCTAGAAAGTATAGCTTGTTTCCAGTTGCGTCAATCAGCAGCAAAGGCACAAGCCGACGCTGGCGCTAGTGAAAGTATAACCGAAGTACAAAGTATAAATTATGCGGATCTGGAGATTCCGCAGTAGAGAAGGTTCTGGACAAGGATGTCCGGAACAGCGGAAAACAAGTATAAACAGGTCTAAGTGACTAAACGGCACGGGTTACAAACCCGCGCCAGCATAAAGGCTGCAGAGAGCAAAATGCCTTCTACCGCTCCCGTCCTGTCGAAATCAGCACCGAGGTACCTTCCTCTACAGCGCGGCGGCTGGCGCGGAAACGAATGGTGCGCTTGCCCAGCAACAGCAACAGCAGCCCCACTACAGAACAGCCTGCCATTACGCTTACCATCGGCAAAGCGGTGCCCGTATGCAGCACACTCACCGCCGCCGACATCAGCCCCCCCATCGCCATCCTGAAACTGCCCAATAGCGCCGCGGCACTGCCCGTGTTTTTGGTGAAAGGCGCGAGCGAGAGCGCCGTGGCATTGGGATTAAGTAAGCCCTGCCCTGTTAGGAAGATGAACAGCAGCCCGATAAGCGCCAGCTTGCTGAACCAGCCATAGTACGTGCCCACCACCAGCAGTATTCCCACGGCCGTCTGGTAAAAGAGGGTAAAATTGATCACCTGCTCGCTTTTAAACCTGTTCAGAATCACGTGGTTGAGCTGGGTGGAGCCGATCATAGCGAAAGCCAGGAAAGCGAAGATCCAACCGTATTCCTGCTCGCTTACGTTGTAAATGTTCATGAACACATCCGCGGAGCCCGCTATGTAGGCAAAAGGAGCCGCCGTAGCGATTCCCCCGGCCAGGGTATACAGCAGAAACTGCTCCTGCTTCAGCACCAGGACAAAGTTTTTCAGCACTGCCTTCGGTTTCAGGGAGATGGAGGCATCCGGCTGCCGCCCCTCCGGCAGCGCAAAGTACACCCCCAGCATAATCAGGGCAGTGATCACGGCAAGTATAACGAACACCGCGTGCCAGCCAAAGGCTGCCGTCACGTAACCGCCCACCGTAGGCGCCACCATCGGCGACACGGCAATCACCAGCGTGAGCAGCGAGAAAGCCTGGGCCGTTTTGTTCACCGGGAAAATATCACGCACCAGCGCCTGCGCCGCCACCATGCCCACACAGCCGCCAATGGCCTGCAGGAACCGCATCAGGATAAACGAATCGATGGACTCGGTGTAGGCACAGGCCAGCGAGGTAAGGATGTAGATGAAAAGGCCTGCGTAAAGTGGGTTCTTGCGCCCGTAACGGTCCAGCAAGGGGCCGTAGAGCAGCTGCCCTACCGAAATACCTACCAGGTAAGCTGTGAGCGATAGCTGCACCTGCGCAATGGTGGTTTTCAGGTCGGAGGCAATGGCCGGGAATCCGGGCAGGTACATATCAATCGAGAATGGACTGATCGTGGCCAGCGAACCCAGGATAAGTATGATGATGAAGTATTGTTTACGCGTCATGTAAGGTGGTAAAATCGCCTCAAAGTTACAACATATATTAGACTCTGCAGCTGCTCCTGCCGCTGCCGCACAGAGGTATATAACCCCTAACTTGGTGCAAAGTTTAGGAATGTTTACCTTGCCTGCATGAATACCCAGGAGGCACAGCCTAATCCCAACATTTTGCTGGAACTTGTAGAGCACCGCATGCCATTTGGCAAGTATAAAGATACCCTGCTCTGCGATCTGCCCGTCTCGTACCTGGAGTGGTTCAGCAGCAAAGGCTTTCCGCCGGGTAAGCTGGGCATGCAGCTGGCCACCATCTTCGAGATCAAGACAAACGGGTTGGAGTATTTGCTGGCTCCGCTCAAGCGCCGCCGCTAGGCCGCATTATCAGGTTTTTACGCTGTTGGCAGGTTAAAGTACAGTGTAGGGTTGCCCTACGCCACGTCAAAGCAGCTTACCTCCCTCACTTCCCCGGCTGCCATTTCACTTATACGGATGTTTCCGATGCGCACGCGCACCAGGCGCAGGGTCGGGAAGCCGACCGCGGCCGTCATTTTGCGCACCTGCCGGAACTTGCCCTCTGTAAGCGTGATGGAAACCCAACTGGTAGGTCCGTGCCGCTCATCGCGGATGCGGCGGGCTCGCTCAGGTAGCTCGGGCGCAGCCTCAAGCCGCTGTACCCGGCAAGGCTTGGTCTGGTGCCACTCCTTTTCGGTGCGGATAGAAATGCCCTGCGCCAGCTGCTGCAGCGCCTCCTCCGTCACCACGCTATCCACCTGCGCGTAATACTCCTTCTCTACTGTGCTGCCGCGCACCGCCTCGCTCACTTTACCGTCTGTAGTCAGCAGCAGCAGCCCCTCGCTGGCCTCGTCCAGCCTCCCGATGGCCATGGTGCCTTCCGGGAAGCCATACAGCTCCCCCAGCACTTTCTTCTTGCTGGTTTCACTGATAAACTGGCTCACGTAGCCGTAAGGCTTGAAAAGTATAAAGTGGCGGTGCATAGGGTAATATTTTATCCGGCTGCAAAGGTACGGGAATGGTTTTATACTTGCCACCTGCAACCATACTTCTGCCCGATGGGTCGTCTCGGAAAGGCACAGCCGCCTTTGTTGCTGCACGTTATTTTACATAAACTATGGAAGGAAACATTATAAAATTTATATATTGTAAATAAATCCTACGGGCACCACTCCATGAAAACATGCACGAAGCTCCCGCTATACTTTGCCCTGCTGCTTTTAAGCTGCTGTCTCACCGCCTGCGACCTCCACAAGTACGACTATATCAGCAAGTACTGCCCCGGCTCCTGCACTGTTATTAAGGGCCGGATAACCGACCAGAACGGGCAACCGGTTGCCAGCACCATCATGCGCATCAAGTGGCATAACGACGGCTACCTGCAGCCAGCCTACACCACCGAAAAAGCCGCTACCATCACCGATATGAATGGAACTTACGAGTTGCGCTTCCTGCTCCGCGACAGCGAACTGGAGAAAGGCTACTTTCAGATTGAGGCTAGCAAGGAACTGGATACCTACCTGGGCTGTACAGACAACAGCCTGTGGTACTCTCGTGACATCTCCCGCGACACTACCATCATCCAGAACTATACCATCGCTCCCTCGGCCTTGTTAGAGTTTATTACCGACATCCAGGAACCTGAACAGCCACAGGAGCGCTACCAGGCCTTGGTAAAGTATAAACTAAGGACCACCGACTCCGACAGCTGCACCTATGCTTACGATGGCCGCGGGGGATATCTGAGGGGGCAGGTACAAGTGCCTGCTGACATACCCGTGGTAGTTTATATTTTAAAGCCAGGGGCCGGAATGACAAAAAAGGACGTGCTGACGCTGCAGTCGGGTGAAAGGCGGCGCTATACCTTACAATTTTAAAGTATGAAATACGAGATCTTACACGAAGAGAAGTACCAGCAGTTTACCGCCAAGCTAGGGCAGGACGAGGAGGCGGAGATAGCCTACGCCAGGCCGGAAGAAGGTGTGCTGGACCTGACGCATACGTACGTGCCCGAGGCTTACCGCGGCACCGGGCTGGCGCAGGAACTGATCAACGCGGCCCTGGAGTACGCCCGCCAGCACCACCTGAAAGTAATCGCCTCCTGCCCGGCCGTGAAGAAACACATCGCGCGGCACCCCGAGCACCAGGACCTGCTGCAGTAACCTATACTTCCCGATGAAGCGATTTATACTTTATGTACTCCTGCTGCTCTGCACCTTACCTGCCGCTGCACAAACAGAGGCAGAGCCTGCGCCAAAGCATGTGCTGGGCCTGCAGTTGGGGATCGCTCCTGTAAGCGGTAGCTTTGGCAAGGGTGGTTTTGACGATGCGTACCCGGCCTTTGCCCGCGACGGGTTGCTGCTGACGGCCAGCTACCGCTACAACCTCGGCAGGCACCTGGCCGCCGGGACTTCGGTGAGCTACCGCCACAACCGCTACGATCTCGATGCCTTCGCTGCCCCGGACGATGAACTGGTAACTGGCAAAAGCTCCGAAGCCTGGCGCTCTGTGTTTACCCTGGCCGATGTATACCTACGGTTCCCGGTGGAGGGGGTGCTGGAAGCATACCTGAAAGGCTCCATGGGCGCCTCCTTTAACCGCAGCGCCTCCTGGCAGGTGCAAACCGTTTACGGTGACATCGTGATGCCCGCCGACAGGGCCACGGCCCTCGCGCTGGGTTGGGGCAGCGGCATCGGTTACAACGCGCACCCTTTCCTGGTCACGGTGGAGGCCGGCATGCTGCACACCAAACCTGTGTTTACCGTTCCCAACACCCAAGGCCATCTTTTCCGGCACCGCCAGGCTATGAACACGTTTCATGTCAGCCTTGGCGTACAGTTCACGCTATAGCCTTGATGGAAGACGAAAAAAATCTTGCACATTTTTCCTACCTGTTTCAAGGCTAGAAAAGTGCGTTAGTGCATCAGAAACCAAGGTTTTATACTTTAGCAGCTCATCAACACAAAAAAATTGTGTGAAATTTTTCACCTAACCGTAACCTTGCATACCCGGCCCCGTTAAAGAGTATGGCTAAAAGTTGAAAATAGATTAATAAAAGCAAGGGACTCTGGAGACGGAGTTCCTTCTTTTATTTTAGGTGGGTCTCACTGTTTCCACCGGTAGATCACACCTTGCCCAGCTGCTCAAAACTATCCTTCAGCTTCGGGTACAGCGATTCGAAAACGGCGTAGCTCTTGGCATAGGTTTGGTGGTTTTTCTCGTCAGGCTCAAAGGTGCGGCTCACCCGGATCATACTTTCCGCAGTTTCGAGCGAGGGAATCAGTTTAAGGGCGTACATGCCCATGATGGCTGCCCCAAAGGCGGAGCCCTCACGGGTCTCGGTCAGCTGCACTTTCTTGCCGGTCACGTCGGCCAGCATCTGCACCCACAACTCGGAGAAGCAGAAACCACCATTGGCGTAAATCGATGCAATTGGCCCGACCACCTGCTCCAGCGCCTGCACCACGCTGTTCACGCTGTAGATCACGCCTTCCATCACCGCCCTCAGAAAGTGCGCCCGCTTGTGGTTATACCCAGCCCCGATAAAACAGGCCCGCGCTGAACCATCCCAGATAGGGGCCCGCTCACCGAGCAGGTAAGGCAGGAAGAGCAGCCCTTCCGCGCCCGGCTTTATACTTTCCGCCACCTCGTTCAGCAGTTCATAGATGTCCTGGTCCTTCAGGCTGGCTTCAACGGTTTCGGCGGCGTAGAACGTATCCCGGAACCAACGCAGCGCCACCCCGCCATTGTTCACCGCCCCGCCCAGCACAAAATGGTCCTCGTTTAGGATGAAGCTGAACACGCGCTCTTTCAGGTCGGTGGCGGGCTGGCTGGCCATCATGCGCACCGCACCGCTGGTGCCAATGGTCACCACCGCCTCCCCGGGCCGCACCGCATGCGAGGCCAGATTGGCCAGTGTGCCATCGCTGGCTCCAATTACGAAAGGCGTGTCGGCCGGGAGGTGAAGCGCTGCGGCATCCGCTTCCTGAAGGCCCCTGAAAGTATAGGTGGGCGGCACCGGCTCCGGAAGTTGCTCCGGATGTATGCCCGCCACCTGCAGGGCATCCTCGTGCCAGTTAAACTCAAAGATATGGAACAACCCCATGGCCGAGGCCACAGAGTAATCAACTTTATACGCTCCGAAAAGCCGGAAAAGCACATACTCTTTAATGCCGATGAACTTGGCCGCCTGCTCAAACAGCTCCGGCTGCTCCGCGCGCAGCCAGCACAGCTTCACGAGCGGCGACATGGGATGCACCGGCGTACCGGTCTGCAGGTAGATCTTATGGCCCACGGTGCTGCTCTTGATCTCGTCGGCATACGTATGGCTGCGGGAGTCGGCCCAGATGAGGCAGCGGGTCAACGGCTTACCGGCGGCATCCATTACGATCAGGCTGTGCATGGCGCTACTGAAGCTCACCCCCTCTATCTTATACTCCTGCTGCCCCAGCCACTCTGCCACGCCGCTGAGGGTCGCGAGCACCGCCTGCAGCACCTGCTCCGGCTCCTGCTCTGCCTGCCCCGGCTCCTGGCTGATGATCGGGTACTCCTCCACCCGCTGGTACAGTACCTCGCCGCCCATCCCAAAGGCTACGCTTTTGGTGCTGGTGGTGCCGATATCCACGCCGATAACTGTGCTTTGTTGCATCGTTGATGATTTTAGTGTTGCATACGCAACCGCTGGTACAGGTTTATACTTCTGCGGTATTTTTGTTTAAGATCATACTTTGCGGCTTCACGTGCAACCCCGCTTTGCGAATACACGCTACTGCCGTTGCTCAAGAACCGGCTATACATACTTTACAGCTTCTGAACAGCTATATGTGCGCGGCCAAAGCCTGCTGAGGCGCTGCTGCAGGATTCCCTCTCGCCGGTCCACACACCTTGTATAAGCGCCTTTATACTTTACCGCGCCTGCCAACGGACATCAGAAACAGGTTTTACACACTTCTGCCCCCTTGCCGCACGCCCGCAGCCAGTGAAGTGCACCTACCAAAGCCACTGATTACCAGCTTTAAACTGTGCGGTGCGGTAGCTGAGTTTACAAGTATGATTTTATATGGAAGGCCAGGGGATATCCATCTCTGCTCGCTTTCCTCCTCCTGCTGAGCCTTATCACGGTATACTTCCGTTACCAGGAGCGGCAGCGGCTTAAGAAACAATAGTAACCTCCTTTTGCCACATACAGCCACGTCTGCAGCCATTATGGGCTGTGGATAAAGTATGAAAATGTAGATAAAGTGTGGGCTGGCGATCTCCCGAAAAAGTATAAGCCACTGCCTTTCAGTCCTTTTTACAGTTGCTACCCACGGGCCGCCACTGCGGCAGTGTAAAATTTGTCCACATTCACATTTCGTACATATTGATTACCTATTTTTGTAAAGAACAAGACGCTTACACAAACAGGCAACGGACAGTAGCGATGGTTAAGACAAACACACACAGAGGCGAGGTAATACGCGATGCCATCAAGGCGAGCGGCGTGGCAATAGGCGTGGTGGCCGAGAAAATGAGCATCAGCCGCAAAACACTTTACAATAAATTCAAGGAGTCGAGCATTCCGTACAGTTTTATTTTGAAGCTGGGCGAGGTGATCCACCACGATTTTTCACAGGACTTCCCACACCTGGGTAAAACTGTGAAAAAAGAGGCCCCAAAGCCGCAGCCGCAAATGAGCACCAGCCTGCTCCTGCCCTTCGACAGCGATCCGCAGGAAGTATATAAGCCCAGCAACCTCCGCGACTGCGAGCAGGAACTGGTGAACCTGCAGCGCAAGTACATTAACCTGCTGGAGAAATTCAACGAGCTGCTGCTGAAGACGCAGGCATAGCCCTGCGCCAATTCCCAGCGCCCGAGGGGCTCCCCCGCCCCCGGATCAGTATTTGATGATGCCTCCTTGCTCGGCGTCGTTGTCAATGCTCTCTTCGGTGCCGGCCATAAAGGTGGCTACGGCGGTTCCGTTGGCATAGAGCGTAAGCACCTCACCGGAGATCCGGTAGCTATCCACGCGGCTGAGTATATCCATCAGCTGGTTTTCCTGGTCCATGTCGGGGCAGGCCATGCGCGAGGAGCCGAGGCCGGATAGCGCCAGGTTTTCACCGTTAAGCTCATACCTGCCAAAAAACCTATTGCACCCGGTAAACCCATGTACCCGGGTTTTGCCCTCCTCAAAGCGGATAAAGGCCGTTCGGGTGTCCTGCGGCCGCTGCACGTCCTGCCCCTCCAGCGAGAGCAGCGTCCAGTAGGCATCCAAAACACTATCCGTTTGGGCTGTCCGGTTCGTAGGCTGCCTGGTGCAGGCGCCGGCCAGCAAAAGCAGTAGCCCTAGCACCGGAAGTATACGTGTCATTCTTTTCATCATCTGGTAAATTTATCACAAGAGTATAACCGCCTTTCCTGGCAGCAATGTTTATACTACGCAGCAGTTGCCCTAAAGTATGGCACTGAAAAAGCCCGCAGCTTAGCCGCGGGCTTTGTAGTTCAAACCTGCCAGGCTATCCTACCCTCTCGGAGATTCCATGCCGTAGCTGCTTGCGCCGGAGTTTGCGCGGTAATCCGGACCGGATGTTTCGCCGGGGCGGCGGTAGCGGCTGCTGCGCTGGCTGTAGTCGTCGTTGTCGCTCACGTAAGAGCGGTTGCTAGCATAAAGGCCGGTGGCATAGTTATCGCGTTGGCCGGAGTTGCTGATCTCACCACGATAGCGCATGTCGTCGCTATCGTAATCGCGGTCGTAGTAGTTGCGCTGCTGGCCGCCGCGGTAATCGTTATCGGAGCGCCTTTCGCGGTGCTCGCCGCGGTCGTAGTAGGCATCTATGCCCAGCATGTTATAGCCGCGGTCAGAGCGGCCCCTGTACATCTTCTCATCGCGGTTAAAGTCCTCATAGCGGCGGCCCTGGCCACCGCTACGGTAGCTGTTGTCCTGGCGTCGGTAACGGTCGCTGTCGTGGCTACCGGAGCCGGCACTGTAATTTGTGCCCCTGGCGGTGCCATAGGTGCCGTAGTTATCCTCAGCACCCCAGCCTGTGCCTCTTTGTCGCTCATAGCCGCCGCTTTGCTCGTTGCGGCGGTTCCCCATGTAGGGGTTAGGGTCGCCATAGTGATAATCGCTGCCGCGCTGTTCCGTTACGCCACGGTAGCTGCTGGCGCCGTAGCCGCCCACCGGCCCGCCGCTGCGGTAGCCGAAGTTAGGATCTGGGTTAGCGCTGCGCACGTTGCGGTACTCGGCGTTCTCATCGCGCATGCCATAGTAGTTGCCATGGCGGTTGCTGTAGCGGTCTCTGTAATTGTCAAAGGCCTCGTTACGGTCGGATCTATTTTCGTAATCTCGCTGATACTCTCTGTCGTTTCTTTCCATAGTAAAGTCAGTTTATTTTACATGTATACTACCCTATAAACGCACCTCAGCTCTATACGTTTTCTTTTGCCGGACTCAACATGCTTCTGGTCGCCTCCGAGCCATACCCCAGACTACGGCCAGTTAGTACCAACCGTATACTCAGCAGAAAGCCCTGCCCCTCAGCATAGGGTTTTCTTTTGGCCTGCCGGAACATATGTGCAAGAGCAGGTGTAGTAGGAAGTATGCTTGCAAAGAAATGTACTATCAGGAACATGGCGCTGATTATCCTAGCCCTGTGCCTGTTTTCAATAGATAACCTAAAGGCCCAGAACAGGCAAACCACTATTGCCTTCGGCTCCTGCAACAACCAGGACGAGCCGCAGCCGCTGTGGCCCTCCATTGTAGCCACAGACCCCGACCTGTGGATTTGGCTGGGCGATAACATCTATGCTGATACGGAAAACATGGATACCCTGGCCAACAAGTACAACCGCCTGCTGCAGCACCCCGGCTATCAGGCACTACAAAAAACTGCCGCTATCACCGGCACCTGGGACGATCATGACTACGGCTATAACGACGCAGACGGCAACTACCCCAAAAAGGCGGAAAGCCAGCAACTGTTCCTTGATTTTATGGGCGTGCCTGCCGATGATCCCGTGCGAAAACAGGAGGGTATTTACCGCAGCTATACATATGGCGAGGGCGAACAGAAAATAAAAGTATTGTTGCTGGACGGCCGTTATCACCGCGACCCGTTCAATGAGCTGTTTGGCCTGTACCTGCCCAACTACGGCGGCGATCTTTTGGGAGAGGCGCAGTGGCAGTGGCTGGAGCGCGAACTAACCAACTCCGACGCTCAGATTCACCTCATCGCCAGCGGCATGCAGGTACTTCCGACGGGCTACGCCTACACCAGCTGGTCGGCTTACCCAAACGCCCGCAAGCGCCTGCTGCGGCTCTTGGAAACCACGCATCCTGCTAACCCTATCCTGCTCTCCGGCGACCGGCATGTGGGCGAGCTGGCTAAGATTGAGCTGGCAGGTTACGCGCAGCCGGTTTACGAGATCACCTCCAGCGGCATGACCCACCACCGGGAGCCCAGCAGGCACGGCAACCGCCACCGGATCGGCCAGCAAGTAGGGGCGCTCAACTTCGGTTTGCTCACCATTGACTGGGGAGAAGCGGAGACAAAAGTGACTATGCAGATACGGGGCGTGGAGCACAAGGTGCTGCTGGAGCAAAAACTTACGTTTGAGAAGACTCCAATTCCTGTTTCCAGTAGATAGCCATAAAAAAGCCGGGCTGCCAACGTGTGGCAGCCCGGCTTTACTTTAACAGCAAGTATAAATTACTTACCTGCAGCCGACGAGGTAGCCGTAGTCGGCACTTGCTGCTGCTGGTTTTTATACTTGTTCTCAAACTTCTCGTAGAGGTATTTCTGCTTGTCGTTCAGGTCCACCTGGCGGCCCTGGATAAAGGCGTACGTCACGTTGTTGGTGCGCATGTCCAGCAAATCGCCTGAGGAAACCACCAGCGTGGCGTCCTTGCCTACCTCCACAGACCCGGCCTGCTTTTCTATACCCAGGATCTTAGCCGTGTTGAGCGTTACCGCCGCCAGCGCCTGCTCCTTATCCAGGCCGTAGGCAGCGGCTGTACCGGCAATAAACGGCAGGTTGCGGGTGCCGTGGATGCTCAGATTATAGTCCAGTGCGAACGGGATACCCGCCTTGTGCAGCAAATACGGTGTTTTGTAGGGCATGTCCACATCCTCCTCCGCTCTGGAAGGCAGGGCATGTACGCCAGAGTAAATCACGGCAATGTTATTGGCTTTCAGGAAATCGGCCACAGCTATGGCATCGCGGGCGCCCACCACCACAATCTCTTTCACGCCGTGTTTCTTTGCAAAGTTAACGCCTTCGATAATTTCCTTGCCGTAGTTAGCGTGGAGGTAGAGCTTACGGGACCCATCGAATAAACCGGTCATAGCGGCCAGTTTCAGATTCTGGTTGTCGTGCTTTCCAGAGGTATACACGGCCGCATCGCGGAACAGCTTCTCCAGTTCCAGGATCGTTTTCTCACGGCCCTCGGCCATACGCTTCAGGCGCTCATCGACCTCCTTGTTACCTGTTTCCACCAGCATGTAGGGCCAGTTCAGGTGCAGCCCTTCGTCCGCTTTCACAATGGCATCCTCCCAGTTCCAGGCATCCAGCTGCACAATAGAGGAAGTACCGGAAATCGTACCGCCGATCGGCGTCAGCTGCGTCATCAGCACGCCGTTGGCGCGCACCGTCGGGATAATGTCTGAGTCGGTATTGTAAGCGATCACGGAGCGCACGTTCGGGTTCATCTCGCCAATCTCACGCCAGTCGATGGTTGCCTTCACGCTCTCCACCTCGTTGAGGCCAAGCGTAGCGTTTGGCTGGATCAGGCCCGGGTAAATGTGCTGGCCTGTTACGTCCACTACTTCGTAGCCACTCAGGTTTGCGCCGCTCTGCGGGCCGGCATACGTAATTTTCCCGTTATCGAAGCCTACGGCGGCGTTCTCCACTACCTGTCCGTTGCCAATGTGCAGGGTTGCTCCCTTCAGCAGCATTGGTTTGCTTTGCTTAGGCGCCGGGGCTGGCACCTGCGCCATTACCGGCACTGCGAAGAGCATTGCCACCAAAGCAGAAATATATCTTTTATGGATCTTCATTTCTTTAATTGTTGAATTTATTTGATTGATGATTGCTAATTGTTGATTGTTTCTAATTCAAAAACAATCAACAATTAGCAATCATCAACTAACATTTAATAGGCAAAGTATGACTCCTCCTCGCTGTGCTGCACGTCTTCGCAGTGAACCACGTGAGCTTTTCTGCTTCGGGGAGCCTGTGTTTTAGCACCGTTGCCCTTCTCGTGCAGCATCTTCTGCACCAGGCGCATGCGCTCTTTCTCCAGTTCCTCACGCAGCTGCTCGTCGCGCTCCACATCGTAGTAGGCGATGCCGTCCACGAAAGTCTTCAGCGGCTTGGCGTAGATAGAGAGCGGATGCTCGTTCCATAGCACAATGTCCGCGTCCTTTCCGGCCTTCAGGCTTCCCATTCTATCGTCGAGGTGCAGGAGTTTAGCCGGGTTCAGGGTCACCATTTTCAGGGCGTCCTCTTCGCTCATACCGGTATACTTCACACTCTTGGCTGCCTCCTGGTTCAGGCGGCGCGCCATCTCCGCGTCGTCGGAGTTGATGGCCGTCACCACACCCAGTTGGTTCATGATGCCGGCGTTCTGCGGGATCGCATCTTTCACCTCCATCTTATAGGCCCACCAATCGGAGAAGGTAGAGCCGCCAATGCCGCGCTCCTTCATCTTGTCAGCCACTTTATACCCTTCCAGGATGTGCGTGAACGTGTTCACCTTAAAGCCCATCTCGTCGGCCACTTTCATCAGCATGTTAATCTCGGACTGCACGTAAGAGTGGCAGGTGATAAAGCGCTTATCGTTGAGAATCTCCACCAGCGTCTCCAGCTCCAGGTCGCGGCGCGGGGCCGTGGCTTTGGACTTTTGCTTTTTAGACAGGCTGTTATAGTTCTTCCAGGTCTGCTCATACTCTTTGGCGCGCTGGAAAGCATCTACAAACACCTGCTCCACACCCATTCTGGACTGCGGGAAGCGAATCGTCTGTATGCCGCCCCAGTTCGACTGCTTTACGTTCTCACCCAGTGCGAACTTGATGTAGCCATCGGCGTTCTCCACCAGCAGCTCATCGGCACTCTTGCCCCAACGCAGCTTAATAATAGCCGACTGACCGCCAATCGGGTTAGCGGAGCCGTGCAGTAACTGCGAGGTGGTAACGCCACCTGCCAGCTGACGGTAAATGTTGATATCTTCAGGGTCTACCACGTCAGCCATGCGCACCTCAGAGGTTACGGCCTGCGTGCCCTCGTTCACGCCGTCCAGGGCAATGTGCGAGTGCTCATCAATGATGCCCGGTGTTACGTGCTTGCCTGTACCGTCAATTACTCTGGCACCAGACTCGCTCAGGTTCTTACCTACCTTGGCGATCTTGCCGTTCCTGATCAACACATCCGCGTTCTCCAGCTTCCCTTCCTTCTCGTTTGTCCAAACGGTGGCGTTTTTGATGAGCATGGTCTCCTGCTTTGGCAGCTCCGGCTGGCCATAGGCCTGAAACGGGTAGATCATGCTGCCGATGGCCGTGTTCTCCTCCTCTTTCTTCGCACGGTCTTTCTTCTCCTGCTCGGTCATGGCTTCGGAGTAGGCCGCCACCCACTTCACCGAAGAAGCGTTTGGCAGCTGGCCCTCGCCCTGCAGGTTTTTGTCACTCACCCAGCCGCTCAGGCGGATGCTCTGCTTGCTGTCCTTGCTCTCAGCAAAAGAGATGGTTACCAGGTTTCCCTTTATGCTGATGTTGCCTTTTACCGTGTCCTGCGCAATTACCTTCAGCTCTGGTTTCTCTGCAGAGCCGGCAATCAGGAGTTTACGACCCGTGTCGTTCCCTAATTTCAAAGTATAAACGCCACGGTAATCGGCCGGCACGTCAGAAATTCTGTACTGCTCGCCCTGTACCCAGTTCTCCAGGATCACACCGTCCTCCGAGAAAAGATTGTCGGTGGTGATGATGAAGTTGGCCAGCATGCCCTTGTTCAGGCTTCCAACCAGCTTATCGGCGTTCAGGAGTTTAGCCGGTGTAGCTGTCAGCGCTTTCAGAGCCTCCTCCTCGCTCAGGCCATACTTTACGGCTTTGCGCAGGTTCGGCAAAAAGTCTTTTTTATCCTTCAGGTCGTGTGCGGTGAAAGCGATGGTCACGCCTGCTTTCTGCAGCAGCGCTGCGTTGGCAGGAGCCATCTCCCAGTGCTTCATATCATTCAGGGCTACGCGGCGCGCATCAAACGGGTCCTCCACGTTATAGGCGCTTGGGAAATCCAGCGACAGGATGATGGGCGCATTGGTGGCCTTGATCTGCGGCAGCATCTGGTACTCGTCGCCGGCGCCTTTCATGATGTACTGCTTGCCAAACTCATCCCCCACCTTATCGGCACGCAGTATGTTCAGCTTGTTAGAAGCCTCAAAAATCTGCGGGTAGTTATTGGCCTGCGTAAAAGCGGCCAGGGAGATATTTTGCTCTTTCTGCGGATTCTGTGCGTTCCACTGGGCATCCAGGTACGTCTGGCGCAACAACGCCACGGAACCCATCAGCGAGTTCGGGTAATCCTGCTTCGAGGTACCTTTCTCAAACGAGAGCGCTGCCGCGGCTCTATCCTTCAGCACGACCTCGTTCTCGCGCTTCTCAGCCAGTGTTACGAGGGCAGCCGTACCACGGGCGATGCCATCGCGGTGCACGGCCAGCACCGTACCGAATCCCTGCTTGCGCAACTCCTCCGCCTTTTTGGCGTCTACCTTGAACAACTCCACGGCGTCTGTTTCCGGGCGGATGGCCTCGTTCCAGTTAAAGGCGCCCTCTTTCGTGGACTCCATCTGCGGGGCCGAGCGCCAGCTGCGGCGCTCGGCCTTTACCTCCGGCACACCGTAGTCGCTGAACATGTCCACCAAACCCGGGTAAATATGCTTGCCTTTGGCATCCATCACGACGGCTCCGGCAGGCACCTTTACGTTCGTGCCCACGGCCTCTACTTTTCCGTCGCGGATAACAAGGGTGGCGTTGGGGATAGTTGTCTTATAATCGGTGTGAACGGTGGCGTTGGTGAAGGCCACGAGCCCGGCGCGTTCGTCGTACACGCCATTGCGCGGAAAGGTCTCCTGCGCCATTACACCACCTGCACTAAAAGTAAGGCAGGCTGCAATGGTTAGAATTTTCTTCATTCTGTAGATGTAGGTGATAGTTTAAGGTTTAGACAAGTTTCGGCTATCAATGTAAGCATCAGGGAGATAAAATACTATATAATTGTATGGTTTTCCTGCTATAATTGCTGCCGAAGTTGCTTCATATCCTTTGACTGCTGCCGCTGCGGAAGGCTTAATGGGGAAGATATATTTTTGGAGATTTAGCTGGAGGGTGGGTTCCTTACAATGCTGATAAGTTTGTAAACCGGTTAGCTTGCAAAGCATACTTTATACCTGGGTTATACTTTCATACTTATACTTTGGCTATAGTACTTACTTTCTTCTGCTGTCCCGGACTTCTTCGTCTGCGTCGCTGCGGTATCGGATCCAACCACCCCTACCCTCTGCTTCACCCCTCCCCTAAAACAGGGAGGGAGCTTTTGCAGCATTTGTTCCAACCACCCCAGCCCCTCCGAGGAGGGGAATTCACCCTACCCCAGCCCTCCCCTAAAAACAGGGGAGGGACATTCGCGATACCTGGTCCAACCACCCCTACCCCTCCTTGTCTAAGGAGGGGAGCTCCGTTCAAGCTCCGTCAGCGGCGGCTATCGAACTGATCCCAGTCCTTGGGTTGAGCGCCTTGTAGATTTCCGGTTTCGCTTTAGCGAAATTGCGACAGCAAAGGAAATGTACACCGCGCGATGCCCGAGGACGAGCCCTCTCGGGCTTGAGAGCACCAAAGTATGAATTGCAACAGTAGGTTTGTGGGAACTAGAGGATCAGCGGTGTTTTGAATGGATAGCTTGTGTCCAGTTGCAGGCAGCAACGGCTATGGAAGTATAGCCAAGGGAAGTATGTGCAAAGTATAAGTATAGCTTACACGGGACGTGGACGTCCGCAGCAGTCTTGGCTATGCAACATGAATCGAACTCCCTCCCCTGTTATTAGGGGAGGGTTGGGGAGGGGTAAAACAAAACCGGCCGCTGCACAAGGTACAGCAGCCGGTCCTAAGTATGATTTATACTTTATACTTGTTAATAGGCTCTTCCGGACTTGTTCTCCACGAAATTCATAAAGGCACGGTTCACGACGCCTGTACCACCCGGGGTAGGGTAATTGCCGGTGAAGTACCAGTCGCCTTTGTGGTTCGGGCAGGCCTGGTGCAGGTCTTCGATAGTCTGGTAAATCACCTGTACATCTGCATGCACCTCTGGCGCTTTCACGATCTCGGCAACTTTATTCGAAATTTCGTTGTGCGTGAACATGTTGTATAGCTCCTGTACAAAGTTGGTTTCCTTAAAGGCTGGCGTACCAGCAGCGGCAAGGCACTTGTTATAAGTTTCCTGTACCTTTATTAACTGCCCACGATCCTTCAGCAGGGCCAGAAGCGCTCTGAAAGCCACAAACTCCTTCATCCGCGACATATCAATGCCATAGCAATCCGGGTAGCGGATCTGCGGCGCGCAGGACACGATGATGATCTTCTTCGGCTCCAGCTTGTCGAGCATTTTTATGATGCTCTTCTCCAGCGTCGTGCCGCGCACGATCGAGTCGTCCAGCACCACAAGCGTATCCACGCCTTTCTTCACCACTTCGTAAGTAGTATCATACACGTGCGTTACCAGGTCGTTTCGACTGTCGTCGTCGGTAATGAACGTACGCAGCTTGGCGTCCTTGATCACCAGTTTCTCGGCACGCGGCTTAAACTGCAGGATCTCGTCGAGTTCTTCCTCCGTCAGCTTCTGGTTAAGAATGGCCTGTTTGCGGTAGTCGCGCAGGTAGTTCTCGATACCCTTCATCATGCCCAACCACGAAGTTTCGGCCGTGTTCGGGATGTAGGAGAACACGGTGTTTTTCAGGTCGTAGTTAATGGCCTCCAGGATCTGCCTGCAAAGCAGCTTGCCCATGTTCTTGCGCTCGGTGTATATCTCCGGGTCGTTGCCGCGGGAGAAGTAGATGCGCTCAAAGCTGCACGAGAGCTTCTCGCGCGGCTCCACCACTTCCTTCAGCTCCGGGTTTCCGGCTTTGTCAACGATGAGGGCATGGCCTGGGGCAATCTCCTTTATCTCACTGTACTCTATTCCAAAGGCGGTTTTAATAGCCGGCTTCTCTGAAGCGACTACCACCACCTCGTCATCTATGTAATAGTACGCCGGACGGATGCCGTTCGGGTCGCGCATGACGAAGGAGGCACCATACCCTGTAAGGCCAGCCATGGCATAGCCTCCGTCAAAATCCTTGGCGGCACGCTTGAGCACACGCTGCATGTCCAGGTTCTGCTCTATGAGTTGGGTGATTTCTTTATTGGTGTAGTCGCCTTGCTTGTAGTTGTCGAACAGCACCTGGTTCTCCTCGTCGAGGAAGTGGCCGATCTTCTCCAGCACCGTGGTCGTGTCGGTCTTCTGCTTGGGGTGCTGCCCCAGCTCCAGCAGTTTCTGAAACTGCTCATCCACGTTGGTCATGTTGAAGTTACCGGCCACGGCCAGGGAGCGGCTGCGCCAGTTGTTTTCGCGCACCATCGGGTGGCAGTTGTCCACGCTGTTGAGGCCGTGGGTGCCGTAGCGCAGGTGGCCCAGGTACACATCACCTAAAAACGGCATGTTCTCCCACACCCACTCCACATCTTCGGCCTTGTCAGGGTATTGCTCCTGCAGCGCCTTATACTCCTTGCCGATCTTGCCAAAGATACTGTCGATGGCGCGGGTTTTCACGGAGCGGAAGCGGCTGATGTAATCGATGCCGGGCAGGGCGTTAATCTTGATGCTGGCGACACCCGCACCGTCCTGGCCGCGGTTGTGCTGCTTCTGCATGAGCAGGTACAGCTTGTTGATGCCATACATCGGTGTGCCGTACTTCTTGGCGTAGTAACTGATCGGTTTCCGGAGCCTGATTAAGGCGATACCACATTCGTGCTTTATTGCGTCGCTCATGAGTGCTTTATAGTGTCTGCGCCAGCAATTGCTCTATCCAGCGGAGCAGCAGGTCGGGTTTAAAGAACAGGACCAGCAGCGGCAGGGCGAACAGCGCCAGCAACAGTTTTTCTGACGGTGAAATAACTAAATTTTCGTGAGATTGATTCCCTTTGAAGAAAAGGTAGTATGGTATCTTGATATAGTAAAAAAGCGCCACCCCCGTCAGCAGAATCCCTGTTATTAACAGGGCCAGCAGCAGGTTGTTTGCCGACAGCGTGTAAGCCTCCCACACGTTGCTAAAAATCAGCAGTTTGCCCGTGAAGCCGGCCAGCGGCGGAAGCCCTGTGAGTGAGAGCAGGTAAAGCAGCGCCATCACCCCAACATATGGCTGCGAGCGGCCCAGGCCCGAAAAGCCCTCCAACGTCTGAACGCCATTTTTTTCCTCGGCCACCTGCAGCAGCAGGAAAACACCGAAGTTCATAAACAGCAGCACCGTGAGGTAAAACAGCACGCTGGAAGTATAGCCGGTGCCGAAAGCCAGCAGCGCCATCAGCAGAAAACCAGCATGCGACACGGAAGAGTATGCCATCAGCCTGCGCGGCGTGCGTTGCCACAGCGCCGTGAAGTTTCCGATAGCCAGGGTGGCGATGGCAGCAACGCCTAACAGCAACTGCACATCGGCAAAGGCATCGGGGTCGGTAAAGTTGCCCACAAAGCGAAGTATAACCAGGATACCCGCTATTTTTGGCCCGGTGGAGAAGAGCGCCACCACCGGCATCGGCGCCCCCTGGTACACATCCGGCGCCCAGAAGTGGAAAGGCGCGGCAGAGATCTTGAAGAAAAAACCGGCCAATACCAGTACGGCGGCTACTGTTACCAGCAGTGTGTCGGCTTGCAGCAACCCCAAGGCGAAGGCCTCCGAAGTATAGTTCAGCGTACCCGTCAGGCCGTAGAAAAACGACATGCCATACAGCATCACCCCCGCCGACAGCGTCCCGTAGAGCACATACTTCAGGCCGGCCTCCACGGCGCGTTTCTCGGTTTTAAACGTAAGGGTAAGGATATAGGAGGCGATGGAAACGACCTCAATGGCCAGGAACACCATCAGCAGGTTAACCGATTTGGCCATCAGGTTGAGGCCCAGCACGAGTATTAGCACCAGCGCATAAAACTCGCCCCTACCCTCCTGCAGCTTTTCCAGCCGCCTGAGCTGCAACGCCATGAAAATGGCAAATATACCTGCCGCGCTGAAAAGGATGCCGCCGTAACGGGCCAAGCCATCCGAGAGCAGCAGGTTCAGGAAAGGCTCGTCGCCGGAAGTATAGCCCCCCAATACCTGCAGCACCAGCACCCAGAACAAACCGGTAAGGGCCAGCCAGGGCAGCAGCTTTTTTATACTTTTAGCTTTGAACAGGTCGAGCGTTACGAGCAGCAGGAAGAAGCAGGCCAGCACCAGCTCGGGCAACAGCGAGCCTGCTCCCGCCAGGATGGCGTTCAGTTTATCCGACAAGTATACCGCCTGCTCGTTCACTTATTTCAGTGTTGATAAGATTAAACCCAGCTGCTCCTGCCCCCGCTGCAGCACCATTTCCGTGAAACCATTCACGGTCAGGCCGATCTTGTCTAGCAGCAGGTGCGGGAAGATACCGAAGAGCAGCGCCAGCACCGCCAGCGGCACCAGCATCAGGTACTCTCTTGTGTTGAGATCGGTGATGAGAGCGTTCTGGCGCAGCTCCGGAAAGATCCAAAACTTACCGAAGAACATGCGCTGCAGCGCCCACAGGTAGTAGGCTGCGCTCAGCAGCAGGCCCAGCACCGCCACAATAGTAAGCCAGCGCGGCAGCAGGCCTGTGGCCTCCGGCGCACCGAAACCGCCTACCAGCACCAGCAGCTCCGAGATAAACCCGGAGAAGCCCGGCATGCCCAGCGAGGCGAAGAAAGCAATCACCACAAAGCAAGTATAAGCCGGCATGGTGTTGGCCAGACCCCGGAAGTTATGGATCATGCGATCATGAGCACGGTCATAAATTACGCCGACTACCAAAAAGAGCATGGCCGAAATAATGCCGTGGCTGAACATCATGTAAATAGCGCCGTTCACGCCCTCGTTAGTGAGCGAGGCCAGCCCCAGCAGCACAAAGCCCATGTGCGATACCGAGGAGTAGGCGATGAGCTTTTTCAGGTCTTTCATGGCCAGCGCGTTCATCGCCCCATAAATAATAGAGAGCACGCCTAAGCCCCCGACGAGTATGGAGAAGTAAGTGCCGGCATCCGGGAAGATCGGGTACACAATGCGGATCAGGCCGTAGCCACCTACCTTTAAAAGTATAGCCGCCAGCAGCACAGAGATAGGTGTCGGGGCCTCCACGTGCGCATCGGGCAGCCAGGTATGCACAGGCACCGACGGCACCTTGATGGCAAAACCGGCAAACAACAGCAGAAATGCGATAAAGCGCAGCGGCAGGTTCCAAAGCATACTTCCGGAGAGCACGTGCAGCAGGCTGTTAGGGATAAAGTTGGCCGGCTCCATCATGGCCGGAATACTGAAGGTACGCACCAGGTTATAGTTGCTGATCTGGTTGCGCTGCAGCATCTGCTGCACCTTATTGAGCACCTCTGCACCAGCCACCTGGCCCTGCTCCAGCAGCCCCATCTGCACCGCCGTCGCCTGAGGATCGATCACGGAAGTATAGAGCCCGATCATCACGATCAGGATAAAAAGGGAGCCTACCAAAGTATAAATAAAAAACTTGATAGCGGCGTACTCGCGCTTCGGACCGCCCCAGATGCCGATCAAGAAATACATCGGCAGGAGCATAAACTCAAAAAAGAGGTAGAACAGGAAGAAGTCGAGCGCCAGGAAACACCCCATCACACTCGTCAGGAGTAGCAGGTAGAGCAGGAAATAGCCCTTCACGTTTTTGGTGATGTTCCAGGAGGAGATCACCCCGATCACGCCTACTATGCCCGTGAGCAGCACCATGCTGATGCTGATGCCATCCACGCCCACAAAATAGTCGATCTGGAAGCGCCCCAGGTTGCCGAGCGAGAAGCCGATCCAGTTGAGTTGCTGCACAAACTGGTAGCCCATCTGCCCGTTGGCAGCCGCAGCACCGTCAAACCGGAAGTATAAAAGCACGGCCAGCCCCATCTGCACCAGCGACGCCAGCAGCGTAATTGCCTTGATTGGTTTGTGCAGGCGCACCGGCAGCAGCAGGATGACAACCGCTGCCACCAGGGGTGTAAAAATGAGGCTCGTAAGTATAAAATCGTTCAACTTTACCTATTGTTGATTGTTAATTGCTGATTGTTAATTGTTAAATCCTGATCCCAAAGGTAAATCAAAACAGGATGATATATAGCATCAGCAAAATAAATCCGAACAGTGAGTAGGCAAAGTAGCTCTGCACTTTACCGTTCTGAAGGCCCCGGCCCACGCGCCCCAACACCTTCGAGAGCGCCCCTACCAGCCACACCAGCCCATCTACTACCCAGCGGTCGAGCCAGGCCACAACCTTCGCCAGGATCACCAGGGCTTTGCTGCCGTTGTTGAGCACATAGTCAATAACCTTTAGGTCGATGTGGTAAAGCTTGTGACTAAGCCGGAGCGTTGGCTGCACAAAGGTGCTCTCGTAAAATTCGTTCAGGCGGAAGTGCTGATGCGAAACCCGCGCTAGCTTGCCCTGTGGCTCCTCGTGCAGCAGTTGGGCAGAGGTTCGGCTTCTATACTTCAGGATGGCCCAGCCAATACCGGCCACGCCCAGCAAGGTAGAAAGGACGCCAAAGATGATGTGCAAAGTATGATTTGCCGCATCCTGTGCCTGCACCGCCTGCAAAAGCCGCTCGGAAAGTATGGCTGACAGCGATAATTTACTCAGGCTGATACCCTGCAGCAGCCAGCTGCTTCCGAAGCTTAAGGGGTTAAGCGAGAAGAAAATGCCCAGCGAAAGGATGGCCAGCAACACTACCGGCAGCGCCATCACGCGCTCTACCTCCTGCCGGGCCTTCAGCCGCACATCCTGCACCGGAAAAGCTGCCCTGAACCCGCCGAAGAAAATATACCACATGTGCCGCGCCATGTAAAAAGCTGTGAGTAGCACCACCGTAAACCCGATCACTGGAATGACAAAGTATACACCGCCTCCCATGGTCTGTGCCCAGGCCCAGCTGCCGGAAAGAATGGCATCCTTGGAAAGGAAACCGGAGAACAACGGCAAGCCAACCAGGGCTGCCGCAGCGATGAGGTACGTATAAAATGTAAGCGGCATGGTCCTGCGTAGTCCGCCCATATGGCGAATATCTTGCGCATCGAGGTACAGTTGGTGCTGGTGCAGGCCCCGGTGCATGGCATGGATGATGATGCCGGAGTTGAGGAACAGCGCCGCTTTGAAGAATGCGTGCGTCGAGAGGTGAAACAGTGCCGCATCGTGTGCGCCCACGCCCATGCCCATCACCATATAACCTAGCTGCGAAATGGTGGAGAAGGCCAGCACGGCCTTAATGTCGTACTGCGTGAGTGCCACCAAGGCTCCGACCAGGGCTGTAATGGCGCCAATGATGGCAATGATGATGAGAGCTTCGGGGGTGAAGAAGGCGTAGCAGCGGGCCACCAGGTACACACCGGCTGCCACCATGGTAGCCGCGTGTATGAGCGCCGACACCGGCGTCGGGCCCTGCATGGCGTCAGGCAACCAGACCTGCAGCGGAAACTGCGCCGACTTGCCCACGCAGCCCATAAACAGCCCCAGCCCTGCCACCGTCAGGAAGACCGGTCCCAGTTCTACCCGCCAGTCCTGCCCATCCAGCGTATATGTAGCGATAAAGCTGCCGCTCTCCCAGACCCCGTTGCCGATGAGCATGCGCAGCGCCTCCAGGTCGAAGGTGCGAAAGTAAGTATAGAAGGCAAAGAGCCCGAGCAGCAGCCCGATATCCCCAATGCGGTTCACCAGGAAAGCCTTTTTATTGGCCGCCACCGCCGCCGGTTTGTGAAACCAGAAGCCAATGAGCAGGTATGAGGAGAGCCCGACCAGCTCCCAGAACATAAACAGGAGCAGCAGGTTATCCACCAGCACAATCCCCAGCATGCTAAAGGTAAACAGGCCCAGGAAGGCGAAGTAGCGGCTGTAGCCCCTATCGCCGTGCATATAGCCCACCGAAAAGAGCTGCACCAGCAGTGAAATGAACGTAACGATCACCAGCATCAGCACCGTGAGGTTGTCGAGCAGGATTCCAGCCGTGAAATCGGTAAGGGAGTTACCCGGCAGGCTAAACCAGGTTGTGCGGCTGTGGAAGGTGGCCGTGTTCCAGGTCTGCATGAACAGCCATCCTGAAAGTATAAAGGCCACTGCCGTTAGCCCGATACCCAGCCAGTCGCCGTGGCGCGGCAGGCGCTTACCAAGTATAAACAGCACCAGAAAGCCCAGCAGCGGCAGCAACAGCACAACCAGTGCGGCTGTGGTCTGGGGGGTGGCTGCCAAAGGCTTTAAGAGTTCGGATAGCTCCAACGTATACTTCTGGTTTGGTTTCTGATATGCGTGGCCGGGCCAGCTAAGAGCGGGCAAAGTTAACCAAGATTTATAAGATACAATGATTTTAGGAGGCAATCAAAGCTTGGGGGCTTCACCAACACCTTTTAAAGTAATTCTGCCGCAAGTTTAGCGCTAGCGTAACTTGCGACTATTTATCAGGCAAGTTTTCAACTTGCATTATGCGGAGCAGAAAAGAATAAATGGATAGTTGCCTTCTAGTAGATAACCTGGCCCTTCGGCCCAGCTGAGTTACAAACCCAACTTCATGCAAAGCCACAAGTTAAAAACTTGCGGCAGGATAAGTTTCCCTTACTCTTCCTGCGTTGCTACCTCGCTCAGGTTGGCTGTTTTAAAGTACTGGTATACCCGCAGCACAATGGCCAGCGCCACGGCTGCCTCGGCGGCGGCTACCACAATCACGAAAAGCGAAAACAGCTGCCCTTGCAGCAAAGCAGGATCGTGCCGGCTGAAAGCCACCAGGTTGAGGTTGGCGGCATTAAAGATCAGCTCAATACCCATCAGCACCACCACGGCGTGGCGTTTGGAGATAACGGCCAGTACCCCGATGCTGAACAGCACGGCACTCAGGAGTAAAATATGCTCTAACGGAATATCCATACCTATACTTTGGGTTTGTCGGTGGCTATGTAGGCAGCGCCCATCAGGGCGATGAGCAGCAGCAGCGAGGCAAGCTCAAAAGGCACCACCACATCCGTCATCAGCTTAATGCCTATACTTTGCACCGTGCTTTTCTGATCGCCCAGCACATCCATCTCAGAAGTCTGCAGCCACGGCAGCGCGCTGATATTCGCCTTGAGTATCGTATAACTCAGCCCGACAAGTATAAGCCCGGCCACCAGGGTGCCCCATACTTTGTTCACGCTCTCCGACAGCACCGATTTATCGTGCACGCGGCTGCTGAGCATGATGCCAAATAGTATGAGCACCAGTACCCCGCCCACATACACCATCAGCTGCGTAACGGCGATAAAATCAGCGAACAGCAGCACGTAAATGCCCGCGATGCTCAGCAGCGTGATCAGCAGCGAGAAGCCCGCATACAGCAGGTTTCGCGTCAGCACCATGTAGGCCGCCGATAGTATGGCAAGTATGGCGAAGAGGTAGAAAAGCACGGTTTTGTTGTTAGTTGATCGTTATTGGTTAATGGTTGTTCAAAGGCCTCACAGTGTCCAGAGGCCCTGCGAGGGTCTGTTGCAAAAGCTCTTGCTCCGTAGTTTACAAGACACTCGCGGGAGCTGCGCACGCCGCGAGGTCTACGCTTACCCCTGCTTCCGTGCCGCCAGCGCCGCCGCTTTGGCTGCGGCCATTTCCTCCTGCTGCCTGGCTAGCAGCTGCTTCTTCTCCTCAGCCTGCTCAGGCGTGATGTCGGTAAAGTGGTAAACCATGTTCTTGATGTCTACTTCCGAGAAGTCGTACACCGGCGTCATGGTGAGGCAGTCGGTGGGGCAAACCGTGGTGCAGAGGCCGCAGTAGCAGCACTTGGCCATGTCAATGTCGAACACCGGCGCAAACAGGCGCTTTTTCGTGCCATCGGAGGTCATACCGATATCTTCCGTAGCCTTCACCGACTCAATGGTGATGCAGTTTACGGGGCAAATTTTGGCGCAGAGGTCGCAGACAATGCAGTCGTCGATCTCGTTGTGCAAGCGGTAGCGACCGTTGTCGGGCACAGGGAGGGCCTCGTACGGGTACTTCAGCGTAGCCATGCCATCGGGCTGCTTAAAATAATTCTCGTCCGACACATACTCGGGGGTACGGCGGTTACGGGCATTCTTAAAGTGCTTCCAGGTCAGGCCTAGCCCACTCAGCAGCGACTTCACCACGTACCCAAAACCGGTTTTATTTCGAAGCGCTTCTTTCATCCTTTAAAGTTTAGACCTAGAGGGTAAGACACTTAGAGCGCATCCTCCTCCAGCTCATTTATTATACTTAGCAACTCACTCAGCATCATAGCAGTGGCGCCCCAGACGGTATGGCCGTCAACACCAAAATAAGGCGCAGAAATCTCCATATTGCCAGATACCACCATATTCGTGATGCCCCTGATGCTTTTATCGAGCAGCGTGGAGAGCGGTACTTCTATCAGTTGGTCTACCTCCCTCGGGTCAGTTAAAAATACTGGTTTGTGGTTTATATAACCAACCACCGGATGCACCATATGGTTGCTGGCAAACACAAACAGATCGCTCAGGTGGCCAATAACTGTAACATCTGCCGGGTTGATACCTATTTCTTCCTTCGCCTCTCTTAAGGCTGTTTCGTAGAAATCTGCGTCTGCTTTTTCTTTTCTGCCTCCGGGCAGCCCTATCTGGCCGCTATGTACGCCCACATAAACGGGCCTCAGGATAAGTGGCAGCTTTATTTTATCTTTATCCTGGTAAAACAGTATCAGTACGGCACTCTCCTTCGTCTGGCTGTCGGGCTTCGCTCTGAGTTTAAGGTTGCTCCGGGCTATACTAGCCATTTGGTTATGAGCTGCTTCACCAGGTAATGGCTCCTGCAATCTCTTTCTGAGTGCCTCAATAAATTTGTGCATTAATCTGTTACCAAATGTATCTGATTCCCCTCTCCACTCTTGCGTCTAAAATTATATCATCAACAAACGCCAGATACCTGCTATTAAAACTACAGCCAGTGCTACCGGCGTGAGCACTTTCCAGCACAGGTGCATGAGCTGGTCTACGCGCAGGCGCGGATAAGTCCAGCGGAGCTGCAGCTGTAAAAACAGCAGCACAAAAGTTTTGCTCAGCAGCCAGAAAACACCCCACAGTATGCCGGATAACTCGCCCGGTGTGCCGGAAGTCCAGTAAGCCAGCGCCACAGGGCCAATGTTCGGAAGCGGTGTGTTCCAGCTACCTAAAAACAGCACCACCGCCACCAGGCACACCAGCACCATCATACTATACTCAGCTAAAAACAGTACGGCGAACCGGAAGCCCGAGTACTCTACATGGAAACCCGCCACCAGTTCCGACTCCGCTTCCGGAATATCGAAGGGGGCGCGGTTGCTCTCAGCCAGTGAGGCGATGAAGTAGATCACAAAGGCCACCAGCAGTATGGGAGCCCGGAAAATGTTCCAGGTTGTGATTCCTCCAATGGTGGTGGTGTTGATGCCCAACGCCTCAATGCCAAACAGCCAGTTCATCTCATACTCCAGCCCCGGGAACTGGTTCATCAGCGCCCCTTGCTGGTAACTGATCTCCTGGAAATCCAACGACTGGCAAATCATCACCGCCGAAAGTATAGCCAGCCCGGCCGGAATCTCATATGACACAATCTGCGCCACCGAGCGCATCGCGCCCAGCATGGCATACTTGTTATTGGAGCCCCAACCAGCCATCAGCAGCCCTACCACATCCAGCGACACAATGGCCAGCAGGTAAAATACGCCGATGCCAATGCCCGCCGGCACCAGGTCCGGCGTGAAAGGGATTACGGCAAAGCCTGCAAAAACAGCAGCAAAGATGAGGATAGGTGCCAGCTTGAACAGCTTCTTATCAGCTGCGGCAGGCACGATGTCTTCCTTCTGCAACAGCTTTAGCACGTCGGCCACGGCCTGCAGCGAGCCCTGCGGCCCCGCCTCGGTAGGCCCCATGCGGTCCTGCATAAAAGCGGCCACCTTGCGCTCGGCATAGGCCAGCACAATCACCACTCCCAGCAAGGCTCCTAAGGTCAGCAGAAAAGCGAGCATAGCGTTTATCTTTATCCCCGCAAAGGTAGGGTTAAATTTGGAGAATTGAAGATGCAGGGTCTGGTTACTGAGCTTGACAGGAGGTCGTTGGTGATAGTGCAACCATACAACGCATTAGTAGCACAGGTAAACAATAATTATAGTAGATAGACTTTTCGGGTAGGTACGAGCTACAAGCTCGCACCAGCATTGGCAATGAAGGGTCTATATCCCATTCGCTTTGGTAAGGATGATTGGCTCCCCGTCGGTGATCAAGATCGTGTGTTCGTGCTGCGCCACAAAGCCGCCTCTTTCGGCCAGCAGCGTCCAGCCGTCTCCTTTTTCGTGGGTATAGCTGCCTTTGGTAGAGATGAAGGTCTCTACGGCTACTACCGTGTTCTTTCGGAAGCGCTGCGTATTGTACCTGTCGTAAAAGCAAGGGATCTCCTCAGGTGCCTCATGCAGGCTTCTCCCTACGCCGTGCCCCACCAGGTTCTTAATCACCTTAAAGCCGTTCTTTTTGGCTTCTGTCTCAATAATCCTTCCTATCTCCGAGATTCTTTTCCCGCCTTTAATTTCCTTCAGCGCTTTGTGCAGCGCGCTTATGGAAGTTGCCACTAGCTTGTTCAGGCCGTGCACATCCTTGCCAAGTATAAAAGAGCCGCCGTTGTCGGCATAAAAGCCATTCAGCTCCGCCGACACGTCAATGTTCACCAGATCCCCCTCTTTCAGCACCGTGTTCTCGGAAGGGATGCCGTGCGCGGCCTCGTTGTTTACGCTGATGCAAGTATAGCCGGGAAAGTCGTAGGTGATTTTTGGTGCGGACTTAGCCCCAAAGGATTGCAGCACCTCATAGCCATACGCATCCAGCTCTTTGGTTGTGATGCCTGGCCTGGCATACTCGCGCATTTTCTTTAGTGTAATGGCAACTGCCTCGCTTATCTGCTGCATACCAGCCAGATCTTCTTCTGATTCTATAGACATCCTATATGTTAACTTACAAACTACTCTACCAAATGCGGCACAAACTGCGACAGATTGGTGATGATACCCTTTTCCCTTCGAAACCCGATAGCGCAACCTTCGCCGGCCCAGAACACGCCAGCCTGGTACTGGTAACCTCTATTATCCTCGGGCAGATCTACCCAACGCTGGTACACCTGCTGCTGCTTGTCGTACTCGCCTGCTATTTTGGTTACCGGCACACGGTCCACTACTTCTATACTTTGCCCCTCGCGGCCGAAGTAGGGTTTGCGGATATACTTGCCGCTGATAGGTGAAAGATCGGTTTCGAGGAGGAGCGGGTGGTAAGGGTACGCTTTCCAGAGCCAGGCCAGCATGCCTTTGCTTTGGAACAATAGCGTATAAGCCGGGTTGGCGATAACCACGTTTCGGGTGGCCGCCAGTTGCGTGAGGGTGTCGCAGAGCTCTGGCTCGTCCCAGGCTATCTGCTCCCAGGGCAGCAGCTTAAACAGGAACGGAAACTGCCGCCACTGCTCTGCCTCCACCTGCGCCCAAACGCCTCGCTCAGCCCCCTCTGTAGACACACTCATCTCCTCTGCCGCGCAAAGGTGCGGGTCGAAACCAGCCTCGGCAGCAGCCTGGGCTATCACGGCGCAGTTGGCTTCGTCCTCGGCGCTGCCCCCCATGTAGGTGAGCAGCAGTGCGGGTGCCAGGTCGTCGTTGAGCATGCGCCAGGTCTTCAGTTGCTCCACCAGCGCCTCGTACAGTCCCGAGTACTGCTTGGCATCGTGTTTACCGGCAGCTGCCAGGCTCGCCCACTGCACCACGGCCGTTTCGGGTATGGAAGTAGCGGTATCGGCGTTGAACTCCAGCAGCTTTGGCCCCTCCGGCGTTTGCACCAGGTCAAAGCGGCCATACAGGTGCCAATGCCTGTCGTCGTTCCAGGACTGGCGCACCAACTCCCACAGGTTCTCCGGTATCCCCAGCACGCGCAGGAATTCGCCCGGCAAATCATCGGGAACGGCATTGGTCATCATCTCGTACAGCGTATCGGCAGCCTCCAGCAAGGCATCGGCCTCCTGCTCGGGCAGCACCACTGCCTCGCCGGGTACATAGTTGGCGCAGCCGTCTTCCACGCACCACTCCCAACCAAGGCCACGCACAGCCGTTTCCACGTCGCCGGAATGCGTCTCCACACGGATCGTCGTATTCTTCTGCATTAAAGTCTTATATATTAGGCTCCTGCCCCACCGCTACGGCCTCTAAAAAAGCCACTTCTGCCTGAGCGAGGCGCAGTGCTTTGCTGACGATACGTCTGCACGTTCTGGCGCCATGCGGTAGTATTGTTCATGATGTTCGGGTTGGCGTAATAACCTGCGCGCGGTCCCATGGTACGGCCAGCCATATAACCCAATGCGCTCCACCACAGCACATTGCCCATACCAAAGCCTCCCTGCTGGTATACCTGCTGGTTATCAGCCAGAGCCTTCATCTGGTTCTCCAGCTCCAGGCCCTGCAGCGTGTCCACGCGGCCGTCGTTATACTTTAGGATAGCCATACTTTTACCGGGTGCCGTGGTCCGCTCGTCGGTTATCTTCCACTGGTCCGGCGTCTCTTCTGTCAGCTCCGTAATGATGCCGTCCGGAACGACTACTTCCTCGCCGGTGTTCCACTCCTCGCTCTGGTTATTAGGCCCGCAGCTTGTCAGGCCCATGCAGGCAGCGGCCGCCACGATAAAAGCATTGCGCTTCAGGTCGCCTATGGTCAGGTATTTCTTCTTCATCAGGATTAGTCTTGATTAGCATAAAGATAACCTTTTTACGCGGAAGTGCCTTAAAATGGTCCGGTTTATACTTGTTCGCAGCAGTTAGGTGGTTACAGATTTCAATTTATTAGATATGAAAGCAGGTTCTTCGAGTTTTTGGTAGCGATACCGAATTTCACCTCACCCCAACCCTCTCCTAAGAACAGGAGAGAGAGCTCGGTTCATGTTGCATTGCAAGCAGCTATCAAAATGATACCCAGTCCTCGGGTTGAGCGCCTTGTAGATTTCCGGTGCCCTGAAAGGGCAGCGCTATGGCGCAGGAGGGAACACAGCGCGATACCCGAGGACGAGGCCTCCCGGCCTGGAGGGAGCCAAAGCAGGAAATGAAACGATGGGTTTATAAGACTGAGGATGAACGGCAGCTAGCAAGGGTCGCTTGTGTCCAGTTGCAGAAAGCAGGGGCTATGAAAGTATAGCCAAAGTATAAAGTATAAGCAAAGTATAACCAGGATCTCGGAAATAAAAGGCACGGGCTACAAGCCCGCGCCAGCGAAAGTATAAACCGGCAAGTATAGCTCAAGTATAAGTATGGCTTTCCGAGCCAGACGAGTCACCGATATAACCTCATCCCCACGACATAGGACTGAAGTCCTGCAAGGAAGGAGAGATTTACATGCTCTCTAACTCCCAAACTCTTTAACTCTCTAACTCCATATCATTCCCACAGCGGGTAGTGCTCCAGGTGTACTTTGCGCTTAAAGAAGATGCGGGTGCTTTCCTCGAAAGAACGGGTGAAGTCGGAGACGTAAAAGGTATGGTCGCCGGAGCGTTTTTCGGCGGCGAGGTGATGCTGATCCAGGTAATCCTTTACCTGCTGCGCCACGATCTGGCTGGCATCCAGCACGTCCACCCCGCCTTTATAATAATTCTCTATCTGTTTTTTGATGAGCGGGTAATGGGTGCAGCCAAGTATAAGCGCCTCGATGTTCTGCAGGTGCGGGTCCGAGAGATAGGCATGGATCACGCTCTCGGAGATGGAATCATTAAAGAAACCCTCCTCTATCATGGCCGCCAGCAGCGGCGTGGCCAGCGACCTCAGCTCAATGCTGCGATCCAGCTCGTCCACCTTCTTGCGGTACACGTTGGAGTTCACGGTTTGCTTGGTGCCGATCAGGCCGATGGTTTTGTCGGGGTAGCTCTGGCCGATGTGCCTCACGATCGGGTCTATGACGTTGAGCACTTTGGCTTTGCTGCCCACATACTCCTTCACCAGCTCATAAGCCGCCGCCGAGGCCGAATTGCAGGCGATGAGTATCACCTTGCATTGCTGCCGTATCAGCAGGTCGCAAATCTTTACCGCGTAGGCCTGTATCGCCGCCGTAGACTTGTCGCCGTAGGGCAGGTGGGCGGTGTCGCCGAAGTACACGAGGCGCTCGTTTGGCAGCACATTTATAATTGCCTGAGCCACAGTAAGTCCACCTATCCCACTGTCAAAAATGCCTATCGGCCTGTCTCTCTTTTCCTGGTTCATGAAGAGCGAATTTAGCTAAAACAAGGAGAACGCAGCTGTTCACCCTTGTAAAATATACATTCACTGTATTTTGTAACCTTTTCGAATTTATAACTCCTAAACAAAGTTATATTTGCAGAAAATTAATTCACATAACCACACATCCTTAATAAAAAATATTCAAACTATTTGCTGTTTTACAATAAAAATGTATTTTTAACAGCAATACCCTACTACGCCACACTTAGCTAACGATGCAGGTAGCTAACCTTGCCAAAGGTGCTCCTCCAGATAAAGGGAGGGAAGAAAGATTTAAGAGGCTCATAACAGGCCGTACAGAAACTATATATCCTACTACTGCTCATGCAAAGCACTTATACGCTCTCCCCCGCACCCACGGTAAAACGTTCTGCTTTATACGGCACGCTTTCTGCCCGATTCGTTTCCTTTCTGGTAGACACCACCCTGTTGGTTTTTCTCTACACGTTTATTATTTACGGGATGGGCGGCAACCTGGAGCATGTTTACACCTGGGATAAGATCTATAGCGGCGGCATTAAGCTGGACGAACTGCTGGTGATTGCGAAGCTGGTTTTCCTCAACCCATACTTCCCGCTCCTCCATTGGGCTTACTATACGGTGCTGGAATCGTCGCAGAAACAGGCCACCATCGGCAAGTTTACCATTGGCCTGCGCGTGACCGACCTGCGCGGCAGGCCCGTCACGTTTGCACAGGCTAACCTGCGCTACTTCTCCAAACTGCTCTCCCTTGTTCCGCTGGGCCTTGGTTTTGTGCTGATGGTGAACTCGCGAAGGCACCAGATGCTGCACGATTACATAGCGCGTGCGTTGGTCGTAAACGAGTAGCCATTCACTCAAAAAATTGCACTATTTTTCATACTAATCTAATCGGGCTCGTATAACAACCTGTAAACTATTTACGAAAGGAGGTTTGATATGAGATTTATCCCAACCCGATTCCACGGGATATTAGATTATGTGGTGGGGTTGTTATTTATAGCAGCTCCATGGTTATTCAATTTTTCAGATGTTAGCGCCGCCACCTGGGTAATGGTGGCCGCCGGTATCCTGATCCTGCTCCAGACGATCTTCACAGACTTTGAGGTAGGGCTGATCCACAAGATTCCGATGCAGACGCACCTGATGGTCGACTTTGGCCTGGGCGTAATTCTGGCCCTGTCGCCGTGGATGTTTAACTTTGCAGACCGTGTATACATGCCGCACCTAATTGGTGGTGTGTTCGCGATTCTGGCTTCGCTTACAACCCACCGCAGGCCAAGCGAGGCTTACAGCAGGCGCCACGCCACACAGGATACCATACACTAAAAATAACTTTAACCGCAGCAAAAAGGCTGGCCCCACAAGGCCGGCCTTTTTTATACTTGCCTGTTTTGTAGAGCCGGCATTATCTTTTGTGTCGGCACATCACTAACTTTGTAGTATGAACTACCTATCTGCTGAGAATGTATCCAAGAGCTTCGGCGACCGCTGGCTTTTTAAGAACCTGAACTTTGGCATCAGCCAGGGGCAGCGCGTGGTGCTGGTGGGCGTAAACGGCTCCGGTAAAACCACCTTGCTCAACATCCTGGCCGGCAAACTGCCTCCTGACGAAGGTAGCGTGAGCGTGCGCAAAGAGGTAAGCATCGGCTACCTGGGCCAAAACCCGGAGTTCGACGAGGAACTGACCGTGCAGCAGACCATTTTCTCGATGCAGAACGAGACCCTGGAGCTGATAAAGGATTACGAGGCTGCCATTGCCAATCCCAACACCGCCGCAGCTAAAATGCAGCAGCTCATGGAGCGCATGGACGAGTTGCAGGCCTGGGATTTTGAGGTGAAGGTAAAGCAGATCCTCTCCAAGTTGGGCATCAACAACCTGGATGTGCCGATCAAGAGCCTCTCCGGGGGCCAGCGCAAGCGGGTGGCCATGGCCCGTGTGCTGATAGAGGAACCGACCATGCTCATACTCGACGAGCCCACCAACCACCTGGACCTGGACACGATCGAATGGTTGGAGGGAATGTTGAGCACGCAGAACACCACCCTGCTGATGGTAACCCACGACCGCTATTTCCTGGACAAGGTAGCCAACGAGATAGCCGAACTTGATAACGGCGAGATTTATACTTACAAAGGAAATTACAGCTATTTCCTGGAGAAGAAGGCCGAGCGGGAGCTGTCTGCCGCCGCCGAGACGGAGAAAGCCCGCAACCTGATGCGCAAGGAACTGGACTGGATCCGTCGCCAGCCCAAAGCCCGGGGCACCAAGGCCAAGTATAGAGTAGATGCTTTTGAGGAACTGAAGGAGAAAGCCGCCAAGAAAACAGCCGGCCCGCAGCTGGAGCTGTCGGTGAAAACCACGCGCCAGGGTGGTAAGATCATCGAAGTGGATCATATCTCTAAATCGTTCGGGCAGAAGAAGATCGTGGACGACTTTAGCTACGTCTTTAAGAAAAAGGACCGCATCGGCATTGTTGGACCGAACGGAGCCGGCAAGTCCACGTTCCTGAACATGTTGACGGGCAAATTGCAGCCGGATGCGGGGCTGATTGACGCCGGCCAGACCACGGTGTTTGGCTACTATACTCAGGATGAGCTAGTGTATAAGGAGGACCAGCGCGTGATCGACATCGTGAAGGAGATTGCCGAGGTTGTGGAGATGGCCAACGGCGAGGTGATCACGGCGAGCCAGTTTTTGCAGCACTTTCAGTTCGCCCCGCCGCAGCAGTATACGTTTGTAAGCAAGCTGAGCGGTGGCGAGAAGCGCCGTCTGCAGCTGCTGCGCGTGCTCATCAAAAACCCGAACTTCCTTATCCTCGACGAGCCTACCAACGATTTGGACATCATCACGCTCAACATCCTGGAGGATTTCCTGCTGAACTTCGGTGGCTGCCTGCTCATCGTGAGCCACGACCGCTACTTTATGGACCGGCTGGTGGAGCACCTGTTCGTGTTTGAGGGTGAAGGGCAGATCCGCAACTTCCCGGGCAACTACACCGACTACCGCGAGTGGCAGAAAGAGCAGGAGAAGCAGGACAAGCTACAGCAGGAAGAAGCCAAAGCTGTTGCACCGGCACCGGTTGCGGAGAAAAAACCGGAGCCACCTAACGGCAAGCGCAAGGCCACCTATAACGAGAAAAAGGAGTACGAGCGCCTGGAGCAGGAAATAGAGCAGCTGGAGAACCGCAAGGCTGAGTTGATAGAGACCATGAACGCCGGCACCACCACCGACCATGAACAGTTAGGGGCCTGGGCAAAGGAATTAGAAAGTATACACGAGCAGCTGGAAGAAAAGGAGTTCCGATGGCTGGAGCTGGCCGAACTGATGTAAGTATAAAGTATAAAATCCCCTTCTGCGCTCAGGAGGGGATTTTACTTTTCCAGCCCCTTCACCACCACACTGGACCGTAGGTTCTGCTGCCCCTGCCGCACAAAGGCATTATGAAAATCCCTGGGGTCGTTGAGGGCTTCGTAAAATTGGTCAAGGTATTTGGTGGTTTGCCGGATGTAGCCCCTGTCCAGCAGCGTAAAGCTTTGGTATACTTTGTAGATGGCGGGCTTGCGCTGGTTAAAAACTTTCCGCACCTGCACGTATACTTCATCGGGGTAGGTATACCCCCGGAACAGCCGCTGCCTGACTGAAGTGATGCCTAACTCGGGCGGCGGCGAGGCATAGGGTGTCGCCACAATGCCGGCATAATCAAAATCAAATGGCACGGGTAGGGGCGCAGCAAGCGAGTCTACCAGCAGCAGGTCGATGTTGTGGCGGTAGGGCACCGACCAATCGGTGTTGCCGATCATGAACTGAAAGAACGCCAGTTTGGCCATGGGCATTTCCGCTGTCCTGTCCATGCGCACGAATGCCTCCTCGGGCATAACGGTGGCGTTGTTGCGGGCGGCCATCACGTCATCATCCTCAATCAAAAACGCATACCCTGTCTGGGTTTTGCGCCTCCCCTTCAGGTCTTCGTACTGTACCCGGCACAGCCGCACGCGGTAACTGGCATCGGTCAGGGTGTTGTATACTTTATATACCAGGTACTCGCGCAGCACATATTCGTCGTTGATGCAGTGCGTAACCATTTTCAGCTTGTTCACCTTACCGAAAATGGTTTTCTCCACGGTTTTGCGGGAGAAGTTGAGCTGCAGCGGCGGGAAATCACACACGGAGGGGTCGCGGCGGCGGTTGCCCCGCACCCGCACCTTCAGCTTCTCCTCCACCTCCACACCACTGGCATCCTTATAAACAAGCACCGCCCCATGCGACTCCCGCTCATCGCCCCTATCCTTCAGGACCGTCTTCATATCCATCCGGAGGGTAAAGTGCAGCACCTCGTTACTCAGGAAAAGTGGGTTTTGAAGCTCCCTGGCCTCTGTATCCGCGAAAGAAAGTACAGTAGTGTCAGGCTGCGCCCGGAGCTGCAGTGGCAAACTGAGCAGCAGCAGAGAAAGAACGAAGTAGGAGAGCCACGTTTTCATACCTGTGGACGGCTAATTATAGTATACTTCCTGCGTTTGTAAGCGCAAGAGGCACTTACTTCTCTACATGCACCCGAATGGGGCAGCTTCGCAGGGATGGCTCTACCTGAACAACTCTTCCATCACCCTGCCCTTCAGCATAGTGGTGTCCATTTTTATCTCTAAGCGGATGGAGTCCCTCTTTTGCGCCACCAGCGTCGTGTCCATGGCGAGCTCCACGAAGGTGGTATCCACCCGTGGCACCACCACCACCGAGTCCATCTCTAGGTTGAGCAAGCGTGCCACCGTGGGGGCAATATCGATGAGGGTATGCCTTGTTTCTACCATTCCCCTCCTGAAATCCGGCCCCAGGGCCAGCAGGTAGATCTGCTCGCAGCCGGGGCAGTTGTCGCCATGTTCCATATAGCCGCCGTCTACCTCGTCCAGGTGGCGGCCATGGTCGGAGGTGATAAACAGGGTGGTCTTCCCCCGGAAAGTCTCGTCCTTGTTCAGAAAGTCCCAAAGCTCCTTTACATACCGGTCGTCCCTGGAGATACCCCTTAAATAATTTTCCCAGTTGCCGGCATGGGCGAAGCCGTCGGGCTCCATGAAGTTGATGAGCATCAGGTTGGGCTTGTAGTTCATCAGAATCCGCTTTGCCTCTACTAGCGTCAGTGAATCCATGCGGTAGCCGGTGCCGGGGCCGCTCTTGCCCGCATTTACCGATGGCTGAAATGCATTCTCCCAGCCGGGCCTGCTGGTATTGGCAAGTATGTGCAGCTTGTCTTTGCTCGAGACGATCCAGGCTGCTGTGGCCGGTTTGCCCGTCTGCTTCAGGAAATACTGGAAAATGGAAGGGTTAGCCGGAAGCTCGTCGCCGTAATTATCAATCGGCTGGTTCACGCCAGTAGTGATAGCCGCGTGCCCGGAGTTGGTGTAGGTATAAGCATCGTTGAAGAAGTTCGGTAGGAAAACGCCCATCGGCATCAGGACGGTGGACATGTTTGGGATAATCCCCGGCACGGTTCCCCAGGTTTCAGACCAGCGTGTGCCGTCTATCACGACAATCACCACATATTTCGTTTTAAGCGGTTTGGTGGCAGAAGGCGGTGCAGCACAGGCAGCCAGCAGCCAGAACAGCAGCAGCACCGCCTTCCTGCCGGCGCACCTATACTTTCCTATAGCTGTTTCTGCCATACTCCCGCCCTCCATACTTCTAATTTTGTATACGATTTGTATAAATGTTCAGATAAAGGAGAAACGTAAGATCCAACTTCCCTTGCAAAGTATAAACCCTTCCCACCCACCAAACATAAGAGAAGTTTTGCCGCACCGTATCCAACCACCCCTACCCCTCCTTGTCCAAGGAGGGGAGCTCCGTTCAAGCTCTATCAGCGATGGCAATCAAATCTGATCCCAGTCTTTCCGTTGAGCGCCTATGCGAGTTTTTCCGGTGCAGAGCGAGAGCGAGGCAGCCCGAGGCACGAGGGCAGGAAAAGCTCCCAGCGCGATGCCCTTATCGAGGGCCCCTACCCCCAGAGCCCGCTCGGGCTTGAGAGCTCCAAAGCCAGAAATGAAACGAGCAGGTTGTAAAGCCGTGAATGAACGGCAGCTAGAAAGAATAGCTTGGTCCGTGTTGCAGTGAGCCTTGGCTAAGAGAGGCGCTACGAAGTATAAGCTGGCAAGTATAAAGTATAGCACAAGTATAAATTTACAGCCAACGCAAGTATAACCAAAACGCATACCCCACCAGAAAAAACAAGTCAGCTACAAAAACCTACCCCCGCCATTTGCGTTTAACCCAGAAGTTCGCATTCTTGCAACTGTAACAGAACACATGCATCAACCCGCAGCCATAGCGACCACACTTCCTTTGCCAACATCCCTTGGCATGGCGCTGCTGCGTACTGCCTATTCTTATTGCCTGAGCGTTTATAGCTATTACAGCTATTATTATCGCTATTACAGCACCCGCAGCTAAGGCAATCACCAACACCTAATATTTTAGACTCGAGGAGCAACGCCACCAAGGCCCTCCCAGCGGTGAACCTGCCAAAGCAGCGGGCCTAAGCCCCTGCTTTTTTTCGTTTGTACCCAATTCAAAAAACCAAACCATAACAACATGAACCTGACTCAGAACTACAGCACCTACACCGAAGAGAACCATAACGTTTGGGCCATCCTGTTCCAGCGCCAGATCGAGAACCTGCCCGGTAAAGCCATCCCCGAGTTTTTTGAGGGCCTGAAGCTGGTGAATTTCCAGCCGGACCGCATCCCGAACTTTGCGGAGGTAAACGAGCGCCTGAAGCCCCTGACCGGCTTTGAGGTGGTGGCCGCTCCCGGCATTGTGGACGATGCACTGTTCTTCGGCCTGATCGCGGAAAAGAAGTTCCCGGCCACCGTGTGGATCAGGAGTATGGGCCAGCTCGAGTACCTGGAGGAGCCGGATATGTTCCATGACGTGTTCGGCCACGTGCCGCTGCTCACTATTCCGGTGTACTGCGAGTTTCTGGCAAAACTATCGGCCATGGCGCTGCAGCACGTAGACCGCCCCGATATTGTGGACCGCCTGACGCGCATCTACTGGTACACCATCGAGTTTGGCCTGTTCCGAAAGCCTGGCGCGGAGGCGCGCATTTACGGTGCAGGCATACTTTCGTCGGTTGGCGAGAGCAGGCTGTCGGTATCGGAGCAGAGCGTGAAACACGACTTTGACGTGCAGCACATCCTGGACAGAGCCTACATCAAGGAGACGTTCCAGAGCCAGTACTTCTGTATCGAGAGCTTTGAGCAGCTGCTGGAAAGCCTGCCCGAACTGGAGGAAGCTATCCTTAAACTGCGCGAGGAGCCCGTGGAGGCCGAATAGGGTGTGGGCCCGAATTGGTGACAGTCACGCCTCCCCCTCCAACAAGTATAACTCTGCACTCCAGAGGGCTTAGGGGGGGGCTGCAATCACCACCCTCATCAAAAAAAAGAGTTTTAGTTTAAAGATTGACGAGAAAAGGCCCGGGTGTTGCCCGGGCCTTTTTATGTAAGTATAAAGTATGAAGGAGGTTAATGCGTAAGCTCCGGGCTTATCTGGAAGCCGAGTTTGCGGGGCTTGGTCAGGTGCATGTTCTCCAGCTTTTGCTTCAGGGTAATACGCTCGATGTCGCTCACGTCCTGGCCCATCAGGTCGTTGTTCACGGCGGCAATCATGGCGCTCTCCACGATGATGCGCAGCACCCGGTTGGTGAGCACGTTCTCGGCGATATTGGTGATCTTCTCCTGCGGCAGGTCCAGCTGCTTCACGCCTTCAATACAGTAGTGGTTCTCGATGTTGATAAGCATGCGGCCGATGAGGTACCCCGGGTCGTCGAGGCGGTTATACTTGATGGTGTCTGCCATGAAGTTGTAGGCCATGATGTGCCCGAAAAAGCGCCTCCTGAAGTCCTCGTCCACGTAGTCGTTGCGCATGATCTCGTAATCGTCCGGGAAGGTGATGATATTGGTGTGCATCACGAAAACCAGCAGGTCACCGGAGAACTTTATCTGGAACTCATGTTCGCCGATGTTGCGGTACTCTATCACCACATCCGCATCCTGGCGCGTGACCCGGTCGGTCAGTTCCGCCACCAGGTCCTGCGAGATACTTTTCAACCGCTCAAAGGCCTGCTTGGTATTGCGGTAAATCTCCTGCTTGGTTTTGGACTTGTGGTGCAGGCCGCTGATGATATCATCTAATCGACTGGTCTCTATCTTTTTCTCTTCTTTCTCTTCCATAGTTTGTATGCCTTTGGGTGTGTCAGAATTAGTTTTTACCCCTCTTTTGGCCACTTTGTTTAGTTTCTGCGGATTTGCGCAAGTATAAACAAGACCGTAAACAGCGTAAGCAGGCGAATTTTGTCAGCAGCGCAGGCCACTAGCGCCCTCAGCTCCACCATTAGTATACGTTGGCGGCGGGCTTAGCTCCAGTTCCTGCTGCCCCTGCAGCCGGAAAGCCACCTGCCGCAACCCCGGTTTGCTGTTGGGGTGGTGCAGCAACAGCTGCTGCGCCTGTGGCAGCTCAAAAACTTCCGGTATGGTATGCACGGCGCCGGCCGGCACGTGCCGGGTGTGCAGCTGCCGCAGCAGGCTTTCCCGCTCCTGCTGCGCTATGAGCTGGCGCAGCCGCCCGTTTACCTCCTGTCGGTGCTGTACGCGCGCATAGTTGGTTTTATACTTCGGATCATCGGCCATACCTTCGGCGCCAAGTATAGCGCACAGCCTCCTGAACTGCCGGTCGTCGCCGATGGCCAGCACGAGCTGTTTGCCGCACCTGCACGTATAAACCGAACCGTAAGGCACAATATTAGGATGCTCAGAACCCATGCGCTGCGGCTCCTGCCCCGCCACCAGGTAGTTGGTGGCCTGGTTGGCCAGCGCCGACACGGCCGCCTGTAACAGCGACACCTCCACCAGCTGCCCCTGCCCCGTGCGCTCCCGCTGCAGCAGCGCTACCAGCAGCCCTTCCTTCAGTTGGTGCGCCGTCAGGATGTCCATAAGGGCCACCGGCATCTTCACCGGCGGGCCATCCGGCTCGCCGTTCAGGTACATAAAGCCACTCTCGGCCTGCACCACCGCATCGTAGCCTGCCCGTGCATCCTCGGGCCCGTAGCCGGTGATGTGGCCATACACCAAACGCGGATTCATACGTTGCAGGGTTTCGTAATCTACCTGCAGCCGCTCGGCGTCACCGGGCTTGTAGCTGGCAATCACCACGTCGGCCTGCCTTACCAAGGTATACAGCTGCTGCAGTTGCTGCGGCTCCGTTAAGTTCAGGGCCAGGGAGGTTTTGCCCCAGTTGGCGGCGCAGAAATAGGCGGGGGTATCGGTTTGGGCAGGTTCGGAGCCCAGCTTCCAGCTGCGGGTGACGTCACCGTGGGTGGCGGCGTTCTCCACCTTCAGCACGCGTGCGCCCAGCTCGGCAAAAAACTGCCCTACGCTTGGCCCGGCCAGCACGCTTGCCAGCTCCAGCACCAGTAGGTCTTTAAAGATCGGTTGCATTGATTTATACTTTGCGTCATCGCCAAACAAAAAGCCGCAAACCTGAGTCTGCGGCCAGTTTATACTTTGCCATACCTCTACTCCAGCGCTGCCAGCACTTCCTCGCTCAGCTCCAGGTTGTGGTATACTTTCTGCACATCGTCGTCGTCCTCCAGCGCGTCGATCAGCTTCAGCACTTTCCGCACCGCCCCCGGGTCCTCCACCTTCACCGTGGTCTGCGGCAGGCGCTGCAACTCGGCGTTCTCCAGGTCAAGGTTAAGCTCCTCTACCTTTCGCTGCATGGCCCCGAAATCCTCCATGGCGCTGTAAATGGTAATGTAGCCCTCCTCAAACTCCACTTCCTCGGCGCCCCCGTCGGCCAGCTCCAGCAGCAGCTCGTCCTCGTCTATACTTTGCCCGGGGTCTAACCTTGCCACAAACACGCCCTTGCGGTCGAAGAGGTAGTCCACGGAGCCGCTGGTGCCCAGGCTACCGCCGCTTTTGTTGAACATGGTGCGCAGGTTCTGCACGGTGCGGTTAATGTTATCGGTGAGACACTCCACCAGCACCGCCACGCCGCCGGGGCCATAGCCTTCGTAGCTTACCTCGCTGTAATCGCCGGCATCGCTCCCCTCTCCTTTCTTCACGGCGCGCTCGATGTTGTCCTTAGGCATGTTGGCAGCTTTGCTCGTTTGGATAACCAGGCGCAGGCGCGCGTTGCCATCCGGGTCGGGGCCGCCCTCTTTCACGGCCACCGTGATCTCCTTTATCAGTTTGGTAAAAATCTTTGAACGTTTGGCGTCAAGGGCCCCTTTCTTTCGCTTTATCTGCGACCACTTATTATGTCCTGCCATAAACTATAATCCTATACTTGTTTTGATATACTCCTCTAAACCGTGTCCCCTCTAAGCAAAATAAGCAAATTTTAACCGGAAAGACATAAAAAGAGCGGCCCTGCTTTCGCGGGGCCGCTCCTGTAAATGTGTATGGTAACATCTAAAGATGCCGCTGCTAAACCAGCAGCATAAAGATGGCATTTACAATATTAAGGCCTACCAGTAGGAAGAAGTTAGGAGACTCTTGTATAACTTTTTTCATGACTTTGTTGGAGTTAATATATATTTTTTGTGATGTTATGATTTGAGTTGTTTTGAAGATGTTTACGCCTCTTCAGCGGCATTGTTTCAGATAATTATAATTTTACTAACAAAGATTAACATATATGGATATTATAATATGCGCTCCCGGCCTGTAAATAAATATTCAAAACAACCTCCTCTCGATTAAAATTGGACTAAACCAATTTTACCACCACATCCACTCTGCCACTCTGTCCTATTTTTTACAAACATAATACATTCTTTTTTATACTCCCAACATTATCCAAAAAAATATTTGAAAAAATGCATATATTTTTAGTCGGCATATTTGTAGTATATTTACAGAGAAAAGCGGCTGATGGAAAAAGATGGCCGCCATGTACTAAACCAAAATATTAAACACATTGGACTTCCATTCTTTTAACCTACACGAGGATGTGCTGACGGGCATCAACTCTATGGGCTACAACAACCCAACCCCCGTACAGCAGCAGGCTATCCCGCTGATCCTTGAGCAGAAAGACCTTATTGCCTGCGCTCAGACCGGCACCGGAAAAACGGCGGCCTACCTGCTGCCGCTTATCGACCGCATTTCGAACGAAGGCTATGAACACACCAGCACACTTATACTGGTACCTACCCGCGAGCTTGCCAAGCAAATAGACGAGCAGGTAGAAGGCTTTGGCTACTTCGCCTCCGTTAGCTCCATTGCCATTTACGGCGGCAACAAAGGCGATGACTGGGAGCAGCAGAAACGCGCCCTGACCACCGGCGCCGACATTATCATAGCCACCCCGGGGCGCCTGCTCTCGCACATGGCCATGGGCTACGTAAGGCTCGACCAGCTCAATCACCTGGTGCTGGACGAAGCCGACAAGATGCTGGACATGGGCTTTATGGACGATTTGATCAAGATCATCAGCCAGCTACCCAAGCAGCGCCAGACACTTCTCTTCTCGGCCACTATGCCGCGCAAGATCCGTGAGCTGGCCCAGCAGATCCTGCAGCAGCCTGCCGAGGTGAACCTGGCCATCTCCAAGCCGGCCGAGGGAATAGACCAGCGCCTCTACCTGACCTACGACAACCAGAAACTGCCATTGCTGGAGCACCTGCTGCGCGAGTTGGATGTGCAGAGTATGATCATCTTCACGTCCCGAAAATCCAACGTGACCCCAATCGTGCGCTCGCTCAAGAAGATGAACTTCACGGTAGAGGGCATCTCCTCGGACATGACGCAGGATGAGCGCGAGAAGGCACTGCAGGGCTTCAAAAACAAGCAATACCAGATCGTGGTGGCCACCGACATCCTCTCCAGGGGCATCGACATCGACAGCCTGAGCCACGTGGTGAACTTTGATATGCCGCAGGACGCCGAAGACTATGTGCACCGCGTGGGCCGCACGGCGCGGGCCGCCTCCACGGGTATGGCCATTACGTTCGTGAACGAGAAGGACATGTACCGGGTACAGAAGGTGGAGCGACTGATTGAGCGTGAGCTGCCAAAGCTGCCGCTTCCGGAGGACTTCGGTCCTGGGCCCGCCTTTGACCCAACACGCCGGGACGGCGGCAGCCCACGGCACCGTAGCGGCAACAAGCCTGGCTCGGGCAGCAAAGCAGACAGACACCGCAGCAAGCACCACAGAGGGCCAAAGTCCGGGGCACCACGCCCGGAAGGCGCCCAGCCAAAGGGGGAGGGCAGCGACAGGCCCGTAAAGCTAGCGGGACAGCCTGGTGGCGAGAACCAGGGCAAAAGCAGGAACCGCAACAGGAATCGCAACCGTAACAGGAACAAGGATGGTAACCAGGGTGGCAGCCCGGCCAACAGCGCCGCTACCACGCCACAAGCATAAATCAGGCATAATGCGCGCTTTACTGCTGATAGACATACAGAACGATTTTCTACCCGGAGGTGCACTGGCCGTGCCCGAAGGGGATGCCATTCTCCCGGTCGTGAACAGGCTGCAGAGCCAGTTCGATGTTATAGTGGCCACCCAGGACTGGCACCCGCCGCAGCACAAGAGCTTTGCCTCGCAGCACGAAGACAAAAACGTGTTTGAGGTAACGGACCTGAACGGGCTGGAGCAGGTGCTGTGGCCCGACCACTGCGTGCAGGGCACGCTAGGGGCTGAGTTCTCGGCAGAGCTGGAGCAAAACCGCATCGAGGCTATCTTCCGCAAGGGTACCGACCCGGAGGTGGATAGCTACAGCGGCTTTTTTGACAATGGCCACCGGAAAAATACCGCTCTTGCCGGCTACCTGCGGGCCAAAGGAGTGACAGAAGTATACCTGGCCGGCCTCGCCGCCGACTTCTGCGTGTACTTTTCGGCCAAGGATGCGCTGGCAGAGGGCTTTAAAGTATACTACCTGGAAGATGCCGTCAGGGCCATCAGTGCGGAGGGTTTTGAGAAAGCCAAGACAGACTTGGCGGAACGGGGCGTTCAGCTCGTACCTAGCCATACCCTGCTACTGCAATAAAGTATAAGTATACATTCTATGGAAAAGCCGCCCCGACAAGAGGTGGCTTTTTTTTACGCCCTCCGCACCAGATGCGCAGTGGTTGGCAAACAGACCATACTCCAGCAATTCCTGTACTTACAGCTGCTGTTATATAATTAATCCATTAAATATTTTATAAACCATATGCTATATCTAAGAGATTTTGCGTTATCTTTCCAGACACAAAACTTTTAGGGCAGGGATAGGCTGAACAGCCTCAGGAATTTAGGGGAAAGTGTGTACCTGAAAGTATAAGTATAGGCCAGCTTATACTTTGTGAATCGCAATACGCACACTCTAACCTAAGTATACATGAAACAAACCTTACTACTGGCCCTGTGCCTCTTCATCTGCTTCACTTCCCTAGGGCAAAGTACCGGCATCATCAAAGGAATAGTGGTGGACTCCGCTACCCAGGCCCCGCTCAGTTATGTTACCGTGGTCATAAGCCCTCCGGACAAGGATGAAGCTTTGAAAACATCCTTCACGCAGGCTGACGGCAGCTTTGAAGTAACCGGCTTGCCGCTCGCCCCCTACAAACTCATACTTACCTATGTGGGCTACAAACCATTCTCGGTGCAGGTGCCGGCGCTGGAGGCAGGCAAGCCTGCTGACCTGGGCAAACTAAGTATAGCCAGCTCGGCCAAGCAGCTGCAGGAGGTAGAGGTAACCGCCGAGAAGCTGCTCATCACCCAGGACATCGATAAAATAAGCTACAACGTGGAGTTCGACCCGGAGAGCAAGACCACCACGGCCCTGGAGATGCTCCGCAAGGTACCCATGCTCAGCCTCGACTCCGAAGACAACATACAGCTCAACGGCAGCAGCAGTTTTAAAGTGCTGGTAAACGGCAGGAACTCCACGCTCTTTGCCCGCAGCCCCAAAGATGTGTTCCGTAGCATGCCGGCCAACACCATCAAGCGCATCGAGGTGATTACCGACCCGCCCGCCAAGTATGACGCCGAGGGTATTGGCGGCATCATCAACGTGATAACGCACGACAAGCCGCAGAACGGCTACAACGGCAGCGTGTACCTCTCGCAGGCTACCCCCGACAGCCGCTTTGGCTCCGCCAATATCCGGGCGAAAATAGGCAAACTGGGCATTTCGGCCTACGGCGGCAGCAACAAGTTTACCAGTCCCGACTCCTATTCTTCTTTTGAGCGACGCGACAACACCTCCGGCACCACCTTGCAGCAGCAGGGCCAGGGCAATAACGAAAGCCAGTATAACTACATCAACAGCGAGCTGAGCTACGAAATAGATACGCTGAACCTGCTCACGGCTAAGTTCGATTTGAACAAGAGCGAGTACGAGTCGGCTTACCTGCAGACGGTGGAGGAGTTTAGCAGGGGACAGAATCGTACCCAGGCCTTTGACCGCAACACCTATGGCCTTGGCTCCTGGGGCAGCTACGAGGTGGGGCTGGACTACCAGCATACCTTCAAGCGCAACAAGGAACAGCTACTCACCCTCTCTTACAAGATTGGCGACAACTCCAACAACAGCGACACGGACCTGGAATTTGTGCCTACCCTGAACTATACAGGCCCCGTTGGCACGCGCACGCAAAACGACGGCAAATCCATAGAGCAGACGGCCCAGGTAGATTACGTGCACCCCATTAAGAAGCATACGCTAGAGGTGGGCGCCAAAACCATCCTCCGCGACAACGGCAGCGACTACTTCTACCGTAACTATAACCCCGAAACAGGTACGTATGTTGATGTGCCGAGCCTGACGAACGAGTTTGACTACAGCCAGGATATTTACGCCGCTTATACTTCGGCCAGCCTGCGCTATAAGAAATGGGGCGTACGGGCAGGCACGCGCCTGGAGCAGACGGTGGTGGATGCCAACTTCAAGTCATCGGGCTCAGTGGCCGACCAGGACTACCTGAACCTGATCCCGAGCGTGACGCTGACGCGCACCCTGAAGGACATGGCCTCCCTAAAGCTTTCTTATACCCAGCGCATCGAGCGGCCCAGCCTGTGGTACCTGAACCCCTACGTGAACAGGCAAAATGAGAAAGCCATCTCCTTTGGTAATCCGAAGCTGAAGGCTGCCACCAGCCACGTCTTTAGCCTGGGCCACAGTATGTTTAAAAATGGAAAGTCGCTGAACAGCACCTTGACCCATACGTTTACCAACAACGCCATCCAAAGCTACACCACCTTTAACCCCGCAGACTCTGTGAGCAGCACGACCTTTGATAACATTGGCAGGAACAACACGACCACCCTCTCCATCAACAGCAACGCCACGTTCTTCAAGAAACTCAGTGTGAACCTGAATGGCTCCGTGTCTTACAGCCAACTTAGCGGAAACATAGCCGGCGTGGACCTGGAAAATAGCGGCATCAGCGGGAACATCTATAGTTATGCCAACTACAGGTTCGAGAAAAACTGGCGGGCCGGGGTAAACCTGGGCTACTATGCCCCACGCGTGATGCTGCAGGGCGAGTCGGCCGGGCAGTTCTGGAACGGCTTCTCGCTTAGCAAAAGCTTCCTCAAAGACGAGAAAGCCAGCATCAGTCTGTCGGTGCAAAACCCCTTCGGCAAATACTTTACCGGCTACAGCGACCTGAGCGGCCTGAACTTCGAGCAGCGCAGCGAGTACCGCTACCTGCGCCGCCGGGCCAGCATCGGCTTTAACTACAGGTTCGGTAAGCTGAAAGAGGACATCAAACGCACCAAGCGCGGCATTAAGAACGACGACCTGAAAAGCGGCGGCGGAGACAATGGCGGCGGAGGCGGTAATTAATAGCTGAAAGTATAAAGTATGGCCCGGCTGCTCATAGAGGTGGCCGGGCCATACTTTATGTATTGGGTACTTTTATACTTTGGAAGGGACAGACCTTGCAGCCCCCTGCAGAGTACTCCGAACATTGGGGCAACAATCGTATCACATCCTTTAAAACATCTATATGAGAGGTATAGCATTACTATTTATCGTACTGTTGCTTAGCACTTCCTGTAAGCCCACCTCCGAAGGCTCCAGGGCTGCTTCCTTACAAGAACTTCAGGCTAAGCCAGCAGCGTTTGATGAAAATGAGGTTGAGAATGAATGGATACGCACCAAAATAGATAGCGCCATGAAAGCCAATAACATTCCGGCTATCTCCATTGGGGTTATTCGCAACGGGAAACTTTCATATGTGGAAGGCTTCGGGGAAAAGGAACGTGGCAGTACGTCCAAAGTAACTGAAAGAACAGTCTACCAAATAGGCTCAGACACTAAAAAGCTTACCGGTATACTTGCTAACAATCTGATTTCTGAGGGTAAGTTAAGGGCAGAGGAGTCTATTGTTACTTACTTACCGGATGCATTAACAAGTGAGGCCAAGGAAAAGCTTAATGCCATAACCGTTCAACACCTGCTCCTCCATAGATCAGGCTTGCCTTACAGAGCTCCGGGCAACAAAAGAATAGACGGTGAGCCCATGCTTGTTCCATACACAGAGCAGGACTTACTAAAAGACCTGAACGAGTTGCAGTTAGAATCTGAGCCGGGGTCTGATTTTGGATACTCTAACTTTGGGTACGCAGTGGTTGGGTATATACTTGAGCAAGCAAGCGGACAGAGCTATGGAGCCCTGCTAAAGAAGTATATCGCCGACAGGTATGACTTAGAGAACACTTTCGTAGCGCCTGATGCAGCACAAATGGAACTGATAGCTACACCCTACCGGAAAGACGACAGGAACAGAAAAACCAGCCTTTTTGTGATGGGTAAGTTAACTTCGGCAGGGGGTGTTTACTCTAATGTGGAGGACGTATCAAAGTTAATGCTTGCACAGATGCAGGCCTACCGGCTGTTTAGCCAGAAGGGTGATAAGAACAACCCATTGATCCTGACTGAAAGTGACGGCATAGAGGGGTCTCATTATGGTTATGGGCTAAACAAAACTGTAGACAAGGGCACGACGCGCTATGGCCACGGAGGAGATATGGATGGTTTTGCAAGCGGATACGTGTTCTATCCGGAGCTCAACAAAGGGCTGATTCTGCTTACTTCGAGTGGTGGGCGCTGGTTTGGTCAATTAGAAGGTGAACTGAGAAGAAAGCTGTTCGAGCAGGATAACCTATAAAACGGAGCTACCAACACCGGCTATGCGTCAGCTACGGTCCCCCTATAACCCAGCATTATGTGCGCCATCTATAGAAACTGAAAGTGAGATTAGTAATAACGTTTATCCTGCTTCTTATTGTCTCGCAGGTAAATGGTCAGATTGACCTGAGTAAGCCTTTTCAAGACTGCCATGCAGGAGGAAGCATCACCTTGTATGACTACCAGGCAAAGAAGTGGATACACAGCAGTGCCAACAATAGCCATATTGGTACACTACCCGCCTCTACTTTTTAAATAATGAATACTTTGATTGCGTACACAGCCCTTGAGCATCAGCTGAAGGAGAACACCTTGCCGGATCAACCCTTCTTTTCCCAACCCGATTTCTCGCCTGCTCTTAAAAGGATAAACAACTTTTTCCTGCCACATCAATCTTTACAGCACCTGCCCCACCCCAAACAGCAGCACAAACAGCAGCGTCGTCATGGCCATTTGCTTTAAGTAGGGATCCAGCTCCCTGGAGGTTTGCTTGCGCCACACGTTTACCCCGTTCACCAGCACCAGCGGCAGGGCAAGTATAAACAAAAACTGCCACGAGCTCTCGTAATTCAGCACGACGTAAGCAAGAGCGCTCAGCACACCTCCAGCCAAAAGTATAAGGTGGTACACACGCGCCTTCCTAGGCCCCAGCCGCACAGGTATGGAACGCTTGCCGGCCAGTATATCAGAGTTGATGTCGCGGATGTTGTTTACGTTGAGCACGCCTACCGAAAAAAAGCCGCACACCAGGGCCGGAAGTATAACCGTGGCCTCCAGCGCCTGTGCCTGCAGAAAGTAAGTACCCAGCACGCCCACCAGCCCGAAGAAGATGAAAACAAAAATGTCACCCAGACCGGCATAACCGTAGGGCTTGTCGCCGGCGGTGTAGTTAATGGCCGCCCAGATAGAGGCCAACCCCAACACCAAAAACAGCAGGAACAACAGCATGCCCTCGGCACCAAAAGCCACCCACAGCAGCCCCAGCCCCGACACCAGTGAGAGCAGGCTGAATACCAGCATCCCCTTTTTCATCTGTTCGGCCTGTATGTGCCCTGCCTGCACGGCCCGCATCGGCCCCTCCCGGTGCACGCTATCGGCTCCGTGCTTGGAGTCGCCGTAGTCATTGGCCAGGTTGGAGAGGATCTGCAGAAACAGCGTAGTAAGCACGCAGAGGCCTACCACCGTGGCGTCGAAAAAGCCGTGGGCAGCCGCCATAAACCCGCCCATACTTATACAGGAAAGCGCCAGCGGCAGCGTGCGCGGTCTAAAAGCCGAAATCCAGGCCTTTGCCAGGCCTGGATTCTGGGCACTTGTGTGTTGGGATGTATTCAAGTTTCTATCCTATGCTAAAACCTGGCGCAAGCGTTCGCCTGTGCCAGGCAAAATCACTACCTGGAGTTACTGCTTAATCGCGCTTAGCAGCTCCTCATCCATCGGCTTTACTTTAGACGGGTAAAAAGCCACTACTTTACCATTTTCGTCCACCAGATACTTGCTGAAGTTCCAGCTCGGCTCCTCATGGTCCGGTGCGTTCTGGGCCAACCAAGTATAAAGCGGGTGCTGGTCCTCCCCTTTCACAGAAATCTTTTCAAACATCTGGAAGGTTACGCCAAAGTTCTTCTGGCAGAAGGAGGCGATCTCCTCGTTAGAGCCTGGCTCCTGGCCCCCAAAGTTGTTGGCCGGAAAACCAAGTATAACCACCTCTTTGCCGTGCACCTCGTGCAGTTGCTGCAAGCCTTCGTACTGCGGTGTGAAGCCGCACTCAGAGGCGGTGTTCACCAGCAGCACTTTCTTACCTTTGTATTGCGAAAAATCCACCTCTTTGCCATCCAGCGTTTTCATTCTGAAAGTATAGAAATCACTTGTTAGGGTGTTAGTGGTTGGTTCTGTAGCCATCGTTTCTTGATTTTGGTTTGCCTCAGCCCCGCCAGTGCAGGAAACTGTCACACCTAATACAAGCGCCAGTGCTAAAAGTTTTTGCAGGCTTTTCATTGTGATCATTTTATGGCTTTTAAAGTATGTTGAAAGCTATTTATTAAAAGTGGTCCCTTTGATGCATTGCCGTAGACTGTCCCCTTGAGGGGACCGTAGGGGTGTAAAGCCAATAGCTAAAGCCCTTTACACCACGCGAACACCCCTCTAACTCCCCTCAAGGGGAGAATCTTATTGCCTCTATGTTCAGCTTTACTGCTATAAGCTTGCAGGCATAGTTAGAGCCTAACAACCCTGCCTTCAAAGGGGGACTTTTCAGCATTACCGCTTCAACCTCTACCTTACATTCGCTCCGGCACCTCAATGCCCAGCAGTTTCATACTTTCGCGCACGAAGCGGGCCACCATGGCCGAAAGAGCGATACGGAAGCTGCGTGCCTGCTCGTCCGTTTCGTTGAAGATCGAGATCTCCTGGTAAAAACGGTTGTAGGCCTTTGCCAACTCGTAGGCATAGTTAGCGATAACAGAAGGCGCATACAGGTTGCCCGCTTCCTTTACCACCGCCGGGAAGTTCACCAGCTGGGTGATCACCTCCTGCTCCACCTCATGCAGGTTTTCAAAGTTTTCAAACACTGCCGGATCATACTTGATGCCCATCTCTCCGGCCTTGCGAAGTATGGCCGAGATGCGGGCATGGGTGTATTGAATGAACGGGCCCGTGTTACCCCGGAAATCAATGGACTCCTGCGGGTTGAAGAGCATGCGCTTTTTCGGATCTACCTTCAGCAGGAAATACTTCAGGGCGCCCATGGCCAGGGTATGGTAGAGCTCCTGCGCCTGCTCCGGCGTAAAGCCTTCTATCTTACCCAATTCCTCGGTCTGCTGGCGGGCCGTGTCGATCATCTCCTGCACCAGCTCATCGGCATCCACCACGGTACCCTCACGCGATTTCATCTTACCGGAAGGCAGGTCCACCATGCCGTACGACAGGTGGTAAATGCCATCGGCGTAAGTTTTACCTAGTTTCTTGAGCGTGGCTTTCAGCACCTGGAAGTGGTAGTTCTGCTCATCGGCCACCACGTATACTGACTGGTCGTAGGGGAAGTCGTTATACTTCAGCTCGGCAGTGCCCAGGTCCTGGGTAATGTATACCGAGGTGCCGTCGGCGCGTAGCAGCAGTTTCTCGTCCAGGCCTTCGTCCGTCAGGTCTACCCACACAGAGCCGTTCTCTTTCTTAAAGAAGACTCCTTTCTGCAGGCCCTCCTCTACGCGCTCCTTGCCCAAAGTATAGGTTTGGGATTCGTAGTAGTATTTATCGAAGTCAACACCAATGGTGCGGTAAGTCTCATCAAAGCCGCCATACACCCAGGTGTTCATCATCTTCCAAAGGTTCACCACGTGCGCATCGCCCTGCTCCCACTTCAGCAGCATTTCCTGCGCCTCCAGCATCCACGGCGCCTTTTTCTTGGCCTCCTCTTTGTCCATGCCCTGTTCTACCAGCGCGTCGATCTGCTCTTTGTAGGCCCGGTCGAACAGCACGTAGTATTTGCCTACCAGGTGGTCGCCTTTCAGGCCGCTGGTTTCAGGGGTTTCGTCGTGGCCCAGCTTCTCGTAGGCCAGCATCGACTTACAGATGTGGATACCGCGGTCGTTCACCAGGTTCACCTTCATCACCTGGTGGCCGTTGGCCTTCAGGATCTCGGCCACCGAGTAGCCCAGGAAGTTATTGCGCAGGTGGCCCAGGTGCAGCGGCTTGTTGGTGTTGGGCGAGGAATACTCCACCATCACGTTGCGGCCGCTCGGCTCGGCATGGCCATAATCCGCATCAGACATAATGCCACGGAACAGGCGCAGCCACTCCCGCTCCTCTACCTCCAGGTTCAGAAATCCCTTTACCACGTTAAAATTCTTTACCTCCCCGGCATGCTCCTTCAGGTACTCGCCCAGCGCCTGGCCGATCTGCTCAGGGCCTTTGCCCACCTGCTTGGTGTAGGGGAAGGTAACGAAGGTAAACGAGCCGGCAAACTCCTTGCGGGTGGGTTGCAGGGCGATTTCTGAAGCATCAACAGTGACTCCGAACAGGGCTTGCAGCGCCTGGCTTATACTTTGGCTAATGGCGTTTTGTAAGTGCATTACTATATGGCTGTACTTTTAGATTCTCGGTGTAAAATTGCGTCGGTGGCGGCCTCCAGAATATCAAAGGCGTTCTCGGCCATGGTATTCTCCGTATCCAGTGTCGGGTTGATCTCCGTCATCTCGTAACACACCACGCGCGGGTCCTGCAGCAGCAGGTAATTTAGTTCTTTGGCCTGCTCCACGGTAAGTCCCACCTCCACCGGTGTACCGGTGCCTTTGGAGAACTTGGAGTCAAGACTGTCCACATCAAAAGACACATAAATGATGTCGCACCCCTGCAGGCGGTCCAGGGCCTCCTGGGCTACCTGCGGTATGCCTTTCTGGTTCACCTCACTATAGGTAAAGTTCTTGATGCCATACTTGCTGATGAGGTAATCCTCGGGCTCCTCGGTGTCGCGCACCACGATGTAAACCAGGTGCTCGGGTTCTAGCTTCGGGCCTTCGAAGCCCAGCTTTTTCAGGGAGTTCCAGAAGAAAACGGTTTCCGGCGCGGGGTCGTTTATCTGGCGCTCCAGGTTGTCCAGGTTCAGGGCCATGGCCAGCGGCATGCCGTGCACGTTGCCCGACGGCGAGGTATAAGGTGAGTGGATGTCGGCGTGGGCATCGATCCATATTACACCCAATGTTTTCTCAGGATAGGCGGCTTTTATACCAGCAATGGTACCGTGTGCGTTAGAATGATCACCGGCGAGCACCAGCGGGAACATGTCCATGGAGATAGTCTGCTCCACGGCGTTGGCGATGTTCTTCTGCACGGTCAGGATGCTATCGATGCGGTGGGCGTTCGGGAAAACGTCCTTATCGAATAAAGTATAGTTCAGATCTGGTACGCTGATAGAGTTAAACCGTTTGAAGTAGTCAGAACCTTTATCCCAGCAGGCTACGCGTAGCGCTTCTATCCCCATGCTGGCCCCACGTGTTCCGGCCCCCAGCTCAGACCTGACTTCTATCAGTTTTACTTTTTTCATAGATTTAGAACAAACTTTTTGCAAAGATGGTAAAATACGAACAATATTGCATGTTTTCTTAACTTCCCCTAACCAACAGAATGGATAAATACACGGATCTGATCCACCAAACTTTTGACTTCCCTACTGATGAATTTACAGTAGAAAACAATGAGTTGCTGTTTAATGGTATTCCACTGATGGACATCATTAAGCAGTACGGCACTCCTCTTAAACTGACTTACCTGCCTAAGATTGGCTCCCAGATACAGAAGGCTAAGCGCCTGTTTAACGAGAGCATGCAAAAGCTTGACTATAATGGCACTTATACTTACTGTTACTGCACCAAGGCCTCTCACTTCTCTTTTGTGATGGAGGAGGCCCTGAAAAGCGGGGTGCATATCGAGACCTCGTCGGGTTATGATATGGAGATCGTAAAGGCGCTGTACAAGAAAGGAAAGATAGATAAGAACACCTATATTATCTGCAACGGCTTTAAGCGCGAGCGTTACCGCCACCACATATCCGGACTTATAAACGACGGCTTCGTGAACTGCATGCCGATACTCGACCACCTGGGCGAGATCGACTACTATAAGGAGCACGTAAAAACCAAGGCCAAGGTTGGCATACGTCTGGCCTCAGACGAGGAGCCGAAGTTCGAGTTTTATACCTCGCGCCTGGGCGTGCGCTACAACGATGTGATTGACCTGTACGAGCAGCAGATTAAGCCCGATGAAAGGTTTGAGCTCAAGATGCTGCACTACTTCATCAACACAGGCATCAAAGACACCTCCTACTACTGGTCGGAACTGAGCCGCTTTGTGCACAAGTATGCCGAGGTGAAGAAAGTATGCCCGGAGCTGGACACGATCGATATTGGCGGTGGCTTCCCGATCAAAACCTCGATACAGGCGGACTACAATTACCAGTACATGACCGAGGAGATCCTGCGTACCATCAAGCGCATCTGTAATGAGGAGGGGGTGCCGGAGCCAAACATCTTCACCGAGTTCGGCATCTTTACCGTAGGCGAGAGCGCCGCCAACATTTACTCTATCCTGGACGAGAAGCTGCAGAACGATAAGGAGCTCTGGTACATGATCGATGGCTCGTTTATCACCAACCTGCCCGATGCCTGGGCCCTGAACCAGCGCTGGCCGCTCCTCGCCGTGAATCATTGGAACAAGGAATACCGTAAGGTACAATTAGGAGGTATGACCTGCGATAGCCAGGATTATTACAATTCCGAAATGCACTCTTTCCAGGTGTTCCTGCCGAAGATACCGAAGGGTGAGCCCCTGTACATTGGCTTCTTCCATACGGGAGCGTACCAGGAGCAGCTGAGTGGCTACGGTGGCATTAAACACTGCCTGATTCCTGCGCCACAGCATATTTTGATCGATAGAGACGAGGATGGAACATTAAAGCACTGGCAATTTGCGCCAGAGCAAACCAGTGAGTCTATGATGCGTATACTGGGGTATGAAGTATAGGTGACTTCCTATATTTTTGAATCACTTTTTTTGCTTTTAAAGAATTTATACTATTTTTGGTTCTAAATCCTTCAAAATACAATGTCATGAAGAAAGTTATCCTAATGGGCAGTCTGTGCCTGGCAATGGGCATGGCCTCTTGCAAAACGTACTGCCCGGCGTACAATTACGCAAAAGTTGAGAACTCAGCTCAGGAAAAGGCAGTTTTAACCGCCTCAGCTGAGGAAGTGGCTACAGAGAAAGCCAGCATCTAACTCCCCCACGCATAAAGAACTAAACCATACATACAAAAACCGGCCTTGTGCCGGTTTTTTTGTTTTTAGGGAGAATATTTAAATAGCTATCGCTTTGTCGGCAATGCGCTTATCTATACATTTCTTATTCTCAACGGTAATTTCGGAACCTTCTGCTAGCATCACTGATACCGGGCCCTGGTTGTTTAAGAAGCTAAAGCGCTTGCCGTATACTTCGCCAAAATCTACGCCTATCTTATAGTCCAAAACCTCATAGACGCCCCACCTCGGGTGCGTTACCTCGTACTCATTTGTCTTTGCTTTGCTAACCCTGGCATAGCCCCAGTAGTGCTCTGTGATGAACTCTGTTTCACTTCCGGCCTCTATCTCTGTTGCTTTGCTGCTAGCCCTAACGCTAAAGGTTTGCCACTTCGAGTTCTTTCTCCAACTATACTCCACCAGCCTTTCGTCTCCTGCTTCCTCCCACCGGTGCCTCATGGGCAGTGTCTCGTAGTTCTCGTTGTAGATAGTGTTGGCCACTAAAGTTAAAGCAGGTTTCGGCACAATTTCCTTGATGAACACGACTCCCCTTTTCCACTCGCCCTGCTCCAGCCGCTTTACATAAAACCGCAGGTTCACTTCCTCAAAATTTACATGGAAGGGAATTCTGCAGTTCAGCAAACGAGTATTCACAAACATAAAGCCCACCAGACTCACATAGCACTTGCCGTTCCACAGGTCCAGTTCGGTCCCGTATGGGAGGTAGTCTGTTAATAGCGAGCGCTCTACTTCGTAGTTAGCAATCGCCAGCTTTCGCCATTCTGCTTTAAGGAAGCTCATGTTGCTTTACACATTATGTGGGTATTTGGCAGACAACTTTGGGAACATCTGCTTTAAGGCATCGCTTCCCTCTTCCCACTCGTACCCTGTCGTCTCCATTTTCTCTTGGTATGGATAAGGCATACGCTGCCCTGTTAGTTCTTTGAAAACCGTAGCAGGAACATAGCCCAAGCCTTCCCTGTCAACGTCTTCAATTATATCAGAGTCTACTTCAACAAGTGTTTCCGGGTCATTGATTGTATTGTAGTAGAAATCTCTGCCTTGCCCGATTACCCATTCCCTGAAGTCATTAAAGCAGTCATCACCACAACCGCCCTCAATAATGTATACAGCCCCCCATAATTCCCATGTGTTTGCTAGCCCTCTGAAGTACCGGAACCTGTTCCCAAACAAGATGATCTCGTCAGGTGTTAACCGGCGAAGTTCGCCTGCCAACTCTTCCTGCTGTTGCTCGTAATCTCCGTTTGCTTTGCTCCTGGTGGTTTGGATGATGTCCCAAAACTTCTCCTCGTCCATAAGCGCATCTGAAGCGGTAAAGTTTGTGATCGGGGGTGTAGTAGTTGATATCTTTTTTGTTCCGCCAAAGAGTTTGTTAAACAGGCCCATAGGTGTAAATGATTGCTTTAGTTGATACGATAGTTATAAATAAGACAGCTAACCTGCAGGTATAGCAGATGGTAGGGCGTCAGCCAAAGAAAGTATGATTACTGTACTCTGCTTTGTTCCTTAATTTTTTCTCTGTTAAGCACCAAGCCGCCTCTACCTAACTCAATCTCACCCCCACTATTTATCCAATCTTCTACAGATTTAGACACTCTCCAGGTCTTCTTAATTTTCAATGTGTCCTTATCGAAGAGTTTATAAATTCTAGTAGCCCAATCCTTGTGCTTCTTTCTTAATTCTTCATTTTTAACCCATCCTGATTTATAATATATGCGACTAGGTGCCATCAAGTTGTTTGAAACAGTACTATTATCGATCACTATGATTGGGTCTTTCATGTAGTCAAAGAGATACTTCCTTTCAATTTCCCCGCTTCCTTTACTGGAACACTTGGGCTCTCTGAAGCCGTTTCTGAGCCAAAGAACCAAACTTTCAAATTCACCAAGTTCCTCAATGCTTCCAATAGGCCTTGGTGCGTCTGTTTCATAGAAAGAACCTCTGAAGACCTCTGCTTCGTTCAATGCAATAATCGCCAGGACCTTCTTCTGAATATCTTTTTTATCAAAGAAGAAATTTAGTTGGCTCATTTAATAAATTTTAATGCGTCATAACGTTTTGTACAGGCTGCGAACGAGGCGCAGCCGAGTATGAAGCATGTGCCGTGTTGGGCATAGAAGTTTTAAATTAACCTTTCCCAAAGAAGCCCATCGATAAATAAGTCAAAAGACTACCTGTTATCAAGATGAATGCGAGAAATACTGTCATTGATACTCTTATAGGGTTTTGGGATTTTCCCCTCAATAATATATAGTTTAATCCTATTGTCAATAATCCAAAAATGGCTAATTGGTATAGTAGAACCTTTTTATAACAGATGATATTTCCAAAACAAACTGTGTTAAACTGAAGGTCTTCGTCATAAGCCGGGTTAGGAGATGTGCCCATGTAAATTACTTGTAGAAAAGTCACAGCGAGTAATATCGCAAGATTAGGCCAAATAATTCTGCTCCAGTCAAACATCAATTCTTTACTTTATATTTCCCTATTATGCCCAACTACCGGCTAAACGGAAGTCTATTCGGCTTATCTGCATTATGTGTGGAGGTAGTCTTACCTATCCCTCATTCTTGACAGTTCTGTCTGTGAATATATCCAGATCAACATACTTTTCCTATACTCCCCCAACCGCTTCCCCAAGTATAAACTGCGCCGCTTCCCACAGGTCAGCCATTTGCCATACATGCGCGCCGGGTTCATACTTGCCACCCACCAGTATACCGCGAACGCCTACTTTTTCAGCAGCCTCCAGATCACGTAGCGAGTCACCCACCATCCAGCTTTGGGCGGGGTCTATGTTATACCTGGCGATGGCTTTCTCCAGCATCAGGCTATCGGGCTTGCGGGAGAGGGAGGCGGAGGAACTCGGGTGGCCGGGCGCCATGTAGTGGGCATCGATCAACGAGCCGCAGAAGTCCTGTAGTTTCTGGTGGCAGGCCAGCACATCCGTTTTTTTGTACAATCCCTTGGCCACGCCCCCTTGGTTTGTAACCACGATCAGCAAATAGCCGTTCTTCTTCAACAGCCTAAGCGCCTCAGGCACACGGGGCAGCACTTCAAAATCTTCCAACGCATACGTATAGTCGCCACGCTCACGGTTCAGTACACCGTCGCGGTCCAGGAAAACGCACTTTTGCTTCTGCATGTGGTATAGTTAGTGTGGGTTGGTGCGCTAAATTACGCATTAAAACGTTTAGGAGGGTAAATGCCGGTCCCGGCCAGGGTAACAAAGTATAAAATAAACAGGAACAGCAGCAGATGAGAGTAGCGATTATTGGAGCGGGGATTTCGGGGTTGGCGCTGGCCTATTACCTGCAAAAACTGGGCATCCCCTACGATTTACTGGAGGCCGGCAGCCAGGTAGGGGGCAACATCCGCACGGTTAGAGTGGGCGATTACCTGCTGGAACTGGGCCCAAATGCTGTCCAATTCTCGCCGGAGCTGGACGACCTGGTGCGGGAGCTGAAACTGGATGTGGAAGTACTCCCGGCAGCCGACAACAGCCATAACCATTTTGTGCTGCGCGACGGCACCTATCAGCAGCTGCCGCTCTCGCCTTTCTCACTCCTCTCCAACACCTGCTTCTCCTGGAAGACCCGCTACCGCATCCTGCAGGAAAAGAACATTCCGCCTGCTGAGCACGCGTATGAAACCGTGTCGCAGTTTTTCGAGCGCCGCTTTGGCCCTGGCGTGCTGGAGTACGGGGTAAACCCGCTCATCTCCAGCCTGTATGCCGGAGACCCGGATAAACTGCTGATCCGAAAAACTTTTCCGCAGCTAAAGGAGCTGGAGATGGAGCACGGCTCTGTGCTGAAGGGGCTGGCGCACCACCGGAAAGCGGCCGACCGGCTCAAGTCGTTTTCCTTTGTGGAAGGAATGCATACTTTGCCGCTCGCTATAGCAGATAAGCTGATCTCGCTGCACACCGAGCACCAGGTGGAGATGATTACCCGCTGCGAGGGCAAATACATCGTGAGCTGCGCCTCCCCCTCCGAAACCGACACCGAGGAGTATGACATGTTGGTGCTGGCGCTGCCTGCCCCCAAAGCCGCCGACCTGCTGCACTATACTTTCCCGGGCATGGCCGCCGCGCTGCAGAACATCCACTACCCGCCCCTGTCGGTGGTGCACACTGCCTACAACCGCCGCGACGTGAGCAATCCGCTGGAGGGCTTCGGAGCCATGCACCCGAGGGCCGAAGACGCGTTTACGGCACAGTCTATCTGGAGCAGCTCTGTTTTCAGTGGCCGTTGCCGCCCGCACGAGGTGCTGTTTACCACCTTCGTGGGAGGTGTGCAGGCCGAACACCATGCTTTAACGGAGCGAGAGGCGCTGCTGCGGCAGGTGCATCAGGAACTCAAGGAACTGCACGGCATCACCTCCGAAAAGCCGAATTTCCAGTACGCCCACCTCTGGCAGCAATCCTTGCCCCAGTACGACATTCACATAGAGGATGCCCATCAAATGGCCCAGACCCTGGAGAGCGAGGGCATGTACATCGCCGCCAACTGGCATTCGGGTGTGTCGGTGCCGAGTTGTATACGCGCTGCCAAAGAGTTGGCCTGCAAAATTAATTCTACCAGGCCTCATGCCCACAATAGCTGATTAGCTATATTTGCCGGATGAAAGACGCGTTGGTGATCATCCCAACTTACAACGAGCGGGAAAACATAGAGGCGATGGTGCGGAAGGTGATGTCCTTACCCCACCCCTTCGAGCTGTTGATTATCGACGACGGATCCCCGGACGGCACCGCCGACATTGTGCGCCAACTGCAGCTGGAATTCCCCGGTCGCCTGCAGCTCGAAACCCGCCAGGGCAAGTTGGGCCTCGGCACGGCCTACATCCACGGTTTTAAGTATGCGCTGCGCCACGGCTACGAGTTCATTTTCGAGATGGACTGTGATTTCTCGCACAACCCTGACGATCTGCTGCGCCTCTACGATGCCTGCGCCAACAACGGCTACGACGTGGCCATTGGCAGCCGCTACGTGCAGGGCGTAAACGTGGTGAACTGGCCTATGAGCCGCGTATTGATGTCGTGGTTCGCCAGCTCGTATGTGCGCCTGGTAACAGGCATGCCCATTCACGACACGACGGCTGGCTTTAAATGCTACCGCCGCAAAGTGCTCGAAACCATCCAGCTCGACGAGATCCGTTTCGTGGGCTATGCCTTCCAGATCGAAATGAAGTTCCTTTCCTACAAGTATGGCTTCAAGATAAAGGAAGTGCCGATCATCTTTACTGACCGCACTAAAGGCACCTCTAAAATGTCGTCGGGTATTTTTAAGGAGGCCGTGCTGGGCGTGATCAAGATGAAGCTTAGCAGTTATTTCCGCCACTTCGACCGCTACTAGCCCGGCTCTAAAGTATAGGCAGGCACTAACGTTTATACTTTGCTTCCGTAGCCAGTTGGTAGAAGTTGGAAAGCTAAAGGGCCAGGAAATAAGTATGCCTGGGATCTCCGCTCACGAACAACATATACCCCTTACTCCACCCAGGGCGCCTGTTCCGGAAGTATAGCTGGCTACAGCAGCTTTTCGGCGAACAATGCATGTGAGTTTGCCACCCCTTGCCTATATTTGTTTCTTCTAAAGACACGACTTAGCTCATGGACAGCATTTATTTCTGGATCTTTTTTAATGCCTTTGTAGTGCTGATGCTGGTACTGGACTTGTTCGTGTTCCACCGCAAGGAGCATGAGGTGAAAATAAAGGAAGCCCTGCTCACCAGCCTGTTCTGGATTATGCTGGCCCTGGGCTTTAACGTGCTCATCTACTTCTGGAAAGGCGAGCAGCCGGCCATGGAGTTCCTCACGGGCTACCTGATCGAAAAGTCGCTGAGCGTGGACAACCTTTTCGTCTTCATCCTGATCTTTAACTACTTCAAGGTGCCGCTCAAGTACCAGCACAACCTGCTGTTCTGGGGCGTGTTCGGAGCCCTGGTGCTGCGCGCCATCTTTATACTTGTCGGCGTGGCGCTCATTGCCAAGTTCCACTTCCTCATCTACATTCTGGGCGCTTTTCTGGTGTACACAGGCATTAAAATGGCCTTTACCAAGGACAACGACGTGGATCCCGAGCAGAACCCGCTGGTGAAGTGGGCCAGCAAACACCTGCGCATGACCAAAACCGCCGTGGGCGGTAAGTTTTTTACCAAGATAGACGGCAAATGGTACGCCACGCCCATGTTCCTGGTGCTGATCATGATCGAGAGCACCGACGTGGTGTTCGCCGCCGACTCTATCCCGGCTATCCTTGCCATCTCCAAGGATCCCTTCATTGTGTATACTTCCAACGTATTTGCCCTGCTGGGCTTGCGCGCCCTGTACTTTGCGCTGGCAGGCATTATGCAGCTGTTCCATTACCTGCACTATGGCCTCTCGCTCATCCTGGCCTTTATCGGCGTGAAGCTGATTATCAGTGATATTTACCATATCGACATGCGCTACGCGCTGATAGCCGTAGGAGCTATTCTGGCTATTTCCATCATCGCCTCGCTTCTCTTCCCTAAAAAAGAAAGTGAGCTGCCCGAGCCACCGGTAAAAGAGTAAACAACTGATTGTCAAGACACAGCAGCACACCTCCCACCCTGCCTTGCAAAAATATTTTCAGACAAAAACTTGCTTTGTTGCCCACTTATACTTTATACTTGCTGTAAATATAGACAAAGACATGCTTCAGCAACTAGCCTGCATTAATACGATTTCCTTTAAGGTGCCTCATACGGGGCTTCCGAGGTAATGTATTTGTGCGCTGTAAAAGAGCTGTAAGATATAAACCACCAAGGGAGCCCCGCCACAAGCGGGGCTCTTTTGCTTTAAGCGTATCTCAAACTTATATCAACCAAAAACAAAACAAGATTATTTAACATGCCAAAACCATGAGAGCAAGTAGAGCACCGATCAATGTAGCACAGAAAAGCAGCTTCCGACATGCAGACGGCAGCCTGGTGCTAATTGCGGGACCATGCAGTGCCGAGAGCGAAGAACAGATGCTGAAAACAGCCCAACAGCTAAAAGCCATTAAGGGAATTAATGTGCTACGTGCTGGTATCTGGAAATCGCGCACACGCCCTAACTCATTCAAGGGTGTCGGTACGGTGGGGCTACAGTGGCTTGACATGGTGAAAAAAGAAACCGGCCTGCGCACCGCCTGCGAAGTGGCCAATGTACAGCATGCCGAGGAGGCCATGAAGTATGGCGTAGACATCCTGAGCATCAGCGGGCGCGCGACGGTAAACCCTTTCGCCATGGAGGAGATAGCCGCTGCCCTGAAAGGAACTAATATGCCTGTACTGGTGAACAACCCGGTGTACCCGGACCTGGGCCTGTGGCTGGGAGCGCTGGAGCGCCTCAATCAGGCCGACATCACCGACCTTGGCCTGATCAACCGTGGCTTTACCGCCGATGAGCAGTATCCCTACCGCAACCACCCGCGCTGGGACCACATGCTGCAGCTGAAGGACATGCATCCGGAGCTGCCCGTACTTTGCGATGCCGCGCACATTGCCGGCCGCCGCAGCCTGCTGTACCCGGTTAGCCAGAAAGCCGTAGACCTGGGAGCAGATGGCCTGCTGTTCGAGTCGCACGTGAACCCGGCTGCGGCACTCAGCAGCCCGCAGCAGCAGCTGATGCCGCAGGAGCTGGGGCTGCTCATCAACGCCATCGAAACGAAGGTGAAGCTGGACGGCACCAACCACCTGGTAGAGCAGCTCGACGACCTGAGCCAGCAGATGGACAGCATGGACAAGGCCCTGATGGAGCTGTTGCTGCGCCGCCGCGAGGTATCGCAGAAGATAAGCCTGCACCAGATGGGCGATGTGCAGGAGAGCCTGCAGGTAAGCCGCTGGCAGCGCGAGCTGGACGCCTGGCTGCAGCGAGACGACTATACCGAGATGGACAGCCACTTTGTGAGAACGCTGATGGAGGCGCTGCAGCAGCACCGCAAGTACCCGCAAAGCGGGGTGGAGTCATCAGCGGTGGCGTAATAAAAGTAATTTTTAAGTAGGATTTCTGAATCTCACAAACTAGCTTTGGAGCAGAAAGATGTATAAACACATGTTGCACAACACATTTTACTTTAGCTTTTACTTTTTTGGTACTCCGCCGGGGCTCCACAGGTAATGCTATTGTGTTTGTGAAACACACCAAAGTATAAACCGAGAAGCCCCGCCACAAGCGGGGTTTTTTCTTTTTAACCCCATAGCATCCACACCATGAACAGAACCAGAATTGCCATACAGGGTGGGCCCGCCTCCTTCCACGATGCGGCTGCCAGGCAGCTGCTCGCCGGCAGATCCGTGGAGACGGTGCCCTGCACCACCTTCCGCAGCCTTTGCGCTTCGCTGCAGCAGGCGGAGGTGGATATCGCCGTGATGGCCATTGAGAATACCCTGGCCGGAAGCCTGCTGCCCAACTACGTGCTGCTGCAGGAGCACGGGCTGCACATAGCGGCAGAGCATTGGATGCCCATTGACCAAAACCTGATGGCGCTGCCAGGGCAAAGTATAGCCAGCCTACAGACGGTGCTATCGCACCCGGTGGCGCTGGCACAGTGCAGCGGCTTTCTGCAGCAGCACCCGCACCTGCACCCACAGGAAACCCACGATACCGCCGACAGTGCGAAGCTCATTCAGGAACAGCAGCTGCAGCACACAGCCGCCATTGCCGGAAAAGCGGCCGCAGCGCTTTACGGCCTGGAGATCCTGGCCGCTGGCATCGCCGAATCGGCTCATAACCATACCCGCTTCCTGCTGCTGCAGCGGGAGCAGCCTGCCATACCGGCCACTGCCAACAAGGCCATACTTACCTTCCGCAAGCCGCTGCATACCGCCACTCTCACTTTACTGCTAAGTCTATTGCAGAAGCACCAGGTAGAGCTGGCGCTCCTGCAGCACCTCCCTTCTTCAGAGGAGAGAGGCGACATGGTGGCAGAGCTGGAGGCGGAGCATGTGGAGCAGCTGCAGGAGGCCATCGCGCAGGTACGGCCGCTGGTGGAAGAGTTACAGGTGCTGGGGCTGCTGCAGAAGGCGGCGCGTCCGCTAACCTCAGCATCCGAAAAAGAGACAGCAGCCATACGTTAAGAAGATGATCATACCTAAAGCAGACAGGCTACAGCACGTGCAGGAGTATTACTTCTCGCAAAAGCTGGCGGAGGTGCGGGCACTGCAGGCGCAGGGCAAACGCATCATCAACCTCGGCATCGGCAGCCCCGACCTGCCTCCCTCCGAGGCTACCATAGCGGCGCTCGCGCAGTCGGCGCAGCAGGCCACGAGCCACGGTTACCAGCCCTACAACGGCACGGCTAAGCTACGTCAGGCCATGCAAGCCTGGTACCAGCAGCTGTACCACGTGGAGCTGCAGGAGCAGGAGGTACTGCCGCTGGCGGGCTCTAAGGAAGGCATTTTCCATATATCCATGGCCTTCCTGAATCCCGGCGACAAGGTACTGGTGCCCAACCCCGGCTACCCGGCCTATGCCGCGGCGGCACGCCTGGCCGGCGCGGAGATTGTGAGCTATACGTTGGAAGAGGCAAGCGGCTGGCTTCCGCAGCCAAAGGAACTGGAGCAGCTGGTGGCGCAGGGCGGCTTTAAGCTGATGTGGGTCAATTACCCGCACATGCCAACAGGCACTCCCGCCGCCATGCATACATTGGAGTGGCTGGTGGCCTTTGCGCAGCAGCACGGCCTGTTGCTCATCAACGACAACCCCTACAGCCTGGTGCTGCACGAGCAATCGCCGCTGAGCCTGCTACGTGTAGCCGGCGCCAAAGAAAACTGCCTGGAACTGAACTCGCTCAGCAAATCGCATAACATGGCGGGCTGGCGCGTAGGCATGGTGCTGGGGAAACAGGAGTACCTGTCGGCCATACTTGCCGTGAAGAGCAATCTCGACTCAGGGCAGCTGCTGCCGGTGCAGGAGGCCGCCATTACCGCCCTCCATAACAGCCAAAGCTGGCACGCGGAGCGCAACGCCGTGTATGCCCAACGGCAGCAGCTGGCGCACCTCCTCCTCGATCAGCTCGGCTGCACCTACACGCCAGGCCAGGTAGGCATGTTTGTGTGGGCACGCGTGCCCGAGGAGGTAGCCGATGTAGAAGTATACCTAAACCAGCTCCTCTATGAGCAGGGCATTTTCCTGACGCCCGGCAAAATATTCGGCAGCCAGGGCGAGCGCTACCTGCGGGTTTCCCTCTGCGCTCCCGCTGATCAGCTCAAAGAAGCCATCAACAGAATAACATCATCAACAGAAATTTTAAATCAATTATAAATCATGAGTACCAACACATCTAACCTCAACACAGTAGCTACCACAAAAATCTTGAATGGTGGCCCCCTCCCAACCGTTATCGCCGGCCCCTGCAGTGCCGAATCGGAAGAACAAATGCTGCAGACGGCACGCGAGCTGAAGAAAGACCACCGCGTTTCTATCTTCAGGGCAGGCATCTGGAAGCCCCGTACCCGCCCGGGACAATTCGAGGGAGTAGGCAAGGTGGGGCTGGAGTGGCTGCAGACGGTGAAGCAGGAAACAGGGCTGCAAACAGCCGTGGAGGTAGCTAATACCCAGCACGTGGAAGAGGCGCTGAAGTATGGCGTGGATATACTTTGGGTGGGTGCTCGCACAACCGTAAACCCTTTCTCGGTGCAGGAGCTCGCCGATGCGCTGCAGGGCGTGGACATTCCGGTGATGGTGAAAAACCCAGTAAATCCGGATATTCAGCTGTGGCTGGGCGCGCTGGAGCGCCTGAACCGTGCCGGCATCACCGACCTGGGGCTGATTCACCGCGGCTTCTCTACGCCTAACAGCAAACCTTACCGCAACCACCCCAAGTGGCAAACCATACAGGAAATCCGTACCCTGGCCCCTGGCATTCCGCTGCTCTGCGACCCGAGTCATATTGCCGGCCGCCGTGACTTGCTGGAGACTGTAAGCCAGCAGGCCCTGCATTTAGGTGCCGATGGCCTGATGATCGAAACGCACATTAACCCGGATGTGGCCCTGAGCGATGCCTCGCAGCAGGTAACACCGGCCGGACTCGATAAGCTGCTCACGGTGCTGGACCTGGAGAGCGAGCGGGTGGCGCAGCCAGAGCAGCTACAGGACCTACGCAGCCTCATCGACAAACTGGACCATGAATTATTAAACATGCTGTTCCTGCGCGCGGATGTGTCGAAGCGGATCGGTGAGTATAAACGCGCTAACGCGCTCGATATTTACCAATCAGCACGCTGGAAGGAGATACTGGAAAACAGGCTGAAGGTCGCTGGTGAGATAGGCCTGGATGAAGATTTTGTAAAGGCGATTTTCGACAGCATTCACGGCTTTTCCCTTGGTATCCAAAACGAAGTATTTGCCGCGCCGGTTGTTGCTAAACCGGTAGAGCAGCAATAGCCTTTTTAGTGTAGAGTAACAGCCTGAAGTATACTTCTGTCGAATTTCGGGAACCATGTAGGGCACGTTTTGTACCTTTGTCTTGTTGCAAGGCAGCAACATTTACCAAAGAAATCAGCTCTCATGAAAACTCCAATTTCGCGCCTCCGCACGGTGGGCATTTACGAAGGTTTGTCTTACCTTATTTTGTTGGGTATCGCTATGCCCTTAAAGTATATGTTCGACATGCCCCTGTTTGTAAAGTACGTTGGTTGGGCCCACGGCCTGCTGTTCGTGCTCTACATGCTGGCCCTGCTGCAGGTAACGCTGGCACACAACTGGGGATTTAAAAAAGTGGCGGCTGGCTTTATCGCCTCCCTCCTGCCCTTCGGCCCCTTTATACTTGACAGGAAGCTTTTAGATAAAGAAGAAGCTGCTGTAGAGGCACAGAAGCAGAAACAAATGGCTTAAAAACGCGATTTCTATACTTGTGAAGCGCCCGCTTGCTCTTGTAGCAGGTGGGTGTTTTGCTTTTTATACTTGCATTATACTTTTCCCTTCGAGTTATACTTCAGCTATACTTGTATACTTGCCTTTTTCCATGGTGCAAGTCTTCAGACTTGTATCCATCCATGGCGTCGGCTTTGCAACCCAGCTGACATGAAAAGCCATATTTATACTTTAGCCATACTTCCGCTCTTTCGGATTTGCAATCCGGAAGTATAATAGTCGCGGATTTGTAATCCGCGCGAGCCATACTTTATGCCTTGCTTATACTTGCTGGCTTATACTTCCCTAGCCGCTGCCTCCTGCAACTTGACACAAGTTATACTTTCTAGCTTCCGCTGATCCTCGGTCTTACAAAGCTACCGTTGCATTTCTGGCTTTGGCTCCCTCCAGCCCGGGAGGGCTCCCCGAAATCCTTCGGGGTAAACTCTTTCCCGCATCGCGCCTTGTACATTTCCTTTGCTCCTGACGTCGCAATGCCCTCACGGGCACCGGAAATCTACAAGGCGCTCATCGCAAAGACTGGGATCAGATTCGATAGCTAGAGCTAACGGAGCATGAACAGAGCTCCCCTCCTTGGACTACCGAGAACGCGAGTTCGAAGGTAGCGAGCGCAGTCTGAGGGGCAGGGGCGGTTGGACACATCCTCAGTATCCTTCTAAGAGCTACTCCACAACCTTCCTGCGCGCCTCCGCCTGCGCAATGATACTCGAGGCCAGCAGCTGCAGGGCGTGGTAAATCATGATGGGCAGCAGGATAATGCCGACCATATTGCCTCCGGGGAACAGCACCTTCGACATCACCGTGCCGTGCACCAGCGATTTTTTAGAGCCGCAGAAGATGGCCGTCAGCTGGTTTTCGCGGTTAAAGCCCAGCGCTTTGGTTATGCCATAGATGATGCCGTACACCAGGAAGAACAACCCGATCATGGCAGCGCCAAGTATAAGTATATCGGTAACGCTGTAGCCGCTGAACATTTTGCGCGCAAACGACTCTGCGAAAGAGGTGAACACGATGAGCAGAATAATGATCTGGTCGAACACCCGGAGACGGCCTTTGTTGCGCTCGGCAAATGCGCCCCAGTAGCGGTGCAAAAGTATACCCAGCACCACCGGCAGCAGCACCTGCAGCACCAGCTTGCCCATCACGCTGCCCATGTCAAACCCTTCTGCACTTGTGGTCAGGAACAGGCCCATCCAGAGCGGCGTGATGAAAATGCCCATCAAACTGGAAATGCTGGCGTTGAAAATCGCCCCGGGGATGTTGCCACCCGCTATCGACACCATCACCACTGACGAGGACACCGTGGAGGGTAGCGCCGCCAGGTAAAATACCCCCAGCCACAACAGCTCCTGCGGTGTGTCCCTGAACAAAGTATAAAGGGGCAGAATCAGCAGCGGGAAAAGTATAAATGTGCTCAGCTGCACCACCACATGCAGTTTCCAGTTGCTCAGGCCTACTTTCAGTTTCTCGGGGCTCAGGCGCAGGCCGTAGAAAAAGAAGATCAGCGACACGCCATAGTTGGCCACATCGCCCAGCGAGAGCGGCTCCCGGTCCACGCCCAGTTCCGGCCACAGGTAGGCCAGCACAATCATGCCTAGCAGCGCCAGCAGAAACCAATCCAGCCCCACACGTGCGGCCATGGCACTGGCTCTCGGAATCAGGCCGATAGGTTCTTGCTCCGCGTTCTGTACTTTTTTCATCAGCGCAAGTATACGCAATCTATACTTTATAAAAGCAAACAGCCCCTGCAACCGAAGCTGCAGGGGCTGTTTTATACTTCAGATCCTTAAAAATCGAGCATATCAATGGTCTCCAGCTCAAACTGGTTTGTGTCCTCCTCTATCATGGTCGTGTCCGGCGCGGTTACGATCAGGTCGCGGGCACGACCATAGAGGTGCACGTTCGGGTACAGGTTCTCGTATTCCTCCTGCGATATCAGGCCACGGCGGCGCATGATCCCCCCAAGCATACGGTAATACCCCGATTTCCAGCTACGCAGGTTGCCCTGGTTATCAAAGGAGGCGCGGTAGCGTTTCGGGCTCGGGATGATGCTGGTCAGAAAGATAGCCTCCGCTAGATTCAGTTCCGACGGTTGCTTGCCGAAGTAAAAGCGCGAGGCATCCTTAGCTCCGTACACATCCGGCCCCCACTCAATAATGTTGAGGTATACTTCAAACAGGCGGTTCTTCGACACCAGGTCCAGGTTCTCGATCAGCCACACGATTATGGCCTCCTCCACCTTGCGGGTGATGGTTTTCTGACGCGTCAGGAACACGTTCTTCACTAGCTGCATGGAGATGGTACTGCCGCCACGGGCAAAATCGCCCTCCTCCAGGTTCTTGATGATAGCCTGCCGGAACGCTTCCTCATGGAAACCGTTGTGGCTGTAGAAGCCCGCATCCTCGGCAGAAAGAATGGCATTGCGCAGGTAAGGCGATATCGTATGTATCGGCGCATAAAACGGATTGGCGGGCCCCACGGTAAACGTACGGATCGGCTTGCCATACTCATACATGGTATGCGTGAACGAGCTGTTTATCTTCTCTATGTTCGTCTTGCCCCACTCCACAATCTTGAAGTCTTCGGAGGCATCCAGGTCGGAGTCGAACACCACCTGCTCCACGCTGTCCATGTTCAGGTGGAAATTAAGGTCGTACTGTAGCCAGCCCTGGGTTTTTATCCCCTCCAGGTTCTCGAACAGGCCGGGCGGCAGGGAGCTGAAGAAATCGTTGCCCGGCACTTTCTCCGTCTTCACCTTGAGGTCAAATATTTTGGAGGTTTTGTTTTGATAGGAGGCGTATATGTTAGCGCGGGCCTTGTTAACGCGCACCTCCGTCAGGCTGTCCACCACAAAGAGGTTCTGGCCAAGCTTTAGCACATAATTTACGGCGCCCTCCACCACTTGTATGTCCTCATCGGCCAACTTCGGATGGTTCAGCATGAGGTTGTTTACCATGGCCGAGCCGCTCACGGTGAGCACGTCGTTGCGGTACTTTTTATCCTTCAGGCTCACGTGCAGCGTATCAAAGGCCACCATGGCATCAAATTTCTGCTGCACATAAGGCAGGCGGATACCTGCCGTATCGGCTGTATAGAGGCTGGCCGAGATATTATAGTCGCGCGCGTCGATGGTGCCCTTTACATGCAGGTTGTTCACCAGCGAATCGGTGCGCACATACACCTCCGAGTCAATTTTACCGTCGTTTATCAGCAGGTAGGGCATCCGCACGTCAATCGTGCGGCTAGTGGAAGTATACGAGGCGTTCAAGTTCTTGAAATCCACCTGGTCGGGCACGTTGTCGAAGGCGGTCTCGAGGAGGCGGTTGAGCAGCTGGCCGTAGTTGCGGCCTGCCTCCGTGGTATCCTTGGGCTGCTCCGGGGCCTTCTCATCCTTTTTCAGCAGGAAATCGAAGTTTGTCACGTCGCCCTTTTTGACGGCGGTCAGGTAGCTGTCGTTCACCTCCAGGCGCCTGAACACGACACGGCCCTTAAACAGGGAGCGGAAGCCCACGGTGGCGTGCACACTGTCGGTGGTAAAGAGGGTGTCAAGGCCGTGCGGCACCAGCGTGATATCGCTGAGCACCACGGCATTCCAATTGACAAAAGCTGCATTGCCGATGTTGAGGTCTACAGGGTAGCGGCTCTCTACTTTCGCGATAACGCGCTCCACCGTATAGCTCAGCATTTTACTCCGGAAGGCAAAAAGCAGCGCAAACAGGAGCACAAGGAAGGCCAGCACACCGCCAACCCACATGATAACTTTATTTTTCAAACGATGGTCCAAAGTATAGTCCGATGCGAATTAAGTAATAAGAATCTGTATCAAAAAAAGTGGCGTCAGGTAATAGGCACTTTTCTCTATATAGTCACTCATGAATTAGCCTATATACCTATTTTTACCACTTCTTACGGCTGCGGCCCCGTTAGGATATACCAGCCACGCCCCTATCCACAAGCTTAGTGCCAAAAAATATTGACGCACAACACCTTAACCCTGTTCAGATTCAATAAGTTGCGTCTACTTTCTGTGCGGCCGGCGCCCCCCGCACAAAGTATAAAGTATAAACGGGCGCCACAGAATTGGCTTTGTGTGGCAAAGGTGTGTATCTTTGAAGAGGAGAATCACATCCCCAAACCATGAACCTGACAACACTTACCGCTATTTCGCCGGTAGATGGCCGTTACCGCCGCCACACCAGCGACCTTGCCCCTTTTTTCTCGGAGTTTGGCCTGATCCGCTACCGTGTGCTGGTGGAGGTAGAGTACTTTATCGCGCTCTGCGAGCTGCCGCTGCCACAATTGCAGGATGTTAACGCAAGCCTGTTTCCGGAGCTGCGCGCCATTTACGGGAATTTTACGGAGCAGGAGGCCCTGACCATCAAGGAAACGGAGAAAACCACCAATCATGATGTAAAGGCGGTAGAATATTTTCTGAAAGAGAAATTTGACCAGCTGGGCCTGGGCGAGCATAAGGAGTTCATCCACTTCGGGCTCACCTCCCAGGACGTAAACAATACGGCTATTCCGCTCTCGCTGCGCGAGGCGCATGAGCGCGTGCTGCTGCCAACCTACCAAAGTATACTGCAAACCCTGCAGGGACTGGCGCATGAGTGGAAAGACGTGCCGATGCTGGCGCACACGCACGGCCAGCCGGCCTCCCCTACCCGTTTGGGCAAGGAGATCATGGTGTTTGCCGAGCGCCTGCAGCGTCAGCTGGACCTGCTGGCCCAGGTGCCTTTCTCGGCCAAGTTCGGCGGTGCTACCGGCAACTTTAACGCCCACCATGTGGCGTATCCAGGTATAAACTGGCCTGAGTTCGGCAACCGCTTCGTGCAGGAGCAGCTGGGCCTGACCCGCAGCCAGTACACCACGCAGATTGAGCACTACGACAACCTGGCCGCGTACTTCGACGGGCTGAAGCGCCTGAACACGATCCTGCTGGACTTCTCCCGCGACGTATGGCAATACGTGTCGATGGGTTATTTTAAGCAGAAGATAAAGGCCGGTGAGGTGGGTTCCTCTGCCATGCCACACAAGGTTAACCCGATCGACTTTGAAAATGCTGAGGGCAACCTGGGCATCGCCAATGCGCTGCTGGAGCACTTGTCTGCCAAGCTGCCTATCTCCCGCCTGCAACGCGATCTCACGGACTCTACGGTTCTTCGTAACGTGGGAGTGCCGCTGGCGCACGCGCTTATCGCCCTCAAATCCCTGGAGAAAGGGATTGGGAAACTGGAGCTGAATGAGGCCGCCCTGCACGCACACCTGGAGGACAATTGGGCGGTGGTAGCGGAGGGCATCCAGACAGTGCTGCGCCGCCAAGGCTACCCGCAGCCGTACGAGGCACTGAAGGAGCTGACCCGCAAAAACGAAAAGATGACTCAGGAGCGCATCCATACCTTCATCGACACGCTGCAGGTAAGCGAGGAGGTGAAGGCGGAGCTGAAGAAAATCTCTCCGTTTAACTATACCGGCGTGGAGCAGCTGATCTGATTTACTGAAGTATAAAGTTATAAATCCCCGGCAGTTTCGGCTTCCGGGGATTTTTGTTTTGGGTGGATTTATACTTGTAGCCGCGCTTTATACTTTGCCTCGTTGCAGGTCGTGCTGCAGGAAGTACGTTAGCGTAAAGCGCTCGTCAGTGCCTGGCTCGCGCTTCCCTATGCGCGGCTCCACCTCAAAGTCACCCTCGTTAAAAGGCCTGTAGAAGTGGATGTTCTCCGGAGTGTAGGGCAACTGCTGGTAGGTGACGCCGGCTGCCGCTGCCAGTTCCGCCATGCCATAATCACGCTCGCCCAGTAAAGCCTTTACCTCTTTACCTGTAAAATCCCGCTGCTGCAGATGGTTAGCAGCCTCAAAGGCCACTTCATAAGAGGAAACATAAGGTAGTTTCAGATTAGGCGCATAAGGCGTGTGGAGCCCCCAGTTCAGGTTCTCGAAAAAGTTTCCGCAGCGCAGGTGCAGCAGGTGCTGAGGCAAGTACCGGTTCAGTTCCTCTTCCAGCGCCACCAGCCTGGTTGGCTTGCCTGCTTTTTGGATGATGCTGTTGCTGATATTGACAATATGCGTTACTGCTGTGCCTTGCAGCAAACGCGCCAGCCTTTGCGCTGTGGCAGCAACATCTGTGAAAGCATCATCCGGCACGGTCAGCAACAACCTGTTGGCTTTCAGGAACGCCTGATGCAAAAAAGCGTCATCGTTAAAATCGCCTTCCCATACTTCCGCCTTGCCTTCAAATTGCCCTAAGCGGCTACGGTTGCGGCCTACTACGCCTACCTTAGCGCCTCTAGATAGCAGCTCTTGCGCCACTTTGCCGCCGATGTTGCCACCGGCGCCCAGCACCAGTATGTAATTTTCCTTTTTCATAGTTTTAGTTAGGAGTTATACTTGTAAGGCAAATTAAAACTGTAACTACAAAAGTATAAGCAGCTACCAGAAAAACAGCAGAAGGCGGACGCCAGAAAGCAGCAGGCCTTACCAGGGCAGCCCGTTTAGGTTAATGTATTTAGGGTTGTAAGGGGGCAGGTTGTTCGCCGGAAGCAGCATCACGTTAGAGTTGTAGATCTCCTCACCCGTTGGCTGATGATAGTATAACGCACAATCCTCTACTTTATACCACCCCGTGCGGCTGTAGAACGGCAACAGGGCGTCAGCACAGAGCAACAGAGCGTAGGCATAACCTAACTCCTCGAAAACAAGCTTTTCCGCCTCGCGCAAAACCTGGCTTGCATAGCCTTTGCCCCTGTTGTTCTTTGGTGTAATAACGTTGTTGATACCCGCTACTTTATACCTCTTCCCATCCATACTTACCTCGCGCAGTACCACATGGCAAACCGTAGCTACCTCGCCGTTCTCATACATCGTCAGCACCCACTCTGGCTGCGCCCACACACGCTCCTGCACAAAGGCAACGTGACCAAATTCCTCCTCAATAAGCTGGTTAAGAACGTTTCTGGCAGAAGGCGTTAACTCACTATATTTTTCAATCTTGATCATCCGCAAATATTTGCTGCAAATATATACCGATAACTATACTTCAGCGTACAGAGAGTGCTGTGTCAGCGAAAAATGAAGGTAATTTGTACGAAAGTAGGGTGCTAAACTTTCACCCGCTCCGCCAGTTCCCACACCGCCTGCACAAAGCGGCTCCAGCTAAAGCGCTTTTTATACTTGCTGATGTTCCCGGCAAGTATAGTCGCCTGCCCGGAAGAGTAGAAGTGATGAATGGCGGCGGCGATGGCCTGTGGCTGCGGCTCCACCACATAGCCCACCTCGCCGTGCGGCACCAGTTCCGAGAGGCCTCCCACGCGCGTGACCACCATCGGTTTGTCAAAATGGTAGGCCACCTGCGTCACGCCGCTCTGCGTGGCGTGTCTGTAAGGCTGCACCACCAGGTCGGCGGCGCAGAAGTAGTGGCGCACCTCGGCGTTCGGTATAAAATCGGTGCGAAGTATAAGCCGGTCCTGCAGCTGCAGTTGCTCGATGAGCTGGTGGTAGGGCGCGGCCTCCTCGTAAAACTCGCCGGCCACAACCAGCTTCAGGTTATGCAGCTCCTGCACCTGTGGATCGGCCATGGCCTGCAGCAGCAGGTCGAGCCCCTTGTAGGCACGGATAAAGCCGAAAAAGAGCAGGTAGTTATACTTTGGGTCCAGCCCCAGGGCGGCGCAGGCGGCCTCTTTAGTCTCGGCCTCGCCAAAGTTGTCGTAGAGGGGGTGCGGCAGGTATGCATTGGGCTTTTGCGGCTCAAATCGCTCCAGGTCCTGCTGCACAGCGCGCGACAAGGTTACGAAGCCGTGGCAGGAGCTGAGAAAATACCGGGTAAGGGGTTCATCGCCGGGGCGCTTCTCGTGCGGCACCACGTTATCGGTGATGGCCAGGATGCGGCTATACTTGTTGCGGCGAATAAGGCGGGCTATCGTGCCCAGCGCCGGTCCCATAAACGGCAGCCAGTACCGGAACACTACCAGATCAGGCTTTTGCTTTTTGATATACTGCCCCGCACGCCACCAACTAACAGGGTTGATGGAGTTGATGAGGACTTTTATTCGTAGCCCATCGGGCGCAGGCTCTGTGGTAAACTGGCTCTTGCCGGGGAAGAGAAATGAAGGGTATTGCAGGCGAAAGGTCACGATCTCCACCTCGCAGCCCGCCTCCTGGAAGGCATAGGCCATGCGTTCGTTAAAGGTGGCCATGCCTCCGCCCCGCAGCGGGTGCGCCGGCCCGACGATGATTACCCGCCTCGCCATTATTTTTTAATGGAGCCTACTTTGTCTCGGATCAGGTACTCGTTGCGCTTGCTTGACGCCATGGAGATCATCTCAGCCAGGAATCCGGCCAGAAACAGCTGCACACCAAGTACAACGGCCACCAGCGCCAGGAAAAACAGCGGCTGGTCCACAATGTCACGCACGCGGCCATCGGAGTATAGGCCAAACAGTTTCTGCACGATCAGCCAGATCGTAATGCCCAGGCCCATCACGAACATCAGCGTGCCCAGCGAGCCGAAGAAGTGCATCGGGCGCTTTTTAAAGCGGCTCACAAACGTAATCGATAGCAAATCAAGGAAACCGTACACGAAGCGCTCCAGTCCGAACTTAGTGGTGCCATACTTGCGTTCCTGGTGTTGCACCACCTTCTCGCCTATCCTGGTAAAGCCGTTCCATTTGGCGATAACCGGAATGTAACGGTGCATCTCGCCGTGTACCTCTATACTTTTAACCAGCAGTTGGCGGTAGGCCTTCAGGCCGCAGTTAAAGTCGTGCAGCTTTATGCCCGAAAGCCTGCGTGTGGCGCCGTTAAAGAACTTTGTAGGAATGGTTTTGCTCAGAGGGTCGAAACGCTTCTTTTTCCAGCCACTCACCAGGTCATACTTCTGGTGCTTGATCATGTCGTAGAGGGCCGGGATCTCCTCGGGGCTGTCCTGCAGGTCCGCGTCCATGGTAATGACCACTTCGCCCTCGCAGCGGCGGAAGCCCTCGTTCAGGGCGGCAGACTTGCCGTAATTGCGGTTAAAACTGATGCCCTTAACGGCTTTGTCCTCCTCACCCAGGGCGTTGATCACATCCCAGGAGCGGTCGGTGCTGCCGTCGTCCACCAGTATCACCTCATAAGAAAACTGGTGCGCATGCATCACTCTCCTGATCCAGCGCACGAGTTCAGGCAGCGACTCCTCCTCATTGAAGAGCGGAACTACTACCGAAATATCGTAAGTGTATTGCATGTTTTACTCAAACTCCGGTCGCGAGTTTTTCATCACCGCAGAGATGATCAGCGACAGGATAAACCCAAAAATCAACGTGATCAAGGCAGAACCGAGGATCACTGTGAACGGCCCCTGGAAGTTCTCAGCGATAGCCATACCCGCATCGATCTGCTCGTCGGTCATGCCATCCTGCAGCATCTGCACGCGCTGTTTCTCCATGATGCGGCTCATATAATCCGGATCCACAAACTCCATATACAGCCAGGACGAGATACCGGAAAGGAGGCCGTAAACAACTGAAACAATCGAGCCAATACCCAATCCCTGGCCATACGACATGAAACCATTGTTTTCCTCCTTATAGTTCTTCATGGCCATCACGATACCTCCTATCAGAATAAGGTAAGCGAGGCTGGAGATCCAACGGTTCTCTGCCATGCCGGACACCATCAGCACCAGGGTAAAAATAACGCCGATCAGCGCAAAGATGAAGCCCCACTTTAAGGCAACAGATCCAACGGAAGGTTGTTTCTCAGTCATAGTTGATGTGTTATAGGTTTAGATGAAATTATTTCCGGAAAAACACGGCAGCCACCAGCGCGAAGATGCTGCCCACAATCAACCTCCACAAAAAGAAATCAGCGGCCTGTGTCGTAGGCGTCAGGTTCTCCAGCGCCTCATACACGCCCCTGTACGACTCCTCCCCTAGCAACTGCACCTGCTGCTCCCGCGTCTCCTCCATCAGGGCCTGCATCTCGGCGATATGGTTCTGCAGGATTTCAGGCCCCACCAGGTATATCAGCGCCAGTACCAGCAAGGCAGAGGTCAGGGCCGTATAAAATGCCACCGCCAGACCTACCCGCAGTCCCCTGCCAAACGTCAGCTCTGTATCGCTATACTTTTTATAGTTCCGGATGGCCAGAAAGACGAAGATCGGAATCGGTAAATAGGAGATCCTGCCCATGTCGCCGAAGGGATTGTAGCCTGCAACGTATAGCAGCGCCACCAGGGCAAAGCAGATGAGGCCGCTCAGCACTCCATACCGTATACCAATCCGCACAATTGTTTGATTAAACATAGTCTCTCCCTCGGGCAAATACGGCACAGGGCCTACCCTACCTTAATATAGGTATAAATATATTAAAAAGAATCGTTGAGCACTAACTGCCCCTTATGTATTGTTCCCAGTACACGCCCTTTCAACTCACGGCCAAAGAAGGGGCTGTTGTGCGATTTGGATCTGCTTTTATCCACCGACGGTACCCAGGTCTGCTCGGGGACGAAGATGGTGAGACTTGCCGCCTCGCCCACTGCCAGGCACGCCTCAGGCAAGCCAAGTATGCGGCGCGGGTTGCTTGTCAGTTTCTCCAGCAGCTGCTCCAGTGGCAGTTCCAACGTGGTGTTCGCCACCGCAAAGGCTGTCTCCAGGTTTATGATGCCGAACTCCGCCAGGTCAAACTCCAGCTTCTTTGCTTCCACGTCCTGCGGCATATGGGCCGATACCAGTGCATCGATGGTACCGTCTTTCAAGCCTTCTTTTATGGCTGCCGCATCGGTTGAGGTACGGAAGGGCGGCGTTACTTTATAGTTGGTGTCGAACGGCTCCATGGTCTCATCGGTAAAGGCAGCCTGGTAGCTGGCCACGTCGCAGGTTACCTGCAGCCCCTCTTCCTTCGCCCTGCGGATAGCCGCTACGGCAGCCGCTGTGGAGATAAGCGAGAAGTGCAGTTTGCCGCCTGTGTAGCGCAGCAGCTGCAGGTCACGGGTAATGGTTACCTCCTCCGCCAGGGCCGGGATGCCTTTCATCCCCAGGCGGGTGCTGGCCTCGCCTTCGTGCATCTGCCCGTTCTCGGTAAGGCGCGTATGCTCCGGCCTGTTCAGCAGCAGGCCGTTAAAAGGCTGTAGGTACTGCAGCGCCTTCAGGATCACGTCTGCGCCCTGCAAGGGGTGCGTGCCGTCTGTAAAAGCCACAGCCCCCGAGCGGTGCAGGTCGATCATCTCTGTCAGGTCTTTGCCTTGGGCATCAACGGTTACAGCAGCGGCGGGCAGAAGCGTTACCGGCAACGTGTGGGTTTTGTGTTTGATGAAGTTAATGGCGCCCTTGGTCTGCACCACCGGCTCGGTGTTCGGCAACAGCAGCACCTCAGTAAAGCCTCCGGCGGCAGCGGCGGCGGCCAGGCTCTCCAGGTCTTCCTTATACTCCAGCCCCGGCTCACCGGCATAGGCCTGCATGTCCACCCATCCCGCCGATACGCAGAGACCATCGGTCGCAATTACTTTATCTGCCTGCTGCTCATCAGGCCCAATGTAGGCAATAGCGCCGTTCTCGATAAGGATGTTCTGCTGCTGCAGGTGGAACTCGGATTGGGGATTGTAAATAGTTGCTGCTCGGAGAAGTACTTTCATGTCAGAGGAATCTAATAAGTGCTATTTCGGCCATCAGGAAAAACAGACACAATATTAGGCAATATTTCCAAAGCTTGACGCCAAAATATCGTTTTTCAAACTCACCTTTCACCGAAAACGCATCGCCGTAGTCGTACACGTGCACGTTTGGCCGGCCCTTGCCCAGCAGCGTGCGGAGTTCATCGGGGCTATACTGCTCCAGGTAAGACTCCTCCTTGCCGTAATTAAAAGCCAGGGTAGCCACTGCGGAGTCCTGCAACTGCAACGTGTAAAAACCTGCTTCGCTCATGTCCGGAGGCACATTAAAGTATAGCCTGCCCCCGCGCACTTGCTGCTCAGGTATAAAGGCGAGGCTATCTCTCCTGAGTTCGTACACGCCTTCCTGCCTGGATTGCACCGACGCAGGTAGTTGGATGGTCCCTCCTCCCAAAGTATACGCCAGCTGCTGCGCTTGCTTATAGCTGCTGATAGCCAGCCTGTACATAATGGGAACAAAGAGCGCATGGTTAGGCAGTGCACTATAGTTTTCCTGCAGCGGTGCGGCCATAAGGTAGACAAAGCCGCTGCCCCTGTCGAAACGGGAAAGGAACGGTGCACCGCCTTTATACTTGAGGATGTCATCCGATGCCCTGGTCCAGGCTATACTTCTGCCGGCAGCCGGCATCTGCATCTCGGCATCAAAATCAGAAAAGATACTCCGGAAGAAGGGGTTATTGGGGTCCGGTGCGGCCAGGGAGGTCTTGGCAACTTCGGCACCTGAGCCTGTAAAAGAGGCAGGCAGGTTCAGACTCTGGAAAAGCGCGGCATAAGCCCCTTTATCCTGATCGGCAGGTGGAATTATACTTAGGCTCCCTCCTTCATTTACATAGTTGGCCGCAGTTGCCGCCAGCGCTGCCGATAGCGACTCTACTCCATTTAGTATGACTATGTCAGCGGCAGCCAAGGTGGCATAATCTATACTCCCGCTCCGGAAAGAGGCGAACCTGAAGAATGGCTCGTTGCCATACAGGCGCTGCAGTTCAGAGTTCTGGTTATCTGTAACCTCAACAACCTTGATGGGAGCAGAGGGAGCCAGCACGAAGTAATACGTATTGTCGAACTCTACCGGGTAGTCCTCTACCTGAACATAAGCTTTCGTTGCCCTGCCTGCGGATGCCTTAAAAGACATCACCGCTGCGGTTGATTGCTTTGCCGGCAGATCTATACTTAGTGCTGATGCCTGTTCCTCCTGTATAAAAAGTTTTACAGGCACATCTTCCACCGCCTCCGATCCTGTGTTCGTCAGCAGCACATGCAGCCTGTTCTCTGCGCCGGGTCTTACAAACTCATCCTCCAGGTAAACAGAATCTATGGTGATGTTGGATACGTTGGCGGCAGCCAAGGGGACAAGATGCACCTGCGTAAGTGAATCAGCAGCATCCAGTACAGCTGGCGAAAAGTTGTTCTTCTGAAAGTCCGAAAGTATGAAAATATGGCTGGGTTGGCTTTTTAGCACTTGGGAAGGCGTAAACCTTTTTGCGGAGAAATCAAGCCGATCAAGAATGGCTGCAGCTTCACCCTTCTGTACAGGCGCTCCGTGGTTTAGACTTTCTGTGCCCGATAGCCTGAAAGCAGCGGAAGCGGGGAAAAGATCAGTTATAACCTTGGCTTTATCCGTAGCCACATGCAGAAGTGTCAGGTCTTCCTCCATGTGCAGGTTCTGCATGCTAAAGGAATTATCTACTGCTATGCCTACATCTGATCCATCAGTAGCCATTGCCGCATCGGAGGCTGGCAGAAAGGGCTGCGCAAAAGCCAGCACAAGAAACACGATAAAAAGAACCCGGCAGAGGAGTATGAGTAGTTCCTTCAGGTTGCGTTGGCTTGCCGTAAGATCCTTCGATACCTGGATGAACCTGACATTACTGAACATGACCCGTTTGGCACGCCTTAACTGCACCAGGTGAAGTATAATCGGAACAGCCACAGCTGCCAGTGCAAACAGAAAGGATGGGTACAGGAATGCCATAGCTCAAGTTAAAGAGGCGCAGGTGAAAAAACAACATGCCCCCAGAGCTATACTTTAATTTCTGTTGAGAAGTTAGAAGATGAAGAAAAACAGGAGGAGCACCTAACTACTTTAATCCTGCAAGGGTAAGGCCGTAAAATTCTAATGCTATTGAGTAGAAGGCTTCCTGCTATGTTGTAAAGATGCTTGATCGGAGTTGTAAAGATGCTGATCGGAATAGAGAACCTGATCAACCCCAGGTTTATCAACAGCTAGCCTGTTGGCAAGTACAGGATCCGCTTGAGAAGCCCCGATCGCTAAGGTTGGGGCTTTTTCTGTGGCTTGGCTCGGCGCCGGCCTTGGAGGTGGGGGGTGGGGGGAGGAAAAAGAAAAAAGGGGCAGCGGGATTTCTCCTGCTGCCCCTTTGTTGGGGTTGGCGGCCACCTACTCTCCCGGGGGTGAACCCAGTACCATCGGCGCTCCCGGGCTTAACTGCTCTGTTCGGAATGGGAAGAGGTGCTCACCGGGGCCATAGCCACCATTATCGTCGGCACGGCTGTTATGCGTGCGCAATGCTTTGTAGACATGATATGTGGGGGAGAGATGAAAAAAAAAGGTGAGAGCGGCGGGCCGGTAAAGCCGGGGCCTGTAGAACGCGCCCGGGCAATTAGTACCGCTCGGCTTTGCTATTTCTAGCTTTACACCTGCGGCCTATCAACGTCGTCGTCTTCGACGGCCCTTCCAGGGAGATCTCATCTTGGGGCGGGTTTCGCACTTAGATGCTTTCAGCGCTTATCCCGTCCGAGCGTAGCTACCCTGCGCTGCGGCTGGCGCCACAACAGGTCCACCAGAGGCTCGTCCAACCCGGTCCTCTCGTACTAAGGTCAGGACCCCTCAAATCTCCTACGCCCACAACAGATAGGGACCGAACTGTCTCACGACGTTCTGAACCCAGCTCGCGTGCCACTTTAATCGGCGAACAGCCGAACCCTTGGGACCTTCTCCAGCCCCAGGACGTGACGAGCCGACATCGAGGTGCCAAACCTCCCCGTCGATATGAGCTCTTGGGGGAGATCAGCCTGTTATCCCCAGAGTACCTTTTATCCTTTGAGCGATGGCCCTTCCATACGGAACCACCGGATCACTATATCCGCCTTTCGGCCCTGCTCGGCTTGTAGGCCTCACAGTCAAGCTCCCTTGTGCTATTGCGCTCTGCGCACGGTTACCAAGCGTGCTGAGGGAACCTTTGAAAGCCTCCGTTACTGTTTTGGAGGCGACCACCCCAGTCAAACTACCCACCAAGCACTGTCCCCCTCTTTGAGAGGTTAGGCGCCAAGCAACTCAAGGGTTGTATTTCAAGGACGGCTCCACGATGCCTGGCGACACCGCTTCACAGCCTCCAACCTATCCTACACATGAGTTACCCAGCGTCAATGCTAAGCTATAGTAAAGGTTCATGGGGTCTTTCCGTCCCGTTGCGGGTACTCGGCATCTTCACCGAGACTACAATTTCACCGAGCTCACGGCTGAGACAGCGCCCAGATCGTTACACCATTCGTGCAGGTCGGAACTTACCCGACAAGGAATTTCGCTACCTTAGGACCGTTATAGTTACGGCCGCCGTTTACCGGGGCTTCGATTCAATGCTTCGCCTTGCGGCTAACATCCCCTCTTAACCTTCCGGCACCGGGCAGGTGTCAGGCCTTATACTTCATCTCTCGATTTCGCAAAGCCATGTGTTTTTGTTAAACAGTCGCCTGGGCCTTTTCACTGCGGCTTCTCTGGTTGCCCAGAGGAAGCACCCCTTCTCCCGAAGTTACAGGGTCATTTTGCCGAGTTCCTTGGCCGTGATTCACTCGAGCACCTTAGGATTCTCTCCTCGACCA